>DDEN01000053.1:0-181 GCA_002336115.1 Chitinophagaceae bacterium UBA1953
AAGAAGCCTGTTAGTATAATCATGTATAGATATCATGATTGAAATTGATTTAATCATTTCTTGATCTGAAGCTTCGCGCAAAGATATTAATTTGCATAATTGCCTGATATTTTGTATATTTACAACAGTTATTACTTTTCTTAAAACCCGGGGAGCTATGAAAAAGATAGAAAATTCGCTC
>DDEN01000053.1:226-4527 GCA_002336115.1 Chitinophagaceae bacterium UBA1953
CGGCATTGACTGAAGTCATGCTAACGGATTTCTCGCAAAAAAGGCTTGCCAACTTAAGTGATGCCCGCAATATTGACTGGGAGCCATCGTGGGAACATCCATATTAATTAGGTTAAGTTTATTCCTTTAACCCAAATCCGGAAAGGTTTTTTTTGAATGTTGTGTTACTTGAAGGTTAATAATCAAATTTCGACATCTGAGGTGATACCTGCGGTTCAGTGATTAGGATGCGAATAATCAGCAATGGAATGCCTGCTTTTTTGGGCAACGGGATTATCCAGACATTGTGAACTTATTTTTATTTTTTTTTCTCCAATTCTTTCTCCCATTTTAACCGATGTTTCATAACCTTTTGAAGTATTAATCAGTAAATCAGTATCAATATGAATTTTATCTTTTTCAAAAAGTAAAACCACCGTTGAGCCTCCAAATTTAAAATATCCTTTCTCGTCGCCTTTTTGTACAACCTTTTCCTTATAAGTTTGTATAATGCTTCCGACCATGGTTGCACCTACTTCACACATAACAACATCGCCAAACAACGGATTTGTAAGGATTGAATATTCTCGTTTGTTCAAACAGAATATTTCAGCATTTTTACGCAAAGCAAAGGGATTTACAGAATAATAATCCCCGTCAATTTTTTTAGCCTGAGAAACATTTCCACTCACCGGGAAATGAAACCTATGGTAATCCATCGGTGCGAGCCTGATGATAAGCAGGGAACCGTTACGATACTTTTTAGCAAGATCAGGATTATCCAGAAAGGAATACACATCAAAACGATAACCTTTAATGAAAAACCATGAATTGCTGATATCAGCATAAGCCAGGATTTTTCCATCGGCAGGAGAAACCACAATTCGGCTACTGGTATCAATTGGTCTGGCATTTTTCTTGAGTTTCCGGGTAAAAAAGTCGTTGAAATTGTTAAAATGCTGAATTTGAGCTATTTCCATGTTAATATTAAAGTCTTCAATAAAGGGACGGATTTTTTTTGCTGAGGAATTGCGGTCCATCATATTACCATAAATGGATGAAACCAGTTTTCTTTTTACCAGGGTCCAAAGCGTAGCCTTTCCAATCGGGTTGTTGTAAAGCCATACCAGCCACTTTTCGCCGGCTACCTTTTCCGTTATTAGTTGACTGCTTTCTCTATCATAATACTGAATAGTTTTTTGATGGGGTAGGGGATATAAAGAAATACTGATAACTATTGCAAGCAAAATGAATATGAAGCCCCACCTTTTATTAGTTTTCGTTAGTTTCATAGGATATAAATTTTTCGATTTCGGGCTACTTGCTTTCCCAAAGCAATCATACATTTTTGCCAATCAGCAGGTTTCGATAAGCAGAAAATGTTATTATGGATACTTAGTATTCACTCCTTAGCATCTGGAAGCAAATTTAACACAATGTACCGGATATGAACCATTTTGCAGGATAGCCTAAACATTGTTTCTATAATGAATAGAACCCATTTGAAAAACAGGAATTGACAATGGGTGTAACCAATTTGAAGGCAGACATTTACATCAGTGGTTATTTTCATAACATAAGAATGCGTGACATCAGTGGTATTTATTGCAACAGTAACCCTCCGGTCAGTAATAGTACTAAGCTCCCGGCTTGTGTTTTTGCGAATTTGCATTTTTGTGAGCTGCAGAAATTTTCAAACCAAAATAAATTTTATATAGATTTATTGTATATTTATACTAAATATATTTTAGCTATGAAAACAAAACCATCCACCTGCCTTCTTTTATTTGCAACCATAATAATTTTTTCTTTGACTAATGGTTGTTATAAAGATGAAAGCTATTATCCAGAGCCTGTAATTAATAACTTACAGGGGGTTAATGAAGTATGGATAAATCAGTCAGGGTTTAATCCCACAACATTAACTGTTGACGTCAACACAATTGTTATTTGGAGAAATATGGATACAAAAGATCATACTGTTACTGCCGACGATGGTTTTACCTTTGGTAGTGGCAATATTGAACCTGGTTTTGATTTTAGTCATCAATTCACATCAAGAGGTACGTTTGCTTATCATTGTAAATATAATTTCAAGTTAACAGCCACTATTGTTGTTCAGTAAAATTTAGATTTCAAATACTCTTTACCCTCTATGTAAAGATCAAAGATCAATGGAATTGCGGTTTCCTTACATTGTTGAAATGCATCATGTTTTTAATTCATAATCTGAGAACAAACATTTGAACATGATCCTAACCAATGAGAAAAGTTGGGTAGGAGAGGAAGAAAAATGCAACTAATTACATGTAGTTTAGCAATTTATATAAGATTTGATTATTATGTTGTGATCCAAAGTGGAGAGGTGTCGAACTTTTTGATTGAAGATTTTGATGCTGTGACGAAGTTTATAAACGCAGAGTCACGTAAGAAAGGCCTTCGCTTATAGCACAGTCGACTTTATTTTAACAAATGCTGGTTCAGGTTCTGCACCATTACCTCCAACGGTGGCAATATGGCCTAAAAGGGATTGCGGGGAGCTTCACTTTTAAAATACAATGAAATTGATGCGAGTGATGAACTTCTCATTCCACTGAAACCCTTTTGGGCTATATTGCGTGTTCGTTGGCAGGGCTTTGTCATTAAGCAAATTTCTTAATAGCTTCGGGACTTACTGGAGTGAAATAGTTAATTAAATTGCCGTCTGTATCACGAAAAAGTAATGAACGATTCCCCCAAGGCATTGTGGTCGGCTTCTGAACAATTTCGTTGGTTAAATCTTTAATCCTTTCGTATTCATCATCTACATTCTCTACTAGAAATTCGATGATTACACTTTTATTAGCGGCTGGTTGAGCAACTCCTTCTCCAAAAAACGCTAATGTTCGAGTACTTCCAATTGCTAAGGTGAAAGAGCTTGTAACTATCTCTGCGAAGTCGTCTGTTAACCACTTTGCTTCTATACCAGTTGCTTTTTCATAAAATTGAACTAAAGTTTTAATGTCAGCGGTGATAATTCTTAATGATACTAAATTCATGCTTTTCATTTTTCTTTTGTTTTAATTGTTTGTTAATTAATTGATAGTACAAAAGTAAAATGGAGCTATGACAAGGGTATGTCAGGGGTTCTGAAATTTTTTTCTTTACCGTCCAGATATTCCTTCAGGGTCAGTTTGTGGGGAGTAAAGCTTAAATCAAGAGGTTCAATTCTTAATATTCTACCTAAACGAAACATTCTGTAATCCTTTCTTAGCCTGCAATAGGCAATAAGCGTCCAACTCTCTTGCAGGTTGTAATACAATGCAAATGGTTCTATGTCACGTTTTGTAATTTCGTCTTTACCTTCTGAATGATAGGTGATATTCAAAACTTTAAAAGTTGTCAATGCGTGTTGTACTAAGGTCAATGAATTGCTCACGTTCGTGTTTGGCATGGCAGGACTAATAGCAATTCTTTTGGAAAGTAAATCTGCTTTCTCTTTTGTTGAATATAACAGGATGGCTTTTATCTTATTTACCGCCTCTGCATATTCCTTACTGAGAGAACTATCACTGTTTTTCATCACTAATTGTTCAGCAGTAATTAAAGCATTTGCTTCGCTTTCGGTGAACATAACCGGTGGCATCCTATATCCTTCCATCAGTGAATATCCTTTTCCGTCTTCTGTCAATATAGGAACACCTGCCTGTTCCAAGGCTTTTATATCTCTATAAATTGTCCGAACACTTACTCCGAATTTTTCAGCAAGAGTAGTTGAATTTAATATTCTCCTTGTTTGCAGTTGGGTTAAAATTGCAGTCAGTCGGGAAATTCTTTTAATGTCATTTTCGTTCATTTTTCAATTTCTGTTGTTTGCATTGGTTTGTTGTAGGATTACCGCCAATGGTCAAGTATAAAAGCATTAGCGGTTTAAAAGTATAAACTTTCAAATTGTTACTAAGTTAAATAATTGCTCTTATCTTTTCAAGAATCTTATTGCTCGCTATTGCTTTTGTTTAATATTGCAGGCAGTTTTTCCTCTATTTTCTCATCAGGCTCAGTCCTTGTTCAATAGTTACAAAGGTTTTGTATCCAAGTTCCTCTCTTGCTTTTTTGTCAATTGTGATAAACTCTAAACCTAAGGCATTTACAAGTCCCTTGTAAAGTGGTGGGTGTCCTTTAAGTCTAAACGTTTTCCATACAAATTCCATTACTGAAGCAACACGTTTTGCCATTGCAAGCGAAACGGCTTTGTCAGGAATAGTCACTCCTTGTGTTCCGACATATTTTTTAATGAAGTCTTTAAATACAGGAGTTTCGCCGTCTGTAATAAAATAGGTTTT
>DDEN01000060.1:0-215 GCA_002336115.1 Chitinophagaceae bacterium UBA1953
TCTTCGAGCGAAGCCCCGAAACAGGTTATGCCTCCGCGGTTCAGCCGGGCGCTTACCTGCCTGATGCTGTCGGCCTGCACGCTAACCATGGCGGGCGTTTCGGAAGCGGCCAGGTTGAGTACGCGGGTATCGGTTTTGTTGATCGAAATACGGGCTTTCTGGTCGTAAGCCGAAGCATAAAACAACCTGAAGGTATTAAAAGTGGATGTGTGTTT
>DDEN01000060.1:221-5297 GCA_002336115.1 Chitinophagaceae bacterium UBA1953
TTGATGCCCAGGCGCTGCGACGAAGGGCTGGTAAGGATCGAAGAGGTGTTCCATCCTCCGAAAGAGTGAATGACCGACTGCCTGAAACCAGCAATTTCGGAAGTGATGGGCACAAAACCAACGCCGTTGCCGCCATACAGGCTTTGCAGGGTATCGCGCAGATCGCTTACCAGGATGTCGCCGTCCGAAAACGAATCGCCGTACCAGGCAATACGCACTTTGCCTTGCTTTGCCCTGGCTTTCAGCAACCGGTCGAAAAGCTTGTCGAGCGGGTGATCGGTGCCTGTAAAATTGCGGAAACAAACCACGCCTGGCGGACAGGGTTCGTGTTCGGGGGCCAGCGTATCCTTCAAGGGCAGGCGGGTTGCCGCCGACTGTTCATCGGCCACAATATCGGAAAAGATACTCACCGGCTTCAGGGTGTAGCCCAGTATGGTACGTTCCTGTTCGAAGAACGAAAGCAGTACCAGTAAACCGGCAACAGCCAGGGTGTAAAAAAACGCCTGCGGGATATAATTCTTTTGCATGAAAGCTAACAGGATTCGGTATTTGCCTGTGGCCGGGATGTTAAACCGGGTGCCGGTTTATTTCCTGGGAACAGGAGTGCAAAAGTATGAACTTTTCGGTTCAGGATTTTAAATGATTTCGGGGGATTTTGATATGTTGTTAACAAAACGGCGGGTTGGGAATCAGCAAATATTTTTACGCCAAAAGCTATACCAATATGAAATATCCAAAACAACATATACACAATGCGAATCGCTTCAACCGGCGGATCTGTTGAAATTGTATATTATAAAAAAACCGGCTAAGAAATGGTAATTAATCCGGCAAGCTGCTGATAGAACCTGCGTTGACTGTTTATCCATTCTGTTTTTTTACCACCGGCAGCGCAATGCCCATCACGATGGCAAACAGGAATGAAGTTTTCCAGTCGATGGCAGCGCCTGCTTTTTCGATCAGCAGGTTCCAGAGCAGGGTTACGATGGCGGCTGTAACCAGGGTTATAGCAAAAGTAAGCAGCATTTGTACAAACAGGTTTTGTGTTTTCATAGTACCGGCTTTAAGTTTATTTTGATTTTACTACCATATCGCTCCCCCCCTTTCCTGAATGCAGTTGAAGAATTCGGGATATATTGATCAAATATACATAAAAAACTGGTATTATCTATAAAGAGCCCGGTTCGCGCGCGTCTTAATTTCTGACGCGTGCGGCATTAGAAGATGATTTTTATGCTTGAGCAGAAAACTAGAAGTTTTATAAACTACACCTGAAATTTTTATTGACAATCAACAAGCTATCAATGAAATGCTTGCAGGAAGGGTCAGTAAACTAAGATGTGTGCCCTTTCATTTTTTTGTGCTCAGATTTACCTACGCGCGTTCGAAAATAGAAGCGCGCCAACGCTGGTTGTAAGCTTTTTGATTTACATAACAAATTTGAAGGGTATGAAAAAAGCAACCTTTTACAGTAAACTTTCGATTTGACTATGGTTTATTGATTGAGAAATATAGCGCAAATCGCTGAGCTTATTACTTTGAATTTACAATCCAAACCACCTTCTCGCAATTTTTATAGGAACAGTTATAGTTGGTGCTATGAGATCTTCAGGATGACTTTTGGCTTCAGTAATAACCGTACTAATTACGGCTTGAGCTTCTTTAGGAACTTTGATTTGAGTTACTGTTTTATAAACATCAGAAGTTAGTTTTTTGGATGGAATGATTGTGGGTAATAGAATGATTAAGGGATCATTTTTTTTAGCTGCGTCTAAATAGGCATCAACTGTATAATTCCCAGCAGCACCAGCCACAAGTGTCGTTACAGGATCTTTTGATTTTGCAAAAACGGCTAAACTAATTAACGCTTTTGATGCTGCAGCAATTTGTTCTCCGGTTTTGAGACTTATAGTGTTAAATAATATTTTTCCATTACCATCTGCATCAACTTCTTCTGTCACTACAGTAACATAGGCCGAATCGGGATGATTTTTATTATATTCTTCATTTTTGCATTGGGCAGCTTTCATTAACAGGATGTTCATTTCAGATATTTCATATTTATTAGAACCAATTTTCTGTCTTGCTTCTTCACAAGTATATGAAACATCAAGTTTTAATGCTTGTAATGTATCTTTGGGTGTAATGTTCTTAGCTACAACCGGAGTCGTAGTAGAATCCGTTTTTGTTTTGCTATTGGTATTTTTAGATGTGTCTGATCCACCACATGACCAAAGCATAATTAAAACTAAAAAAGCAGATAATGTTCTCATTTTATCAAGGTTTGAGGGTTAACAAATTAGAATTAAACATTATTTTAGTTATGATTTAACTTATAGGCATTAAGTTTAAATAGCTTTTAACTTGTTAATTACATATTTAGATTTTTCGATATAACAATTAGGTTTATTAAAAGTTCATTTTAAAATTAACTTCAAATATTTAATATATAAAAGCATCAAAAAATATCTGTATGATTGTAATGCCAACTATTAACAGACCTAAGAAAAAGAGCAACTATGATTCTCAAAAGAAGATAGCACAAAAATATGTTTACAATACACCAGCCTGGAAATCTCTTCGCCTTACTAAACTTGCAAGTTATCCGATTTGTGAGCAATGTTTATTTGATGAACAAAGGATTTCACCGGCAGTGCAAGTGCATCACATTACGCCTTTTATGCGAGGTGTTACAATTGAGCAGATAAAGTTTTTAGGCTTTGATTTTGATAACCTTCAAAGTTTGTGTGAAGAGTGTCACCTAAAGAAACATAAATAGACTATTGATATATGAAAGGCCGCCCTTTGTTCAAACAGGAGCGTAGCAAGTGAAACCACCGTTTAGCTTGGTTTACAGGAACGCTGATTTTTGAGACTTAAATCCCTTGCTTTTCTTTTATTTTTCTCTGGTTGATTTAAAAAGAAATATATAACCGTTAGGTTCGCAACGTAATTTAGAATATTCTGGAATGCTGATTTGTTTGGAAGCAAAATGTATATGAAGAACATTACAACTAAGAAAACCAGCCTAAAATTTAGGAAGGAAAACTTTGTGCCGAAACTCTTCTTAAGACTACACATAAAACAAGAACAATAAGTAAGTACTCTCAGTTAAAACTGATAGAGAATTATTTTTGCTTGTTTTTTGCGCTAGTCCTACTTTGATAATATCTATTAGAATACTACCAAAGCAGAATTTCTTCCTTCTTTTCTTAGTACAAATATAGCACAAATAATACCAAAAACAATGGCCAGTTCCAATTTATATTCATTTTAAATTAATTTGTCGGACAAATGAACCCTTTTCCATTAATATATAGAGGGGTGTCATAAAAAATAAAAATTATATGAAGCCAAAAATTATTAAAGAGATCATCCAATATTTAAAAGATGAAAAAATCTACACTGATAAAGATGAATTAACAATTATGATGTTAGAAAATACATATACTCAGTATGTTTTAGCGGTCAAAGATGTAAAGCAAAACGGGCAAACATTAATTCAAAGGGATTATAACAAGAATGAAAAGGTTGTAATAAATCCGGCATTCCGTAATCAGATGGAACCCTTGGCTCGCGCGCGCTCAATGCTATTAAGTTAAGGATTTTGTGTTAATATATTGATTTTGAAGTTTTCAGTAAAAGTTTTAATTTTGATGAAAACCCCATGAAAAAAACCTGACCATTTTCAGTTCAGTCAGTCGGTTCATACACTCTGCTGAAACAGTTAGCAAATATAAAATTAGCACTAGTTTATTTACTAGAAGTAGGAAACTTTCTTTTGCTACAGTGATTTCAATTTTGCTCAACATGCCTAAAAGAACGCTTTGCATAGAGTTACGCGATTACTTTGCATATATTGGGAATAGCATTCGTAATGCCGCTACAAGTGCTTTTACACAGCGACGCCAACAAATTCTACCAGAGGTTTTTCCCGCTATGAACCAAGTTCTTTTGAATGAATTTTACACGGACAATGAAGAAAGAATTACCAAATGGAAAGAGGAATTTAGACTCTTAGCAATAGACGGGAGTAGGCTTAATTTACCTTTTTCGGAGCAATTGAAAGCTGAATATGGTTGGACAAAGAACCAAAATCAAACGGACGATGTTGTTCAAGGTCGCGTATCGGTAATGTACGACGTATTAAACGAGTTGGTTCTTGACGCTGAGTTGGCTCCAATTTCCATAGGCGAAATCACTTTAGCCAGAGAGCATTTACAACATGTTAAGCAAGGAGATTTGTTGCTGCTTGATAGAGGGTATCCTAGTTTTCAACTAGCTTATGAAATACTCGGGCAAAGTGGTCATTTTGTTATCCGGTGCAAACACGATTTTAGTAATATCACACGCAGTTTCATTGCTTCGGGGCAAAAAGAGTCAATACTGGAAATAGGTCCAAAGCAGAAAGGCTCATTTAAAGAGCTTCCATACAAAGCCATCCATCGTATAAAAGTAAGGCTACTTCGTATCCTGTTAGAAAATGGCGAGGTGGAACTATTATTAACTTCCCTGTTAGACTTTCAAAAATACCCCCATGAGTGTTTTAAACTACTATATTTTAAACGGTGGGGTGTTGAAACCCTATTTGACCGTTTAAAAAATATACTAAGCGTTGAAAACTTCTCGGGCCTAAGTTCGATCGCGATAAAACAAGATTTTCATTGTGCTATTTTTATAGCCAATGTGCAATCTTTGGTTATTGACGAAGCATCAGAAAATCTAAGTAGGGCTTGCAGGAAACGAAAGCTTAAGTATAAAATAAATACTTCAGTTTCGCTGGGCTTGATGAAATACAGGATAATTGACATATTCCAAAACAACAAACCAGAAAGAGCTTTGAGATTGTTGAAAAAAGAACTGCTGATGCATTTAGTGCCAGTAAAGCACAGAAGGTGTTTTCCTCGAAACACGGCGAAGTATCGCAAAAGACTAAAACCCAGGATGTTTTCTAATCGCAAAAATGTAATATGAAAAGATTTAATTCCTTAACTTAATAGCATTGAGCGCGCGCGAGCAAGGGTACAATTTTGAATTGAAAACATATTAATATTTAATGCTCATCCGTTATTGTAC
>DDEN01000061.1 GCA_002336115.1 Chitinophagaceae bacterium UBA1953
TAATAATATCCTGCAATTCTATCACGCCAATTACTTGTTCATTCTCTGCCACTACTAACGGTGTACCACCATTGCTTGAAATGCCGGTTACAATTTTTGCCATATCGGCCGGGAAACTGTTGCCCTTTTTTTCGCAGAGATTCCTGATCGCATCGGCAGCACCTTTTCTTATACGGGTATGATCAAAGTCGATACCGGAACTTCTTGTTTCGGCTGTGAATTTGATAAACCTTGCGTTGTTCACCTGGTAACTTAACGGGTTGATCCCGGCCAGTTCAATGATTGATTTTCCTTCGGGTGTATCATCGGCCATTGAACTTAATACCACTGCTTTGAGGAAAGCTTTTTCATCTACTTCATGCGCAGGGTAAAAGTTGGTGGCTTTACGGTTACCAATGGTGATGGTTCCTGTTTTATCAAGCAGCAGCACATCCACATCACCGGCAGTTTCAACCGCTTTGCCACTTTTGGTAATGACGTTGGCCCGCAAGGCCCTGTCCATTCCTGCAATACCAATGGCAGATAACAATCCACCAATTGTTGTTGGTATCAGGCAAACAAACAATGAAATAAAGGCAGCAATGGTAATCGGTGTTTGTGCATAATCAGCAAATGGTTTTAATGTTACAGTAACAATAATAAACACCAATGTAAATCCGGCAAGTAAAATGGTTAACGCAATTTCATTGGGTGTTTTCTGCCGGGATGCACCTTCAACAAGGGCAATCATTTTGTCCAGGAAACTTTCGCCCTGTTCAGTCGTTACTTTTACCTGTATCTTATCGCTGAGCACTTTTGTGCCGCCTGTAACAGACGATTTATCACCACCAGCTTCACGAATAACAGGAGCACTTTCGCCTGTAATGGCGCTTTCATCAATAGTTGCCAGACCATGAATAATTTCACCATCTGCCGGAATAATATCTCCTGTTTCGCAGATAAAAACGTCGCCTTTTTTTAGGAATGATGAAGGAATGATTTTGACTTCATTCACATACATTTCACCAACAGGTTGTATCAGTTTTGCGGGCGTTTCTTCTCTTGTTTTACGAAGACTGTTGGCCTGTGCCTTACCTCTTGCTTCTGCAATTGCTTCAGCAAAGTTTGCAAAAAGCAATGTGATGAGCAGAACAGAAGTAACAATGATATTGTAAACCAGATTACCCTGGTTTTGTTCGCCTGCAGCAATCCAGGTACATACGGCAATCATAACCAGTGTGCCAATCCACACAGTAAACATCACCGGGTTGCGGAACATGTTTGACGGTTTGAGTTTTACAAATGATTGAATCAACGCTTCCTTCAATAAACTGCTTTCAACTAATTTATTTGATCTTACATGTTTTGACATGATCTGAAATTTTACATTAACGTAAACTGAAATATTCGGCTATTGGTCCTAAGGCAAGAGCAGGAAAGAAAGACAAAGCAGCCACGATGGCAATCACAGTAAATACCATGATGCCAAACGTAGCTGTGTCGATCTTAAGTGTTCCAGCGCTTTCGGGTATATATTGTTTTTTTGCGAGCAGCCCTGCTATTGCCACAGGCCCGATAATGGGCAGGTATCTTGCCAGCAGCATCACAATGCCACAACTGATATTCCAGAAGGGTGTGTTGTCACCAAGTCCCTCAAAGCCACTGCCGTTGTTTGCGCCTGAGGAAGTGAATTCATACAGCATTTCACTAAAGCCATGATAACCCGGATTGTTTAACCAGCCCGCATAAACCTGTGGATTGTGTGCATAGAGATGTGCTGCAACAGCCGTGCTTACCAGGATTAAAAAGGGATGAAGCAGGGCAATGATCATGGCGATTTTCATTTCACGGGCTTCAATTTTTTTGCCAAGCAGTTCAGGTGTCCGGCCAACCATTAAACCACTGATGAATACAGCAAGAATGATAAAAATGTAAAAATTAAGAAACCCTACACCCACACCTCCATAAAACGAATTCACCATCATGCCCAGCATGGCAAACATGCCCGACAATGGAGTTAAACTATCATGCATTGCATTTACAGAGCCATTACTTGTTACGGTTGTATTCACAGCCCAGTAAGCTGATGCTGCTGATCCAAAACGCACTTCTTTTCCTTCCATACTGCCCAGGGGCTGTGCAATATGCATGTTGGCAATTGCATTATTACCATGCATTTCATTTGCAACAGCGGGTATAAGCAGCAACAGGAAGCCCACAGTCATTACACCGGATATAACCCATGCCAGTTTTCTTCTTTTCAGTACATACCCCAACGCAAAAATCATTGCCATCGGAATAAGCAGGATGGAAATGGTTTCAACAATGTTGCTGAAGTAATCGGGGTTTTCAAACGGATGGGCGGAGTTCGGGCCAAAGAAACCTCCGCCGTTTGTTCCCAGTTGTTTTATGGCAACAAATGCTGCAACAGGGCCACGGCTCACCTGCATGGTATCGCCCTGAAGACTCACAATTGTATCTTTCCCTTTCAACGTCATTGGAGCGCCGTTAAACAACAGCAGCGTTGCCACAACCAGTGCAAGTGGAAATAATATTCTTGTACTACTGCGAACAAAGAAATAGTAAAAGTTTCCGGGCTTGTCTGTTGTTCTTTCTTTCATTGCAAAAAACACAACGGCAGCAATGGCTATTCCACAACCTGCGCTGATGAACTGCCAGAGCATTAATACTAATTGCCCCAGGTACGATAAACCCGATTCGCCGGAATAGTGCTGGAGATTGGTATTGGTTATAAAACTGACGCTGGTATTAAAAGCAAGGTCGCCGCTCATAGAAGGGTTGCCATCAGGATTCAGCGGCAGCCAGCTCATATTGGTCAATNNTCATTTCTTTTAACGGGTTTACTGCGCCGAGTTTGTAAAACAAACGATCGATGGGATTGTATAAAGTATCAAGCATGGTTTTAGTTCCTGTAAAAACTTTGCCGATATATCTTCCCAGTGGAACAGCCAGTAATACAACTGCTGCATACATCAGTACAATGCCTGTGATTTCTGTGTTCATCGTTTAAAATTTTTCAGGTTTAAGCAGCACAAAGCACATATATGCAAATACTGCAATAGCAATAATGAAAAGTGTGGTCATGATTAAATTGTTTCGAAGTATTGAATGGTTTTGTAAAAAAGGAGAAAACAAAGCAGCCCGGATATAACCAGTATGATCGTTGTCATTTTTTTGAGGGTTTTGATATGCCGGAATACCGGCAAGTGCCGCACCATTTTATGGCTGTTGTGCTGAAACTCTTTGCTGTTAAGTGTTTGAGGTTTTTCAGGAAAACGCAGGCAATAAAAAACCCTTTCATTTTGAAAGGGTCTGCACTATCGTTTTGAAAGTAATTAACTGATTTTGTATTCTTCGAGTTTGCGGTACAGGGTGGTTAAGGCAATGTTGAGGAGCTTTGCTGTTTCTGTTTTATTACCGTTTGTATAGTTGAGTACTTTCTGAATATGAATTTTTTCTGCACTTGCCAGGTCAAAGGCTGAAAGAATATTGCCTTCATTGCTTTTCAGTTGCTGAAGTTCAGATGGGAGTGAACTTGCAGACAGTTCGTTTTCATCTGTCAGAATAACGCTGCGTTCAATCACATTTTTCAGTTCACGGATATTGCCTTTCCAGGCATGCAGCTTCAGTGCTTCGAGATAAGGTTTTGAGAAACGCATGTTTTTCTTACCCGCTTTTATGGCAAACTGTTCAAGAAAATAATCAGCCAGCAATTCTATATCAGCCACCCGTTCTCTTAGAGGTGGTAATGAAATACTGAAAACAGAAATCCGGTAATAGAGATCTTCCCTGAACGTTCCTTTTTTTATCTCTTCCTGCAAATCCCTGTTGGTTGCTGCAATAATGCGGACGTTTACCCTGGTTGTTTTACTATCGCCCACTTTTAAAAACTCACCGGTTTCCAGTACTCTCAGCAATTTGGCCTGTAATGCCAGCGGCATTTCACCAATTTCATCCAGAAAGACAGTGCCGCCATCTGCTTCTTCAAAAATTCCTTTACTGTCTTTTACAGCACCTGTAAACGCACCTGCTTTATGACCAAACAATTCGTTTTCCAGCAACTCATTGCTGAATGCAGAACAGTTGATGGCAACAAATCCTTGTCCTTTCCTTTTGCCGGCATTATGAACAGCATGTGCAAACACCTCTTTTCCTGTTCCTGTTTCACCCGTTAATAAAACGGTGGCATCCGTTGCTGCTACTTTTGTTGCTGCTTCATAAGCAGCCTGGATAGCTTTTGATTTGCCGGGAATAGTGTTAAAGGAATATTTGTTTCCCAATTGTTTTTCGAGTTGCTGCACCCGTTTTGACAGTGCTACTTTTTCGGCTGCTTTGTACAGGAGGGGAATGATGCGGTTGTTGTCGTCTCCTTTTGTGATATAATCAAAAGCTCCGTTTTTAATGGCCTGCACACTGTCGGGAATATTACCGTAAGCTGTAAGCAAAATGATTTCAACAGCAGGATATTTTTCTTTGATGGTCTTCGATAACTCTACCCCGTTCCCATCGGGAAGCTTCACATCGCATAGCACCACATCAACCTCGTTATCCTGCATTTTTTTTAACCCTGCTCTGCAATCGGCAGCCTGTATCACATCAAAACCTTCCAGCGAAATAATCTTTGATAAGAGTGTGCGTAGTTTTTCTTCGTCGTCGATGATGAGAATATGATTCAACATACTTTATGCGTGAGATTTCGGTTGTAAATATACACGAATGAATGATGGTGCTGAAAGCAGGGGCAGACGCATATGGTTTATTGTTTGGAATTTGGGGTTGTGAGAACCGCCGCCAGCGTTTAGAACGGCTGACAGGTTGAATGACTTTATCCAACTTTATCTATGCCCTTGAGTGGGCTTTGACCGGGAGTTGCAAGCCTTTATAGACGAATTGTCTTGTACTGAAAAAACTTTGCAGTTAGAGTTGCTTTACCTGATGTTTATTGTCACTTTTTGTCCCGATGCCACCACGGTCGGGATGTGAACACCTGCCCAATCCTTCGACGGCTCAGGAGAAACCCCGTCTGACCGGTCGGGTAGTGCTGCCCGAAACCGGAAGCAGCCTTGATTAAGCTGAAGTGCTACTTTGTTTGGCAGGTTGATTTATTGTTGAAGTATAAAATGCTAACATGGTTTTTGATATGGGGCACCTGATGAGAGTTTACAGACTCTGCCGGGTACTCTTTTCTTTTTGTTTGGCCAAAAAGAAACAAAAAGGCCCCCGATTTTGAATGACGGCCCAAAATCGGAAGCAGCTCCGATTAAGCTGAAGTACTACTGTAGTGAAGAGCTGAAGGAAGTCGATTGGGGATACTATGTGTTGCAGGTTGAGCAAAGGCGAAAGGCTGAAAGCGAAAAGCGTAATGCTGAATGCAAAAGGCGGGGGTGCTTATAGTTTCCGGCTGAGCGAACCGCCGTCAGCGTCCGGAACGGCTGACGGGGTGAGTGGGCTTTTCCATACAGTAAGCCCTTTTTGGCCATTCACGGTAATTATGGCTATTCATGATTAAAACGGCTGAAACGGCCGTTTCATTTTCAATCCTTTTTTGTACGGAGTAATCTTGTGCTGTGGTGTTTATGCTTTATTGCTGCAGCAGCTGAGCAGCGATGAAGAACTGATCCGGACAGTAGTGAACATCATTGAACTTTTATTTTCCAACTTTTTTAAAACAAGATTTTATGGCACAACAAAAAGGGATACTGCCATTGCAAGGAACGATTGGCAATATCACATTTTATAAAAGCCAGGACGGATACCTGGCAAGAGAAAAGGGCGGACTGAGCGCTGAACGTATTGCCAATGACCCGGCCTTTGCCAGAACAAGGGAAAACGGTGCTGAATTCGGACGGGCCGGAAAGGCCGGAAAAATCCTCCGCAGTTCACTCCGTGGATTGCTGGTAAATGTATCGGACGGTAAAATGGTGGCGAGGCTGACCAAGGAAATGATGCGGGTAATCAAAGCCGATGCCGTTAATGACCGTGGACAGCGTAATGTTATTGACGGCGAAGTGTTGCTGCTGAATGGTTTTGATTTTAACATCAGCAGCAAACTGGGTTCGACCTTGTTTGCACCCTACACCGTGAGTGTAAACAGGGTGAGCGGATTGCTGACGGTGAATGTACCATCGTTTATACCGGCGAACATGGTTGCTGCACCGGCAGGTGCCACCCATTTTAAACTGGTATCGGCCGGAGCTGCTGTTGATTTTGAAAACAACGTGTACGATGTTGTACAGCAGGCTGGCAGTTATACTGCACTTGACGGCACCACCACCTCTGTGCTGGCGCTGGACCACCAGTTGCCTGCCAACAGCACACACCCGCTGTTTCTTGTAATGGGTGTTGAGTTTTACCAACAGGTGAACAGTGTGTTTTATTCACTTAAAAACGGAGCGTTTAATGCGCTGACTGTTATAAACGTGGATACACCGTAAACGTTCATTTTTTCACTTTTCAATTTTTGCACATGAAACTGGAGCTTGTAAGGGTGTACCTGCCCGGCGGCACGAACGGGACCATTTTCCTGAACGGAAAGAAGGTATGTTCAAGTATTGAACTGCCGTGGAAGAACAACGAACCCCGTATTTCGTGTATCCCGGAGGGTGAGTATGCACTTCGTAAACGATACAGTCCGAAGTTTAAGGAGCATCTTCTACTGGAGGATGTACCCGGCCGGAGCCTGATATTAATCCATCCTGCCAATGATGCTTTAAAGGAACTGAAGGGCTGTATTGCCCCGGTTACCACTGTAACAGGAGAAGGGAAAGGAACGGCATCAAGAGCAGCATTGAAAGAACTGCTGCAACTGATAAGCCCTGTTTTAAAAAAGGGCGAGCCAATTTTTTTACACATTCAACAGAAAAAAGATGAAAAATACAATTGTAAAGCGTGTGAAGCGCCGTACTCCCCGCTTCTTTAAAAAGGTACGCAATATCAGCGTCATCCTTGCCGGTGCGGGTGCATCGATATTAGCTGCACCTGTGGCCTTACCTGCGGTGCTGATCAAGATAGCAGGTTACCTGGCAGTGGCGGGAGCAGTTGCAGGAAGTGTGAGCCAGACAGCGGTTACCAATGAACGTGAGTAGCTGTATGGAACATGGCTTACATGTTAAGACAGGAACTGCGGGTGGTACACTCCTGATTATACTCTGGAATATCCAGGCTTCTGATTTATTACGGACGGCGGTGCTTGCTGCTGTTGGAGCGGTGGTGAGTTACGGGGTTTCGTATTTGATGAGGAGGTTGATTGGGAGGAGGCCGAAGCGGTGAAATTTGGAAGCCCCGACGATGGTGTCGGGGCTTTTTTTTGTGCGATTCAAAAGGGGGTATTTGTCACTTTTTGTTTGCCCAAAAAGTAACCAAAAAGGGCCCCGATTTTGAATGACGGCCCAAAATCGGAAGCAGCTTTGATTAAGCTTTTGTTCTACTGTAGTTAAGAGCAGTTGAAAGTCGATTGAGGATACTATGTTTAGCAGTTTGAGTGAAAGTTAAGTGTATGATTTTTTGCAGAGGGTTGATTGTTGGGATGATGTAGTTTGTGCGGTACGCAAAGGATTATTTCTTACTTTTTGCCCCGACGCTGCGGTTGGGATGTGAACATTTGCCCAATCCTTCGACAAGCTCAGGAAAAAGAAAAAGGCCCTCCGCAATTAATATCCAGCATGATTATTCGCTTGTTTGTTTATTGTTTTTTTGAGCTCATGAATGAATTCATTTGCGGGAAAAACGCCTTGATTTGACAGCGTTACTACTGTGGTTAAGAGCTTGAGGATTTCTATTGTGCAACTCTGGTGTTGCAATATGGGTGATAGTAAACAGTAAGATTTTATGTATTGTTGATTGATTAGCGGGAAGAGGTTGTTTGTGATAAACTCCCGGGGCCGGTTGCAGCAGACCCCGGGCGGACATAAATGGTGTCGGGGCTTTTTTTGTGCGATACATAAAGGAGTATTTGTCACTTTTTGTCCCGACGCTGCGGTCGGGATGTAAACATTTGTCCAATCCTTCGACAGCTCAGGAGTAACCAAAAAGGGGCCCGAAAACCAATATCCAGCATGGTTTTCGGATGATGCCCTGATTTAGCAATAACACAACTGTAGTGAATGGCATTAGAATTTCTATTGTACAACTTATGTGTAGGAGGTTGTGGGCTGGTCAGTGTAAGATACTATGTGTATAAAGTTGATAAGGTGAAAGGCTTAATGCTGAAGACAGGGGGCGTTCCAGGTTTTAAGGTTTTTGAAACCTGAGTGGTCGGCTGGTAAGAGGTTGAACAAACGGCAAGAGCTTTTTTGTGGATCCTGCTGCCGTTTATGATTTATATATTAAGCTTATACATAAGTAAAATGTTGCAACTGTTTATTTTGTAAATTCGTCCTTAACAATAACCTTATCAGATTAATCATCTTAAACATTTTATTCAATCACTTATGAGAAAGTTATTGCTATTCCAACTCGTCCTGGTCGTTCTTTTTTTACAGAAAGCCGCTGCACAATGCAGCTTTACAGTAAACACAACGCTTACCCATGTATCCTGTTACAATGGAACCAATGGTTCAATCACCGTATCAGTAACCGGCGGTACAGCCCCGTACCAATACCAGTTGGCAGAAGCGGGTGCAGGTGCATGGCAAAGCAGTAATAGTTTTACAGCCTTAACAGCAAGCACCTACCCTGTATCAGTAAAAGATGCCACAGGATGTATCAAGACTGTTTATGTAACCATTACCCAACCCGCCAACTTAGTTGCGGGTCATGCCGAAACCGATGCCACCTGTACCGGCAGCAATAACGGGAGCATCACCATTACTCCTACAGGAGGAACAGCGCCATACACGTATAGCTGGACAAAAAACGGAACAGCTTATTCCACTTCTCAGAACTTAAGCGACCTTGCGCCAGGCAATTACCTCCTTACACTTACCGATGCCAACGGTTGCAGCACATCACCTATAATAACCACACAAATAAAGCCCATTGCACTTACCGGTTTTAATCAGGATGTAATTGCCAACGGTACGGGTGCTGCCAATGCGTCCACAACACAGCCACTCGACGATCACAGTTATGTATTCTATGCCAATGGATATAGTAACGGAACAACAACCGGCACCGGAGGTCTGCCTGCATCGGGCTCATTTACCAGCGCACAGAGTGCATCGAGAACCTACCAACTGGCTTCTTATACAGGGAATAATTCATTAATACTTACCACCACACCCACCACTTACGGAAGCGCCAACAGTGGTACATTAAGTTTTACCAGTCCCTTCCAGAGTCCGTATGCCACGCTTTATGTTGTTGGCACAACCGGAAACGGAACGGGTACTTTAAATTATACTGTGAACTATGCTGATGCAACCACATCAACAGGTTCCATTTCTTTTCCAGACTGGTTTCTTGCTTCAAGCACATCCTCTTCTATCAGGGCATTGGGAAGCATTGATAGGATTTCTTGGGCAAGCCCAGGTACGTTTGACAACAGCACCAGTTTTAACTTATTTGAAGCCCCTATTTCCATTTCAGCAGGAAATCAGAGTAAGGTTATCAGTTCAGTGAATTTTGTCTGGGCCAGCAGCGGAACTGCCCGTGTTAATGTGTTTGCAGTTACCGGTTACACTTCCACTACCAGTGGTATCAGAATAAACGACGGTGCTTCTGTGAATGTAACCCCTTCGGTAACCATAACCAACAATGCCCCTTCCAATACGTTCTGCAGCGGTCAATCTGTTACCTTTACTGCCAACCCTGTAAACGGAGGCAGCAGTCCATCGTACCAGTGGAAAAAGAACGGCACTGATATTTCAGGCGCTATTTCATCAACCTATACAACCAACACACTTGCCAATAGTGACCAGATCAGCGTTGTTTTAACAAGCAGTCTTGCCTGTGTTACCACTTCAACCGCTACCAGCCCTTCGGTAACCATGACGCTTGGCACTGTAACAGCTTCAGTAAGTAACAGTGCAACCAGCAACAGTATCTGCGGTGGAACATCTGTAATATTTACTGCCACGCCTACAAACGGAGGCAGCAATCCTTCCTATCAATGGCTGTTAAACGGCAGTTCAATAAGTGCTGCCACTTCTTCTACTTACAGCAGCAGCAGCCTTGTAAACGGCGATCAGATTAGCGTACGTATGACCAGCAATATTGCCTGTGCTTCAGGTAGTCCGGCCACCAGCGGTATCATCACCATGACAGTAACTGCCAGCGGAGAACCTGCTGTTTCCATTACCTCTGTTCCATCCGTGAGTTTTTCCTCAAGCAGCACTTTTGCAGGCGGCTCGCCAGTTTACCAATGGTATAAAAACGGTTCGGTTATTGCTGGTGCAACCTCTTCTACTTACAGCACTTCCACTGCTGTTCCGGGAGATGTGTTTTCACTGAAAATGACCTCCAACTATGCCTGCAAAACAGCACCCTCTGCCATGAGTAATTATATTACCATGACCAATTCAACATTACCGGTAGTATGGGAATGGTTTACAGCAACAAAGAACCAGAATTTCGTAAAACTTGAATGGAAGGTCTCTTCTGAAACCGAAACCAAGCAATACCTTGTACAACGTGCAACAAGCAACAGCAGTTTTGAAACTGCCGGTACTGTAACAGCCAGGAACAGTGGCAATGCGACCACTTACCAGTTTACCGATTACCCTGCGCTACAAGGGACAATCAGTTACAGAATTATTGCTGAAGAGCTGAACGGTAAACAGCAATATTCTGAAATAAGGCAGGTTGATTTTACACAGACAAATAGCTGGGCTGTACAAAACAGCAGCGGCTACTGGCAACTGAGCAGCAGCAAACCTGTACAATACGTATTAACCGATGAACTGGGACGGGTGCTGGTTAAAAATAAAATGAACGGGGGTTATATACAGATTACAAAGCCGGTTTCGGGAAATGTGTTTGTATTAACTGTAACCTGTGAGGGTAAGACAACGCACCAGACTTTGCTGAGATAAGATTTTTCAAAGTTATCATGATAAAAGACTTCCGTTATGGAAGTCTTTTTTTTGAAAGAAAGCGTGTTTGAAGTTTATGGTTCATTGTTTGAGGTTGGGCGTGTTGGTGTTGAAAGTTCAGCAATTGTATACGGGGAAAGAAAGCAACAGTTGCTTTTGTTTGATACGCTGCGAGGGTGCTGAATTTCTGCTGGGTACTTTTTCTTTTTGTCCCGACGCTGCGGTCGGGATGTAAACATTTGCCCAATCCTTCGACAGCTCAGGAGTAACCAAAAAGGGGCCCGAAAACCAATATCCAGCATAGTTTTCGGATGATGCCCTGATTTAGCTTGTGTACTACTATGGTGAAAGGCTTGAGGATTTCTATTATGCACCTCTGGTGTTGCAGTATGGGTGATAGTAAACAGTAAGATTTTATGTATTGTTGATTGATTAGCGGGAAGAGGCTGTTTGTGATAAACTCCCGGGGCCGGTTGCAGCAGAATCTCCGGGCGGACATAATGTATCAGTTGCTGATACATGTATGCCGCAACGAGTTGCGACTATCTTTCTTTTGCCTTGATGCAAAAGAAACAAAAGATCAAGACGGAACATATTACCCCCATGTTCCGTCGGAAGCCCTGATTAAGCTGAGGTACTACTGTGGTGATGAGCTGTTGTAATTCTATTGGGGATACTATGTGTTGCAGGTTGTGGGAAGGGTGAAGGCTTAACGCTGAATGCTTAATGCATAATGCAGAGAGTTTGAGCAAAACGATGAAGTGTTTTGTTGATTATGGCTGGAGGAAGTCGTAAATGAGATCTTCGTGGATGCCGGTGAAGAGGGAGAATTCTTTGACGGTGATGAAACCGGATTTTGATTTGCCGAGGGCTTCACGGATGGTTTGGAGAAGTTTGCGTGAAGTGCGGCTGCTGCGGCCTGTTATGTTCTCCACATCTTTCGGATAGAGTACAACACGGGCAGGTATGCGGACGGGCTGTTGTTTCATAAGAACTGTGGTTTTGTATTAACTGGTGCAAAGTTTGCATTTCTGCTGCTGTGATGAAACTGATTTAACCGCCTGTTGCAATATTGTTTTCAGAATTGTATTTTACATAGAGGGGCGGGTCGTGGAAATACACCTGAAAGTTCGTGTAAACCGGGTTTTCTGGCAATGGATCAAAATAAAGCTTTGTGGTTCACCAACTTTATACGTTATGAACCATTTTATTTCGCTGCAGGAGGCTATTGACATGACCCGTTTGTACAGAAGCAACTATGAGCAGATACTGCAACCTGCTTACCAGCACCAGGGCATACTTGCATTATCGGAAGCCTTTGACCGGAATGCGTTTGATGTGTTATTAGCCAAACCCGGCTGCTGCGGGTTACGTATTTACTACGGCATGAGTACAGACTTTAAGGTGCATGCAGTGATTGTACCGTATGATGCAGACGGGAAGGATATTTTACCTGAAACAACCAGTGCATTGCGCACCACTGAAGGAGAGGATATTGTGGAGCGGGGCAACCGCTGCCCGGATATCTGCCCGGATGAATCGGTTTTAAACAGCTAAACAGGTTGCGATGTTTTTTGATCTGAATGCATTGTTCAGTCTGACGGTAGGTATCGGGGCCGTTGCAGGCTGGATCAGGTATAAGAAAACTGATCCTGCCTACCGGCCTTTTATCCTGTTACTATGGGCAGGACTTGCCAATGAACTGTTCAGTATTGTTTTAATATTCAGGGGATATTCCAATGCGTTTAATTACAACCTGTTTGTGCTTGCTGAAGCTGTACTGATTACAAGACAGTTTGCAAGCTGGGGATTGTTTGGACAGAGAAAAACATTTCCATTGCTATTACAGACCTGTTTTATTGTTCTGTGGATTGGCGATTACTTACTGCGTGGTGAAATGAATGTTTATCTTTCTTATTACATCATCGGGTATTCAGCCGTAATTGTATTACTGAGTATTCATATGCTGAATCATGTTTTGTTTAAGGAGCCGGGTATGCTGCTGAAGCATCCTGTGTTCCTGATCTGTATGGCGTTTATCATTTATTTCACTTATACGATTATTACAGAAACATTCTGGGTGTATGGTCTGAATAAAACGACTTCCTTCCGGATACATATTTCGGAGTTGTTTTCATATGTAAACCTTATCACTAACCTGATTTATGCTTTTTCAATACTATGGATACCAATGAAACGACAATATATACTGCGGTCTTAATCAGTTCGGCCGTAACCGGTTTACTCCTGCTTTACTTTGCAGTAACGATGTACAGGAGCCACAGCAAACACTTCCGTTTGCTGCGAGGCTATTTTTATGATGAGATGGAACTGCTGGAAAAAGAACGAAACCGTATAGCCCGGGACCTGCATGATGAACTTGGCCCCCTGTTAGTACTTACCAAAATTCATTTAAGCCAGGTGACCTCCGTTAACAGAGAAGACCGTAAACGGATTAACACCGCCATTGAAAATACAGAACGGCTGACAGAGCGTTTTGGCGGCATTGCAAGGAACCTTACACCACGTATGCTGGCGAGTAAGGGACTTGCTGCTGCACTGGAAGAGTACGTTGAGCAATACAACGAAGCGAGTACGATACAGATGCAACTGGATTACCGCATACAACGCAGGCCGGATCATTATTATGCACTGCACCTGTACCGTATTGTACAGGAGCTGATACATAATGCAGCGAGACATTCGGGTGCAGATATGCTGCATATACAGCTTGCAGAACACCGGAACAGGATTTACCTGCTATATACCGATAATGGTAAAGGAATAAATGAAGCTTCTTTACAGAAAGGTGAAGGACTTGGTGTAAAGAGCCTGCAGAACAGGGCCGTGATGATGGGAGGAAAACTGGAATTTAAGAGTGATGCCGTACATGGAACAGAATATTATTTTGAAATACCGATAAATGAATTTTATGAAGGAGGAAACAAGCCTGGTGATCGCCGATGACTTTCCCCTGTTCAGGGAAGGCATCAGGTTATTACTGGGAAATACATCTGACTATGTGATTAAAGGTGAGGCAGCCAACGGGAATGAGTTGGTTGCGATGGTTGAAGAGTTTCACCCGCAGGTGGTGATTACAGATATTGACATGCCGGAGATGAACGGTATTGAAGCCACCAAAGAAATTAAACGGGTGTACCCGGATACAGGTGTTATTGCGCTGACGATGTATGGTGATGACCACCTGATCAGCGACATGATTGAAGCCGGTGCCAATGGCTATTTATTAAAAAGCACAGGCATGGAAGAACTGCAGGAAGCTATTGGAGCTGCCAGAACCGGCGGAAGTTATTTCTGTAACGCAACAACACTGCGGCTGACGAAACTGTTTGCAAAAATTAAACAACCAAAAGAAAAAGAAGCTGTACAATTCAGTGAGAAAGAAAAAGAAATCATCCAACTGATCTGTGAACAGTATGCCAGCAAACAGATTGCCGGTATGACCCAACTGACACACCGTACGGTTGAAAAATACAGGGACCGTATTATGGAAAAAACGGGATCGAGAAACGTGGTGGGGATTGTGATTTATGCCATCAGGCACGGACTATACCAACCTTAACTTTCTAACGGTATGTACAGGGGAGATGAACAGTTACCGTTATGATTCAAAAGCGTTCAAATTATTTCAGTGAACCAGAACTGGAACATCTTCATACATTAAAGCTGTTACTGAAAGAACAGCTTACTCATCATTTTACATTAAAGGAACTGTGTTCAATTACCGGGATGAACAGGTTTAAACTGAATGCCGGGTTTAAGGAACTGACGGGAACCAGTATTTACCAGTATGTGCTTTTGTGTAAGGTTGAATGTGCGTGTGCAATGCTGCAGCAAACGGATTTGCCTGTGAAGGTGGTTGCGATTGAATGCGGGTTCAGGAACGGGAAGCATTTTATGACGTTTTTTAAGAAGCGAATGGGGGTATCGCCGGGGGCTTACCGTACAATGCGGCTGAAGTTGGAATAGCGCAATGAATTGCGGCTATCTTTCTTTTGCCTTGATGCAAAAGAAACAAAAAATCAAGACGGAACATATTACCCCCATGTTCCGTCGGAAGCCCTGATTAAACTTTTGTACTACTGTAGTGAAGTGCTTTTGTAAATCTATTTGGGATACTATGTTTAGCAGTTTGATTTATTGTTAAAGTATGAATGCTAAAATGGTTTTTTATATGGATGCTTGATGAGAACTTGCAGACACTGCTGGTTTCTCTTTTCTTTTTGCTTGTCCAAAAAGAAACAAAAAGGACCCCGATTTTGAATGACGGCCCAAAATCGGGAGCAGCTTTGATTTAGCTTTTGTGCTACTGTTATTAAGAGCAGTTGAAAGTCGATTGAGGATACTATGTGTAGCAGGTTGATTTAATCTTAAAGTATATAATGCAAAATGGTTTTTGATATGGATGCCTGATGAGAGTTTGCAGACACTGCGGGTTTCTCTTTTCTTTTTGTTTGGCCAAAAAGAAACAAAAAGGCCCCCGAAAACCAATATCCAGCATGGTTTTCGGATGAAGCCCTGATTTAACATCAGCACTACTGTGGTGAAGTACAGCTGGAAGATGATTCGGCATCTTGTGTGCGGCAGGTTGAGTGATGGTATAGATTAGGATTTTTTGTGCAGGTGGTTGTTTGGTTGAAAGAAGTTGTTTGTGCGGGATGCAAGAGATTATTTGTCACTTTTTGTTTGCCCAAAAAGTAACCAAAAAGGGCCCCGATTTTGAATGACGGCCCAAAATCGGGAGCAGCTTTGATTTAGCTTTTGTACTACTGTAATTAAGAGCTGTTGAAAGTCGATTGAGGATACTATGTGTAACAGGTTGAAGGCTTAATGCAGAATGCGAAATACTGAAGCTGTGTACAGAATTGAAACCTTTTATTGTGGAAATGAAACCTGATTGATTTGCAGAGGATAAAAGGAATTGAGAAATTTATGATTGAAGGGGAGCTTCATTAAACTATATGAAATGAAGAAGACCCTTGTATATACCTGTTGCTGGTTACTGATGCTGCTGTTTGTTTATGCAGCGATGAGTAAATTATTTACCCTTCCGCAATTTACGGTTACACTTGGTGAATCTCCCCTGATTCATAAGGGAGCAGGCACACTGGCGTATGTTATACCCATAACAGAGCTGGTTGTTGTACTGCTCCTGTTTTTTGAACCAACGAGAAAGGCTGGATTTGCAGCTTCATTTTTACTGCTGCTTTTGTTTACGGTTTACCTGGAATATATGCTTGTGTATGCACCTGCCCTGCCCTGCAGCTGTGGTGGTGTGATTGCCAAAATGAGCTGGATGCAGCATGTATGGTTTAACCTGTTTTTTACGGGGCTTAGTGCAACGGGATTTTTGTTACTGAAACATAAATGACTTACGTAAGCAGGCGATGCCGAAAACCTGGATAAACGAGTAGGCGTTTAACAAAAAAATGATGAAATATGAAAAAGTATCTGTTAGGTATCACTGCTGTTTTATTTGCAGTGACACTGTTTGCTTTTACACAACCGAAAAAAGTGCAGGTGCAGAACCCGTTGTGGTATTATAAACAAACCACAACTGCGGGACATAGCACTGCATCGAACTATGAACGTTTGACAGACCAGGATGAAGATGCACTTTGCCCCGGTGAAAGCTCTGTACGTTGTGTGATTGAAGCTCCTGAACTTGGCAGCACAGGAACACCTGATCTTGCCAATATGGACCAGGTGATTTCGTTTAAGCCTTAATTACAAAAAAAGGCTGTATCAAAAGATTTTTGTTTCACACAAAGTGAGCAAAGAAGACAAAGTACACAAAGAAAACACAAGGTTGTGAACTCCTGTTTTTTTGTTGTGTGAACCATTCTCAGATACAGCCTTTTAAGTTTACTAATCGTTTTGTTGAATGCCTGTCATCTGAATCACCAATTGAGGAATCCTGAAGGTATAACGGGGGCTTTGCGGTGTAAGTGTGAAGGTTGTGTTGTTGACCACCCGTTTAATGGTTGTTTCGGTTGCCGTTGCCAGATTTAACCTGCGGAGATCGGACCAGCGGATACCTCTTAATACTAATTCCTTTCTACGTTCTGCAAGTATGAGTGCCAATGCTTCTGCTGAAGATGCAGCAGAACGATCAGTAAATGTGCCGGTTTTCCATCGTTTTACTAAAAAGGTATTGAGATCATTCATTGCTTCGTTTACCTGGTTTAAACGTGCCCTGCACTCGGCACGGATTAAATACAGTTCTGCAATTGTAAAGCCATTGAACAAACGTGCAGAACCATCATAACTTCCTTTAAAAGTTTGCGTACCGTTTGTATTGAGTTTAAAGAATGCCTGTTTGCGTTTATCATTGATATTATACGAAGCATATAAAACCGAATCGGTTTTGGCATTGATGTTTAAGGTGTTTGAAGTGATCATGACTGCATGAAAAATAACTTCCCTGTTAAACTGTGCCAATGGCCGTGTGGCGGATGTATTGATTGAATTATAATCGAGCAGGAAAGCGTTTATACGCAATGCAGAATCGGCATACTGCATTGCTTCGTTGTACTTACTCATCTGCAGGTATGTACGTGCCAGTAAGGCAAAGGCTGCCTGCTTTGATGGCCGTGTTTTGATGGCCTGTGTATCGGGCAAGAGGGATGCCGCCAGTTTGCAATCGTTAATAACCTGCTGGTATGAATTTTCGAGGGAGGCTCTTGTTGTTTTTTTATTCAGGTCTGCATCAAGCCGGAGCGGTATGCCGGGTGCGGTTGCGGGAGACTGTTCATTATACGGAACAGCAAATACCTGTAATAACTGGTTAAAGGCAAATGCACGAAAGAACAAGGCCTGCCCTTTTACATTATTGATTTCTGACTGCGAACCTTCGATTTTACTGTTTAATGCATCGGCTACAATATTGGCCGTGTACACAATGTTGTATGTTAATGACCATGCATTGCGTTCGTTTTCATTAAAGACATCGGCCTCCCATATATACCCGTTTTTTTCAGCAGCGGGACGGGTTTCCCACTCGGTAGTTGTGACATAATAATCATCGGAACCGATTTCGGTTGCATAGGGCCAGGATGCATTTAAGAGTGTACTGTTATCGAGCAGGGCCTGCAGATCGGATGAGGTTTGAGGAACAACCAATGATGCAGATGGTTTTGTATCGAGAAACTTTTTGCATGCAGATATTGCAAGCAAAAGGATGATGAGTGTGAGGAATTTTATTTTGTGCATGAGCGATGTTTTTGAATTTATTAATTCCCTGCCCTAAAGGGCAGGGCAAGTCAGATTAAAAGGTTGATTTTATGCCCAGCGAAAAAGAACATGGAAGCGGATAACCCCCATTGAAATAATCAGGATCAATGCCCTTTTTATTTGCACGCCAGATGATGCCCAGGTTACTAACGTTGAAGGAGAACTGCATTTTGCTGAAGGTTTTGTTGCCGGGTGCTGCAAATGAAAGAATGAGATCCTGCAGGCGGATATGATCGCCTTTTTCAACGAGCACGGAAGATGTGTTGTAGAAATAATCCCTGTTGGTATTTGTATTGGGATAGAGCATGGATGGGACATTGGTGAATTTTTCATCGCCGGGTTGCTGCCAGCGAAGCAGATAATCGGGGTGGGCATTCATGTTGTTGAAGAGCTCATTATAACTAACGGAAGGACGCATGAAATAATAACCCAGCTTGTACATGATATTGCAGGAAAGTGACCAGCTGTGCCATGACCATGTATTGATGAGTGAACCAAAAACAAGCGGAATGGCAGAGCCGTTGTATTTGAGATCGTTTACCGTGAGATTAACCAGTGAAGTATAATCTTTACTAACAGTGCCATTGAGATAACCCTGCGGATCGCCCGTGAGCGGATCGAGACCAGCCCAATGCTGGCTGTAAATACTATAGAGGTATTTGCCCTGCAGGGGACTGATGGCCAAACCCAGGTTTAGAAATGCAGAAGCATTGAGGTTAACGAGTTTGTACTCTGTAACCTTTGAAGCAACATAAGAACCGTTGAAGGTTGTAAGCCATTGGAGGCTGCCGATTGTATTAATGGAAGTAAGTGAAAGCTCAAGCCCATTTGATTTCATGGAAGCCACATTGCCTTTGAACGAAAATGTACCATTTGTTTGCACGCCGGTTGTAGGATCAACCGGGGAAAGGCCAATTAAGCCTGTGCCTTTTTTGATAAAATATTCAAGCGAGCCTTTTAAACGATCATTCACCATTGCAAAATCAAGCGCCATATTTAGAACGGCTGTTTTTTCCCAACGAAGCTCAGGGTTGGGTGTGTTTTGTACTGTTGCATAAGGCAGTGATGTAAAGAGGGCTTTTGTAGCATAACGGATGGTGGTAACCGCTGCCATTGAATTATCGATATTGCCATTGTAACCCCAGGTAAGGCGGAGGCGGGCAAATGGTATGTTGTTGAGGTGCCAAAACTTTTCTTTGCTGATGTTCCATGCCAGACCCGAAGACCAGAGCGGCACCCATTTTTGATTGGTGCCTACGCCGAAAATATTGGACGCATCTTTACGGGCACTGAGGGTGAGTGTATATTTTTTCCTGAACAGGTAACTGGCATTGGTATAAAGGGAGAGAAAATGCAGGGTTTCGTTTGCAAAGGATAAGGGATTGGGAATGGGGCGTGCCGGTGCAAGCCCGCTATAGATGGGGAGGTTATCGATAAAATTGACGTTGTAATAAGTGAGCGTGTTTTCATTGTAGCCATAGGTACGGAAGGTATTTGAAGCGGAGGTTGTGCTTCTTACCTCTGCCCCGGCAATGATGTTGAGCTGCTGTGCTGAATGCCAAGACTGTGCATAGTTGAGCTGCGTGCGCCCTGTATGTGCATTGATGGAAGAAGATGACTGATCGAGTATGGAACCAAGGGGTATGTTGAACACTGCAGTTGCCGGATTGTAATAAAGGTTGATGAGGTTACGGGTGTAATAGGTTGAGGTATTAAACAGGTTGCTCCTTACAGACTGCTGTTGCTGCAACTGGTACAGCAGATTGAGCGAAAAGAAACGGTTGATGCGGATATCGATTGATGAATTGATGCGTTTTTCGGATAAGGTGGTTTGATCGTGTGCATTGTTTAACTCATCGTAAGGTTTGTAATACCAGCTGAGGAGTTTGCCGTTACCAGCTGTATCGATAAAGGGCCAGCGATAATCTTTTACAACCGGCAAGGCCTGGCCGTTAGCACCGACTAACTGCGCATAGGGATATATGTTACCAGCATAGCCAGTAACGAGGTTTGAAGCCGTGTTTGCATTCCAGTACCGGGATGAGGTAAGTGAAAGACCGAGTGAATACTCGAGCCAGTTAAAGGGACGGAAGGATGTTTGCGAACGAAGCGTAAACCTGTTGTTTTTGTTGCCCACCTGCGAGGCTGTTGATTGATCGTAGCCTGCAGAAAATAAGTAGGTAAGATTTGCCGAGCCCCCTGAATAGGCCAGCGCATACTGCTGCGTGAATGCAGGACGGTAAAAATATTTTGAAAGGTCGTTCCGTATATTGACGAGCTTGAGACTGCTTAACTGCTGAGCAGCAAGGGCAGCGGAGATTTTGCCCTGTCGCTCCGCAGTGAGTATTTCAACGGCGGGGGTAAGTGCAGGCCAGGTGGTAGTATTGGAAATTTGGGGATCGTAAAAGCCATTGCTGAACAGCGTTTGTTCCAGGCCGATATAATCAGCTGAAGGAAGTGCCGGGTTGTAATACAGATCGGGCTTTTTGGTTATAGTAGTATTGATGCTGACCTGGAGGGAGGGCTGCGCACTGTAACGGCCTTTTTTTGTTGTAACCACTATTACGCCATTGGCAGCCCTTGCCCCCCAGATGGAAGAAGCGGCTGCATCTTTAAGGATGGTGACAGATTCAATATCGTTAGGATTGATGGTGGACAGATCGGCCTCAAAAGGAATATTATCGACCACGATTAAGGGAGCTGCATTGCCAAAAAGTGTGCTGCGCCCACGGATGGTGAACGCACCGTTTGCTGCGGACCTGCGATCGAAATAAATATTGCTGACCCCTTCGAGCCTTGACAACAGCGAAGTGGACATGCTGCGGTTTAACTGCTCGGTATTGATGAACTCGAAAGAACCGGTGCTGCGCTCACGGGGAAGACGCTGGTAGCCTGTGCTGATGGTAATATCGGCCAACTGGGTGGTTTTGCGTTTGAGGATGATGGTGAGGAGGCCCCGCTCGTTATTGGGTACCTGCTGCGACAGGTAACCAATGGCTGAAACAACCAAGGTATCGTAGAGGGTTGTGTTGTTTAACACGAAGCTGCCATCGGGGGCAGTAAGCACCGTTGTGTTTTTGTTTTTGAGCAAAACGGTTGCTGCTTCGACGGGGAGGCCTTCTTCATTGATGACTTTGCCATGTATTGTTATCTGGCTACAGGAGAAAAGCGGGATTAAGACAAGAAAAGACAAGATTTTTAAATACATAAGATTCAGTTGATTTGTTAGAATTAAGGTTTTGGTTACAGGTTGCTGCCAGGATTAGCGGAGAGAACGAACACATTGAGCCATTTCTGTGTTTTTACAAGGGTGAGGCCATAGGCTGAAAGCGCCTGCTGCAATAATTGCTGAGAAGAAAATGCAGCCAGCGGAATGCTGATGTTTATATTGCCGGTGATGGAGGTTTCATTGATGTAATACGGGTTTTGCGGACCGGGTGAATAGCCTGTGTTTAATGCATCAATGAAGGTTTGAAAGGAGGCATTGCTGAGCTGCCAGTACTCTGATGCGGCTGAAGCATCTGTAACCAGCGGTTGCTGCAGCAATGCCAATGAGGTTGTAGAAGAGCGGATGGCCCAGCAGGTAAAGAGGCGGTTTTCCATACGGCCGTTGAGGTTGAAAAAACTGTTGTAATCATTTACCATGAGGGCTTTTTGTTTTTGCATTGGAGTGCCAGCCGGAACAGTGAGTTCGTAAGTAAAAAGACAGGAATCTTTGTGCTGCTCAGTAGCATTGGGGAGCAGAAGAATGGAAGAAGGGTTATTGAGCTCCAGCAGAACCAAGCCTGAAGGGAAGCCAAGAGCTTCCTGGTAGAGGCTGAGCATGGGGCGATTGATGAACCAGCGGCGGGTAAGGCCACTATCTGTTACAGTGCCACTACTGCCACCCCTGCCGGGAAGGCGGCCAGCCCACTGGCTGCGGTAACGGAGATAGGCTTGCGGAGCACCGTTGCCGTTGAAAAAGAGGGGCTGGCTGGTATTAACGGGATCGGCATCGGCCTTGAGGCGGAAGGAGGGTTTATTGCCTGCCAGCCAGGAGCTGATGGATTGCTGCGAGGCATTGCCACTACCGGTGATAGCCTGCACTACCCCACCCGGCGCTAACCAGATTTGATGAGGCAGGTAGCGGTGGGGAAAGTATTGTTTGAGCAAGGTATTGGCAGTAAGGAAGCTGAGTGAAGAAGCATTGATGTTTTTATGTGCAGCCAAAAAGGATTTGATTTTTGGAGATGGTTCATTTGCCACCATGATAATTTGCAGGCTGGCGCTGAACTGCTGCTGCAGGCTGTTTAACGCAGGAGTTTCCCGGATGCAGGCGGGGCACCAGGTGGCCCAAAAATCGAGTATAACAAAGGAGTTTTTGAGCAGTACCGGGTTGATGGTATGCTGCGATGAAGCCAGGAGTTTTTTGAAGATTGCCGGGGGCAATGTATCGCCCACTGAAAGTGGTTTTGGCTGTGCCCGTAAAACGAAGGGGCAAAGCAGTGCCAGGCAAAGAATGAACTGTTTCATTTTGCAGATGATTTAAGCTACACTTTTTGTACCCCAGCTAAGCCCCGCTGCTTAAACCATTAATTGCACTCACGGCAGCAGGGCAATTAAGCATGGAGTATGAGAAAAGCGTTACTGTTAAAAAATGTTTTAGGGGAAATGTGTGTAAGTATATTGCTTACCAATTAAACTATAAGAACTGGAATATTAAACGGGTTGCTTGGGCTTTTTAGGAAATAGTATAGCAGCTTTGTTAACTGATTCAGAATTAGAGCATGACTTAGCTGTATTAACTGCCAGTACAAAAAGGATGTAACGCAACTTATTTAAAAGCTGCCAATGATGATTTGATTTGGTGGGTGTTTTAGCTCTCATTCTTTGTGTTTGGTTATAATGAGAGTCTTTAAACGGATAGATTATATAAATGCAATAGGGTTAAAACCTACCCGCCTTACCTCCAGGTTCTGACGAAACCTTACTTTCATTTCTGAAAGTTGAACTGTAAAAGCATAAGTAGGCCCAACCCTATTGCAGATGCAATATAGGGATTGGGCATTCTAACTTACTCTCGCAGTTCAAGAATTGTCAGATTCGGAGGCGAGACTCGTTTAATACCTCTAATAATCATAAAAATAAATAATATTATTTGTAACACAAAATAGTATAATATATATTCTTAAATAGAACATATAATTCTATTGTGTAGAACGTATTGTTCTAATTTTTAACTATATTCCTTATTCGTTTCTTTCTTTGAATAATGACAAAGGATAAACGATATAAAACCGTAAAAAATTTAATTACGGATGGGCATATAAAATCCTTTGATGAAATTTTTGATACACTTCCTAAAAGCATAGTTTATAAGGATCTTGGAATGAATAATAACCGCTTCAATTTTTTACTTGAAAATATTGACCACTTTGATTTAAAAGACATTTTCAGGATTGCCGCATTGATAGAAATTGATGAGAAAGTTTTACTTGATTTAACTTATAAACAATATCAGTTAAATAAAAAAAATAAGATTAAATCTTAGCCAAAAGTTGTTTTGATATTTATTTAAAACCACAGTTCATAATAGGCACTTTCTTACGAACACAGCATTTGTTATAAATTATATTCAAATCTTAATTACTAATAAAGTACTTACAGAATTGCTTTTTGAAAGCCTATTTTATAAATTTAATGCTCAAAGTAAATGCTAACACTTTTATACTTTCTATGACACTGTATGAATTTAATGCCGCTGATGAATTAGAGCAACTTGAAGCCGTTTGGCAATATGGAGTATTAGTTGCTGAACGGGAGGATGAAATAAACCATTATAAACTTTACCAGATTGATGCGTATTGAAAATAATTAAGTTTTTTTAGTGAAACTAATTTTGAATATACCCATCAGGTTTATTTGTGGTTTTAAGTGGAATTATTTTAAACTATATTTACCAAAATTTGACAAGTCAAAACAATTAACGTGACAACACAATTCGGAAACCGCATAAAGGAGCTGAGAAGTGATCAGCGTTTGTTACAGCGTCAGGTGGCGGCTTTACTTGAAATGGATACCCCTTTGTACAGTAAAATTGAACGGGGTGAACGTATTGCAAAAAAAGAGCTCGTTGTGAAGCTGGCAAGATTATTAAGAGTTGATAAAGAACAATTATTAACGCTTTGGCTGGCCGACCAGGTATATGATGTAATTAAGGATGAAGATGTTGCGAAAGAAGCACTTAAATCTGTATCAAAAAAAATTAAAAAGAAGTAATGAACGGAGAATCTTTAAATATAGAACAGGACAATCTTGCTAAACTAAAAAAGCAATTTCCTAACCTTTTTACAGAGGGAAAACTGGATTGGGAAAAACTAAAGGCCACTTTTAGTGACGACATCAATTTTGCGAATGAAAGATATGTATTGAACTGGGCCGGTAAAAGCGATGCCTTTAAGGTATTACAGGTGCCCACTACAGCTACGTTGAAACCATTACCAGAAGAATCAATAAACTTTGATACAACTGAAAATATTTTTATTGAGGGCGAAAACCTGGAAGTGCTGAAAGTGTTGCAGAAAAGCTATTACAATAAAATAAAGTGCATTATTATAGACCCGCCATATAACACTGGTAGCGACAGTTTTATATACCCTGATAAGTTTAAAGAGAATAAAGCGGACTATGAAAAACGTATTGGGGAGAAAGACGAAGAAGGTTACCTAATGAAAGAGGGCATGTTTCGTAAGAACAGCAAGGACAGTGGCCATTATCACAGCAATTGGCTAAGCATGATGTACCCCCGTTTGTTTCTGGCTAAAAACTTATTGAAAGATGATGGAGTAATTTTCGTACATATTGATGACAATGAAGTTCACAATTTGCGGCTAATCATGAATGAAATTTTCGGCGAGGAAAATTTCATAGCTTCATTTATTTGGGATGGTGGACGAAAAAATGATGCAAAAAAAGTAAGTGTTGGACATGAATATATTTTAGTGTTTGGAAAAAGTAACGCTATTAATGAAGAAGAAAGAGAAATAGACCCTACTCTTTGGAAAGAGCGAAAAGAAGGCATTGATGAAATTTATAGTAGGTACGAATTGTATAAAAAGCAATTTGGTAATAATTGGGAGCAGGTTAGCAAGGCCCTTCAAGAATGGTACAAAGGGCTTGCCGATTCACACCCCAGTAAAAATCATGAACATTATAGAAATGCAGATGAGACAGGAGTTTATTTCCCAAGTGATTTATCGGGTCCTGATGATGGAAGAAAAAACAGACCAAGATATGAGGTTCTACACCCCATTACAAAGAAACCAGTTCCAGTTCCTGCAAGGGGATGGCGTTGGGAAGAACCAAGAATGAAGGAGGAGTTAAAAAAGGGCAGAGTACATTTTGGTATTGATGAAATGTCTATTCCAAATTCAAAAGTATATCTTAAAGAGAACGAATATCAAGCGCCAAGCAGCGTTTTTTATAAAGATAGAAGGAGTTCGAGTAATAATTTGAAGCAGCTTATGGGAGAAAAAATATTTGATTTTCCCAAAGATGTTTCAGTAATAGTAAGGCTCCTTAATCTGGTTTTAAGAGAAAATGATATTGCAATAGATTTTTTTGCAGGCTCTGGTACTTTAGGTGAAGCAATACTCGAACTAAATAAAAGCAAAAAGATTAATTCGAAATTTATCTTGGTTCAACTTCCTGAGTTAATTGAGGAAGATTCAAGAGCATTTAATGCCGGATATAAAACTATTGCAGAAATATCAAAAGAAAGAATTCGTAGGGTTATTGCTAAAATTGAAAAGGAAAAAGCAGAAAAGCCAGATATGTTTGATAATGGCAAACAGGATTTAGGCTTCAAAATTTTTAAGCTTGTTCCTTCCAATTTTAAAATATGGTGCAGTGCAGATATAAGCGAAGAAAACTTAGTACAGCAATTAGAGGCATTTACCAACCCGGTGAATGAAGGCAGTCCTGAGCAAAATATGCTGTATGAATTAATGCTGAAAGCAGGTTACCAGCTTACAGATAAAGTTGAGCATACTGGCAATTACTTTGTGATTGCAAATGGTGAACTCATCATTGCATTGCAGAAAATAGATGACAAAACTATACAGCAAATAATCGGAGCAAAACCAAAGAAAGTTGTCTCTTTAGATAATTTGTTTACTGGTAACGACCAGTTGAAAACAAATACCGTACTGCAAATGAAAGATGCAGGAATAGATTTTAAAACAATTTAAATGCAACAAAATGGGTATTAAGTCTATTCACATACAAAACTTTAAATCCATTAAGGATTCTGGTGTTGTAGAGCTAAAGCCGGTTAATGTTTTGATTGGCGCCAACGGTGCAGGTAAAAGTAATTTTATCAGCTTTTTTAAATTCTTAAATAAGTTATATTCTAAGGAACTACAAACCTATATAATCCAAAATGGCCGAGCAGATAATTTTTTATTTTTTGGAAGGAAATATTCTAGTTACTTAAGTGGCACTATCACTTTTGACAACGAATATAGAAATGAATATGCTTTTACTCTGATTCCTGAGCAATCAGGTAGTTTAATATTCCTGGATGAATGGAGTAATACAACTCAGGGAGATTTACAAATTGAGAACACAATAAGAACAGAAAGTGAATTAAGAAATCACGGCTGGTTCAGGTCGGGTTATTTAAGGGATAATTTGAATGCTTTGAAACTTTTTCACTTTCATGATACAGGATTTAATTCCAAAGTAAAACAACCCTGTAGTTTAAGAGATTATGCTTTTTTACAGGAAGATGGTGGAAATATTGCTGCTTTTCTTTACAGGCTTCAAGAAACGCATCCTGACAGTTTTAGAATGATTGAAAGAGTTGTACAATCAATTGCACCTTTCTTTGATAGTTTTTATTTGGAACCAGATGAAATTAATCCCGAACAGATATTTCTGAGATGGAAAGAAAAAGGGTTTGACCAGTTGTTTACAGCACACAATTTATCAGATGGTACATTAAGAATGATTTGTTTAGCTACGCTATTGTTGCAACCAAAACCACCCGCTACAATTGTTATTGATGAACCTGAACTTGGTTTGCACCCGTTTGCAATTAGTAAGTTAGCAGCGATGTTACAAAGCGTTTCTGATTCATCACAAATAATTATTTCAACACAGTCAGTAAATCTTGTAAATGAATTTGCACCGGAAGACATTTTAGTGGTGCAAAGAGAAAATAATCACGAAACGGTTTTCAAAAGACAGACAGAAGATGCGCTTGCTATTTGGTTAAAAGATTATTCAATGGGAGAATTGTGGGAGAAAAATATATTGGGAGGGCGGCCAAAATGAGAACAGTAAATATAATTGTAGAAGGCCCTACCGAAGAGGAGTTTGTAAACAACTGCATTGCACCCTATTTAAGTGGTTACGGCATAATTAACTCCGTTCCTATACCACTTGAAACAAGCCCAGGTTATTATGGTGGCGATATTACTTATGAACGGTACAGGGACAATGCTTATAAGCTTTTGGTTTCAGACCCAAATTGTATTGTTACTTCTTTGATAGATTTTTACGAACTTCGTAACGATTTTCCTGGCTACACTGCTGCGCTAGCCTTGTCTTACAGAAACGACAGCGTACAATTAATTGAACAAGAAATAAGCAATGATATTAATAATCCAAGATTAATACCGTATATCCAGCTTCATGAGTTTGAAGGGTTGCTTTTTTCAGATATTAAAGGTTTTAAAATGTACTTTCCTAAAATTGCAAATCACGCTCTATATATAATAAATCGGTATCCCAATCCAGAAGATATAAATGACGGACCAGCAACAGCACCTTCTGTAAGGATGAAAGACCTTTTTTCCAAAATACCAAAGCGATATGTAAAACCTTTTCATGGTCCAATGATTGCTCTTGAAAATGGAATAACACCCATTTTAGCAAAATGCCCAAGATTTAAAAACTGGATTGATACAATAATAGTAAAAGCAACAGCACTGTGAAAATTCATTTCGATAGCAACCAGGAATATCAATTAGTTGCTATAAAATCCATCACCGAAATATTTGAAGGACAGCCTTTAAACGGCGGTGATTTTGAGTTCAGCTTCTATCAGGCAGGTGCATTACATTCTGAAAATGGGTTTGGCAACAGACTTACATTATCTGAAGAGCAGATTTGGGAAAATGTAAAAAATATACAGCAGGCAAATGAAATAAAAAATAACAAAGAAGCTCTTGACGGCATGAACTTTTCCGTAGAAATGGAAACCGGCACTGGTAAAACCTATGTGTATTTGCGGACCATTTTTGAATTGAACAAATTGTATGGGTTTAAAAAATTTGTGATTGTAGTGCCATCTGTAGCTATAAGGGAAGGTGTTTTGAAAAACTTACAAATTACGCAGGAACATTTTCAAACCCTGTATGATAAGGTACAGGTAAACCCGGAAGTGTATGACAGCAAAAAAGTATCAAACCTTCGTGGCTTTGCGAGTGGCAATGCCATCCAGATTCTGGTAATCAATATTGATTCTTTTGCCAAAGACGAAAACATCATCAATAAAGCCAATGACAAACTAACGGGCAAAAAACCTATTGAGTTTATACAAAGCACCAATCCCATTGTTATTGTGGATGAACCGCAAAACATGGAAACAGAAATCAGGAAAAAAGCTATAGATAACCTGAATCCACTTTGCACTCTTCGTTATTCCGCTACCCATACCAATTTATACAACCTAATGTATTCACTCAATCCCGTGAAGGCTTATGATTTAGGGTTGGTAAAACAGATTGAAGTTGATTCAGTATTAAGCGAAAATGATTTCAATAGTGCTTATATACAGGTTGAATCGATTAACCGTGCAGGTAATAGTATTACAGCCAAGATAAAGGTTGATGTAAACACACCAGATGGAGTAAAGAGAAAAACAGTTACCGCTAACGCCAAAAGAAATGATTTGTTTGAACTGAGCGGAAGAAACGACCGTTACGACGGTTTGAAAATATATGAGATTGATTTTGGAAGCCAGCAAATAGAATTAACAAATGGTGTTGTGCTGGGTGTTGGGCAAAGCCAGGGCGGCATGAATGATGAAGTAATGAAATTCATGATTCGCAAAACGGTGGAAGAACATTTAAGAAAGGAAAAGCAGTTTCGCAGCAAAGGCATAAAAGTACTTTCCTTATTTTTTATTGATAAAGTAAAGAATTACCGAGAGTATGATATTAATGGAAATAAGCTTCCGGGGAGATTTGCCAAATGGTTTGAAGAAATATACCAGGAAGAAATTTCAAAACCTCAGTTCAAAGATTTAATAACAAATAAAGTAGAAGACCTACACGAAGGCTATTTTTCACAAGACAATAAAGGCAAAGTAAAAGATACTGGTGGAGAAACACAAGCCGATGATGATACGTACAAACTCATCATGCAGGAGAAAGAACGGCTGCTTGATGTAAACACACCACTGCGTTTTATTTTCAGTCACTCGGCATTAAGAGAAGGATGGGACAATCCCAATGTTTTCCAGATTTGCACTTTAAATGAAACAAAATCTGAAATAAAAAAGCGGCAGGAAATTGGCCGGGGATTACGCCTCAGTGTAAATAATGATGGACAGCGGATTTTTGACAGGAGTATAAACAGGCTCACTGTTGTTGCCAATGAATCTTATGATGAATTTGCAAATGCTCTGCAAAAAGAAATTGAGCAGGATTGCGGTGTGGATTTTACAGGCAGAATAAAAGACAAAGGCAAGAAACAAAAAGTAACCCTTCGTAAAGGTTTTGAAGCAGACCCCAAGTTTTTACAGATTTGGGATAAAATAAAATTTCATACCAAATACAGTGTTAATTACGACACTGCCGAATTAATTACATTGGCTGCAAAAGCTGTAAAAGAAATACCAGAAACTAAAAAGCCATCTATCCGCAGCAATAAAAATAGAATGGAAATTACAGAAGAAGGTGTCAAGGGTTTACTGCTTAGTGATAGCGGTAATGATGATTATGGCTTTCCTTTAGAAATACCTGATATACTTGGTTATATTCAATCAAAGACCGAATTAACTCGTTCCACCATTCTTGGAATCATAAAGAAGTCAGGCCGTATATCTGAAGTATTGATTAACCCTCAATTATTTATGGACAATGTGGTAGTTGCTATACGGCAAGTACTGTATGAATTAATGATTGAAGGAATTAAGTATGAAAAAATCGGCGGTAAGGTGTATGAAATGAAATTGTTTGAAATTAACGAACTTGAAATCTACATTGACAAATTCACACATACAGTTAAAGCCCCGGATAAAACCATTTATGAAAACCTGATTCCATTGCAATCTGATGTTGAAAGTCAGTTTGCAAAAGATTGTGAGAGCAGCGAGAATGTTGAGTTCTATTTTAAGCTCCCTTTCTGGTTCAAAATCAATACACCTATAGGCACTTACAATCCAGACTGGGCTGTTGTATTTAGAAATGAAAACAAGATATATTTTGTAGCTGAAACAAAGAGTGCCGGACAAGAATTAAGAAGCAGTGAAAGACTGAAAATTAAATGCGGAAAGGAACATTTTAAAGAATTCGTAGACATTGTATATAAACAGGTTTCTTCTGTTTCCGAACTGGCAAAATGAGTTTTATTGAATTATGGAAAGAATTATACACAACAACTTAACGTACACCTGTTACGAGTATCCTTCGGAGAAAGAATTTGAACAGGCTATTGTACAACAGGCACCACATATTTTTGGCAACCAGTCAATTTACATTGATATAAAAAAGCGGATTGGTGATAGCATTATCACAATACCCGATGGCTATTTGATTGATTTTTCTTTTGAGCAGGAACCAAGGCTATACATTATCGAAAATGAACTTTCCAGCCACGACCCCTACAAACATATCGGTTCACAGCTGCTCAAATTTGCTATTTCTTATAAAGTAAGCGGCAGAAAAATAAAAGCTTTTCTGCTGGAGCATTTAATGGTTGATAAAACAGTTCTTGCAAAAACAGAAAAAGGATTAATGAGTGCCGGTTACAGAAACATTGATGATTTTTTGGAGAGCATCATTTTTGAAAAAACAGTTGCAGCTATTGTAGTAATCGACCAGTCAACACCAGAACTGGAAAATGTGCTGAGCCAGCTTACAATGGATACTGACATCCTGGAATTTCAGACATTTATAAATGGCAATCAAAAGATTCACAAATTCACGCCTTTTAATGCAGACATCAGGGAGCTTACTGAATCTCCAAAATCGGATATAAAAGCAGAAGATCTGAATACAGTTGTTGTTGCAGCAAGAGAAGAAGGATTTGAGCAGGAGTTTTTGAAGAATAATTGCTGGTTTGCCATCCGCATACATGCCTCAATGCTTGATAAAATTAAATATATAGCGGCCTACCAGGTAGCACCTGTTTCTGCCATTACATATTATGCAGAGGTGTCGAAAATTGAAAAGTGGAACGATACCAACAAATACATCCTTTATTTTAAAGACAAGGCAATTAAAATTAAGGCAATACCTTTAGATAAAACAAAGAAAGGGCTTGCACCACAAGCACCACGATATACATCATTATCATTGTTGTTGCAAGCAAAAACATTGACAGATGTGTTTTAAGTATTATAATGCCAATAATTTTAGTGTTTTTTATCCGATTTATTTTGAGGCTTTTTAACATGCATATAATATATTTATGATAAGATTGCCAAGAGAAGCTATTTGTAAATAACTTGCTAAAAGCCTAGGTGTTAATTAAGTTTTTCAACATTGAGCTCTAAATTTTTGATTAATAAATAATATTTCTATTCAAATCTTAAATAGGAATTATTTCTAAAATATATACAATGTTGCAACAAGAAATAGATTCATTGGCCAATGAAGAAAAACTTACATTTTTACGTAAGACGATTAAAGATCTTACTTGGGATCAGGTTAAATCCAATAGCCTTTTAACCTTATACTCAAGTATACACTCTGAAATTATTGCATATGAAAGTTCGTTATTTAACCTCTTAATTGCTGGAGTTGGATTATTTTTTACAGGTCTTTTTTATGGTATGATAAATGGCAAAGCAAATTTATTAGCACTCTTACCTTCAATAATTGCTATAACATATGGATTAATAATTAACGGCAGTGCAAGTATTTTGAGACTAGCTCAAAAAAAATCAGAATTAGAATTGCTTTATCAGAAATCGGGACATAAATTCTTTGATTGGGAAACCTCCTCAGGAGCAGTTGTAAAATCAAGGAAAATTGAGTTAGAGAATGGTTTTATAATAGGATTCTCTGTTTTGATTTTTATTTTAGGTATAATTTTTACAATTACTGGTAATTTGGTTGAAGGCATTCCTATAGGAACAGAAAAGGTCGGAAATGAATTGCTGTTTTCAAAATTCTTTATCAAATGTGCAATATTAACTGTTGATCTATTAGCATTTTTTTTTGCAATGCTCACTTTTATTAAATATGTTGCAAGAAGAAGGCTTTATCAAAGAAAGTTGTCTGATTTAATAAAACTTCTAGAAAAATTCGATTAAATCTTACCTTAATAATTATAGATTACTAAGTACATATTGTTCTCTGCTATTAACCCAATTTGTAAAGACGTGACTTTTAAAATTGTTAAAAGACAGACTGTCAATAAATTTGTTAATATCATTTTCTTTATTAAATACTGGAGTATTATATCCTACACTAATAATATTGCAATTTTGTCCAAAATGCTTTTTTATTGGGAAAATTAGAATCGGCTTGTTAAAATACATACTTTCACAGATTGTATCAAAGCCGGCAGTACAAAATAAAGCTTTGCATTTACTAAGCTTATCAATAAAATGTTTTTCTTCAAATTGATGAAAAATAATCTTATCCGATGAATCAAATATTTTTTGTTGCGTTTTGTCTAAGAAAATATGCAAAACTTCATGATTGTTTTTTTTATGCCAATTAAGTAAGTTGCTTAAATAAGCTTCTTGCGACAAATATGCCAAGAAATAATCTTCATTTGAACATTTGCTGGAAATAACAACTTCCCTAAGTAAAGGAGGGAATACCTGAAAATGGTGGCCTATATTAGGCATTCTGTAACTTGATAAAGCCCAAATATAGTCAGAGTTAAAAGCAGTTATTCTTGTATAGAGTTTTGTTGCAATACGCTCTGTACTTTTTTTATCTGGAAATTTATATTCTGGATGTAAATAAAGATATTGATGCCCAACAGATATTGTTTTAATTTTTCTTCTGTAAAAAAACTTATAGAGTCCAAAAATTGGTTCATAAAAATTAAAAATTAGATCCGGGTTATAATCAGAAATTATCCTGTGTGCCAATTTGATACTTTTCCAATATGATTTTAATGCAAGAATATTCTTGTAAATACTCTTGGAAACTGACACTTCATTCTTAAAACTCGTGTATTGTTTTTTGAAACTTGTGATTTTATAAATATTACAATCTAGTTTTTCAAGTTTTTCTATTGACTTATTTGATTCACCAATAACAATAGCACATACATTGTATCCTTTATTCTTTGTTAAAATTTCATATAAAGCTACGGCTTCAGACAAATGGCCATTACCTTCCCCTTGAACAAAAAAAATGACTTTTGCTTTTTTTGAAACCATTTGCTTTTTTGAAGTGTAAGTTAGTTGAAAAGTTTCTTTTTTAGTACCACTCCTACAAGTACCATTTTGTTTTATATGTAATTCTTTACGAGATATCTTTATATCACCATTTGTTTCCAGTTGCTTATTGAAAATGATAATTTTAAAAAAAATTTCTTGAAATTAACGGAGGCAAGACATACAGGAAGAATATACGAATGAGAGAGGAGTGAATATTTTTAGGCAATAAGGCGCATGAGGTGGGATATTATAAAGATAACTGGGGGGGGTGATAAGATGATTTGATAGCTGTATAAATATTGCTTTGATATTGTAGACAAACTTTTGAAACCTATTAAAACACAAATATTAAAAAGACTGATTGAGATAAATAATCTTATAACCGAAAAATACAAACACTAAAAACAGTTAACTAAAATGAAACTACAACTTGTCTCCTTTCGGGAAAATGCAAACTCCAAAGTAAAATTTGATTTAACTCTTAAATTATTTAATGAATCAGATGCAGAATTGATTCTATTTCCGGGGCATACAATTGATAAAGCAAGCGAATTGGAAAAACTTGCTACCAAGTTAAACAACAAAAAAACCACAGCATTCCTTGAATTAACTGAATTAGGTAACAGGGGAATCAAAAACTGGGCTTTTAAGATTGAAAACAACAAACTTATAAATTGTTACACACATCAGCTTTTTGCAAGTTCTGATGAAGTAAAAGACAACCCCTACCTTGTTGAAACGCTTTATAATGAGATTAAGAACAACCGTATTCATAAGGTAAAGTCGAAAAAGATATGCTTGCTGTTATGTGGCGAACTGAATATGCTCACAAACCTTCAGAACGAAAGCAACAAAGTGATGTATCGCACAGGTAGTGCTGCCCTGGCTAAAGGTTTTAAAACTATGTTTAACAAAGTGGATGTCGTTCTCAATCCAATGCATTCACCCATGGGTAACCAAGGTAAAATGCACAAGAGGCGAATTTTTCTTTCTGCCAGAGACAGGGCATATTTTTCTACTGCCAACCTTGACAAGAAAGGAAAATCGTATGAAGAAAATTTCAGAACAACCAAGGCTTTACAGTATGGATATTATAATGGAAAGCCCATAGAAGCAATAAATGAAGTTGCAACTACCGATTATGTATTGAGAGAATTTAAAATTTGATAATGAGTTTTTATTGTTTAATTACTGAAAACACTTTTTTATGCGAATCTCGAAAAACGATTACCTCAAAGCACTCCAGACAAAAGGAGTTTTAAATGAACGCAGACTCCTTGTTTTGAATGCTATTTACAGTTGCCCGCAACACAAGGCCACACCGGCAATCATTGAATACAAAACTGGAAAGAACATTCACTTTGTCAATTTAATATTTGGCTCACTTGCAAAAGCTATCGCAAAGAGTTTAGGTGTTGAACGTAATACACCTTACTTTGATTCCCCCGAATGGTGGCCCTTAATAGCAGAAGGAATAAGTGAACCCGATGGTTTTTACTGGCAGCTTCGAAAAAATTTTATAGCTGCGCTGCAGGAGCTTAATATTATAAATGAAGAACATGATTTTCCAGATGAAGCCAATATGAGTATGTTGAGCAAGGTTGAAGGGGGATTAAAAAAAGTTATGGTCAATTCTTATGAGCGCAACAGACAGGCGAGAGAGGAGTGCATAAAAGCAAACGGTATTGTGTGCAAAGTTTGCAATATTAATTTTGAAGAAATCTATGGCCCGGTAGGCAACGGCTTTATACATGTACATCATGTTGTAAAGATTTCAGAGAAAGGGGGCAAGAAATATAAAATTAATCCTGTTACCGATTTACAACCTGTATGCCCTAATTGCCATGCAATGCTACATAGAGGAGAAAAAGAATTGAGTATTGAAGAATTGCGGAAGATGATAAGGCATAAATATTAGAAGCTGTTTATTTGCCTGTATGAATCAATGGTATTATTTTCGGCACCGTTTCCTGTAAGAACCCAAAAAAAATGATGTAGAGTTCAACACCAAAGCTCCCTAGCCCCGGTTCGTAACTCATGAAATACCATATAAAAACGGGTAACTGAATAACATTTCAATTTCAGCCCCATGCTTTTTTTCTCTTTTCGCATTCAGCAAACGGCAGACGCTTGTTTCTCTTTTGCAACTCTGACAAGAATGTAAAAGCCTGTTCTTTTAAAATGTGTTTTTCGTTTACCATTACATCCATTATCCAAAGGATACCGCAAACTGTAATTTTCTTTTGTTCAGCAACTGTTCTTAACCGTTTATCGCCTGAGAGTAATATTGCCTGCTTTTGTTGTGCAAAATAAACAGCAGACCAATCCTGCTCAGAGAGTTTGGTTTCTTCTTTACAAAGTTCCTGTATTAGCAGCAGTTGCTCCTGTGAAACTGGAATGACTTCAAACTTGCCCGAATTTATATGCGGTTGAATAAGCTGTACCTGAGATTCGTAGAGCTCAGCCAAAATGAGGTCGGTTGTGCAGAACTGATACTCCAATGCCAGGCAATGACCGAACATACCTGTATTAACCAGGTCGATCAGAATATTTGCATCTTGAATGGCGATTTGTTTCATGTGATGATCTGACGTTTGTTTTAATTGCCACATGTTATTCGCCAAAAAATTATCTGCATTTTTGGATAGATCAGCTTGTTCATTTTATGGCTCATTTCATAGATAGCTTTTGTCCGGTTCTTTTTATTGATCAATTGCATCTAACTGTTCACGAAATTGTGCCAGTTTTAAACCTGCAAGATTTGCAGCTTTACTAAGGCTAACAATATCTTCTGCTGCCAGGCGATAAACAAGATGTTCGAACCTGTAGCTTTTTTCAACACCCGGATAACATCCTAAGCCTATTTCCTTTTTATTGGAAGCTATAGAGCGCCAGAAATACCCAGCTGAAGCTTTACTGATAATGCCTTTCAGTTGTGCCCGCATCATGATAGCCTGTACAGATATGCCAAACTGTTCTTTGATGCTTACCAGTTCACCCAAGGCTATGTTATATCTTTTATATCCAATAAGTTTTTCGAGGCAGTCATCAGGTAACAACATTGCCCCTGCAAATGCATGACAAATACGTTCCTTATCGGCACCTTGTTTTATGTTTAATACCAGGTGTCCTAATTCATGTAAAGCAGTAAAGCGTTTCCGTTCGACCGTATAGTCTTTATTAAGTACAACAACCGGTATATTGCCTACGAAAGTGCTTAATCCATCAAACTCTTCGGGAGCATCAATTTCAATGACACGAATGCCATTTATTTCGAGCATTTCGATAACATTAGGGATAGCATCAAAACCGAGGTGCCAACCTTTCATGAGTTTTTTTGCTGCGTCCTCCACATCTTCTACAGATTGAATTACAATTTCCTTTACAGGATTTTTGAATACAGTGTGTATGTTAAGCAAATGTTCCACTTCGAGGTAGCGTTCCAGAAAGTCTTTAATTTTTTCTTTTATGCTATCGACTTTTTTTTGAGAAAGGCTTGCTTTTTTTCTGAATTCTACCGGAGCCAGTTCGATTTGTGATTCTCTTAGAAAATAATCGGGCTTTACCTCCAGTGCATTGGCTAAGGCCAGAAGAACTTCACTGGCAGGGTTCATGAGGTTTTGTTCATATTTACTTAAAGCCTGTTTTGAAATGTCAATTGAAAGATTGTCGGCTAATTCCTGCAATGACCATCCTTTCATTTTACGGGCAGACTTTAAGCGTTCTGCGAAGGCGTGCATACTGGTTGAGTTTTTTTGTGATGGTTGACAAATGTACAAATATTTTTGATTTTGTCAACTAATTTGTAATTTTGGTTTTATTGCAGGATGTATGGCAATAAAAAACCGTGACACCGGAGGCGACACGGCAGACGAACAATTCTTTTGGGAAAGCGGGTTGTTTGTTTGACGCAAATATAGGCGAAAGTGCAGTATTTGCAGCCTCCTTGGGCTGAACGGGTAGATGCCTCAGTATGAAATAATCTATCCGACTAAATTCTTAAGCTATGGCAAAGAATGGAAAGTCCGGCGACGGACACAGAAACGGCCAGGTAAAGGAAAGGAGTCAGACGTATAACCCCAAAACAGAAAAGTGGGTTAAACGAGATACCGAAACAGGAAAATTCCTGGACGGAAAATCTGATGAAAAACCTTTTAAGGGCGTACGCAAGGAGAATTAATATCCTGCTGAAAAACCTGAACCCTCCGGGTTGAGAGTGAGGGCATACAATAACCTTACATTATTTTGTATGGACAGAAGTTTATACAAACAAAACGATAAGGCTACATTATGTTCCAAAGGAAGCTGTGTAACTGTTTACGGTGAAACAGCCAGGCTGATACAGGGAGTAGTATTGTTTACAGTGCTATTTGTATCGGCAGCATATATAGCAAAAGCCTTACGTTAATACAGCTTAAATTAAGCCGGGCTATAACCCGGCTTAATTTTGCTTAAAAAAAATAATGTGTAACCCGGCAGAAATATTATCAAGCAAAAAACGCAAACCATAAAAGGGTTGTGTCTTCTGATCTCATACTTCCGAATGGAATGCTGAGCACGTTGTGAAAACAGAAAAAGCATTCACAAGTTGAAAAAAGTTTATTTTGAAGACGTTCAGGATTGCCCACTTTCAAGAAGTAAATGATTTTGAGCGGTTTGATTTATAAAAAGGTTTACAATTAAAAACGGATCTAATTTTGTACCTCTATACCTGTATGAATACAATTGATTTTAAAAAAATTGTTGGGCAAAATATCAGGATACTGCGGGAGCAGGTGGGACTAACACAAGAATTGCTTGCAGCTACCTGGTAACTAGCCCGGAGCAGGTTACCTGTTACGAAAAAGGAAGCAGGAGCATCAGCACAGAGCAGCTAAGTAAATTGGCGACCCTTTTTTGCATACATGAATATGATTTTTATGAAGAGGAACTTTTAAAAAGGAAGTTGAACCTTGCTTTTGCTTTTCCAGCAGATCAGTTACAAACACAGGACATTGAATGTATAGCCCGCTTTAAAAAGATTGTACGTAATTACCTGAGCATGCAAAGTGTTCTTGCACATGATTGAGCTCTTTAATGAAAAAGCAGGCAATTGCAGTATGAATTCTTGTTGTTTTATTTTTTGATCAGATAAATTTCCGGCAGAATGATTTTTGATTCTTTGTTGTTATCCTTATTATGCCAGTAAAGAATAAAGTTGATACTGGCTGTTTTTAGTTCATACCCTTTCTGCAAATAGGTTTGCAATGTGTTTTTAAAACTATTTGAGTATTTTAAGAGTAACTGGCCTGATGTATTTGCCAAACCATCTGCAGTTACAGACAGCGGGCTGCCGCATTGCAAACCATTGAAACGTTGCTGTACATATTCAAAGTAACCGAGGTAAATATCCCTGTGCCCCAATAACAAAGCCAGGTGTTCCGGTTCCGGAAACGGATTGTTATTTATTTTGTAATTCAATTCCGGTGATGATAAATGCTGAAGATAGTTACCGTTATAATGGATATGGAGGTTTGACTTTGTACGTGTGATGGCAACATATAATTGCCGTTTGCTTTCGTCTGTAACCGGTGAGAACTGGTTGAGCATTATGAACACATTATCAAATTCCTTTCCTTTTGCTTTGTGTATGGTAGATGTATAAATGGTTTCAGTATTTGTATTTACAAAATCTTCCATTTTTGATTCAACCAGGAATGATTTCCAGTCGCTTTTATACTTTCTGCGTTCGTTAATGCTTTCAAACTCTTTAATGATGTTCATTGCCAGTTCCAGTTTATTGCTTTTGCCGGCATGCGTTATTAATTGTTGTTTAGCCAGTGACCATGTTTCGGGGTAGATGACGGAGGAATTTTCATCTTTTAGTACAGCATCAGAGAAATAACGAAGTTCGTAGAGGGTGCTGAGATTAAACCCTTCGTTGCTCTGAATGAGCTTTGCCTGTACGTCGTATTTTTGAAGCAGACCTGTTAATAACATGGCTTCTTCGTTGGTACGGGTAAGGATACAGGTAGTGCCGGAAAGTGCAGCATCCTTCACTGTATTTGCCAAAGGAACAATGAGGTTTGAGCTGCTGTATTGAATGATACTAACAGCGCCGTCCTCTTTTTTAACAGGGAATCCGGGTTGTGCTTTCAGGCGTTTTTGAATGGTTGATGCCCATTGATTTGAAACAGAAACTATACTTGTTTTGCTCCTGTAGTTTTCGGTTAACTCATATTTTGCGGAATTGGGTTCCTGTACCAACTGTTGCATGTATTGAGAATCGGAACCACGAAAACTAAAAATATTCTGATCATCATCACCCACAAAGATTACCCGCATTTCATCGTTGACCTGCATTAATGATTTAACGAGGGCAAATTCACCGGCATTCATATCCTGTGCTTCATCAACCACCAAAACAGTTTTGGTAACCCGGCTGGGTTCGATCTCACCGCTTTTAATTTTTTCAACGGCTGTTGCAACAATATTTTCAGACTCCTCAAGCGAGCCAACACGCCCTAATAAATCAAAACAATAAGAATGGAATGTTTTGATTTCGATAAAAGCAGCGGCGTTACCAATTAATTCTATTAACCGCTTTTTAAATTCAGTGGCGGCTGCTCTTGAAAAGGTGAGCATCAGCAACTGTTCCTGTTTTACATCTTCTGCCAACAACAGAGATGCAAGCTTATGAACGAGTACTCTTGTTTTACCACTGCCCGGACCGGCAGCCACCATAATGTATTTATGATCTTTATCGTTGATAATTTCGAGCTGGTTAACTGACAGGTCGCCAAAGAGCTTTTTAAATTTTTCAGGTGTTAAGGTGCGTTTGATTTCGGTTTGCCGGCTACCCGGGAAATATTTATTGAGGAAGGAAGAATAATTTAAGCCAAAATAATCATCCACAAATTGTAAGGCTTCGTTGTAATTCCTGATCATTTTTTTTGCATACTCGCCTACGATGTGTATCTGCTGGACTTTTTGCTGGTAGAATTGTCCCAGTTTTACATAATCGCTTTCGGTGTATTGTTTCCTGTTGTTTTGTTCAAGACGATCGATTGACAACCTGTTATGTACAACAAGGAAACCACCTTCGATTTTAATTGCTTCGATACGAGACAAGTAAAACAGTGTGTCTTCTACATCATCAATGGATGTGGTACTGTCGAAAATTTCCTTTTTGGCTTCTGCCATTTCTTTGAGTTCCAGCACAGAAAACTCAATGAGTATTTCCTCTTTGCTTTCATCGGATTTCAGTTCGAGTGATTTTTTAAAGAGGTAATCTGTTATGATTCTTGCAAGGTGATGGCGTTTCTCCAGTTTATCACGCAGTTCGTTTTTGGGGATGACTGATATTAACTGTACGTGGTGATTGGAGCCTTCCTGAAACTGTTTTTTTATCCAGTTTTTGATTGCCCAGAAATTGATAATTGTTTTCAGCCGTACAGGGGTTGACTCTTTGATGCCATCGAGCAATGCCAGCTCATTCAGTTCCTTAAGATTATAAACTGCTTCTTCATTCTTAAGATGAGCGAGTAAGAAGCTTTCCAGCTTCCTGTATGTTTCGGTTATTAAGAGTGAGCGGTTACTGGTTTCTCCATTTTTTATAAATGCAGTGAGGTCTTTTGATTGTGCCAGAATTTTTTCTTCTCTCAGCAGTTCAATAATGCGAATAACTTTTTCTTTTACAACACCCAATTGATCGGAGATGTAATCTATTCTTGATTCGGCCTGTTCATCTGTTGAAAGCCGTTTGCTTTTACTGGAAAAAAGTTTTTTAATAATCCGGATCGCATCTTCCTTCAATTCTGTTTGAATTATTTTTGATTCATTGATACGGTTAATAGCCTCCTGGGCGGTTTTGCTTAATATACTGTTTGCAAAAACCCTTGGCGAATTCTGACCTCTCTTGAGATAACTAGCATCTTCCAAAGCGGCAATAGCTGTTACAACTCTTGTTTCTATTTCTTTAATACTATCGTCCCATCCTGCTTTGCGTGCAATTTCCAATGCAGAGTTTGAAGCTTTGCCACTTGTTCTTGTGAGGTCTTTAATAGCTCTCCAAACCTGGTTGATTTCTTTACTGCTGATTTTGGTCTGGTTCAGTAAGATAAAATGTTTGTCGAGGTCTTCTTCATTGAAAAGTACATAGCAATCTGCATTTATATTCTCATCTCTTCCGGCACGACCCGCTTCCTGGATATAGTTTTCCAGCGAATCAGAAATATCGAAATGAATAACAGCGCCTACATCGCTTTTGTCTACTCCCATTCCAAAGGCAGAAGTGGCCACCATGATATTTACTTCGCCTGCCATAAAAGCGTTCTGATTGGTTGTTTTCTCTTCCTTATCCATTTTGCCGTGATAAGGTTTTGCAGAAAATCCATCTTCGGATAGTTTTTTTGCCAGGCTGTATGCTCTTCTCGTTCTTGATACATAAACAATAGTTGGGCAGTTTTTTGATTCAATGATGTATCTGAGCTGTGTATATTTATCCTCTTCATTGTTTTTTTGATATACACGATAATGAAGATTGGAACGTGAAGAAGCAGTTTGAAAAAGTTCAAGGTTCAGATTCAGTTTTTCTTTGAAATAAGTGCTGATATCTTCAATGACTTTTTGTTTTGCAGTTGCAGTAAAACAAGACACGGGAATGGGTTCTTCCAGGTTTTTTTTGATTTGTAACTCACGCATAAAATCGCCTATGTACAAATAATCGACCCTGAAGTCCTGACCCCAGGAAGAAAAACAGTGTGCTTCATCAATCACAAACCTTGCAATTTTTCTTTTCAGTAACAGTCTTTCAATAGTTACTGAACGTAAAGATTCAGGGGAAATATACAATAAACAAGTACTTCCATTTTCGACCCTTTCAATTGCCTTGCTACGTTCAATAGGATCGAGCAATCCATTGATGGTAACAGCTTCAGTGATTCCTTTTTTTTCCAGGTTATCGACCTGGTCTTTCATCAGCGATTGCAATGGTGATATTACAACTGTGAGTGCTTTTGCAGTTTGTCCAGCAATCAAAGCAGGTATCTGAAATGTAATAGATTTACCACCGCCGGTGGGAAAAATGCAAAGCAGTGATTTGTTGTTAACAGCAGCCTTTACTGCATTTTCCTGTAAGGGTTCCTGATTGTATGATCTGAATCCATCATATCCGAAGTTCTCTTTCAGTACAGGGAAAGGATCAAAGGCTTTGTTGCAATAATTGCAACCGGTTAAACAGGGACTGTTTCTTAATAAGAAATAAATCTGTTCAACGTCGGGATGATTTTTTAACACCCAAGGCGGAGTAACGGAAAAGCGATCATTGCAATTAATTAATGAAAGAGCATAGGCAAAGGATAGTGGTTTGTTTTGAATCAAGGAGCTTATATCGGAATTTGCACAAATCCGGTTACCGAATTCAAGTGCTATCAGTTGTGCCAGTTCCGGTTCGTTTAGTTTTTGCCCGAATTGCAGATACTCAAAAAAAGCAGCAAACCCCTGCAGATTACCAACAAGGTTAAAAAGAATGTTTTGAAAAGAAGGGGATAATTGATGAAAAGCATTTACTTCATCAAAGAACAACTCTTTTGCTTTTACTGCATCATTAAACGGATTGTTTCGATGTTCGGGGTCTAACTTATCATCTTTCAGTAAATGGTGGTAAGGTTTTTTTGGAAACAATAAAGGCGAAAGGTAGAGCGTGTCGATTGCTTTGGTTGTAACTGCAGCAATTGCATTGTTGTTTTGCTGTAAATATTTCAGGTCGTGCTGAATAATATTATGACCACAACAGAACTGAGCGTCTTTTATAAATTGTACAAATTCATTAATCGAGTTGTTATGAAACTTTGCTCCATCGGAGCGGATACAACCAATGTCAAGAATTTTTTTACTATCAACACTTGTTTCAGTATCAAAAAAAACAATGGAATTCATGTGGGTTAGTTTAAATAAGGGGGTACTATTTTCTTAGTCAGGATTGGATTTCATTCAGAGTGTTGTTATCGCATTTTATAATTCCACTTTTTTTGAGATACAATTCTTTGGGGTGGTGGCAACTGCAATTTAGAACAGGCATGAAAACCTGTTGTAGTTTTGGAACTGGTGGATTCTTCATGTAAGTACAACTTATTTCGGGTGTTTATTAACGGGTTCAATATAGGCAAGAATCAAGCTAAAAACAAATGATTGCACGAATTGGTGAAAGCATCTGTTAGCAGAGAAGAGGATGACCGATGGGCGATGGCGGTTGGCGGGATGAAGAAAGCCGGGAGCCGGTAGTAAGGAGCCGATAGTGGATAGTAGTTAGTCATTAGCCAGTTGAACCGCCGCCAGCGTTTGGAACGGCTGGCGGGGTGTGGTGGTGGAGATTTCCTTTTTAAAGGATAATGTTTATCGTTGAGGTGGCCGGGAGTGCCCTACCATTGAGACAGGCTATACTGACGTAACCGACTTAGCCAAATGATAACAGTAAACAAATAACGGCGAGTTTCTTGCAGGAGATGCGCCCTGAGAATAAAGTAATCAAGCATATGCATTGAGTATTCTATTTTCTATATCTTCAAAGAAAAACCATGCAAAAACAAACTACCCTTTTTATTAGTATAACACTGTTGTTTTTTACTGTTTTACAGGCAACAGCGCAAACGAAACAACCACAGCTTTCAGAACAGGAAACAAAGGCATTGCTTTGTCATAAGTGGCAAGCGGTTTCTTTAACTGTTGGAGGTAAAAAGATACCGATGGAAAAAGACGATGTTTACTACCTTACTTTTTTCGTAAACGGAAGGTTCCTTGATTCGCAGGAAGGAGATATCAACGATAATGAAAGATGGACTTATAACCACAGCACCCAAACAATTATAACCAGCAACATGCCCAAAAAAATAGCAAGGATTACAGATACAGAACTGGTATTAAGGATTAAAAATAAACAGGGCGTGGCAGTTTTGACGCTTAAGCGTGTGGATTAATTTAAGAAATTTTTCCCGTTTGGGATTTGTAACAGCTTCCCTGATGTTCAGAAAAGGACAGATATAAAAAATTCTATTCTGTTAATTATCAACTGATTGAATATGATTCGACAGAATTCGCTAATTTTTTAGAATTCAGTTACTATATTTGCTTTGCATTACTCAAAGAGTAAAGGCACTGGCAGGTGGCCCGTCCATTCAACCGCAATGCCTTAAGTTGCGTTCCTCACTTACGAAGTGGGGTTTTTTTTGCCATCTACTGTCCATCCCGGTATTGTTTCAGATACTTACGAAATTGCCCAATATTGTGTGCGTCTATGCAGTACGATGTTACCAGTAACAGATCAGGTGTAAGTTCCCGTAAAATGATAAGAAAGCTAAGTGATTGAACCCAATAAAAATACTGCAACTGTCCGTCATCATTTATCCTTTCAAAATAGGAAACCAAAGGGCTTTGCCAATCATCCAATATTGGTTTAATCCAATGAACCCTGTTAGCCCTATCCCTGTCGTATTGCCTTTTATCGGTATATTGGCTTTTTCTTGTAACTACATGCACAAATCCTTCAAACTTACCCTTGAAAAGAGGATGCTTTGAACGGTTGGTATTAAATATAACCCTCCTTCCCCTATGTATCAGTGGTGTAATATGAAAATGATTGAGGAAATGACCGTACATAGTGTATAGCTGGTCGGGTGTTGGAGCATCAAAATCCAGGTCGGCCTCATCAAACAGTATTTCTAATTCATCTAACGACATTTCTATAATGTTTGTTTGGGCTGATGGTCAAAAATGTTGAACTTATTCTCCCAGGGTTCTGTTCCTTCATCCAATAAATAACCGGATTTCGTTTCTATATACTGCACCAATTCAACTTTCGCTTTATTGGCATTGGCTTCTTTTTCCAAGCCCCTTGCTTTAAATGTAATTGCCCCAATAAAAAGATCTGTTAACTGTAATAACACATTTTCATTTGAGTGAATATGCTGAAACGCTTTAAACGGAGAGTTGCCTTTATACTTATTATGCAGTATTTCTTCGATTTTCTTCAGCCTCTCCTTTCCTCTTGTGTCTTTTATATCTAAAAAGACCTTGTATTCGTTTGCCGGGGGATTGGTTGCAGATTGCAGGAGAAAGTAGATCAGCTTATAATAAAAATTATCGTGATCGCCCTGATTAAACTGTTCATGATCTAACTTGCTTTTGTATTTCACCAATATGCAACGGAAGAATATTTCTGCATCGAAAAAAAAATCCACCAATGCTTTATATAAGGGTAAACGTGAGGCTGACACGTTGTTCCATTTTATTTCTGTTGGTGTTTTATATCTGAGCTTTAACTGTTTTATTTGCTCTTTTATTTGAGAGTAGCTGCCCGTATTGATTTTGGTATAACCAATGCACATAACCGGCATTCCATCATGCTCAAGGTGACAACTCTCATCTATATATAAATTGTACATTTTGCTTTTATTCTTGTTTATCAAAATTCTATTCAGCTATCTGCATTGCATAATCGTATCAAATATCGGGAGTTTAATTATGTGATACAATATGCCCCCCTGTACATAGAACAAGTTTTTCTGTTGCATGTTCTTTTAATCATACCGTTTAAGACTTAAAGAATTCATTATGCTGTTTTAATAAATCTTTCGCAGGTAAAAACTTACCTGGCAATTGAATTGGCTTTCCTTCCAGTTTTAAAAAGTATTGTTCTATATTTTTTGCTGGTTTTTTGCTTTTGAGTTTAGAAGAAATTTTAATGGTATAGTCATCTGCATCAATTGTTATTAATCCACTATCAAATGCTTTATCGTGCAGGGCATTTAAGCAAAGACCATTCATAGGATTTAACCTGTTGTTTTCATTTTTACTCCAGGGAACAATGTGGCTTGCAATTAACAGTTCAGGGTTATTGATGCCAGTAATACAGCAGGTGCTGTTATAGGTTGCCAATACAACTGTGCGAAATACTGATTGATTGACTCTTGTTTTAACCAACCCTTGTTTTTCTTTTCCTTCTTTTGGAAGATCGTCCAGGTTAATGTTATTCAATGCTTCAACTATTGTGTGTTTCTTTTTAGCCAGGAGATCTTCGCTTGCCAACAGCGCTGCATCCCAGTTATTGTAAAATTCATTCCATATTTCTTCATCTAGCTTGCTTGTATTTGGCAGGCCTTTAATGCCCCTGGCTTTAAGCGAAGGATCGAAGCTTGCAAAGTTTCCCAGCTTGCGTGCAATGGAGCTTGGTGTACGAGGAATGATTTGTGAAAGTGCAATAATACCTGCATTGCCTTTGTGCATTTTACCAAATGGTAATTTGCAGTAAAGATTAACTGCGAGAATAAGTTCTTCCCTTGTCCAGAGTGTTTGTCCTTCTTTCATGGCGCTATTTTGGTTTCCACAATTTAAGGTAATCTGTGGTTGCTTTTTCGCTGGTGCAGCCAATTTGTCTGAGAATACAAAGTGATTAAAGAGACAGAGAGTGTGAGGCGTTGAGATGTTGAGGTGCGAAGAGGAATTCAATAAAAACGCTTCAGGGTTTTACGGGCACTCTTCTTCATAACAAACAAAGGAGCAGTTTATATTTAAACATTGTTGAAGCAATTGGTTTGTATTTGTGGTTGTTGATGGGGTGGAGATTGCTTCGAAGCCGGGCTGGTGGTTGGGTTCAGGAGATTTCTCATCCAGGGGCCCGCTGCTTTGAGCTTCGCTCGTAATCTTCGCTCTGCTCGTTTACCCCCTGTATTCGAAATGACAGATGGGAGTATTTCACACCTTGAGCCACATAGAGGACAGGTAAAGGGTTGATCGTTCATTAAAAATGTTTCAAGTGGTTTTAATTGTTTGTTCATAAGTGCAATAGTAGTTATTGATTGGGTTGTTGTATTTGCGTTTGAGTCACGTTGAGAAGGGGGGAGAAAGCCCGTAGCCGGTAGTGGGAGTAGTAAGTTTGATTACACGAATTGAAACGAATTACACGAATTGGTGAATGCAGCTGTTGGCAGAGAAGAAGAAAGCCGATAGCCGGTAGCCGATAGTGGATAGTCATTAGTATGAAGGTGGTCGTAGCTTCGTAGTGGTATAGATTGCTTCGCCAAAATACAGGGGCTCGCAAAGACGCACCGGGTGGGGGGAAAGCAGAGAAGAGGATGGCAGATGGGCGATGACAGTTGGCGGGATGAAGAAAGGTGGTAGTTGGGAGTGGATAGTGTCGGGCGAGGTGCTTCGGGTACAGATTATACCAGCAGACCAATTATGTATCTCAAAATATAGTACAATATTTTGTACAAAATACAGTACATTTGTTTAAAATTATGGTTATGCAGGCAGTATCAATATCTCAGTTGAGAAGTAATATGAAAAAGTACCTGGATGATGTTTCAAAGTCTTCAGATGTAATTGTTGTTTCCAGGACATCAGAGGAAGAAGCTGTTGTAATTCTATCGATGAAAGAATACAACTCACTTAACGAAACGGGGCATCTTTTATCAACAACTGCAAACAGGCAACGCCTTCACGATTCAATCGATCAATTAAAAACCGGCAAAACCCGAAAATTTAAATTGTAATCTGCAGTTATGAATTTTGAGTTTACGGAAAACGGATGGGAAGATTTTCAATACTGGATTGAAACAGACAGCAGCATTGTTGAAAAAATCAAGGATATTCTTAACGAAATCAAAAAAACACCTTTTCAGGGCACAGGAAAACCAGAGCCATTACGATATGACTTAAAAGGCTATTGGTCAAGACGAATAACCGGCGAACACAGACTTGTGTATAAGGTTGAGGGTAAAAAAGGGGTAGATCAAAAATGCTATATACTTCAATGCAGATTTCATTATGACTAAGATTGCTCCCGTCACATGCTGTAAGAGCGTTGTGCTTTGCTGAGTATATAAGCCATGGGGTAAAGGTAGGTGAAGAAGAAGGTCAGGAGCTAGGAGTTAGAATTCAGAAGAGAGAAAGAAGGCAGAAGCAGTTCGTGGATAGTTGATAGTTCGTGGATCATGGCAAGAGGAAAGACGGGAGGGAAGAGAGCCGATAGTCGGGCGATGGCAGTTGGCGGGTAGCGGATAGTTTGATTACACGAATTGAGACGAATTACACGAATTGGTGAAAGCATCTGTTAGCAAAGAAGAGGATGACCGATGGCAGTTGGCAGGGGGTGAAGAAAGTCGATAGTGGATAGTCATTAGTGATGAAAGGTGGCTGTTGCTTCGTAGTGGTATAGATTGCTTTGCCAAAATACAGAGGCTCAGCAAAGACGCACCGGGAGGGAAGAAAGCCGAAGTAGTTAGCGGGGATTACCCGGAATGGAGAGGTTGTGCGACGTAAAGAGAACGTTCAAAAAAAGCTTCAGGGTTTTACGGGTACTCTTCTTCATAACAAACAAAGGAGCGGTTTTTATTTAAACATTGTTGAAGCATTTGGTTTGTATTTGTGGTTGTTGATGGGGTGCAGATTGCTGCATTCCGCAGCGAAGGTCTCTTTGTTTTTCCTTATTTAAAGTCTAATTGATATAACAATTTTAAATTCACAACTATTGATAACAAACCTGGTTTTTGATTTATAGATCAGGCTGTAAAAATCAGTCGTTATATCACAACACATTCTTCACTACGTTATAAATAATTTTTGCACTGCCAAGCGTATAATAATGTAATACAGGTACGCCAAATTCTTTCAGTTCTTTTGATTGCTGTGTAAGCCATTCCTGGCCAATTTTTTTACAATCATCATCTGTTTTTGCTTTCAGGATTTCATTGCTCAGCTCAGTTGGAATATCAACATGGAAAGTTCTTGGAATAACAGAAAGCTGCTTCTTGCTTGTTAATGGTTTTAAGCCCGGAATAATCGGCACATCAATTCCCATTTCACGGCATTTATTTACAAAATCGAAAAACTTCTTGTTGTCAAAAAACATCTGCGTCATGATGTATTCAGCGCCTGCATCAACCTTATCTTTCAGGCGCTGCATTTCAATTTCCATGTTGGGCGATTCGAAATGCTTTTCGGGATAACCGGCCACGCCTGCACAAAAATCGGTACGGAAACCATCCCGGATATCTTCTTCGAGATAAATACCATGGTTGAGATTAATGGTTTGTTTCAGCAAATCAATTGCATATTTATGCCCATCGGTATGTGGTTCAAAAAACGTTTCATTCTTTGCCGCATCACCCCGAAGAACAAGTACATTCTGCACTCCAATAAAATTCAGATCAATCAATGCGTCTTCTGTTTCACGCTTGGAGAAACCGCCGCAGATTAAATGCGGAACAGCATCAATATTATAATGATTTTGTATAGCCGCACAAATACCAACTGTGCCGGGGCGTTTTCTTACTTCAACTTTTTCAAACGTACCATCTGCTTTTTTCTTAAACACATGTTCAGCCCTGTGATAGGTAACATTTACCCACGATGGTTTAAACTCCATCAAAGGATTCAGTGTATCAAAAATGGAATTGATGGTTTTGCCTTTCAATGGTGGCAAAATTTCAAATGACACCAATGTGTCTTTTGCCTTCGCTATATGTTCAGTAACCTTCATGTTATGCTCAATTCCTGCAAACTTATACCAACAGCCGCTTTTATTCAAACAAACTTTAACCAGGAAGGCTCCTTTAAACAGATGTTTTCACAAATCAGCAAGGTTTAAGATGCTGCTATTCTCCCGAAATCAGGTATTTTCGCAATCATAAATTTTTACTTTGAGCTTAACTATTCATACACAATCGCTTGTTAAACGTTACCGCAGTCGCACAGTTGCCAACCAGGTAAGCATTGATGTAAAACAAGGCGAAATTGTAGGGTTACTGGGGCCTAATGGTGCAGGTAAAACCACAACCTTTTATATGGTTGTTGGCTTCATTAAACCCGATGAAGGAGAAGTGTTCCTTGATGATCTGAATATAACCAAATATCCAATGTACAAACGGGCACAGATGGGAATTGGATATTTGCCACAAGAGGCAAGTGTGTTCCGCAAACTCACTGTTGAAGAAAATATTTCTGCAGTATTGGAAATGACTGATCTGAGCAAGCAGGAACAAAAAGACAAACTGGAAGATTTGCTTACCGAATTCCGCCTGCATCATGTACGCAAAAACAAAGGCGACTCATTAAGCGGGGGAGAAAGAAGAAGAACTGAAATAGCAAGGGCATTGGCCGTTGATCCGAAATTTATCCTCCTGGATGAACCATTTGCCGGTGTTGACCCGATTGCCGTTGAAGATATACAGGCCGTGGTTGCCCGTTTGAAATACAAAAACATTGGTATTTTAATTACCGATCATAACGTAACCGAAACACTTTCCATCTGCGACAGGGCTTACCTGCTCATTGAAGGAAAGATATTTAAACACGGTACTGCAGAACAATTAGCCGAAGATGAACAGGTACGTCGTCTTTATCTCGGAAGAAATTTTGAACTGAAAAGAAAAGATTACCTGCACGAAGAGGCAAATAAAGCCATATCGGAGCAATCTGAAAAAAGCTAAGCTGATTTTTTTCCTTAAACTTTTATTTATCTTGCCGGTATCAACATGAAGCTGCTCAGCCCGGCCATATCACGACTTGCCCGCATGCGTCTCTGGCGCATCGAAAGCTGGATGAATAATCCGGTGGCAGCCCAGCGTGAAGTGTTGCAGGATCTTGTTACTACTGCACAATACACACAGTTTGGTCACCAATATAAGTTTGAAAAACTGTTTAACATCACTGAGTTTAAAAAAACAGTCCCTGTACATGAGTACAATGACATTAAGCCTTACATTGAACGGATGATGAATGGTGAAGAAAATGTATTGTGGCCAACACCTGTAAAATGGTTTGCAAAAAGCAGCGGTACCACAAGTGATAAAAGCAAATTCATTCCGGTTAGTGAAGAGAGTTTGCAGGAAGGTCATTACAAAGCAAGCAAGGATGTGCTCACTTTGTATTATAGTAACTTTCCTGCATCTGATCTGTTAACTGGCAAAGGTCTGGTTATTGGTGGCAGCCACAACGTTAACCAGCTCAATGAAGAAATACAGTTTGGCGACCTGAGCGCTGTGCTGATGCAGAATGCCCCTTTCTGGAGTAACTGGATTCGCACTCCAGATTTAAGTATTGCCCTGATGGATGAATGGGAAAACAAGATTGAAAAACTGGCATTAAGCACAATTAAAGAAAACGTCAGTTCAATTTCAGGCGTACCAACATGGACATTGGTTCTTTTCAGACGAATATTAGAAATAACTGGCAAGAAAAATATTGGAGAAGTATGGCCACAGCTTGAATTGTACCTGCATGGAGGAGTTTCGTTTGTGCCTTACAGGGAGCAGTTTGAACAGATTATTGGCAAACCAATCAACTATCTTGAAACATACAATGCCAGCGAAGGTTTTTTTGCTGCCCAGGACAAACCGGGTGAAGACGGCATGTTGCTGCTGGCCGATCATGGAATATTCTATGAGTTTATGCCCGTATCGGAATACGGAAACCCTTTCCCAAAAACATTCGGATTAGATAAAGTTGAAGCAGGAAAAAATTACGCCATCATCATTACTACAAACGGAGGCCTGTGGCGATACCTTGTTGGCGATACAATTCAGTTTACTTCAACTGAGCCTTACAGAATAAAAGTAAGCGGCCGTATTAAACATTTCATGAATGCTTTCGGCGAAGAAATAATTGTTGATAACAGCGATAAGGCCATTTCCCTTGCATGTGAACAAACCGGCGCAGTTGTAAACGAATACACGGCTGCACCTGTTTATTTCAGTCATTCGGGTAATGGCGCTCATGAATGGCTGATTGAGTTTGAAAAAGAGCCCTCCAGCTTAAACGATTTTGTTTACGAACTTGATACAGCTTTAAAAAATCTCAACAGCGATTACGAAGCCAAGCGTCACAAAAACATTGCACTGCGTTTACCTTTTGTTCATCCCGTACCAAAAGGAACATTTCATGAATGGTTGCGCAGCAGGGGAAAACTGGGAGGACAACATAAGGTTCCCCGCCTCAGCAACGACCGCAGCTATTTAGAAGATATTTTGAAATTCAAAAACACAGATAGATAGTTCTGTTTTAATTACAAGCATCCTGTTGCTGCCAAAAAGCAAAAGAATACCTTTACTTTGCATCATCTCAATTATACTATATGAAACTTCTTGAAGGAAAAACAGCCATTGTTACCGGCGCAGCCCGTGGAATTGGTGAAGCTGTTGCACTGAAATTTGCAGAACATGGCGCTAATGTTGCATTTACATTTGTAAGCGACAGCAGTAAAGAAAAAGCAGCAGCACTTGAACAAAAGTTAACAGCACTTGGCGTTAAAGCAAAAGCATATCAAAGTAATGCCGGTGATTTTGCAGCCTGTGAAGCATTTGTAAACGATGTGCTGAAAGAATTTGGCACCGTTGATATTTGTGTAAACAATGCCGGCATTTCAAAAGATAATTTATTACTCCGCATGAGTCCCGAGCAGTTTGAGGAAGTAATAAAAGTAAATCTCAACAGTGTGTTTTACATGACCAAGCAAGTCATCCGCCCAATGATGAAAGCAAAAAGCGGCAGCATCATTAACATGAGTTCAGTTATTGGCGAAATGGGCAACGCAGGCCAGAGCAGTTACGCTGCAAGTAAAGCAGGCGTTATTGGTTTTACCAAATCAGTTGCAAAAGAATTAGGCAGCCGCAATATCCGTTGCAATGCCATTGCTCCCGGTTTTGTTGAAACAGATATGACCTCTTACCTGAAGGAGGGCGAGGCTGCAGATAAATACAAAGCCGGAATTCCGCTTGGCCGTTTTGCAAGTGCTGAAGACATTGCTAATGTTACGTTGTTTCTTGCAAGTGACCTGAGCAGTTATGTTACCGGGCAAACGATCAGTGCATGCGGTGGTTTAAATATGTAAATTCAGTTTTGTAAAATATAAAGACCCCGACTAAATTACCACAGTAAAGCAAGTTGCCCCTTATGATTGAAACCATGAGCTAAACTCCAAGGTCGAAGCCACGTTGGCTACCCTCCACTTACATTTTTCTCCTTCCTGATATTTTACATATCGCTTGATTATATCCTCATTTATACCAACCATATTCACAAAATAAACTCTCCACCAGAAATGATTTACCTAATACAAACGCTTCTTCAACATCGAACAACTCTTGTCATTCGTATGGCTGTTTTCCCCTTTTTACTGTTCCCGTGTGCAACGAAACTAACACTTCGGAGGAATACTTATTACCAACATGGACAAAATCAACCCCTACATTTAATTCAATTAGTTCGCAACCTAACCATTTTCTATACACCCTCACAACACGATTCATCATCATGTCAACTTCGTCTGTTAAAATACGAAACCGATGCTTCGGCCCCAAACAATGTGATGGTCGCATTATAAATTGCGTGTGTCTTTTTTATATTTACTCGTACCAAATTAAACCATTTGGTATAGTCCCACCGAAAAACCCACCGCCTTTGGCGGTGGGTTTTTACATCATTTTAAATTTTTTGGCTCTTTTTTCAATTATTGTATTATAAAAAATGACCTTTTAAGTTTAACAACGTTAAAAAACAGGAAAACGGGTGATCGTAATCATGCTGCTCAAACACTTTGCAACATAGATTAGCATCGCTAAATAGTGCTAAGTGTTAATAACGATTTGCGACCATTATTTTGCCATTGTCTGCGGAGCTATATCTGCAAAACAGTCTTCCACTTTATATAAAATAAGATTGAAATAAAACTTAAGGGTTATGACTGCCCACACTACACACCACCACGTTCATACACATGAACTTTCAAAAACAGACCCACGGGTTAAGTTACTTGCCGCCAAAATAAAAAAGGAAAATCACAAGCCCGATGCTTTGATCGAAATCCTTCATACAGCTCAGAATGCTTTTGGCTATCTTCCTAAAGAAGTGCTGATATATATAGCCCAAGAACTGAAATTGCCGCCTTCAAGAGTGTTTTCAACTGTAACTTTTTATCATTTTTTCTCCTTAAAGTCCAAGGGCGAGCATACTTGTCTTGTTTGTACCGGCACGGCCTGTTATGTAAAAGGAGCACAGGCTTTGTTGAACAAAATCGAAAGCCAGTTTTCATTAAAACCCGGACAAGTTACTCCCGATAATAAGTTAGGGGTAGCTGTAGCCCGTTGTATTGGCGCTTGTGGACTTGCCCCTGCTGTGGTAATAGATAATGAAGTACAGGGCAAAGTAACAGCAGACGATTTAATTAATTCTATTAACGGTAAAATTGCGACTATATGAACCGAAATGAATTACAAACCATGGCCGAAAAGGCAAAGGAAAAACACAAACAACTGAAACACAAAATCTGCGTCTGTTGCGGTGCAAGTTGTATTTCGTCCGGATCAGAAGATGTACTGAAAAAACTACAGGACGAGATTAAAACAAGAGGTTTGGAAAACCAAATTGAAGTTGTTCCTTCTGGGTGTATGGGCCCTTGCAACCAGGGGCCACTGGTTAAATATATGCCCGAAAACACGATTTATCAGCATATCAATTGCGAAAACCTTGATCGTGTCATTCAAAGCCAGATTGTTGAAAACAAACCTCTTGAGGATTTGCTGCTTTTTGCCGATTCAAGAGAAAAACCGTTTGTTAACGCTAATGAAGATCCTTTCTTCAAAAAACAACAAAAAATTGCTTTGAAAGATTGCGGCGATATCAATCCCGAGGAAATTGAAGACTATTGGGCTGTTGGTGGATATAAAGCATTGGACAAAGCTCTTTTTTTAATGAGCCCGGAAGAAGTGATTGCCGAGGTGAAGCAAAGCCGGATCCGTGGCCGTGGCGGTGCCGGTTATCCAACAGGCTTAAAATGGGAATCTGTATATAAATATGTAAGCGATCAGAAATACGTCATTTGTAATGGTGACGAAGGCGATCCCGGTGCTTTTATGGATCGTAGTGTGCTGGAAGGAAATCCCCACCGCATACTTGAAGGAATGGCGATTGCGGGTTATGCCATTGGTGCAAGTAAGGGCTTTGCTTATATCCGTGGCGAATATCCACTGGCTATTAAACGTTTTGAGCTGGCTATTAAACAGGCAACCAAACACGGGCTGCTTGGTAAAAATATTCTTGGAAGCAATTTCTCTTTTGAAGTAGAAGTAAGAATTGGTGCGGGTGCTTTTGTATGCGGAGAAGAAACTGCTCTTATTGCTTCAATTGAAGGAAAACGTGGCACTCCCAAGCCCCGCCCACCGTTCCCAGCCGAATCGGGTCTTTGGGGCAAACCCACACTCATTAACAATGTAGAAACTTATGCAGCAATTGCTCCAATAATTGTGAACGGTGGCGAATGGTACAGTGCAACAGGTACTCCCAAAAGCGCTGGTACAAAAGTGTTTGCCCTTGCGGGTAAAATAAACTATTCCGGACTCATAGAGGTTCCTATGGGCACCACTCTTCGTGAAATTGTTTTTGAAATTGGTGGTGGCATCCAGGGTGGTGGCGAATTTAAAGCAGCTCAAACCGGCGGCCCTTCGGGTGGTTGTATTCCGGAGTCTCACCTTGATGTAAGTATGGACTATGAATCACTGGTTAATCTTGGTTCAATCATGGGTTCGGGTGGTTTAATTGTGATGGACAAGAGTTCGGATATGGTTGATGTAGCTCGTTATTTCATGGAATTCTGCATGGATGAAAGCTGTGGCAAATGTGTTCCCTGTCGTGTTGGTACTAAAATGCTGCACGATCTGTTACAAAAAATTTATGACGGCAAAGCAACACAAATTGACCTCGACAGGCTTGAAGAATTAGCCGTATATGTGAAAGAGGCCAGCCTTTGCGGTTTAGGCGGTTCTGCTCCTAATCCGCTGCTTAGTACCCTGCGGCATTTCAGGGAAGAATACGAAAGCAAAATTTTGAAAGAGGCATAAACACCCATCAAAACAAAAAGTATGAACAAGATTCCTGTTATCATAGACGATAAAAGCTTCGAAGTTGACCCGCACAAAACCATCCTTGAAGTGTGCAGGGAACTCGATATAGAAATACTCACTATGTGCCATCTGAAAGGGCTTACAGATATTGGTGCATGCCGTCTTTGCCTGGTTGAAGTGGAAGGCATCAACAAACTGCTTTCTGCCTGCACCACAAAAGTGGCCGCCAACATGGTGATTAAAACACAAACCGAACGCATTAAAAAATACCAGCGCATTACCACCGAACTGTTCTTTGCTGATCGCAACCATGTTTGTGCTGTGTGCGTTTCAAACGGCAAATGCGAACTGCAGAATCTCGGTTACAAAGTTGAGCTTGACCGCATCCGTTATCCTCACCTCTTCCCGCAATGCGAAGTGGATACTTCTCATCCTTGGTATGTAATGGATCACAACCGTTGCATTATGTGTACCCGTTGTGTAAGAGTTTGTAACGAAGTGGAAGGCGCACACAACTGGGATGTAATGAATCGTGGTCACCAGGTTCGCATTATCTCCGATTTTAATACCCCTTGGGGCGAATCCTCCACCTGCACATCCTGCGGCAAGTGTCTGCACGCTTGTCCAACCGGTGCCATCTGGCCCAAAGCCATTGTGCAAGGACAATTGGAAAAAAATCCCGGTATGGTAAACGAATTAGTTGAACGAAGAAAAATGAAACTCTAAATAATAGTTCATGAGCAAGAAAAAATTAGCAACAGTATGGTTGGGCGGGTGCTCCGGCTGCCACATGAGTTTGCTTGATATTGATGAACGCATCCTTGATGTAGCCAAACTGGCCGACATTGTAAAAAGCCCGGTTGTTGACGGAAAAGAATTTCCTGAAGTAGATATCGCTTTGGTGGAAGGCTCTGTAACAAGTGATGAACACCATCGTGAAATCCTTCACATCCGTAAACATGCAAAAACATTAATTGCATTTGGTGATTGTGCTGTAATGACTAACGTTACAGGCATGCGCAACTATTTTAACCTGCAGGAGGTATTTGATACAGCTTATGTTAATGCCGTAAGCAATGATAAAGAAGGACACATTCCTGATCATCCTTCACTACTACGTCTCAACGACAAAGTTGTTCCTTTGCAGGATGTGGTGAATGTTGATTTCGTAATTCCCGGTTGCCCACCCGATGCCGACACGATTTTTTATGTGTTGTTCGAGTTCCTGAACGATCGTATTCCTAATTTAAGTAAGGCCAAAAAATTGAAATATGGATAAGCGTAAAATATTTATATCCCCTGTAACCCGTATTGAAGGACACGCCAACATCACCATTGAACTGGATGATAACGGCAATGTAAGCGATGCGTTATTTCATGTAAACGAATTCAGGGGCTTCGAAAAATTTTGTGAAGGCCGTATGTACACCGAAATGCCAACCATCACACCTCGCATCTGTGGCATATGCCCCACAAGTCACACACTGGCAAGTGTAAAAGCCTGCGAAATGATACAAGGTATTCAGCCAACATACACAGCCAATCTTTTAAGAAGGCTGATGCATATTGGTCAGAATCTTTCTTCACATGCATTATCATTCTTCCATCTTTCTTCGCCCGATTTTTTATTGGGTTACGATAGTGATCCTGCCAAACGCAACATTCTCGGCATCGCAGAAAAGTTTCCTGATATTGCTGTACGTGGTATCCGTTTAAGAAAATTCGGGCAGGAACTGAGCGAACGCATAACCGGTAAAAAAATTCACATCATGGGTATTGTGCCTGGTGGCATGGCTTACCCGCTTACTGAAGAAAACAGGAAGGCCCTGCTTGAATGGATTCCCGAAGCAATTGAAACCGTTCAGCTTGGTATCAACATCATTAAAAAATTTCATGAAGACAATCCTGAAATGGTGGCAAGCTTTGCCAACTCTCCAACATTATACCTCGGTACTGTAGGCCCCGGTGGAGAACATGAACTCTATGATGGTAAACTGCGTTTCATGGATGGCGATGGCATCATTCTGCAAGACCAGCTTGATCCTGCTAAATATCTTGATTTTATTGCAGAACGTTCGGTTAACTGGTCGTACCTGAAATATCCGTATTACAAACCGTATGGTTTTGATAAAGGTTTTTATCGTGTTGGTCCTTTAGCCCGCTTAAATGTGTGCAGCCGCATGAAAACACCTCTTGCACAGGAAGAGTTTGAGAAATTTAAACACATGAGCGGAGGCAAACCCGTACACGGAACATTCTATTATCACTACACAAGATTAATTGAAGCGCTCAGCGATGTGGAAGATGCTGAACGTATTTTAAATGATCCGGAAGTAACATCTCTTCATATACAACACCACGGCCGGTGGAACTATGCAGAAGGCATTGGAAGCTCAGAGGCTCCGAGAGGAACATTATTCCATCATTACAAAACCGACGAAACAGGTAAACTTCTGAAAGTAAATCTGCTGATAGCCACAGGTCAGAACAACCCTTCTATGAACCGTTCGGTACTTGAAGTGGCCAAACAATATGTAAAGGGCGACGATATTAAAGAAGGTATGCTTAACAGGGTTGAATCAACCATCCGCTGTTACGATCCTTGTTTATCCTGCTCAACACATGCCCTTGGCCAGATGCCAATGGTGATTGAAGTAAGAGACAGAAAGGGCGAACTGGTAAAACGTGTAGAGCGTAATTAAGGAAATAAGTACTTACCCAAATCCATATATCACATTCCGTAAAATAGAATTTTGCGGAATGTTTTTTTATGGCTTATTCGTTTGCTCTTTTTTTCTTCACAAACGAAATCAATAATCCGCTGCTTATAATACATCCAATTCCTATCAACGAAACCCAGTCGGGAAACCTGTCGCCCAGCAGCATACCAATAAATATGCTGAAAACAATATTGGCATAGCCAATGGCTGAAACAATTCCGGCTTTATCGGCTCCATATGCTTTTGTTACAAAATACTGTCCGAATAACGCAGAAAAACCAAGCAGAAGAATCAGCCACCACTCCTGTTGTTCTGGCCAGCGCCAGTTAATAAAAAACAAATCGTCTGAAGGAAGACCGAATAAAACTCTGACCGATATAAAGAATAAAGGAACCAGCACACCGGTTAACACAAACGACAGTACAATTATTCTTGTATCATAAAATTTTGTTAGCCTGCCAACAGTTAAATAAGCTATTGCCGATGAAACCCCGCTGATAAGACCAGCCAGGTGATAATACCACGGCAAGTGAACGCTTGGTTTATATATCAGTAACATTCCGGCAAAACCAATCAGCAGTGCAACAAGCACTCTTCTTCCTTCATATTCCCGGAAAAACAGAAAAGAAAACAAGGCAATAAACAATGCCGAAGTAAGATTGTAGCTCATTGCTGTTCCAAGCGGAAGGTGAAGTACACAATAAAGAAGTGTATAAAGCGCAAGGGTTCCCATCATACCTCTGAATATTAATCGGCCTGTTTTTCCGCCAATACTCTTTGGTTTGTTGCTGATAAAACTTACAATTAAAACAACAAGGCCAATACTGTTTCGCCAGAAAACAAGCTGCCCGGCATTAAAGCTTTGTTTCAACGCTTTTGCTGTACCGCCCATTACAGAAAAACCTAGTGCTGCCAGCAGCATAAACAAGATACCCTTATATGTAGAAGAAATATTCACCAATTTCTGTCCGGCAGAAATGTAAAAAGCCTGCTGGTAATTAATTTGTATATAATGAAAAGCATGTGCCCGGAAAGTCAAAGATAAACAGGTGAAAACAAACAGGAAAAGCTTTCCACGGTTGTGAAAAAACTTTGTACTAAAAGGAAGTGGTTTAAATGATTTTTTTACTCTATCTTAGCGCAGCTCTTTAAAAAGAAAAAGGTCACCTGTAGAAACAGCTGACCGTTAACGATTGCTTGCCATATAAAAAAGAGATCAATTAATATTTTTACAGCTTTTGAAGCTGTTTATCACCGAGGCCGTTACTTTTGCTTACTCAACGATTGCTTGCCCTATGATTTTTTCTTGCCTTGAATGATGGTGTAAAATTACCCCATCGGTTTTTTACCATCAAATCAAAATACAAAGGCTAATATGATGTCAAAAACTTTGTATAGTGCTGAAATGTAGGATGAACAAGGCTTTCACGAAAAAAACAAATTATGTCCAACAGGGTTTCAGATACATTATTCCAATTAGTTCACACACTTGAAAAGGCGGAAAAGCGCCACTTTAAACTCTACATAAAAAGAAGCTCATCAAAAGAAGACCTTAAAATCATTCAGCTTTTTGACGCTTTAGACAGAATGCAGGAATATGATGAAGCTGTTTTACTCAAAAAACTTACCGAAGGAAGCAAAACAAAACTTGCCAACCTTAAAACTCACCTTAACAAAGAATTACTCGCCAGTTTAAGGTTGCTTAAAACCACCGATAATGTGGATTTGCAGTTGAGTGAACACCTTGACAATGCCCGTATTCTTTACAACAAAGGTTTAAAACAGCAAAGCCTGCGCATTATTGAGCGTGCCAAAGAACTGGCAAGAGCAAATCATAAATTCAATTCACTTGTTCAGTTAGTTTCACTCGAAAAAAAAATTGAAACCCTCCACATTACCCGAAGTACTACGGAAAAAACAGAACGCCTGGCCGAGGAGGCCCTGGCTATCAGCAGCCACGTTGACAGGGTTACCCGTTTTTCAAACCTTGCGCTTTTGCTTTACCGCTGGTTCGTAATTAACGGCCACGCAAGAAACCAGGATGATGAAAAGGATATAAAAACATTTTTCAAAAGCTATTTACCAAAAGATATGGAACAGGTAAATGGCTTTTATGAAAAATTATATCTCTATCAAAGCTATTGCTGGTACGCTTTTATCCGGCAGGATTTTTTAATGTACTACCGTTACAGTCAGAAATGGGTTGATTTGTATGATGAAGATTTATTACTCAAATCAATTGAAACAGGGCATTACATTAAGGGCATGCACACCTTGCTTAATGCGCATTTCGATCTGCGCAACTTTCGCAGGTTTGATGAGGCCATTGCACAGTTTGAACGCTATTCTAAAACCGATGTTGCAAAAGAACACGACAATTTCCGCACACACACTTCCATCTACATAAACAGCGCTAAACTGAACGGGCATTTAATGAAAGGAACGTTTAAAGAAGGAATTGCGCTTGTTCACGAAATTGAAGATCGGCTGCATGAATATGCATTATATGTCGATCAGCATCGCATTCTCGTTTTCAATTATAAATTTGCTTCAATTTATTTTGGCAACAGCGACTACAATACGGCTATTGATTACCTGCACCGCATCATCAACGAATCAATTGACCTGAGGATAGATCTGCAATGTTACGCCCGTTTAATGCACCTTCTTTGCCATTATGAACTGGGGAACTATGAAATACTCGATTCGCTAAGCAAATCTGTTCATCGATACATGGCGAAAATGAAAAATTTAACGGTTGTTGAAGAAGCAATCATTCGGTTTTTGAAAACAAACTTTAAAGCGCCAGATCAGATCAGCGAATCATTAAAGAAATTGTTAGACCAGATCAAACACCTGGAAAGAAACAGGTTTGAAACGAGGTCTTTCGCTTATCTCGATATTATTTCCTGGCTTGAAAGCAAAGTGTATAAAAAAACAATGCAGGAAGTTATTTATTCTAAATACATGAAAAGCAAAAAGAGATAACGCTGTTTAACTGTTTATTTGTACAACAGGTATTTTTTTCGCATTGTTTTATATTGCACCAGTCCGGGCTCCCACGACTGTTGAATTTCTTCGACTGATTTTCCGGCAATAATCTGCTTTTTAAATTTCGAATCACCAGAAAGGCCATCAATATTGCCAATTTGTTTGCTGATAGTACGGTCAAAAAAATGTTCTTTGTCGGGGTAAGCATTATACAGTTCAATCATCCATTGAATATTGATCCGTTTGTTTTTACGTAAGATGCTTACATCATAATTTCTTAAATCAAGACCATAACAAATTTCGTTCATGTATAATGGCGTTTCGCTCATTCCCGAAATACTTACAGGTGTATAAGAAAAACTGTATTTATCCTTCAGCTTCGGGCTTCCCAATATAGTAAATGGATACATGGTTCCCCTTCCATGGTTCAGAGCTGTTCCTTCAAACAAGCAAGTAGAAGGATAAAGAAGGATGCTTTGCTGTGTATTTAAATTGGGTGAAGGTTTTACAGGCAACTCGTAGTTCATATCGTGCCTGTAATCTTTCATTGGAATAATTTTTAGCCGACATGTTTTTTTATTGGGCAGCCATCCTTCGCCATTAATCATCTGAGCAAATTCGGCAATTGTCATTCCGTGAGCAATTGGTATGGGAAACTGGCCGATCCCTGATTTTAATTTCATATCAAGCACCGGGCCATCAATCAAATAGCCATTGGGGTTGGGGCGGTCAAGTATCATCAGCTCCTTATTATTATCAGCACACGACTCCATTACATCCCTAAGAATATTGATGTATGTATAAAACCTGCAACCCACATCCTGTATATCAAAAACAACCAGGTCAACATCTGCCAAATCCGATGCAGACGGTTTTCGTTTTGCCCCATATAATGAAATGATATTGATGCCCGTTGCTGCATCTTTTTCATTAGAAACCCTTGCTCCATTGCTTGCATTACCACGAAACCCATGTTCCGGGCCAAACACTTTTACAATATTAATTTTTCGTTTAAGCAGGCTGTCAACAAAATGCTTATTCCCAATGATAGTTGTTTGGTTGGCTAAAATAGCTATGCGTTTGTTCTGTAAATAAGGAATATACTTTTCTGTTTGATCTGCGCCGGTTAATATACCGTTTTCATGCTTGGTGAAAACTCTTTGTGTTTTCATTTTTGTAGAAGAAAAAAACAAAACAAGTGTTGGAATAATTAACAGTTGATAAAATTTCATACAATTATTTTTTTAAGATCACTCCGGTATTAAATATGTCTGAAGGTTTTAATATTGTGTGTTTTATTGTTCAACTCTTTCTGAATTTTTTTGAGTTACTTTTCCAAACCAGACAAACACCGCTGAAAATGCAACAAACAAACAAAGCAACACAATGCTGTTAACCAATACTTTTGAAAACCCTATAACAGAAACGTTCATAAAAGGGTATGGATAAAAACCAGACAGCTTTCCTCTAATTAAAATATAAACCAGGTAAATAAGAGGGAATATCATCCATTGGGAAATTTGCCCGTACTTAACCAGCTCCTTTCTTTCATACAAATACCAAAATATAATTACAAACACAGGAACAACGCTATGCAATAGTTCATCTACAACCATTTGCAGCCCCTGCGGTTTCCAGAGATGTCGTAACACAAGCTGGTACACAAGTCCAACAATAGTAATATATGTTGTCACGGCCGTTAAAGTACCAGGTTTATTTATCAACCGGTTTTTAGACCCTAACAGAATGTATGTAAAATAAACAGCCGCAAGAGAATTTGTAAGTATAGTAAAGAAACTGAAAAACCGTATAATTGTTTCTGTTATTGAAGCCGTGCGGTTTTCAAGCATCAGATAAAACTGTGTTACTACAGCAAACCATGCAATTATTGCAAAGAAAATTGAGATTGCTTTTTTCATTGTTTTTGGCTTTTATTGCTGTTTTAATGTGTACTTCTTCTTGAATATAAAATTTTTTACCGGAGCAATTTTACTTATACCGGCTTTGCCGGTTTTTTTAAATTTTCTCAAGCCTCTCCACAGCACGCTTCAGGGTATTGTTGTTTTTGCTGAAACAAAAACGCACCACCTTGTCGTCTTTGCCATTTCGATAAAAAGCCGAAAGGGGAATTGTTGCCACGCCTGCTTCTTTTGTTATACGCACAGCAAAATCACTGTCGCTTTCATTGCTTATACGATTGTATCTTCCGCAAATGAAATAGCTTCCTTGTGTAGTAAACAAATCGAACTTTGTACTTTTCATCAGCTCAATAAAGTAATCACGCTTTTGCTGCATAAATCCGGGCAATGATAAATAGGCTTCTTTGTTTTTCAGATATTCTGCAAGCGCAACCTGCGCAGGGGTGAAACAACTGAAACAGTTAAACTGGTGTACCTTCCTGTATTCCTTCATAAACGCTGCAGAGGCAATGCAATATCCAAGTTTCCATCCGGTACAGTTATAGGTTTTCCCAAACGAAAAACAAACAAAACTCCTCTCAAACAATTCAGGATATTTCAACATGCTTTCATGCGGAAGTTCATCGTAAATCAGATGTTCATATACCTCGTCGCTTATAATAAAAATACCGGTTCCCTCTGTAATGCTTTTTAGTTCTTCTATATCGCTCTTGTTTAGTACGCTTCCGGTAGGGTTATGGGGCGAGTTGATAATAATTGCTTTTGTGCGTTTATTGATTGATTTGCGTACAAGTTGCCAGTTGATTTTATAATCAGGATATGTAAGCGGCAGCGTTACTGCGATACCGCCATTTATTTCAATGTTTGGAATATAGCTGTCGTATGCCGGTTCAAAAACAATCACTTCGTCGCCCGGTTGTATAATAGTGGTCAATGCAGAATAAATGGCATAGGTTCCGCCGGGCGTAATGGTGATTTCTGAATCGGGGTTGATTTTTGTTTGATAAAGAAACTCTATTTTTTCAGCAAGGGCCTCTCTTAACGCCATCAGGCCGGGCATTGGTGCATATTGATTATATCCATTCCGCATTGCTTCATTCACTTTTGCAATTAATTCATCGTTCATTGGAAAATCGGGAAACCCCTGACCAAGATTAATGGCTTTGTGTTCTGCCGCAAGCGCACTCATTACGGTAAAAATGGTAGTGCCAACAGCAGGAAGTTTAGAATTGATTATTGTATTCACGTTTATCTTGTAAATACATAAAATTAAAAGGAATCTGATTACGATTCCTTTTAATTAATTACCGCCCGTTTTCAGTAAAGAAGCTTTCTGTTTAATTGCTGTTATAAATTGAACCATCTGGAACACCATCTCCATTCTGATCAAACCCGGTTACTTTTATTTTTATTTTCAGGTAACCATTGTCTCCGGTTGTACCATAATGACTAACGATGTAAATGAGTCCATACGCTGTGCGGTCGCCCATTTCTGTTTTTACTGCAATTACTTTTCCTTCAAGTTTTGTTCGGCTTTCAACTTTTTGTCCAAATCCTTTTATTTGCTTTACAACAGCCGTGAGCTGGTTATTGTTCTGAATTTTTTCAAACTGTTCGCCGGTTAAAGCTGTCATTGCCACTTCTGATTCGTTTACATCTTGCCATGAGGCCGGAGGAATGTTTTTGTCTTTATATTTTGTCCCTTTGAAAAAATTATAAGCGAAGGCATCATTCTTTACATACGATGGAGTCAGAAAAGCATACATAGGTACCTGTTCGTTAAAGGCATTTGTTGCTGTAAAAATCAGGTCAACCGATTTTGTGTTTCCTGCAGCATCAATTTCATCCATAATGGATCCTTGCAAAACATTTATATAACAACCGAATTTTTTATTGTTCTGGCTGCCAAGATTTGCAGTTCCGTCGGCATTATATACTGGGCTTTCCACAACAACGGCTACTCCTTGGGCAAGATCGTTTTGTGTTACATAAACAGCCGGGTTGTCATACGGTTGTGTTGATTGTGTACTAGCCTGCTCTGTTGATGGCGAGGTTGTTTCTGTTTGAGTATCAGCGCTTCCTTGTTGTGCATTTTTCTTAAGTCTGAAGCGAAGAATTGGTTCAAAAATTTTAATCACAGCTTTTGCATTGTTCACTGCATTCTGAACATTTGCCGAAGTTTGCTGCGATTGGTTAACCACTTCATTGCTTGCTTCGCTGATTTTTTGTGTTTGCTGATTTATTTTCTCGGTTGTTTTTACAACTTTTGATTTTTTTTCAGTCTTAACTTCCTGTGCATACAGTAAAGATGTAAAAAGCAAAACGCTTGCTGATAATATAATTTGTTTCATGTTTTTTTTGATTATTTGATTACCAATTGGCTTGTTCTTGTCATTCTTTTATTCACATTCCAACCGGTATAATAACGAAACCCATAATTTTCCTTCAACCTTACGTTTACACAAAGTCCTGTAATATCCCAATCGTCGTTTTCAAAAGCGCCATGATCTCCGAAATTATATTCGAGCAGAATGTGCGATACTTCGCTTATTTTAGTAGCTATAGGAAGCATAACTCCTTTTTCGTTTTTCCAGATTCTCCCATAAGTGTTAAGTTTGTTCCATTGCTCTTCATTTGTGCTGAAAAGATGAAACTCTCCCTTTAACAGATTGCGTAAATCACCATTTCCTGCTACAGATGTGGTATAATATTCTCCCGGCTTTGATGTAGTGCTTATTTTGATATTCAGTGCGCTATAGTTTGTTTTAATGTCATCACCCCCAATCATAAATACAACATCCAGCATGCTTACGTAATAGTTTTCCTTCAACCATTCCGGATTTTGCTGCATGGGCCTTTTCACCAGACTTTTAACTACCTGCCCCGGTTTAATAACCTGCATTGCAGGAAAAAAATTACGCTCTTCCCATAAAAAGTTTTTCGATGGATTGCTCACTGCCGATGCCATACAACGAACCGTCATATCAAACAGTTCCCATTGATCGCCTGCACTGCCAGACGGATTTTTGTTAAGGATTACTTCGATGTGCGATATGGCCGTGTCTTTCAGTTTACGTTTTACTCTTGTTAATCCAAAAACCTTGTTGCCATGCATAATTACCGGAGCTGTAACATAAAACCCATCTGTAAACAACACATTTACTACTGCATTTTCTTTTAACAGGTTTAGTTTTTTACTTCCTTCCATAGGTAAAATGGTAAACTCAAGCGTGTAATACTCGTTCATATCAGCAGCTTCTTTCATTTTTTGAACAGCTCCCGATGTTTGTGCATTTGGCTTGCCCGTTAATACTCCTGTAGGCGTTTTGATTTGTGCAGCCAGGTGGCCGCAAAAAATCACCATAATCATCAACGAAAAAATTGTTCTCATCTTTTTTGTATTCTTATTATTTACAGTTAACAAATGGTATGTCCATTAAAGCTGAACATTTTTTGCCTGCAATGGAGTAGCGAACCAATATGCTTACGTTTGCCTCTACCGGAGGTGATTGGCTTAACGGTGTGGAAAAACCAAGAGAAATACCCTTTGTTGTTGAACGTGGGGCAGTTGAAATGGCAGGCACTTCTACTGTTTGTCCATGAACAGTAATGGAGTTCACTACAATAATGCACTGGCTTTTATTCACTATATCAAACCTGAGCACATACTTACGTTGTGTTGCTGTTGGTTTAATACATTCCATACGGCCAGCAATATTTACATCCATGCTTGCTCCGCTTTTACTTCCTTTTTCGGTACTGCAATTACAGGTTGCAGGAGCGCATTGCGGTGTAACCTTGAAATATATTTTCCTGGTGCAGTTGCCATCTCCACCATTGGCCGATTTTGCATAAGCCATGAGTGTTACATAATAGGTGCGGTTACATTCGGGAAATGAATACGATCTTGTGTTTAAAGTTCCCGCCGATTCATACACTTTTTTATTCTGATCGTCAGCAATATAAATACTGTAATATGCCTGGCAGTTAGCAGTTGCCGGTATTGTGGGTATTTGAAAAGAAACGGGTTGTAATTGCTGTGGTTTAAGTTCAATATCTCTGGTTAGCATAATCGTGCTTGAACCAAAAACCGCCTTTGTGCCTAACATAAAGTTATCGGAAACCGGCGCAGAAAAACAATTGCAGATGCGGCTGTCGGCTGATTGTGCTTTGGTACTTGCAAGCGTAAAAACAGAGAATAATGCAGAAAGAAAAATAATTTTAGATAACATCATAATATACTTTTTAAATTAACGGAACATGGCATTAAAAGGAGAGTTGTTTCCGTTAAACCGAACAAGAGGTGTTCCTGATTTTGAAAAAACCTGTGTTTCGCTATTGCCCGATCTTGCTACGATGTAAATTCCGTCAACATTCCAGTTATCACCACCAATGCCTCCACCAAATGTTGTTTTGAGCGAAACTCCTTTTATCATGTTTAATGGAGCCGGCTTTTTAAGAGTTATTATTACTGCTTCACAATAATTATCAATCCATCGGGCACCTTTATTTACATTGGGGTATGTATCATTTGTTCCATCGGTATAATGAACAGTAATACCAACATTATCATTTCCTCCTCTTAAATCATCTCCTCCGGTTGAAATCTCAACAAGCAATTCACGAACAAGCCCATCGTTTGGTAAAACGGATTGTTGTATCATCGGTGGATTTGAAGCGCTGTATTTTTTATCAACAAAATAGGTCATCCATTTTTTACTTCGGTCTTCATCATAATAATATGTTGTATGTGCGGGGTCAGCCCTCAGTGTCATTATTGTATTGGGATAATTTGGATCGTATATAAAAATCTTAAAATCTTCTTTGTACTGGCCAAGGTCACCTTTATAGCGCCCCATGTCATAACCAATTGCAAGTACCTGGTGATGCGAGCGAAGACCACCGTCTCCGGCAATAAAAAGTCCCAGCGGGGCAGGGTTGCCTTTATCAATCAGTTCTTTCAATTCCTGAATTCGGCCGCCGTTAGTGCCCTGTAATCCCCAGTTAAAAAATTCTGTTGTTCTCCAGCCAAACGGATTTACAATTAACTCTGTCCATTTATCCGCATTCGATGCAAGGGAGTTCAGTTGCCTGTTATAGATATACGACTGTAATGTTGTGCGGTTGGCCGGTCGATAATTTTGCGTGGGAACTGCTATTTTTTTATTATAATAATCAAGTGAAGAATACACCATGCCTCCGCATAATCCGCCAAGACGCAAACCATTTATTCCGCCAAAATCAACTGCAGAAGTAAATGTATTGGCAAATTTAAACCCATGTTGCTGTGGTTTAAATGCCGTCATTTTCTTTGTTACTGCCACTGTACCAACGCTTCCTGTAGATTTTACCGGAGCTGTAGTTATAACCGTTTGCGCCTGCGCTGTTTTTAGAAGCAACATTGCTACCGCAACAGCATAAAGAACCCTAATTTTCATAATAACTGTTTTTGTTTTTTACACCCCGGTTTGTATCAATCCTGATTTGTATGGTGTAAAAGTAATAGGGCGGCAATGCGGCGGCAATCCCATGATTGTGGTATAAAATAAAAAATGTAAACCGGGAAGTTTAAGCTATTTTATTCTGTGTGGCTTTATAAACAGCTTCGGTTGCGCTGTTAACCTGGAGTTTGCGGTATATTTTTTTTATGTGAGACCGAACCGTTTCAAGTGCTATGTTCAGTTCGTCTGCAATCATTTTATAACTATAACCCTTTATAAGTAATTGTAAAAGCTCCTGTTCCCTTTCTGAAAGAAGGTCGTTTTTATTATTCGTTGTGTGTGGAGCTCTTGGAAATAAAGCAAGGACTTTTTTGGCAATCATTCCGGTCATTGGAGCCCCGCCATTAAGTACATCTTTTATTGAAGGAATAATCTGATCAAAATTTTTTTTGAGTAAATATCCGCTTGCCCCTGCACAAATAGCATTAAAAATGTTTTCGTTATCCTCAAACACGGTCAGCATTATTACTGGCAGGTCGTTATATTGTTTCCGTATTTTTTTCAGCGCCTCAATTCCATTCATAACAGGCATGTCAATATCCATCAGCACTACATCGGGTTTACATTCCTGTATATCTACCATTACCGATGTTGCATCAGGCATTGCAGCCACAAGCTCTATTTCATTTTGCCAGTGAAATAAAGACGAAAGGCTGTTTCTCAGGTTTTCATTATCCTCGTATAAAATAGTTCTGATCATTGCTTTTGTAAAATTAACCTGCAGCTTATTTATAAGTATCCCATATTTATGGTAACGGTAGCCGAAGCTGTACGGTTGTTCCTTTTTCTGTGCCCGAAATTATAACCTGCCCACCGAGTCCTTCTGCTCGCTGTTTCATGCTGTATGTTCCGGTGCCACTTGATGTTGGCTGACCTTTCCATTTTCCATTATCACACACCGTCATAAACATGCTTTTATCTTGTACTTCCATTTTTATGTCAACCTCGGTTGCGCCGGAGTGCTTCACTACATTGTTCAGGGCTTCTTTGAAAATGAGCAATAATTCTTTTCGGTGTTGCATCGGCAGAAACTGATTCAACGATGCTTCGTTTACTTCTAAATGAGTTTTAATTTGCTGAGGCTCTAATGTCTGACCAATGTATTCCCGCATTCGCACAACAAGATTTTCTAATTTATCATTATCCGGCCGTATAGCCCAAACAATATCGCTCATATTTTGCTGAATTGTTTTGCTCTGCTGCGAAATATTACCAAGCATCTGCTTTGCCTGCCCAGGGTCAGATTCAACTGCGGCAAACGAAACTTTACTCAGAATGTTAATGCTGGTTAACGTACTTCCTATTTCATCGTGAAGGTCTTTTGATATTTTATTTCTTACCTGCAACAGGTTTTCCTGCTCCTGAATTTTTTTTCTTAATTGATAACGGTTAAAGAGAAGCAAAGCAAGCCCTAATAATAATATTACAACACCGATCATACCATTTCTGAGTAGCCGTTCCCTTTCTAATTGCTTTACCCGGAGTTTTTTTTCATTTTCAGAAATCTGTAGTTGCTGAACAGAAAGCAAAAGCTGCTGTTCATTACTTTTATTCAAGAGGGACTGTTTTTCAAGTTCTTCTTTGCGTTTTTGTAATTCAACATCCCGAACAATCTGTTGTTGTTTTAATAACTGTATCTGCGCCTCTTTCTCTTTTGCTTCTTTTTTATTTCCGGAAATAATTGCCTGTTGTTTTTCCAGCTCAAGCTGTTTTATTTTCTGTTCTGTTTCAAGCCTGGAAATTTCATTATCTTTTTTTTCGGTTTCGTATTTCGTTTTCATCTCTGCAATGCTTGCGGTGCTTTTTTCATTTAAAAGACTGTCTTTGTAAGCAGAAAATAATTTATAGTCCCGAAAAGCTTGCTTGAAATTATTATTGTTTAAGTAAAAAGATGAGCGGGCAGAATAAACCGACTGAAACAATGGCTTGTTGTTGAGTTCTGTAGCTATTGCTTCTGCCTCCTGAAAATATTTTTCAGCTTTTGCGGAGTCGCTTAGTTTTTCATAAATCACCGCAACAGAAATATACCTGCTTGCAAGTTTTGTTTTATCTCCCATTTCTTTATACAAGAGAATCGATTTCTGTTCATATTGCATTGCTTCATCCAACCTGTCTTGCCTTATAGCCAACGCTGAGGCGTTTGCATACGCCTGAGCAATGGTGTTTTTTACTCCTGTTTTTTCGGCATAATAAACAGCAAGCTTCTGATACTTTAACGCAGAATCGGGTTTTGAAACCGAATTGTATGCAGTAACAAGATTACCATAAACAGCGGCAAGCCCTTTTAGATCACCAATGGTTTCTCTCATTTGAGCTGAAACTTTAAACATATTAATCGCTTCTTCCCTGTTACCTGTTTTATAATAAGTAACAGCAAGATTTCCGAGCGTATTTGCTGCTTCTTTTGTATTTCCTGTTTTTTCAAAATATTTTATTGCCAATAAAAACATTTGTACCGCTTTATCAAAAATTCCTTTTCTGTCGGCAATAAATCCACGATCGTTATAAACAACAGCAATGTAATTATCTTCATGTTTGGCTTCATAAAACAATACTGCTTTTGAATACGCAGTTTCTGCCTCATTGTATGCTGTTTGCTCTTTATAATATTGGCCAAGCTGATGATAAGAAAGTCCCAGCAGAAAGCTGTCTTTCAGTGCCGCACCAATTCTCATTGGCTCATTAAATAAGTCAGCAACAGAAACAGCCCCGTCTTGTTTTAATTTTAAATCAGCAATTTTTAATAATGCAAAGCCTTCTCCCCGCTGCATTTTTTTCTCCCGGCTAAGTGTAAGCGCTTCCGAAGCATATTTTAGTGCAGTTGCAATGTTTCCGGAAAGATCTTCTGCATCGGCTTTGTCTAACAACATGTATATACGAACCGAATCTGCCGGTTTGTAATTCTGTGCTATACATGTAAAAGATGACAAAAGGAGCAACAGTGTAATCTTATATTTTGAAAATACGATCCCGGACGAACTTCTTTTAGTGCCCATTTTACGGACTATATATTTACTGTTTTTTTTCAATTGCTTTTTTTGTTTATATACTCAAATATATTCATTTGACTTTCTTTTCTGAAATCACACATTTTTCAGCATTAACAAATTCTTTAACAAATTCCGGCATGTTGGCATTGCGTTTGAATTTTAGTATAACATAACCGGGAATTAAAAGTAATTACAGCAATACTCCCGGTACTTGCTGTGATAACAATAAAATTTACAATTATGAAAAAGCTTTACACTCTTGCCGTTTTGATGATGTTTGCAGTTGCAGCTTTCGCAGCCGACAGAAGGCCGATGGTTACTGTAAGAAGTAATGATCATTACAAAATTGTTATTGATGGCCGAACATTTTACGGACATAACAATGTATTTGAGCTTCCCGAGGTAAGACAGGGTCGCCATACAGTAAAAGTGTTTGATGTTCGCCGTGGTTTATTTGGGTTCAGAGATGTGCTGGTTGATGCAACTACTTTTTATGTGAATTACAATGATGTGGTAATCGGAGTAAATAACTGGGGAAACATCAACGTACAGGAAATAGAAAACCGCTACCGTCATGATAATGGTAATCACAATGGCTGGTATAAAAAAGACAATAATGGGAAAGGTAAAAGCGGCCGTTATGATAATGACGATGACCGCTATGAAAAAAGAGGTCGTGGCTAAACGAAACAATACTCTGTTTTTTTAAAGTAAAAAGTTCCGGAATATCCGGAACTTTTTTATGTATTTATGCCTATTAAAACAAAGATTGTATTACCAGTTTACCGCCTGCTTAACCCTGTTCTTAAGATCATAATAGATTTTCTGCATCATTTCGTTCATTGCCTCTTCCCTGGTGGGTGTTTGCTGTGTGCGGCTGTGGTTAAGCAAAGTAAGATCGCTGTTTTCAAGCGCCCGCTTATCTCCTCGAAATTCTGCAAACTCATAATAATAACGGTATTCTGCGGGCAACATTTCCCATTTTATTTGCGTACGAGAATTTGCATCGGTAACAATTATATTCATATCGGCATTTGCATTCAGCTCTCTTCGTGTTACATATAATGTAGCTGTTACTGTTTGATATATTGGTTTATTTGCTGTGTCTTTACCTGTTTCAATCCGCTTGCTTCGGTTGTATGTTGTTGTCTTATCGTGTGGATAATCAAAGCGGATATTTTTCCAAACAAGATCAACCACAAAATCAGGAGCAAGGTTACTTCTTCTTAAATCATAATCATTAAAAAAACGTGCTGGCACCTGCGAGGCTGTTTGTGCGCCAAGATCTCTGATGAGCCTGTCGTGGGTCACCCGGTCCTGGTTTCCTGTTCGGTTGTAACCCCAGCTATTCATGCTATAATCGTCATACTGTATCTGGTTTACTAAAACATTTACAATACTTCGGCTGTAAGCCTCTAGGGAAAGCCTTGCTGCATCTTTATAATTTGCAACGAAACGTAATCCTTTCTGAAACGCATCATACGCATCACGCTGACTTTGCCTGCTGTTTTGTTTCATAAGCTCTGTTCCGTAATCGTAATACCACGATGCAGCAGAATCTCTTGTTAACAACAATTGCTGATAATAATTAACGGGGTTTACCATACGCATTGCAGTAACGTTTTGGCTGATGATATCATACATTCGTTGTAGCCCTTCCTGTTCGGGCACTACTTTATCCCAACGGTCCGGTATGGCTTCGTAGTAATAGTTGTTCAGTCTTGCCGCCGCTTTCTGAAAAGCGTTGTTATACACATTTTGTAACTCATATATCACACGGCTGTCATCGCTCTTTTTCCTGAGCTTTTTAATCAGGGCGGCAATATCTTTCTCGTCGGTTATTGTGCCGTAAACTGGCCTCTTGCAGGAGATATTTGTTGCTACTGCAATTAAGAAAAAGAATAAATAATATTTCATTGTAATTATTTCACCGAAGAAGGATCGGTTTTCCATTCATCGAAATCAAGGTCCGTATAGGTTGATGGCCTTGCATGCGCCCCTCCTTCAAACAAAAAATTAATGTGATTTACTCCTTTCATTTCCAGTAAATTCAAAGCGGCAAACGCAAGGTATTGTTCCGCTCCTGTATTACCCGCCTGGTCTGTTAACCAGTTGGCTCTTGGAATCGTCACATACATAGTGTCGTTTGATATGTGGTCAAACGAAAGCTTTACTTCGGCGTATGTTTTATTTACGCCGTTAATCAGGGCCTGTGCGCTGGTAATTGAATCGGAAGTATTGAAAATCCGTTTTTTTGTATGGTCTTCTGCACTACAGTCCCATACAAGTAATGTGTCGGTATCAAACCATCTCTGAATATGGTTTGAATCGGTTTCGTTTTCTTTTACTGTGGTTGAAGCATCGTTGTTACACGATACTACCACCACAAGAAAAAGCAAGGATATAAAATATCGTATCATATACTAAAGCTACATAACACTTGGCAAGATGTGTAATGAATGTTTAAATTCGTTCAAACTTTTTTTATGTCAGTACGCAGTTCATATCTGGATCTTGTTTTAAACCCTCTTAACCTGCTGCGTACCAAACGCATTCTGAATATTAACCCCACCGCTCCTCCAGAACGTAAAGAGCCGGAACGGGTGAATATTTACGTGTATGACTACAGCTCTTCGGATCTTTCGGAACAACGGCTCGACGAGGTTAAACAGGCTTTCCCCTTTAAATATTCTTCAAACATCAGTTGGATTAATGTGGATGGCATCAGACGAAAAGATATTGAAGAGCTTTGCAATCATTTTAATATTCACCCGCTGGTTCAGGAAGATATTTTCAGCATTGGCCAACGGCCAAAAATGGACGAAATTGATGGAGTCATTTATTGTCTGTTGAACATGCTATACTTTAACCAGAATGATGGTGTTGTTGAAACAGAGCAGATTTCCATAATACTGGGCGATAAGTTTGTGCTTACATTTCAGGAAGATGCTTCAAGAGATGTATTTAACCCGTTGAGAGATAAATTGCAGTTCAGAAATAATAAGGTGAGACAAAACGGGACTGATTACCTTTTTTACTCTCTGATTGATATGATTGTTGACAATTATTTTGTGGTGATGGAAAAGCTGAGTGATAAAATTGAAACCCTTGAGGAAGATATCATCCGCTCGCCCAACAATCATTCCCTCGCAAAAATTAATATTCTGCGCAAGGAAATGATTGTACTGAAAAGAAATATTGCTCCTGTGCGTGATATTGTAAATGGCATCCTTCGCAGCGAAAATCCCTTATTGGACGAACGTACAGAGAAATATTTTAAAGATGTGTACGATCATATTGTACAGGCTAATGATCTTGCAGAAAACTATCGGGATATGATGATGAACCTGCACGATCTGTATCTCAACAATGTTAACCTGAAGATGAATGAAGTAATGAAGGTGATGGCTGTTGTTACTTGTCTTATGGCCCCCGCAACAGTAATTGGCGGAATTTTCGGGATGAATTTTGAAAGCATTCCATGGCTGCATAACCCTTACGGTTTTTTTATTGCCATGTCGTTAATGTTGCTGATTCCGTTGGTTATGGTATATTTTTTCAGAAAAAGAGGGTGGTTTTAAAAATGCTCCATGCTTTTCAGCATTTCGTATTCTGTTTCGTAGCTGCGGTGCTTAAACCAGCCAATAATAGCACCTCCGCCAAGCCAGAAGCATATTTCAAAAGCAAGAAAAACAATTCCCATGGCATTAAAATAAAAACCAATGAATGCTTTTGAATCAACAGCAAACTGAAGAATTTTTATCAGTACCATACTTATAATACCTTCACGTAACACCCCGTGAAAAACAATATATTTCCACCTTGGCTGCTCCCGCTTCTTTTCCCATTGCTTCATAAACTTACGCTGCCTGGTTGTAAGTCGGTAGGGGTTATACTCATAAAAATCGTTCAGTGGCACTGTGCTTTAGTTCGTTAATTTGGGTTTTTTAAAAATAGGTACAGTACTGCAAGGTTCTCCATACATCAAACTCTTTACAACCGGTCGAAGCCTGTTTGTTATTTCCAGATAACCCTCTGCCGGAACAGGATCATTTCCGCATCCTTTTATTACAACCCGCTGATCTTTGTATTGTAAAGTATCAATTGTTGCAATTGCTTCCAGCAGCTTTTTCTTCTTCCATTCTTCTTTTGTTCCGTAAAACAATTCGTTTACAACAGGCTGCAGTGTGGCCGATACTAACATATATGCCCACATGGGAATAATAGCATCGGTGCTGCATGTTACCAGTACGGTTTTCCCAACAAATAAATTTGTATCTGTTTTACTGAGCGCTTCCCTGAACTCTTTTTCTTTTACAATTAAACCCATAAAAAGATATTCTTTCAGATCAAACAATACGGGTTCAACTTCAGGAAAATACTCTTCAAGGTTTATGGTTAACAGTGAACTATCTGCAACTTTATTTACTATCACTTCTGCCATATAATAAAAAATTGTGAATAGTAAATTTACTCCAAATATGCATCTTTGATTTTACGCAGCCAAAGACTACGTATTTTTTCATACCCCTGTTCGTAAATTTACTGTTAATAAAAATGGGCATAACCTGCTGTTATGCCCATTTTATTTAGCTTTTAATTCTGTTTAATAAAACTTGATTCTTCTGTCAAGCACTTTTGCCGATTTCCGAAGCGATGGAATGGAAGAATTTGCTGCTTGTTGCTGTTGCCCCTGTTCCATTTGCATTTTCTTACTGATGTAATCCTGTCCTATTGTTGGTTTTAATTCAACGCTTTCTGTTCTTATAACAAAAACGCTGCTGTTTCCTGAAATAGGATTACTTACTTTCCCCTTTACAGCAGGATTAAATGCAGCACCGCTGACTCTCGGTTCCATTCCAAGCCCCTGGATAAAAGGGGAGAAGAAGGAAATGCTATCTGCCCTAAGTACATTTGTTTTAAATGAAGTTGCAATTGCATTAAGATCTCTGTTATTACCAATTTTTGCTATTATTTCTTTTGCTTTCTTCTGGTTACGAATAATTGGTTCAAGCTGGAATCTTGCTGTTTTTGCATTCTGTACACCTTCTTCTTTTTCTTCGGTAATAAGTGCTACCACAAATTCATTACCAATACTTGTAGGTTCAGAAACGCTGCCTACCTTGTTTTCATAAATCCATTTCACCAACGATCTTGCGCTTCCTCCCATTCCTATAATTGTGTATTCGTTTGATTTTACTTCTGCAATTCTTGGGCTGAGTTTTTTCTTACGTAATGTTTCTTCAAATTGTTTTGTATTGCGGCTTTCTGCTGCAAACTGAGCTGCTGCTGTACTGGCTGCACTGGTTGTTTCTTCACTTGCTTCAATTGGTGTTGCCATGTAAGCAATTTTATATGCCGGCTCTATTTTTTTCTGATCAAGAATTTCGATGTAGTGATAACCAAATTCAGTTTTTATAACCTTTTTACTTCCCTTGCCATTGTAAAAAATAAAATCTGCAAATGCTTTTGCCAGGTTTCCATATTGCTGGAAGGTAAATTCGTATTCTCCTCCTTTTGCTACACTACCCTGATCTGTTGAATATTTTGTTACTAGTGCATTAAAATCTGCTCCTCCTGCAATTGCTTTTGCAATACTGTCTGCCTTTCCTTTGGCAATTGAATCCTGCATAACAGGCTGGCCGCTTTGTGGATCAACAGTGCCAATAAGTATGTGACGGCATTTTACTGAATCAGGAATTTCCTTTTTTTCAATCATTTTTGCCATTACATAATTACCTCCATCGAGATAAGGACCAAATACAGCTCCTGTAGAAAGAGAACGGATGCTGTCGCCATTAGGCACCTGCATAGCCGATTTTAATACAAACCCATCGAAATACTGAATAGCAGAGTTATTTGCTACTGTAAATTGCCCGGCATCTGCAGATGTTGCAAAACCATCTTTCAATTTTACAATAGCATTTAATGCTTTTGCACTGTCGGCCGATGATGGAGACGCATCAAATGAAACATAAGAAATAGTTCTGCTTTCTTCCTGCTTAAATTCATTTTTATGTTTGCTGATATATTCATTTATATCCGCATCGCTTACTTTAACAGAACTGTCGCCAATAAAACTATAAGGAATTGCCACATAACTGATAGATGCAATGCTGTTCTGATCGGCATTTTCTTTATCATAGAGCCATTTAGGATAATATACACTGCCTGCAAGTAAGGCTGAATACTTTTTACGGAGACCAAAACTGATAATAGGGTCAATGATGTTTTGTTCAAAAAACACCCTGTCTTTATCCGTTGCTTTTTTCTTACGTAATGAATTTACATACTGCCTTGCAGCATTGGCATCATAAGCTCCTGTATTCTGATCCCTGAATTGCTGTGCAAGTATTGGTGGTGGATTATCGCCATAAAGTGCTTCATTTAAATCTGCGGCACTGAATTTTAATCCCAGTTTTTCATATTCTGAGCTTAAAAGTGTTTCTTCAATTTCATTATTCCACAGGTAATCGATAATCTGCTGGCGCATTTCATCTTTTACTTCCATTCCCTGCCTTGTATAATTACTTACAACCTGCTGAACCTTGGAATCGAAATCATTAATATTAATACTCTTTCCATTTACTTCACCAACTTCTGTAGATGTTGACCCGGCATGACGGCTTTTTCCTGTAAAGTAATCTGTGAGAATAAAACCAACAAGGCTTAAAGCAATCACAGCAATACTCACCGCTGCATACTTTTCACGGATCTGCTGAATAATCGACATAATAGTATTATTGTACGTTATAAAAGTGAGCGGCAAAAATAGGGGTAAAAAGAGGTTTGAACAAATTGTGGAAAACTGCCGTAAGCAACGCAGAATAAAGCTTTTAGAAAATGAGGCAACCAGAACGTCAAAAATCAATTCAGGAAATTCACAAAGTTGATGTGAATAACATTAAAAACCGGTGAATATCTCCATATTTAAGATGGATAAAATCGGGGATGGTTCGTTTAAACAAAGTTTCTGCAACAGATAGTAACCAAACAGCGTTAAGAACCCTTGCTTTTTCCCCTGCTTCACTAACACAAATTTAACCCGCTTATTAAAATTTGTTTTACAGCCTGTTTTTAATCCACCTGTGTTAATAAACAACGCTTTTCGTTATTCCTGCACGTTTTCAGAATGTGAATGAAATGGGAATTACTGTGTATAACTGTTTTCTTTATAAATAAAAAATATGTAAGGTTGTAATTTATCAACCAATTCACAGTTATAATAATAATAGATTATTAAAAAAATAAGTATTTATTAAGAAGTATTATGTAAAAAACGATCAGAAAAATTAAAGTAGCTTGCATCATATTTCAAAGAAAATAAATGAGAACAACAATAATAACAGATGCAAAAGCCATCGTGGAAAAAAATGGCTTTCTTGATGTGGAGCTGGACCCAGAACTTGATTTGTTTGCAGAAATTGAGCGGCTGAAAAAAGAAAAAAATGCAATTGTTCTGGCGCATTATTACCAGGAGCCGGATATTCAGGATATTGCCGATTATATTGGCGATAGCCTTGGTCTTGCTCAAAAAGCCGAACAGACAAATGCGGATATGATTGTTTTTGCCGGTGTGCATTTTATGGCCGAAACTGCAAAAATTCTCAATCCCTCCAAAAAAGTAGTTATCCCCGATTTACTGGCAGGATGTTCATTAAGCGACAGTTGTCCTCCGCCATTGTTTGCGGAGTTTAAAAAGAAATACCCAGATCACCTTGTTATTTCATACATCAACTGCAGTGCAGGTATTAAAGCCTTGAGCGATATTATTTGTACCAGCAGTAATGCACAAAAAATTGTGGAAAGTCTTCCGCAGGATCAAAAGATTATTTTTGCACCGGATAAAAACCTTGGCGCATATATTAACAAAGTAACCGGCCGTAATATGGTTTTATGGAATGGTGCATGTATGGTACATGAAATTTTCAGTGTAGAAAAGATTATTAAGCTTAAACAACGTCATCCGCATGCGAAAGTAATTGCTCATCCTGAATGTGAAGATGCTGTTTTGCAACTGGCAGATTATATAGGAAGCACAACACAATTATTGAAATACACCGAAAAAGACAGCAGCAGTGAATATATAGTGGCAACAGAAACCGGTATTCTTCATCAAATGATTAAAACTAACCCGGCCAAAACATTTATTCCTGCACCACCAAACAACAGTTGTGCATGTAATGATTGCCCGCACATGAAGAGAAATACTCTTGAAAAGATTTATTTGTGTATGGAATATGAAATGCCTGAAATTACAATGGAAGAGGAATTGCGTTTGGCTGCAAAAAAGCCAATAGATAAAATGCTTGAAATGAGTATAAAATTTGGATTAATATAAAATAAAAAAGGGGTATGATGGAAATCATGCCCCGTTTTAAAATCCAATATCCTATGAAAAACCGAGTGCAAAATATAAAGTAATTTTAAAAAGTAAAGCTTTTTGCCTTCTTTTTTTATAATCTCCTCGATTTTTAAACTTATTTGAGTATTTCTTTAGCTTTTTCAAGGTCTTTAGGTGTATCTATTGAAACTCCCCATGGTGTTGTAATCGATAACCTTATATTAAATCCGTTTTCTAAAAGTCTTAATTGCTCCAGTTTTTCTGTTTTTTCAAGAGTTGAAACAGGAAGTCCGGTAAAAGTAAGTAGTGCTTCTTTTTTATAGGCATAAATACCAATATGTTTATAGTAATCCGTATTGGTTAATTGTTCTCTTTTGTATGGAATTACACTTCTGCTGAAGTATAGAGCATCCATATTTTTCTTTACTACAACTTTAACACAGTTCGGGTCGGTAATCATTTCTTCATCTGTTATTATGTGCATCAGGGAAGCTATTTGTACTTCTTTTTCATTAAACAATGCACATAATTTTTGCAAAGGTTCTTTTTGAACAAAAGGCTCATCGCCCTGCACATTTACAATAACATCCACATCTAAATTCTCAACTGCTTCTGCTATACGATCTGTTCCGCTGTCGTGTTCTTTTTTACTCATTATTGCTTTACCGCCTTGTTTTACAATTTCATCAAAAATGATTGTGCTGTCGGTAACAACAAAAACCTCATCAAATAAACCTGTCGCTTTTGTATTATTATAGGTGTGTACAATTACCGGTTTATCACCAAGCATTTGCATTAGCTTGGCAGGAAATCTTGTAGCAGCGTACCGTGCAGGAATAACAGCAATAAAACGCATAAAATAAATTAATTAAACATCCGCTTCTTTGTATGAGAGAGTGAGTTGTTCAATACCTGTTTTAACTTTACGGTATTTAACACCTGCTTTATCGAGCATATTTTTTGAGGCTACAAAAGAATCGGTTCCGGCATATTTATCCGAAAGAAAAATTACTTCTGTAATACCCGACTGAATAATAGCTTTTGAACATTCATTGCAAGGAAAAAGGGCCGTGTAAATTCTGCATCCATGTAAATCCATACCGATGTTGTTGAGAATTGCATTCAGTTCAGCATGGCATACGTACGGGTATTTTGTTTCCAGAAAACTTCCTTGTTTAACCCAGGGAAACTCATCATCACTGCAGCCGGCGGGCAATCCATTGTACCCCGCACCAACTATTTTATTTTTCTGGTTTACAATACAGGCACCAACCTGTGTGGAAGGATCTTTACTTCGCCTGGCCGAAAGCAGTGCGATACCCATAAAATATTCATCCCAAGAAATGTAGTTTGTTCGTTTACTCATGTATCGTTTTGTTAACTGAATAAAGGTCGTTAGAAAAAAGAAACAAAAAGCAATAACAGAATTTAAGATTTGAACAATGCAACTGACACCTTTTTATTTTTTCTTTCCTTTTACAAGTTGAAATGAATGATCAATCCATTCTTTAATTTGTTTAAAGGGAACAGTACCATCAACAATTATCGTGTTCCAGTGTTTTTTGTTCATGTGATAACCCGGAATTACGCATGGGTATTGTTCTCGCAGTTCAAGAGCAAGATCAGGATCGCACTTTACATTGAAACGAAGGGCTTCCGAATCAAGAGGTAATAACATAAACATTTTGTTCCCGATTTTGAAAACAATGTTATCCGGGCCAAAAGGAAAAGTTTCCTCTGCCCCCGGTTTGGATAAACAATATTCCCGAATTGCTTCTATGTGCATGCAGCGGTTTTTGTTTTTTGATGGTCATGAAGGTATGAACAGGTTTTTAATTTCCATACTGGGCTTTACTTTTCTTCTGTTTTCCTGTCAGAAGCAGGATGAGAATAAGTTTGATTGCGGGCAAACACCTGCATGTGCTTATGAATGCATTGCTTTCTGGAGTTATTTTAATTTCACGATTGTTGATAAAAACACCGGCCAGGATTTGTTATTCGGCAGCAACCCAACACTTCTTCCATCAGATATTAAGCTGTTTGTAAAAAACAACTCACCTTACAGTCAGATTAATCTGTACGCAGATAGCACACTGAAAGTTCTGCGTGCTTTTTCTGTAAATGATACAATGGCACTTCAGGTAAAAAACGAAGCATTGCAATACATTGTTGTAAAAAATTATTGCAGCGATTGTTGTGGCAGAACTGCTGTTGATATTTTTCATGAAGGGCAAGTTCTGATTGCCGATAAAAACAAAATAATCAGGATTAAAAGATAAAACGGTTAACCTAATTTCATCAATGCTTCTTTCAGATTGCTTAAGAAAGCCGGAATATCTTCTTTGCGGCAGGCGCCAACGCTAAGCCTGTACCAAGGCGAATTTTTTTCTGCACCAAACGCATGGAATGGAACAATTGCAAGCTTGGCCTCTTCGAGTAAATAATCTGTTACCTCAGTTTGTGTTTGTAAAACAGATCCATCAGCTTTTTTCTTATGAACCAGATCAATTTTAATTGTAAGATAAATAGCACCCTGCGGGTCAATTACATCAACGGCAAAACCTTCCTGCTTCAATTGATTAAAACCATTTGCAATGGCATGAAGCCTGTATTGAAGTTCACTTTTAAAACTGGTGAGGTATAGGTTAATTGCATCTGTTTGCAAAAGATAATTTGCTGTTGCTTTCTGTTCTGCCATGGGAGCCCAGGCACCAATATGCGAAAGAATGGCTTTTAATTTTGAAATGATTAATTCTGGTCCAAGCGACCACCCTACACGAACACCGGTTGCAGCAAAAGCTTTACTGATGCCATCAACAAACACTGTGTATTCTTTCATGGCGGGGCGCAATGAAACGGGATTATAATGCTCATTGTTGCCAAAGGTTAATGTCCAGTACATCTGGTCGAACAACACAAACAATTTCTTTTCGCCTTCCGCTCTTGATTGATTTTCTTCCAATACAAGATCACAAATATCTTCCAGCTCTTTTTTACTGAGCATTGTTCCTGTTGGATTTTGCGGTGTGCATAAACAAAGAAGCGATGCGCCTTTTACATGCGGTCTTATATTTTCAGCTACTGGCATAAACCTGTTTTCGGGTTTAGCTTCAATCACTGTGTGAATACCTTCGTTAAAATGTGTATAGTGATTGTTGTTCCATGATGGCACAGCATAAATTACTTTGTCGCCTTTATCAACAATAGCACGGAAAATGGAATAGATTAGCGGACGGCCACCTGATGCAACCTGTATTTCATTCACACCGTAATAAATTCCTTCTCTTTCTTTAATAAAGGCTGAAATACTTTGCCTCAGCTCCAGTATACCTTCGGCTGCAGGATAAGTTGTATAACGATGTTGATAAGCATCAAGGATTTCTTTTTCCAGTTCGGCCGGAATGGGAAAAATATTGCTGTCAAAATCGCCAATCGTAAAGTTGTAAATATGCTCTCCCTGCCTGATGCGTTCTTTAATCTGGTTACCGAGTTTTACAATTTCTGAACCGATCAATGTTTCGGAAAGATGGGATAATTTCATGCGGAAGTCTTTTAAGGAACCGCAAAGTTAGTTGTTATGATATGGCCGGGTTAAAATGTGTGGAATTATTCTTCTATTCTTTCTGCACAACCAAATTCACTTTTTAAAACATCATCGTAGCTATCTGCTTTTAGAAAAAGATTACGGAAAATTTCAACACCTGCATCTTCTGTTAAATCAAGATCATAAAGGATACGGCTTAATACAATATTCTGGTTCACGCAACTCAGCACCAAGCCATTGCTTTTGTAGTTTTCCTCAAGCAGATATTTATATAATGATTTAATTTTTGTTGCATCGGCAGGTAACAGGCACAGGTATGCATCGCTTGCAATAAAATAGTTTTCAGGATTGTAGCGGATTATAATTTTTGCGCTGCCTTCTTTCACGCTCCAGATATTTGCGCCTTCTCTTGCAAGCTTAATGTCTTTACCCAGTTTGCGTAAAATATTTTCAATGGTTTTTGCCACACCAACCGGTTCATATTCTTCGGCGGGAAGTTCCGGTAATTTAATTTCACTACCGCATGATGGACAATATTTACCACCATCCAAATTTTCCGGCAACACAAGGAAATCACAGGCATGACAACGGGCTGAGGGTTGCCCTTTGTGTGGTGCATAAACTTCAAGAGCTGTCCGCAGGTAATTTTCCGGCAATGCAAAACCAAGATTATCACCACCACGTATAATAAATGTATTTACACCAATCACTTCGCCACTCATATTCACCAGCGGGCCGCCGCTATTACCTGGATTAATGGCTGCATCAATCTGGATGTATTTTAATCCTTCCCGAACACGATCCACTTTTGAAATTACGCCTTGTGTAGCTGTATAATTTAAACCGTAGGGATGACCAATGGCAATCACAGGATCACCATCTTTCAAACGTGCATATTCTCCCAAATGAATTTCGGGTAAAGAAACGGAAGGAGGTTGCAGAAAAGCAAGATCATGTTTACGATCGGTGTACCACACACGGCTCAGCATTTTGTCAAACTGTTTACCGGCAATAGTTACTTCAGCATTTCCTTCCACTACATGATTGTTGGTTACAATCAGGTCGTATTGCTTCAGGTAAAAACCGGTACCAGTGCCCGTTTGTGTGGCAATTTGTATAATGGCATCTTTATAATCGTCAACAATCTGTTGTGCTGATATCATCATAACGTTTATTTGCTTTCAGTATTAACAAATTCCACTTCTGAGGTAAATGAATGGGTAAAGCTCAGCAATGAATCATATTTCAGGTTTTCTGTTTTAAACCCGATCTGTGGAAACTTTTCTTTCCATTCGTTGATGATTGCGTTAATCTTTTCTTCAATCAATCCCACTTTAAATTCCGGTATTTTACTGTTATAGAATTCTGTTGAAAAACCAAGTTCCTTAAAAAAATCAGCATAGAGTACCATCATCATCAACAGATACAAATCTGTAATAGGTTTTGGTAAACTGAAATTATACTGGCAATAACCTAAACCATATTCGCTGACCTGTTGAGCAATGGCAGCATAATCATTATCCCTGTACCAGATCATATTCTGGTTGGCTCCGTAAATTGTATCTGAAATGGTTTTCTGTACCTGCGGCATGGTTATGGCAAAAGTGTGCTTGCTGCGGAAGAGAAAAGGAAATACATCTTCTCTTGTTTTTTCCAGTACTTTCCTGAACGCAGCAATCATAGCTTTGTTTTTTTCGGGAATTGGTTTTTCATCTTTCAAAAAGTAAATGGTTACAATATCTTCAAGCTCATACAGCAGTTTACTTTCCGGAACAATTAAAAAGTCAATGCGGTAAGCAAGGTTCAGTAACAGGTGTGCAATACCGCCGCTCATTTTTTCGGCATCTAATGGTTCTATTATCTGAAGCGTTTCCCGTATCCACAGCATCAGGTATTTATACTTTACTTCTTTTTCCTCTTTCGGGATTGCTTCCAGGTGTTCTGTATCTATGCTTTGCAAAGAGGAGAAATCCTGTAGCAAAAGATCGTCTTGCTTGTCTCCCTTAGTGGCAAGCTCTTTTAAAGCATAGTAAAGTTTATTTGGGTTTGCTGTTTCAATATCGGTATCAAAACGCATACAAAGCCTGTCGCTTTCCAATGCAAAGCGGCTATAGTAAAGATTGAAATTGTGTTCGAGTAAACGGCGCATTACAGGAACTGAAGGAACCGTCATTTTTGCCAGAGCCACTTCGGCAGAAAGATTTTCGGTATTGTAACGGCCACGTACAACTTTGCTTCCCTGGAAAAAACTGAATTCGTTATCGGCTGCTGTTTTTGAAAGTAGCACATTCTGTTGCGAATCGTCACGCAGGTATTCAAAAAACGCAGTAATGCTTTCGTGGTATTTTTTTTCTTTAAACAGGTTGTCGGCATCGGTCCACCGTTTTGTTTTCTGTACCGTTTTGTTGTTGTCGCTGTAACGGCCAAAACTTACCTCGGTTACTTCTGCTTCGGGCGAAGTTTTCTTTTTTCCCCAGCCAAATAATTTGTTGAGCATCTCAAATTCATTGATAGGTGAAAGTACAAAAGCTTTCCAAACGAAATTGGTAATTTAACCCTTATCTTGCACCCGGAAGATTGTAATAATTTGTTATCTTCCAGTCATTAATAAACCGAACTGTTTTATGAAGTTTATCGTTTCTTCTTCGGCATTACTGAAACAACTGCAGCAGATCAACGGTGTAATCAATGCAAACACCGTGTTGCCCATCCTTGAAGATTTCTTGTTTGAAATTAACAAGAACAAACTCACCGTAGTAGCTACAGACCTTGAAACCGTGATGAAGGTTCACATGGAAATTGAAGCCAAGGACAACGGCCGAGTTTGTATCCCGGCGAGAATTCTGATGGACACGTTGAAAAACCTGCCCGATCAGCCCCTTACTTTCAATATTGATAAAAACTTTGGTATTGAAATTACCAGCGATAATGGTAAGTACAAGGTTATGGGAGAAAATCCTGATAACTTTCCTAAAGAACCCGTTGCCGACGATACAACAAATTTCAGCACCACATCATCAGCGCTTGTTACAGCTATCAACAAAACCTTGTTTGCTGTAAGTAATGATGATCTGCGCCCTGCAATGACCGGCGTATTCTTTGAACTTGATAAAAAGGGATTAACCTTTGTTGCAACGGATGCTCACCGCCTGGTTCGTTATAAGCGTACAGATGTGAGCTGCCCTAAAAACGAAAGTTTTATTGTGCCTAAAAAGCCATTAAACTTATTAAAGACTGCCTTACCTGATAAAGACGACGAGATTACACTTTCATATAACAGCAACCACCTGTTTGTTGTACACGGTACAACCGAACTGGTGTGTCGTTTAATTGATGCACGTTTCCCCGATTATAAAGTGGTGATTCCTGCCGATAATCCTTACAGTTTAATTGCCTCTCGTAACGAACTCGCAGGAGCTTTGCGTCGTGTGAGTGTGTTCAGTAATAAAAGCACCAATCAGGTTGTGTTAAGTATTGGCGGAAGCCAGTTGCAACTGGCAGCGCAGGATGTTGATTTTAGCTTTGAGGGTAACGAACGCATGAATTGCCAGTACAACGGGGAAGATATGCAGATTGCGTTTAATGCAAAATTCCTGGTTGAAATGCTAAATGCTGTTGAAACAGAAGAAGTGAAATTAGAATTAAGTACTCCAACCAAAGCCGGTTTAATTAAACCAACCGAGCAAAACGAAGGAGAAGATGTGCTGATGCTGGTAATGCCGCTGATGCTTAACCAGTAATAGTTCTGCAAAAAAAGAGCAAACCAATACTCGCTGATATAGTCCCGCTTGAAAGAGCGGGATTTTTTTGTCCTTTCATGGTTTAAAATGCTTACTCGTTTATAATTTAATTACATAACGGGAACCCCTATTTGTTCAAATTGTGAAACAATGGCATCCAGTGTTTGCTCTGTGAAACCGTCTTCTTTCATGTCAACTTTAAACACTTCTTTTTTATCCTTCTTGACATAAAGCGTGTAAATTTTAGCTCGAAAGAATGTCTTTTTGGATGGAAACTTTTTATCCTTTTCAACAAACATGTTATCAAAGGGCGTTTTCATTTTTTTTAGTTTAGTGAAGTATCCTTTTGAGTAAAAATGGAGATATTTTTTTTCTGTATCATAACCAATCTCAACCAGTATTCTTTTTTGTAATAATTCTGTTGTTTTCACTAAAATAAAGAGCAGGATAAAAAAAGTTTGATCTTTTGCTTTTTCAGGAAAAAAGAGCGAAAGCGAAAAGACCAATAGCAGTAAGATATTGATAAACGAAATAAGCTCATCAACAAAAACGTCATAAGTTAAAGGCTTAGATGTGCGGAATATTATCATGGTTATTAAGTGGATGGAAAGTTACCGAAAACAATCTTGTTATATTTATGCATTTTTAGCTAAAGAAATCTTTTATCGTACCTTCCCTGTATGGCTTTTGTAAAAATTTACACTTTCGATAATTACATTGATGCACAGCTACGTCTTGCACAACTCAAAAGCGAAGATATTAACTGCTGGCTGCAGGACGAAAACACGGTTACTATCGATCCAATCATCAGCAATGCCATTGGCGGCATTAAGTTAATGGTTCATGAATCACAAAAAGAACAGGCAACAGAACTGCTTCGTACCATCATTAACAAGGAAAAGGAAAACAGGGCTTGCCCAAAATGCCAATCGCTGAACGTAGAATATATTGTAACTAACCGAAAGCCATCTAACTGGCTCTCTGCATTTTTCGGCTATTTGCTTGGAGGTTATGCTCTGGGTATTACAAAAGTGTACCATTGTTTTAATTGCGGACACGAGTTTAATCTGGAAGATATGCCCGGGCAGGAAACCAAGAGTTAGCATCACACAAATTATTTTCATCTACGTTATTTTGAACTCTTTGTTCCTTGGCGTGAAACCAAAATCTTACTATCTTTTGCTAAATAACCAGCCATGTGGAACGAACTGCTTGCTCATTTTCAAACCCTTGAACAGCGGCCGCTTGAGCGCTTAGCCATTCTTGTTGGCGGAATGCTTTTTTTCTGGATACTTGAAGGCGCAGTGCCACTTTTTCCTTTACAGTATAACAAATCAAAGCTCCGGCATGCAGGAGTAAATTTTGTTTTCACCATTCTTCATCTCATCATACACACTTTTATTGCTATTTTAATTGTGCAGCTCAGCGACTGGTGTTTGCATTATCGCTTTGGGTGGGTTTACTGGACAAATGCTGATATTCTGTTTTCAATAGTTATTGGTGTACTTGCTCTTGATTTCAGTAGCTGGCTTGTACATTTCATTATGCACAAAGTGCCTTTTTTGTGGCGGTTTCATCTTATACATCACAGCGACAGAAAAGTTGACGTTACAACCGGGCTGCGCCATCATCCAGGCGACAGCATTTTGCGTGGAATATTTTTTCTGCTGTTTATTTTTATATCAGGAGCACCTATGTACAGTGTTATGATTTATCAAACACTGGTTGTTTTGGCAACAGCATTTACACACGCCAATATTTCATTGCCAAAACCTGTTGATAGAATATTAAGCTGTTTTCTTGTTTCGCCCAATATGCACAAAGTTCATCATCATTGGAAACAGCCTTATACCGATAGTAATTATGGTGCAGTGTTTTCTATATGGGATCGATTGCTCGGAACTTTCACGAAACTGGATGTTGATAAACTGCGTTACGGAATTGACAAACATTTTCCGGAAGAAAAAGATGAAGATTTATTGTTGCTGCTGAAGAAACCGTTTAGCAAACCAGATTGATTACTGTACTTATTTGATAAATTTAAACACGAGCAGGAAAATGATTACTACAATCCCCACCAGTGATGCAAGAAATAAGATATCGGCAATTGTTTCATATTTTTTCTCTTTCGATTCTTTTTTACTACGGATAGAAAGAAAGGAGAAAAAGCAAGAAAAGGAAAGCAAAAGAGCAATTAGTGATGTAAACTCATCAATTATGCTTGTCTGCGATGTATTTGTAACATGAAAAGCTGTAATTACAAACAGGCAAAATCCAAGCAGATTTGCGGCGGTATTTAAAATATGTTGCGAAGTATTGTTGGCCATAAACACTTGCTCAAATTTAGTTTCAGCATCTTTTACTGTTTGTTAAAAATATTATAGTAAGCTATTTCGAAAAATCACTTACTATTTTTATGTTTATAAACCGCTCATTACTGTTTTCGTCTTCTACATTTAACCAGTTATGTTCGGTTGTAATTTCCACTGCTGTTATTTCGCTTTCCTCTATTAGAAGAAGATCTGTGTTTTTAACGATTGTTTGGTTAATACATACACGAAGCGTTCTTTCTGCAGTAGCTATATTGTACTTGTTGAGTATATTTTGCAACTGGAGCAATTTTACCCCTGCTTTTGTTTTAATAATGATTGCACCATCTTTTGCTTTATTGCCAAACTTTGATAGTGCATGTTCGCCTTTTAATACTTCAATTGATTCAATTTTATCTGGCTTAATGATGAGCAATTTCAGATCAGTTCTGAACGAATCAACCTGTATATAGATTTGTTGATTGATAGTGCTTGAGGCTTGTGTTTTTTGAGCTTTTGCAGAAATAGTAACAAATAGCAAAATAGACAGCAGGTATTTCATAAAAGAGGTTTGGTATTCAAATATAATTGAATCTAATCATAGTCTATTCTGCGGTGGTGCATGGGTGAGCCATGGATAGTTCAGGTAGGTTCAGTAATTGCAGTAACCCGTTTTCAGTATAATTTTCTGCTTTTTTACCTCCTTTTCGGGTTAAAAGAGCATGATGACACCACATCAAAAAAATATTTTTAAATAAGTTTTCAAAAATAAACAGTCTGTGTGTGTTGATAATCAATTGTTTAATTGAAATTCTCTCCCTTCTTCCACCAACTACTAAAAAAAATATGGTACTTTGTGTTGCATAGTACTGTTTTTTTACTTAGGTTTGTATTGTAATTGAAAATCGTGGTGAAATGAAGGTATGAAGGAACGAGCTCTCCATTATGCTTTCTCCCCGCTTAGCTAACGGGGCTCCACATTCACAAAAACTCCTAAGGTTATGAATATCGAGAACACACAAAGCCAGATGCGAAAGGGAGTACTGGAGTTTTGCATTCTCTCCGTTATTAAACGGGGCGAAGTATATCCCAGTGATATAATTGAGGAAATGAAAAAGGCCAACCTTAACATCCTCGAAGGGACCCTCTACCCGCTTCTTACCCGATTGAAAAATGCCGACCTCCTGACCTATCGCTGGGTGGAAAGCAGCAGCGGTCCTCCCCGTAAATACTTTTCGTTAACCGAAAAAGGAGCTACGTTTTACAAAGAGCTGGAACAAACCTGGAACGAAATGGCCAGCTCGGTTGAAACTGTTACAAAAGGAAACGGAAGTGCCAATGCTGCTGTAACCGGTGAAACAATTGTCGTTCATCCTTCAACGGGTAGCGAAAACCAACTTTAACCACTGTTAAACTGTTTTTATTATGAAAAAGGTCATTAATATAAATTTCAAAGGCCGGGTGATTCCTATTGAAGAATCCGCTTTTGAACAGCTTCAGAAATATACCGAAAGCCTTCGCCGCTACTTCGCCAATGAAGAAGGAAGAGACGAAATCATCAACGACATTGAAGACCGCATAGCCGAACTGTTTGATGAAGAGCTGAAGAAAGGATCTACTTGCATTACCGATGCAAGTGTTGCAGCAATTATTGCCAGCATGGGGAGTGTGGAAGATTTTGAACAAATGGATAATGATGGTTCTTCAGCCAGCAGCTACAGTAATTCACAGTCATCATCAACTGCATCTTCAGCAGCTTATGCCACAACCGATGAACCCAGGGGAAATCTTGCACGTAGTGCCAACGATAAAATTATTGGTGGTGTGTGTGGCGGTATTGCTCATTATCTGAAAATCGATCCGGCAATTGTGCGTATTCTTTTTGCATTGATTACGTTTGGTGGTTTTGGAACAGGAATGCTTATTTACCTTATCATGTGGATTATCCTTCCTCTGAAGGATTTGAAAACAAACATCCGCAAGCGCCTTTTCCGCAGCCCCGATGAAAAAGTAATTGGTGGTGTTGCGGGCGGTTTAGCTAACTATTTTAATATACCCGTTTGGGTTCCCCGTGTTGTTTTTTGTTTACCGCTGATTCTTGGAATCATCTCTTCAATTTTCCACAACGCCTGGTTTAATTGGGATTTTGAACCCGACTTTGTCTTTGGTGGTTTTGGGGGAACGTTGTTTGTAACCTATATCATTCTCTGGATTGTGTTACCAATGGCCAGCAGCGCTACAGATAAACTACAGATGCGTGGAGAAAAGATAGATGTAAACAGTATCAAAAATGCCGTGCAGGAAGAACTTGGTACAACATCTGGAATGATGAAAGAAAAAACCACGCAGGCTGGCGAAGAACTGAAAGCAAGAGCCACCCAAATGGGTGAAGAGCTGAAGGAAAGCGCTCAAAAAATCGGCGTAAACATGAGTGAAGAAGCAAAACGTTTTGGATCTGAAATGAGCCAGAAAAGTAAAGCTGTTGCAGTTGAAGCGATGCCCGTTGCAAGAAGCACAGGTCAGGGAATTGGTCATGCCATTGGTGTATTGTTCAAAGCTTTTTTCCTTTTTATAGCCGGTATAGTTGCTTTTGCTCTGCTTATGGCACTGATTGGTTTGGTTATTGGCGGCGTTGCGGCTTTTCCTCTTAAGGGCTTTTTCCTCGAAGGGCCTACTCAAACACTGGCTGCATGGGGCGCATTGTTACTCTTCTTTGCCGTTCCGGTAATTGCACTTCTTACCTGGGTTATCCGAAAAATTATTGGAACAAAGAGCCGCAACCAATACCTTGGATACACGTTTGGCGGTTTATGGGTTATCGGACTTGTTTGTCTGGCGGTTCTTATTTCTTCCTTCTTTAATAATTTCAGGGCTTCTGCACACGATCCGCAAGATGTAAGTATAGTACAGCCTGCAGGAGGTAAAATGATTGTAAAAGTACCTTCATCAAAAGTTAAAATTTATGGTCGTGGTTTTGATTGGGATGAAGTGTTTACTGTAGATGGAGACAGCATGTATATTAATAACATACGGTTACGTATTGTAAAAAGTAATGATAGCCTGTTTCATGTGAACTACGATAAAAGAAGTTCGGGTGCAACAAAAGATAAGGCACTGGCCAACGCAATGGCAATTCAATACGGAGTACGGTTTAAAGACAGTGTGCTTACTCTGGAAAAAGGGTTTACCGTAAGCGAAAATTCAAAATTCCGTAATCAGCGTGTTGCTGTTACTATTGAAGTCCCTGTTGGCAAGCGTATTTATATCGACAGAACTGTTGAAAGATTAGAGTGGCACAATATAACCTTTAATGGCCCCCGTCGTCACGACTGGGAGTGGGATGATGAATGGGATAGCCGTGGCTGGAATGATACCGAGGTGGAATATATTATGACGGATGATGGACTGGAAAGAGTTGACGGAAAAGATAAGAAGCAGGAAATCATCGAACGCCAAAAAGATATTGATGAGCAGATGAAGGATATTGAAGAGCAAAAAAACGAACTGAAAAAGCAGGAAGATGAATTAAAAAATCAGAAAAAAGAAAACGACAGCCTGCGTTATCGTTATGAGCCTAAATCACCAACAGCGCCTGCAACCGGCAACAAACAGATTGTTGAAAAGCTGAACAACAGCAGCAGCAACGAAATCATATTTCAGCCAATGACAGTGAATGCACTGTAAAAATCGTGGTTAAAGTTGGAACAGCCCAACGGCCCCAAAGTTTTTTCCAAAACGGCGGGGCTTTTTTCTTCAACTATAAAAAATATAAAACGATGTTTCGGAAACTGGTTTTTGCTTTTGTTTTATTAACAGCAACTGCACAATCATCAACAGCACAAAAAGTAAAAGACGCAGAGCTGTTCAATATAATTTACAAACTTGATAGCGCCTGCTTCAAAGCGTTCAATGAAAAAAACTTTGAAGTGTTTAAAAATTATTTTGATACCACACTTGAGTTTTATCATGATCGAACAGGGCTAACTTATTATGCCGACAATATGAAAATTTTCAAAACAAGCTTTTCAAAAGGAGGCGATTTAACGAGGGTGCTTGTTGGCGAAACAATGGAGGTTTATCCTGTTCCCGGTTTTGGTGCTGTACAAATTGCTCAGCATCTCTTTTGCCATACCGAAAACGGAAAGCAGGATTGCGGCACCTTTAAATTTATTCATGTGTGGAAGAAAACAGAGAAAGGATGGAAGATAACCCGTATCATTAGCGTTGATCATTGATGAACTAAAATACTGTAAAATGATTTCTCAAAACTTCATCACACAGGCAAAGAATTGGCTGGTTTATTTTACGACCGTATTTGTGGGAATTTATTTACACGAGATTGGACATTGTGTTGTTGCCTGGGTAAATGGTAAAAGGGCCATTCCAACACCAGCAAAAGAATATTTGTTAGATACCGTTTCTTCAAATACGCAACTTTATATGTCTCTTGGTGGAATTATTGGTACCGTGTTGTTTTCATTCATCATTTTTGCTTTGTACATAAAAGCGCCGTTTACTTTTCCAAAGCCGGTTTTTGCGGCAGCACTGGCATCTCCGGGTCTGTACTGCCTGCTTTTTATTTTAAAAGGCCGGGGACATGATGCTACTGAGTTCCAGGAAGCACAGGCCGCTATGGGTTTTTCTTATTCCGGCCATGCAGTTGATTATCTATTTCTTTTCATCTTTTTACTTGGCTTTGTTCTTTGGTTGTGGTTTTCAAAACCGCCACTAAAAATAATTCCAAAGCTTTTCGCTGGTTCTGTAATGACGGTAATTTTCATTGCAGGATTACAAACAGTGAACAATCGCATATTTGATCCGCTCTTTTCGCATTAAGAGGTTTAAAAATTTTTTATCAGTTCAATCTCCTGCTTCCTTTACATTTGTGACCAACTTTCACAATTGAATAAAAAAGCATGAAATCAACTCCTTTTACAAGTAAACATATTGCTCTTGGTGCAAAGATGGCTGAGTTTGCGGGCTATAATATGCCCATTTCTTATACGGGCATTAATGATGAACATGCTGCGGTACGAAACAATGCCGGTGTATTTGATGTGAGCCACATGGGTGAGTTTATTTTAAAAGGCGAAAATGCGCTTGATCTTATTCAGCGTGTTACTACAAATGATGCCTCTAAATTAACTAATGGCAAAGCACAGTATAGTTGTTTGCCCAATGCAAACGGGGGAATTGTTGACGATCTGCTGGTGTATTGTATTGAGGAAGGAAAAGTGTATATGCTTGTTGTGAATGCCAGCAATATTGAAAAAGATTGGAATTGGATCCGGCAGTTTAATACAAACAATGCAGAGATGCACAACATCAGCGATAAAACCTGTTTGCTGGCAATACAGGGTCCTAACGCAACAAAGATTCTGCAGCCATTAACCGATATGGATATTTTAAACCTTAAGTATTACACCTTTACAAAAGGAACATTTGCTGGTGTTGAAAACGTATTGGTTAGTGCAACCGGTTATACAGGTGCAGGTGGAGTTGAAATTTATTTTGAAGATAAAGACGGTGATGCAGATAAAATATGGGATGCAATCTTTGCTGCAGGAAAAGAAGCCGGCATTAAACCAATTGGTCTTGGCGCAAGAGATACCCTGCGTTTGGAAAAAGCGTTTTGTTTATATGGGAACGATATTGATGATAACACATCGCCCCTGGAAGCGGGTCTTGGATGGATTACAAAATTCACCAAAGAATTTACTGCACGACCCATCATTGAAAAAGTAAAAGCAGAAGGTGCAAAGAGAAAACTGGTAGGTTTAGAAATGATTGATCGTGGTATTCCCCGCCATGATTATAAAATAAAGGATGCTGCGGGTAATGAAATTGGAAAAGTAACCAGTGGCACACAATCTCCTTCATTACAAAAAGCTATTGGCCTTGGTTATGTAGCCAGTGAGTTTTCCGCATTTGATTCTGAAATTTATGTAGAAGTAAGAGATAAGCTTCTCAAAGCAAAAGTGGTTAAGGTTCCTTTTCTGTAATTGATTTAAGAAAACAGTTTCATGCCATATATCCATGTAACAACGTTTATTGCAGCACCGCAGCAGGTGGTGTTTGATTTAAGCAGGCACATAGGCCTACATAAAATTTCGCAGCAGAATTATGGTGAAGATGTTATGAATGGTGTTGCTGCCGGCCTCATTAAAGAAGGAGAATCTGTTACGTGGAAAGCAAAGCATTTAGGAAAAGAAAGAATGATGACGGTAAAAATTTCAGAAATGAAGCCGTCTTTTTATTTTGAAGATGTAATGACAAAAGGCGATTTTATTTCTTTCTCTCACAAACATCATTTTAAGCAGATTTCCAATGGCACTATTATGATTGATGAGCTGTTGTTTGAAACGCCATATAAATTTATTGGCAAACTACTGAATCGTTTTTACCTGAGACAGTATTTAAAAAAACTACTTGAAAACAGGAATAGTGTTATTAAAGAATATGCTGAGGGAAACAAATGGAAAGCTCTTCTTGAGCAATAATTGCGTATCTGTATCTTTGCGCCCACAATATGAATAATAAGCCCTCTTTATATACTTGTTTTTCACCTGCGCTTTTGCATTTATACGAATTAAGGAATGCAGTAGTTGTTATTATTGATGTTTTCCGTGCAACATCTACCATTGCATCGGCATTACACAATGGTGCAAAATGTGTAATACCCGTTGATACGGTTGCAAAAGCTGTTGATTTAAGTAAAAAAATTAATGGCATTGCAGCAGGCGAACGAGATGGAAAAATTGCCGATGGACTTGAACACGGTAATTCGCCATTGGAATATACGCCCGATTTTGTTGGCAATCGTACGCTTGTGCTTACCACAACCAACGGCACAAGACTGCTGCACATGGCATTAGACAATAAAGCCGATACAATTATTACGGGTTCGTTTCCGAATCTTTCAGCCGTTTGTGATTTTTTGCTAAAGCAGAATAAAAATGTTATTCTCGGTTGTGCAGGTTGGAAAGATCGTTTTAACCTGGAGGATACTTTGTTTGCCGGTGCTGTTATCAATCGCATTAAGGAACATTATAGCATTCATTGCGACAGCTCTTTAACTGCCGAACAACAATATCTTTTAGTGAAAGACGATCTGTATAATTTCGCACCTAATCTTACTCACTACCATCGGCTTGTTGAGCGGTTTGGTTTAATTGAAGACATTCGTTTTTGTTTAACAGAAGATGTGGCAAATGTGTTACCATTATATAAAGACGGAATGCTGATTGCGGCCAGGTAAACCTGTAAAGGTACTTCACTTTTTTCTGATTCGGAATCATATTTTAAGATTAATATTTCTTTGTTTGTTTCTCTGGAAATGTGAAATGAAAGCGTTTATTTTTGCAGATTGGTCTTTTCTATAAGAACGGACTTCACCAATAGTACACTGTACTGCAAATTATAATACTGAATGGCTTTACCGCACCTGCTGAAGTTTGCTTACAATCACGGAACAGAAGAGGTTGTTCGACGTGGAAAAAAAATACATGCAATAGGCTTTGCTGAACTTGTTGAGCACGATGAGCTGATGAGCTCTGTAGTGTTTCGTGTAAGAGACGATTCTTATTCTACTTTTTACAAGGTTTATATCCAGAAGTATAAAGATGCTAACGCAATGAATGTGCGTTGCAGTTGCCCCTATAATCTTGGCGACATCTGCAGGCACGAAGTGGCGGCGCTGTTTCAGCTTCAGGACCTTATTGATAAAAATGTACTGGGTGTAAAAGATCTGCTTTACGATCAGCGACACACTGTAGTGAAAATGAAAACCATCGATTTAAAGACCATCAGAATGCTTACCGCTGCTTCTGCTTTAAGCGATGCCGAGCTCTTTCTGCGTAGCAATAAAGCTTCTGTTGTTTCGGCAAAAGATGAATGTGTAAAAGCCGAGGTAACCATGAATGGAGAGGTGTGGCCGGTTACAATTCAAAAAAACGACGAACGCAATTTTGACACATCCTGCAACTGTGCTGAAAATGCGCATGCCATTTGTGAGCACAAAGCAATTGTTTTTATTCAATTATTAAATTCACATGGCCCGTTATATTTCGACAGTATCCGTAACATGGATAAAGAGAAGGGAAAGTTGCTGGCGATTTATGGATATTCTCTGAACGATAACTGGCAGGAAAAATTTGAATTTATTTATAAAGATGGTAAGCCTTTTCTGCGTGTACTCGATCCTGCGGTAAAACGTGTAGAGCCTTCTACGCTTAAAAAACCGGAACCCGTAGCTTCAATACCGGCTGTTCAGCAAACCGAAGCAATTGTTGAAGAACAGGCAACACAGAGTGTTCGTCTTGGTATTGTGCTCAACAATAACACCAAACAATTTCCCTGGTTCAGTATTGATGTGGTGAAAGGGGAAGTGAGTGAAGAAGAAAATGAATTTGTTGGGGCTGTTGAGAAATTAGATGTGACCAAATTTATTGAAACAGACGGGTTATCTGAAAGCGATAAACAATTGCTCCAGATGTTGCGTCGTTTACAAGCTTCTGAAATAAGTAAGTTTGTAAACCGCAATTCTCCATTCAGCGGCATTTGGGAAAACATTATTCACCAGGAAGAAGATGATTTGCCCGATGAAACAAAAACGCTGATGCTGGAATATCTGCTTCCCCGTATTCAGAAATTGTTTGCCGAAACAAGTGCTCCTGTTTTGTTATTGCCCAAGGGCAAAGAGTTTAAAACAAAAAATCTGGTTCCGGTTTCAACCACAGGAACATTTCTAAAACCATATTTTGAACTGAAGCAGCAAAAGAATAAATGGGAATGGAGCTGCAAAGTTAAAATCAACGGTGCAGCATTGGATGTACACGATAACGACTGGAACAGCCCTTTGATTTTTTTATTAAATGGCGAAGCAAGAACATGGGATAAGCAGGAAGATGCACAGCACGTCATTGATTTTTTTTATAACAACAACCGCTTAATCAGCGGCGGCGAGCTTCCTGTTTTTCTTGAAAAGGAAGCATTGAAAATAGCCCGTGATTATCATGTTGAATTTGACCCTGCCTTAATTAAGGAAGTAAAATCGGGTGAGCCGGAAGTTACTCTTCAGCTTCAGGAGCGGGGCGAATACCTGGTAATGATTCCAACATTCAGCTACAAAGGATACAAGGTTCGGCCTAATGATAAGGATGAAATTATTCTTCCAGGAGAAGAGGGGCTCATCATTGTTAACCGAAACAAGGAAAAGGAGAACGAGTTTGTTGCAAAGGTTGAAAAGCTGCATTCGCAGTTTATAAAACCAGAAGGTGGTACACAACTGGCATTAAAGGGAGCAGAGGTACTCAAGAACAACTGGTTCTTTTTGTTTGTGGATGCTATGAAAGAAATGAAAGTTCCTGTTGAAGGATGGGAAGTGCTGAAGAATTTCCGTTTCAATACATCCAAACCAAAAACACAAATATTCATTAGCAATGGTGTTGATTGGTTTGATGCAAAAGTAAATGTGGTGTTTGGCGATCAGACGGTAAGTATTGCGGAAGTAAAGAAGGCATTGGCAAACAAACAAACACTGGTGCATTTAAGCGATGGTACACTTGGTGTATTGCCAGAGGAGTGGATTAAACGTTATTCAATGCTGTTTCGTGTTGGTGAAAACAAACACGATAAACTGCGGTTATCAAAATATCATATCAGCGTTATTGATGAGCTATATGAAAACAGAGACGAAACAGAACTGATGATTCAGTTGGAAGAAAAGTATGAACGTCTCCGTGAGTTTAAACATATCCGCAAGGTCGATCCTCCGCAACACCTTGCACATATTCTTCGTCCATACCAGGAAAGTGGTTTTCATTGGCTGAATTTTTTGAGCGATGTTGGCTGGGGTGGTATTCTGGCCGACGATATGGGTTTGGGTAAAACCGTTCAGGCACTTGCTTTTCTGCATCATCTCAAAGAAAAAGGCGGAAAGTTAAAAGCGCTTGTTGCGTGCCCAACAACGCTTATGTACAACTGGGAAAATGAAATCAGGAAATTTACCCCTGCGCTTACATATCATATACATCATGGCGCACAGCGTACAAGAGATAAGGATTTTTTCAACAGTTTTAATGTCATTATTACAACATACGGAACATTGCGTAGCGATATAAAATTACTGAGTGAACAGAATTTTGATTGTGTTGTACTAGATGAAAGTCAGGCAATAAAAAACCCGAACAGCAAAGTTGCAAAAGCCGCTTGTTTGCTCAAGAGCTTACATCGTTTGTGTATGAGTGGTACACCACTACAGAACAACACGTTTGATGTATATGCGCAAATGAATTTCCTTAACCCGGGTATGCTTGGCACTGTTGAGCATTTCAGAAATGATTTTGCAACACCAATTGATAAATTTGGTGAGAAGGAGCAGAAAGATCATTTACGCAAACTGCTGTTTCCGTTTATTCTCCGCCGCACAAAAGAACAGGTGGCAAAAGATCTTCCGGAAAAAACAGAAACGATTCTGTATTGCGAAATGGAGGATGATCAGCGCCGTATTTATGATGCATACAGAAACGAGTACCGGTCAAAGATTCTTGGAACAATTGATGAAGTGGGTATTGGTCAATCGCAGCTAACCATTTTGCAAGGCTTAATGAAACTTCGGCAGATTTGCGATTCTCCCGCAATTCTGAACGAAACAGAAAAACTTCCCAACCATTCTATTAAGCTGGATGAAATTACAAGAGAGCTGGAAGAAAATATGGGCGAGCACAAAGCATTGGTTTTTTCACAGTTTCTTGGAATGCTTGCATTGATCAAAGAAAAATTAGTTGAAGAAAATATTCCTTTTGTTTATTTTGACGGAAGCACTTCGGCACCGGATCGTGAAAAGGCAGTACGTGAATTCCAGACAAACGAAGAGGTGCGTGTTTTCCTGATTTCTTTAAAAGCCGGTGGCGTGGGTTTAAACTTAACGGCTGCTGATTATGTTTATATTGTTGATCCCTGGTGGAACCCGGCTGTTGAACAGCAGGCCATTGACCGTACACACCGTATTGGTCAAACCAACAACATCTTTGCATACCGCATGATTTGTAAAGACACGATTGAAGATAAAATTCTGCAACTGCAGGAACGGAAACGCTCACTGGCGAAAGACTTGATTGCGGATGATAATGGTTTTGTGAAAAGTCTTTCGAGGGAAGATGTAGAATACCTCTTCAGTTAGCAGGTTGCTAACAAAAACCAAACAGGCCTCATTGAAGACACTGCTTACAATCATCACGGAGTAAATGCTGTAGGTCTATTTTTGTGCTGTGATTACTGCTGCTGATATAGAACAACGCTGGCCGCAACTGCAAAAAAATCTGTCCGCAAATCTGGGAGAAGATTTCAGTTTGGATGATGTACTGCTGTTCATCGGCATCCGTGAATCAGGTCTTCCTCCTAAGCAATTTTCGGATAAAGAAAAAGCTGAATTAATACAGATGGCTACCTGTACCATTCTTGTACCTGCACGTTATTATGAACTAATGTGGGTGGAAGATACCGGTTGGCCTCACTACAAGCAACTACAACGCTTACCGAATATGCCGGAGGAAGAAAAAGAAAAACTGTTTAAACAGTTTATTCTGATGTATGCAGAGAAGAACAGGTTGATTTGATTTTACTTCAACACCTGATAAGCAATCAAGCTCAGTACATATGCAAGCCCGGTCATATACACCAATTGAATGATTGGCCATTTCCAGCTTCTTGTTTCACGCTTCACAACCGCAAGGGTGCTCATGCACTGCATTGCCAAAAGATAAAAGAGAAGCAGAGAAATACTTGTTGCAAGTGTATAAACTTTTGTTCCATCGGGTTTCACTGCTGCGTACATTTTTTGTCGCAGTGTTTGTTCGTCACCACCGTCACTGTCAACGGAATAAAGCGTTGCCATTGTGCCTACAAACACTTCTCTTGCGGCAAACGAAGTTATCAATGCGATGCCAATTTTCCAATCGTATCCCAGTGGGCGGATAGCTGGTTCAATATATTTCCCCATTACACCTGCATAGGAATTCTGCAGCAGTGCTGCCTGCTTTTCTTTTTCAAGCGCATGCTGTTGTTCGGGATGTGCAGCAATAAGCAGTTCATATTTTTCACTTACACCACGCATGTTTTCTTTTGGACCATACGAACTCAAAACCCATAAAAGCAAACTGATAATCATGATAATTTTTCCTGCATCAAACACAAAAATCTTTGCTTTCTCAATCATGGTAAGCAGTACATTTTTGTAACGGGGATGGCGGTACAAAGGAAGCTCAAGAATAAAAAAACTTTTTTCTTTGATATGAATAAACCGTTTTGCTACAAAAGAAACGATCAGTGCAATAATCAAACTAAGAAGATAAAGACCCATCATTACCAACCCCTGCATGCTGAGGAAACCAAAAATTAATTTTTTCGGAATTACCAATGCTATCAGTATGGTGTACACCGGAAGTCTTGCACTGCAACTCATTAAGGGAGTAATGAGAATAGTAAGCAGCCGCTCTTTCTGGTTTTCGATATTACGCACACTCATAATGGCCGGAACCGCACATGCAAAACCGCTGATCATTGGCATTACACTTTTTCCGTTCAGCCCAACCTTACGCATAATTTTATCGGTAAGAAAACCAATGCGGGCCATATAGCCCGTTTCTTCAAGAATAGTTATAAGGCCGAACAGAATCATAATTTGTGGCACAAACACAAATATGCCACTAAGTCCGGCAAGCACACCATTAATGAACAGATCGGTAAAAAGATTCTGAGGGAGCCAGCTTGTAAACCAGTTGGATGTTTTTACAAAAAACAACTCAATTACATCCATAGGATATTGTGCAATAATAAAAATGCTCTGGAACAAGAGAAATAAAACGCTTAATAAAATAGCATATCCCCAAAACTTGTGCAGCAAAACCTTGTCAAGTTTTTCGGCAATCAGTTGTTTTTTAACCGGAGAAACTTCTGTAATAGAAGTTTGCACAATCTGTTTAATGCGTTGGTAACGCTGCATAATTTCTTCAGCCTGCAAACGAGTATGCTGAACTTTGTTTTTCTGCTCAATTTCCTCAATACTGTTCTGCATTGCAGAACTCAGGTTAAACGATTCGTGATTGATGAGATGATGCACCGCCGCATAATCGCTCAGCTCGGGAAGCAGTTCCTTTACTTCTGTTACAGCTTCGGCAGCGAGCGCTTTGTTGGGAATAAAATCAAATGCCGGTGGGCGGTATAATTTCTGGGCAGTTTCCTCCAGCGCCTTTTTCAATTGAAAAATTCCTTTGTTTTTTCTTGGATTCACCGGAACAACTGGAATGCCAAGCTCTCTTGCCAGCGATTTAACATCAACAGTAATTTCTTTTTTTTTCGCTACATCCATCATTGTAAGCGCAAGTACTACCGGCGTTTTTAAATCAATGATCTGCGATACAAATAGCAGGTTACGTTTTAATGTGCTTGCATCGGCCACCACCAGCAACACGTCGGGTTTTACTTCTTCGTCCTGGTTCATCAGCACCTTGTAACTTACCCATTCATCGGCACGGCGAGGATAAAGGCTGTAACTCCCGGGTAAATCAATGAGCTCAGCTTCAAGCGTATCAGAAATTCTGAAGCTTCCGGTTTTCTTGTCAACTGTAACACCGGGAAAATTTCCGACCTTCTGATTTAAGCCGGTAAGCGTATTAAACAAGGAGGTTTTTCCGCTGTTTGGATTGCCAACAAGAGCAATATGTAGTTTGTTTGAAGCCATCAGAGTGCGCAAAGGTAGGCGCAAATTTCGGGGTGTATTTACGAAGTTTGGAAACATTATGAAAACATTCATCAAATTTCATGAATCAGGAACGTTGCTTTAAAAGCTTGTGTTTACCTTTGGCAATCACTAACCACTATTTCCAAAATGAAGTCGTTTTTTCTTTTTCTGCTCACTTTAATAAGCATCAGCGTATCTGCACAAAAATTAAACAAACAGGATAAGCTGAGTTTGCAGAATATTACAGACCATGTAGTTTTTTTAGCCGATGATAAATTGGAAGGAAGACGAACTGGTACAAAAGGCGAAGAACTTGCTTATCAGTATATCGTTGAACAGTTTCAGAAAAACGGATTGACCCCCAAGGGCGAAAACGGAACCTTTCTTCAGCAGTTTGAAATTAATGAAGGCAAGCAAATGCTTTCTTCCACATTTTTTATTCTCGATGAAGAACATCTGAAAGCAGAGAAAGATTTTTTTGTGTTCAGTTGGAGTGTTAATGGAAGTGTTGAGGCTGTTTCTTCGCCAAGTTTAAACGAAAGTGGGAACGTTTGGTTCTGGGATCTGAAGGATTTGTTACAGGAAAATGAAACAAATCCGCATTTTGATTTGATGAATGCAATTCGTGAAAAAGAAAAAGATGCTGCAAAAAAGGGCGCTACTGCATTGCTGATTTACAACAGCGGTAAAAAAGAAACCATGCTGAAATATGATGGCAAAGACAGGTCGGTTTTATCAAGCATCCCCATTGTTTATATGCAAAAAAGAATTGCTGATAAAATTGCAGTAGACCCTGCTCATACATTTGATTTGAAGTTTAAAGCAGACCAGGGTGAAAAAGTAAGAAAAGGCACAAACGTGGTTGGGTATATTAATAATAATGCGGCAACAACTGTAATTATCGGCGCACACTTCGATCATTTGGGTTATGGCGAAGACCACAATTCAAGGTACACAGGAGAACCCGCAATTCACAACGGAGCCGACGATAACGCAAGCGGTACCGCTGCTTTAATTGAACTGGGACGATTATTAAAAAAAGAAGGAAGTAAAACATTTAATTACCTGGTGATTGCCTTTAGTGGAGAAGAACTGGGTTTATACGGATCAAAATATTATACCGAACATCCAACAATTACTTTAGGCGACGTGGATTATATGGTGAACATGGATATGGTTGGTCGTTACAGCGATTCTACAAAAGCAGTTACAATTGGTGGTGTTGGAACTTCGCCTGCATGGGGAACATTGCTGAACGAAAAGAAACCTGTTTTTACAATTAAGGTTGACAGCAGTGGTACCGGCCCCAGCGATCATACATCTTTTTACAGAAAAGATATTCCTGTGTTATTCTTTTTTACCGGGTTACATAACGATTATCACAAACCAAGTGATGATTATGATAAAATCAATTACATGGGCGAGCTGATGATTGTTAAGTATATCAACCGTATAATTGAGCGCAGCAGTAAACAGCCAAAACTGGTATTTACAAAAACAAGAGAACAGCAAACAACCACTTCTGCAAGATTTACTGTAAGTATGGGTATTATGCCCGATTACACTTTCAGCGGAAGCGGTGTAAAGGTTGATGGTGTGAGCGATGGCAGGGCCGCACAGAAAGCAGGAATTAAAACAGGAGATGTGGTGATAAAGCTGGGCGATTTCGCAATTAATTCAATGGAAAGCTATATGCAGGCGTTAGCAAAATTTAAGAAAGGTGATGCAACGAAAGTAAAAATAAAACGGGGCAACGAAGAAATAGAGCTTGATATAACATTTTAAGCACTCCGGCCATCTCTTTACTTTTCATTTTTGATTTATCAGTATGAAGCTGAAGATTGATAACGAACTTTTGGTGGAGGAATTTTTTGAAGATACCAGGTTGCTGGGTATTATGGCACCTATTGAAAGCCATCAGTTTGTGTGGCAGGTAAACCAGGGTATGCGCTTCGATTTCAGAATTAATAATAGCCTGGAAATTCAACTGAGTAAGAAAAACAGGCATTATTTTTTTTCAGTTTACGATTACAATGAGCCCAATAAAACGCTTACTTATTATCTGTACAAAAATCAGTTTGATGGAGAATACCTTTTACCTGAATTTAAACATCTTGATTACCTCTGGCTCACCAAGGGTGATTTGCCTGCTGAAGAAGAGGAAAGGGCATTAATGGCTGGCATCAGAAATATAACCGGTGTACAGCTTGTAGTAGAACTAACGAACGAAAAAATAAAGAACAAACAACACCTGATTCTTTAATTCTGCCTTTTACTTTATCAAATATTCAATCGAACATGTGGAGAGAAGTCAACAATAAGCTATATCGAAAATTTGAATTCAGCAACTTTTCTGAAGCATTTGCATTTATGACAAGAGTTGCGATTGAGGCCGAAAAAATGAATCATCATCCGTTATGGACAAATGTGTGGAATACTGTTGAAATATGGTTAAGCACTCATGATGCCGGTGATGTGGTTACAGATAAAGACAAAAAGCTTGCTGAAACAATCAACAAGCTTTTGTAATGGTCAGCCAGGGCTGAACATGAAATCTTATTTAATAAACTGGAACCATTGCTGAAACTGTGAACCTACTACGGGCAAAGGTTTTTCTTCACCGTTTATGGCTGATATTAATCCCATTACCCAAAGCACGATCAGGCCAATCCATAAAATCCAGACAATAAAAGCAAGAAAGGGAACAGCAAAAACAAGAATCATAACAACAAAATACAGAGCAAAAGATGTTGCCATTAATCCAAAACTTTGCCTGAGATGGAAGGTTGCAAGTGAACTTTTAGGATTTGTATTTCCGTGTTGTACGAGTGCAATAATCCAGCCAATAAGAGTGATGTACGATAGCCATGAAATTGTCTTTGAGTCCATATAAATTTGGTTTAAGATGAAACAACATGACTAATATATGTACTACAAATTTGTTTTACAAACAATCAGGGTAAAACCTGTATTACTTTTTCTGTTTTTGGAAGAAGTTTTCCAATAGGCTGAGTATATGCACTAAGCCCTGAACGGTTTAGCAATTCCTGAACTTCAGCAAGGCCATCGGGTTTAACAGCAATAAGAATTCCTCCGTTAGTCTGTGGGTCGGGCAACAGGTTAAATGCCTCGGCTACCGGCACTCCTTCACCAAAAACAACCTTGCTGCTATAGCTGCTCCAGTTTCTTGCTGTGGCATCGGGCATAATGCGCTGTGCGGCATATTCTTTGGCAGCTTCAAGAAAAGGTATTTTGCTGTAATAAATTTCAGCCGATAAATTGCTTCCTTCCGTCATTTCAATTGTGTGGCCAAGCAAGCCAAAGCCTGTAACATCTGTCATTGCTGTTACAGCCTCAAGCTTACCAAGTTCTTCACCAATTTTATTCAGTTTCATCATTTGTTCGGGGGCTAATCGTTTGTGTTCTTCCTTCAACAAACTTCTTTTTCCTGCTGTTGTGAGAATTCCCACACCAACAGATTTGGTGAGCAATAATAAATTTCCTTCCTGTGCGGTGTTGTTTTGTTTAAGATGTTTTAAATCAACAAGCCCTGTTACCGCCAGGCCAAAAAATGGTTCGGGCGAATCGATGCTGTGTCCTCCTGCAAGCGGTATTCCGGCTTCCTTACAAATGGCCCTTGAACCCTCCAACACTTTCTGAGCTACATCAGCAGGAAGTTTATTAACGGGCCAGCCAAGTACAGCAATAGCTATCAATGGTTTCCCCCCCATTGCATACACATCGCTGATGGAGTTGGCGGATGCTATTTTTCCAAACTCAAAAGCATCATCAACAATTGGCATAAAAAAATCGGTAGTAGAAACAATTGCGGTTCCATTACCGAGATCATAAACCGCAGCATCGTCTTTGCTACTGTTGCCAACAAGAAGGTTTTTATCAAGTACTGTTGTTTCTGTTGAATGAAGGATCTGTTCAAGAACTGCCGGGGCTATTTTGCAACCACAACCTCCGCCATGTGAAAATTGTGTAAGTCTGATTATTTCTGAAGTCATGTGCAAATGTAAAAGGCTATCTGTTTTGTTTAAGTTCTACCGCACTGCTTTTTTTCATATCAGATTTAAAACGGACTTCATATTTTTTGTCGCCATCTCTTATTATGAGTAAACCGGTATTGGGAGGAACGCTTCCTTCATTTTCAGCAAACATGCTGATGATTACGGGTTCTTTTGACGAGGGCAAATGAACGATTTGTTTCAATGCCTTATCTGTTAGGCCAACTTTTCGCAGCAGCACGGAATTGTTAAGGAAAACTGTAACACTATCCCCATCAATTAATCCATCGTCAAATAATTCTAACTGTACAGAGTCGGACTGAATGCTGAGGCTCTGAAGAACCTGTTTTTCTCTTGAAGCAAGTCTCAATGAATCAACATCTGGCGCAACTGTATTTTCGTCGTTTACTGCTATGATGTTGTTTTCCTTCAGCACTTTTATTAAGCCTGATTTTGACGGGTCATTTTGTTTTTTCAGAAACGTTTTACCTTCTTCTGTCAATAATTGGAAAGGGCGCTTGTTTAATTGCTTCCAGTCTCCGGTTGCTTCTGTAATGTCAGAACCAAAGAAGAGTATATGGCTTTGCCTTGTTCCGGAGGGTTGTGGTGGGTTCTGGTAAAGTGTTTTAGTTTCTTTTATTACCATGTAACCATCATACAGCACCCCCTTAATTGTACAAACTGCATAAAAAGTTCCATCGCCTGCAGTTGAGTAAGAATAACCGGTAATGCTATCGGCATTTTGAAAAATAAGTAATTCGTATTTGTATGGCAGGTTTTCCTGTAAAAGGCTGTTGGTGGTAAAACGACCGGTCCACAAACCGGATAGGTTTTGAGATGTAACTGATACAGAAAGCACAAGCAAAACCCAGACAGACAGGAGCGTTTTATTCATACTGCAAAGAAACAGATTCGTTTAGTATGTAGTGTTATTGTTTCCGTCGCAAAAGTACCGATGAGCTTTTGCTGAAAGTTGAGGTAAAATTTATCTGGTAACGGGCTGTCTCTGTATAAATAACGAGGAGCCCCGTGTTTGGCGGGATGGAGCCAAGATTTTCTGCATATAGAGTTAACTGCAGCGATTCTCCAGGGTTAAAATACAATGTTTTTTTAAACGCCTTTGCGCTTAGTCCTACTTTTGAAAGAACCAGTTCGTTATTTACAAATACGCTTACAGTGTCACCATCAATTTCTCCATTATCATATAACGAAAGCACAACGCTGTCTTGTGCTATGTCAACTGTTTGTATAATTTCCATTTCCCTTTTAATAATAACCGGGTTGTTAATAACCGGAAGCGTATTTTGAACAACAGGCATTCCTGTAGAAATACCGGTTGTTGAATCACCATCTGTTTTGCGAATGATGAGGCTCGGTTTTGCTGGTAGTGGATTGGGTTCGGTTTTTGCAGATGCTGCGGTTGTTTGATCTTTCGCAGGTGTTATTATAGCGGGGTGTTCAGCGGGCTTTTGTGAAACTGTTGGTTTTTGTATGGGCTGTGAAGAAGGCTTGTTCTGCTGTACAGATTCTTGATTGTTATTAGAAACGGCTGCATTTGTGTTTGGTTGGTTTAAGGCAGTTATTGGTTGTTTGTTTGGTTCTATAATTTGAATTTCGGTTTTATTGAGCACAAGATTAGTAGAATCGTTAGACTTAGAGACCTGATTATTTGTAACAGGAACATTGGGGATGTTTTGTTTTGGCTTATTCGTTGCAATACTTGGCTGTTTATTTGATTCTTTAATTTGGTTGGATGTTTTATTGAGAGCAACATTTGCAGAATCGTTAAGTTTTGTAACCGAATTATTTACAACAGGAACATTCGGGATATTTTGCTTTGGCTGATTCGTTGCAATACCTGGCTGTTTGTTTGGTTCTATAATTTGAATTTCGGTTTTATTGAGCACAAGATTAGTAGAATCGTTAGACTTAGAGACCTGATTATTTACAACAGGAATATTCGGGATGTTTTGTTTTGGCAGGTTCGTTGCAATACCTGGCTGTTTGTTTGATTCTATAATTTGATTTGAAATTTTGTTGAGCGCAACATTAGCCGAATCGTTAGACTTAGAGACCTGATTATTTACAGCAGGAACATTGGGGATGTTCTGTTTTGGCAGATTCGTTGCAATACCTGGCTGTTTATTTGATTCTTTAATTTGGTTTTCAGTTTTATTTAGAGCAATAGAAGGTTGCTGTTTTACACGTTCTTCAAAAGCCATTTCCTGGTCAAGCTTTTTTTCTTCTAACCGTTTGTATAGCTGTGTTGTCAGATAGTTTTGCTCCCTGTTAATCACAAGCTGGCCTGCAATAGCTCTGTTGTTTCGCCATGTGGAAGTATTCCAGTCTCCAACAAGCACCATTGCTGTATCGTTAATTTTTTTTAGATCAAAAAAGAAAACTGTTTTTATTCCTTTTGTGCTTTGTTCAAAATTATTGGAAACGGATTTTTCATCTTCCACAATCAAAACGCTGTCTTTAATCCTTCCATTTACTTTTACAAGATTGTAAAACAACACATCGTTTACAATAAACAACCGGTGACAATAACCATATAATTTCCCATTTTTTTCTTTCAGTGTCAACTCAAAATCAACAGGCGTTTTTAAACTGTCCGATTGCATTTGGCCTTTATATACACCTGTAACAACTTGTGAAGATGCAGTAACAGAGAGAAAGAGAAAAAAAGAAAAGAGTAAAAAGTTTTTCATCCGTAATAGTTATTGTTTTTGATGTTGTTGCAAAAGCAGGTTCGTATTTAATTCTGTAACTGTTTTACAAGGTATCTTATACAATAACGTTTCAAGTCCGGCTCTATTATGCAATCCTTTCAAATACCATTTATCATAATAACTGAGCAAAATACGGAAACTGTCTTCTGTCTTATCTTCAACCAATGCATTAATTGCTTCTTTTGTTTCAAGTCCGCCTAATCGTTTTTTAATTCGTATTACGGCATTAACGAGTTTTTCCTTGGGAAGTTTACCATATTCCTCCACAATGTGCCTTAAGCGTTCTTCAAATGGTATATCTAAAAAGAATAAAGGCTTTTTACGCATCTGTTTCCATAAATCAATTGGAACATTTACATCGCCAATACGCTGGCTTTCATCTTCAATCCATATTGGCAAATGTGTTTTGGATGCTTTAACCAGTTCAACCGCCAGTTTATTTTCAAACATTTCCTGCGATGGTTGCAGAGGCATTCCAATATTCCCAAATGCGGATCCTTTGTGATGCGCCAATCCTTCAAGATCAATAATCTGTTCGTCATTTTTTTTCAGGGCATGGAGCACATGGGTTTTTCCGCTGCCTGTATAACCACTTAATATATGAAACTGGTACTCCTGTACAAATTGTTCAAGTACCCATTTTCTGAACTGTTTATAACCGCCGTTGAGTGTATATACCTTGTAGCCATATAAATCAAGCAACCATGCAACTCCTGCGCTTCGCATACCTCCACGCCAGCAATGAACCAGCACTGTTTTATCAGCACCACAAATACGGTCTGCCTCTTCCACCATCTTGCGCATCCTCACACCAAAATAATCAAGACCTGTTTTTATTGCCTGTTCCCTGCTTTGTTGTTTATAGGTTGTGCCAACAACCTTGCGTTCTTCATCTGTGAAAAGCGGAAACGAATGTGCGTCCGGGATATGGGCATGATTGTATTCGCCGGGGCTCCGCACATCAAACACCGGGTGTTCGTTTGCAAGAGAAAGAAACTCTTCTATGTTTAGTTTTTGAGCAGCCATAAAGTACTATCAAAATTATTTATTTCGCTTTGTAACAACAATGGAAATAATCCATAGTAAAAATGCAAGACTAAAGAACACAATGGTGAATAGTTTGGCAATAAGAAACAATACGATGTTGCTGGTTAAAAACCAGGCATAGCATAAAAGAATAAAGCTCAAAAAACCAAGTATTCTGCAGATATTACCAATAATATAAAGCATCACTTTGTAAGAAAAAAGTCCTGCTGTTCGGCAGGACTTTATATGATAAAAATGTAACGAATTATCCGTTCATACTGGTAAGGAACTCAACATTGTCTTTCGTTCCCTTCATGTGCTGAAGCAACGTATTCATTGCTTCTTCTGTATTCATATCCGACATGTGCTTACGCAATACCCACATGCGTTTTGCCACATCTTTGTCCAGAAGTAGATCATCACGTCTTGTACTTGATGCAACAATATCAATAGCAGGGAAAATACGTTTATTTGCCAGTTTACGGTCAAGCGCAAGCTCCATATTGCCGGTTCCTTTGAACTCTTCAAAAATCACTTCATCCATTTTGCTTCCTGTATCAATTAATGCAGTTGCAAGAATGGTAAGAGATCCGCCGTTTTCAATTTTACGTGCAGCACCAAAGAATTGTTTAGGTTTCTGCATGGCATTCGCCTCCACACCACCACTCAACACTTTACCACTTGCGGGTGCCACTGTATTGTGTGCACGGGCTAAACGTGTAATCGAATCAAGAAGAATTACCACATCGTGTCCGCATTCCACCAGCCGTTTTGCTTTTTGTAAAATAATGCTCGAAACTTTTACATGTTTTTCAGCGGGTTCATCAAAGGTTGATGCAACTACCTCTGCCTTTACGCTGCGTTCCATATCGGTTACCTCTTCAGGACGCTCATCCACAAGCAACACAATCAGGTAAACTTCAGGATGATTTTCTGCAATGGCATTGGCCACCTCTTTCAACAAAACTGTTTTACCAACTTTCGGCTGTGCAACAATCAATCCACGTTGACCTTTACCTATTGGTGTAAAAAGGTCCATGATTCTTGTACTGTATATTGACGAAGAAGTGGAAAGGTTCAGTTTTTCGTATGGGAATAAAGGGGTCAGGTAATCAAACGGTACACGGTCTCTTATTTCTTCCGGGCGCTTGCCATTAATGGTATCGACCTTCAGCAATGCAAAATATTTTTCGCCTTCTTTCGGAGGACGAACGGCACCATAGACTGTATCTCCGGTTTTTAAGCCAAACAATTTAATTTGCGAAGGAGATACATAAATATCATCCGGACTTGATAAGTAGTTGTAATCACTTGAGCGGAGGAAGCCGTATCCATCAGGCATCATTTCCAAAACCCCTTCGCCGAGGATCACACCGTCAAACTCAATATTAAATGCCTGTTCTCTGCGGTTGGGATATTGCTTGTGTTGTACCGGACGGTCCTGTTGTACGGGAGCTTCAGCTTCCTGGTTTGACTCTTCGAGTAATTCGCCGACCTCCATTTCTGGCGGACCAGCCACATAATCATCTTCACCGGGTAAAGTAAATCCCGGAGGTATAATTGGTTCCGGTGTTTCAATTGTCGGCTTTTTAACCTGTTTCTTTGGGGCAGCCGAAGAAGCAGGAGTTTCATCTTCTTTCTTCTTGCGGGTTGGTTTGTGTGGTTGTGCCGGCACGGCATCGCCGCTTTCAACTACTGCTTCCTCAGTGCCTGAGGCTGTAGTGGTTTTTACAATGCGTTTGCGTTTGGGTTTTTCTTCCGTCGTCTTGCTTTCGCTTGCTAGAACGGCTTGTTTATCAAGGATTTTGTAAACAAGCTGCTGTTTGTCCATTTTTTTAGCTCCGGCTATTTTTAACTGCTCTGCAATATCAAGCAGTTCGGGAACGAGCATATCGTTCAGTTGTAGAATGTCGTACATAAATTTTTAAATCATTAACACGAATACAAAAAGTAGGGTTATTTAGAACTGAAGTATGAATTGGTAATAAAATTTGGGATTTGGAACGACTGAATTTGATGAGATTCGGAAGATCGGATTTTTAAATACAGTCTCTTTCCGGTGCAATGTTACGTCAAATTTGGGAATACCAAAAAAAATTGCTGTTAAACGGAAAAATTTGAATGTTTTTGCCACTACAGGTATATGGTGTTGTGTTCGGTTTTTTGAGTAAGTATTTGTTTTAGGAGAATTAAGGAGTTGACAGAAGGGGCTATTCAGCCAAAATAACAGAAATATTTTTGAAGTAAATAAAAAAAACAGATGAAAAAATTTATGCAGATTGCGTTTTGGGGCTTTGCTTGGGGGGCTTCTACCATAACCACATTTTCACGAATTTCAGAAAAAGGGGTTTATAAAGCGAATATGTTTGATCAACTACTTGTTTTCTTTAATATCGCTTTTTTAGTATTACTTGTTGGTTTTTATTTAGGCTTTCAGTTTGGGCGTAAAGAAAAATGATTTCATCCATTTTCGGAGTAGTTATCTTTGCACCTCAAAATTTCAGGCTATGTTTAATAAACGAGTGAAGATAAAAGAACTTCTTAGTTGGGAACCTAAAGAACAGGATGTAACAGTTATGGGCTGGGTACGCACTTTCCGTAACAACCAGTTTGTGGCGTTAAACGACGGCAGTACCAATAATAATCTTCAGGTTGTGCTTGAGCTTGGAAAGTTTGATGAGGAACTATTAAAACGAATTACCACGTCAGCTTCGCTCAAGGTTAGTGGCGTTCTTATTCCTTCACTTGGTAAAGGACAAAAAGTTGAGCTGAGGGCAACTTCACTTGAAATACTTGGCGACAGTGATGCAGAAAAATATCCTTTGCAGCCTAAAAAGCATAGCCTCGAGTTTTTACGTGAAATAGCACACTTGCGCTTTCGCACCAATACTTTTGGAGCGGTATTCCGTGTTCGTCATTCACTTGCCTTTGCAATACATCAATTTTTCAACGCAAAGGGATTTGTTTATCTACATACGCCTATTATAACGGCAAGCGATGCAGAAGGAGCTGGCGAAATGTTTCGTGTAACAACGCTTTCAATGGAAAATCCTCCCAGAAACGAAGAGGATCACAGCATCAATTATAAAGAAGATTTTTTTGGCCGATCTTCCAACTTAACAGTGAGTGGTCAGCTTGAGGGTGAGTTAGGCGCAACTGCATTTGGTGAAATTTATACGTTTGGTCCCACTTTTCGTGCAGAGAATTCAAATACGGCACGACATCTTGCAGAGTTCTGGATGATAGAGCCCGAAATGGCTTTCTGTGATCTGGAAGATAATATGAACCTGGCCGAAGAATTTATAAAATACATCATCCGCTATGCAATGGAGAATAACAGGGAAGATCTGGAGTTTCTTGCACAGCGCCTTGTTGATGAAGAAAAACAACTGCCCCAGGATAAGCGTAGCGAAATGGGCTTAATTGAAAAGCTTGAGTTTGTGCTTAATAATAATTTTGAAAGGATTACTTATTCTGAAGCCATTGATATTCTTTTGCAATCTCCTGCTTATAAAAAGAAAAAATTTCAGTACGATGTGAAATGGGGAATTGACATGCAGAGTGAGCATGAACGCTATCTTGTAGAAAAGCATTTTAAAAAACCGGTTATTGTTACCAACTATCCTAAGGATATAAAAGCCTTTTATATGCGCCAGAATGAAGATGGAAAAACCGTTGCCGCTATGGATATTCTTGCGCCCGGAATTGGAGAAATTGTAGGTGGTTCACAAAGAGAAGAGCGGATTGAAAAATTGGAACAACGAATGACGGAGATGCATGTACCCGCTGATGAACTTTGGTGGTATCTTGATACACGCCGTTTTGGCTCGGTGCCTCACGCCGGTTTTGGCCTTGGTTTTGAACGGATGGTTCAATTTGTAACCGGGATGGGAAACATCAGGGATGTGATTGCTTTTCCCCGTACGCCAAAGAACTGCGAGTTTTAAACAACAAGCAGCGGTTGCAGGCGTTTTATTATCTGACCAAACAAAAAAACATGCAAAAATCCACGTTTGTTTTTCTTGCGTTGTTACTGATGCTTACTTCCGTTGATTGTAAAAAAAATAGTGGAGGAGGTTCTCCTGTTACTGCAGATACTTACCAGCCGACAACAACAGGCAGCGAATGGAATTATACAACAACAGGGTCTGGAGCAGGAACTTTTAAATTAACAGCAACGGCAACTGACACTGTTATAAATTCACATACATACAGGATTTGTACAAACAATAATGGTCAGAATATATATTACAATAAGTCGGGAAATGAGTATTACAGGTATGGACGATTTGCAGAATTAAATAATGAATCGCTTGAATTGTTGTACCTGAAAGATAACTTATCTGTAGGCCAGTCGTGGACAGAAACAAAAACAGTTAATGCAACTGTTACCGGCTACGGTACAATTCCTGTAACAGCGGTCTTTGTTTTTACGGTTGCTGAAAAGGAAATTACACATGTGGTTGGTTCGTTAACATTTTCAAACGTAATCAAGGTAACCGCTGTGCCTTCGTTTAGTGCATACCTAGCATCTATTCCTGTTGCTTCTTCAACGTTAGAATATTATTATGCAAAAAACATTGGACTTGTACATAGTATTACAGCACTGAATATTCCTGCTGCTTCGGTTAATTTCAGTTCAGAAACAAAACTTACTTCTTATAGCATAAAGTAGTTAGTCTTGTTTTTCAGCCTCTTCAATTGTTTTCTCTCTTATCAGTTCTGTCAGTAATTGCTCCAATTTACGGATACGGGAATAGAGTTTCAATACAACAAACACAAAGAGAACAATACAGAGATAAAAAACCAGATCGGCACCCCTGCCTACTCCTAACTTGTGGGCAACAATATTCGACCAGTCCGGAAAAAGAATAAAAACAGTGGCTGTTGCGAAGAAAACGAGCAGTAATAAAACATCGGCAACCCGATTTCGGAATCGTACATAGAAATACAGTGCCGTAAATAGCAAGCCGCTTAATAATATAAATTGAATTGGTGTCACTCGAAAAATTTATGTAAAATTAAATCATATAAAATTCTGATGCTTTGCCAGATTGTTTGCCCTTTCTTTTTTGAATATTCTGTATAAATAATCTGTACGGGTATTTCTTTGTACTTCAAGTTTTTTTTCTTTACCCAGAAAAGAATTTCTGAAGCATGTGCCATTCGGTTTTCTTTGATTGTAAGTGTTTTTGCGGCATCAATTGTTAATGCACGCAGCCCGTTGTGGGCATCTGTTAACAGAATACCTGTAAAAAGAAAATTTATATAACGTGCAATGTTGAGAACTATTTTTTTTGCAAATGGGATCTTGTTTTTTGATTCGCCCAGAAATCGGGAGCCAAAAACTATGTCAGCCTTGCGAGAAATTAATGGTTCGATTAGTAGTGGAATATCTTTTGCAGAGTGCTGCCCGTCTGCATCAAAATGTACTATAATATCTGCGCCCTGCATCAACGAAAATTTTGTTCCGGTTTGCAATGAAGCGCCCTGGCCAAGATTTATTCTGTGTCGCAAAAAATCAACTTCAAGGTTTTCAAGATATTTTTTTTGGTTTTCTGTTGAGCCATCATCGACTATTACAATCCTGTAGCCTTCGTGAAATAAAGAAAGAACCGTTTCACGCAGAACGTTATTCTCATTAAAAACCGGGATAACAATAAAAATCCTTGATTTCTGCATTCAGAATTAGTTTGTCAATTTGTTTTTGAAGGGTTAACCGTAAGTATGTAAATTCTGCTTTTTGTACCAAAAAAAACCAAATCTGCTTTTGTTTCTTTTATAAAAGCGCTGTCTTTTTTATCGGTTTTTTCTTTAGTAATATATGCCAACAGTACAGGGTTGCTGGTTTGAAGTGTTTTTAATTTCAATAAAACGGTTTTGTCAATTATTGAGTAGTTTTTATAAATAGGAAGGTATAAAAAATCTTTATTACCTGCTCCAACTACGGGTAAGCCTGTGCTGTCAATAAGCTGTTGAATTTTGTATGTGATAAGTAATCTTTCATTGTCCCATAGTTGCTTGGTTTCAGGCAAATTTCCTGTATATGTATTATAAAGAAATTTTGTCCAGAGAGAGTAGTTAAATGTGAGAATCAGCAGTAGTATAACGGACCGGAACCTGAAAATATCAGTTCTTTCTTCTGTTATTTTTGCAAGTAACAGAAGCACAGATAGTGTAATTGGAAGAAAATATCTTGCTTCGCTGATATAAGTAAAAGAAAACCAGCTTTCGCCCTGAGCGTGAAATCTGACAGATAAAATCAGAAGAAGAGTAAAAGCAGTAGTTGATGAAATAAATAAAAGCATTTCAACCAACCCTTTATTGTTTTTCTGAAACCAAGAATCAAAAATTATGTTTTTTATTCTTTGAAAATAGAAGAACAGGAAACCCAGAGTAATCAGCCAGATGAGAATTTTGTAAAGGAGAAAATACGTTATATCTAAGTTTGTTAAATGGTTTTCCAAATATGTTACAGGAAAAAAGCCTTTAAGTATGAAAGCATAGATTTTGAAAATATTCTCTGGAAAAAAACCCCTGATGTCATCTGCTATATAAACAGCACCGCCAGAGTTTAAAAAACTAATGGATATCTGAAGTGCGATAAGAAAGAAAACCAAAAGAAGCGAATACAGCCCGTTTTTAATGAGTTTTTTTTCTTTTGTTATAACAGCTTTGGTTAGCAGAATGGCCGGGAAGATAAAAATCAGCGGATAGTATTGATATCGAAAAGCCGCTGGTAAGAAAAAAACAAGTGAAAAGAGAAGGCTTTTCCAGAAAGAAAAAACTGAAGCCGTAAGCAATTGATAACAGCAGTAGATGCTTAATAAATAAAATACAGAACTATACAAATCAGAAATGCCAAGCCCGAAAAAAGGATCCGGATTTACCGCCAATATAAGCCAAAGAATAATGCTTGTTTTTTTTTTCAAGCCAAGTATTCTTACAATCAACCGAAGAGTCACAAATAGAGCTAAAATTCCAAAAACCATTAAAAGCAAATCAGCGTTTTTTTCTGAATTTGTTATGTATGTAAATAGCGATAAAAGCAGAGCAGTTAGAGGAGGCCACTGTTTCATTAAATGATAACACTGCTCTGACAGATCTGAAGCGTTGCTCGTAAGAAATGTCAACCCATTATGTTGCAGGAAATTCTCTGCTGCAACATGTTGCATATCATGATCGGTTCCGCCAGTAGGATAAACATATACAAAAAATAAGCGGCAGCATACTGCAAAAAGAAAAGCAACAACTTCTTTATTCCCAAAAAATTGCTTTAGTTTTTCTGTATAATATGCTATTGTTATCATTTACTGAGAGTTCCTTTTGTATATTGTTCAAGTCTCTGCTGAACATTTTCTCTGATATTTTTATAGTAAAGATTTATGTCTCCTGGGTGATAGTTTTTTTTCCTGCTCAGCAATATAAAACTGAAGGGAAATCTTGGCCTGTTTGTCCAGAGTACACCATGAGCAATTTTTGCACTGTTTGAATGAATGGTAAGTTTGTTGAATTTAAAGAAAATGGATCCCATGTTTTGTTTTCTTGAAATTGTAATGCTATCCATTTTCCAGCTTAACGGATTAACCACCCAGGAACTGTTGTTTTCATTTTTAACATGTGGGGCTATGTATCCGGTTTTAAATGTACGCCATGTTACAAAGCAACCAGTTGCTGTATCAACAGGACATGGCTTTATTGTTGCAGAATATGTTTTCGGAACTGAAAATCCTATAAGATACGCACAGACTAATTGTTTCTGTAGGGGAGTGTTCTCAAAATATTCTTTCAGCAACCTGATGCAATGAAATGTTCCTTGGCTGTGGGATGCAATGATGATGGGTCTGCCGTGATTGTAATTTTGCAAATAATATTCAAAAGCGGCTTTAATGTCATTATACGCAATATCCAGTGCGGCTCTTGCTCTGCTTGTGTCTTCTGTAAAGAATGAATAAATGTGAGCCTGTCTGTAGCGGGGGGAAAAGATTCGGCAATGCTGGTTAAAAACACTTGCCTGATAGAGGATAGTTGTGTAATCAGTTTTCAAATTTAACTCTGCATCGTTAATGGGTGCATTCCAGAGAATATTTTTTGTTTCCTCTGAAGTAAGAGTGGTAGGGTGAACAAAAAAAACATCTGCAACACTGTCTGTTTGTTCTTTTTGCATGGGTTTTGGTACACTGTCTGACGGATCTTTTTTCCACGGATGTGCTGCCCAGTATTTGAAATCTGAGTAATCTGGAGTTTCTGCTATACCCGAATATTTTTTTTGATATTCAGGCAACAATATTTTATAAGATGGGCTACAGGAATAAAAGGAAGAAGTGAATAGGAAAAAAAGAAGTAATGAATATTTTATATTAATCAAACGAGTATGATTTAAATTTTTGCGCATGCTTTACTAAGGTATTAAATACAAAATTCTTATCATTTTTTTATTGAAGAAAGTTCTTTAGAAATTGATAAATTGCAAATGAAGATTGCCCTGTCTGTGTTTGGATACATGCAAAACAAAAGATTCTGAAATTAATACGTCACATACCATTTTTAAAAGCAGTTTTATTTTATACACTTACTGCATTTGGAGGGCCTCAGGGTCATTTTGGGATGATGATGAAAACCTTCGTTAAAAAGAGGGGTGATGTTACTGAGCAGGAGCTTGTTGATCTCCTTTCTTTTTGTCAACTTTTACCCGGTGCAAGTTCAACACAAACTATTACTTTAATTGGCTATAAGCGTGGCGGGTTTGTGCTTGCGCTTATCACTTTCATTATTTGGATTACACCTGCAAGTCTTTTAATGGGGGGGCTTTCTTTTCTGGTACATTATTTTGACAGAAGGGCTTTGCATACAGATATATTTAAATTTCTTCAGCCAATGGCTGTTGGTTTTTTGGTTTTTGCAACATGGAACTCATACAAAATTGCTATTAACAATACCATCACACGGGTAATTATGATTGTAGCGGCTTTGGCCGTTTTCATTTTTTTTAAACAGCCATGGGTGTTTCCTGTTATTCTGGTGCTTGGGGGTATTGTTACAAACTTCAGCAATAAACGTATTCCTCAAAAAGATGTGCCGAGGAAAAAAATAAAGTGGGGAAACATCTGGGTTTTTGTTATTGTGTTTATCGTTGCGGGATTTTTGAGTGCAACCGCACGGAAGCAAAATTGGGAGAATAGAAGAGCATATAATTTGTTTGAGAATTTTTATCGTTTTGGGAGTTTTGTTTTTGGCGGGGGGCAGGTGCTTGTACCAATGATGTATGAGCAGTTTGTAATAAGGGAAAAGACAAAATACATGTCCGGAGAAGAATTACTAACCGGGGCAGGTGTAGTACAGGGGGTTCCCGGTCCCGTGTTTTCAATGGCTGCGTATGCGGGGGGAATGGCTATGAGAGAACAAGGCAAAGGAATGCAGGCTCTTGGGGTTCTAATCGGTACTGTAGGTATTTTTTTGCCTAGCGCATTGCTTGTGCTTTTCTTTTTTCCAATCTGGAGTAATTTAAAAAAATATGCTGTTGTGTACCGTTCCCTTGAGGGGATCAACGCTGCAGCGGTCGGCTTGCTGATTGCATCTGCTTTTTATCTTACAAAAGACATTTCAATTCTCGAATTAAAAGCAATCAGCTACTTAAATATTGTTGTAATCTTTTTGACAACCATATTATTAAGCACTACAAAAATTCCCCCACCTGTAATTGCGCTTGTGTGTCTTTTACTTGGATGGGTCTTTTAATTTGTAATACCCTGTTTTTTCAATTTCATCACAAACAATATCCGGAACAAGATAACGGATTGACTTACCTTCTTGCGCTAACTCACGTATATGTGTAGCCGAAATTTCCAGTAAAGGAGCCTTTAGGAAAAAGACATTCGGAGGGCTGTCGGCCGGATTCTGAAACCCAGGGCGCTCGTAAACATAGATCGGATAATCTTTAATAATCTTATCTCCGTTTTTCCAATTTGCCATATTTTGCCAACTATCACTACCTACAATAATTGCGTATTCATGCTGCGGGAATTTTTCTTTTAAATAAGTGAGTGTATTTATGGTAAACGACGGCTTGGGCAGCCTGAATTCTATATCACTTGCTTTTAGCCTCGGCGAGTGTTCTATTGCAAGGTTTACTAAATGAAGCCGGTCGTATTCGTTGAGAAGTTGTTTTTGGGTTTTTAATGGGTTTTGTGGCGAAACAATAAGCCAGACCTGAGAAATATCTGTTTCATTCAGGATGTGTTGGGCAATAATCAGGTGGCCGGTATGTATCGGATTAAATGAGCCAAAATATAGTCCAATTTTTGACAAAATATTGAATATCAGTTTTTTATTATTTCCACCCAGATGCTTTCCGCTTCTTCAATGCGTAAACTTAACTGGTAGTCTGCCACCTTAATGCTCATTGGGTCCCCAAGCGGAGCCTTCATTTCCACCAAGATTTCCTCACCCGGTACGCAACCCATTTCCATTAATTTTAAAAGCAGGTCGTCGTTTTCAAAAGAGTGAACGATTGCACATTGTCCTGGCACTAGCTCCGATAATCTTTTTAAGTCCATTTGCAAATGTATTATTTCCCTTTTTGAAACTTTCCCGAATTTTGAGATATGAACAAGGCTAAAAAAGTTAATTTTTTTTACCAGGATGTTTCTTTCCAATTTGCATCGAGGCAACAATTAAAGCTGTTTATTGAGCAGCTTTTCAAAAAGGAAAAGCACATTCTTAAAGAACTTAATGTTATTTTCTGTACCGACGAGGCTTTGTTGAAAATCAATAATGATTTTTTGAAGCATAATTATTATACAGATATTATTACGTTCCCCCTTTCCGAAGCTGGAGAGCCGATAGAGGCTGAGCTTTATATCAGTATTGACAGGATTAAAGAAAATGCCGAACAATTTAGAATTTCTTTTAGAAGAGAGCTTCACAGGGTTGTATTTCATGGGTGCCTGCATCTTGTTGGCTACAATGACAAATCTTCACAACAAATTAAGATCATAAGAGAACGGGAGGACTACTATTTGCGTTCATATTTCGGCAAATGAATTTATATGCGCAGAATCTTATTTGTTACCTCTTTTTTCTCTTTACTTTTTTTATCGTGCTTTTCTCAGGGTGTAGTGACTTTAAGAGATAAAGAGTTTGTTTATAACCCAATTGTTGATAGTACTATTTGGAAAAAACTGAATACATCAACCTTTTTCACGCAACTACAACCGTCTCAAAAAGAGTTTTTTTATTGGGTAAATGTTTTCAGAAAATCCCCCCACAGTTTTTTTAATAAAGAAATAGCAGCCTTTTTGAATCAATATCCTGAGGCTAATACGAGTGAAGCAAAGTCGTTGCAAACCGATCTTTTGTTGCTTAAACCGCTTCCTTTTATAATGCCTGATGAGGGCTTAACTAAAATGAGCAGAAGGCACGCCGATGATCTTGCAAAAAGAGGAGGTTTAATATCACACGTTTCTTCAGATGGAAAAAGTTTTCAGAAAAGATTCAATGAGGCGGGCTTTTATCGTATAGGGGCTGAGAATATCTTTTATGGTTCTCCAAATCCACTTGAGGCATTGATTATTTTATTGATTGACCACGGCGTGCCGGACAAGGGCCATAGGCTCAATCTCATGGATTCTCGTTTTAATAGAATGGGTGTTACCTCCTTACCTATTTCGTCCAGAAAAGTGATTTTGGTTCAGGAGCTTGGCGGGCTGTAATGTTTCACGGGGCACAGTTTCACCGTGAAACTGTGCCCCGTGAAACATATCTTTGCATAAACAAGTTTATGAGTACAAGAAAAAGGTGGACAAAGCAAGGGGAAACAAGAGAATCTCTGCTTCGATTAAGAGAAAGAAGAAAATGGCAGATTGCTCTCAGGCGTTATGTGATTGAAAGAAACAAAAATTCGTCCTATGCTCCTTACTTTGGTTTGGATATAGATAGTTTCCGAAACTGGATCGAAATACAGTTTACAGATGGGCTAATGTGGGAAAGCCATGGGAAAAGCTGGCAGTTTGACCATGTTATTCCGGTTGCATACTTTAATTTTGAGGATGAGGAGGAGCTGAAGTTGTGCTGGAACTTTATCAATATAAGGGTTGAGCCTCTTGAGGAAACAAAAGGAAGGGGAAGTAAGCTCGATCTTCTTGCCTCAAAAGCTTTTTTTGAAGAACTATATAATAAAACCGGCTATTCTGTTTGTCGTCAACTACTCGAAAAACTCCGTCAAATTGAACAAGCAGAAGTTATAAATACGGAAAAACAGCAAAAATTCATCGTGGGTAACAAACCCTATCTCGAAATGCTCTCCAATTATTCAAATTTTGAGTACGAGCTGCTAAACAGCGGTCGTAACAGGGATGAGGTTCTTAAAGAAATCGAATTCTTTAAAAGCTACAATCAGTAAGTTCATTGAAATAACTTTGCACAACTATGTTTCCAGAATACGATGTTATTGTTGCCGGTGCAGGCCACGCCGGTTGTGAAGCTGCTGCCGCTGCCGCCAACAGGGGCAGCAAGGTGTTACTCATTACCATGAATATGCAAACCATTGCTCAAATGAGCTGTAATCCTGCTATGGGTGGAATTGCTAAAGGACAGATTGTTCGGGAAATTGATGCGCTGGGCGGTTACAGCGGTATCGTGAGCGACAAAAGTATGATTCAGTTCAGAATGCTCAACAGGTCCAAGGGGCCTGCAATGTGGAGCCCAAGAACACAAAATGACCGTATGTTGTTTTCTGCAACTTGGAGGGAAATGTTGGAAAACACCCCTAATGTTGATTTTTACCAGGACATGGTGAAGGCTCTTTTGGTAAAAAATGGCCGTTGTTATGGAGTGATCACAAACCTCGGTCATGAGATAAAAGCAAAGGCTGTGGTTATTACCAGTGGTACATTTCTTAATGGAGTTATTCATATTGGTGAAAAACAACTGGGTGGTGGTCGTATTTCTGAAAAAGCTTCAACAGGCATAACAGAGCAATTGGTTGAACTGGGTTTTGAAAGTGCCCGGCTTAAAACGGGAACCCCACCTCGTATAGATGGCCGAAGCCTTGATTATTCAAAAATGGAAGAGCAGAAAGGAGATGATGAAATAACCGGCTTTTCTTATATGGATATTCCGAAAATTAAGCCGGAAGAGCAAAGAAGTTGTTTTATTACTTACACCAATGAAAAAGTACACCAGATATTAAAAACCGGCTTTGACCGTAGCCCGATGTATCAGGGTCGCATTCAAGGAACCGGGCCAAGATATTGCCCGAGCATTGAAGACAAAATCAATCGATTTGCCGATCGTGACCGCCACCAGTTATTTGTTGAGCCAGAAGGCTGGAATACAGTGGAAATTTATGTTAATGGTTTTTCTACGTCTCTCCCAGAACAGGTTCAGTATGAAGCACTTAAAACCGTTCCCGGTTTTGAAAACTGCCGCATGTTTCGCCCGGGTTATGCTATAGAATACGATTATTTTCCCCCTACACAGCTTGATTATACGCTGGAAACCAAGAAGTTACAAAATCTGTTCTTCGCAGGTCAAATAAATGGAACCACCGGTTATGAAGAAGCGGCCTGCCAGGGACTTATTGCCGGCCTTAATGCTTCTTTAAAAGCAGCAGAACTTGATCCGTTTATTTTGAAAAGGAGCGATGCTTATATTGGTGTACTTATTGACGATCTGATCAGCAAAGGAACAGATGAGCCTTACCGTATGTTTACAAGTCGTGCAGAGTTCCGCACACTGCTGCGTCAGGATAATGCAGACCTGCGATTAACCCAAAAAAGTTTTCGTATTGGCCTTGCTTCGAAGGAAAGATGGGAGAAAACGCACAACAAACTACAGGCTGTGGAGCAACTAAAAAGCCTGTTGGCCGAAACGGTTATCTCTCCTGCTGAAATCAACAATTTTCTTGAACAGAAAAACAGCGCCCCACTTGCACAGAAGCAAAAAGCTCTGCAGTTGTTACTCCGCCCAGGCATTCAGTTGCAGGAGCTTATCAACGCTTCCCCAACATTACAACAACTATCGGCAACGAACAACCGTGAAATACTGGAACAGGTGGAAATACAGGTAAAGTATGATGTGTATATTGAAAAAGAAAAAGACCTGGTTCGTCGTATGAGTCAGCTTGAGGACCTTGAAATTCCTTCTTCATTTGATTATGATAAAATTTCGTCGCTAAGTACAGAAGCATTACAGAAGTTTAAAAAAATAAAACCACGTACACTCGGGCAGGCATCCCGCATTTCTGGTGTAAATCCAAGCGATGTACAGATTCTGATGGTTTTTATGGGGAGATAGATAATTGATGGCTTATAACAACAGAAAGGTAATTTTCTGACAATGCTTTTCCCTTAAAATCCCACTGGTATCTTTTGTTTGGATGTTTATAAAGATTAACTACGACAAAATTCGTTTATTACCCATTTTTGTTTCATCATTTCTAATACAGGACATTCAGTTGAATACCAACTGAATTGTTTTATTATCGATTAATTGAATTAATGTATGAAACAAAGCAACCTCTTAACTATTTTTCTCTTTTTGTTTTTTGCCGCACAGGCACAAACATCAAAACAGGGAAAAATAACCTGTAAAATCACCGACAGCGAACAGCAACCCTTATCAAATATTACTGCCGAGCTTATCCGCAGTACAGATAGCGGTTTAGTCAAAACGGCTATTTCAGATCAGTCAGGTATTGTAGAGTTCGAGCAGCTTTCTGCAGGATCGTATCTTGTCCGCACATCTTCGGTAAGCTACCGGGAGTACACATCTTTACCTGTTGTAATCAGTGAGCAGCATCAGGCAGTGGTTGTTAACGGTATTATATTGTCGCCTGTGTCTGTACAGCTAAAAACCATAGAGGTAACTGGCCGTAAACCTTTCATCCAGAAAATGAATGATCGTATTGTGGTGAATGTTGAAAACAGTGTAATCAATGCCGGAAGTTCGGCTTTTGATGTTCTTGAACGTTCACCCGGCATTTTAATTGATGCTAATGATAACCTCAGCATGCGGGGGCGGAATGGTGTTATTATTATGATTGACGGGAAGCCAACACCCATGAGCGGAACAGATCTGGTTAATTACCTTCGCAGCCTGCCAGCAAATGCTATTGAAAGGATTGACCTTATTACTAACCCCTCATCAAAATATGATGCAGCGGGAAATGCCGGGATTATTGATATACGTTTGAAAAAAGATCAGCGTTACGGAACGAATGGTTCTGTAACAGCCGGTTATGGTCAGGGTGTTTATCCTAAAGCAAATACAGGAATTAATTTCAATTACCGGAATAAAAGGGCGAACATTTTTGGCAGTTACAATTACAGTTACCGCAAACAGATGAACCATCTTTTGCTTGATCGTAATTTTTATACTAACGGGCAGTTTTCAGGAAAAGATTTGAAAGACAATTTTGCAACCATTCCATTAAGTTTGAAAGCAATAAGACTGGGTGCTGATTTTTTCCCATCTTCCAAAACCATTCTCGGATTTGTAATAAATACCAATCTTAATTACATACGCCCGAACAGCGGAAACAGTTCTGTTGTTATTGATGATCAGTATCAGCCGGTTTATAATTTTGGTTCTGATACAAAAGCTTACAATCAGAATAAGAATACTACTCTCAACATCAATTTCAAACATAGGTTCGACAGCACAGGAAAAGAACTTACGGCTGATGCCGATTATGGATACTTCGGCTCCAGAAACAGCTCTTCTGTTTTTACCAGGTATTACAAATTAAACGGCACTCCTTTACAGCCCGATTATCAACTTGATTCGTATCAGAAAGGGCTATTAAGCATTATTTCTTTAAAAGCTGACTATGTTCATCCTATGGCAAAAAATTCAAAGCTGGAAACCGGTTTTAAAACCAGTAATGTACACACCAATAATGATGCACATTTTTATGACATGAGCGATGGAACACCAAAGGACGATGTAAATAAAACAAACCAGTTTTTTTACGATGAGAATATCAATGCAGCTTATATAAACTGGAAAAAAGAGCATAAAAAATTTGATGTGCAGATAGGGCTACGTACCGAGAATACAAATGTAAAAACGAAACAGGTGAAAGGAAATATTAACTGGGATAGTTCATACACTCAACTTTTCCCAAGTGCATTTTTCAATTACAAAATCAAAGAAGATCAGGTGCTTGGGCTGTCGGTAAGCCGACGCATCGACCGGCCCGGTTATTCACAGCTCAATCCTTTTCTTTTCCTGATTGATGTAACAACATATTCTACAGGAAACCCTGCTCTTCTTCCACAGTTCACATGGAGCTACGAATTTAGCTATACGGTTAAAAGTATTAATTTAACCTTCGGCTACAGTCATACAAAAAATGTTCAGAATATTGTTATTACACGGTTTAAAGATGTGTTCCCGACTATCCCGTCAGATGATAATGTAACAGTACAAATACCAGTAAATCTTCAATCGTCCGATTATCTTGGATTAACAGCCGCAATACCTGTTAAGGTAAAAAAATGGTGGAACATGATTAACAACGTCAATGTTTTTTATAACCAGTTTAATGGCAATCTTTCCGGCACCACTCTTAATAAAGGTAAAATGGTTGCTGATCTTAGTACAAACCAAACTTTTACGTTTAAAAAAGGATTTACGGCAGAAGTAAGTGGTAATTACAGCTCAGGCGGACCTTATGGTTTTATGGATTTTAAACCCAGTTGGGGACTTGGGGCGGGCGTGCAGAAATCATTGCTAAAGGGCAAAGGGCAACTGAAAATGAACATCACTGATATTTTCTGGACGAATCTTCCAAGGGCAACAATTACATACAACAACTATATTGAAAAATGGCGGGCTTACCGTGAAACAAGAATTGCTAATATCAGCTTTACCTGGCGTTTCGGAAACAATAAGGTGCAGCAGGCAAGAAGACGAACAACGGCCTCGGAAGAAGAACGTCAGCGTGCTCAGTAACTGTCTTTTTTTCTCATATTTATATCGGGGTGGTTTTCTTGCCGCCCCATTTTGTTTAACGAAAGGAAAAATATATGTGTGTTGACTTTTGGTAAACTTCAATTGAAATTAGCCCTTTGTTTTTGCTCTTTTCAGCAACTGTAAATGAGGTTGCAGATAAGCAATACTTTCTTTTTGCAGGAAACTTCTCAGGTGTTTATGAAAATGACTGTAATCATAATAGCCGTATTGTGTAAATGAAAAACTTTCAGGCGCATTAACAATCTGGCTTACTGCTTTTCTGATACGTAATACCTGAAGCGCCTGTTTGCTTCCTACTCCTGTTGATGTTTCAAAGTATCGCTGTAATGTACGGCTGCTTATATCATAACCGGCCGCAAGCTCTTCAACAGATGAAGTAAAGCCGTTTTTGTCAATGGCATCCTGTAATATTTCTGTTACTACATGTATAGCTTTTAATGAACCTTTATAATGATCGGTAACCTCTTTATAGTATTGCAGAAGCAGTTTCACCCGAAGGTTAAAGTTGTCAGCACTTTTTACCTGTTGTAAAATCAGGGGATCCATAAGGTAGCTTAATGGATACATCCCCTTGTTGTATTCAGAAAAATTTACTTTTTTTTCAAATAATACCGGGCTCACCCTGAACTTAATGCCAAATAATACGTTACCAGGTTGGTGAAACGCTTCAATATGATGAAGCCTTGGTAAAAAACCATCACCCCTTACCCTGCTCCTGTGCCGATCTACCTGCATATCATATACTGTACCAAGATTAATCAGATAAGAATATCCAAGATTAGGAAACAAAACATCGCTGAAACCCCTTGGGTATTTGGTCCATAAATTATCAAACTTTGTTTGCCAGATGAAATCAATGAAAAGTGAAAGAGGCCCGGTTACATAATAACGGGTATAATTTTCTTCAAAATGATTGCTATGAACAAATTCAACATGTTGCACAATGGAAAGATAAAAAACTTAATAAAATATCACATAGTGATATATAGATAATGCAAATTAAAATCAGGGAGAAAAAAATTGAAGTAATGAATGATAGAAAGAGTTGATTAGAAACAGAAATAATAAAAGAACTTTTTTTACACAAAAAAACCGGAGACACAGCTCCGGCACTTTGGTGATAAGGTTTGCAGATGTTTGAATCCGGTACAATTCCTATCTGCAGATTAACGTATTTAAAAAAATAAAATACTTTGCTCTGGTATATTATATTCCAGAAAAAAAATCTGTCATAAAAATAAAAAAGCAGTAACTAAATCGAAAATGCTTATGTAACAATTTCCCGTAAGTGATGGTTAAACATAGTTTGTACTACAGGTTTTGCTGTACTTAGTACCTGCTATATTATAACCATAAAAACAAAATAACCTGCTCTTTCGGATTGTTTGGTTTATTGAGGGACAGTTTGAAGGGTTCCTAAAAATATCTGTGCATCTCTAAGAATGATAGCGGGCTTACAGAGATCCTTAGAAACTTTTTTGTCAAAGCTTATTTGCCCGGTATTGAATAAACACTGTTTGAAATTGGAGCAAAACTCATTTTTGTAGCTTTATAAATAAAAGTGGACTTGTTATTTACATATTCATATTGAAGTACCATTCCGTTTATAAGCGAAAACAACGGCTCTACATATCCCAGTTCCGGAATGCTTATTTCTGGAGTGTAGTAACAGATTATAATTTTCCCGTCCTGCAAAGTTACAACCGCTTTATTGCAAGAGTAATCAAGAATTTTAATACTATCCTGAAAATATTCAACATGGGCTTCTTTATATTTTTTATTCATTTCCTGCCAGCGCTCCTTTGTTATGGAATTCGAATAATTCTTTTTACCCGATTCTTTAACTATATAAATATGAGTTGTTTCGTTTGTGGTTTGATTATAATAGTAAAACACACTCTGTATGCGCATCAGTGCAACAAATCTGCTTCTTATTTTTCCGGGCTGAAAATAAATGGTTTTAATTGCCCCGTTGTAGCTTTCTGCAATACCGTTTTTAATGTTTGAATTTATTTTCAGTGTATATGAAATAGTGATTTGTTTGTGTGAAACATCGTTTTTACGCAAAACCAGGCTGTCTTCCTGTGCATACACAGTTGTAATAAAAAAAAAGAAAACAGCAAAACAATAAACTACTCTGTATCTGTAATTTTTTTTCATACTCTTATCTGTAAACAGTTTCTGAAAGATCAATAATATCAAGAGGGTTGTACTTTATCCGCTTGTCAAACAGGTGTTCATCCTGCCTTCGCCATTTTGCAATTTTTGCTTTGGCCTTCTTTGCTTTTCTTGTCATGCGGCCATTATTCTTTACCTGGTATATGTCCGAAATAACAGAATATACATACGGCGAAATGTTGATGTTTCCATAATCGCTCACAGTAATTTCCTGAAAGTTCTTTGTTGCGGAGAAAAAACGTTTCCCGGTAGAATAATTATATCCTGCAAAACTGAACAACAGGTCATTATATGATATTTGCATTTTTTCCCCATTGCAAAAAACGGGAACCACGTCAGTAAATTTGTTGCTCGTAATTTGTTTTGTTTCTTTTTTAGAAGAGTTTGTAAGTGTAATGCTTTTTTCAATATACTTTATAGAATCATGTTTATACTCTTTTTCATGTATTTCGGTTTTGCTTTTTGTTATAGTGTTGAAATGCTCTTGTCCGGGGAATAAAAACTTAAGAAACAATCCCGCAAAAACAACTCCAACTGAAGCTGCGGCAACAAGAAGTACTTTTTTGAAAACAGGAGTAATCAGCTTTGCTTTCGTGCCCGTGCTTTCTTTTTCAATGGTATCTGAAACCTGTTTATAAAGCGCTTCTGCGGGCTCAATAACAGCATCTTTTACTTTTGACACCTTGCGTTTTAGCTCATACTCCCTGATTTCTTTTTCTATAAATAAAAAAGAGTTGTCAGGAGGATTTATTTGAACATCTTTAACCTGCTTTATTTTATTTTTTATATCATCTTCAAACAACTTATTGCTGAGTATATCCCACAACTCACCAGGAGCTTTTATTTCAAACTCTTTCAGTTGGTTGAAAATATGATCAGTTTTGTTGTTCATCTTCAAGTAAGTTCTTTAGAAAAAGTTTAGCTCTGTGATATTGTGATTTACTTCCGCCTTCAGAAATATTCAGCATCTTGCCAATTTCTTTATGTGTGTACCCTTCAATTAAGTAAAGGTTAAAAACAGTACGTTGGCCTTCGGGCAGTTGTTGTATTTTTTTTATAATATCCAGCATATCCAGCTTCTCAATACCGTTTATTTCAACTGCCTCTGCTTCCACCTCTTCTACAACAACATGGTTTTTTTGATTTTTCTTAAGATAATCTAAGCAGGTGTTTACGAAAATCCTTCGGGCCCACCCTTCAAAAGAACCTTCATGCCTGAAATTTTTCAGATTTTTGTATAAACGCATAAATCCTTCCTGAAAACCGTCATTAGCAATCTCCGGGTCTTTAAGATACCTGATGCACAAACTGTACATCTTACCCGATATACTGTCATATAATTGTTTAAACGCTTTGCTGTCGCCATCAGCGCTTGCCTTTATTAAGACTTCCGTTTCTGCAGGATTGTCACTAACATTTGCATTTTTATTCATTGCAACCAATTAAAAAAAAGTAAAAACAGTGAAACTATTTATAGACGTTTAAAGTCTATATACTGAAACTGAAGTGTTAACAAAAAATGAAACTGTAAATTCTATTGTAGTGTACAAAAATAATCAAACCTATTGTATTTAAACAGAAAATATCACCCTCTGTACAATTAAAATGGCGTTTTTTATGCTGTTTGTTCTGAATTTTCTCTTTGTACAGACGAATCCTTTATAGTTCCGTTCGCCTTGAGACACGCTCAGTTACCTTTTGTAACTGAGAGGGGTTTTGTTTGTGTAAAAATTAAAACAACAACATATAACAGCCGCATTCTTGAACAATACTGATATATAAACGGGTTGGGTTAGCACAGCAACAAATTGAGGTTAAAAGTAGTTACAAGAACACTCTTCTGGTTGCAAACTGGCTATAACATTAAAATACGAAAAAGGTAATGGTCTTAATTATATTCAAACCAAGTAACCGATATCATCTTTGTTGAAGGTTTAAATGGAAGTAAAAACACCTTTACACTTCTTTCTATGATGGGTTCTGTTTTAAAAACGGGCGAATCTTGCGGAGGGTTTCTTTCGGTGACCGCCTCCGCTCTTCCTTCAGGTACTTATATACTGCACATAAGCGAAAGCGACGGTAAGGTTACAAATTACAGGATGGTGAAGAAGTAGAAAATGAAGGGTAACATAGCCGGGATGTTTATCCCGGCTTTTTATTATCTGGAAAAAAATTTGTGTTCAGACATGTTTACCAGCTTATGATAACAACAAATGCAGAAGTGCCATATCCTATTGCCATGATTTTATTTGTACTCACCCGTGCAATACACTTGAACGAATATGCCTGCGATGGCTGAAATGTTTTTTTCTCGTTTGTTTTCCATAAATCATTTGTAATAAAAAAATCGCCGTAAGGCCAAAACCCGCCTTCATAATGTTGCCCTGCAGCCACACACTTCTTTTCGTCAATGAACAAAAGTTTTGTTGCGCCGGAAGGAAGAGTAATTAATTGTGAAGGATCAGAAATGTTTAACAATCCTGAATAGGCGTTGAAAAAAACGTTATTGTTTGCGAAGTAAATATCGGTTAGTGTTAAATCGGGGTTTAACGTTGTTAATTGCCATGTGATGCCGGCATCAGTTGTTGTTAAATAAACACCTTTGTTGCAGGTTACAAAACCTTTGGTTGATGATTGGAAATTTATATTATTGAAATTGTACTGGCTGTTTGCCAGAACATTGTTCCATGTATTACCACCATCGGTTGTTTTAATAAACAGACCGGGACCTGTAACAAAGCCAATGGCCGGGTTCAAGAAAAACAAATCATTTGGAACCCCCGCTTGTACTGGATTGAATTCCTTTTTTGTCCAAGTGTTACCAGCGTCGGTGGTTTTATATAAATATCCTCCATTACTGTCGCCGGCAATAACATAACCATTCTGAGAATCGGTGAACTGAATTTTTGTTAACAGCATGTCGTTACCGAGGTTTGCTATTGTTTGCCATGTTTTTCCTTCATCAGTTGTTTTAATAATTAAACCATGGTTTGATACAGCATATCCTACGGTGTTGTTTATAAACGTTAAAGACATGAATTGATCATTCGGAAGTGTGGTTGTTAAAACCGCCAGATTTGATATTAATAATGGATTGTTTTTATCGGTATCTTTTTTTTTACAGGAAACCTGTAAACCAATAATACTTATCAAAAAAAGAATTAAAAGTAATTTTCTTTGTTTCATAAATAGGAAAATTTTTACTTAAAATGGACTCTGCTGCTTTTTAAAATATGTTTCTTTATAAACAAACGCAACAGGCTGACAAATGAAAAACGAATAACGTTGCTTCATAAAAAGCGTTCTTTTAACGATCCCGCTCTTTTTATTATGGCACACACGTTTAATTTTTTTCAAGACTTCAGAATGCTGCGTATGGTTAATTAAAATTCAATTTTATAACTGATGTTGGGAATTGCAACGTTTGCATTGTATTCTTCTACTTTATTACTCAGCAGATTGTATTTATACCCTTTAAAATCGGGCTGGTTGGTAACATTCAATAATTTAATTGCAAATTCATGAGCCAGTTTTTTGCGGTTGATTCTGTAAGAAGCGGTGAAGTGCATATTTAAAGAACCGGGCGCTTGCAGACTAAACGCCCTTGTTTCGTCATAAACAACCTCTTTGTCAGCAATAGACGCTGCTGTATTTACAGGAGAATAATGGTATCCTCCCTGATATGTAAACCGTGCATTTATGCTAAGAAGGTTCTGCCTGCTGTGTCCCATTTTCCATTCCTTTCCGCCCAACACATTCAAGGCATAGCTGCGGTTAAATCGGGTGCTGCGCCAAATTCCGTCTCCACCTTTGTATTTGCTGTTGAATAAAGAACCCGTAATCAAATAATAATATCCCTTAGCAATATATTTTTCTAATGTAATTTCTATACCATAGTTTTTTCCTTTTCCTTCGTTTTGAAGTTTATATCCAAAAAACCAGTCGCCCTGCAGATTGAGAAACGAAAACGAACTGTCAGAAATAACCGGAGCAGAGAATATAGCCTGAAAATAGGGTTCAATTTTAAGATGCAGCAAATTGCTAATACTCCAGTCATAACTGAGAACAAAGTGGTGTGATTTAGTAAAGTCCAGGTTTTTGTTTGTTGCTTTTTTTCCAGTAACAATGTCATTGTTCAGATAGTAGTTTAGCTTTTCAATTCTACTGTGCAAACCATACGCCAGGCCAATGGATTTTCCCGACCCAATGTTTTGCCTGAACCCAATACGGGGTTCAACTGTATAATGTTTATTAAGCAGAAAATACTGTGTATTTATACCGGCGTTCATAATCAATTTGCCGGTAAGGTTAAACGAACTGCTGGTATATGCTGAAAGAAGAACGCTGGTGCCGTTTTCGTTCACAATTTCAGTTGGTGTATTACCCAAAACCAATGCTTTGTTCAATGAAAGGTCATACAGCATTCCGGTGGCAACAATGCCCGTTTTATTTGTATGCCTTGCGCCAAATTTTTTATTAATGAAAGAAGATAATGTAATATTCCGCTCATTAAACACACCACGGTACAACGGTTTAAACTGAATGGCAGCGTTCAGTTTGTCAACGTCCCAGTTTGTTTTGCTGCTTGTAAATGCAACTGTTGTTTTAACAAAAGTATTCTGATGAATGAATTGTTTGTGCGATAAACCAACAACCCCTGTATTTAGTTTTATATCATTCTTTTCATTGTCATTTTCAAATTCCCATTTTGATGGATCGGTCTTAGCGGTTGAACCGGCTCCGTCAATAAACCCGATTCCCCAAAGCGTAAAGGTGCCGGATTTTTTTGTGGGAAAATTCAGCTTAAAAGACAAATCCTGATACTTGATTGTGTTTCCATTTTCGGGAAGCAGCGGCGCTACTAAAGCCAAAGTGGAATAACGGTAATTGAACAGGTAAGAAGATTTGCCTCCCTTTTTGAAAGGACCTTCTGAGGACGCATCAATTCCTAATACTCCAACCTGAAAAGTATGTTCACGCCTTTGGTTGTTTCCTTTTCGCATCGACATGTCAAATACGCCGGACAGTGCGTTGCCATACTCTGCCGGAAAAGCACCGGTCATAAAATCGGAGTTGGCCAGAACCTGGCTGCTCATGGCAGTAAGGATGCCACTGCCCACAGTTTCCAGATCGCCGAAATGATTTGGATTGGGAATTTCAATGCCTTCCATTTTCCATTGCAGATACTTGGGGGCATTTCCTCGAACAATAATTCCGTTTTGATCAATATTGCCGGTCACTCCTGCAAAAGTTGCGGCTAATCTTGCAGGATCATCAAAACCACCTGCGTACCTTTTGGCTTCCTCGACACTGAGCATCCGTGCACTTACTGTTGCCATTGTATTAATGGGTTGCTCTTTGCTTATTATGGGCTTTATAACAATTTCATGAAGTGATGCCGCATTTTCTTTCAGTGCAATATCTAAAACAGTTTGCTTGGCCGAAATGATTATTACCTCCACAATTATTGACGTTTCGTAACCAACACAACTCACTTGTATATTGTATCTGCCAACCGGAACATCCGGTATTGAAAAATTACCCAGCGAATCAGTAGCTGAACCTTTTACCGGACTTGTATTAAGTATGGTAATTGTGGCAAACGGAACAGGCGTATTTGAAATGCTGTTAAATACGCTACCTCTCATTGTTTGTGTGCTTTGTGCTGATAGTTGTGTTGTTGATAATAAAAGACTAAAAATTAAAAAAAACCTGACCATATTGTATTTGAGTTTAAAAATTAAAAGTATAATCAGCCTTAACGCAACACAATACTGATCTTTCATTAACTGCTACGATAATGAGTAATGGATACAATTCTTTTTGAGCTTAAAACTTTACCGTAATTGATACACATAAGGGACGTCCCGGTATAGAAACAGAAGTAGTGGTGAAGCGGAAATAAAAAAATACAAAAAAGGCGAACAGGAAAACTGTTCGCCTTGCTTTTACGTGAAATTTTATTAGTGGTTTTTCTTTTTCAGTTCTGTAGCTAGTCTGATCGAGTGCTTTAATGAATTAATATTATTCCAGTCGCTGTGTGATATGATGATAAACTTTGGATCAGGACATTTCTTTTGTACTTTTTTTAAAGTTGAAACGTATTCTGTGGCATTTGCATCGCCCATGTAACCCAAATCTTCTGCATCGGCTCCTTTTATCAAACAACCGCCATAAAGAATTTTTTCTTTTTTAAACCAGATAATGATATTGTCTTTGGTGTGTCCTTCACCGGGATAATAGGTTTCAAAAGAATATTGCCCAATGTTAAACACGGTGTCTTTTGCAATTAAGTATTCAGCTCTTTTTTTATTGTTTATTTTGCATAACTCGTCTGTCAGAGACGTGGTGTAGGTTTTTATTCCCTGTTGCTTGTAATATTCAAGTCCTTCGGTTCTGTCGCTGTGCCAATGTGTTGCTATACACACCGTTGGTTTTTTATTATGTTTTAATTTAATGCTGTCAAGCAATGGCTGAAACTGTGTAGTATCCCAAGGTGTATCAAACAAAACAATACCACTGTTGGTAACAAGGTACATTCCATGTGCGGGGATTAATGTGCCCTCGTATTCATTGTACGTTGTATAAATGTAAAAGTTGCCGGTTAGGTGTGATATTTTAAGTTTGGGTTGTTTTGTTTGTCCAAAAAGATGGAAGATTGTAAAAAACATTGCTGTTAGAAATATACTTCTCCGCATTTATTCTCTGTTCGTTTTATTATTTGAAAGCGTTTTAAAATTACCGCTAATTTGTTTTTTGTTTTGTGTTTTTTTGGAAAATCAGGTCCAAGTGAATAAAAAATCGATTGGCCTGCCCCCGACGGTAGCAAGGCAACCACAAACCGCTCCACCGTTTTCGTTTATTGTGCTATTTAAGAGAAAATTTTTGGCGGCTTGATTCTGATTTTCAAACAGTGCCGGGTTAAAAGAATTTTGTGCAACATCGTTTACCCCCGGCTGATATTTATCAGAAATTGTAAAACCTGGTTTGCAGCTTGCAGATAATTCGCCGGAATATTCGATGTTATATAAACCAATTGTTTTTTGCTCCTGCCTGTTTGCCAACAAAGCAAAAAACAGGTTCGCCTGTTTCTGAATCCATGAGAGACTTCAGCACAAGGCTTAACCTTGATAGATATGTATCGTGATCTTCATTGCCAATCTTTTCTCTATTGATGTAAATGTGCGCAGAATTACTACTTGAAGTGCAGGTGAATTCTTTGCAGGAAAGGCTGAATCCCGTTTCTGAACGGGTTGTTCATGATGGGGTTAATTACAGAAACCCAGTTTTATTTTATATCTGTAAATACTGCCGTTAATCACCTGCTCCAGTTTTAAAACTTCTTTTGTTTTTTTACTGATCCAGAAAGTTTCCTGGTTCCCCTTTTCTTCATGCACAAGTAACCAACAGGCAATTTTCTGATCGTCGTAACCGGTTAATTCAGCCGAACCTTTAACACTGTATGTAACATTCTGAAAACCGGAGGCTGTGCCGGGGTCATAAAAAGGAATGATAAAATTCTTCCCTTTTTCATAGGGAAGCAGGGGGAAGGTTTCAAGGTCAAGATGCCAGTTTAAAAAATATTTGTTCTCGGCCGAGAGATACCCATCCATGATTTTTTTCTCCTGCCTGGCAGTATCAGTTTTGTTCAGCAGTTTACCATTGTATTCAATGGTTTTGTTTAAAAGATCAACCGTAGTTGTGTTTGTTTTTGAAGTAGTACTTCCCTGCATTTTTACCTTCCACCATGTTTTGTGATACAGTGGCTGCATTGTTACGGCATCAGAAATTGAGTTTACAATATGTATAATACTGTCTTTGTCTTCCCACTCCTGTGTTATTTCTATAGCGGCCATTCCTTTGTACTGTGTACGTTTGGTTGTTCGTGTCCAGAACTGAGTGAATGTGCGTACACTGTCTTTATTCATTTTTACATAAACAAGATAGCGGGAAGTTCCTTCTCTCAACGCCTTCATGTTGAGGTTGCTTCCGCTTATGATTATACTGTCAGTTTTTTGAGCAGAAACAGGTGTGGTTTTTAACCCGCAAACTGTTAGGCAGGTAAGAAGAAAGATTTTTGCAATTGTCATGAACCGGGTTTATTAAAATGATTGATGTAAAAAGTAGTTGTGTTTTATTTCAGAATACCATGTTTCAAAATCCGTAAGCAATGGTTGGCACAAGCATTTCACCAGATGAGCCTGCGGTGGCGCTGCTTGTTTTTACTACAGTATTGTCTGAATATATTTTTAGTGTGGCTGTTTGACCGGGAGTGCCCATTGTTGATGCCTGCGCTCCTATGCCAATCGTCATTACACCGGATGGATACTTGATTTCTTTCGACCACGGCAGGCTCACATTATTGATTGTGGTATTGCCGTTTACATTATCGCTATATACTACAGTTAGCTTGCCGGTAAAGTTTCCTGTAATTTCATACTTGACATTGCGTTTTGCAGAAGCCGAATCGTCATTTTTTTTGCACGATTGTAATGCTAAAAGTGTAAAGAAAGCTGAAAGGGTGATACCGAAAAGTTTGCGTTTCATTTTTTTGATTTTATGGTATTAATTGTTGTGGAAATTTTTATAAATACGTACATATATAATTTGTTCAAAGCAGGAGTAATAGTAAACAGGCGGTGAAATTGATAAATACGGATGTTTTATATTGAGTTTTAATAAAAGAGAACCGGGTTTAAATGCAAACAATCTGAAACTTGAACAGGCTGCCGGTTATTAAAAGGAATAGCGGCAATTGTTAATTGATTGTTGAGTAGAGCATTTTTTTTCTTTGGCATACCGTTGTAAAAAGAGATGCCTGTAATAGAAAAGAATGAGATTTTAATTGCTGCCCCGGATACTTTTATGCCACGTTTCTGCATAAACAAAAATTCGTTTTAAGTAAACAGCAAAAATATCCGGGAGTAAAACTGTATGCAATACTGATTTATCAGTATGCTTATTCAAGCAAGCCGTATTTAGTGGCAAAAATCACCGCTTCAAAAGAGTTGTTTGCGCCAAGTTTTTCAAGAAAGCGCTGACGGTGAGTGTTAACTGTGTGTACGCTTATCGACAGTTTATCTGAAATTTCTTTACTTAAAAAACCTTGTTTTACTAATTTTAAAATTTCCAGTTCTCTTTTTGTCAGCTCCAGTTCAGGTTTCTGAACTATTTCAAGGGGTATAAAATTGCCGGTGCGGAAATTTAAAATCTGGCATTTAACGGGACCGCCAGCTTCCTGGTTGGGCGAAATATCAACAATGCTCAACATCAGCCATATCTGGCCGGTTTTGTCTAACTCAAGAATTTGGTATTGTTCAATAAGCCTTATGTATTTGTTTTCTGCATTCAGCATACGGTATTCATATATAACCTTATGGTTTAATTTTTCATCGGCCGAAAAAGCATTGAACATTTTCAGAACTGAAATGCCGTTCGATGCTAACTGAAGTTTTTCTTCCGGGTGAATTTTACTGTCGAAAAACTGGTAATTCAGATTTTCATAATCTTCAGGTTTGTATCCTAAAAGCTTTCCGAAATTGGAAGAGAAAAAAACTACCTGCTTTTTGTTTAAATCAAACACATTGATGCCTGAGTTACTTACAGCAGCCAATGCCTGCAGTGATTTTTCATGTTTTGACAGCAGAGAATAATCGATATTCTTTTCCTCGAACTGATATTGTAATAAAAATCTGAAAAATAATTCCTGGATACTGTTTTGTTCTGACATCTGAATACACTTACAGTTATAAAACACAGATCATTAAGCCCGGCAATTTACAAACTTATCGGTTTCGGGAAAAAACAACCGGGAACACTACAGCGACACAGGTTTGTTTTTTAGTGAAACAGTCAGTCAAATTATTTCAATACAAACTGGCTCAAAAACATACTCTACTGTATTCTATAAAAAGTCCCGAAGGACTTTTTACTTAAAAAATAGAGGAGTGTTTTGGGTTCAGTATAAGATTAGCGGCTCTTTTTATTGAATAAAAACTTAAAAATTACTTTTGATCTTTAACTGGGCAGGTTCTTATTCCGAATATTGTGTAAAGCGGGCAAAAGCTGATTAAACTTGTAAGAAGAAAAACAGCTCCCAGAATTACTAAAACAAGCCCTAACGTACCTTCAACTGTTTTACTAAAATACAGATAAGCAAAAACTGCTGCTAAAAGGATTCTGATAATACGATCTGTAGTACCCATGTTCTTTTTCATAAAAAATTTTTTTTAATTGGTAATGAATTGAATAATTAATACAAGTCCGGTTACAATTGCAATACATAAAATACAAACCAGAATGAAAAGAAGTACTTTATTCATACAAATGTACCGGGATTGAGCTGTAAAACTAATCCGGCCGATTGGGCAAACAGGTGACCGGAATCACCTGTTTAATAAACTTCTATACCGTCGCTGAGTTGTTTTACTTTACCTTCCTGTTCAAGCCGTTTAATTACCCGGGTAATTACTTCACGGGCAGTGCCAAGTTCGGCGGCAATTTGTTTGTGTTTTAACTGCAGCACTTTTTCGCCCTTGAGTTTACTTTTTTCCAACAGGTAATTATACAGCCGTTGATCCATACGGTTAAACAGAAGCGAATTAATGGTGTCGAGCAATTCGGAATATCGCTGATTGTATTGCTGGTAAAACAATTCGTTGATCTGCGGATAATGTTTAATCCATGTGTTCATTTTTTCAACCGGCAGCAACAACAAAGTTGAATCTTCTTCTGTAATTGCAAAAATACGGCTGGGCGAATTGTTGAGACCGGCTGAAAAAGTCATTACACAACTCTGGTTGGATTCTATATAATACAAGAGCAATTCTTTTTCTTCAAAAGGAGCAAAAACTTTCACCAGCCCTTTCAAAACAATGGGGACAAGTTTGATGTATTGCCCTTCTTTTAAAATTTCTGTTCCTTCATCAAAGTCCATAATTATTCCATGTTCAGCAATTTCCTGCAGCAGTTCGCCGCTGAAACGCTGGCGCACAGGTTCAAGTTCTGAAAGAGTTAAAGGCATATGTTGTAATTTAAGCAAATCGCTGATGAAGTTCTTAATTCTTCAGTTGTTTTTCCATGTAAACAACTCCGGGCAGTGGATTTTCATAATAAGCAGTTGTTTCAGTAAAACCATATTGTTTATATAAATGTATTGCTGGCTGTAGTTTTTGCAATGTATCAAGCTTCATAACTCTATAATCAAGCGCAACAGCATCTTTCAGCAATTGTTCCACCATTATTTTTCCGATTTTATGTTTACGGAAAGCGGGACGAACAAAAAGCCGTTTCATTTCGCACTCATCATTGTTTTGCAATGGATACAATGCAATACATCCGGTAACGGCATCATTCCTTTTGGCAATATATAAAATGCCACGGGGCGGTCCGTATTTTTTTAATGGATCCTTCAGTTCTGCTTCAAAACTCTGGAAGCATAAATTTTCATCCAGTTCTTTTACATATTCACGAAAAAGTGTTCGGGCTTCGTTCAGCATTGCTCCTTCTTCCTTTACACAAAACAATGTTGTCATTATGTGAAATTGAAGAAAAAACTGAAAATAAAAAACTCCGGATAATGCCGGAGTTGTGATACCCCTTTTTTATACTGTTTTATTGAACAGTTTTTTTTATTGCCCATGCCTTTTCCCAAAGTTGCAGGTATTGTTCTGTTGCAAGAAAAAGCGGACGAAGCTGATAGGGTTGCAACCCAAGATTTTTCATATCCTGAATCATATCGGGAAACATTCCATATTGTGCAAGTCCGTCTATGTTATAATCAAAGTCTCTGCCGCCTGCAAAAGCAAAACTTCTTCGTAATGGTTCATTCGGGCCGTTTTCAAACTGCATCCATAAATCATACACAGATTTAATAACATAAAACAATTCCATTGTGCGTTGTGTTTTCATTTCTGCCGGCAAACTGTTTATTCCGTTTACAACCAGAAATGCAGCTTTACGTTCGGGCATACAATTGTTCAGGTTTTCATCTCTTACAATAAAACCCGGACAATTTAGCCAGTTGAGATAATCGCCTTCGGGTTTTGTAACCAGACCTTCTGCAATGTTCCTGATCTTTTCCTGTTGTATCCCTGTTCGTTCAACGCTTAGTCCACCCCCAGGTTGCCATGCTGCTGCCGGAAGCTTACCTCCTTTTGCAATAGCAATTGCCTCCCACACATCACGCTCTTCCTGTGTTAAAAAATCAGCAGGAGGAAAACGATGATAATGCCAAGTGTTAATACCAACATCATACTTAACTCCTTTTTGCTGGGCAAAAGCAAATTGTCGTCTTACGGTTTCGTAATCTTTTGTTCCGGTTTTGTGATTGAGAATTTTATCGCCTTGAAGAAAATAAGCAGATTCTGTACCAAAGCGAGGAGAAACCTGCGGTGCAAAACCATTGAAATCGGAGCCGAAAGCAATGCCTTTTTCAAAATTTGTTTTTTGCCCTGTAAACCAATATGCCTGAATAAATGATGAAGTGCCTCCGGCAGAGGTGTTTGGTACCGGACAACCTTCGGCATTGCGAATATTGTTCTGTTGTGTCATCAAGCCAAACATGCCGCCCGAATTGTTGATGTCGTTCACTCGTGAATTGAAAATGGTAAACTCTGTTTTTAAACGTGCTTCTTTATCGCCGCCGTCTGTTTCATCAGCGTCTCTTCTCAATTCACGAAAATTGGCATGGCCTGCAACCATTGGATAATGATATTGGTTCATCATATTCACCACTTCATTCTGAGATAAGTCGCTCATGTGGTCTATATCAATCACCATCCCGTGTTTCATGAGTGTTCTGATGTAATTTCTTCCCTTGTTTCTTAATCCTTCGCTGTTTTTGTGTGAGGTGTACCGATTGTACCCATAAGAATCAGGAACATTGTTGAGATAAAAAAACGGAATGGTGCCAAATCCTGCAATAGGAATTAACCTCATATTCTGGCGCATAAAACCAGTTGAGAGTTTTACAGATGTTTTTGTTTCATCGTTTGAATTTCCTTCCCGCACTTTGAACGCAACAATTGGATCATCAGGGCCCTGCCTGTTCACCAGGTCGTTGTAGGAATTTAAAGCCGAATTAAAAACAGCGGCTCCTCCCAGTTGATTATTGATATTGTGGATGGGAAATACATGCCGTATGCCCAGTGCTTCAATCCAATTGATTTCTTCATCAACAGAAGAAAAATAACTGCCAACTTCTGCATGTTCAAGGCCAATTATAATAGCCATTTTATTTTGAAGAATAATTTCTCTTGCCTGTTGGGGAGTATAAGCAATTTCCATCCAGTCGGTATTAAGCGAAACAATCCGCTTTAATTCACGAACAGCAGCTTCTATATGTTCTTTCGGATTTTTCATACGCCCGTCGGCGGTGGAATTAAATTCCCAGCTTTTTGCCGTGCCAACAGGAACAATCATTAATCGCTGACCTCCTTCGTAACTGCGCCTTACCCATGTAATGTGCATAAGCTGATGAAAAAATGTATTCCATCTTGGAAAATCAACAAACACTCCACGCTGGGCATCGGGTGTAGTATTGCTGTAATGCTTCCCAAAAACATCTTTAATAAAAGAGTAACCACAGGCTTGGAAAACCGGGTTGAGCATAAGACCAATAAATGCTTCGCCAAGAATCGGATCAAGCGATCCGGTTGAACCGATAGCAAACCCGGCAACCGAATGCGTGGTTAGAATTATTGGTACAGATGCGAGAATGGAAACACCGCAGGTTGCATTACCAACATCCGCCAGTCGTTCACCAAGGCGGTTGAAGGCATTTTTTTCAACCTGTGCGGTTAGCAGTCCCGGCGTAGGCGTTGGCAATCCGTGATTAAATCCGTCGCAGGGCGAAATATCTGTTTTTACGTTGCTGGTTTTCCAGTTGCCACCGGGTGTTCCATGCATCAACCCGTTTAAACCAATATGATTCACCCAGTGTGCATGAATATCGGCAAAGCCCCAAACCGGTTTGTCTTTATCAGCCAGCAACGTGTAGCCGTTTTTTGTGATGGTTAAGTAGTCGCTAAGCGATTCAGCAAACACAAAATCATCCACATTAATATGTCCCCAGCCTGAAGTTTTTTCATCAACAATGCGTAACCGGATTGTTTTTTGTTGTTGCTGATTATTCAGTTCGGCTTTAAGATCAAAATAATAACGGTACAAATCTTCTCCATTCAACAGGGAGCTTATTCTGTTTACACGTACAAAACCGTCTTCTGTTTCTCCCCAAAGAGTTCTTTTTGATCGACCCCATGCAGCTTCATAATCCGTTTTTTTTACCTGTAGCTCCACATAAATTTTATTAATGTCGTTTCCGCCTCCCAATAAAAAAGTGAGATAAGGCATTTCAATAAGAAACGGAAGAGAAGTCATCGTTCCTGTTGCTGCATCGCCATTGTTTTGTTCATAGGAGCCTATCCAACTTTGCCCTTTAATACCAATAGGATAAACCATACCTTTCCAATAATCGCCGCCAATACCTCCTGCGGCATATTCCATATAACGAAAAACCCGATCGGTAGTAACAGTGTTGCCCTGTACAGGTTGATTGCTGAAAGCAGTACCTGTTGTTTTCCAATTGAGGAATGCGTTTTCAAAATCAAGATTTACATCTTTAATTGCTTTTACAATAATTGTAGCATCGGATACAGCCGGATTGTTGGCAATAATGTTATTAATGCCGGGTTTGATTTTTGTTTGTTGGGGAACAAGAATGTTGAAAGCACAACCTTCCGGCAATGCAGTTCCATTTTGGTTTTTGATATTCCAATAACCCGAAGATGCGTTGTATTCAACAGCAATAAATGAATTATTATAAACACCGTTTGCTGCATCGGGGTTCCATACCTGGGAAACAAAAAAAGAAGCAGACGGGTTGTTGTTCATCTGCGGAAGATCAATCAACAATTTTCCGTTGCTGAAGTTTTTTCCTGTTGCTTTAATATAAAACGCATTTTCATCAGTGTTTTTCCATGTAATTGAAAACGTAATACCGGCAGGCATTGCTGCCCTGTCTTGGTTAAATACAGCCCATTTACTTCCATTATACCACACACCAACAGCGTGTGGATTGGCCGATGCGGCAGTTGCATCGCACTCCACAATAATAATAGCAGACGGATTGTTATTTAACCCGTTAATATCAAGAAAACTTGAGTTAGCGCTGATGTTGGTTGCAGCAGTTGTGTGCTGAAATTTTTGCTGAGCGGTTGCAACTTTGCAAAAAAGAACAAACAGAATTAAAAACGTATAGCAGAGACGCATGTACAATTATTTTTGTTGAAAAATCTTCCAGCGTTGTTCAGGGTTGGTTCTGTTTTCCCAGATTAAAATTTTACCGGTGGGGCCATCGTGAATCATTGTTTTACCTGCAAACAGGTTTATGATGGAATATGTGCCATCGCTGTTTGAAAGAACTCGCCATTTAAAGTTTTCCGTTGGCCTTTTTTCCGCTGTAAACACTTCAAACCCGTTTCTGTCTTTTGCTGCTGCCGAGGGCGTGATGGTAAGATATTTTCCGCTTCTGTTATCTCTGATATAGTATATCCCTTGCAATGAAGATGCCTTTTCAAACGACCAGTTGTAATTATCGGCATTCATTTCTGCAACAGGCAATCCTCCAAAAGAAATTTTTAACGAAGCATTGGAGTAAACATTCTGAAGCTTGTATGGGTTTGCGTTGCCAAAAGAATAGGGCATTACGGCATCGGGGTTATTAAACTGCTTTTTTGCATTGATGGTATCTACCTGTATATAAATAGTATAATCTCCTTCCATTGCTTTCGCATCTCTGAAACGAAGCGGAACAATACCTTTTCCATAACCAAAGTCTGAGTTAGTTATAGCAATAGCGCTTTTGTAATCAAGCAACATGCCAATTGGTGTATAGTGAAAACAGTCTCCGCTGTCAATCATACCTATTGGCCTGTCTTTGGCATCGCCAAAAAGAGTTTTTCTTACAATTACATTAAACTCCGGTTGCCCGTAGCTTAACTGTGCAAACATGGGAAGGTTTTCAACAGGTTGGCCATTTGCCGAAAATCTTGCTGCCATGTGAGCCGTCATATTTGCTGCAGTTACAAAAGGAATTGCAAGCGGGCCAAGCAAAACAGTAGCAGTAGCATTTGTTCCAAAAAAAATAGCGGTCTCGCCAAGTGTTGAAGCAAAGTTATTTAACTGCTGTTCTTCTTCTGTTGTGCCATCGAATTCCCATACAGAAGGGATAACCATTGCAGAATTTTCGCCATCAATTAAAACACCCTCACTTGCAAGAAGCGGAAAAGTAGATGCATCAACTGGTGAGTTTCTTTTCCATGGTTCAGGAAAAGGAAACTGGTCGCCTTTCTGAACGCCCCCCATATTACCAGGTTTGCTTCCTGCTTTTACACGTAAGCCCCAACGTCCGTCATCACTGTTTATATCGCCGTAACGCAAACTCCATTTTCTAATAGCCGGGCCGGTTTTTTGTCCGGTTTCGATACTGAAATACTGTGTAACAGCGCCTGCAAAAATTTCGTCACCTTTCCCATCAACTTCCAGAATATGATCTGCAGTTGGATTGTTACAAGTGAAGCCGTTTATTGTTACACGAAAACGAACAGAATCTCTTCGGTGTAAAGATGAAATTTTCACTTCGGGCATTTTATTTTTTACAATACCCACCTGCGATGAAGGAGTAATCAAAACATTAACGGCGCTACCCGTAGGTAAAGCAGTATTGTTGGCATTTAAAATTTCCCATTCTCCGGTTGTGTTATTATATGCAGTAACAATTGCACTGTTGTTGTAAACACCTCCGTTACCCCCGGGGTTCCATACCTGTGAAACATAAAAACGTGCTGCAGAATTATTGTTCAGCAAGGGATGTTGTAGTGTTATTTTTCCGCCATTTTCCTTTTGCGAGAAAGAATTTTCATCCTTGTTTTTCCATGTTATTGTGAATGTAATGCCTGCCGGCATAGTTGCCTTGTCCTGATTAAATACGGCCCATTTATTCCCGTTATACCACACGCCAACTTCGTGCGGGTTTGCTGCACTTGTTTCAGTATTGTATTCAATAATTATTATTGCAGAAGGATTGTTGTTTAGTCCGGCATTATCAAGAAATGTTGAGTTGGCGCTTATATTGGCGGCAGAGGTTGTGTGTGTAAATTTTTGCTGGGCAGCAAGATGAAAACCGGCAAACACACTGCAACAAATAAAAAAAAGTCTGATGTTCATAAAAGGCAGATTTATTTTTTAAAGAGTCGTAACCGAAATTGGATTATGCCTTGTTGAAAAATTTTATGATGAAGAGTCATATAGGGGATTTTAAAAAATCAGAACGGCACCACCTGTTAATGACGTTCTTTCTCCACATAAATTTTTACATCTGTAAACACGCCATTTTCCAGTTTTTTTGAGCCAATACCAAAAACTTTGCGTAATGGACCGCTGATTTTTCCGGAAATAACGGCAGTACCATTACCGCTTTCTTTATACGAAGTAATTTCCAGAACAACATTTCCTGCAGAGGTTTGCGGATATTTATAACCAAACAATTCGTCTTTCTTTTTATCACCCACCGGCGATCCGCTTAATAATATTTGCATATCGGCCAGCGTGTATTTTCCCGGCTTTGGATTATTTGTTATTAAAACAATATCGAGGTGACGTTCATCAGGGGCAACGGCCGCTTTAAAAGAAAGAAGTAGAAAAGGTTTTTCGTCATACATTTTGGCCAACCCTTTTTTATAAAAAGTATTGGTGGTTACGCTGATGGCATTCCATGTTTTTCCATCAAGCACGGAAGTAAAATCAAAAGAAGATGATTTTGCGTTTTTATTGTTATTGGCTGAAGGCTTTCCTCCTGCAGGTAAAAAGGTGGCATATTTTGTAAACACAGCATTCTGCGGTCCTTGCAGATAAATGTAGAATGTGCCCATTTCGGCATCGGCTTTCTTAATGTCTTCAAAAGGGCTTCTCATTCTTGTAACCAAAAAAGAATAGCTGGTTCCTTCGGGAGTAAAAACATCAATTTTATCACCTACTTTTATTGTACCGGATTCGAGATACATATCAACCTGAAACAGACCGGGAGTTTTTTCATTATAAACACCTTTTACAACAACTTTAAAGTTTTGTGCTTTACCCGATATAATTGATAAAAACAAAAAAGCAATGCCGACAAATATTATTCTTTTCATTTTTAAACGACTTTTATTTTCTTCCTAAAACAGTTACAGGTACGTTGGTAAATTTTCCTTCGGTGATATCAATACTTTTAATATCGTTTTTAGAAAATTCATTTAACAGAAGCTTTGAAGAAAACGTACCGCTTACAAGCCACACTTCACCAAACTGCACTTTTTCGTCTTTAACCACACTTGTAAACTCAATTGATAATTCGCTGCCCTTATACTTCGGCTGGCTGTTTGCGTTATAATCTGTAGCACCGCCTGCATTTTCTGTTTCATAACGGGTGAATCTTGCACTGGCTTTTGATTGAAGCGCATATTTTGCAGCCTCGAATTTGAAATTTTCTATTGTGAAGTGCAGCCAGCCTCTGTGCAGTTTTGAAGGATCGTCGCCCATCAGGTCAAAACTAAGCTGCATATTTTGCACATTAATTAATCCAAGTTGTTTGTCATTATCTTTTGACGATGGTTTTGTATTTGCGTCAACATTATTCACTTTAAATGAAACCATAGCAGATGCATCTTCAGCTTTTGGCTCATTAACTGTTGTTGATGTTTGAGAACCAGGTTGCTTCTGTTCTTCGGTTTGTGTTTTTTCTGTTTTTTGAGAATTGCTTCCGCAAGCAGTAATCAAGAGTAGCAGAGGGAAAAAATACTTTTTCATGAAAAAAATTAATTTGTTAAGAAATGGCTTAATGATTAATGGTGTATTGTTTTCAGAAAACAAAACAGTAGTCATCTGTAAACAAAAGGATTTCCATTTTGCTCTGTGATTTTTTACTATAAAAATCGAAGGCAAACACAAATTATTTTTGTGAAATTGAGTATTGAGCAGTTTTATTGATTAAACAGCATCAGATTTTCCTGAAGCTTTCCATAAAGGCTTCTTTCTTGTTTCTGCTGATGGTAATGTTTGTTCCGTCGCTCATTACAACATAACCCCCATCGCCCTTTATTACTTTGGTGATGTGGTTCATATTTACAAGATGACTTTGATGAATACGGCAGAAGCTTAACCCATTTAAAGTTTCTTCCACTTCTTTGAGTGTTTTAGCAGTTGTGATTTTTTTACCCGACGAGAGAAAAATATGTGTATAGTTGCTGTCGCTTTCGCAACGGATAATTTCTGTTGGCTCAACCAACTGCATTGCATCTCCTGCAGGTAAAGCAATTTTTGAAGTTGTTGCCGGATGAAGAGATTGAATAAGTGTTTTGAGTTTTTGTTCAAGGTTAACCGTACCCTTTTTGTTTTTTGCTTTTTCAACTGCCTCTCTCAGTTCGTTTATATCAATTGGTTTCAGCAAATAATCAAGGGCCGAAACTTTAAATGCTTTAATGGCAAACTGGTTATAGGCGGTTGTAAAAATTATATCATAATTAATATCGGCAGTTTCTTTTAACACATCAAATCCGTTTTTATGCGGCATTTCTATATCGAGGAAAACAATATCCGGCCTGTGCTTTTTTATTGCAGCAACTCCTTTTTCACCACTGTCACATTTTGCAACAATTTCAACTCCTTCACAAAAACCATTTATCTGCATCTCAAGCACTTCCAGTGCATTTCGTTCATCGTCAATTAAAACAGCATGGATCATTTTAAAATTTTACTTTGTTAATGCCTGGTAAGGAATAATTAGCTTCACTGTTGTGCCGGTTGCATTTCCTTCCGCATCTTGTTTATCAATAATATCACAGGTTGCATGAATTTTTTGAGTGCGATTGATGATCTGAATACGGTCTTCAGAAATCTGCATACCATAACTTTTTTTCTTCAGTACCTGTTTGCTTTTAAGCTCTGCGGCTTTTTTTCTGCCAATTCCATTGTCATCAATCGTTACAATAAGTGTTTTTTCTCCTTCTTTTCGAAACTCAACCATAAGTTTTCCTTTTTCATTTTTGTGAAGAAGGCCGTGCCAGATAGCATTTTCCACATAAGGCTGAATAAGCATGGAAGGAACTTCGGTTGTTTCGGTGCTTATATTATCTGGTACTTTTATTTCATAATCAAACCTGTTATCAAAACGCAAACTTTCCATTTCAATATACAAACGGAGCAGATCAATTTCGCTGCTGAGTATAATATTATTTTCATTGCTGAGATCCAGTATCAGCCGTATTAATCGGGAGAATTTGGTGAGATATTGTGATGCTTCATAATGCTCATTCTTTAGAATGTATTTCTGAATACTGTTTAGCGAATTGAAAATAAAATGCGGATTCATTTGCGCCCGCAGCGCCTTCAGTTCTGTTTCTGCAATCTGTTGTTTAAATGCGGCTTTCAGTTTTTCTTCTTTTCTTATCTGTAAAACCCTGTTCTGGTTAAACAGAAACGTTGCTGTTGCAAAAGCAAAAACTAACAAAGTGATAAACCACCATGTTTTCCAGAACGGAGGTCTGATGATAATTTTCAGCACCGGATCTTTTGTGCTCCAGGTTTGATCATTATTGGCCGATTTTGATTTAAACAAATAGATTCCGGATCCGAGCGAGGAATAAGAAACGTAATTTCTTCCGGTAATCATCCAGTCCCGGTCAACTCCTTCTAACTTATAGGCAAATCTGTTTTCATCGCTGTTATTATAAGATAATGCCGCCAGTTCAAACTGTAGAAAGTTTTGATTATACGGAAGAACTATTGTTGTGTCTGCAGATGGAAGTAAAACAGCTTTATCCATCACCTTAAACGATGAAATAAGCGTTATGGGAGCCAGTTTGTTTATTTTGTAATCATTAATATTAAGAAGGTTTAATGCGCCGAAATTGCTTATTACAAGTTTATTGCCTGGAAGCATTGAAAGCGGAACGTCAATATTATCGTTTGACAAGCCGTGTTTTTTTCTGAACACAGAAATTACTTTCTTTTGAAAAGGATCAAACTTAACCAGGCCGGATAAAGAACCCAGCCAAAGCATACCTTGTTCATCTTTTAAAATTCTGATAAAATAATCGCTTGGTAAAGATGTTGTATTGCTTGTGCTATAGTTATGAATAACTTCCTTTCCCTGTTCGTTTATATACCATTCGTAAATTCCATTTGTTTTTGTTGTAACCCAATAATGATGTGTTGCGTCTTCTGCAATTTCATAAGGCTGAATGATGCTTTGTTGACCATCATTGTCTTTATACGCAACCTTGTGAAAAATTTTTTGTTTATCGGAGTAGTAAAGAAATTTTGATCTTGTAAACCATGTATTGCCTTTACTGTCGGTTAACGATGGCCAGATGGTGTTTTCAATTTCCGATTTGTTAATGGATGGATCTATGTCCCATACATTAAAATGCGTTGTTTTCCCGGAGGCAAGATTATAGGTGTAAAAACCATCCTGTGGCGAAACAATAATTAAAGACTCTTTCCCATCGTTCATAATTCTCCAAACAGGGCCTTTAATTGATTGGTTGTTGTATTTTACATAAAGCGGTTCAAATTTTTTGACTGAGTTATTATATAAAAAAATATCGTTAGCAACTGCTGCATAAACCTTGTTGTTGAACACATGAACAGTGGTTGCAGCAGCATTTTTGCTGATTTTGACTACCCTGAAATTATTAGCTGCCGAATCATAATACCCAATACCTTTTGCGCCGGTAGTTGCAATAAATAAATTATTTGTTTCTGGTATTCTGCAAACATTTGTTGGCTCCAACAGTGTATTATTATCTGCCTTATCATTTAACAGAATTGTTCTCCACTGGTTATTTTGCCAGGGAAGCATGCTTAGCCCGTTAAACGAGCTGAACCAAAGATTTCCTTCTGTATCAGAATAAATTTTTCCGAGACCGGTTGATTTGAAACCATATTCATTTCCGGCTTCCGGTTTTATTTCTGTGGTAACTTTGTGTGTATATTTATTAAAAACAGATAAATTTCCATTGTAAAACCAAAGATCACTTCCTGATTTTTTGGCTATTACGGTTACAATATTCTGAACTGTTTTTTGGGGCCCTGATTCACTCACTATATCAAAATACTCTCCCTTTTTCGTTTCAAGATCAAATTTTACAATTCCGCTGCCTGATGATGCAATCCAGATACAATTCATTTGCTCATCATAAAATCCATCTGTAAAAAAATTATCATCAACATGGTTGTGTCCTTTTCTTTTGTTTCGGAATGTTTGAATTATACCCTGATCTTTTTTTAATAAGTGAATTCCGTCAACAGAAAGAGCCCATATTAAGTGATGGGGTGTTTCAATTATTCTGGTAATAAAATTTGAAGAGGCACCGGGTTCTTCACTTGCTTTGTAAAAAACAGCAGTAGTGTCTTTTTTGCTTAATAACGCAACTCCTTTTTTTTGAGTGGCCACCCACATATTTCCTTCACTATCGCTGAAAAACTTATTAATTACAGCATTGCCAAGCTGCTTTAAAGAATTATTATTGCCTGAAGGATAAAAGAATTTTTTATTGACAGGATTAAACCATTGTAAACTGTTAAGTCCTGCAGCCCAGATGTAGCCGTTGGCATCAACATAGATACTTCGCATCAGATTTGAAAATTCTTCTCCAGTTTGTTTATTCTGTGGGCGATATAATGTAAACCTGCTTCCGTTATAGTTGTAAAGTCCGCTGCCTGCTGCAATCCAAATCATACCGCTTTTATCATTCACCACATCATAGAAAAATTTGTCCTGTAATCCGTCTTTATAGTTAAAGTTGATAAACCGGTACGAAACATCCTGTGCCATCAATGCAGCAGTGCCAATAAATAAACACAGTAAAAGACTAATAACCTGTTTTATCATTTTCACAAACTACAAAACTATTTGTTTGTGTTACGGAGCCACCTTTATTTTTTTATAAGGTATTGTTTAGCCAGTAAAAGGCTTTTTTATTGAGTATTTTGTGTAAACAGGTTCTGATTTTTTTAAACAATAATTCTTATCATTAAAAAAATTGACTTCCCTCAGGGATCGCCAAAAACACAGCCGCTACCTTTGCGCTTTCAATAAAATCAACTCATTTTGAAATCGCTTCGTTTAATTTTCCTTTTCCTTCCAATTTCTTTCTTTTCACAGGCACAAAAAACAGTACAAACGCAAAGCCATTTCTGGTGGAGCATTAATACCACGGCAACAGTTAGTAGTAAGTGGAGTGTTATTGCCGATGCACATATACGCCGCACCAATTTCATGGCCAACAACAGTTTTTATTTTTTAAGAGCAGGCGCACTGTATAATGTAAACAAAAATTTTTGTGTAGCTGCGGGTTACGGTCATATGTGGCTGGCAAACAAAACAACTACATCAGAGCTTTTTACCAATGAAGAAAGGATTTACCAGCAGTTTATGCTAACCGGTGCGGTTGGAAAAGTTTCTACTCTTAACCGTTTAAGGGTAGAGGAAAGATGGGTGCAAAAAATTATTAACAGCCAGGTATCCGATTCTCATCGTTATACAACAAGATTCAGGTATTTGTATTCTCTCAATATCCCTGTCAGCAAAAAAAAATATGTTCCTTCCATTAATCTTGCAGATGAATTATTAATGCAGATAGGGAAGGATATTATTTATAACCCTTTTGACCAAAACCGTTTGTTTACCGGCATTAAACAGCAGGTTACTCCTTCTCTTTCATTTGATCTCGGCTATATGCTGGTGTACCAGCAAAAACTCAGCGGAAATCAATATGTAAAAGCAAATACCATTCGCTGGTATTTTTATTGGAAACCTGATCTGAGGAAAAAGAAAAAGACACATACTGCGGCTTCACAGATGAACCAGAGTTCCTTCGACGATATTTAAGCTTTGTTTCACTCATAGTACCGGCGAACAAAATAAAAGAGGAGCGTTTCTGATAGAAACCTCCTCTTTTTGTATTTTCAAACCTTAACAAGCCCATTGGTATTTATGTACAGAATTATTTTACTGCTTCTTATAGTTCCTGTTTTAATACAGGCACAATCATTTTCTTCATCAGAAATTTCCCGCTGGAAAAAGCAATCGAAAAATGTAACCATCATCCGTGACAACTGGGGTATTCCGCATGTGTATGGAAACACCGATGCCGATGCTGTGTTTGGTTTGTTATATGCACAGTGCGAAGATGATTTTAAACGGGTGGAGATGAATTACATTGAAAAGCTGGGCCGTAAAGCCGAAGTATTTGGTGAAACAGAACTGTACAATGATCTCTATGTTCGTTTGGTTATTGACAGCAGTGATGCAATTGCCGATTACAACAAAGCGCCTGTTTGGTTAAAAAAACTTTTGAATGCTTATGCCGATGGTATTAATTTTTATCTCTATAAACATCCTTCTGTAAAACCCATGCTGCTTACACAATTTCGGCCCTGGTATCCTTTGTTGTGGACCGATGGAAGTATTGGCGCAATTAGCACAGGCGATATTACCGCACAGGATGTAAAAGACTTTTACAACGGTGTAAACACACAACTGGCTGTAACAAAAAATCTGTTTGAAGAAAACACCACCGGCTCCAATGGTTTTGCCATTGCGCCTTCAAAAACTAAAAGCGGGAATGCAATACTTTATATCAATCCGCATGTAACATTTTATTTCAGGCCCGAAGTACACGCAGTAAGCAAAGAAGGATTGAATGCGTATGGAGCGGTTACATGGGGACAGTTTTTTATTTACCAGGGTTTTAATCCTTACTGCGGCTGGATGCACACATCAAGCAATGTGGATGTAAGTGATATGTATGCAGAAGAAATTACCAAAACGGCCAACGGTTTTTTTTATAAGTACAATAATCAATGGTTGCCGGTAAAGGAAAAAAAAATTGTATTGAATTATAAAGCCGGCGAAACCATTAAAACAAAAATCGTAATTGCTTACTCAACGCATCATGGGCCTGTTATGGCAAAACGCAATAACCAGATAATTTCAGTAAAAAGTAACAACCGGGATATGAAGGGGCTGATGCAAAGCTGGCTTCGTACAAAAGCAAAAGGATTTGATGAATATAAAAAAGTGATGGAATTAAAGGCAAACACATCCAACAACACCGTGTTTGCGGATAATAAAGGAAACATTGCGTACTGGCATGGTAATTTTGTTCCGGTGCGTGACAAAGCACTTAACTGGGGTAAAGTAATGGATGGTACAACTTCTGCAACAGACTGGAAGGGTTTACATGCAGTTGATGAGATTGTGCATGTGTATAATCCTTCAACCGGCTGGATTCAGAACTGTAACTCCACGCCGTTTACAGTAAGTGGCAGTGCAAGTCCGAAAAAAGAAAATTACCCGGTTTACATGGCACCCGATGGTGAAAACTTTCGTGGAATAAATGCGGCAAGAGTATTAAGCAGGGAAAACAAGTTTACGATTGATAAAATCATTGCTGCCGGTTATGATACCTATCTCTCCGCATTTGAAGTATTGATTCCTGCTTTGATAAAACGATATAATGAAAACGTTTCTTCATCAAGCATGTATTATAAAGAACTGGCAGAACCAATGAATGTTTTAAAACAATGGGATTACCGGGTATCTGAAAATTCAGTCGCAACATCCTTGGCAATTGAATGGGCACAGTTGCTCGGTCCATCCATTCGTAAAATTTATATTGAAGATGGAGAAACCGATCAGGTACATGCCACGCAGCATTTTGCTGATTCAGCTTCCGCAGCTCAGTTGTTAAATACGTTACTGACATTGGTGCAAAATTTTAAACAGAAATATGGCAAATGGGATATTGCCTGGGGCGACATTAATCGTTATCAGCGTGTAAGCAACGATCTGCAACAGAAATACGATGATAGCAAAGAAAGTTTTCCCGTTGCATTTGCATCGTCTGCCTGGGGAATGCTGCCATCTTACAACAGCAACTATTTCGGTGGCACTGCAAAACGTTACGGAATCAGCGGTAACAGTTTTGTTTGTGCCGTTGAGTTTGGAAAAAAAATAAAAGCAAAATCATTGCTTGCAGGAGGCAACAGTGGCAACCCCGGTTCGCCTCATTTCAAAGATCAGTTGCTTATGTACACAAAAGGACAGTTTAAAGATGTGTTGTTTTATAAAGAAGAGGTGTTGAAACATGCAGAAAAAAATTACCATCCGGGAGAATAATTCAAAACCAAACATCATTTCAATACAAACATTTTTTGCCTAACTTCAACGCATCATGTGGGCTTTTATAAATGATAAATGGATTCAGGCCGAAGATGCAACGATCCCCGTTGGTGATTTAGCAATACAAAGAGGATATGCCGTTTTTGATTTTTTCCGTACAGCACAAGGGGTGCCATTGTTTGTGAACGATCATCTTGAACGGCTTGTGCGTTCTGCAAAAGCATTACGCCTGCCAGTAAAATACAGCACGGATGAGTTAAAGGAAATTATCAGGGAACTGTTGCAAAAGAACAATTTGCTTTCATCCGGAATTCGCATAACTGTTACCGGAGGTGTATCTCCCGATACTTATACCCCTGCAGAGCCCGGCATCATTATTACCCAGCAGGAGCTTGTAATGAAAGGCCAGGAAGATTTTCAGAAAGGACTTCATCTTATTACGCACGAATATGTAAGGGACTTACCTGCTATTAAAACCATTAATTACATTATGGGAATATGGCTACAGCAAAAAGCAAGAATTGCCGGAGCCGATGATGTGCTGTATGTAAAAAATGGCTACATCAGCGAACTGCCACGTTCCAATATTTTTGTGGTTAGCTATGGCGGCTCTTTATCAACTCCTGCATCAAATATTCTTGAAGGCATTACACGAAAACAGGTGTTGCATTTAAGCAAATCGTTATTGCCTGCCATGGAGTGTGATATTTCCATGAATGATTTGATTAAATCATCAGAAGTGTTTGTGACCAGTACAACTAAACGTATAATACCTGTACTGACTGTTAACGGGCAAAAAATTGGAGAAGGGAAACCGGGGCCTGTAACAAAAACGTTGTACAACAGTTTTCTTGAACTGGAGCAAAAAGAAATTGCAAAAGGCTGGTGATGGCTATAATTTTAATTTCTTTCGGCAGGCAATACATAAATCTCTTTCATCATCCAGCTTCATTTTTCCTTCTGCATCGGCCATAATGCAATGCTGATCGGGGCAATGTGGTAAACCAAAGTTGTGTCCCATTTCATGAACCACCACTTTAAATATCCGCTGCTGCAGGTTTTGTTTTGATGTTGCTGATTTTTTAATACGATACGTTGAAACAATACAGGCATTGCCGGGATGAAAGCCAAGCCCCATTACACCATAATCATTGATGGTTCCTTTTGTAGTTGAAATATCGGTGTCAGTAATACCAACAATTAATCTTACAGAATCGGGTTTGATTGATTTCAGCCAGCCAATTGTTGAATCGGCCCGGTAGCGATTTCGTGGTTTATAATAGCAGTTTATAGGAAACAATTTTTGATTGGCAATAAGAATACGAACAGGATAAAATTTTTCAATACTGTCTTTCAGAAATGAGAGAAAAGATTTGTCAAATGGCTGAAGGGGTTGTAAAAGAACAAGAGGAGTTTTTGATATTTCTGCTTGATGATTCTTTTTTACAGCCGTATCTCTACAGCACAGAAATAAAAAAAGCATGCTGATAAAAAAAATTGATTTCATGTTTTCAATAACTCAACAACTTTTCAACGTACTCTTCAATTCTTGATTTGGCTAAAAAATTCTGTTCAAGCTCTGTATTAAAGGGTATGGGTGTATCAAGCGATGCACAACGCATTACCGGTGCATCTAATAAACCAAAACAATGTTCACCAATCCATGCTGCAATTTCACTACCAATGCCGCCAATCAATGTGTCTTCATGTAAAATTAATACACGGCCGGTGCGTTTCACCGCCGCACGTATAGCAGCATAATCAAGCGGTGCAAGCGAACGCAGATCTAAAATATCAATCGAAATTTCAGGATGTTCTGCTGCAAAATCTTCAGCCCACATTACTCCGCTTCCGTAAGTGATGATGGAAATTTCATCGCCACTGAGCACATGTCTTGCTTTGCCGATTTCTACTTCATAATATTCTTCCGGTACTTCACCATTCACCGAACGGTACAATGTTTTATGTTCAAAATACATCACCGGGTTGGGATCGTTAATGGCTGCTATTAATAAGCCTTTCGCATCAAAAGGATTGGAGGGATAAACAACTTTCAGCCCCGGTGTTTTGGTAAACCATGCTTCGTTGCTCTGCGAATGAAATGGCCCGGCACCAACACCGCCTCCGGTGGGCATACGTATCACCACATCTGCATTTTGTCCCCAGCGGTAATGAATTTTTGCAAGGTTGTTGACGATCTGGTTAAAACCAACCGTAACAAAATCGGCAAACTGCATTTCCATTACTGCTTTATAACCTTCAAGCGATAAACCAAGTGCAGCGCCAACAATAGCACTTTCGCAAATGGGTGTGTTGCGTACACGTTCTTTACCAAACTCCTGCAAAAAACCTTCGGTTATTTTAAATGCGCCACCATACTCTGCAATATCCTGTCCCATCAGCACAAGATTGGGATGGTGAATCATACTTTGTTTTAATCCTTCACTGATAGCATCAATAAACCGTTTGTTGTGAATGGTGAATCGTGAATCGTGAATGATGTCTGCATAATCAAGATGTATTATTGACGACTGACGACTGACGGCTGACGACTCTGCAAAAACATCATCCATTTCTTCCTCCGTATCAACCACCATTGGTTTTGCGTTGTAAGCAACCTGCAGTTCATCTTCGATCTGCTGTTTCAGTTCATGATGAATTGCTTCAACACCGGTATCTGTAAGTATTGATTCTTTCAGTAAAAATTGTTCAAAGTTTTTGATGGGATCTTTTTCTTCCCATATTTCAAATAAATGCTTGGGAACATATTTTGTTCCGCTTGCTTCTTCATGACCACGCATGCGGAAGGTCATACATTCAATTAAATAAGGTTTCTGGTATTTGATGCAATAGTCTCTTACGCCTTTGATGGTATCAAGAACCGTTAAAATATTATTACCATCAATTTTTACAGCATCCATTCCATAGCCTCTTGCACGGTCAACAAGACTTTCGCATTTATACTGTTCATGAATGGGCGTGCTTAAACCATATCCATTGTTCTCAATTAAAAAAATCACCGGCAGGTTCCAGACAGCGGCTACGTTTAATGCTTCATGAAAATCGCCTTCGCTGGTGCCGCCTTCGCCTGTAAATGCAAGTGATACTTTTTTTTCTTTGCGGAGTTTGTATGCTAACGAAACGCCATCGGCAATGGCCAACTGCGGACCAAGATGCGAAATCATTCCGCACACATGATGTTCTTTACTGCCAAAATGGAAGCTGCGTTCCCTTCCCTTGCTGTAACCATCTTTATTGCCCTGCCATTGCATAAAGAGTTTGTGCAGCGGCATATTGCGTGTGGTGAAAACGCCCAGGTTACGGTGCATGGGCATGATCCATTCGTCGGGCTCAAGTGCTAATGTGGCCCCAACAGCAATGGCTTCCTGGCCAATTCCACTAAACCATTTGCTAATTTTTCCCTGCCTGAGCAATAAAAGCATCTTTTCTTCGATTAATCTTGGGAAAAGAAGACGCTTATAAATACTGATTAGTTCGGCGTTGGTAAGATGTTTACGTTCAAACAACATGTTAAATCAATATCGGGTGAAAAACAAAAACAAAATAATCATCTTCACTGTTGCAATCTTTTGCTGGCAACTGCCAACAGGCATCGTTGCACAAGTTAAGACAAACGACAGTTCTCTCCTATCAATAAAAACAAATAAAGAAGATTTAAAAGTGCGGCAGCGTGGAAGCGAACTGCAGTTCATATTTCCAAGGCTTCAATTTAAATCGGCACTAAAAATCGTAAATACAAATGGCTGGATGATGAAAGCAATTATGGTTGATGAAGGAATGGAAACAATTACCATTTCAGCCGACAAGCTGCCTAAAGGAATTTACCAATGTGTAATTGAAAACAGAACGCAGAAATTTTCAAAAAAGATATTTGTGCAATAATCAGTTTGCATTATTCTTCTCTTCATCTTTCAACACCAGCTTATGTACAATGGAATTGGCAAAGGAAAGGCAAATGCTGAACAGCAGTGCATACCAGAAACCATCTACTTCAAATCCTTTTACAAAATAAGCGTCGAGCAGAATAATACCCGCATTAATTACGAACAGAAAAAGCCCCAGCGTAAAAATCGTTGCAGGCAATGTAAATAAAACCAGCAATGGTTTTACAATAGCATCAAGCAATGCAAGTACAAAAGCAACAAGCAGGGCAATTAAAAAATTCCGGATGCTGACGCCGGGTAAAATATAAGCCAGCAAAAAAGCATTGACTGCGGTGATCAGAACCTTTATAATAAACTTCATTTTTTTAAACACAGAGTTTTGGAGGATTGGAGTGACACTGAGTCAATCAAAATCCAGGTTTCCGTTTATTCGTCTTTTAATTCCTTCCTTTAAAAGTACGACGTTGAAGTTAATCAGCAAACCAAGTTTTTTATTCGATAATTTTAAATAAGTAACTAATTGAGCTTCGTGTACAGGAAGTAAAACCTCTACGGATTTTAATTCCACTACAATTTCTTCTTCAACAAGCAGATCAATAATAAACTCTTTATCCAGCTTTTCGCCTTTAAAATGAACAGGGAGAACTACCTGGCGCTTAACCAATAGCCCTTCACTTTTCAGCATTTTGATTAAGCAAACTTCATACACAGACTCCATTAGACCAGGGCCAAGCTCTTTATGAACTTCAATTGCACAACCAATAATTGCTTCGGTGATTCTATTGTAGTTAGCCCGGTTCATTTTTCAACGCAGAGATTTAGAGTTAATGAGTAGCAGAAAACATTAGTAAGATAAAAAAATTCCTCAGTACCTCCTTCCTCTGTGTTTAGCTCTCTACACAACTACTAATTCATAAAAATCATCAGGCTGCAGGTATTTGTTTGCCAACTCCTGCAATTCTTTTGCCGAAATGGTTTTGATATTGTTTACAGAGTTGTAGAAATAATTTTCATCAAGCCCGTTGAGAATTAAATTTTTCCATCGACCAATAATATGGAATGGTCCGTCAAGATCGCCAAGTATAGTACCGATGAGGTAATTTTTTACTAGTTGCAGTTCTTCTTCATCAACTAGATCTTCACGCAGATCTTTCATTTCATTATACACTTCATTGATTGTTGCTTCACAAACGTCTCTTCCGGCTTCGGTACTAATCATCCATGCAGTGGTTGAAATATGATTGAGAAGAAAACTGTGAATACCGTAAGTATAACCTTTGTCTTCACGGATATTACTCATCAGTCGTGAACCAAAAAATCCGCCAAACAAGGTATTCAACACCTGTACCTTCTGAAAGTCGGGGTGATGACGGTTGGGAAATGGTCTTGCCAAACGAACAGCACCCTGCACACCGTTAGGATCATTGCTGATGCGGTATTTCTTTTCAGTTGCAGGAGTTACAGCATGTTCAATAACGGGAACAGGTTTTTTGTTCAGTGGCAACTGGCCAATGGTTGCATTCAGCTGCTGTACAAAATCGGCAGGCAGTAAACCTGCTGCGAAAATGATGCAGTGCCCGTTTGTATAATAGTTATTATAATAATCAATTAATGTTTGCTGCTGCAGTGCATCATAATCTTCCTTGTTGGAATAAACACCGTAAGGATGATTGCCACCAAATACATATTCATCAATTAAACGACCGGCAACAAAATCGCATTTTTTTAAGTTCACACTTAAACGCTGCCGCATGTTTTGTTTAAAAATATCCAGTTCGTGCTGCGGGTAAATGGCATCAGTAATCATTTCAGCAATAACCGGTAAATGTTTTGCTAAATGACGGTTGATGCAATGCAGCACAATGTTGGCATTTTCGTTATAACATCCACGGTTGAGATGTGAACCGAAATAATCAAAATGCTCATTCAGTTCAAAAGCTGTTTTGCTTTTTGTTCCGTTCTTGATTAAAAAGTTGGTAGCAGCTGCTACACTTTTTTGCTGTTCAAACCAGTTGCCTGCGCTGAAAACAAATTCAACACTCATCACTTCCTGCGTACCTGCATTAACCGCATATACTTCTACTCCGTTATCAAGAATGTATTTATCGTAAGGTTTGAGTTTTAACTCAAACTCAGTTGCATCTTTTATAGCAGGCGCTACGCTGCGGTTTAATAATCCCGTTGCTGTACTCATCTTAATTATTTGCTAAGTAATACAGGGTATTACTGTTGTTTTCGTCAAAAATCAGTTTGCTTTCTTCCATCAGTTCCTGGGCGGTAATGCTTTCATACTTCTGCAGTTCATCATTCATCAGTTGTGCATCGCCCAGCAGTTCATAATATGCAAGACTGTTGGCCCTGCTCATCAAACTCATGTCTTCAAACAAAATGGTGCTTTCTGTTTTGTTAATGACTTTTTGCAGTTCTTTTTCGTCAACCAGTTGTGTTTTCATTTTCTCCACTTCTTCATTCACTGCTTTTTCTGCATCGGCCATAGCAACGCCTTTCACTAACTTTCCTTCAATGGCAAGCAAACCTTTATCAATGCTTCCAAAATGATAACAATCAATATTGCTGAATAATTTCTTTTCTTTCACCAGCGATTGATATAAACGGCTGCTTGCACCACCGCCAAGAATATCAGTGATCAGATCGGTAACATAATATCCTCTTTCAAGCCTTGAAGCCATATGCCAGGTTTTGTAAAAAGCATCAAGCGGAACATCGGCTTTTACTTCCATTCTTCTTGGTTCGGTTTGCTTTGGTTCCTGCGGAATATTGCGAACATATTTTTCACCGGAAGGAATTGGCCCAAACCATTTCTCCGCCAATTGCAGTACTTGTTCTGTTTCCACATTACCGGCCACAACAAGTATAGCATTCAGTGGTGTGTAATGTTTAAAGAAAAAGTTTTTTACATCCTGCAGTTGCGCTTCTTCAATATGTTTTAATTCTTTTCCAATCGTCATCCATTTATACGGATGCCGTTTGTAAGCCATCTCCCGTAATTTATTCCACACGTCACCATAGGGTTTGTTGATGTAATGCTCTTTAAATTCTTCACTCACCACTTTGCGCTGTACATCTAAGCTTTTTTCGCTGAAAGCAAGACTCAGCATGCGGTCGCTTTCAAGCCAGAAAGCGGTTTCCAGGTTTTCGATTGGTAACTGGCAATAATAATTGGTGAGATCGTTGGTGGTGTAGGCATTGTTTTCACCGCCCGCCAACTGTAGTGGCTCATCATAATCAGGAATGTTGATGGAACCACCAAACATGAGGTGTTCAAACAAATGCGCAAAACCGGTGCGGTTTTCATCTTCATCTCTTGCACCAACATCATACAAAACATTTACCACAGCCATTGGAGTGGCGTTGTCTTTATGTATCAGAAGTTTTAATCCGTTAGAAAGAACATGCCGTTCAAAATTGACCATACTTTATCCTCGTTTTTTCAAAAAGGATTGTAAAATTCGGTAAAAAAGAAATGATGCAGGCAATTACTTTAAAATGCTGCCTATTTTAAGTTCAAGCATAATTGGCTGACTGTTGCGAAAAACAAGCACTTTTACTTTTTCGCCCACATTCTGAAACAGGGCTTTATATTGCTGTATATTATTAGAAAAATTGCTGCCAACACCAAAAATAATATCGCCCGGCAAAAAACCGGCTTTCTCTGCCGGAGACCCTTGCTGAACTTCAGTAATGGTAACTTTGTTATCTACAAAATAGAAATTCATACCGGTGTAAGAATAGTCGAACGGATCTTTCATGTGCGAATTGGGCGAAAGATGCAGAATACGCTCGGGGTAATTTATTACCAAGTTAAACCGCCTGAGAAGATCGCTGCCAATTAAGCCGGAAATGTCGGGGTAGCCCAGCACATTCAGAGAGTCGTTATAGATGTGTACAGGAATTTTAGTAAACCTGTATTTGCCAATCCTAGCCTTTTTTAAAGTGGTGAGTCCCATATTAATTTTTCCTCCCAGGCCTTCAACCTGTGTACTCACATATTTCCTGCCATTGGGAATAAAATCACTGTCGTTAACAAGTCTTTCAGGAAAAAGAAAACACATACCGGCACCGGTGTCAAAATAAAATTTCAGCAACAATTTTCTTTCATCAGAAATTTCGTGTTGGGTAATTGGTATTGACAGAAAAAAAGGCTTAAGAAAAGTACCGGCGACAGGATATTTATATTTCCCGGGCGAATACACCGAAATCATTTGCTTGTCATAATCAAGCCCCACAATGTAACGGCGGAAGAAAGAATACCCGATAATGCCATCCACCCTGAAACCATAAACCTCGCTGAGAATTTCATAATCGTTAATATGAAAGTCGAGATTTTCAATGTCAAGTTTTGGAAAATGCAAAGTTCCGTTCTTATAATAATGAATGTTCTTTACCCCCCCTATTCCCCGAACTGTACGGTCGCTTGGTTCAAGCGGAAGCTTATAATAAAGGGCAGTAAGAGTATCTAAAGAAATACCACCACTTCCGGTATCTAAAATAAAATTAAGTGTGTCTTTAAAATCGTTAAGTGTGCCATGCAGAATTACAATGCCACCTGTTAACTGTTCAAATTTGAAAGAAGAAATAAGCCGTGCAGGCGGATAATCGTTATTTTGAGCGTTTAAACCAAGGCAGAAAAGAAGCAGTAATATTGTTTTGGCAAGTTTCACAATTCAATTTAAATGAAACAAATTGCCTGAACAAAGAAATTATGATGAACGCAATGTTTTACTAAGCTGTATAAGCGTAATTTTGCAGTTGCAGAAAAGGAAACAGAATTTGTTTACAACTGTAAGGCTACAAAACAGCTATCATAAATTGCGGGTGCTGTTTCTGTTTTTGCTGGCAGCAAGCTTTCTTTTTAACTTTTGCCGTTTACTTTTTAAATTAACATCATGAACCTAAACGAACTTTATCAAAAGGCTTCGAATTTTGAATTTCTTACTGTTGAAGAAGGAATGTACCTGTTTCAGCATGCACCGCTTACTGAGTTGATGTATGTTGCTGATGAACTGCGTAAGCAACAGGTGCCGCACGGAAAAGTTACCTGGCAGATTGACCGCAATGTGAATACAACCAATGTGTGTATTGCCAATTGTAAATTCTGCAACTTTTACCGCATTCCCGGCCATCCCGAAGCATACATTACCGATATTGATACGTATAAAGTAAAAATTGACCAAACCATCAAATGGGGAGGCGATCAGTTGCTCTTACAAGGAGGCCACCACCCCGAACTTGGGCTTGACTTTTATACAACATTGTTTAAACAACTGAAACAATTATATCCCGATGTGAAGCTGCATGCACTCGGTCCGCCCGAAGTGGCACATATTACCAAACTTGCAAAGAGCACACACAAAGAAGTGCTTACTGCTTTAAAAGAAGCCGGCCTTGATTCATTACCCGGAGCCGGTGCTGAAATTCTAATTGACCGTGTACGCCGCTTAATCAGCAAAGGAAAATGTGGTGCTCAGGAATGGCTGGACGTTATGCACGAAGCCCACATGCTCAACATCACCACATCAGCAACGATGATGTTTGGTCATGTGGAAACATTACAGGAGCGGTTTGAGCACCTTGTAAAAATTCGGGAAGTTCAAAGCCGAAAACCTGCTGAAGCAAAAGGGTTTCTTGCATTTATTCCATGGACGTTCCAGGATGTTGATACCTTGCTATCGAAAATTCGTGGCGTACATAATTTAACCACTGCTGAAGAATACATCCGCATGATTGCGCTGAGCCGCATTATGCTGCCGAATATTAAAAACATACAGGCAAGCTGGTTAACTGTTGGTAAAGAAACGGCACAACTGGCATTGCACGCAGGTGCTAACGATTTTGGAAGTATTATGCTGGAAGAAAATGTGGTAAGTGCGGCAGGTGCACCACACCGCTTTACATACAAGTCCATTCAGGATGCAATACATGAAGCAGGGTTTGAACCGCAACTCCGCACACAGCAATACGAGTGGAGAGAATTGCCACAGGTTATTGAAGAGCAGGTGGTGGATTATTAAGAAGAATAAAATGATTGATAAAGGAGAACATGAACTATGTTCTCTTTTTTTATTTCATGAAGGATATACCTTATTCGTCTTACCTATTATTATTGTACATAGATTCATATATAAAAGAAGATTTAAAATACATCAGATGAAAAAATTACTTCCACTTTTCTTATTCATTACATTACACACAACAGTAAAAGCAAGCATCCGTTTACCCAATCTTGTTGGCAGCAACATGGTACTGCAGCAAAACACAACAATAAAACTATGGGGCTGGTCCGACCCTGCTGAGAAAATTTTCATCACCACATCATGGAACGATAAAACCGATTCAACCGTTGCAACAGGTAATGCAAAATGGGAACTGAAGATACAAACACCGGCAGCAGGAGGTCCTTATACAATTACATTAAAGGGGAACAATACAATTGTATTAACTAATATCATGCTCGGCGAAGTGTGGGTTTGTTCAGGTCAGTCCAACATGGAAATGACTTATAATTGGGGATTACCCGATATAAAAGAAGAATTACCCAATGCAGCAAATGATAATATCCGTTTTTTTACAATCCCTAAAACAACCTCATCTTATCCGCAGGATAATTGCGAAGGCAAATGGTTATTGTGCGATTCAAATACATTAAAAAGCTTCAGCGCTGTTGCTTATTTCTTTGCCAAAAAGATCACCAATACATTACATATTCCTGTTGGGTTAATCAGCACCAACTGGGGCGGCACACCTGCTGAAGTGTGGATGGAAGAGTCTGTAATAAATAACGATTCTGTTTTAAGAACCGCCGCTGCAAAACAAAGTGTTGCACCAAAGCGTCCTAATAACCCCGGCGTTGTGTACAATGCAATGATTGCACCTGTAATTAATTATAATATTGCCGGTGTGTTATGGTACCAGGGCGAAAACAATACAGGTACAGCCTATACCTATGCCCAACTGCTAACAGCTTTGATAAATGACTGGAGAAAACTCTGGAATAAAAATCTCCCTTTCTACTATGTACAGATTGCGCCCTATGCATACGGAAACAAATTTGTATCGGCTATTCTACGTGAACAGCAAACAAAAGTATTGTCGGTACCAAATACCGGCATGGTGGTTATAACCGATCTTGTTGATAACATCAAAGATATTCATCCAAAAAACAAACATGATGTTGGTTACCGTTTGGCTGCCTGGGCATTGGCAGAAACGTATCATCAAAACGGTATTGCTTATAAAAATCCTGTTTACAAAAACATAGAAATACAAAACGATAAAGCCATCATTACGTTAGATAATGTTTTAACGGGCTTAACGGTGAAAGGAAAAGAAATTACCGAACTGTTTATTGCAGGTGCTGATAAAACATTTTATCCGGCAACAGCGAAAATTAAAAACAAACAGCTCATTGTTACAAGTAAACTTGTGAAACAACCTGTTGCAGTTCGTTTTGGTTTCAGTAATAAAGCAATGCCCAACCTTTTCAGTAATGAAGGATTGCCCGTGAATCCTTTCCGCACTGATGATTGGGAGCTCGACCGTTCAGAAGAAAAATAATTGAGATGAAAATGGCAGAACGCATTGAAGTAATCAAGGCTGATATTACAACAGTCGAAGCAGATGCAATAGTAAATGCGGCCAATACTTCATTGCTTGGAGGCGGGGGCGTGGACGGCGCTATACACCGTGCAGGCGGGCCAGCTATTCTTGCTGATTGCAGGAAGATTGTTGCCCGGCAAGGTGGCTGTAAAACAGGCGATGCTGTGATTACAACAGCAGGAAACCTTCCGGCAACTTATGTAATCCATACAGTAGGCCCCGTTTGGAACGGCGGAAAAAACAACGAAAATGAAAAGCTGAAAAATTGTTACATCAATTCATTGAAGCTGGCAGCAGCACATCAATGTAAAACAGTTGCATTTCCAAACATCAGTACAGGAATCTATAATTTTCCAAAACCAGAAGCTTCCAAAATTGCAGTAACAACAATTGCTGAATTTTTAGAAACACAACATTTGCCTGAAAAAGTTTTCATTGTTTGTTTTGATGAAGAAAACTTTCTGCTTGCAAACAAAGCTCACAAAAGTTTTTTTAAAAACAGGAAGAATTTTAATAAAAAACCCCGGAAAACCGGGGCTTAATATTTGGGCTTCAGAATTTCTTTTGTTTGGTTCTCGTCCGTTTTGGATGGGTACGAAGCCTTTTGGTTTTCAAATGCTGTAAAACAGCGGTATTGGATTTAATTGGTTGATCAAAATCTGCATTCAAAAAAACGCTGCTGGATGCTGGATTTTGACTCTCATTTGGTATTGGATTTCTTTGATGAAGTAAACTTAGTACTCTTTTAATATGATAAAAAGAAAACAAATCGTTTGTTTTTAAAATAAAGAGTCTGCATGTGCATAACATAGGTGAAATCACTTATTCGATCAAAAACAAAACTCAGGTTGCTTTCTATAGCAGGAATTAGCTATAAAATTAAAACCCCGGAATTACCGGGGTTTTATATTGGCTTCCTAATTTTTTGTTTCATCCTGCCGTTGTTCTCTTGTCAGGGTACAGAAGCCGTTTAGTTTTCACGGGGTTTAATACTTGTTTTCAGGATAACCGGATTTGTTTCTTGGTTTTGCTGGATATTGAGTTTCTTGTTTGATGATGTAAAACTACTCAGGTAATTTAAACAGGGAATAGATTACCCTGCTTTCTTTTTAAAAAAAGGGGTCAGCATATGAAATCAATAAATAACATTATTTATTGTTGCTTTAAATAAAATACTCATTGCTTAAAATGCAGGTACCAATATTTTAAGATGATACAACTGAAACAAAATAGCAACTTCGGTAAAGTCAGGAAAATGTTATAAATATTTTTCCCTGATTACTTGGATATGGTGAAGTTCATGACCAATGGTTGCACGTAAAAAATTTTCAACCGTTAATTCAAACTTCCATGCTGTACCTGTACATAGAAGCTGTTGTGGTGAAAGGTTATTTATAAAACTTATCGATGCGTTTCTTACATTAACAAAATCATTCAGAAGGTCAGCATAGTTTAATTCGTCAAACCGGCTGTTCGCAACCATCAGGTCCTGATCGTAACCGGGCAGAACCGTTTTGTCGTTCCGGCTAAAACGAAGACAACGGTAAAGCATTATCCGCTCATGATCTGTAATATGACCAACTATTTGTTTAATACTCCATTTGCCATCTGCATAGCGAAAACGGGATTTTTGTTCACCAATCGATTTCAGTAATACTGAGTTTTCTGTTGATGAAAACAGTTCATATATATCTTTATTACCTGTAAGTTCAATATAATAAGGAAATCCGTCTTTTACAGTGTATATCATAATTGTATTGTTTGGCGAAAGGTACGCTACTTCCGGCATTATATGTTCGTGATTGATATTAGTTAAGCGGTTGGCATCCTGATAAAAAAAATAAAAATATTTGTCAATTCAAAATCTTTATTGCAATATTGCAATATTAAATTTAAACAATGGGTGCTTCAAAAACTGAATATTTTTCAGCAAAACAAAATGAAATTGCGGCAATCGCAAAAGCAATTGGCCATCCGGCCAGGGTGGCTATTCTTGAATATCTGGTAAAAGTAGATGCCTGTATATGTGGCGATATTGTAAACGAACTGCCCCTTGCTCAGCCTACCGTTTCACAGCATCTCAGAGAACTGAAAAATGCAGGATTGATAAAAGGTAACATTGAAGGAAATGCCATTTGCTATTGTATTGATGAAAAAGCAATCGAAAAGCTTAAGAAATATTTTGATGGTATTTCAAACAAACTATTAAAGAAAAACAGTTGTTGTTAATATTAAATATCAGTCCATGAACAGTAACGAACAGATTAAAGAAATGGTAAAGCAGAAGTATGGTGAAATTGCTTTACAGGATGTTGAAACAAACGCATCTTCCTGTTGCGGCAGTGGTTGCTGCAGTACTGAAGTGTACAACATTATGAGCGAGGAATATAATCATGTGGAAGGTTATAATCCAGATGCAGATTTGAAACTTGGCTGCGGATTGCCTACTGAGTTTGCAAAAATTAAAAAGGGCGATACAGTTATTGATCTGGGCAGTGGTGCAGGAAATGATTGTTTTGTTGCAAGGCACGAAACGGGAGTAACAGGGAAGGTGATTGGTATTGATTTTACCGAAGCCATGATTGAAAGAGCAAGAAATAACGCAGAAAAACTAAATTTTAATAACGTTGAGTTCAGGCTTGGCGATATAGAAAAAATTCCTGTTACAACAAATGTAGCCGATGTTGTTGTTAGCAACTGTGTAATGAATCTTGTTCCCGATAAGCCAAAGGCATTCAGCGAAGTGTACCGTATTTTAAAACCGGGAGGGCATTTCAGTATTTCAGACATTGTTTTAACAGGCCAATTACCGGAGCGCATTATGAATGCTGCCGAAATGTATGCAGGCTGTGTTGCCAGCGCTGTTCAGAAAGAAGATTACCTGCAGATTATTAAAGATGCAGGATTTAAAAACATCACGCTTCAAAAGGAAAAAGCAATCATTGTTCCGAATGATATTTTGAAGAACTATCTTACTGACGCAGAAATCGAAATCTATAACTCAAACAAACAGGTCATTTTCAGTATTACAGTATATGCTGAAAAAACGGATAGCTGCTGTGCTCCCGGATGCTGTTAAGCTTAGTATGCAACCAAAATTAAAAACTTTAGACAGGTTCCTCACCTTATGGATTTTTCTTGCCATGCTTACCGGTGTGGCATTGGGATATTTTTTCCCAACCGTAAAAGAAGTTGCAGATTCATTGAGTTCGGGTGCAACCAATATTCCATTGGCTGTTGGTTTGATATTGATGATGTATCCCCCTTTGGCCAAAGTAAATTACGCATTACTACCAAAAGCTTTTCTCGACAGGAAAGTAATGACAGTATCGCTTCTTCTAAACTGGATTATTGGCCCGTTGTTAATGTTTGTATTGGCGTTTGTTTTTTTGAAGAATGAACCGGAGTATATGGTAGGATTAATTCTTATTGGTCTTGCCCGTTGTATTGCAATGGTGATTGTTTGGAACGATCTTGCAGGAGGCAACCGGGAATATGGAGCCCTGCTTGTTGCTTTAAACAGCATTTTTCAGGTGCTGACTTACAGTTTTTATGCATGGTTGTTTATCAATGTTCTTCCGCAAAAATTTGGTTTGAGAAATTTTAATGTGTCTGTGCCAATGAAAGAGGTGGCTCAAAGTGTAATGATTTATTTGGGAATACCTTTTGCTGCCGGATTTTTAAGCAGATTTATATTAATCAGGACAAAGGGAATTGATTGGTACAATCGCAAATTTATTCCTGCAATATCACCCGTTACTTTGTATGCACTTCTGTTTACAATAGTAGTAATGTTCAGTCTTAAGGGGGATAAGATAGTGGAACTTCCAATGGATGTTGCCATAATTGCAATTCCATTGATCGTTTATTTTTTGGTGATGTTCTTCGTGGCTTTCTTTATTAACAAGTCGCTGAATATACCTTACGACAAAAACATGTCGGTATCATTTACGGCTACAGGAAATAATTTTGAATTGGCTATTGCTGTGTCAATAGCAGTGTTTGGAATACATTCTCCTCAGGCTTTTGCAGGTGTTATAGGTCCGCTGGTTGAAGTTCCTGTATTGATTTTATTAGTAAGAGCTGCTTTATTTTTAAAAAAGATTTATTACAGCAAATGAAAAAAATATTAGTACTCTGTACGGGCAACAGTTGCAGAAGTCAGATTGCAGAAGGCTATCTGAAATATTTTTCTGGTAACAAGGCGGAAGTGTACAGTGCAGGAGTGGAAACACATGGAGTAAATCCACTGGCTGTACAGACAATGTTGGAAGATGGTGTTGATATATCAAACCATACATCAAACAATGTGAACGAATACAGGGATGTTGATTTTGATTTTGTGATAACCGTTTGTGATAATGCAAAAGAAAGATGTCCCTATTTCCCATCAAAAGCCCAAAAATTTCATCATAATTTCCCCGATCCTGCAAAAGCAAAAGGAACAGAAGAACAGATTAAAGAACAGTTCCGAATGGTAAGAAATATGATTAAAGAATATTGCAGCAGCTTTATTAAAGAACATGTATAACGCAGCACTGTTCGGTTATCCTAATTATACATGTTCTATATAATTGGTAAAAAATTCTTCTCAGTATTTTATAAACTGTGTTGATTCGTTAATAAGCCCCCTGGTTTGAAGAATATACTGGCCCCTTGCTAAATCATTAACCGGCAGACTTATAAAGTTAACCCCGGCAGAGAGGTGAACTTGTTTTTCCTTATATAAAACCCCGGTTTGATTTGTTACAACAAACAGAACATCGCCTTCTTTCTCCGTAATTATTTTAGTGTTGAGATATAATGATGCCGGATTGGGGAATATAGAGATTGCTTGCTGCGAAAGACTGTTTTTAATAACAGCAATTTCAGAATAAGTGTACTGCCCGTCTTTATCAACCTGTTTTAACCTGTAGTAATTAATACCGGGCAAAATCTGTTTGTCGGTAAACGAATAAAACTGATCTGCTGCGCTGTTACCTGCTCCTTGTACAGTTCCGATTGCAGTAAACTGAACTCCGTTTGCAGAATGTTCAACATCAAAATGGTCGTTGCCTGCTTCCGCAGCAGTTGCCCAGTTTAATAATCCAGCATGGTTAACCAGTTTACCATTAAAGTAAAGCAGCTTTACAGGTAAAGGCACTCCGTTTTTAAACAGCGTATAAATATTGAAAGAATTCAGACCTACGGTAGTGAGCGTATTGGTTGTTGTATTGAGAGTTGTATTTGGCAACTGGCTCCAGGTTGAGCCGCTGTTTTCACTGTAGTAGGCTGATAATGAAGTTTCAGAAATGCTATTCATTTCACTGTGAAAGTAATAGAAAATAACAGTGGCTGCCAGTGAAGAATTGTTGTCGGGAACTATTTCATACTCCCGGCTTGCCGATTTATTTTTTTGAATAGTATGGTATCGTTTAATTAATGTGTTTCCAAGGTTTGATGCAGAAGTTATGGATACACCAATATTACCCGGATTAACATTTGTTGGCACCGTAAGCATCCTGTTTAGCGTAATATATCCACCATTTAATCCGGTAAACCGGCTGCTGTTGCTTTCGCCCGAAATAGTGCCGCTTGTACCAAGGTTAACAATATGGTTGTTTAAATCAATACTGTCGCCGCTTTGAAATGTTACCGTTCCCGAAACTGTAATATCGCTGTTAAGCTGTAGCCCGTTTGAAGTTTTGTTTAACGTGAGGTTATAAAAACCTGTTGCTGAACTTCCGCTTATAAATGTGCCGCTGGTGCTGTTATTTCCACTGAAAAGCATTGTACTGCTGCCTTTTATAAAGGCTCCGTCGTTGCGGAGACCTCCGTTATTTACAACAAAGTAAACATTGCCATTAGCAACAAGCGCAACACCGGTTTTGTTAAACAATCCCTGCGAAGAAATCTTTCCGGGGTTTAGCACAGCAACCAGAAACATACAGAGTATGAGTTTACATAAATTTTTCATAGCTGTATTTTTTACTTGATGTACTCCTGGTGACTGCCGGAACCATCTATCTGTATGTGGAAGTCCAGGAACAGCAATCCGGCATCGTTGTTATAAGTATCACCCACTGCACTTGAATTACGCCATATACGGCAAATAAGGATGCTGGAAATTTTTTTACCTGTTCCATCAATTCCTGTGTTACCGGCACTGAGAGCGGTGATGTTGTGTGTATTTGCTGTAAACGGCCCTGTTGCGGTTAAGGTGTTTGTTGTAATTGTTGGAAATACCTGCGGTGTGGTAGCGTCATAATTGGCCCAGGTATATTCAAGGTTCCAGACAACGTTGCCTGTACCTGTACCTTTTGGAAGCCAGTGAATATGCGGATAAATTGTGCTGCCTTCTTTCCATGTATGCGGAAGCTGTACAGTAAATGACATTGATTCAACGCTTTGATTGTCTCTGAAATACCAGATTTGTGGCCCTGAATTACCACTTATATAATCAATTGTAGCGGCATTTGAGCCTTTATCAAGCGTTACACGTAAATCATCCCACCGTACACCTATTGACGAAAGTTTTGTCCATAAAGGAGCTGTAGTTGTACCAGCATTGTAATAATAACCGGAACCGTCAGCATTGTCGCCCGTCAGATTTTGATTGGTGTTATAGACCAACAGGCTGGTGGCAGGGCTTGCTATTGTTGTATTATCTGTTACAGATGTTAAGCTAACTCTTGGTATCAGCAATCCTTTATCCGAACTTACAATATCTAACATAGCCGAAATATCAGGATTGTTTCCTGTGGTGTTGATTGCAACGTTTTGACCAAAAGAATAAATTTGAAAAAAAGAGATGAAAAGAAAAGCAAGGGTCGGGCTTTTTTTAAAGGGTTTCATAAAGAATGGATTTTTCACTTTATAACTAATGTAACCAGACTTGTGCCTGATAATAAGGTAAAGGTATTTTCCTGTGTTGCTTCAGTACATGACCAAAGTCATTTAATTGTTTTAGTTTTTCTTTTTAAGAGTTTTTGTTTAATGAGTTTCTGGGTAATAAATTATTTTTTTTGCAAAAAATCTTTTACCCTTTTTCTTGGAAAATAAAAATGCGCCGTAGCCTGGATGACCACGGCGCATAAAACCGAAAATTCAGTTTATTGTTTTACAAATTTTGTGCTTATCAAACCAGTTTCTGCATTTATAAAATTCAGGATATACAAACTATATATAGGCCTTTTTTCTTTTATTACAGAATAAACACTTGGTTTTTGAAAACGTGGTCTTGAATAATTAAAAAACATACCGGAAAATTCAGAATTATTTCTGCATCGTTATTACTTAAAGTAACTACAATGATTTTGTCAAATATCTTTTCAAGATAGATTAAATGAACTTTGTTGAATTTCTTTACGTTTATGAAAGCCTGGCCTTCATCATTTAATTTATATAGTTCAAAAAAATTGTTTAATGAGTCAGTTGCTTTAACGATAAAATGATTATTTGAAACGGGGGTATTGTAAATCGTTAAAAACCAGATAGTGGCGATTGAATCATTAATTCCCAAACTTTTTTTTGGAATTTTTTTAAATGCAGAGGCCGAATCGTAGTCAGAAGATGTTATTTCTATTAGGCTATTTCTAAATGTATATTTCCCAAATGCAATATTTGATCTGCCTTCACATCCTGATTCATGAAAGAAATTTCCAAGGCTATCTAAAAGTAACGTTGAAGAGCAAAAACCGTTTTTATTTGAGAATACTTTTGTTGTTTTAAGTTGAGAATAGCTATTCGCAAAAATGCAAGCCAGAAGTGTAAGTAAGAAAAAAGATGTTTTCATTATATGTTTGCGAGTACTAATAATCCTGTATCAATACATCTGTTGGAATTTGAAGTGACTGATGAATTTGTCGGATCATTCCGAGTGTCAATTTTCTTTTACGATTTAATATTTCACTTGCCCTGCTTTTCAAACCAACAACTTTTGCCAGATCAGATTGAGTGAATTGCAATTGCTCTAATCTGAATTTAATTGCCTCAACAGGATCGGGGTAATCTATCGGGAAATGTTCTTTTTCGTAATTATCTATTAATAGTGAAAGAATTTCCAGTTCATCTCCCGTTGCATCACCAGGCTTTGCATCAAAAATTACTTCCAGCCTTTCGAGAGCTAGCTGGTAATCCTTTTTTGTTTTAATTGGTTTGATGTTCATTTATTAAATTTTTGCTGCGTCAATTTTATCGTATTGTGTATGCGTTCCAATAAACCTTATCCAAATAAGTTGATAGCGATAATTAATTCTTACAATTAGTCTGTAGTGATTGCCTTTGATATTAAAAACTACCCGGTTGTTTTCCAAAAAGCTGGCACTTGGATATTCCCTTTTGATTTCTGATGGACTTTTCCATTTCGCATTTTCAGCTTCCTTGTACCAGGATTTTAACTGTTGTTCACAGTCGGGATATTTTATCCAGAAATCTTTCAGTGTTTTTTTAGCAATAACTCTCAAACTAAAAGTTTTTCAAAATTAAAAAAAGTTCCCAAAATGGGAAAATTTATTTTTTCTTCACCTGTAATTCTTCCCAGGGTGTTGTGCCATCTTTTTCTCTTGTAAAAATCAATTGCTTTCCTTCACCGATTACAATTTCAGCTGTGGTGTAAATAAAATTGCTGTCAAGCAAATGACCGCCTGTTGTTTTTCCTGTACTGTCGCTGATACTGATGTGCAGGTGCGAACCGTTGGTGTTGACAGTTCCTGTTAAACTGACGATTTCAAAATGGCCATTGCCTTTTGTTCCTTCGGGTTGATTGGCAAAACGGATATTCCATTGTATTAAACTTCCTGCACAGGTCATAATCCAGCCAGCTTCAATTTTTTCTTTTTGAACATAAGCTTCAATTTCTTTTCGCAGATCCTGTCCCGGCTTTAAGCGAATGGCATGAACTTTTATTTCTTCATTCTGCATAGGCTTTGTGTTTTGACAGGAAATAAAAAAAAGAAACAGTATAAAAATGTATCGCATTATTTTTTATTGAAATGAAATTACCGGATGAAACAATTTTTTTCCTCGCATCGAAGATAATCTCAACAAATGAAATTGAGTTAATCAATCCGGCTCATCTCAAAAATCCCATAAATCCCGGTTCAGACAATTTAATCAACAAACAAATCTTTAAACAGTTCAGCGCCGGGTGTAACACTGTACTTACGTAAATCGGTTATACCTTCTGCTGCAAACACATCTTCATCAACAAATAAATTGCCCGTACAGTTTCTTGATGGTTTGCTGAGAATAATATGTGCTGCATCGGCCAGTATATCGGGTTTGCGGCTCATTTTTGCAAGTGCTTTTCCGCCTAATAAATTTCGTACAGCAGCAGTATCAATAGTTGTTTGCGGCCATAAAGAATTAGCTGCAATGCCTTCCTTTTTAAATTCAGACGACCAGCCAAGCGTAAGCATACTCATGTTGTACTTGCTGATGGTGTACGTAACATGATCGGCCAGCCATTTTGCACGCATAGTTAATGGGGGGGATAAGGTGAGAATGTGCGGATTGTTTCCCTTACGGAGATAGGGAATACAGGCTTTCGTCATAAAAAATGTACCACGTACATTAATGTCAAACATCAGATCGTATCGCTTTGCTTCGGTTTGCTCAGTAGGAGATAATGTTATTGCCGATGCATTATTGATAAGGATATCGATCCCTCCAAATTCAGCAACTGTTTTTTCAACGGCAGCCTGTATCTGATCTTCATACCTGATGTCGAGCTGAATGGCTAATCCGTTGCCACCAGCTGCAGTCATATCGCTGGCCGATGAAAAAATGGTTCCCCCGAGTTTTGGATTTTCTTCCACGCTTTTTGCAGCAACTACTATGTTAGCTCCTTCTTTTGCAAGGCGTAAACCTATTGCTTTGCCTATGCCCCGGCTTGCTCCGGTAATAAAAACTGTTTTTCCTTTAAATGACATACGAATCGTTTATTTAAAATATAATTTTTTTAATCCTGTTCGGGTGTGTTAGCTGTTGCATGTATTGGCCCGAACTCGCTGGTATAAATTTTAAACAGCAAGATAAAATAACTAATCAGTAACGGGCCAAAAATAAATCCCCAGAATCCAAAAAGACTTAATCCCACAATTACACCCAGTACTGTTACCATTGGATGGACATCGCCCATTCTCTTCATCAAGGTAATTCTTGCCAGGTAGTCAACATTGCCCGTAATAACAATGCTGTAAATGAGCAAGCCAATTCCCTGTCCTGTGTGTCCTTGTGAAAAGAGATAAACAACCAGTGGCGCCCATATAAGCGTTGTGCCTACTATTGGGAAAAATGCAAATACTCCGGTAATAAAACCCCACAACACAAATTCATTTACACCAAAAATCCAGTAACCAATCATTGCAAACACACCTTGTATAAACGATATAAGTGGAATACCAATGGCATTTGCTTTTACCACACTGATGGTTTCCCTGCCAAGAATATCAATATTTTTTTCGTGCAGTGGTAACCAGTAATCAAACGAGTTTTCCATTTCCTTTCCATTGGTAAGCATAAAGAAGTAGATGAACAGCATCATGGCAAGATTTGAAAGAATCATGGCTGTGCTGTTGAGAAATGCAGGGAAAAAATTGGCAATCTGCTTTTGTATTTCAGCAATATTGTTATCCGTAAGAATATCCTGTCCTGTCCATTCTTTAATTTTTGCCGAAACAGATTTTAACCCCTGGATCATTTCGTCGGAATGGCTGAACAGAATGGTGACTTTGGGCGATAATAACGTAATTATATAATAAACCGGCAGGCCAATCATAACAAGGCAGCCAAGCAGAAAGATGGTTGCGGTAAGATTTTTGTTCCAGTGTTTCTGTAGTGTAAGATAACGGTAAGTTTTACGGCTGAGAATATAAAGGGTTACGGCTCCAAGAAAACCCGGCAGGAAAACATAAAGTTCCTTAACAAGTAAATACCCAAGTCCTGCAAGTACAATCAATAAAATAATCTGACGTAAACGGTTACTGAATGAAGCCATGTAATGAAATTACAAAAGAGTTTTATCAACCCGGCACGTTCCGTGAATTTAATCTTCCCACACTTTTAATCCTTCGCTGCAGTTGGAGCAGATGTCGATATTTTTCCTGCTGGTCATTAATTCTTTGCGGAACTGTTTATAATTATCATTGTTCCAGATTTGTTTAAATGATTGCATTTTGAGATTACCCAACTGGTGCATGGCATCTTTATCAAAACAACAGGGAACTATAAGCCCGTCCCATGTGATAACGTTTGCGTGCCATAATTTCCAACAATGATTCTGCATTTTGTTTTTGGGTACTGTTGAGCCGTTGTCGTCTTTTTTATAGCGGCTGTATTTATTTAATGTTGGGATAAGCTGGTTAGGATCATTTTCATAATCATATACCTGTGCTGTTTTAAACCAAACATCGTCCACACCAATTTCGTTCGCTAATTTTTTTACATCTTCCAGTTGATGTTCGTTTGGTTTAACAACCAGGAACTGGAAAATCACGAAAGGCGTTTTGCTCTTTAATTCCTTTTTCCACTTCACAATATTTTTTGCTCCTTCAAGCACTTTGTTTAATTGCCCGCCAACCCGGTATTGCTGATACACATCCTGCGTTGTACCATCAATGGAAATAATTAAACGGTCAAGCCCGCTTTCAACAGTTTGCCTGGCTTTTTCATCACTCAGGTAATGTGCGTTGGACGATGTGGCCGTATAAATTTTTTTCTGCGACGCATATTTTACCATCGGCAAAAAATCAGGATTCAGAAAAGGCTCTCCCTGAAAATAAAAAATCAGATAAAGTAATTCTTTGTGAATATCATCGATGGTTTGTGCAAAGAAGTTTTTTTGCAGCATACCTGTTGGCCGGGTAAACTGTCTTAACCCACTCGGGCATTCAGGGCAACGAAGGTTGCAACTTGTTGTTGGTTCAAATGAAATGGAAACAGGATAACCCCATTGTACAGGTTTGTTAAGCAGGCGGCTCAGTTGGTAACTGCTCCATACTTTTCCTGCATTCCAAACTCTGCGAGCTGTAAGTTTTGATAAAAGGTTGGTGATATCGTTCCGGTGAAAACGGGGCATAAGCAGCAAAGATAACCTGCAAAAGCTTGGCAATTGCAAGGATGTTAAATATCAAGGTACTCAAAATATTTATCCATGGATAAAAAGAAATATCAGAAAAGAATCCTTATTTTTACTTAGTTGCATAAACAACTATATGCCAAACAACCAATTCAAAAAAGGAGAGTTATACAGCTTTATGACAGGTAAGGCAAGCACTGCTATTGCCCGTCGTTTGCAGAAAAACCTCAAACAGCACAACATTGAAATCACTGTTGAACAGTGGAGCGTGTTATATCATCTCTGGAAAAATGATGGGTTAAGTCAGCAAGACTTATGCAATGCCACTTTCAGGGATAAGCCAAGCATTACACGCCTGGTTGATAATCTTGAAAAACTCAAGCTTGTAAAACGTGTTGCCAGCAAAAGTGATCGGCGCATTAACCAGGTGTTTCTTACAGAGTATGGTAAACAACTGGAAGATGAAACAATGAATGTGGCCAACACAACATTGAATGAAGCATTGATTGGAGTGCCATCGGAAAAAATCGATATCTGTAAAGAAGTATTACAGATTGTTTATGATAACCTGAAATAATGGTTGAGAGTCGAAAAAAAAATAAATCAAGAGGAAGGCTTTGTTTCTCTTCTTAAAGAGGATTGATGGGAATGTAAAAAGATGAAAAGAATTACCGGAGTACAAGCGAGCGTGGCAACAAAAGCAAAATTGCAGCACAAATGCTGGCAACATAAAAACAACAACTGAACTTTAAAACATTTTTGTATGAGTACCGCAACGATTGCAACACCCTTAAAAGGCGGCGAGTGGCTTATTAAAACAAGTACAGCCAACGATACGTTTATTCCAGAACATTTTAATGAAGAACAGCAAATGGTGAAAGATATGTGTACTACATTTCTTGATACCGAAATTTTGCCTGTTATTGCACGCATTGATAAAATGGAACAAGGCTTAATGCCTTCCTTGATGGATAAGGCAGGTGAACTTGGTTTGCTTGGAACTTCAGCTCCTGAAGAACTGGGCGGTCTTGGAAAAGATTTCATCACATCCACTCTTGTGAATGAAGCTTTGGGCGGAGGGTATTCTTTCTCTGTTGCTATTGCAGCACATACAGGTATTGGTACGTTGCCCATTCTTTACTTTGGAACTGCCGAACAAAAAGCAAAATATATTCCCAAACTTGCAAGTGGTGAATGGAAAGGTGCTTACGGACTAACGGAGCCCAACAGCGGTAGTGATGCGTTGAGTGCAAAAACAACTGCAAAGCTGAGTGATGATGGAACGCATTATATTCTTAATGGTCAGAAATGCTGGATTACGAACGGTGGCTTTGCCGATGTTTATACTGTGTTTGCAAAAATCGACGGAAAAGAATTTACTGCATTCATTGTTGAACGTGGCATGGAAGGATTTACACAAGGTCCTGAAGAACATAAAATGGGTATCAAAGGTTCTTCAACAGTACAATTGTATTTCCAGGATTGCAAAGTACCTGTTGAAAATTTGCTTGGTGAAAAAGGGAAAGGCCATGTGATTGCATTTAACATCCTTAACATCGGTCGTTTAAAATTGGCTGCTGCGGTACTTGGTGGTTCAAAACGTTCGCTCAATATTGCTTTAACCTACGCAGCAACAAGGGAACAATTCAAAACACCCATTGTAAACTTTGGGGCTATTCAGCATAAGCTGGGCGAAATGGCAACAAAAATCTGGGTGCTTGAAAGTGCATTGTACCGCACATGTAAATGGATTGATGATAAGGAAACAGAACTGGAAGCAGCCGGTAAAACTTCAGCAGAAGCATTGCTTGGTGCAGCAGAAGAATATGCTATTGAATGTGCCATGTTAAAAGTTGATGGAAGTGAATTACTCGATTATGTAGTTGATGAAGGTGTGCAGATTCATGGTGGTAATGGTTTCAGTGATGAATATGAAATTTCAAGAGCGTATCGTGATAGCCGCATAAATCGTATTTATGAAGGCACAAATGAAATCAATCGCCTGTTAACAGTTGATATGGTATTGAAACGTGCAATGAAAGGGCGTTTGGATATTATGGGTCCTGCAATGGCGGTGCAAAAAGAACTGATGAGTATTCCTGAATTTGGTAACGATGATGATACACCATTTGCAAAAGAGTTTAAAGCTGTTGCCAATTTCAAGAAAGCAATTATGATGACAGCTGGTGCTGCTGTTCAGAAACTGATGATGAAGATTGAGCAGGAGCAGGAAATACTGATGAATATTGCTGATATGGCTATTCAAACCTTTAATGCAGAAAGTGCTTTGCTGCGTGCAGCAAAACTGGTTGCAGAAAGAGGTGAAGATTCCTGCAAATTTGAACTCGATATCATGCATACTTATTTATATGATGCTGCCGACCGCATCGACAAATTTGGTAAAGATGCCATTAATGCATTTGCTGATGGCGACGAACACCGGATGATGCTGTTAGGCTTAAAACGTTTTACTAAAGTTGACCCGTTCAACAGTAAAGAGGCGAGAAGGCGAATTGTAGAAAAGCTGAGAAACGACGGAAAGTATCCGTTATGATGATTTTGTGCGGTGAGTCACTTTTTGAAGTGGCTCACCGACAATCATTTTGGTTCTTTTTAAGAAAATTTCCCCCGAAACGTAAGACCAGATAATATAAAACCTGCCGCCCAAAATAATATTGAAATGAAAATACCTAATGCAGAAAAGAAAAGCATTTCATTTGTTTCGTCGTCTCTTTTTTTTATTGCATAAATTAAAGAAATGATAAAGCCCACAGGCGGAAGTAAAAAGCAGATAATTCTTAAAGTGGTTTTCATCTGCTAAAAATAAGTAAACCATAATCATCAAAAAAATATTTGTCCTTTGCATAATTTGCAAGGGATTTTTTATTTAAACTCAATTCATGCGTACATTTTTTTTCATACTCAGTTTTTGCATCGCAGCAACGTTAAATGCACAACATGTGTTTATCAAACTGGTTACCCCTGCAAAAACGCAAAATAAGTTCAGCACAAACCGGCAATTTATTACTGGCACAACCTGTAAAGAATGCAGTTTACAGGTAAATGGAAATGAAGTGAAAGTATGGCCAACAGGTGCATTTGCTGTTGAACTCAATTTGCAGCAGTCAGATACAAGTTTTCAACTTGTTGCAGTAGATAAAAAGGGAATGAAAGAAAGCATACGGGTGTTTTATAAATTTCAGCCTGCAACAAAAGAAAAAGAAGTAACAACGAATACGGTTGAATACTGGCGTATTGAGCCTACAGGTGATCTGCTGGTGAAGCCGGGCGATCATTTGAAGATGACGGTGAAAACATTGCCTGGTTCAGTTGTGAAACTGGAGAATGGATTTGAATTTACCGAACTGCAGCCAAAAGACTCAACCGGCATAAAAGGTATTTACAAGGCTGAATACATTGTAAAGGAAAATGATGAACTGTTTCCAGCATCAAAAACAAAATTGAAGCTGGTTGTGCAGACAAAAGATGATCAGCAGATAGAAGCAGCAACAAAAAATAATTATGCAACGATGAAGCCTCTGATTCTTCAAACAAAAGGCAAGCTTTCTTATTTGCTGCTTGGGTTAGGTGAAGATCGCCTGGGAGGAACAAAGCTTGGCTATGTTGATTCGCTCGTAAAATTATATGCTGTTGGAAAAATCGGGAACAAGTATTGTGTGCAGTTAAGTAAAAACAGGCAAGCTTATATTGAAGAAGAATATGTTGATACTGCAGCTGCAGGAACATTTTCGCCGACTTCACTTACGGGTAATATGCGTGTATGGGGCGATAGCAGTTTTGATTACGTATCACTGGCATTGTTTGAAAAATTGCCTTATCAATCGTTCCAGGAAATAAATCCTTCAAAAATAATTGTGGATGTATTTGGGGCAACATCCAATACCAACTGGCTCACACAACTGCAGTCGGTAAAAGAAATTAAAAATGTGTATTACAACCAGGTGGATGAAGATGTGCTGCGTATTACCATTGAGCTGAATCATCGCCAGCATTGGGGACATAGTATTTATTACAATGGAAATTCATTGGTGATAAAAGTAAAACGTCAGCCACAGAATCTTTCATTAAGCAATCTTGTTATTGCTGTTGATGCGGGCCATGGCGGCGACAACAAAGGTGCATTTGGATTAACAGGTGTGATGGAAAAAGATATGACGTTGTTAATTGCAAAAGAATTGCAGCAGGCTCTGGAAGCAGAAGGGGCAACAGTTATAACAACAAGAACAAAAGACACAACTTACGATAATCACGACCGTTTGAGTTTTTACAAAGAAAAAAATCCCGACCTGCTGCTGAGCATTCATTTAAACAGTTCGGCCGATCCTGTTCGTATCAAAGGTGTGAGTACTTATTATAAATACATTGGCTACAGGCCGCTTACTCAAACAATATTAAAAGAAATGCTGGGTATTGGTTTGCAGGAGTATGGCAATGTGGGCAATTTCAATTTTATTTTAAATGGCTTAACTGAATGTCCCAATGCATTGGTTGAAACATTGTTCATCAGTAATCCTGAAGATGAATACAATGTATTAACGCCCTCATTCAGAAAGCAAATGACAGAAGCTATTGTAAAAGGAATGAAAGAATGGCTGGAAGGGTGTAAATAAAAAGAGAGTTGTATTTATTTAACGAGTACATTGTATAAATTCTTCTTTTACAGAAGTTGTGATATGTGTTTTTTCAGGAATAAATTTCCCTCATGCCTCAACTTTTTTAAAGCTTGCCAAAAAAGCCAATGATTTTCATCAAGATAGAACATACAGTTATTGCCAATGCAACGATGTAAACTGATGCCTCAAAAGAATCCGAATTTCAAAAACCAAAATCTCAATGCAAAATACTCGGACAAAAGACCGTGCAAGGAATTTATTATTGAAAAAAACAAGTTGGTTTAGAATCTGTTTTACAACAATACTAAAACCTGAATTAAGACAGTGGTTATGTTAACTCACTTCTTCAAGCACTTTGGGGGTGTTTTTACCATTGTATTCAATGATAAGGTTATAGGCAGTGTTCGTCAGGAAACCCTTTTGCTGAAATAATTTCCAGTTAAAACTGACTGGCAGTATTACATACCTGTTCTTGTGGTGGTTCAGTTTGTTTTTTTCTATGACATGGTTTTTAATAGCAGGGGCTGCTTCCGGCAATAACACTGAAACTGGTTTTATTTTATGCTGCAGATAATAATCAATAGTGATTAATTGCTGAAGCACACAATCATTAGGGTAATGAAGAACAGCATATTCGTACATCAAGACATACACGTCTTTCAGATCGTGTTTGTGAAAATCGCAATGTTCTTCAAAATAAGTTCCTACTCCCAATAAAAAATCAAACACACTGTATTGCGATGTTATATACCTGAGTGTGTGGTGTGTGCGGTTGCGGTTCCAGTAAACCTCAAGCGCCTCTTCCACAATCAGTATTTTATTCAGCTCTTCTTTACTTAAATATTTGCTTTCGATAATCTGGTATGGTGCAACGGGATCGTACACATAACCATGCTCACTGCTTGTTTGCCGCACTGGCGTTCCTTTTAAAAACTTCAGGAAGCCCAGCTGTAGTTCAGGTGCAAACAATTTAAACACTTCTTCAAAACTGTATTTGATATCAGCAAAATAATCAAGTGGCAAGCCAACAATCAGGTCGAGATGCAGTTCCACTTTATCACGCACCTGCGCAATGATGCTTTTTGTTTTTTCAAAATTCTGTTTGCGGTTTACTTCAAGATTGGCTTTCTGGTTTACGGTTTGAATACCAATCTCAAACCGGAACAAACCCTGCGGCACTTTTTCATTGATAAACCGGATGATATCGGGATGAAGAATATCAGCTGTAATTTCAAACTGAAAAATATTGCCGGGTTTGTGATGATCAAGAATAAACTGGAAGATGTCGATGGTGAAATCTTTCTTCATGTTAAACGTACGGTCGAGAAACTTGATCACTCTTCCATGCTGCATTAAATACAGTAAGTTGTTTTTAATATCAGCCATTGGAAGATACCGCACATTGTTATCAAGACTTGCCAAACAAAAACCACATTTGTACGGACAACCCCTGCTTGTTTCAATATAGCTTACTTTATTGTACAGGTCTTCAACGGGATCGTTGATATAAGGATTCACACCAATAAAGTTGCTCATATCATACATCACACTCCGTTCATGAAAATGCACTTCGCCATTTTGCTTGTACACAAGATTGGGAACAGCACTCACATCGGGGTAATGCGTTAAAAATTCATGGAACGGAATTTCACCTTCACCACAAATAATGTAATCAACAAAATCATTTGCAATAACTCGTTCCCATTCATAACTCACTTCAGGCCCGCCCAATAAAATTTTAATGGATGGTTTGATGGCTTTTATTTTTTCTGCAACCATTAGCGTTTGTGTAATGTTCCAGATATAACAGCTAAAGGCAACCATCTCATACTCCGCACATGCTTCGGCAATTTCATCTGCCTTTTGCCTGATGGTAAATTCTTTCCATGCCAGACCTTCATGCTGTTTATTCAGCTCATACAACAGGCGTATGGCCAAATTCAGATGAATGTATTTTGCATTAAGCGTTGTAAGTAAAATGCGCATGAACAGAATTTCTTTGCGCAAAAGTAACTGTAATTTTTTCGCCACTGAGCCGCAGAGAATACAGAGGAAAACTGTTTATGGTTTGAGGCTTTTTGTTGGGGTGCCGGAAAAACATGAAAGTTTTTGTTACAAAACCTGTTACAATCAATAAAACATTTCAAAAATAGGACTCCCACCCTCAAACTGTATTTTTGTTCTACATGTATAAACAGCAACTCACCAAAGAACAGGCTCACCAAAAAGCAAAACACTACTGTGCTTACCAGGAGCGTTGCCATAGCGAAGTAAAAGAAAAGCTGTACAGCTTTGGTCTGCGTAAAACCGACGTGGAAGAGCTGCTCAGCAAACTAATTGAAGAAAATTATCTTAATGAAGAACGTTTTGCTGTACAGTTTACCGGGGGAAGATTTCGTATGAAACAATGGGGCCGGGTTAAAATCAGATACGAACTCAAACAAAAACAGGTGAGTGAATATGTGATCCGCAAAGCGCTGAAAACAATTGATGAAGACGATTATCAATCCACTCTTTTCAAGCTCTACGAACAGAAACAACAACAACTTTCTTCCGAAAAAAACATCTTCATCAAAAAAAGAAAACTTCAGGATTATTTATTGCAGAAGGGGTATGAGATGCAATTGATTAATGAATTGATGAAGTAGGTTATGGTTTCGCTCCCTTTTTGACCTTTTTAAGTTTAACACGTTTTACAGTGTATAAACCCTCTTTTTCGCCTGGTTTTTTAAAGTATTGAAAAATTTTGGTCAAAATTTTTACTGTAAATCAATGTGTTGTAAAAGCACGTTTAAAAATACTTGTGTTTTTCTTTGGATGAATGCTTAATCGGTGGCTACCTTTGCGACCCCGTTGATAAAAACGGCTATTTTCAACAAATCCACGGGATGGCGTGGTAAAAATTAAACAAAATGAGTAAACTACATTTCACTACCAAGCATGCGAACGAGGCTACCGTACAGCGTAACTGGTACGTTGTTGACGGCACCAATCAAACCGTTGGTCGCATGAGTGCTAAGATTGCTGCGGTACTCCGTGGTAAAAACAAAGCTTATTACACTCCCCACGTTGATTGTGGCGATTATGTAATTGTAATTAATGCCGATAAAGTTGTATTAACCGGTGCAAAGCTGGAGCAGAAAGAATACCAGCATTTTACAGGTTACCCCGGCGGTCAGAAAATTGAGATGGCAAAAGATCTTTTGCGTCGTCGTCCAGAGGTGGTTGTTGAACGTGCTGTAAAAGGTATGTTGCCAAAAAACCGTTTAGGCCGCAAAATGTACAAGAAGTTATTTGTATATGCAGGTGCTGAACATGCTCACAAAGCACAACAACCAAAAGAATTAAAATTTTAAAAACCGCTAATAGCCAAAAGCTAAAAGCTAAAAGCTAAAAATAAATGGAAAAGCAAAAAAATGCAGTTGGTCGCCGTAAAGAAGCCATCACCCGTGTGTTCATCAGCAAGGGTACAGGTAACATTACTGTGAACGACAAAAACTATAAAGAATACTTCCCGCTGGTTTACTTGCAAAACCAGGTAGAAGCTCCGTTAAAAACCGTTGAATCGTTAGACAAGTTTGATTTGAAAATCAATGCTGGCGGCGGTGGTATTAAAGGTCAGGCCGAAGCTATTAAGCTGGGTATTGCCCGTGCACTTCTCGAAGTAAATGCTGAATATCGTCCTGCTTTAAAGGCAGCCGGTTTACTGAAGCGTGACCCTCGTGGTGTTGAACGTAAGAAATTTGGTAAGAAGAAAGCACGCAGAAGCTTCCAGTTCTCTAAACGTTAATATCATTTGTGGTTCATGGCTGGCAGTTGGAGTTATTATCAACTGCTACGCCATCACAACAAGAAACAAAAAACAAAACACGATAAACTATTAATAATGGAAAATAACACTTCATTACAACAGCAATTACTCGAAGCAGGTGTGCATTTCGGTCACCTGAAAAAGAAGTGGAACCCCAAGATGTTGCCTTACATCTTTGCTGAAAAGAAAGGCATTCACATCATCGACCTCAATAAAACTGTGGAAGGCTTGCAGGAAACTGCAGCCGCTATGAAGCAAATTGCACGCAGCGGTAAAAAAATTATGTTTGTTGCCACCAAAAAACAGGCAAAAGAAATTGTTACTGAATGTGCGCAGAAAGTAAATATGCCTTTTGTAACTGACCGTTGGCTGGGTGGTATGTTAACCAACTTCAACACTGTTCGTAAGAGTGTGAAGAAAATGCAGAGCATTGAAAAAATGCTGAACGATGGTACGTTCGACAGCATTACCAAGAAAGAGCGTTTGCAGTTAAGCCGTGATAAAGAAAAAATGGAAAAGGTATTAGGTGGTATTGCCAATATGAGCCGTATCCCTGCAGCTTTATTCCTCGTTGATATTGGCCATGAACATATTGCTTTGGCTGAAGCAAAGCGTTTAGGCATTACAACTTTTGGCGTGGTTGATACCAACTGCGATCCTAACAAAGTTGATTACTTCATTCCGGGTAATGATGATGCTACCAAATCAATCGCTATCATTACCGAATACATCACTGCTGCAATTGCAGAAGGTTTGGCAGAACGTCAGGTTGAAAAAGAAGAAGAAGAAACTGAAGAAGTAACTGACCAGGCATCTAAGTTTGATGTAGGCGACGAAGGTGGAAGAGAAAGAGGTGGCCGTGGTGGTGCAAACCGTGGCGGTGGCCGTGGTAATGCAGGTGGCGGTGGCGCTCCCAAACGTCGTGTGCCAAGCACACAAAAGCGCACTTCTAACAGATAGAAGAAAGCCGGAAGTAAGATATAAGAAGATTGATTCTGAAAAATAAAAATGCTTCCTGCTCACTAAAAGTCTGCAGGAAGCATTTTCTGATTTACTGATTAATAAATTATCAAATAGAAATTATGTCAACCGTAACAATAAGTGCACAGGATATTAATAAACTGCGCCAGGCAACAGGCGCTGGTATGATGGATTGCCGTAAAGCATTAACTGAAACAAACGGCGATTTTGAAGCAGCCATCGACTGGTTACGCAAACAAGGCCAGAAGGTAGCAGCAAAACGCAGCGACCGTGAAGCAAAAGAAGGTGTGGTTGTAGCGTTAACAAGTGCTGATAACAAAACCGGTTATGTAGTATGCGTAAGCTGTGAAACAGATTTTGTAAGTAAAAATGCTGATTTTGTTGCTTTTGCAAAATCAATTGCAGAAGCGGCCGTAGCAAACGACGTTAAGAATATTGATGAGCTCAATGCTGCTGAAGTAAACGGAGCTAAAGTATCGGACCTGGTGAATGATAAGCTTGCTGCTATTGGCGAAAAAATCGGCATCAGCAAATTTGAACGTATTGAAGCGCCTTATGTTGCTTCTTATATTCATGGCGCTTACCGCATGGGTGTTTTAGTAGGTTTGGATAAAGAATCTGCAGAAGCAGGAAAAGATGTGGCAATGCAGATTGCTGCTATGAACCCTGTTGCTGTTGATGCTGAAAGCGTACCGGCTGAAGTTGTAGCCCGTGAAAAGGATATTATTGTGGAAGTAATGAAACAGGATCCTAAAATGGCTGGCAAACCAGATGAAATGATTGCAAAAATTGCTGATGGTAAAATGAATGCCTTCTTTAAAGAGCAAACATTACTTGCACAGGCATTTGTAAAAGATGGGTCGAAGAGTGTGGCTGATTACCTGAAATCAGCAGGTGATGTGAAAGTAACAGGTTTTAAACGTGTTGCTTTAGGGTAATCTTACAATATAATTCTGATAAAAACAGGCTGCTGAAAGCAGCCTGTTTTTATTTTATAAGACCAGAGTTGTTTATATTCGCAAAACCTTAAAATAATTCAACGTATTGTTACAGCCAGTTCACGACATCGATCTGTCCCGCATCAGCAATAAAGAAATTGTTTCATTCATTCATGATCACAAACTGTATAAGCTGAATGATTTTGCTTTACTGAAAAGTTTCTGTAAGGAATCTCAGACGTTAAAAAAGTTCAGCCATCACACCAAAACATTTTACATAAATCATCCATTAAAAAAAGTTTGGGAAGCGTATAAAACCACACCACCAAAGCGGGCTTGGTGCGGGCATATGCTGCAGTTTGGTTTGCAATATTGCCGCAAACAAAACAGACTTACTTACATTGATGATGATTTTAAAGAGGCAATGGTGGGGCAAATTATTTTTGTAAGGGTAAAGGTGCTGGGAGGGCTGGCCAAGGTTGCTGTGGGGCACGAAATTACAGCAATCAACAACGAAGAAACTTATCTGGAAACCTCCTATTTAATGAAAGGTAAGTCTGTCGGGTCGCAGCGTGTATATTTTGAGGAGGATGAAAATGGATATACTAAAATCACCCACCATACCATTTATAAAAGCAATTCACGGTTCAGAGATAAATTTTTATATCCTGTACTTCATACAAAAGCTATCAGTGAATTTCATCATAACATCTGGAAGCAACTGAATAAGAGTTAACACTCTCCGTTATCTGTTTCTCCAAAAAATAAGGGTAGTTGATTCCGAATATATAATTTTGGAGCTTCATGGAACAAATGAAACAGAAACTGCTCATTATAACCGCTCCATCAGGGGCAGGAAAAACATCGGTTACAAAACATTTAATGAAGTGTTTTCCTCAACTTGCTTTTTCAATTTCCGCTGCAACACGCCAGCCAAGGGCAAATGAAAAAAACGGGATCGATTATCATTTCATGAGTGTTGAAGACTTTCAGCAAAAAATACGCAGCAACGAATTTATTGAATGGGAAATGGTGTATGAAGGCAAGTATTACGGAACGCTGAAAAGCGAAATTCAACGTATCTGGAACAATCATCAAACACCTATACTTGACATTGATGTTAAAGGGGCTATTCATGTACAGGGGCTTTACCCTGCACAAACACTTTCTGTTTTTATTGAACCTCCTTCAATTGATGAACTTCGCCGGAGGTTGCAAAGCAGGGGTACAGAAACTGCTGAAACATTAGAAGCGAGGGTAAATAAAGCTGCTTACGAAATATCATTTAAGCATTCTTTTACAAAAGTTATCGTCAACAGCGATCTGCAGAAGGCCTGTTCAGAAGCAGAAGAGGTTGTTGGAGCGTTTCTTGCTTCATAACACAAGTTGGAGATTCATTACAAATCCATTAGTTTAGATATATGAACTGGTACTTATTGAGTGGGGTTATTGTATGTATTTTACTGGCAGGCCTGTTTTCAGGTCTTGAGGCTGCTTTTGGTACGCTCAACCGTTTTTCAATTGAACTGAAAAAAAAACAGGGCCATACCAGTGGCCGTATATTGGGAAATTTTATAGAGCAGCAAAGCAGGTTTATCGGGGCTTTGCTTGTAGGCACATCAGTTTCGCTTGTATTTTATGTTTTACTCAGCAGCCGTTTTTTTGCACCGCTTTGGGCTAAAATGCCAATCATTATCCAGAACTCCTGGTTGAAACTGTTTATCGAAATTATTATTACTGCGGTTATTGTGCTGCTGGTTCAGTTTGTTTTCAGGGCTTATTTCAGGGCAAGAAGCAATGTTATTCTTTCTTTCTTTGCAAGAATTTTCAGTTTTATTTACAGGTTTCTTTCACCAATAGCCATGTTTTTTGTGGGTGTTTCAGAATGGATACTGAAATATTTGTTTGATGTGCGGATGAATGAAAAGAAAGAAGCTTTTGCACGGGTGGATATTGATTACTTTATTCAGCAAAGCAGGGAAAACAACGAGGAAGATCAGGACATTAATACAGAGCTGTTTGAAAACGCACTTTCACTGCCGGGAGTTAAAGTGCGTGAATGTTTAATTCCACGAAAAGAAATTGTTGGGGTTGATGCGGAAACGTCGGTTGAGGATGTAAAAGAAAAGTTTATTGAAACAAAACTGAGTAAACTTATTGTGTATGAAGGAAACATTGATAACATTCTCGGGTATGTTCACCAGCTTGATATGTTCAGGAAACCAACTGAACTGAAATCTGTTCTTTTACCTATTCCTGCCGTTCCTGAAAGTATGGGCGTAACAGACCTGATTAACCAGTTTACAAAGGAACGCAAAAGTATTGCATGGGTGGTGGATGAATTTGGCGGCACCAGTGGTATTGTAACGATGGAAGATTTGCTTGAAGAAATTTTTGGCGAAATACAGGATGAATACGATACCGAAGAGTTTGTTGAAAAACAACTTGCCGAATCGGAGTTTATCTTCAGCGGAAGACTTGAGCTTGATTATCTTACTGAAAAATATAACCTTGAGTTTAAAGATGATACAGATGCTGAAACCTTATCGGGCTATATTGTTGAACACCACGAAACAATTCCCAAAGCAAAAGAGCGTATTATTGTTGATGATTATGAATTCGACATTCTTTCAGTAAATGAAACCCGTATTGAAACAGTGAAAATGAAAATTCTTCGCTGATAAACCGTTTCAATAACCGGTTAAATTCTTCCTTATCCTTTTATGTAAAGAACCAGCGCCTGCGAAAACTTTGTAATAACTTTTTCCCTTTATCAGTTATAAAATTTATTTGTTGCCATATTTTCTGGCAAATTTTTAAAACCAAACCGAAAACAAGTATGAAGAAAATTGCTTTAGCATTAGTATCGTTTGCGTTGTTACAGAGTACTGTGTCTTATGCACAGAACAAGGCAGCCACAACTCCCGCAGCCGATACAACAAAAAAGGTAGCACCAAAACCCGGAATTACAGAAAAAGTAAAATCAAGTAAAAAACTTGCTGGTCTGTTTACACTTTACCAGGATACTGCAACAGGAAGTGTGCAGATGTACATACGTAAAGATCAGCTTGATAAAAACTTTATTTACCAGAGTTTTTCTTTGAGCGGCCCCACTTCTTTGTTTTTAAACCAGAGCATGCACCGTTCAACGCTACTGTTTAAAATGAAGAAATCATTTGACAAAATTGAATTTTCTGTTGTTAATACAAACTTCTATTATAATCCTGAAAATGCTGTAAGCAAAGCAGCTAACGTAGATGTGGCAGATGCTGTTTTTTATACGGATAAATTTTCGGCTGAAGATTCAACCGGCTACCTCATCAGTGTTGACCAGTTGTTTCTGAGTGATAAGCTTGATCCTGTTAAACCTGTATTTCCGCCAACAATTCCTTCTTATCTTTTTTTCAATCTCGGTGGATTTAATTCAACAAAAAGTAAAGTAAGCAACGTACGCTCTTACCCGAATAATACGGATGTAATTGTTGACCTTGCATACGATAATCCTGTGCCGTATAACGGGGGAGGAAAAGATATTACCGATGCCCGTTATGTACGTATTAAACTGCAGCATTCGTTTCTTGAAGTACCGGTGAATGATTTTAAACCAAGGTTTGATGATCCCCGTGTTGGTTTCTTTACGCAGGAAGTGGACGATCTTACATCAAACGATGTTAACAATTACCGTGATGTAATCAACCGTTGGCATTTAAAGAAAAAAGATCCATCTGCTGCCATAAGCGAACCGGTTGAACCAATTGTTTATTGGATTGAAAATACAACACCTGTTCAATTCCGAAACATAATTAAAGCAGCCGGCGAGCGCTGGAATGAGGCATTTGAGAAAGCCGGTTTCAAAAATGCAGTGGTGATGAAGATTATGCCCGATACAGCAACTTGGGATCCTGCTGATATCCGTTACAATGTGATCCGTTGGGTTTCTTCAGCTTATCCTTCTTACGGTGCAATCGGGCCTAGCTTTGTAAATCCGTTAACAGGGCAAATTCTTGGAACAGATATTACCATTGAATGGAAAAGCGGTTCTGCAATTCCTTATTTTGATGTACTGGAAGATAATAATGCACCAACTCAGCAAAATCTGTTCGATCAGTTACCTCCAGAGGTAAAAAAACATTGGCTCAATTGTAATATAGGCGCTGAACTTGCAAAACAGTTTATGGCAGGGTCAACGCTTATTGCAACAAGTGCGGCTGATGGAGGTGAAACAGAAATCAGAAAAGCCCATGAGCAGTTTTTGTACTACCTGGTTCTGCATGAAATGGGACACACACTTGGTTTAAACCATAACATGAAAGCATCGCAGATGCTGAGCCCTGCTGAAGTAAACAATACCAGCATCACACAGAAAAAAGGTTTACAGGGGTCTGTAATGGATTATCCTGCAATCAACATCAGCAGCAACCGTAATACGCAAGGCGATTACTACACAATGAAGCCAGGCCCGTATGATTTGTGGGCAATAGAATTTGGTTACAAAGAGTTTCCTGAAGGACAGGAAGCAAGCGGGTTAAAAACCATTCTTAGCCGTAGTAACGAACATGATCTGCTTTTTGGAAATGATGCAGATGATATGCGTAGTCCGGGTAATGGTATTGACCCTCGTGTAATGATTAATGATATGAGTAGTGATATGGTTGCTTATGGTGAAGACCGTTATAAATTCGTGAACAATTCAATGAGTAAACTGCTCAGCAAGTTTACCCGTAGCGATAAATCGTACCAGCAAATACAAATACGCTATGCTGTTTTAAACAGCCAGCGTTTTCAAATGGCAAATGCCATCAGCCGTTATATTGGTGGTGTACAGGTTGACAGAAGTTTCCCCGGGCAAAATCCGGGAGGCAAACCGTTTATCATTACACCCGTTGAGTACCAGAAAAAAGCAATGACTTTCTTAAATAAATATGTATTTGCTCCAACCGCATTTGATGTGGACATTCCCTTGTTGCCTTACCTGCAGGTACAACGTCGTGGTTACAATTTCTTTGGTGCAACTGAAGATCCCAAGCATACATCAGTGGTGCTGAATTTTCAGATGAATATTTTATCTGAATTGCTGAACGCTGTTACTATGCGCCGTATTACCAACAGTGCGTTGTATGGCAATACTTATACAGTAGCTGATGTGTTAAACGATCTTACCAATGGCATTTTCAAAACTGATATTGGCGGGGTGGTAAATGTGTACCGCCAAAACCTGCAAACTGAATATGTGAAAGGTCTCATTGCCATTGTTGAATCAAAAACCGGTTACGATAATGCTGCAAGAAGCGGGGCCTACAACAGCCTTCGTAAAATAAAAAGTATGGTAGCTGTTGCGCCATCACCCAATGAATCGACAAAAGCACACCGTTCCATGCTGCTGTTTTTAATTGACAAAGCTCTGGCAACAAAATAAAGTTCTTTTTAGTCATGTTAACAAAGCCATCCAGAAAGGATGGCTTTGTTCTTTTATCAATTTTTTCACTCGTATAATTCGGATTACATTTGCAACTGAAAATTTTTTCTTGTGGCAGAAACGCAATCGGAACGCAGATCGGTTTTTAAACGCATCAGAGGGAAATCTCCTGTTAACGAACAGGCTGAAATGACCTTTATCGATCACCTGGAGGAACTGCGCTGGCATATTATCCGTTCTCTGATTGCTATTATCATTGGCTCCATCATTGTTGGCTTTAATATTACTTATGTAGTTGACCAGATTTTCATGGGTCCGGTGCATAAAGAATTCATCACCTACAAATGGCTTTGCCAGATTGGTAACTGGATTCATATCCCCGATCTGTGCATGAATAATTTTAACCTGCGTTTCCAGAGTAATGCCATGACGGAGCAGTTCCTCATGACGTTTACCATTGCTTTTACTGCGGGTTTTATTCTTGCGTTTCCTTATGTGTTCTGGGAGCTTTGGAAATTTGTAAGACCGGCACTGAGCGATAAAGAAAAAAGAGGAACAGCAGGAGTTATTGCCTGGATTTCCATTTTATTTTTTATCGGCGTTGCTTTCGGTTATTATATTCTTACTCCTTTCATGGTGTATTTTTATTCAACATATACGATCAGCCCGCTTATTGATTTTAAACCAACCATCAGCGATTATTTTGAGAATTTAGTTTATCTCACTGTTGGTATTGGTTTGTTATTTCAGTTGCCGGTTGTTGTAATGTTGCTTACAAGAGTTGGGATTCTAACTCCAAAAACATTAAAAAGCATCCGCAAGTTTGCATTTGTAGTCATTCTTATTCTGGCTGCAATCATTACACCATCAACCGATCCATTCAGTTTAGCTCTTGTAACAATTCCTCTTTACGGATTGTATGAGTTCAGCATTTTCTTAAGTGTACGTATCTACAAACGTAATAATAAGGAAGAAGATGAAGATGTGGAAGAATGGAGTTAATAGAGGAAGCCAGTATTCATTAGCCGGTAGCAGATAGTAAGTCGTTCAGCCAAAGTCTCTTCATAGATGCTTCATAGCCCTTCCAAGGATAGTTCAGGTATAATTTGATAATGAGTGCAGTTATGTTCCGTTATAGGAAGTTTTTCGTGTAAACACAACTGCCGGGAAGAAAGTAAGGCGGAAAGAGTTGCACTACGAAACGGGTTTGTGCAAGGGATTTGTGCCGAAGCAATCTGCGAGTAGTTGGTTTATTCTTCGTATCAAGCAGATTGCTTCGTCGTTCCTCCTCTGGCGTAGCAGCCTGAGTCAACGACTCGCAATGGCGGTAACAATGATGATCTATCTTTCACCCAACTTTAAACATGTTTTTCTTCCTGTCTTTCCGACTCTCTCCTAATCATCCATTCAACAACAACACGCCCAACTTCAAATCATAAACCTCAAACATTTTCTCTCCGTGCCCTCTGTGCCTCTGTGGTAAACTTTCTTTCCGTCTTTTCGTCCCCCGTCTTCCGGACTTTCTTGACTTCAATCATCCCACTTCCTGACCTTGCAGCTTTGTTATTTTCTTTTTCCTTGTTACATTGGTTTTCTCTTCAACCTTTCAATTAAAGGATATGAAAGAACCCCTCCAGACCCAAATGATGGAACGCCTTTGGGAACTGCAACTACGCAATGGTTTCATTAACGATGATGATGTAAAACAACTCGCTGCACAATTCAGTCTTTCAGAAATTGAAGTGGAAGGTGTGGTATCGTTTTATCATTTTTTTCATCGCAAACCCACGGGCAAATACACCATCTATCTCAACAACAGTATGGTGGCCGATATCAAAGGCTTTCGCCGTATTAAAGAAACACTCGAACGGGAAACAGGTGCAAGCTTTGGCTCAGTTGACCGCACCGGAACCTTTGGTTTGTTTCTTACACCATGTATTGGTCTCAGCGACCAGGAGCCATCGGCTCTCATCAACTTCTACCCGTTTACGAATCTTAATGCCATTAAGATCAAAGACATTATTACTTCGCTGAAACATGGTGCCGATCCTGCAACCATTTGTGATGAACCGGCCGATAACATCCGCTATACACCACCTGGCGATAAAACATTTTTCTTTAAATCTTTCACCGATGGGTCGGTACTGGCAACTGCTGCAAAGCTTGGCCCTGAAGGAGTGTTGGAAGAACTGAAGAAAGCTGAGCTTGCCGGTCGTGGTGGTGCATATTATCCCACTTGGAAAAAATGGGATACAGCCAAGCAACAGCCATCAGAAACAAAGTTTGTGGTGTGCAATGCCGATGAGGGTGAACCCGGCACGTTTAAAGACAGGGTGCTCATACGCACACAATCAAAATCGCTCATTGAAGGAATGATGGTTTGCGGCTATACCATTGGCGCTGAACAGGGCATTATTTACCTGCGTGGCGAATACCGCTGGCTCAAAAATAAATTAGATGATGTCATTGCTGAATACAGGAAAAAGGGTTTGCTGGGTGCCGGTTGTGGTGCTGTAAAAGGGTTCAATTTTGATATACGTGTGCAGATGGGTGCCGGATCGTATGTATGTGGCGAAGAAACTGCGCTGCTTGAATCGCTGGAAGGCAAACGTGGTGAGCCAAGAACCAAATGGTTTTTCCCTGTGGAAAAAGGCTACCTGCAGCAACCAACGGTGATCAATAACGTAGAAACCTTCTGTGCTGCTGCACGTATTATTGAAATAGGTGCTGCTGAATATGTGAAGATGGGCATACCGGGATCGCCGGGTGTAAAACTGCTCAGTGTTTCGGGCGACTGCCGCCTGCCGGGCATCTATGAAATTGAATGGGGAATGACGGTGGCCGAACTGCTTGAACTCTGCGAAGCGGAAGATCCTTATTACATACAGGTGAGTGGTCCTTCGGGTGAGTGTATTTCCATCAAAGAAAAATACCGCCGCATTTCCATGCTCGACCTGTTGGCAAGAAAAGACATCCGCTGCGGTGGTTCATTCATGATCTTTAATAAGCAGCGTGACCTGGTGAAAGTGCTGCTCAACTTCACTGAATTTTTTAAATCAGAATCATGCGGCATCTGTACGCCATGCCGTGCAGGTAATTTCATTATACAACGTAAACTGGAACGGCTCAGCAATGGTCTTGCCAATGAAAAAGACCTTGAAGAACTGAAAAGCTGGGGTACCATCATGAAAAATACAAGCCGCTGTGGTTTGGGTAAAACTGCCACCAACAGTTTAATCTATGCCATGGATAAATTTCATGATTACTTCCGCTCACGCCTCGATAAAGACTACAATGGTCTCAGCCTGAAGTTTGATATGGAAGCTGCTACCAAAGATTACGAGAAATATAAAATCTGACGCTATGCCAAAAATGGTAAACATAACAATAGATGGTAAAGCATTTCAAGCCGAAGAAGGAAAGAACTTAATACTTGCTGCAAGGGAAAACGGCATCTTCATCCCATCACTCTGTTACTACGAACATATTGTACCACCGCTGGGCACCTGCCGTGTATGCACATGTAAAATCAATGGACGGTTTGGCCCTGCCTGTACAGAAAAAGTGGCCGAAGGATTAACAGTTGAAGTAAACAGCGAAGAGCTGCTCGATACAAGAAAGGCATTGGTGGAAATGATGTTTGCAGAAGGGAATCATATTTGCCCCGCCTGCGAAAAGAGCGGACACTGCGATCTGCAGCACATGGGTTATGAACTGGGTATTTCATCCACCCGATACCAGCATTTGTTTAAAGACAGGATTATTGATTTTAATCCATCACGTATGGTAATGGAACACAACCGTTGCATAAAGTGCATGCGTTGTGTGGTGGATGTAAAAACAAAAGACGGGCAGAAAGTATTTAACTACCAGAACCGTGGTAACGAAACCTATGTGGGTATTGATTACGAACAGGAAGCAAAGCTGAGTGAAGAAGAAGCTGAAAATGCAATGAAGATATGCCCCACAGGTGCCATTATGGTAAGAGGTGTGAGTTTGGCTGAACCTTTTGGCGACCGTAAGTATGATATGGAATCGGTGCAGGATGATTACAACATGAAAAAACGCACAGTGAGCAGGCCGCCTGTAATGGGTAAGAAGATTGTGGCCACAGTTTCGCTGGCCGGTTGTTTCGGTTGCCACATGTCGTTATTAGATGTGGATGAAGAGTTGCTTGATCTGGTTGAACTGGTATCGTTTGATAAATCACCACTTACCGATTTTAAAAACTTTACTTCCCGTTGTCATATTGGTATCATTGAAGGCGGTGTATGCAATTCAGAAAATGTGGAAACATTGCGCAAGTTCAGGGAGCAGTGCGATATACTTGTTTCATTGGGCGAATGTTCGGTATGGGGTGGATTGCCTACCATGCGTAATTCAATTCCGCTGAGTGAATGCCTGGAAGAAGCTTATCTCAACTCACCAACAAGTGAACCGGGTGCCAACATCATTCCTTACCATGAAGACTTACCAAAAATTCTCGACAGGGTTTATGCCTGCAATGAAATTGTAAAGATTGATTATTACATACCCGGCTGCCCGCCCGATGCCAACCACATCTGGAAAGCCGTGAAGAATATTTTGTGGGGAGAAGAATACTCCATTCTTTATTCTGAATTCAAATACGATTAATCTGCTTGTTATGAACAGAAAAATAACCATTGATCCTGTTACAAGAGTGGAAGGCCACGGCAGGGTTACCATACATCTCGATGAATACGGACAGGTAAAAGATTCGTTTTTTCACATTGTAGAGTTCCGTGGGTTTGAACGTTTCATACAGGGCCATCCTTACTGGGAAGCACCCGTGCTGGTACAACGTCTTTGTGGTATATGCCCGGTGAGTCATCACCTGGCAGCAGCAAAAGCTATTGATCAGATTGTGGGTGTTGATCCGAAAGATCTTTCACCAACTGCAACCAAGCTGCGTAAGCTCATGCACTTTGGCCAGGTGTTTCAATCGCACGCATTGCACTTCTTTTATTTAGCATCACCCGATTTATTGTTTGGTGTGGATGCTCCTGTAGAAAAAAGAAATGTAGTGGCTGTTGCAGTGGAGAACAGGGAGCTTGCTCTGAAAGGAATTATCATGCGCAAGTTTGGACAGGAAATTATTAAAGCCGTTGCAGGGAAAAGAATACATGGTATTCTGGCTGTGCCTGGTGGTGTACACAAAACATTTACCGAAGCAGAGCGTGATTATTTTTTAGATGGAAAAGAGATTGAGAATATTGATACCATGATTGAATGGTCGCAGGCTATTGTTGATTTCATGAAAGATTATCATGAAAAGAACAGGAGGTTTTTAGATGAGTTTGCACAGTTTCCATCGGGTCATCTCGGAATGGTGGATGAATGGGGTGCAATGAATTTGTATGATGGTAAACTGCGTGCAATTGACAGTGAAGGCGATATTACGCTTGATGATATTTCAACCGATCTGTACCAGGAATATTTTACTGAAGCTGTGGCACAATGGTCGTACATGAAATTTCCTTACTTAAAAAAAGTTGGAAGGGAAAAAGGATGGAACCGTGTTGGTCCGCTTGCACGATTAAATGTGTGCGATTCCATTCCCACACCGCTTGCTGAAAAAGCACGCAAAGATTTCATTGCTTTCACCGGGCTCAAAACAAACAACAGTACTATGTATTCGCACTGGGCACGATTGATTGAAGTGCTGCACTGCGCTGAAGTAATGAAAGATCTGCTGAATGATCCTGATCTCATGGGCGATGATCTTGTGCGCAAAGGAACGCCACGCAACAAAGGCATTGGTATTATTGAAGCACCAAGAGGAACATTAACTCATCACTACGAAGTGGATGATAAGGGAATGATTACACGCTGCAACCTCATTGTATCCACCACGCACAACAATGATGCAATGAACAATGCAGTGAAATGGGTGGCGAATAATGTCATCAGCCGTAAGGGAACCATTACCGATACCATGCTCAACCAGGTGGAAGTGGCCATACGTGCATACGATCCCTGTTTAAGCTGTGCTACACAATCAATGGGTAAAATGCCATTGAAAGCCGAACTTTATAATTACAAAGGAGAGTTGATTGATGAGCGATTCAAAGACTGAACTGAAAGGAATTTTATTAATCGGCATTGGTAATACCGGTCGCAATGATGATGGACTTGGCTGGCAGTTTGCAGATATTGCTGCTGAACAGTTTGCTGCTGAAATGGATATTGAATACCGTTACCAGTTACAGGTGGAAGATGCAGAACTGGTGAGTGCATACAAGCTGGTGTTTTTTGCTGATGCTTCAGTTACATCCCTGCCCGAAGGTTTTGAAATAAAGCAATGTCATCCCGCTGCACATTACATGTATTCATCACATGCACAAACTCCTGAAACAGTGATGTACCTAGCAAAGGAACTGTATCATCATGTTCCTGTTGCATATACCATTGCAGTTGAAGGAAACAACTGGGGATTGGGAACAACCATCAGCAAAAAAGCAATAAATAATTTAGAAAAAGCAATGAAAGCGTTTAAGGAGAAGGTGGAGAGATGTATGATGTGATTATGTTTCTTTTATTTACAGGTGAGTTTCCTGAAAGGGACTCGCCGTTTAGTTATAACATTTTAACTGTTGATTTCAAATCTTCTTTCGTGGTACGGCGAGTCGTGCGGCTCATGCACACAAGCTGTTTGCACAGACATCGCCTTGGAACTATCGGGAAAACTGTGTGGCAAAGGAATGAGCTTTGTCCTGTAGGGACATTTGATCGGTAGAACTTTTGTAAACAGATTTTTCGTTCCGTAGGAACGTGTGATGCTCTATCCCTTCGCCACACAGTCTTCTGTTGTTCTATAACCGAGAGTAGTTAAAGAGTAAAAAAGACGAGGACTATTTTTTTATAAACTCATGCCAGATGGCAATGGGCGCAATGGCTGTCCATCCGCAAAAATCTTTTCTGGAATCATTCCCCTGTTTTATAAAATCCGGCGCATAATTTTCCCAGAACGTTCCGGTGGCTTTATACACCTGTGCCACACACCAGTAATATTGCTTAGCCAGTTTGCCTGCCAGTTCATTTTTGCCACAACGTTGTAACCCACGAATAACCATATAAGTTGTGGGTGCCCAGTTGCTTCCCAGCCAATAACCACCTGCCGGGTTAAACTCCAGTTCGCTTGCCGGGTAACTGGCTACCGGAAATTTGCGCCAGAATTGGTTGGGATCGGTGAGATGTGCAAGAAAAGCGTCGAGCCGCTTATCGGGCACTAAACCTGCGATCAACATCCAGTACATGCCAATATGTTTACGGGTAATTTGTTTGCCGTAGCCAAGGTCATAGTAAAACCCATCTGCCTTGTTCCAGCAATGCCTGTTAATGGCTTCTTTTGTTTCGTTATAAAAGGTTGAATATTCTGTAATGTGTTTCTTGTTGCCGGTAATGCGTGCAATAGTACGGAGATTGTCTGCAAAAAAAGCCATTTGTGCACTGATATCAACTCCACGTCCCTGCCGGTTCCATGCAGGATTTCGGCCTTTGTAATCGAATATTTCGGGATAAAGATTATGCAGTGCTATGCCCGCTCCATCGTCCTGCCAGCCTCTGGGAAACCGGTCGATATTATCCATGCCCGAGCCCAGTGCATCATTAAAAAACAGGTGATCTTCCATGCGGTAGTGTTTCAGCAGGAACTCATAAAAACGGCGCAGATGCGGGTACACTTTTTTCAATCGCACAGGGTTTGGTTGCTGGCTGTGCAGCTCCAGTTCGGCAAAGGCAAGCAGCGGTGGGTTTATACTCACCGGATGCTCTTTTGGCCACATGGTTTTGCCTTCTTTTGTGTATTCCCGGCTTATAAAACCGTCAGCATCCTGCAGATTGTAGAAATTATCCAGTGCATTGGCCACCGGCAGTTCCTGCTGATGATATTTGGCATAGGCAGCAATAAAGCAGGTATCCCACAGAAAAATATTACTGCTGAAGGCTGCATCGGTATAAGGTTTTTTATAGGCAGGGTCGGCGGGCCCGCCTCTTACTTTGCTTTTTGCAATGCGAAGTGCTGCGGCATAAAGCTCCTGCTGCAATTCGACTGGCACAGAATAGTCGTCTTCATTTTGTGTTTGCAATAAAGACATTAGTGACGGACTTATGAACAAGCCGACACTGCCGAGTGCCATTTGTTTTAGAAATATTTTACGGTTGGGCATAGCAAGAAATTAAATAACGAAAGGTAGCACATTATATGAAAGCGCTTTGCTGGTTGTATGTATTAAGAGTTATGCAAATGACTCAACATACAGTTTCGGATACATTGATGCGAATAACGGCAAATAAAAGGGGTGACCGATTATCAGAAAATAAGTTGAACTATCACTCTTTACAGATCCTTGCTGTGGCTTTTTAATTCTGCTTGCAGCTGATTCCTGTTAAAAGCATGGATTTTACCGATTAAAATCTACTGGCCACAGAGGGGTTTCGGTTTTTTTAATAAGCCTCATCATGATTTTTGGTGACAGGTATCATTCCCGGGTGGTGATTTCTGAACTAATATAGCAGCTCTTTTTGAACAAAAACGATTGTCCATGTACTCCTTTATAGCCGGCATTTTTATTTTGCCTGTTATTGTTAGCGGATTACTTCTTTTCCTTCCCTCAAAAGCCGCTAAAATACTGGTAATATTCTCTGCAGTTGTGCTGTCTGCAATCTCTGTTTATTTGTTTGTCCAGACAGATCAGCCTTTTTATTTCAGCGTTCCGCATTATGTAAACGAAATAGTTGCCGGTGCCGATATTCTGCTGCTGCTTTATTTTGGATGGGTGGCTATCCGCAAAAGAAGTGTGCTGGTGGGTGTTATGACGGTGTTGCAACTGGGAGGCTTGCTGTATTTGTTGAAAATTCTTCCGCCTGCTGAAAGTATGCAGTTCATGGTTGATAAGCTGAGTGCATCTATGTTTATGCTCATCAACATAATCAGTGGTATCATTGCAGTTTATTCGCTGCGGTATATTGAAGAAGAAAATTGCAGCAGTTTCCGTAAAAAATATTTCATGTCCATCATGTTCTGGTTTATTGCTGTCATGAACATGATTGTTTCTTCCGATAACCTGGAATATTTCTTCCTGTTTTTTGAATTAACAACACTGGCTTCCTTCCTCTTTATTGGTTTCAGGAAAGATGAAGAATCGGTAGGCAATGCAATAACTGCTTTATGGATGAACCAGATTGGCGGGCTTGCCATTTTGGTTGCCATCTTCTTTATTTATTACAATGGTTATGGCGAAGCAACATTCACCAACCTGCTTGCACATGGTTCAGCAACAGGTATTTTATTGCCGCTTGCATTTATGAGTGTTGCTGCCTTAATTAAAGGAGCACAAATGCCGTTCAGTAAATGGTTGCTTGGAGCTATGGTAGCTCCCACACCTGTGAGTGCGTTGCTTCACTCATCCACAATGGTTAAGATTGCGCCGTTTATTATTCTCCGTTTATCGCCTGCTTTAAAAGAAACACCTGTTGCAACTGTTATTATTGCTTTAACCGGTTTTGTATTTGTAGCTGCGGCCGTTGTTTCCCTATCGCAGGATAATTTAAAACGTATCCTTGCACACTCCACCATTGGTTTGCTTGCTTTAATGATCATGATGGCTGCCATTGCCACACCTGTTACCATTATTGCATCGCTGGTACTCGTCCTGTTTCATGGTATTTCCAAGTGTATGCTCTTTCTTAACGCAGGTGTATTGGAACGTGTATTTCATCTCAAACAAACGTCCGATATGGATAAGCTGGGCGAGGTTGGTCCTTATACTTCGCTGGCAGTAACTCTCGGTTTTATGTCGCTGTTGTTACCACCGTTTGGCGCATTTGTTGGCAAGTGGTTAAGTTATTTAACACTGGGGGCTTTTATTCAGGAACAAAGAATATTCGGTGCGTTGGTGATTGTGTTTGTTGCAATTGGTGGTGCGGTGTTCTCACTGTTGTATTTCAAAGTAATGGGCACACTTATTTCAAGAACAGGCAATAGCGATCATATTGAATTTGAACATACAGGTAAGATTTACAAAACCATCATCAATTTATTGATGGTGATGATTGTGTTGTGTATGGTTGGTTTGCCTTACCTGTTAACACACCTGTTTTCGCCTGTTGCTGCCACGCTTGTTGGTTCGCATATTCCTATTGTTACCGAAGGATGGAATTATTACATCGGTGCAATGAAGCTGCCCATGGTTCCATTGCTGGTTGCTTTCTTTTTGCTACCTGTAACTATTGTGGCAGCTATGTTTGTACAGTTAAAGAATGTTGACAGGGCAAAAGAATACATGTGTGGTGAAAAGATAAATTACTCGTTCTCTTCATTCTATTTCACTACCGACAAAGCAGTTCCTTATTTTTCAACTGTTGGTATTTTATTTTTTATTGCACTCATAGCTGTGGCATTGATATAAAACGATTTTGTTATGAACAACCTTTTTATTCCGATACTACTCATCATTCTTGCTCCGTTTATAGGCGGCTTGGTTTACGGGTTTGAACGTATTGTAAAAGCCCGCATGCAGAGAAGAATTGGTCCGCCGTTGCTGCAACCGTTTTATGATTTCTTCAAACTGGCCGATAAGCGCAGGATGATTGTTCACTCGGCTCATGCATTCTTTGGTATTATGCACTTTGTATCGTTGTGGTTTGCTGTTGCTGTGTTGTTGCTTGGTGGTGATTTAATCCTGGTAGTATTTCTTCACCTGCTTTCATCATCACTCATGATCCTTGCAGGGTACAGTACACGTTCCATCTTCAGCCATCTTGGTGCAAACAGAACAGCCATGACGTTGCTGGCTTACGAACCTGTGCTGATTTTGATTGCGGTGTCCATTTACCTCGTAACAGGAAGTTTTGATGTGTCTTCTGTTTACAAAATGGATCAGCCTTTGTTATACAAATTACCATTGGCTTTTATTGCATTGCTGCTGATTCTTCCTATTAAAATGAAGAAATCTCCATTTGATGTTGCTGAAGCACACCAGGAAGTTGTAGGTGGAGTTGAGCTTGAATTTTCAGGAATCTTTTTTGAAGCGGTGTACACAGCTAAATGGTTAGACTATGTATTCTGCTATACACTGGTGTACATGTTTGCAGGAANNTGCTTCGTTTTTCATTGGGTGTTGCTTGTTCGCTTGCATTTATCAACCTGCTTATTCACAGTATATTTTAAAATCAACATCGGCGATAAACCGACAAAAAATATAAACGATGAAACTGGCCTCTTTCAGAAAAAAATCTCCCTGGATACTTCACTACAATGCAGGAGGATGCAATGGATGTGATATTGAGATATTAGCGTGTCTTGCTCCCAAGTACGATATTGAACGTTTTGGAATGATCAATACAGGCAATCCAAAACAGTCCGACATTTTACTGGTAACCGGCCCCGTTACAAAACGCAGCCGTGAACGTTTGGTTGAAATCTATGACCAGATGCCCGAACCAAAAGTAGTGATCAGCTGTGGTGCATGTGCAAGCACAGGTGGTGTGTTCAGGGGTATGTACAACTGCGAAGGCGGTATTGACCAGTTTATTCCTGTGGATGTATATGTATGCGGTTGCGGTACAAGACCTGAGCAGATTATTGATGGTGTTGTACAGGCGCTGGGTATTCTTGAAAAGAAATCAAAAGAACTGGAAGAATCTGTGCGCTTGAAAAAACAGGCAATTAAAGAAGGCAAACAACTCAACAGGAGAAATATTGCTGACGAAATAAAACCATTGGTATCATGATTAAAATAGAAACCTCATTAGCAAATCTCAAAAAAGATATTGCTGCTTTTTACAAACCGGAGCTGCATCACTTTATGGTAATGAATGCAGTTGATATGGGTGAAACAATGGAGATACAATGGTTCTTCTGCGATTATGCTCATCCCTGCGAAACAACCTGTTTTTATACCATCATCAACCCGGCCGAAGAAATACCCAGCATCAGGGATATTGTTGTATCTGCATGGGTTGCCGAAGCTGAACTGGTTGATTTAATGAATATAAAAGTTGAGAACACTGATAAAGGTTTTGTTCTTGAACCCGATTTTGAAAGTGGTCCGTTAAGAAAGAAAAAATAATTATGGGAAAGCAATACGAAATACCGGTAGGTGCGCAGCATATTGCATTGCTGGAGCCATTGCACTTTAAGTTTACAACCGAAAACGAAAAGATCATCAATACAGATGCGAATGTATATTATGTGCATCGTGGTATTGAACTTGCCTGCTGTTCAAAATTCAAGTTCCGCCAGGTAAGTTTTGTGGTTGGTCGTGTGTGTGGTTTGTGTTCCATCTCTCACACAACTGCTTATTCGCAGGTGGCCGAAAAATTATTGAAGATTGAAATTCCAAAGCGTGCAAAATATTTACGCATGCTGGTGATAGAACTTGATCGTATTCACTCTCATCTGCTTTGTTTAAGTCATGTGGCTGAGAACTCCGGCTTTGAAGCATTGTTTATGAAAACCATGCAGTACAGGGAGTTTTCAATGGAGCTGCTCGAAGCTGTTTGCGGTAACCGTATTCAATATGATTTTTCGATTGTGGGTGGTGTTTCCCGGGATCTGAAACCACAGATTGCAGATTCTATTATCAGCCGGCTTAAAACATTTATGCCGCAGCTTGATGAACTGATGGACATCTACCAACATAACTGGACACTTTCATTAAAGAACAAAGGCGTTGGTGCAATTACCAAACAACAGGCAATGGAACTCAACCTTGTTGGTCCGTTTGCAAGAGCTGCCGGTTTGAGTGTTGATGTACGCAATGAAACAGAAGATCTTCTTCCGTGGAAAGAAGTTGGTTTTGAAATGGTGACAGAAACGGCTGGTGATGTGTATTCAAGAAACATGATCAGGCTTCGTGAACTGTATGTTTCCATCCGCATCATCAACAATATCATCAACGGCTTACCCGAAGGTGACCTCATTACTGAAACAAAAGCATTTCCTGAAGGTGAAGCAACCGTAAGACTGGAAGCTCCACGTGGGGAACTGTTCTACTATGCCAAAGGAAATAAAACACAGGTGCTGGAACGTTTGAAAATTAAAGCACCCACATTCTCCAATGTGGCAGGTATGGTAAAAGGATTTGAGGGAAATGAATATGGAAGTGCACCTGCTATCATTGCCTCTTACGACCCTTGTTTGTCATGTACAGCAAGATAAAAACAAATTATTTCACACAACGGAGCAAAGCAGACAATGTACACAACGATTATTATAAAACATTGCGCCTTTGTATTCTTTGCGGTCTTTGCGTGAAACAAATAAAATATTCGCAGAATGAAAACATTTTTTAAAGCATTAGGAAACCTGGTAAAGAAACCTGTTACAACCAAATATCCGTTTGAACAAACCTTTATACCAGATGATTACCGTGGCCTGATTGGATTTGAAGAAAGCCTTTGTATCTGGTGCAGGCGCTGCGAAGCGGTATGCCCTCCGGGTGCAATTGTGTTTTCGCAGGATATGGAAGGAAAACAAACCTATCATTACAACCGTGCAGTTTGCATTTACTGTGGTGAGTGTGTAAGAGCCTGTCCTAAAGAAGGCGCTTTGTTTCAAACTGCTGAGCCGGGCCATTGTGCATTAAAAGAAGAGAATATTAATAACGGCTGGAATAAGCTTTTTGCAGAAGCACTTGAAAGCCGTGAACTCTATGCTGCAGAAAAGAAACGGAAGGCCGCAGAAAAAGCTGCTGCCGATAAAGCTGCCGCTGCTGCTAAAAAAGAAAGCGAAGGTAATTCCGGTACTACAGCTTAACGTCAGCATGGGTTAACTTTGCGCTTCAATTATGCACGAACTTTCTATTGCACAATCTATTTTATCCATTGCTGAAAAATCTGTTCCCCAAAACAGCAAAGAAAAAGTTGTAGCTGTATCACTTAAGATTGGCGAACTGAGCAGCATTGAAACAGAAGCACTGCTGTTTGCATTTGATGCCATTAAATCCAACACCATACTTGAAACTGCAGAACTTAAAATTGAGATGCTGCCCGGCGAAGCAGTATGTAATTCCTGCAACAACGTTTTTCATTTAAGTTCGTATGCAACATCCTGTCCCAACTGCAACAGTTACTCCGTGTCAATCACAAAAGGAAAGGAAATGAAAATTGTAAGTATTACAATGGAATATTAAAGCATTAAAATTCCTGTTCAATTTTTTTAAGTAATCTGTTCATAACAAATTTTCTTGCCTCTTCCGGATTTGTTGAACCTCCGGAAATACAATACTTAATGATTCCATTTCTATCAAGAATAAAAGTTGTGGGATAGCCGTTTCTATTCAATCGTAAGCACTCTTCCCTGCTAATAGAAAGCATTTTAAACTGCAAATGATATTCATCTTTAATTCGCTGTATGGTTTGCATGTTATCCCATGTAAAGGAAATGAATTCAAATTCTTTATTATCCTTCAGTTTAACAGCAAGCTCATTTAGTGCAGGCATTTCTGCCATGCAGGGATGACAGGTTTCAAACCAAAAATTAATCAGCACAACCTTACCTTTCAGGCTATCATTATTTAGTTGTTGCTTTCCGTTTACTGCATTAAAAACGGGGAAAGGCTTTCCAATGAAATGTTTTGCTGAACGCTCTAAAATAGAATCAATTTCACTGGTAGTAGAAGTGGTTTTTTGTGCAGAGGAAAAAACAGATAAAGGCAGCAATGCAAGAAACAGGAGCTTTTTCATATGTTATTTATGGAGTTTTTAAATGATTATACCTATCAAATCTAACAATATTTGAAACATATCGAATATAGAACATGGATAAACGAATACTCTATACAAATCAGAAACTATCAACTTCTTCAACCTCCACTAATGACAGTTAGCTAAATTTCAAAAATTTTATACTTCTGTTTTAAATATATCAGTTACTTTTGTCCCTCAATTTTTGAAAGAGTTGACAAACACAAATACATACAACAGAATTGAAGTAAGTGCCAACAACAGCACATCTAACTTCTATGTATTTTCTCCACGACCTCGACGCATGTTCTGATAGGACGAGCCCTTCACCACGGCCCCTGTCAGTGAACTACTCCCCGGTTTATAGTCTTTGGATTGGTCATCCGTTTTTTGTTAAGTAATTCAAACAATGGAAAATCAGGAAATAATTATTCGTGTAGCTGGAAGTGGCGATGTTCATTATGCAGAAACCATCACAAAAGAGATGGAAGAGAGTGCAAAAGCCCGTGGAACCGGCATTGCCAAACGCAGCCCCGAATATGTTGCCAATAAAATGAACGAAGGAAAGGCTGTGATTGCCCTGCTGAAGGATGGCACATGGGTGGGCTTTTGTTATATTGAAACATGGAGCCATGGTGCTTTTGTGGCCAACAGCGGATTAATTGTTTCGCCCCCCTTTCGTAAAAGCGGCGTAGCCAAGCAAATCAAAGGAAAAATCTTTGAACTCAGCCGCCAGCTTTTCCCCGATTCTAAAATCTTTGGTTTAACCACTGGTCTTGCAGTGATGAAAATCAACTCCGAGCTGGGTTATGAACCGGTTACTTACAGTGAACTTACTCAGGATGAGGAGTTTTGGGCCGGCTGCAAAAGCTGTGTGAATTACGACATCCTGATGAGCAAAGACCGTAAGAACTGTATGTGTACGGCCATGCTTTACGATCCAAAAGATCATTACGAGCCCGAAGAAACAAAGCAGTACTTTGAAGAAAATAAAACGGCTTTTGAACGCCTGCTGCGTTTCAAAGAATGGAAGTTTGTAAAAACTCTTTTGGGTAAAGACAAAGAAGGAACCGGCGGTAATGGTAGCGAAAGCAGGGCAAGGAAATTTCTGCATTACTTTTTTCATTTATAATAACGGTGTTACCGCCAGCAACTTATCTATTGAGCTGCTGTTGCGTCGCACTCTTGTACGTTCAATAATTCTATTCAACAATGGCAAACAAAAAAATTGTACTTGGCTTTAGTGGCGGACTTGATACTACCTACTGCGCCAAATATCTCAGCGAAGAAAAAGGATATGAAATTCATTCCATCATTGTAAACACCGGTGGTTTCAGCGATGAAGAACTGAAGAAGATTGAAGAGCACGCTTACAAACTCGGTGTAAAAACCCATACAACAGTTAATGCAGTAAAAGGTTATTACGACCGCATCATCAAATACCTCGTATTTGGAAACTGCTTAAAAAATAATACATACCCGCTCAGCGTAAGTGCTGAACGTTTAAGCCAGGCTTTGCATATTGCTGAACATGCAAAGAATTTAAATGCCGATGCTGTTGCTCACGGAAGTACAGGTGCCGGTAACGACCAGGTGCGTTTTGATATGATCTTTCATATCATGATTCCCGGTGTTGAAATCATTACACCCATCCGTGATATGAAGCTGAGCCGTGAAGAAGAGATTACTTATCTCAAGAGCAAAGGCGTTGAAATGAATTTTGAAAAAGCAGCTTACTCGATTAATAAAGGTTTGTGGGGAACAAGTATTGGCGGTAAGGAAACCCTGAGCAGCAAAGGCATGTTGCCCGAAGAAGCATGGCCAACACAGGTAAGCAAAACAGGAAGTGAAGAAGTAAAACTTCATTTTGAAAAAGGCGAACTGAAAGCAGTGAACGATCAGCAGTTCAGTCATCCTGTTGATGCTATCAACTATTTACAATCTATTGCAGGTGCATACGGTATTGCACGTGATATTCATGTGGGCGATACCATCATTGGTATTAAAGGTCGTGTGGGTTTTGAAGCTGCTGCTCCAATGGTGATTTTAAAAGCTCACCATGCTTTGGAAAAACATGTACTTACCAAATGGCAGTTACAGTGGAAAGACACGTTGGCACAGTTCTATGGCAACTGGATGCACGAAGGACAGCTTCTCGATCCTGTTATGCGGGATATTGAAGCATACTTCACCAGCAGCCAGCAAAATGTAACAGGCGATGTGTTTGTACAACTGATGCCTTACCGTTTCCAGGTAATTGGTATTGAAAGCAAGTACGATTTAATGAGCAGCAAGTTTGGTAAGTATGGCGAAATGAACACTGGCTTTACCGGTGATGATGTTAGAGGTTTTTCAAAAATATTCGGCAATCAAACTTCAATCTGGACTTCGGTGCAGGAAAGTAATAAGTAATAGGTTGTAAGTCGTAAGTAAAAGCTTACGACCTACAACTTACAACCTACAACATATGACTATAAAAGTTGGAATCATAGGCGGTGCAGGTTATACAGGAGGTGAACTGATTCGTTTGCTGGTGAATCATCCAAATGTGGAATTATCATTTATTCACAGCAGGAGTAATGCAGACCAACCGGTATATAAAGTACACCAGGACCTGGTTGGTGAAACAAACCTGAAGTTCACCGGTGAGTTATCAAGCGATGTAGATGTATTGTTTCTCTGTCTTGGTCACGGTGAATCGAAAAAATTCTTAGCTGAGAATACCATTGATGAACGCATTAAGAACATTGATCTTGCAAATGATTTCCGTTTGAACGCTTCGTCACAGATCGGCAACCGCAAATTTGTTTATGGTTTGCCCGAACTGAACAAAGAAGAAATCAAAGCAGCACAGAACATTGCTAACCCCGGTTGTTTTGCAACAACACTTCAGCTTGGTTTATTGCCATTGGCAAAAGCAGGTTTGCTGAAAGATGTTTATACAACAGGTATTACCGGCAGCACAGGTGCAGGACAAAGTTTATCTGCCACTTCGCATTTCAGCTGGAGAGCAAATAATATCCAGGCATATAAAACATTAACGCATCAGCATCTTGGTGAAATAGGAGAATCGTTACTGCAGTTGCAACCAAACAGTGATATCAAAGTCAACTTTGTTCCATGGCGTGGCGATTTTACAAGAGGCATCTTCATCAGCTCACAAATACAAAGCGATAAAAGCCTGGATGAATTGTACAAACTGTATGAGGAGTTTTATGCAGGCGCTGCATTCACACATGTAATTAAAGAAGCTGTTTTTTTAAAGCAGGTGGTGAATACCAACAAGTGTTTAATTCAATTAGAAAAAGTAGGTGATATGCTGGTTGTGCATTCAGCAGCAGATAACTTATTAAAAGGCGCCAGCGGACAAGCTGTGCAAAACATGAACCTGTTGTTTGGTCTTGATGAAAGAACAGGATTAAAATTAAAAGCATCATGGTTTTAAGTTGTATGTAATAAGTAGTAAGTAATGCAGAACTATAAAGATTTAAAGGTTTGGGAAAAAGCTCATGGATTTACGTTGAAAATCTATGAAATCACTAAGCTTTTCCCTAAAGAAGAGATTTATAGTTTAACTAATCAGGTAAGAAGATCTGCCGCTTCAATCCCGGCAAATATTGCAGAAGGATGTGGCAAAAACACAAAACCTGATTTTGCAAACTTTCTGAATATTGCTCTTGGTTCTGCAAATGAATCAGAGTATTATTTAATTCTTTCAAAGGATTTACATTATCTGAAAGAAGACGATTTTTCAGAATTACTTAAAGCAATAAACGAAATAAAGGCCATGTTAATAGTATTGATAACAAAAGTTAGAGGATAACTTAATACCTATAACTTAAAACTTAAAACTTTATGCAATTATTCGACGTTTACCCACTTAACAACATCACCATCACCAAAGCCAAAGGCAGTTATGTATGGGATGACCAGGGAGAACAGTATCTCGATCTTTACGGAGGTCATGCTGTCATCAGTATCGGACACACACATCCGCATTGGGTAAAGCGAATTGAAGAGCAGTTAAACAAAATTGCTTTCTACTCCAACTCAATAAAAATTCCTTTACAGGTTCAGCTTGCTGAAAAACTGGGAAAGGTTTCAGGTAAAGAAGATTACCAGTTGTTTCTCTGTAACTCAGGTGCAGAAGCAAATGAAAATGCGTTAAAGCTTGCAAGCTTTCATACAGGACGTAAAAAAGTAGTGGCGTTCAGCAAAGCATTTCACGGCCGTACTTCACTGGCAGTAAGTGTAACAGATAATAAAAATTATGTTGCTCCTGTTAATGAAACAGACAATGTCATCTTCCTTCCTTTTAATGATGAAAAAGCACTCGAAGCCTGCTTTAAAAAACAAGGCGATGAAATTTCATCTGTGATTATTGAAGGCATCCAGGGTGTTGGTGGAATTAATGTAGCAGAAGTTTCTTTCCTCAAAAAAATACGTTCACTCTGCGATCAGTATGGTGCAGTTTATATTGCTGATAGTGTGCAGTGTGGTTATGGCAGAAGCGGTAAATTCTTCAGTCATGATTTTGCAGGAGTGAATGCTGATATCTACAGCATGGCAAAAGGAATGGGTAATGGATTTCCAATCGGCGGCATCATCATTGCACCACATATCAAACCAAAACATTTCCAGTTAGGTACAACTTTCGGTGGAAACCATTTGGCATGTGCAGCAGCATTAGCAGTGCTTGAAGTAATGGAAGAAGAAAAGCTTCTTGGCAATGCAGTAATGGTTGGAAAATATTTACGTGAAGAACTGGAGAAGATTGAAGAGATTGAAAATGTAAGAGGCCGTGGTTTAATGATTGGCTTTGATGTACCGGAAGAAATCAAAGACCTGAAGAAGAATTTATTGCTCAACCAGAAAATATTCACTGGTGAAGCAAAACCAAACGTTATCCGTTTGTTGCCAAGTCTTGCATTGAAGAAAAGAGACGCTGAGCATTTTATTGAAGCAGTGAAGGAAGAGATTGAGAAGATGAAAAGCGCTTAATGCAAAATGCATAACGCAAAATGCGTAATGCTAAAACATAAACTTTATGAGAGACTACCGTAAATATGATGTGTGGGAAAAAGCTCATCAAATGGTTTTGTTTGTTTACAAAGAGATGTTACCATCTTTTCCTAAAGCAGAACAATATGAGCTTGCGTCACAGATCAGAAGAGCAACCTATTCAATTCCTATGAATATTGCAGAAGGCTGCGGGCGAAATTCGGATAAAGACTTTGTTCATTTTCTTGATGTCGCTTTGTGTTCAGTAAATGAGTTAGAGTATGCTGCTTTGCTTGTATTTGATTTGGCATATATCAGTAAGGAGAAGTATGATGGACTTGAGTTGAGGCTAAATGAAGTAAAAGCAAAACTGATTAACTTAATAAAATCAATTCGTAAAAACCAGGGATGAACTTGCATTTTGCATGAAGCATTCCGCTTTTAGCATAAGATGAAGAACTTTATTTCTGTTCATGATGTAGCAAACATCAATGCTTTGGCTGAAAAAGCATTGGCGTATAAAGCAAATCCATTTGTTGATAAAGCATTGGGTACAGGTAAACGAATGGGACTTGTTTTTTTAAACCCCAGTTTGCGTACACGTTTAAGTACACAGATTGCAGCAGAAAATCTCGGCATGCAGCCCATTGTATTTAATGTAGGCAGTGAAGGCTGGACATGGGAATTTGAAGAAGAAGCCATCATGAGCGGATCAACTTCAGAGCATGTTAAAGAAGCTGCTCCTATTCTCGGTAATTACTTTGATGTTCTGGCGATCCGGACTTTTCCCGGGTTAAAAAACAAAGAAGAAGATTACAGCGAACTGTACATTAAGCAGTTTATAAAATATGCAGGAGTTCCTGTTGTGAGTCTTGAAAGTGCAACACTTCATCCATTGCAGTCGCTCACAGATGTGATTACGATTAAAGAAACGTTCAAAGAAAAACGTAAACCTAAAATTGTACTCACCTGGGCACCACATGTAAAACCGTTACCTCAATGTGTGGCCAACAGTTTTGCACAATGGATCAATGCGTGGGGCGAAGCTGATTTTGTAATTACTCATCCGGAAGATTATGAACTGGATGAGCAGTTTACAAAAGGGGCAACTATTACACAAAACCAGGATGAAGCATTGAAAGATGCAGATTATGTGTATGTAAAAAACTGGAGCACCTATACTGATTATGGCCGCATGTATTGCAATGATCCTGCATGGATGCTTACAGAAGAAAAAATGAAACTAACCAACAACGCAAAAGTGATGCATTGCTTACCGGTGAGAAGAAATGTGGAACTGAGTGATGAAATTCTTGACAGCCCCAACAGTATTGTAACAGAAGAAGCAAGTAACCGTGTTTGGGCAGCTCAGGCTGTGTTATCAGAGATACTTGGCCCCCATCCCCTAAAGGGGGGTGCTTAGCACTCAAACTAATTTTGAATACATGAGAGACAATATGTTTTATGGCGCAAGTCATCTGATCTTTCAAAAAGCAGAGGAGTTAAGAAATAGAATGACACCAGCAGAGGAAGTCCTCTGGAAACATATTCATATAAATGAATGGAAATTAAAATTCAGGAGGCAGCATCCTATATCAAATTTTGTTGTTGACTTTTATTGTCATGCTGCAAAATTAGTAATAGAATTAGACGGAGGAATTCATGAAGTTGAAGAAGTCAAGTGATATGATATTGAAAGAGAAGAGCTTTTAAAGTCTTTTGGGTTAACAGTGATCAGGTTTAAAAATGAAGATATTTTTCATAATAAATCAACTGTATTAAGAATTATTGAACAAACAATTTTAACTATAAAAGAGAATAGTAAAAAAGTGGCAGAGAAAGAGAAACTATATGTAATTAAGATTGGAGGTAATATTGTTGATAATGAAAATTTATTAACCTCTTTCCTTAAAGACTTTTCTAAACTTATAGGTGGGCGTATGTTCCCCCCTTCAGGGGATGGGGGCGTGAAGGCTGTTTTAGTGCATGGTGGTGGTAAAGTGGCAACCAAGATTGGTGAAACACTGGGTATTGAAAGTAAGTATGTAGATGGAAGAAGAATTACCGATGCTGCAACCATTGATCTTGTAACGATGGTGTATGCAGGATTGATTAATAAAAAAGTAATTGCACAACTGCAGGCGCTCAGCTGTAATGCCATTGGTGTTACAGGTGCTGACGGGAATTTAATTCCTGCAGGCAAACGACCGGTGAAAGAAATTGATTATGGTTTTGTGGGTGATGTGAAATCTGAAAAAATCAATGCATTAAGCTGGGCTGGGTTACTGAACAACGGATTTATTCCTGTTGTGGCACCTATTACGCATGATGGTAATGGACAACTGCTCAACACCAACGCCGATACCATTGCACAGGAAGTGGCAAAAGCAATGAGCAGTTTGTACGAAGTACATCTTGTTTATTCATTTGAAAAAAGCGGAGTACTGCTTGATGCCAATGATGATTCGACAGTTATCAGCCAGATCAATCCATCATCGTATCAGCAATTAAAAACAGAAGGAAAAATATTTGCAGGCATGATCCCCAAACTGGATAATGCTTTTGCAGCGTTAAACAGCGGCGTAAAAAAAGTAATGATTGGTAAAGCGGAGCAATTGCAGCAACTTATCAGCGGAGAGGCAGGAACCTCCATTACAAACAGTTAAAACAGCAAGCATGGCAAACCAGAACCAGAACATTGGCCAACTTCACACAGAGGCAGTGGAATTATTAAAGCAACTGATTGAAACACCATCTTTTTCAAAAGAAGAAAATGAAACTGCAGAAATTCTTTGTTTATTTTTTGCAAACAAAGGAATTGAACATGCAAGGGTTGGCAACAATGTATATGCAAAAAACAAGTTTTATGATACGGCAAAACCAAGTGTATTGCTGAACTCGCATCATGATACTGTAAAGCCTAATGCTAAATACACAAAAGATCCGTTTACTCCGGTTGTGGAAGAAGGAAAACTTTTTGGGTTGGGAAGTAATGATGCAGGTGGTTGTCTTGTTTCGCTCATTGCTACTTTTTTATATTTCTACGAAAAAGAAAATCTTTCGCACAATATTGTTTTAGCCGCAAGTGCTGAAGAAGAAATCAGCGGTGTAAACGGAATTGAATTGGTATTGCCTTATCTCGGCAATATTAACTTTGGTATTGTAGGTGAGCCTACAAAAATGGAAATGGCTGTTGCCGAAAGAGGACTGATGGTAATTGATTGTATTGCACAAGGCAAAGCCGGACATGCTGCACGTAATGAAGGAGTGAATGCACTATACATTGCTGTTGATGATATTAACTGGATCAGAAATTATCGCTTCGAAAAAGTAAGTCCGCTGTTGGGCGAGTCAAGATTAACAGCAACGGTTATCGGTACCGAAAATCAGCAACACAATGTGGTTCCTCCGCAATGCAAATTTGTGATTGATGTAAGAGTGAATGAGCTGTACACGTTTGATGAAATTCTGAACGAACTCAAACAAAACCTGAAGAGCCAATTCAAACCACGTACCACAAGAATGAAATCAACTTCTATTCCGCTTGATCATCCGTTGATTGTTGCAGGAATAGAATTAGGAAGAACATATTATGGTTCGCCCACAACAAGCGATAAAGCATTGATGCCTTTCCCTGCGTTGAAAATGGGTCCCGGCGACAGTGCAAGAAGTCATACAGCAGATGAATATGTATATGTAGATGAGATTAAGGAAGGTATTGAAGGTTATATACAGTTGCTGGAGAAAATACTTTAACAAGCTGAATGCATAATGCTGAATGCTCAACGCAGCATTAGCATTTTGCACGAAGCATTAAGCATACAACATGAAACTTTGGCAAAAAGAAAATTCATCAACATCTCAAATAGTTGAACAATTTACCGTTGGTCGTGATAAAGAATTTGATTTACTGTTGGCGAAGTACGATGTACAAGGTTCAATTGCACATGTAACCATGCTTGGTGAAGTGGGACTGATGAGCAAAGAAGAAGCAGCCATTGCGGTAAATGGCCTGAAAGAAATTGCTGCAGCAATTGATAATTCAGAATTCACCATTGACGAAGGAATTGAAGATGTGCATTCACAAGTAGAGTTTCTTCTCACTCAGAAAATCGGCGACATCGGCAAAAAGATTCACAGTGGCCGCAGCCGTAACGACCAGGTGGCGGTTGATATCAAATTATACCTCCGTGCAGAAATCAGCAACATGAAAGATGAAGTAAAAAACCTCTTTGATTTACTGGTTGCACAAAGCGAAAAAAATAAACACACACTTTTGCCCGGTTATACGCATCTGCAAATTGCCATGCCATCATCAGTTGCTTTGTGGCTGGGTGCTTATGCCGAAAGCCTGGTTGATGATCTTGAATTATTAGCAGCAGCTTATCAAGTGGCGAATAAAAATCCTTTAGGAAGCGGAGCAGGTTATGGATCATCCTTTCCCTTAAACAGGAAGCGAACAACAGAATTACTGCAGTTTGGTACGCTTAACTGGAATAGTGTGTATGCACAAATGAGTCGTGGAAAAACAGAAAAAGTAACTTCTGTTGGTATGAGTTCAGTTGCTGCAACACTAAGTAAACTGGCTATGGATTGTTGTTTGTATATGAACCAGAATTTTGGTTTCATTTCTTTTCCTGATGAGTTAACAACAGGAAGCAGCATTATGCCGCATAAAAAAAATCCGGATGTGTTTGAACTTATCCGTGCAAAATGTAACCGCATTCAATCTATACCAAACGAATTAACGCTGCTCATCAATAATCTTCCTTCAGGTTATCACAGGGACATGCAGCTTACAAAAGAAATTCTTTTCCCGGCTATTGAAGAACTGAAAGCATGCTTACAGTTAATGCAGCTCATGCTCAGTAATATGAAGGTGAAAGAGAATATTCTTACAGATGAAAAGTATAAATATCTCTTCAGTGTTGAAGGGGTGAACGACCTGGTGAATAAAGGCATTCCTTTCCGTGAAGCATACCAGCAGGTGGGCAACAGCATTAACAAGGGTGAGTTCGAATACGATCTCAAACAGCTGCATCATACACACGAAGGAAGTATTGGCAACCCCTGTAATAATGAAATTGCAGATGAAATGAAAAAAGTTCTTGCTAAGTTTTAACTTTTAACGAAACCATGATGCACATGGTTTGTATTTAGCTGTAACTTTTCTTTTTATTTCTTTATGTATAGCAAAAAAATTCTTGTCCTGCTTTTACTGTTTGTATTTCAGCAAGCAGCAAAAGCACAGGACAGCATGCGGGTAGTAGTAACCTGCGATCGTGTACCCGGCACAGATTCACTCTGGATAATGGCACAGCTCAATCAACATTCTAATGCAGGATCATTAATGGTTGTTGCAAAAGCTGAAGACGCCGATGTGGTTGATACAATGTATTACCCGCTTATTAGTGTAGTTAATAATTTTCTTCTTGTTTTACCCGAAGCATACACCAATAATACTATAACTGTAAAAGCGTTTTATTATCCCGGTATTTTCCAGATAACAGGAGTTGTACATAACAGGAAGCCTGCTGCAGAAATGCTTGTTTTTCTTTTTGCAAGAAACAACACGATTTATAATAAGATTGTTGATATTAATGATGGCAAAGGGTTTATACTTCCACGTTTGATTTTTGAAAACAAGGCAAGTATATTTTTTAATTATGCTGATTCAAAACACAAACAAAAGCCCGATATAAGTATCAAACAGTTTCCTGCAGCAGCTGATTTTAAAGATTCTGTTTTATCTGCAAAGTTTGATTTTAAAGCATTACTGTTCACGTCTGAAAAATATGATTCACTTAAAGCAGCCGGACAGTTACCCGCAGGTGCAGTGAGAGTTGAAGGAAACGGTAAAGAACTGCAGCAGATTGTTGTAACAGGAAGCAGGAAAACCCAACTTGATAAATTTAAAGATGAATATGTAACACCAAGATTTAACGACATAATGGAAAAGGAATTTGATTGTTTAACCAATGATGACATCCTTCATTTTCCTAACTGTTTATTGTATTTGCAAAGCAAGGTTCCAAATCTTATAATTAGTAATGATGCCGAAGGCGATCAGGCTCTATTCTGGAGAAATGAAAAAATAAGAGCGTATTACATCGACGAAATTGAAGTTGATTTTACGCAGGTTCAGATACTGGATGTAAACTCCATTGCATATATGAAACTGCTTCCGCCAACTCTTTTCGGGCCTTCAATGAATGGTGGTAGTGGCGGAGTTGTAGCTCTTTACACAAGAAAAGGTGAATATGTAAGGCAGGGTAATTTTGAAAACAACTGGCTGTTTTCAGTAAAAGGATATACGCCTGCTGTTCATACATTATTTTCGAAAGACGGACTTTAGCTTAAGGGCATAAAAAAAGCCATCACATAATAGCGAATGGCTTCATAAGTGTAAAGTTCATTTCATCATTGTGCGAAGTAGTTTTTCCATCTTTTAAACTCTTTTGTCTGTGGCGATTCAAATGATTCAATCAGTGAAAACACCATCTGCTTAATTGACTTCAAAACTGAAGAACGTTTACGTACGGAATGGCTTTTATTCATATTGATTGGATTTAAGAGTATAAAAGTACAAACCAGCCCCGGCGGCTGCAAGCGTAAAAACAATCAATTTCTGCGTGTTGTTTTTACGGTTTTCAGATCGAAAAATCAGGATTAAACGAATCGTTCAAACCCTCACTGGCAGAAGATTGTACGTGTTTTTATGCGGTAAGATTAAGTGTCTTTCCGTTTACCGAAAATTTACTTTTTAAATTCTCCAAAATGCCAGAGAATACCCGATGGATCGTGTAAAAAACATTCCCTGCCCCAATCATCATTCCTGATGCCGGTTAAACGTACATTTTTATATTTCGAAGGAAGGTTAAGTGCATTCAGTTCATTCCATTACCGCTGTACATCATCCACTTCAAGAAAAACCATTGTATTATCAATCCAGTCTTTTACATAAGCCCGCTGAAGGTAAAAACCCGTATTTCCCGTTTTGAAATACGACATTTCATTACCAAGAATACTTTCTTCAAAACCAAGATCTTTGTAAAAGTTCCTTGATTCTTCAAAATCTGCAGCACCGATAAATGGTCGGATAGATAAGGTTTGATGTTTCATGTATTGGTTTGTTTTTTGAATGTTATTTTTAAAATAAAACTGCTGAAATTTCAGTAAGCAGTTTAAAAATAAAACTTTCCCGAACTTTATTACATGATTACATTAACCAGATTAAATTCTCACACAACTGACTTTATTAACCTTGTTGCTTTGTTAGATGAAGACCTTGCAAAGCGTGATGGAGATGAACATAAATTTTATGCACCGCTCAACAAAGTGGATGATATACGACATATAGTGATAGCTTATGTTGATGAAAAAGCTGTTGGCTGCGGCTCATTCAAAGCGTATGAGCCAGGTGTGGTTGAAATTAAAAGAATGTTTGTTTTGCCGGAGTACCGGGGAAAGGGCGTAGCTATAGCGTTGTTGACTGAACTTGAACAATGGGCAGAGGAAGAGGGTAATACGGGTTGTGTTCTTGAAACAGGCAAAAAACAACCTGAAGCAATAAAACTATATGAGAAATGCGGTTATACTTTTATTCCTAATTATGGTAAATATGCCGAGGTAGAAAACAGCATATGTATGATGAAGCAGTTGGTATAACGAATTAAATGAAGGGAAAGAAATCGAATATTAATATTATAAATAATTATGTAGTAAATTGCACGCCCGTTTGATCTGACTTCGTAGCTCAGTTGGTAGAGCAGCTGACTCTTAATCAGCGGGTCCAGAGTTCGAGTCTCTGCGAGGTCACAATTTTTAATTGCCCGATAGTATAATGGTAGTACGTCAGATTCTGGCTCTGATAGTTCTGGTTCGAGTCCAGGTCGGGTAACTTTATCTGACAGCTTTTAATTTTAGTTGTTTGGTTAAATAGTAATACTCCTGCAAAATCAGGAAGCTTCTGAAAAAAGATTACAGATGTTTATTTAGCCTGAAATCAGCTTATGCTTGGCAATTAAACACCCTCCAATAATACCTGCTTTTTCTCCCAACTTTGAAATACGTAGTTGAGTATCATTATTTACTAAACTTAATGAGTATTTGTTTAACGCACTTCTAATCGGAAGCCGTATATAATCGCCTGATTCGGTAAGCTTTCCCCCGAGAATTACCAATTCCGGATTAAAAATATTAATAAGGATTGCAAGGCCTCTTCCGATTTTTTCACCAATATCTTCTATAAGCTCAATTGATAGAACGTCTTCATTAAGTGCGGCATTTACAATATCAGACAATCTAAGATCGTTCGTTCCCTGTTTTGTTGAAATGATAGAAGAGGTTGAACCCTGCTCAATTTTTTCTTTAAAAAGCCGTATCAACGCCTGGCCAGATCCCTCGGTTTCAAGACACCCCTTTTTCCCACACTGACAGATAATTTCATTTGTAAATAGCGGAATATGCCCAAACTCTCCGCCAAAGCCCGATTTGCCATAATAAACCTTGCCATCAATTAATATTCCAAGCCCAATTCCATAATCTAGATTTACAAAAAGAACATTTTTTTCATTTGCTACTGCTCCGCTATGAAATTCGCCATAGGCCATTGCCCTTGAATCGTTTTCTAAAAAAGTGCGAATACCAATTTCTTTTTCAAGCCTGGTTGATAAAGGTTCTTCACTAAAATTAAAAAAGCTGTAACTGTATCCACTGTTAGTGTTAATTCTTCCTGAAAGGTTTACACACAAAGCGAGGATCTTTTTTTTGGGTATTTTAATTCCCGAAATAAAATCATTGATGATTTTTAATAAATCATTTAATGAAGCAACAGTATTTTCCAGAAGAAAAGGCACCTGTAGTTTTGTTGTTACAAGATTTTTCTTAAAATCGAGCAGTCCAATATTTATATAGTAGCGGTTAACATCCACACCTATAAAAAAGCACGAATCTGCAACAAGGCCAAATCTGCTGGCCGGTCTGCCACCGGTAGAGTCGATTTTTCCTTCATCTCTAATCAGCCCGTCTTGATTAAGTTCGTTAATAAGGCTGGTAGCTTTTGGTGTGCTGATATTTAATTTTTGTACAAGCTCGGCAATTGTTGCATTTCCTGAATCATCCAGAGAATTAATGATGGCTCTTTTTAGTGCTTTGTTTTTAAGTGCTACACCGGTTGTGTTTTCTTCTGAAAAAATTTCAAAAATGGAGTGTTGTTTAGGCATTTGCGTCTTCTATTTAAAAAAAAAGAATAATGAGTAAATGTAATAGAATAATTGAATAAAAGATGCTCTACATAGTTGAAGAAAGAAATTAAAACCCAAGTACTTTACTTAAAATGCGGATAAAAATGATTTATTAAATAAAAAAAATTAAAAAGATTTGTTAGTTAAATAAAAAATATTATTAAATTGCTTCAAAATAAGATAATATATTTTAAAGTTTTCTAATGGAGACAGATATAGTCAGGACGTTTGATAAAAAGGTTTTTTCAAAATTATACAGGGATGAATTGCTTGAAAATATTCTTCCTTTTTGGATGAAATACAGCAAGGATAACAGGAATGGAGGTTATTTTACTTGTCTGGATCGGGAAGGTAATGTTTATGACAACGACAAATTCATATGGTTGCAAGGCCGGCAGGTTTGGTGCTTCAGTACGATGTATAAAAATGTTGAACCAAGGCAGGAGTGGCTCGATATGGCTTTGCAAGGAGCAGATTTTCTTGAAAAATTTGGTCGTGACAAAGACGGAAACTGGTATTTTTCTTTAACTGCAGAAGGGAAGCCGCTGGTACAGCCTTATAATATTTTCAGCGATTGTTTTGCTGCCATGGCTTTTGCAGCATTAGATAAAATTCAACCACAGGAACGGTACAAAAAAATTGCACTGGATACATTCGATCATATTTTAAAACGTCAGAACAATTGGAAAGGTATTTATAACAAAATGTACCCGGGAACCCGGTCACTTAAGAGCTTCAGTCTTCCAATGATTCTTTGTAATCTCTCTTTAGAAATGGAGCATCTTCTTGGTACGGAAAGAGTAAACAAATTTATACCATCTGTTATCCATGAGGTGATGGATGTTTTTTATCAAAAAGATTCTGGACTTATTCTTGAAAACGTTTACGAGGACGGCGGTTTTTGCGACAGCTTTGAGGGCCGTCTTCTTAATCCTGGACACGCAATTGAAGCCATGTGGTTCATTATTGAACTTGGCAATCGGCTGCATGATGATTTGCTGATAAAAAAAGCCTGTGCTATAATTATTCAAACTCTTGAGTATGGATGGGATAAAAAGTATGGAGGCATATTTTATTTCATGGATATAGAAAATAAACCGCCTCAGCAACTTGAGTGGGATCAGAAGTTATGGTGGGTGCATGTAGAGGCTTTGGTGGCATTGGCAAAAGCATATTCGGCCTGTGGCGATGAAAGGCTTGCAAGCTGGTTTGAAAAAGTGCATGAATATACCTGGAAGCATTTCAGAGATCCTGAGTATGGCGAATGGTTCGGATATCTCAATAGACTGGGTAAACCACTATTAGATTTAAAAGGGGGAAAATGGAAAGGCTGTTTTCATATTCCAAGAGGTCTTTATCAGGTTTGGAAAACGTTTGAAGAAAAAGAATAATGAAGAAATTCAGATGGTTTTATTTTTTAAAAGAGCAATCAATAAATCAAATTAATTATTAACCAAACACACATTTTGTATTATGAGGAAGTCAAAATTGTTTTTACATCTATGGAAACAGATGTTGTTTTTGATAGTATGTGTAATACAGCTCAATACTGCTACAGCGCAGACTGGAGCTATTTCCGGAAAAGTTACAGGCGCTGACGGTAACCCGTTAACAGGGGTAAGCGTTCAGTTAAAAGGCTCCAAGAAAGGTACCGTTACCGATGCAAACGGAGCGTTTGTTTTAAAAACCGCTGTTAGTGAAGGGATTTTAATTTTTTCCATGTCTGGTTACAAAAGCCAGGAAGTAACAGTTAAATCAGGAGAGGCTGTGAAGGTTGCATTGCAGGAAGATGCAAAAGATTTGCAAGATGTGGTTGTGGTTGGTTATGGTACGCAAAAAAAGAATTCTTTACTTGGATCAATTTCTACAGTAAAGGCGGGCGATATTACGAAAGTGCCTTCAACTAATTTGTCTCAAGCCCTTGTTGGAAAACTGCCTGGATTGATTACACGCCAATCGTCGGGGTTACCAGGTTCAGATGACGTTTCTCTTTATGTAAGAGGGTTTAGTTCTTTGAACAGTAATTCTCCGTTAATATTAGTTGATGGTGTTGAGCGCTCGTTCAATAATCTTGATCCTACTGAAATAGAATCAGTCACAATTTTGAAAGATGCTGCATCGGCTTCAGTATATGGAGTTCGGGGCGCAACCGGTGTTATACTTGTTACTACTAAAAGAGGAAAGGAAGGAAAACCAACACTTGCATATACCGGTTCAGTTACATCTAGTTCCAACACACGTATGCCGCAATACCTCAACGGAGAGGAATTTGTAAAATGGTATAATTATGCAGATGAAATTAATGGCAGGAGTCATACTTTCCCCGATGCAGTTGTAAATAAAGTTGCTAATGGCGATCCTGATGGTATTTACGGAAATACAAACTGGGTTAAAACAATGCTTAAATCTTCAACTATTACCACACAACATAATTTAAGTGTAAACGGTGGTACTCAGAATGTAAAATACTTTGTTTCATTAGGCTATCTTAATCAGGATGGTATTATTAAAGGTGTAGGTTATTCACGCTATAATCTGCGTACAAATCTGGATGCTACAATTACAAAAGATTTTTCTATTTCTCTTGATGTTAGTGCAAATACGGCAAATGCAAAAAGTCCGCAAATCTCAAATTTTTCAGGAAATGGAAATACTGTTTCTATAAATCTTATGAATCAGATTATGGTGGCTCACCCTTACATAAATCCAATATCAAAAGATGGCCTGTACCTAACATCCAGTCTTCAGTCTGGAAACAATCCTTTAGCTGCAAGAGATTTATCGGGTTATAACAACAATGATAATACTGGTTTGCAAAACAGTTTATCGTTAAACTACAAAGCACCTTTTTTAAAAGGACTGTCATTTAAAGTAGTCGGAAGCTATGATAAAAACTTTTATCATACCAAGTCGTTTTACACGCCCTACACATTAGCAACAATTGACCCAACTCAGACTTCTTCTTCAACATATACTACAGCAGCTCCGTATGGAACTGTTGCGATTTTAAGTGAAAGCTACACACAGTCTTCACGCTGGACTTTACAAGAGTATATGAGGTATGACCGGATTTTCAGCAAACATACAGTAGGAGCTTTGGTGGTTGCTGAACAATCAAGTTATAAATACTCTGGTCTCGGTGCCTCAGCTCAAAATTTTGATTTAACCGATCTTGATCAATTTGGGTTTGCAAAAGACAATCCCAATCGTCCGTATGGCAGCAGCGGAACCACAAACAGAATTGGCTGGGTAGGCAGGTTAAATTATGTTTATGACAATCGGTACCTGGCAGAATTTTCAGGAAGAGTTGATGCTTCTACAAATTTTCCTGAAAATAATCGTTTTGGTTTTTTCCCTTCTGCTTCTGTTGGCTGGAGAATATCGAATGAAGGTTTTTTCAGAAACCTGCTTTCTACCGTAAATGATCTGAAATTAACAGCGTCTTATGGTATCCTGGGAAATGATGTTACCAATGGTTCTTACGAGTATTTGCGCTTTATGACACTTACTACCAGCCCGGTAGCAAATTTTGGCGGAACGAATGTGAATGGTTTATTGCCGACTTCTTATCCCAATACTGATCTTACATGGGAAAAAGCAAGAACTGCAAATATTGGAATATCAGCGGAATTATGGAAAGGGTTGTTAGGATTTGAGTTTAATGGTTTTTATAAAGTAACTACAGATATTCTTACAAGTGTTTCAAATGTTTATCCGCCTTCTGTTGGAGGATTTTATCCAACAACAGTTAACTCAGGAAAAGTTGATAACAGGGGTTTTGAGCTGGTTGTTAAACATAGAAATCAAATAGGCAAATTTAATCATAATGCTACAGGAAGTATAAGCTGGGCTCATAACCGGATATTAAATATGGATCAGTCTGCGGGCATTCCTGAATATCTGAGTTTAATAGGAAGAGCAATGGGTTTAAAAACAGGATTAATTGCAGAAGGATTATTTGCAACAGATGCAGAAGCCCATGCATCACCTGTAGTAAACTCATCAGCTCAGGCTGGAGATATAAAGTATAAAGACATTAATGGCGATGGTAAAATCACTTATGAACAGGATGTAACAATAATCGGACGTAGCAGTCTTCCGGAGCTTAATTACAGTTTTGCTTATGAAGCCGGTTATAAAAAATTTGAATTTTCATTTTTAATTCAAGGTGCTGCTATTTGTGACAATGCGCTGATGGGCTGGTATGATGGTATAGGATGGGATGATACACAATTTACACGTACGTTTTACAACGGTGGCAATACTCCTAAATACCTGGTGGAAAATGCATGGTCTCCTTCTAATACATCGGGAAAATATCCAAGGCTTGACAATCAATGGAGGCCAAATAATAACTGGGCATCTTCAATGTGGATTGTAAACGGTGCTTATGCACGTCTGAAAAATGTACAGATAGCTTACAATTTTTCCGGACGAAAAAATATGCCGGGGGCTTTTAGTGCAAAAGTATATCTGGCTGCAATGAATGCAATAACTCTTTCTTCATTTAAGTATCTCGATCCGGAAGCCCCGAATGTAAGTAATGGATATTATCCTCAGCAAAAGACATTCAGTGCAGGTGTAAGAGTGTCCTTTTAATTAATCAAAACCAAGCATGATTATGAAAAAATATGTTTTATATACAGTTATATTGCTTTTCTCTGCATTGGCCGGGTGCAAAAAGTTTGTAACTCCTGATCCAACAGATCGTTATTCAGAAAGTACAGCTTTTAAAAGTGAAGCAAATGCTACATTATATGCAAATTCATTTTACCCTGTTTTAAATTATTATGGTTTGTTCGGGTCAGCATATCTTGGCGGAAATATGTACACTGATGGTCTTACCGATATCATAAAAACAGGAGGTAGCACCATTGGAAGCAATGGTGCCATTGCGAATTTGTATGCAACAAATCCGAGCTTAATTACTGCCGATCAGAACTCTCTTGATATATGGACAAATGCTTATTATTATATACGCCTGATTAATGAGTACATACAAGGTTTAAATAACAGTAAACTCGATAATACAGTTAAAACAAGATTAACAGCAGAGGCAAAATTTTTCAGAGGGTACCTCTATTTTTTACTGATGCGGAATCATGGAAGCGTTATTCTGATTACAGAACCAACAACAGCTTTATTGCCACGAAGTGCTAAAGATAAATGCTGGGATCTTGTTGAATCAGATCTTGATTTTGCAGCTCAGAATTTACCGGATAAACGAACAGCAGCAGAATCAGGCCGTTTAACAAGTGGTGCTGCATACGGAATGAAATCAAGAGCAATGTTATATGCAGAAAGGTGGCAATCGGCTTTTGATGCTGCTGGAAAAATATTAAGTCGCACTGATGGAATGTATGCACTGAATGCCGATTATTCCAAAGCTTTCCGATCTTATACATCAGGAAATAAAGAATCAGTTCTCGAGTTTAATTACAGCTATCCGCAACTTGTTCATAACTATGACGCAATAGCGAGTCCTGGGGGTGATGATGCTTTTTTTGAATACGGAGGTGATGTTGAGCCCACACAGGAACTGGTTGAATTGTATGAAAAAGCAGGAGGAGGAGCGGTTGACTGGAGTAGCTGGCATTCTGAAAATGTAACTACAACGCCGCCTTGGGAAACACTTGAACCTCGTTTTCAGGCTACCGTTCTTTACAATGGTGCAGCATGGAAAGGAAGAACAATTCAGGCTTTTTCAGGAGGCAAAGATGGATGGGTTTCGTATCCTCCTGCCGGCGGAACAAACAAGGGCGCAACTGTTACAGGTTATTATCTGAAAAAATATTTAGATGAAACTCACACCGACCTTGTAAATGTAAGAAGCTCTCAAACGATGGTTGAAATAAGACTGGGAGAAGTTATTCTCAATTATGCTGAAGCGGCATATCATTTAAATAAATCATCGGAATCAATTACAGCACTAAATACAATAAGAAGTCGTGCAGGATTACCAAACTCAACCGCAACTGGTACGGCAATTTTAACCCAAATCAAAAAGGAAAGAACTATTGAACTTGCAGGAGAAGGACATCATTATTGGGATTTAAGAAGATGGAACGATGCAGAAACTTTATTAACCGGGTTAAAGGTGCATGGAATTAAAGTAAATAATCTGGGTTCTTCTTTTTCCTATGACTATATTATTTGCGATGACGCACCAAGACAGTTTCTAAAGAAGATGTATGCTTTCCCGATTCTGTCATCTGAACTTGTAAACAATACAAACTGCACTCAAATTGAGAACTGGTAAACCAATAAACAAAATGAAAAAATTATTAAACACTATAATAGTATTGGCTTTGGGTATGCTTGTATTAAACTCCTGCGCCAAGATCGATTCTAAATTTGAGGTGAAGAGCAGTTCAAACGGACTTACTTCGCTAATGATAAGATATGCCGATGGAAAAGGAGGATATAGCCCAACTGTATCTGAACCATATCCCGAATCAATTACAGTCGAAATACCTTGGTATTATCCTGATGGGTCTTTTACTGAAACATCACTGGACAGTCTTTTTATAAGCGGTTCTGTTCCCAACAATGTTTACATAAACCCCGCTTTTGGACTAACAAACTTTACAACTCCAAAAACATATATTCTTAGTGCGCAGGACGGAACTTCAAAAAAATATACCATAAATGTTGTAAGAAAAAGGAGCAACAAAGCTGAAATTAAATCCTTTAAATTAAACGAAGCTGATATTGACGGGATTGTAGTAAATGATACTGTAATTATTCCTTATACACTCGTTGATTTAAGCAGCCAGACTGCCACAGTTGAACTTTCCAATTATGCAAAAATTTCTCCCGATCCTTCAACAGTACATAATTATAATAACCCCGTTACTTACACTGTAACAGCAGATGATGGAACCACTGTAAAATACACTGTAAAAATTGGTGTTCCGGTTAAAATACCTGCAGGATTCAGTAAAGTGAAGAAATTGTGGTCTTTATCTGCAGGTGATCTTGGATTTGAAGATTATGCACAGATTTCAATTGCTGTCAGTGGTGATTATCTTTTGCTCCCTTCATCAAATGAATGGGTTGGCGGCTCAACCATTAAATACTATAATCGTAAAACAGGTGCGTTTGCAGGCAATTTAAATGTGGGAAGCGTTAATGGTATTTATTCTATAGCAAACGATAAAAACGGAAAGATTGTTGGTATCAATAACCTGTATGCAGGAGCCAACGTATGCCTCTATAAATGGGATAATGTAAATGCTGCTCCCGTTTTATTAGCAAGGTCAACAGACTGGAGTAGTGTGGGAAGTGCCTTTTATGGAAGAAAAATTTCTGTGTTCGGGGATATTAATACTGATGCTGTTATTATGGCTACAACAGATGGTACAGATGCCGGTGGTGCAAATAATACATTAAAATGGATAATAAAGAACGGAGCATTGCTTTCGCAAGATCCTCAGGTTATACACTATCCAACTGCATTTGGTTATGTTGCAAAAGCAACCCCTACAGGAAGCCAGGAAACAGATCCTTATTATTTCTGTTCAAATTCGCCAAGTTTTATTAACTACGTAAGCGGAACCAATAATTCAATTCAATATTCGTTCAGCCCTGATTATATTGATAATTCAAGAGGCTTAACTCCGGCATTAACTTATTTTGAATTTAACAATGCAAAATTTGCAGCAGTTGTAGATGCCAGCCCTTACAGCAGTGCAATGCATATTTTTGATGTAACCGATCCAACAAAAATCAGCACAACAAGTTCGGGTGCCGGGTATTCATCTTTCCATGTTTTTGATGGTTCGGGCGATTATATTGGGTGCCCTTCACCTAACTGGAATGTTACTGCCGAGGTTGCTTATGGTCCTGTTTCCGCCGACGGATTTACAATGCCTTTATACTTTATGGTAACTAACGGAGGAATAACAGCGTATGAGCTCACTTGCATATCATTTTAGCAATAATACTATGCAGCACTTAAAAGTGCTGCATAGTAACTTAAAACAAGTAAATGTTACAGTGCCGAATCATACTATTTCTTTATTAATCATGAAATGCCAGAACTTAAATAATACAAAGTGTCAACAGGATACAATAAGCAATAACGTTTAACTATGACTCAACGTATTTTAAAATCACAAGTAGTAATGAAACAGGTTTTTCTTTTTGTTCTGGTTTTTGTTTTGTTACTGAGTTTTGGCAGTGCTTGCAAAAAAGATAAGAAGCCCCTGCTTCCTCCTGTAACTGTTGATACCACCACATCTGTAATTGATACTTCTATAAAACAATTATTTGATAGTACGCCGGTTATTGTATGGATAGAAGCTGCCGCAAACTTCTCAAGATTAGGTACTGCGGAGAAAATGAGCTCAGTGTTTCAAAAACTGGCAGATATGGGTGCAAAAGGAGTTGTGTTGGATGTAAAAGGAATTCCCGGACTTGTTAGCTATAATTCTTCAATTGCAACTCCGTTAAAAACATGGAATGGATACACACAAAATGCTGATTTTGATTATTTACAAAATGCAATAACGGAAGCAAGGAAAAAAGGACTTAAAGTATTTGTATCGATGAGTGTATTTGCGGAGGGTTTTAATTATTATGGTGCAAAAACAGGCAAGGTGTTTTCCGATCCTGCTTTTGCTGATATACAGAGCCAGGTAATAACGGTTTCCGGGGATGTAAAAAAAATTACAGATGTTTATAATTATGGGTTATTAAATCCATTACAACCTGTTGCACAATCGTACGAAATTTCCTTAATTAAAGAAGTTGTTTCAAAATATAATTTTGACGGATTTGTGCTTGATTATTGCAGATTTTATGATATCTGTGCAGATTTCTCTGATTATACTTTAAACAAGTTTAAAACATGGGCCGGCTTATCTTCTGTAAGCACTACAGATATTGTAAAAAGCTGGAAAACTTCTTATGGAGCAGTTGTGCCAGATGTTACAGGTACCCAGTATAAAAAATGGCTTGAATTCCGCTCACAAACAATTTATGATTTTGTTTCAAAAGCCCGTAATGAGGTAAAGGCAATTAAACCTGAAATGGCCTTTTGCAGTTATTCGGGAGCATGGTATGATTCCTATTATTATGTTGGTGTGAATTGGGCAAGCAAAAACTATGATCCTTCGGCTGATTATTCCTGGGCATCTTCCACATATAAAAATACAGGTTACGCAGAATTGCTGGATATGTTTATGACGGGGAACTATACATCTGTGTTAAACGGAGCAGGCTGGTGGACTGTACAAGGACAATTAACCGGTGCAAAAACAATTTTAAAAAATGCCAATATTCAATATGGATCTGTTGATATTGGAAATACAACATGGAACAATCTTCAAAACTTGAAAGATGCAATTAGGATGATTAAAACTCAGGCAAAAGGCATCATGTTATTTGATTTAGTGCATATTGACGACCCTTCGGCTAACCAGTTTGGCAAACAGTTGTATTCAGATATTCAGGAAGTGATAAAATAAGAAACAATTTATTTTTTACTGTAATGCGTGGGTTGAAAGAGCGGTCATTTATCAATAATGATATTTTTGATTTTAGGCGGATAAAAAAATGTCGGCTGTAAAATTAATATTACACGGTTTATAAAATAAAGAATAAACACAAGAAGTTAAGATGCAGAGGAATCAGAATTTGGATGCTTTACGTGGTTTTGCAATACTTGCAATGGTATTATCAGGCAGTATTGCGTTCGGAATTTTACCAGCATGGATGTATCATGCACAAGAGCCCCCACCATCGCATGTTTTTATTCCAACACTACCGGGAATATCCTGGGTTGACCTTGTGTTCCCGTTTTTTTTATTTAGTATGGGCGCTGCAATTCCGCTGGCGTTACAAAAGAAAGAAAAGGAAGGTGCCCATTTCTTTTCGATTTTTTTAATTGCCGGAAGAAGATTTTTACTGCTGTTGTTTTTTGCTCTGTTTACAAATCATTTTAAACTCTCATCGCTAAGCAAAGACCCTCAGTGGTCTGATTGTATTCTGTCTGTGTTTGCTTTTGTTTTGTTGTTTTTTGAGTTGTATAGACCAACGTCAAAAAATAATTTACTTGTTTGGAAGATATTCCGTTACCTGGCTTTTGGAATTTCTATATTTCTTCTCGTTTTTCTGCCTTTTTCAGAGGGTAATGGCTTTTCATTTTACCATATTGATATTATACTGCTTATACTTGCAAACATGGCTTTTTGGGGGGCCATACTTTGGTGGCTTACCAGAAAACATTTGTGGGTTAGAGTATTAGTTCTGTTGCTGCTTGCTGCATTATTAACAGGTGCTGATGAAGATGGAAGCTGGAATAAAATGTTTGTTGACTGGAGCCCGGCACCGTGGATGTATCAGTTTCACTATCTGAAATATTTATTCATAATTGCTCCCGGAACATTGGTCGGCGAATGGATGTTGCAATATCCACAACCTGCTATTGGAGCAACGGGTAAAGTTCGTGTTGTAATTGTTTCTCTGCTTTCGTTTCTATTGATTATAATTAATGTAGCCTTGTTATTTAACCGGCACATGGTACATAATCTTGCATTTACCGCTGTATTACTAACCGGCATTGGACTTTGTTTGAGAAAAATGAATAAAGAAGAAAATCAATTAATGATTCATTTTTTTGTTGCCGGAAGTGCTCTTTTAGTGTTAGGTCTTTTTGCGGAATCTTTTCAGGGTGGAATTAAGAAAGATCCGGCAACATTCAGTTATTTCTTAGTTTCTTCTGGTCTTGCTTTTTTTATGCTGCTTGTATTAAACGGGATACAACTATTCAAACCTGGGAAAGTCATTGTAAATTATCTTAGTTTAAATGGAAAAAACCCAATGGTTGCTTACGTTGCAGGAGGCTTATTGCTTTTGCCCATACTGCGTTTAACCGGAGGAATAAAAATTTTACAACAAATGCACCAGACACCATGGGCAGGCTTTTTAGCAGGCGTGTTTTTTACAGGAATAGTTTCAGTAGTTACAGTTTTTTTTACAAAGAAAAAGTGGTTTTGGAAAACATAAAACCACAAGCAATAATAATTTGAACAATAGGAATTTTATGGGAACTTCAAAAATATTTCTTGGCTTTGTATTAATGATCTTGTGCCTGCAGTCAAAAGCTCAGAAAATCGACAGTAATTATCACAATTATCTGTATGATAATCGTGTGGCTTATTTTAAGCAATTACCTGTTGTAAAAGGGGCTATTATTTTTTTTGGCGACAGTATTACCCAATGGGGAGATTGGAGTGAGTTTACGGGATTTAAAAAAGTATTGAATCGTGGCATTGCCGGCGATAACTCATTTGGTCTGCGGGCACGTATTGATGAAGTGTTGAGGCATATGCCCTCTAAATTGTTTATTTTAATAGGTACTAATGATTTAAATATTAAAAATGCTGCAACAACTGTTGTTGACAATTATAAAAAAATAGTAAGAGAAGTAAAAACTGTATCACCACGTACACAAATATTTATTCAGAGTGTATTGCCAATAAATAATGATTTGATTGGAAGACAATATTATACTTCTACCAACGAAGAGATATGTCAATTAAATACTGAATTAAAACGGTTGGCTGTAACGGAGCGTTTAACATATATAGATATATACCCTCTTCTGCTGGACAAGCAAGCACAACTTGATGCAAAATATACTTATGACGGTTTGCATTTAAGTGGCATTGGTTATCTAAAGTGGGTAGATTACCTGAAGGAAAAAAAGTATTTGTAGCAAAATGAATAAAATAACTTTTAGCGAAAGAGCAGAAATGTGTTTGATATAAAATTCAATGACAAAATTTAGTTCATGAAAATTACAGGAACATTTATTGATGAAATCAGCCACGATATTCCGCACCAGAATTGGGGTATTAAGGAATGGGAGCAGGATTTTATACATATGAAGAGGATAGGAATAGACACAGTTATTCTTATAAGAAGCGGATATAGAAGATTTATTACCTATCCTTCAGCATATCTTATTAAAAAATACGGCTGCTATACCCCTCCTGTGGATTTGGTGGAACAATTTCTTAATCTGTCAGATAAATATGAAATGAATTTTTATTTCGGATTGTACGACAGTGGTGTGTATTGGGATACAGGTAATATGCAACCGGAAATTGATGTAAACCGATTTGTTATAGATGAAGTTTGGAGGCAATATGGTCATCATAAAAGTTTTAAGGGGTGGTATCTGAGTATGGAGATAAGCAGAAAAACAAAAGGCGCTGCGGAGGCATTTCGTACTCTCGGACTTCAATGCAAACAAGTAAGCAATGGATTACATACATTCATCTCTCCCTGGATAGATGGTAAAAAAGCCGTGTTAGCTGCAGCCGGAAGTTTACGGAAAGAGGACTCTGTTTCTGTAAAAGAACATGAAAAGGAATGGAGCGAAATATTTGAGTGCATCAGTGGAGCTGTTGATGCTGTTGCATTTCAGGATGGGCAGATTGATTATAACGAACTGGATGATTTTTTTGCTGTTAATAAAAAAATGGCTGATAGATATAGTCTTCAGTGCTGGACAAATGCTGAGAGTTTTGACAGAGATATGCCCATTAAATTTCTGCCTATTAAATTCGAAAAATTAAAGTTAAAACTGGAAGCTGCAAAAAGAGCAGGTTATGACAAAGCAATAACATTTGAATTTTCTCATTTTATTAGTCCTCAGTCGGCATACCTGCAGGCCGGTCATTTGTATAACAGATACCTTGAATACCTCCGGCAAAATGAATAAACAATACAAAAGTGTGTTTATGTTATTTTAAAAATTCTTCTTGAATTCGGATGTCATTTTTCATCTCCATTTCAACAAAAAAAATTATAACCCATTTTATGCAATTCAATAAAAAAGGTATCGCTGTTGTTACTGTCTTATTAATTTTTGTTTCAAGCCTCAATGCGCAAGTATTATCTGAAGCACAGCAGCAGGCCGTAATGAAAACAAAGCAAGGATCTGTTGTTCAGCTTAATGGCTTTTTGTCTGAAAACATCCCGTCTGTAAAGTATAAGAAAATTGTATTGCCAGGGCCGCAGTTTCTTATTTCTGATGACCCTGAATATATAAATACACCAGAAGGAGCTGTTTTAAAAGAAAAAGTGCAACCAGGCTCCGTAAGGTTATATATCTACAATGTTAATGGTGTTAAGCAGCCTCATAAAATGGCCAGAAAAATTACCGCTGTTATTAAAAATACAGGAACCGGAAAAATGAGTATAAGGATGTTGCACTATTCTTCTCAAAAACCAAGTGCTAATTATTACCTGATTGGTAAACAAGGACTCGCTGATTATTTTGCTTCAGTACCGGAAAATAAAATCAGAGTAATAAAACCGGGAGAAGCAATTGCAATTGATGAAAAACTTGAAAAAAATATTGTGCAGTATGATGAACTGGTTCATGGGTTTTACGAATTTGTAATTGACCAGCCGGGAGAAATAACAATTCTGCAGACCGCTCCCGAAATAAAAGGTACAGATGCATTGAAAAGAATAAAACAAGTGGAATCCTCCTCACACACAAATGCAGGAAGAGGTTTATTTGGAGTAAGTAATTATAAAGTGATTGCAGATACTGTTTTAGATACAAAAAATTCAGCAATGGCAATGGTGGTGGCTGATGGGGAAAAAGATCCGTGGGTTGTTGGTTTTGATGGAAGCAGAGGAGTACAGGCAGAATTATCAGGTAATTATGGTGTAATGTATGAAATGGAGTTAAAGTGGAAGAGTACAAATGGGAAAGGGCTTGCTCTTGTAACCTGGAATTCACGTAGTGGAAACAGTCAGTGGTGTGGAGGCATGGCAACTTCAATGATCGTTAGCAAAGGAAAGTTTAAAGAAGGAATTGTTCAATTGCCATCAGATAAATTAATTACAAATTCTGCTCCTGAAGCTGTTCTTGCACAGATATTTTTACCAGATGGAACAGGTGAAGAACAAACAATAAAGCTTACGTTTTCTCCTCCCGGAGCTTCGTGTTTACCGGTGCCTTTAATTTTTGTTCCGGTGGAGATAAATGACAAGTAAACAGACTATCCGATTTTTTTTCAATACTAAAACGGTAACAGGCTGAGCTTTTGTTTCTGTAATAAAATATTTTAAAATGAATTCTGATAAAAAGAAAATACCCAAAAGGCACCCTGCCTGGTGGATACCATCAACCTGGTTTGCTATGGGATTGCCATTTGTTGCTCTTGCTACATCAACATCAATCATGTACAAAAACATGGGCATTTCAGATACTAAGATTGCTTTTTGGACTTCACTTATTATGCTGCCTTGGACTATTAAGCCGTTGTGGGGGCCGTTTCTGGAAATGTTTAAAACAAAGAAATTCTTTGTTTATACAACACAGATTTTTACGGGTTGTATGTTTGGCCTTGCGGCATTATCAATGCAATCGGGATATTTTTTTAGTATTTCCATTGCCATTTTTGCCATTATTGCAATCAGCGGTGCTACACATGATACTGCTGCAGATGGAGTTTATCTTAATGAACTTTCGGCAAAAGTTCAGGCTAAATATGTGGGGTGGCAGGGAGCTTTTTATAATATAGCCAAAGTTTTTTCGGGAGGGTTATTGGTTTATCTCGCAGGAGAACTGGAGAAAAAAACAGGTGTAATTAACGCATGGATGATTGTGTTATTTATTTATGCTGTTGTAATGGTTTTACTGGGATTGTATAATATGAAGATGCTTCCAACAGGTGGCAGGTCTGCCGAAGTACATACAATGAAAGAAGGATTTGCAACATTAAAAGATGTAATTATTACTTTCTTTCAAAAAAAATACATCTGGTTTAGTTTATGTTTTATTGTTTTTTACCGTTTTGCGGAAGGGCAGGCAATTAAAATTACTCCGTTATTTTTTAAGGCTGACCGAGCAATTGGAGGGCTTGGATTATCAACATCACAAGTGGGTGTATTGTATGGAATATTCGGAGCAGTTGCTTTTGTATTAGGTTCAATTGCTGCAGGATATTTTGTTTCGAATAAAGGTTTAACCCGTCGCACATTAATTATCCTTTGTACTTTTTTTAATGTACCGTTTGTTGCATATGCTTATCTGGCTGTTACCCAGCCATCAAATTTGTATATCATCGGCTCGGCAGTTGCTATTGAATATTTTGGTTATGGCTTTGGTTTTGTTGGTCTCATACTTTTTATTATGCAACAAATTGCTCCCGGTAAGTATAAAATGGCTCATTATGCATTCGGAAGCGGACTTATGAGTCTTGGATTTTTACTTCCTTCAATGGTAAGTGGAATGGTAAGCGACTGGTTGGGTTATAAAGAGTTTTTTATTTGGGTGTTGATTTCAACGTTACCTGCTTTTCTCGTAACATGGTTTGTTCCTTTACAGAAATTTGATGAAGATAAACAGGAAGCGACTGTGAAGGAGATTTAAGAGAAACAACTAATAGTGTATTCAGTTTAAAAGAAAAAGTATCGTTTATTATGCCATCAGATATTATTCAGACAAATAAAAGAAAAACCACCTCCATCGACCTGATCGATAGTTTTGAAAAGATTCCCACAAAAATTTTCAGATCTGCAAAAGAAGGTGCTGTTTTTGCGGCACAACAAGTTGCTCAAATCATAAAGGACAAACAGGCAAACCGAGAAAAATGTGTGCTTGGGCTTGCTACAGGCTCAACTCCAAAATTATTTTATGAAGAACTTGTTCGCTTGCATAACGAGGAGGGATTGAGTTTTAGTAATGTGATTACGTTTAACCTTGATGAATATTATCCTATTGAAAAAGATACTATTCAGAGCTATCACCGGTTTATGAAGCAACACTTGTTTGATAAAGTGGACATAGATCAGGCAAACTGCCACATCCCCGATGGATCAGTTGGAAAAGAAGATGTTAAGCAACACTGTTTTTCTTATGAACAAAAAATTGCTTTTGCCGGAGGAATAGAGTTGCAGATTCTTGGTATTGGCATAAACGGGCATATAGGATTTAATGAACCTGGGTCAAGCGTATTTACTAAAACACGATTAACAACGCTTACAAATTCAACCAGGCTTGCAAACAGCTATGAATTTTCAAATATCAGCTCGGTGCCAAGGTTTGCAATAACAATGGGAATAGGCACAATTTTAAAAGCTAAGCAGATTTTATTAATGGCGTGGGGATCGTCCAAGGCAAATGCTATTCAACAATCTGTTGAAGGTGGTGACACAGAACAAATACCGGCATCTCTGCTGCAAAATCATGATGATGTGGTTTTTGTAATTGATGAGGCAGCGGCAGGTGAGCTTACACGTTATAAAAGCCCCTGGCTTACGGGCGAATGCGAATGGACTAAGAAAATGGTTAAAAAAGCTGTTGTAAACATGGCATTGAAACTTGGTAAACCAATTCTTAGCTTAACCAATACTGATTATAATGAATTTGGCCTTAGCGATTTGCTTGTAGAAAAAGGAGATGCGTACGAAATTAATCTTGAAGTGTACTATTTATTGCGAGATAGTATTACCGGATGGCCTGGCGGAAAGCCTAATGCTGTTTTACCGTTGCACCCCGAACGAAGCGAACCATATCCGAAAAAAGTAATCATATTTTCTCCTCATCCAGACGATGATATTATTTCAATGGGAGGAACATTTCAGCGCCTGCACGATCAGGGGCATGAAGTACATGTTGCTTACCAAACCAGCGGTAATATAGCTGTAACAGATGAATTTGTTACAAGGTTTATGGATTTTGCAGTAGGTTTTGAAGACTTGTTTAATGTTGATAGCCATAAATCGAAAAGTATTCTTACAGAAGCAAGAGGGCATCTTGGAAATAAAGCATCAGATCAGTCCGATACAGCAGATGTTCGTGCTGTAAAAGGGTTGATCAGAAGATGTGAAGCGGCAGCAACCTGCCGTTATATTGGTTTAAAAGAAGGGCAATGGCATTTTCAGAATCTTCCTTTTTATGAAACAGGAACAATTGAAAAAAAACCAATGAGTGAACAGGATATTTTACTAACAATAAATCTTTTACGACAGATAAAACCACAACAAGTGTATTGTGCAGGCGATTTTGCCGATCCTCATGGAACTCACCTGGTATGTTTTAATGTGGTACTTGAATCGCTAAAACGAATTAAAGCAGAAGGAGATGAATGGATTAATGATTGCTGGTTATGGCTATATAAAGGAGCCTGGCAGGAATGGCAGATAGAAGAAATAGAAATGGCTGTGCCAATGAGCCCGGAGCAGGTAATGAAAAAACGTTTTGGTATTTTTATTCATCAATCACAAAAAGATATGGTTCCTTTTCAAGGTAGTGATAACAGGGAATTTTGGCAAAGAGCAGAGGAACGGAATTCTGCAACCGCAGATTTATATGCAAAGCTTGGGCTGACGCAGTATGCCGGTGTTGAAGCTTTTGTACGATGGCTTTTTTAATTTGTAATAAAAAATCACATACACACAGTTTTTTATGACTGGTAGAAAAGGGTAAAGGTGTTCGTTGCATCTGAGTTTGAACGAGAACTTTGTTTTAAATTTTAACAACCGTCATTCTGTCAACCTGCAACCTTGGTATTGCATTTGCAATCTATCTGTTTGTTTAAAACAACAAGTAAAATGAACAAACAACAAACCTCTCTTCTGTTTTGTATTGTAATGGATGCTGTGGGTTATGCTTCTTATGCAATTCCTGTGCTTGGCGAATTTGGCGACATCGTCTGGGCTCCTGTTTCTGCACTTGTTTTTTACAGAATGTTTGGCGGATGGAAAGGTGCTTTTGGCGCAACGTTTAACTTTATTGAAGAGTTGTTGCCCGGCCTTGATTTCATTCCCAGCTTTACCATTATGTGGGTCTGGAATTATTTTTCAGCAAGGAAAACGAATGCAGCAATAAAACCTGCTTAATTCTTTTTTTTATAAAAGAAGAAGCGCTGCTCTTAACAGGGCCAGCGCTTTTTTCGTTAAAGTACATCCTGTATTTCTTTTGTTCTGTCGAATACAGCTTTTGCAAACGGACAGAGCGGAAGAATTTTCATGTTGTTTTTTCTCGCAAAATCAACAATATAAAAAACAATTTTTTTACCGATGTTTTGTCCACGCCATTCATCGTTTACTTCTGTGTGGTCTAAAATCATTTTATCTGACCCTGCCATTGTATAAGTAATAAAACCAGCTTCTTTATCCCCGTCGAATGCAGTGAAGGAGCCTTTATGCCTCTGTGCTATTTGTTTTATTTCCATAATTATTTTTTTATGCTGAGCGCCCCCGACGGACATTGTGCAACCTGTTGAATAATTTCTTCTGTTGTAGCATTCATTGGTTTGATCCATGGATGTTCTTTGGGATGATAAACCTGTGGTAGTGTGCGCACACATACGCCAGAATGAATACACTTTCCAGGTTGCCACACAATGGTTATTTCGCCGTTTGAATATTCTTTTCTTTCCATATTGAGATTTGAATAAAACTGATGATTAAGTATAAAATAAAAAAGCGACCTTTTTATGTAAAGATCGCTTTTTTATCTGTGTTTTGCTTTTCCTATACCGGAAGTGCAGGTTCGTTAATCAACAACTGCTCAACCAAACCCATTACCCGTTTTTTTATTTCGGGCAGAATTTCTTTGATTGGGGCAGTCAGTTCAATTCCCTGCTCCTGAATGCTTTTTATGCTTACAACAAACAGGTGAATTTCTGTTGTGCTGTTGAGTAACTGTAATGCTCCAACCAAATCTTTCAGTCCAATATCATGCGTACTCATTGCTGCAGGAAAATCAGAATAAAACTTTGGTTTAATTAAGCGGATTGTTCCGGGTTCAAGTCCATCAAGCGTGGCATCAACTAAAATTACATGCTGGTATTGTTCAAAATATTCCAGCAGGTGAAAACCACCGGTGCCGCCATCAAGCACATCAACACCTGCAGGCAACTGTTCTGCTTCAAACATTCTTGCCATGTGTACGCCCACACCTTCATCGGCCATTAAATAATTGCCGATTCCGAGAATAAGGATTTTGTTAAATGAATCTTTTTGTAACTGCATGTGACTTTAAGTAAGGGGTTTCATGTGTGTTTCCATCTTCTCTTTCTTTGCAAGCATCTTTTTCTGTTTTTCTGCTTTTACTTCATCAAACACCTCGTCTTCAATAAATTTCCATCCGCCACCCATTGAAGAAATTTCACCACGACCTTCCACATAGTCGTGATAAAATACAAGATACACATGTACAACTGTAAACAGGATGAACAGCCATGTTGTCCAGTGATGCACCTGCCGTAATAAAATTTCTCCACCAAACATAGTTGGCACCCAGGCAAACATTTTAGCCACCCAGAAGTTGCTCATGGCGGCATACAATCCAAACCCGGTAATACATTGAATTAGGAAAAGGATAAATGTGATAAAATAAGAAAAGCCGGCAACAGCATTATGCCCTACACTTAAATGTTCTTTTCCCTTCATCATAAGAATATCCATTTTCAGCACCTGCCACATTTCTTTAAAGTAGCGTTTGTTGGTGGGAACAAAATTTCTCCAGTCGGCATATTTATTTCCAACAAAACCCCAGTAAATGCGGAAAAGGAAATTGAAGAAAAACAGAAAAGCGGCGATGAAGTGGATAGTTTTTACCCAGCCCATAAAAAACTTTTCAGAAGCCTCGCTGCTGCTTTGCAGAACAAGCGGGCTACCTATATACAAACCGGTAACAACGAGAGCAACAATGCACAGCGCATTGAGCCAGTGGTAAATCCGTACGGGAAGCTCCCATACAAATACACGGCGTAACCGGTGAACTTTATTATTTTTCATGTGATAATTTATTGTTTGATCAATCGCCTAATACACTTACCCGGTTCATATGGTTTCCATGCTCATCATACAGGTGTACAGAGCAGGCAAGACATGGATCGAATGAGTGAATGGTACGCAAAATTTCCAATGGCAGTTTAGAATCATGTATCGGCGTATCAAGCAAAGCTGCTTCATAAGCCGAAAGCTGACCATTTGCATCTCTTGGCGATGCGTTCCATGTTGTTGGAACAACTAATTGATAATTGGCAATCTTCTTGTCTTCAATATTTATCCAGTGTGCTAAAGCTCCACGAGGTGCTTCTGCATGGCCAACACCCAATGCGGTTTTGGGCCATTTATCGGGATCAAACTTGGTCATATCGGCCATTCGTTTGTCACCATTTTTGATATTATCAATAAGTTTATCATAAAACTCAAGGCTCCATTGTGCAACCAAAACACTTTCAAGCCCACGGGCAGCAGTACGGCCAAGAGTGGAGAACAATGCTGTAACCGGAACATTCAGATCGGTTAAGGCTTTATCTACAACTGCTTTGTAATCTTCACGGCCTCTTGCATAACCAATCAGTACCCTTGCCAATGGGCCTACTTCCACCGCATGTCCTTTCCAACGAGGGGTTTTGAGGTAGCTATATTTTTGTGTAACGTCCAGGTGCTCGAATGGAGGTTTGGGGCCTGTATATTTAATTTTACTTTCACCTTTCCATGGGTGTAAACCGGCTTTATCGCCTTCTTTATATTCGTACCAACTATTATTAATAAACTCCTGTACTTCATCATCTTTCCGCAGGTCAACATCCATTACTTTACTGATATCTTTATTAAGAATAACACCGGATGCAAATTTGTACGATGTGGTATCCCTGTATCCATTTGTTGGAAAATCACCATAAGCCATATAACTGCCAAGTCCGCCTCCTATTGCACCCCAGTCTTTGTAGAAAGATGCAATCGCCATCAGGTCGGGGATATATACTTGTTCAATAAACGTTTTTCCTTGCTCTAATAGCTGTTTTACATACGAAAGCCTTTCTGCATTAATACCACTAACATCATCAAGACCAATGGAGCAGGCCATACCGCCAACCAGATAATTTGGGTGAGGGTTTTTCCCTCCAAAAATAGCTTGAACTTTTACAATTTCTTTCTGCCATTCCAGGGCTTCGAGGTAGTGTGCAAGTCCAATCAGGTTAACTTCAGCAGGAAGTTTGTAAGCAGGGTGCCCCCAGTAACCATTAGCAAAAATGCCTAACTGCCCGCTTTCAACAAACTTTTTCACCCTTGTCTGAATATCACTGAAATATCCGGGTGAACTTTTTGGCCAGTGTGAGATACTTTGTGCAAGCTCAGATGTTTTCTTGGGATCGGCTTTTAACGCATCCACCACATCTACCCAATCCATTGCATGCAGATGATAGAAGTGTACTACATGGTCGTGCATATACAACGCACAGTTCATTAAATTACGTACCAGTTCTGCATTGGGGGGTATAACAATGCCAAGAGCATCTTCCACAGTACGTACAGATGTTAACGAATGGATAGAAGTACAAACTCCGCACACCCTTCCTACAAAAGCCCATGCATCACGGGGGTCTCTTCCTTTTAATATTTCTTCCAGGAGGCGCACCATTGTACCGCTGCTGAAAGCATCTTTAATTTTTCCGTTTTCTATTTCGGCCTCCACACGGAGGTGACCTTCAATACGGGTAATTGGGTCAACGACGATTCTTTGGCTCATATATCAAGTTGTGAGAGTTTTTTAAATGTTTTCGTTATCAAGATCCTTTTCACTTTGCTGTCCTTCTTTTTCAAGATTGTGAATGAGGTTTTGCTTTCGTACATTGGTTGCCACAGCATGTGCTGCAAGTGCCACAGCGGTAACACCCAATGCTACTTTACCAACTTTGTCGGCAGTGGCTTCTATACCAAAACCGGGGAATGCAGAAGCTCTTGAATAAATGCGCCCGTTATCCCAATAGTTGGCTTCACTACAGCCAAAACATCCATGTCCGCTCTGAATAGGGAACGAAGTGCCGTTATTCCATTTGGTTACACCGCAAGCATTGTAGGTAGAAGGTCCTTTACAGCCAACTTTATACAAGCAATATCCTTTTCTTGCATTTTCATCGTCAAAAGTTTCAACAAACAAACCTGCATCGTAGAACGGACGGCGGTAACATGTATCGTGAACACGTTTGCTGTAAAAAGCTTTCGGTCTTCCAAGTCCGTCAAGTTCAGGAATACGGCCAAACGCAACCACATGCACAATTACCCCGGCCATTACTTCTCCAATTGGAGGGCAACCGGGAACTTTAATAATTGGTTTGCCGCTTACTAATTTATGTATAGGTGTGGCCGATGTTGGGTTGGGAGCAGCAGCCTGTACACAACCGTTACATGCACAACTGCCCCATGCAATAATTGCTTTAGCTCCTGCGGCAGCCTCTTCCAGTATCTGCATGGAAGTTTTGCCGCCAATCATACAATACACACCATCAGCCGCAGTAGGCACACTTCCTTCTACACATAAAATATATTCGCCTTTGTATTTTTCCATTGTGTTCTTCATTGCTTCTTCTGCCTGGAAACCGGAAGCTGCCATCAGCGTTTCGGTATAATCCAGCGAAATCTGGTCGAGCAGAATATCTGCTACCATTGGATGAGAAGAACGAATGAAACTTTCACTACAGCAGGTACATTCCTGAAAGTGAAGCCAGATTACTGGAAGGCGTGGTTTTGTTTTTAAAGCATCAGTTACTTGTGCAAGTCCGGACTGACTTAAACCAAGATAAGCGCCCATCATAGCGCAGAATTTGGCAAAGTCACGACGGGTGTATCCCTTACGAACTACTTCATCGTAGTACGTAGGTGTACTTTTGGGAGCAATCGTTGACATATTTTTTTAAGTTGGGTGATTGAAGGAATGTGTGCTTAAAGATTTTCATAACATTTTACACAGCTAATGATAATGGTCAAACATTAATCTGATTCTTGTCATTGAAATGCCTGCATCTTTCTTCTAAAATTGATCTTTACTATTTTTCCGGCTGACAAAAATCACAGTTACGTATAATCGAACTGATTAATTTTATAAAACAGATTGTTTGAAATAAAAAACAAATAAAAACGATGAAAAGAGTTTTAATCTTACTTGCCTTAATGCTTCCTTTTATCAGCAATGCACATCCGGGTCATGGTGGTACTGACGGATTTACAATTACCCACTATTTTACCGAACCACAGCATGTAACATTTATTCTGCTTGCTATGGCTGTTGTAATCTTTTTCCTTGGCAGAAGCAAGGAAATAAAAGATACTGAAAAGCAAAAACATTCGTAACAGAATGCATGAGCTCTCTATTGTTATGAGCATTATTGATATTGCAGCAGAGCAGGCAAAAAAAGCCAATGCTGATGTTGTGGAAGAAATAGAGCTGGATATAGGCGAGCTAAGCGGCATTGAACAGAATGCATTTGATTTTGCATGGCAGCAGGCTGTTAAAGACTCTGTATTGAGTCATGCACAACTCATCATTAATAAAATTCCCGGCGAAGGTTTATGCCTGGAATGCAATCGCCGTTTTCCAATGCACCAGTTATATGATGCGTGCCCGGACTGCGGTCAGTATTTTATTTCCATACAACAGGGAAAAGAATTAAAAGTAAAGTCATTGGTGGTAACCTGACTTATTTGTAAATTAATCCAACAAAAATTATATTCCATGTGTGCTACCTGCGGTTGCGATTCTAACGGACAAGTTTCTATTCATGAAGTAAACGGACATGATCACTCACATGAACACGATCATGCACATGACCATCATCACCATGATCATGACCATAACAGAAAGGTAATTGATGTGGAACAGGATGTTTTATATCAGAACAATTTACTTGCTCAACGTAACCGTGGTTATTTTGAAGCGAAAAATATTCTTGCTCTTAATCTGGTAAGCTCACCCGGATCAGGCAAAACCACGTTGCTTGAAAAAACGTTGCAGGATGTTAAAACAGACCTGAGCTGTTATGTTATTGAAGGCGATCAGCAAACCAACAATGATGCCGACCGTATTCATGCAACAGGTACACCTGTTGTGCAGATCAACACTGGAAAAGGATGTCATCTTGATGCACATATGATTCTGCATGCTCTGCAGCACATGAAACCAAAAGAAAATGCGGTGATGTTTATTGAAAACGTTGGTAACCTTGTTTGCCCCGCTATGTTTGATCTGGGCGAATCGGCAAGAGTGGTGATAGCTTCGGTTACCGAAGGTGATGACAAACCATTGAAATATCCAGATATGTTTCACAGTTCGCATGTATGTATCATCAACAAAATTGATCTGCTTCCATACGTGCCTTTTAATGTGGAAACGTTTATTGAAAACGCAAAGAAGGTAAATCCTTCTCTTGAGTTTATTGAAGTAAGTGCTTATAAAGGGGATGGGTTGAACAACTGGTACAACTGGCTTAAGCAAAAAGTACAACAGGCTGCTGCGGTTTAACCAGTTAATAAGGCTCACTGATCCGGGAAAAAACAGTTTGCTGTTAAAGGAGGTTCTGAACTATGATGCAGTCGTGGCATATTCATATCAGCGGAATGGTACAGGGCGTTGGTTTTCGCCCACATGTGTACAGGCTTGCACACGAAATGAATATCAAAGGAACTGTATCCAACACAGGTAAAGGTGTACATATTATTGCTACAGCAGATAAACCTGTTCTTGAAGCGTTTTACAATCAGCTAATCAAACATCCTCCTGCCAATTCCATCATAACTCATCATGTTGCAGATACGATTGTATTGAAAGAGTTTGCCGGCTTTTCAATTATTCAAAGCGAAGAAGATCAGCATCCATCTTTAATGATTACTCCCGATTTTGGCTTGTGCCATGAATGCAGGCATGAGTTGCTGGAACATAAAAACCGCCGCTATCATTATCCGTTCACCACATGCACAAAGTGTGGTCCACGTTATTCAATAATCACTGCACTTCCATACGACCGGCCGAATACTACAATGGCAGCTTATGAACAATGCGGCCATTGTAACAAAGAATATCACAACCCTTCGCACCGCCGTTATTACAGTCAAACAAATTCGTGTGATGAATGCGGCATACCCATGCACCTGTACAACAGTGATGGAGAACATGTGTGTGATGATTATGAATGCATTATGCTGATGCTGAAAGATGCTTTACACAACGGGCATATTATTGCAGTAAAAGGTATTGGCGGTTATCTTCTTATGGCCGATGCAACCAATCACTTAACCATTAATACGCTGCGTGAACGGAAGCAAAGGCCATCAAAACCATTAGCAGTTTTATATCCTTCATTAAAAATTGCGGAAAAAGATGTTCTTGTTACTGAAAAGGAAAAAGAAGCGTTACAAAGTATTGAAGCTCCCATTGTTTTGTGTAAGCTGAAGGATGAACCTTTAACCGGACTTTGTACAGAACAGGTAGCGCCTGGTTTAAAGAAGATAGGTGTAATGTTACCTTACACTCCATTACTTGCATTAATTGCCGAAGCTTTTCATAAACCAATGATTGCAACAAGCGGCAACATGAGCGGATCGCCTATAATTTACAGTGACGAACAGGCGCTTGAATATCTTGGAGAAATTGCTGATTTTGTTCTTACATATGATCGTGATATAATGGTTCCGCAGGATGATAGTGTAATCCAGTTTTCACCCGTTCATCAGCAAAAAATTATTCTTCGCCGTTCAAGGGGATATGCTCCCAACTTTTATCCCGTTCCTTTCAGTTACAATCATACACAAATCATTGCAATGGGCGCAGAACTGAAAAGCAGTTTTGCATTGCTGCAAAACGACCGTTGCTATATCAGCCAGTATCTCGGCGATCAGGCAAGTTATGATGCTCAGCTAAGTTACCGGCATACATTACAGCACATGAGCAACCTGCTTCGCTTTGAAGCTGATCTCTGCGTGGTGGATAAACATCCCGGTTATAACGTTACTGAAAATGGAAAAAATTATGCAACCGAAAATGCAATTCCCGTAGTGGAAGTTCAGCATCATGAAGCGCATTTTGCGGCTGTGCTTGCAGAAAACAACCTGCATGAAACTGTTGAACCTGTTTTAGGTATTATATGGGATGGAACGGGTTACGGGAATGATGGGAATGTGTGGGGAGGAGAAATGTTTTTGTTCCGTAACAGGCATTTTCAGCGTTATGCACATCTCAACTATTTTCCTGTACTGATGGGTGATAAAATGGCGAAGGAGCCACGACTTTCAGCATTATCCATCTGTCATTATTACGAAGAAGCCCTGCAGATGCTGGAGGATAAGTTTACCAAAGCAGAGTGGATGTATTACAGGAATACGTTGCAATACGGCAACCGTTTTGTTTTTACTTCAAGTTTTGGTCGTGTGCTTGATGGTATTGCTTCAATTCTTGACCTGGCTGATGTTTCAAGCTATGAAGGCGAAGCATCCATGAAGCTGGAAGCATTGGCTTTGCAATACCAAAGTCCTTCCTCAAAGGACTACTATGATTTTAAACTGTTTAAAAACATCATTTATGTTAAACCGTTGCTTGAACAGTTAATGAATGATCTGAATAACAAAGTTGCGAAAGAAATAATTGCTTATAAAGTACATGCTGCACTTGCAAGGCTGGTTGAAAAAGCAGCTATTAATGCCGGTGTAAAGAAAATAGCTTTTAGCGGAGGCGTTATGCAAAACGCATTACTGGTTGATTTGTTAACAGACCTTCTTCAGAACCGATTTGAGTTGTATTTTCACAAACAGTTATCACCAAACGATGAATGTATTTCCTTTGGTCAGCTTGCCATGATGCTGATATCGTCGCCATTTGGTGAACAAAAAAAACAAAAGGAAAAAATTATTTTAAAATAAAACAAACAAAAATGTGTTTAGCCATTCCCGGAAAAATTGTTTCCATCACATCTCAGCTTGACGAAACCTTCCGCAGAGGAAAAGTTTCTTTTGGTGGAATTACCAAAGAGGTAAACTTAAGTATGGTTCCTGAAGCTGCAGTGAATGATTATGTGATGGTGCATGTTGGTGTTGCCATCAGTAAGGTAGATGAGGAAGAAGCCAACAAAACGTTTGAATACCTGCGGCAGATAGGCGAACTTGAAGAGTTGCACGATGAAGAATTAAAAAAACATTCATCCACTTCAGAAGAATCTCAGCTTATTAATAAAAGACCACATTTGTAATAACTGTTCTTCTTGTTAGCCAATTGGAAGTTTTATATAACAGGTTTTTTGCCTGGTAAAACAATCAAAAATGAAATATTTATCTGAATACAGAAGTCCTGAACTGGTACAAAAGTTTGCAGAAGAAATAAAGAATATTACCACAAAACCGTGGACCATTATGGAAATCTGTGGCGGACAAACACACAGTCTTGTAAAAAACGGAATTCTGGAAATGCTTCCAAAAGAAATTACGATGGTGCATGGTCCCGGTTGCCCGGTTTGTGTTACTCCTATTGGAATTATTGATGAAGCCATTGCATTGAGTGAACAGCCTAATGTTATTCTCTGTTCGTTTGGCGATATGTTGCGTGTTCCCGGCACAAAGAAAAGTTTGCTTGAAGCAAAAGCTGCTGGTGCTGATGTGCGTATTCTTTATTCACCATTGGAAGCAGTAACACTTGCACAGCAAAACCCGGATAAAGAAATTGTGTTTTTTGCAGTTGGGTTTGAAACAACTGCTCCTGCAAATGCGTTGAGTGTTGTACAGGCTGCAAAGATGAATGTACATAATTACAGTATTCTTGCATCGCATGTGTTGGTGCCGCCTGCAATGGAAGCAATACTTGGTGATCCTGAACATAAGATTGATGCGTTCTTAGCTGCAGGTCATGTTTGCACTATTATGGGAATGGATGAATATGATCCCATTGCAGAAAAGTATAAAACGCCCATTGTTGTAACAGGTTTTGAACCGGTTGATTTGCTGCAGGGAATTTTAATGGCCGTTAAACAACTGGAAGCAGGAGTTTACAAAGTAGAGAATCAATATGTGCGTGCTGTTCATCGTGAAGGAAATAAAATGGCACAGGATACCATTCATGAAGTGTTTGAAATAAGCGACAGAAGCTGGCGTGGTATCGGGCAGATTCCGCAGAGTGGTTATGAACTTAACGAACAATACAAACAATTTAATGCACGCATAAAGTTTAATCTTGGAACACCGGTTGTTGATGGCAACAACGAATGCATCAGCGGTGAAATTATGAAAGGATTAAAGAAACCATTTGAATGTCCGCACTTTGGTAAAAAATGTAAACCCGAACATCCGGTTGGTGCACCAATGGTAAGCAGCGAAGGTGCTTGTGCCGCATATTATCATTTTCAAGGAGTGGGCGAAACCGTTTTGTAATATCTAAATTTATATAGAACAATGAGTCGTTTTTTGTTGTGCCTTTTTTTGTTTTTTATTTCATTTCGAGTTCAGGCACAATCAACAGTTAAGGGGATTTATCTTGTTAATGAAATAGCAAAAACACCTGTACCTGATATAACCGTTTATACAGCAGATTATTCTTTTGCAAAAATTTCAGATGAAAATGGTTTTGTAAGCCTGAAGGAATTTCCTTCACAACAAACTGCTTTAAATATTACCGGAATTGGTTTTGAAACACAAACCATTTCTCTTTCTGATCTTTCGTTTAATCAGAATTATATTGCTGTTATTGTTTTAAAACCAAAAATCACTTCGCTGAGCGATGTTGTTGTTACCGCATCATCAAAAGCAGGGATATTTAAAACAATTGGTGCGCTTGATATTCATCTGCGCCCAATCATTAATTCGCAGGAAATTCTTCGCTTGGTACCTGGTTTGTTTATTGGTCAACACGCAGGAGGAGGTAAAGCTGAACAGATTTTTTTACGTGGATTTGATCTTGATCATGGAACCGACATCAATCTTACAGTTGACGGACTTCCTGTTAATATGGTTAGTCATTCTCACGGGCAGGGTTATGCCGATCTTCATTTTGTTATTCCCGAGCTGATTGAAAAGGTAAATTTCAACAAAGGGTCATATTACAGCGATAAAGGAAATCTTGCCACAGCAGGTTATGTTGAATTCAAAACAAAAAATTATCTCAAGCAGAATTTTATTAAAACAGAAGCGGGGCAGTTCAATACATTCAGGGCAATTACAGGTGTTAATCTCCTCAAACAAAAGAACTTTATTCAGAACCAAAGTTTATATTTTGCAGGCGAAGCTTCTTTTACCAACGGATATTTTGAAAACCCGCAGCATTTCAAACGCTTTAACGGCATGTTGAAGTATCATGGTCAAACAGGGAAAAAATCCAGCACAACAATTTTGCTCAGTGCATTAAGCAGCCAATGGAATGCAAGTGGCCAGATTCCCGACCGTGCAGTAGCTGACGGAACAATTGGTTTTTATGGTGCTATTGATAATAACGAGGGCGGGAAAACAAGCCGTTACAATGCAAGTGTTGAGATAATGCACAATTTCAGCAATGGAGGCACATTGCGTAACCAGCTTTTTTATTCCCGTTACCAGTTTGAACTGTATTCAAATTTTACATTCTTTAAAGAAGACCCGGTTAACGGCGATCAGATAAGACAGAAAGAAGCAAGAAATATCTTCGGCTATAACAGTACATATCAACAGGAACACAAACTGTTTAATAAAACTGCGCAGTTTACTACAGGTGTGCAAATTCGTTTTGATGCAATAGACAACATTGAACTTTCACGTACAAAAAATAGAAGTACTACAACCGCAGCATTAATGCTTGGCAACATCAGAGAACTGAATGGCGGTATTTATGCACAGGAAAAAATTATACTCAATAAAAAACTGGACATTACTGCCGGTGCAAGAGTAGATCATTTTGCCAATGAGTACGACAATAAACTTTCATCAGAAATATTATATTCCTATTCAGGAATTGTAAGCCCCAAATTAAATTTTAATTACAGGATAAATGATAAAATACAATTGTACTGGTATAACGGAAGGGGTTTTCACAGTAATGATACAAGGGCAGCAGTATTACAAAACGGGCGTGAAGTTGTAACGCCAGCCTGGGGAAGCGACATTGGGGGCATTTTAAAGATTGGTAAAAAAACTATTGTACAAACTGCATTGTGGCATTTGCGCATGAAACAGGAGTTTGTTTATGTGGGTGATGAAGGCGTTGTTGAGTTGGGTGGGCAAACAAGAAGATATGGCTGGGATTTATCTGTTCGTTACGAGCTGATGAAAAACTTTTTTGCTGATGCAGATTTCAGTTTGTGCAATCCCCGTGCATTACATGTGAAAAAATCAGAAAGTTATATACCGCTTGCACCACGTTTCAGCAGCACAGGCGGATTTCTTTACCGCAAAGAAAAAGGGCTTAACGGAAGCCTGCGTTATAGGTGGATGGCCAACCGACCTGCAAATGAAGATAACAGTGTAGTTGCCAAAGGATATTTTATAACAGATGCAGCGGTAAATTATAGCGGCAAAAACTGGGAAACAGGAATATCTGTTCAGAATATATTCAATGTTCGCTGGAAAGAAACACAGTTTGATACAGAAAGCAGGTTGCAGAATGAACCGGTTTCTGTTTCAGAAATTCATTTTACTCCCGGAACGCCATTCTTTGCAAGGCTCAGTTTCAGTTTCTTTTTCTAAACCCGTTTTCAGTATTTGTAAAGACTGTTAAAACATTCCCAAAACAAAATGTCATGTTGTGAAATAATTTGGGCGGCTGCATCATTGCATTAAACTAATTTTATGCAAGCATTTTCACAACTCATTACTGTTGTTGCCATTTCATTTGCACTCTTTTTTCATACAACGGGCAGCCGGCCTCAACTTCAGGAACAACCCAAAGAGGAACAAAATCAAAAAATTCAGGTAGCCATTTTGCTGGATGTAAGTAACAGTATGGACGGGCTGATTGACCAGGCAAAAGCACAACTATGGACAATGGTAAATACCTTAGGCAGGGTGCAGTGTGAAAACAAAAAAAATCCTGTTATTGAAATAGCCCTCTATGAATATGGTACTCCACGTAATGAAAGAGAAAGCGGCTACATTAAACAAATCAATAATTTTATAACCGATCTTGATTCATTGTCTGAAAATCTGTTTGCACTAACCACTAATGGAGGCGATGAATATTGCGGTCATGTTATTTACCGTTCTATTAATGAATTGAAATGGGATCATAATCCCAATTCTTACAAAGTGATTTTTATTGCAGGCAACGAAAGTTTCAGACAGGGAACTGTTTCTTATACCAAAGCATGTGATGCAGCAAAAAGTAAAGGTGTAATTGTAAATACCATTTATTGTGGCGATAGGTTACAGGGCATTCGGGAATACTGGAACCTACAGGCAGAGTGTGGCAATGGAACATACTCAAACATTAATCAGGATGCAAAGATTGATGACATACCTACGCCTTACGATACCATTATTTACAGGCTCAATGAAGATCTGAACCATACTTATATCGTTTATGGCACACAAGGGCAGCAATATTATTCCAAGCAGAAAAAAATGGATCAGGCAAATACAACAATGAGCAAAAAGGCCGGCATTAAAAGGGCAGAAGTTAAAAGCAATTCTTCAGTATATAATAATGCAGGATGGGATTTGGTGGACAAAGCAAAAGAAGGAGAAGTAGTGTTTGACAAGATTGATTTCAAAACATTGCCCGACAGTTTAAAAAACAAAACCAAAGATGAGTTGAAAATTATTGTGAAGGAAAAACAAAAACAACGGGCTTCAATACAGTCGCAGATTATTACACTGGGTCAGAAAAGAGAACAGTATATTAAAGAACAGAAGAACAATACACCTGCAACAGCTACACTTGAAAGTGAAATTGAACGAATTATTAAAGATCAGGTGCAGAAGTTTGGGATGAAGATTCAGTAATCAACGAAAAAGTTTTTTCCTTTTGTTATTTGCTTTTTACCTTGTGGTATAACAGAAATAAGAAAATGGAATTGCAATGCCCTCTCCCCAAATTTGATTTTGATATTATTACACTCGGTCATGGAAGTGGCGGCCTGCTTACACAACGATTATTACAAAGCGGCGTATTTGATATTTTAAAGAATGATAAACTTGATCAGCAACATGATGGCGCTTTCCTTGATATTAAAGGACATATTGCCATCAGTACCGACAGTTATGTGATATCGCCTGTGTTTTTTCCCGGCGGTAATATTGGTGATCTTGCAGTAAACGGAACGGTGAATGATTTAGCTATGTGCGGAGCATCAGCAAAATATTTAACGCTTGCGTTTATACTGGAAGAAGGATTGCCCATTACTGAGTTTTGGGAAATATTAGTGAGTATAAAAGATGCGGCCGATAAAGCAGGAGTGCAGATTGTTACCGGCGATACAAAAGTGGTGGAGAAAGGAAAGGGCGATAAAATTTTTATCAATACAACCGGTGTTGGTACAATTCATCACAAAGCGGAGATTCATCATGCACGCATTAAACCCGGCGATAAAATTATTCTCAGCGGGCCCATTGCTGCACACGGCATCACCATTATGAGCATGCGTAAGGGTCTTGAGTTTGAAACCACCATTGAAAGTGATACACGTAATCTCAAAGACATTACACAAAAGCTGTTTGAAAAATTTGGAAAGAATATTCACTTTATGCGTGACCCCACAAGAGGTGGTGTGGCTTCGGTATTAAATGAAGTGGCGGGATTAACAAAGCTTGGTTACGAACTTGATCAGAAAACAATTCCTGTTGATGAGCAGGTGGAAGGTGCCTGTGAAATGCTGGGACTTGATCCATTATATGTTGCCAATGAAGGACAGTTTATTGCTGTGGTGAATCACATATTTGCAGATGATGTGGTGGCGATGCTGAAATTGGAAAAAGGTTTTTCCGATGCCTGTATTATTGGTGAAGTAACAGAAGATCATCCCGGAAAAGTAATTATGAAAAGCGGTATTGGGGGAAGAAGGGTGGTTAACTATTTAACTGGTGAACAATTGCCGAGGATTTGCTGATTTTTTTTGCCACAGAGGCACAACTTAAAAGCCCGTCTGAGATTTCACTTCAGACGGGCTTTTAAGTTTTTTCTTTTTATAGATGACCTTTTAAACTTCTCATTATATGTGAATTGGGCTAATTAATCTTATGCGATTTAATTAAGGGTCAAAAAAGTAAATAAAAGTAATTCGATTAAAATTAGATTAAAGGAGATAGAAAACTTTTGCTTAAGAAATTCTGCCCAATAAAAACAGATTTATAGAATAAAGCATGAAATAAAGGCTATGGCTTGCAGTGTTACATCAGAAAAGTAGTAATAAAATAATTTAATAAACTATTTAATAACTTAATATTTTTTAACATAAAATACTTAAAATCAATAATATACAGTTTATTGGGTAATAAAAAGTAAAAATTAAGGAAAATAATTTATTTGTTTTAAGAATTCTTGCTATCTTTGCTATAAATAATTGAAATATGCCTAAAATTCTCAACTATCCATTAGCGTCGTTTCAAAAGTCACTTGAAGTTGCGGAAGCGGCTGATTCACTGGGTGGTATTTGTAATATTGAGACATGTGCTCAAAAGCTTAATAAGAAAGTAAGTGGTGGTTTTATGACAATTATTTCCTCCGCACAAAAGTATGGGCTAATTGAAGCTGCGAAAGGCACAATAACAGTAACAGAAGTTTTTAAATTAATTAAGCACTCATATACTGAAGGGGAGAAAAACTCTTTATTACGCAAAGCCTTTTTGTCTCCTCAAGTTTTTTACGACATATACCAACGATTTATTGGACGAGAACTTCCGATAAATTTATTGGAGAAGATAATGATAAGAGAGTTTGGCGTTGACGAGAATGTAGCTGGCAGAGTTTCTGGGTATTTTGTTGATGGCTTGAAAGATTTTGGCCTTATTGATTCAAATAATGTGATCATTTCTGAGGAAAACGAACCAATCCAAAGAAAGGAGGTCTCTGTGCAAGAGCCTGTAGAAAAATATATTCAAGCCGAGGTCAAGAAAGTGGGCTCAATTAATTCGGATATTGAATTGAATGATATGGATAATGGTTTTACTATTCATATTTATGGTCCAAGATTAAACAATAAAATAAAAATTGAAGAAGAGGATGATTTGTTAATTGTTGAGGCAATTCTTAACAAAATAAAGAAAGCATTGAAAGGAGCGGATAATCAGTCTTAGCTTGGGAATTATAAGTGTCCAAAACTTATAATGGTAAAGTCTGAGAATCCGGTGTGGTGTCCAAAGCCACACTTCTCCTTCAATCTTTCACAAAGGTAATTTTTTTCTTGCCTTTGTTGAAATCCTTTTTAATCGTATTCAATTTGCCGAATAAAACACGCCGTCGTTGTGCTTCCAGCCAACGACACATGCCCAACATTATCCTCTCCAATGCGTAAGAAATCCAAATTCATCAACAAGCGTTTCATAAAAAGCAGCAGACGAATATTTATAATTCCCCGGTACATCACACAAACCTGCTGTAACCGGGTTGTTATGGATATAATTCAGTTTTTGTAAATAAACTTCTTCCGAGAAAAGATCAACGCTTAATGCATTTCTTTCCCAAACCTGGTATTGCCTGTCTTTTGCATTCACCCGGAGTTCCTGCAAAAGTTCCAGGTTATTCAATTGCAGATCCTGTGTTATTTTATTGGCAGAAAAAGAAAGCAGACTATGTTGCAACTGTTTGGGTGTAAATCCATTCATAGCTTGCCATATTAAATGTATATGATTGCTCATAATAACAAAACCATTTACAACAACACGCTTATCGTTTACTAAAAACAAAAGACTGTTGAGTATAATTTGTTTGTAAAGATCGTTTGCGAGCAAATGTTTCCATTCTAAAATGGTGGCAGTAAAAAATTGCGGATGATGTTCAGTTTTAATCATAGTTGCACGGAAAGATAGAAAACAATTTTTGAGAATCAAATGGCAGCAGTACAAGTGTTGTTGGCTGGAAGCACAACAACGGCAGACAATATGTTTTGTTAGCTGGAAGCCCAACAACGGCAGGGGATTAGTTGATTTCTGCCACAATAACATAAAACACCCCATTTCAAACCAAAAATCATCGATTTGACCTTGTGATAACCAAATTCAAGTCTGTCAAAGGGAATTTCAAGTGCGTCAATAGCCGTTTCGTTGTCGTTATGTAATGTTTCAACTTCCGCATAAAGCATTATCCCTTGCGCAGTAAACAGTGTACTCATTGTAACTCATGTGCATTGATAATATAACAATAACAGGGAATTGACAACAGCAGTTTGTAATAAAAAGGGTTGACAACCTTCCAAAGGTTGTCAACCCTGCATATCATTCGTGGTAGTTTTATTCTAGTGCAGTTGTTGGTCGCCTGACCAATCAACTAACAAAACAATCTTCTTTATTACGCCTGCTTATATTTTCCCATATCATTCACTGATGAATGACTGAGGAATGCTGCATGTGCATGATTTTTTGCACGGGCATAACGCAGGAATACTTCCAGGGTTTTCCAGTAATCATGATCACGCTGCATATCGTTCAGCAACAGGTAGCCCATAATAATGTTACCGGCCATTTCAACCAAACGGCGAGCATGAAACTCAATAAACTCAGGATTGTTATGAACAGTTACTCTTGCTTCAGCATCTTCATATTCAAATGCCATTGAAATCAATTGCGACCTGTACGATTCTGTCTCAGGTTTAATGGATGCTTTTTCATATTCCTGCATCTGTGCAAGATAGGCACCGGTGGTAACACCTTTAATAGCTGCAACAACCTGCAGCTGTGTTGTTCCTTCGTAAATAGTGGTAATACGTGCATCACGGTAAATGCGTTCAATAGGATAATCTTTCATAAATCCTGAACCACCATGTATCTGTAAAGAATCGTATGCAATTTCATTACAGAACTCAGACGTAATTCCTTTTGCCAGCGGAGTAAACGCATCAGCCAGCTTCTGGTATTTTTTCTGTTCTTCTTTTTCTTCTTTTGTTAAATCTCTTTCGGTAGAAATATGATTATACGTTTTGTAAATATCAACAAAGCGTGCAGTTTCATACAACAGCGAACGTGATGCTGAAAGTTTTGCATGCATCACCGCCAGCATTTCATATACAGGAGGGAACTTGATAATAGGTTTTCCAAACTGTATTCTTTTTTGGGCATAGGTTAACGCTTCACGGTATGCAGCTTCGCTGATACCCACTGATTGTGCAACGATACCAAGCCTTGCGCCATTCATGAGCGACATTACATATTTAATTAAACCAAACTTGCGTTGCCCGCACAGTTCAGCAGGAGCATCTTTATACACCAGTTCACAAGTTGGAGAACCTTTAATACCTAATTTATTTTCAATTCTTCTTACTGTTATACCTCCACTTTGTTTGTCGTGAATAAACATGGAAAGTCCACGGCCATCCTGTGTTTTTTCTTCAGTACGTGCAAGTACCAGCGAAATATCGCCATCACCATTTGTGATAAAACGCTTTACACCATTGAGCAGCCATGTATTTTTTTCTTCATCGAAATGTGCCTTGAGCATTACCGCCTGCAGATCAGAACCGGCATCGGGTTCAGTAAGCGCCATTGCCATAGTGTCGCCTTTTGAAACACGGGAAAGATATTTTTCACGCTGCTCATACGAACCAAATTCATTGATTGTTTCAGCACAGTCCTGTAACCCCCAGATATTTACAAAACCAGCATCAGCACGGGATACAATATCAGCAGCCATGATATACGGAACAATGGGAAAATTTAAACCGCCAAACTCACGGGGAAGTGTAATGCCCATCAATCCGGCCTGTTTAATAGCATCAATATTTTCCTGTGTGCCTTTTGCATAAACCACTCTCCCGTTTTCAAGAGTTGGTCCTTCATGATCTACCGACTCGGCATTTGGTGCAACAATATCACCACAAATTTCACCAACCACTTCAAGTACCTGTGTGTAGCTGTCCATTGCATCTTCAAAATCGTTGGGAGCATAGTCAAATACATCTTTGTCTTTAAAGTTATTTTCCTTTAGTGCAACAATTTTCTGCATCAGTGGATGCGAAAGATGAAACTGAAGATCGGGGTTATCAGTAAAAAAATTTGCCATAAAAGCTGAATTAGGTTGTTCGAATTATTTTGTATGCTCTTTATAATACTTGATCATTTTAGGAATTACATTCTCCACTCTTCCTGTAATCACATAATTGGCTATTTTGTTGATGGGTGCGTTCGGATCCTGGTTAATTGAAATGATGATGCTTGATTCCAGCATACCTGCCAGGTGTTGGATTTGCCCTGAAATGCCACATGCAATGTAAAGTTTGGGACGAACAGTGATTCCTGTTTGTCCAACCTGGCGTTCGTGTTCTGCAAAACCTGCATCAACAGCAGCACGGGAAGCACCTACTTCACCACCAAGTAATGCTGCCAGTTTATGCAGCAGCTTGAAATTTTCAGCCGAGCCAACACCAAAACCACCTGAAATAATTACAGGAGAATTTTTAATGTTCACTTTCGTTTTTTCAATGTGACGTTCAATAATCTTTACTACAAAATCTGTGTCGTCCACATATTTTTCTATATCAAGCTGTACAATTTCGCCTTTGTAATCGGGATCGGCAATTGCTTTTTTCATTACGCCTTCACGTACTGTTGCCATTTGCGGACGGCAATCGGGGTTTATGATCGTTGCAATGATATTACCGCCAAATGCAGGTCGTATCTGGTACAGTAAGTCCTTATAAACCTTGTTTTGTTTTTTGTCTTCGTGATCGCCTATTTCCAGTTCAGTACAATCGGCAGTAAGACCACTTTTCAGAGCCGAAGAAACCCTTGGGCCAAGATCACGCCCAATGGTTGTTGCACCCATTAATGCAATTTGTGGTTTTTGTTCTCTGAAAAGATTCACTACGATTGAAGTATGCGGTAATGTTGAATAAGGTGAAAGCCGTTTATCATCGGCCATATAAATGGTATCAACACCATAGGGAAAAATTTCTTTTTCCAGTCCCTGAAGGTTATCGCCAATGAGCAATGCTTCCAGTTTACAGTTGAGCTGTGTGGCAAGGCTGCGGCCTTTGGTTAAAAGTTCGAAACTTACATCAGCAATTTTGCCTTCATCAAGTTCGCAATAAACGATAATATTGTTCATGAAATTTGTTTTGAGAGTTCAGATTTTTAACCAATGATGTGCGCTTCAATCAGTTCTTTCATCAATCCGTCAATATCTTCATCAAAATCATCCAGCGTTCTCGATTCTTTTGACTGGAAAGCAATATTGTCAACCTTTTTTACTTTGGTTGGAGAACCGCCCAATCCAAGTTCTTCGGGTTCGGCATCAATATTATTCACACTCCATTCTTTAATAGTGAGGTATGCTTTTGTTACTGCTGTTGCCAGGTAATCTTCATTGCTTTCCTGCCGGTTGCTGGTAGTTGATGAATGTTTGTATTTCATCAAACGCTTTGCATTTCTCGGGCGGCAATGTGGAGCAGAGCTGTTAACTGTAATCAAAACAGGAAATGCACTTTCAACTGTTTCAATCCCTCTTTCCAATCTGCGTTTTACCTGTATTTTATCATTGGTAATCGATACAATTTCTTCGGCATAAGTAATCTGAGGTATGCCCAGTTTTTCCGCTACTTGTGGGCCAACCTGTGCAGTATCTCCATCAATTGCCTGCCTTCCACAAACAATCAGATCTACATTTTTGATTTTGCGGATTGCGCAGGAAAGAGCGTATGATGTTGCTAATGTATCAGAACCCGCAAAAGCCCTGTCGGTAAGCAAAATGCCGTCATCAGCACCACGGTAAAAACCTTCTTTCAGAATTTCCACAGCACGGGGAGGGCCCATTGTAAGCAACGTAATGGTTGAACCGGGAAACTGATCCTTGATGCGTAATGCCTGCTCAAGTGCGTGTAAATCTTCAGGATTAAAAATGGCGGGAAGTACGGCCCTGTTAACTGTGCCATCGGCTTTCATGGCATCTTTACCAATGTTTCTTGTATCGGGCACTTGCTTGGCAAGCACAACAATTTGGAACTCTTTCATCTGGCAAGTTTTTGAGTTTAGTGCGGCCAAATATCCAGAACAATTTCAAGTGAAAACATGATTGTATCATGACAATTGACCTGATTTATATCATAAAAAAACCAGAATTTGCCTGGAAGCGGAATAGAGAGGAATCAATGATATGTCATGTCATTAAAAAATGAAATTGATTGTTGATTATATTTAATACCGGAAATAAAAATCAGAATCATGTCATTGAAATTAAACCGCACAGAATTTGGAAATGCTGCCAATAAAGGCAATGTGTTAGCAAGAGAAGAGGCCATGCAGTTATTTAACGATTGGATAAAAAACGAACGGCTGCAACTGCACATGAAGCAGGTTGCGCATTTAATGAAATGCTGGGCGAAAGAAAAAGAATTGCTGGATGAAGCTGATCAGTGGCGTTGGGAAATGGCGGGATTATTACACGATGCCGATTGGGATCAATGGCCTGAACTGCATTGCCGGAAAATTATTGAAGAACTCGAAGTAAGAAATATTGATGCAGAAATCATCAGGGCTATTGCCAGTCATGGTCCCAATCATTTTGGTGTGGAGCCTGTTACCAACATGGATAAAATGCTGTATGCATTTGATGAACTGAGCGGACTTATACATGCGTATTCATTAATGCGGCCCGAAGGTTATGCTGGCATGGAATTGAAAGGAGTAAAGAAACGTTTGAAGGAAAAAAGTTTTGCGGCCAATGTTAACCGTGATGAAATTAATGATGCCATGCAAAGGGCAGGAGTACAGTTAGAAGATATGATTATGTTTATTATTGAACGACAAGGGGAGGTGGTTTAAACGCAGGTTATTTTGTTGGTTTTCTCTACTGTGTTATTACATTTCTATAACAAATCTGCTTAGGAAAGGCGGCCTGAAAAAGTTACCTTTGCAGCGTGAAAAAATGGCTTACAGTTACAGGTTTTGCTGCAATTGCATTGTTGTACTCATTTGCATTGAGTGTCAACAGTTTTCCTGCTGCTGTACAAGATCAGTTTTCAAACACCTCACAAAAAGAGCAGCTTTCTTCATCTGCTGAAAGTGATTTCTATTTTACACCCAACACAAGACTTGTTGTTTCATCAGCCGAAAAAACAACTACAGCAAAAACAAATGTTCCTGTTTTTTACGAAACAGGTAAAACATCAACAGAAACCGGCTACCATCACTACGGTTATCTTTCTGTTGCTCAGCATCTATGTGTTTCATTTCAGAAAACAACACTGTTGTTTCCATTTCATTATTTCTGGTAATATAAGTATTAACTGACGGTTTGTTAATTGACCTTTTGAATAATAGGTCACAACTTTTATACTTAAAACTTTTTAAATGGATATGCAAACAGCCATAACGGCTATACTTATTATACTTGTAGTTGTACTCCCTTTTTATTATCATCATCTTAAGCACAGCAAGCACGAAAAAAAATTTTTTCATTTGTTAAAAGATGCAGCTCATAAGGAAGGAACTGTCATCAAAAAAAAGCAGATGTTTCTTCAGTCGGCAATAGGTTTGGATGAGAAACAAAAGAAACTCTTTTTTGTGCATGTAAACAACAGCACAACCAACTTGAGTTCTGTTTCCCTGAAAGGATTAAAGCAGAGTACGGTTCAGATTTATACAGAAGATTCAAAACAAAACGGATCGGATATGCCAGGTAAAGTAGAGATGTTACTGAAGTTCAACAGTAAAGATGCGTCAGATACGACGCTTGTGTTTTATGATAAAAATTCAAGTCCCGGTTCGTTAAGTGATGAGGTTCTTGGGGCAAGAAAATGGGCTGATTATTTATCACTTACTTGTATCGGCAACGAATAAGTTATAAAGCTGTTTTTAAAGGACGTTGTTAACCGCTAACCTTTCATGATTTTACTGCTATAAAAAGCCAGATAGAAAATGAAACAATTAATACTAATCGCAACAGAATGAACAGAACTACTACAAAAGAAAACATGCCCTTGTGGCAACGTGTTATACGAAAACAAGTACAGGAAAGTGCCCGGGCTTCGGATTATATTCTCGCTAAGCATTATCGTAACCTGAAAGTAACAGTACGCAGATTGCTGAAAGATTTTGTTCTGATTGTACTTGGAATTTTATCTGCCACATTCGGGCTTAAAGGATTTTTGTTTACCAATCATTTTATTGATGGTGGTGTAACCGGTATTTCGTTGTTAATTTCTTTTGTTGCCAAAGTGCCGCTTTACCTGCTCATTATTTTACTAAATATTCCATTTATACTGCTGGCATTTAAAATCATAGGCAAGCAGTTTGCAATAAAAACAGTTTTTTCCATTGCAGGGCTTGCGGCATCTGTTGCGTTTATCAGTTTTCCCGATGTAACGCAGGATAATTTACTTGTTGCAGTATTTGGAGGTTTTTTTCTCGGTGCAGGAATTGGTTTGGTAATCCGTGGTGGTGCAGTAATTGATGGTACTGAAGTGCTGGCTATTTATTTAAGCCGTAAGCTGGGTACAACCATTGGTGATATTATTATACTCATCAATGCAGTGATCTTCCTTACTGCTGCTTATTTTTTATCAATCGAAATTGCACTTTACTCGATCATCACTTATCTCGCTGCATCAAAAACACTCGACTTTTTAATTGAAGGTATTGATGAATATATTGCAGTAACCATAGTATCAGTAAGGAGCGACGAAATGCGTGAAATGATTGTGAAAGTGATGGGGCGTGGTGTAACTGTATTCAGCGGAAAACGTGGATTTGGCAAACGTGGTGAAACAAAAGAGGTAGATATTCTTTATACAGTAATTACCAGGTTAGAGATGAACAAACTCAATACTGAAATTGAAAAAATTGAACCGGGTGCATTTGTGGTCATGCATCGTGTAAAAGATACAAAAGGAGGAATGATTAAGAAGAAACCACTTAAATAAAACAAACGGATTTTCTGTACTTAATTAGAAACGGCTTAAACTACTAAGCCGTTTCTAATTAATTTAATGCCGGAGGTTAATACCTGTACTTATCGTTTTTATCTTTCGATGGCTTTACTTCTTCATCTTTTTCTTTATCATAAATACGAACGAACACATTCCATTCAAACCCGATATATTCTGCTACAAGATCAATTACCATATTGCTGAATTCACCAGTGGCATCATTCATTCTGAACTGATTGGTCCATAAGCGAAGGTCTTCCGATGGTGCATCATAAGGACCAGTTGCTCTTATACTATTGATGTTGCCTTTGCTTAGTAAAGACTTGCCGGCTATATCGTTATAGAAGGCTTTGTATTGTTTTTTCAAAACATCAATATCTTCTGTTACAAATAGTTTTGATTCCCATACCCAATGAATTTTTGATTTTGATACATAACCTATTACCCTGGTTTCTGCAGCATTTTTGATTTCTACTTTCGATTTGTATTCGATAGTATTGGGTTCGCTTTCATTCTTTTCGCCTTTAATGAGCGAAAACTGGTTGGGATAATCATTAATAACCTTTTCAAGCTGTGGCCTGATGGAAGTAAAAACTATTTTGTTTTGAGAGTGTGTTGATGCAAGAATAAAAAAACAGGTAATGCTTAACATTATTAACCGGGTCATGGATACTGATTTGCATGCAATATATAAAAACAATTTTATTTTAAAGATACTGTTCAATGAAACATCCGGGCAGCAAATTCTTTTATATTGTTCATTTTAACAGAGGCCGTTTGTACTTTTTTTCAATTTTAGCTTAAAGTGAAGTGGTTTTATTGTGAATGCTAACCCCTGTTAAACCCAGATCATATTTCCATATTTTTGTTATGAAAATTTAATTCGTATGAAAACATATATTGTTGTTTTTTTTGGGTTTACAATGTTTGCAATTACAGGCTGCAAAAAAAATGGAATCAGCTTTGTACTTTCCAACCAAACCAATTTCAGAGTAGAAAGCACTTCGCCTGTAAGTTTACCATTTGAAATAGCAACACCCGATGTTACTACTAATTCATCGCAGGAATTTCAAAATAATCATACTGCTAATAATCTTATCAGGGAAGTAACGTTGCAAACGTTAAATCTAACCATTACCAGTCCGTCAACAAAAACATTCAGTTTTCTGAAAAGTATTCATATTTATATTTCAACTGACGGAAGTGATGAAACAGAACTTGCTGCATTGGAAAATATTTCATCTGCATCTCAAACAATAACATTAAACCCTGCACAGACAAATTTGCTGCAATACGTAAAATCGGATCATTATAAGTTGCGTACACAGGTTGTAACAAAAGAAACATTAACCCAAAGTGTTGATATAAAGGCGGATATAAAATTCAAGATTAAAGCAAGCTTACTATAGGAAAAACATCACATGTTTTCTGGTTTTATGTTGTCACTGGTTATCATTTTCACAACGGTCAACGCAGTTGCCTGACATATCTATTGTAAAAGAATAATTTGACCCTGCATTCACATCCGCAAAACCATCAGAAAACGAGCGTACATAAGTAAATCTTGCCGGGATCACTTCCTTGCCTGTAGCATCAATATATCCATAGAGGGGTATCCTGTTTTCTGTATCATAAACCGATATTATACCTCTGCCGTTCCTGAAAGGGTCAGGCATAGCGGCCAACGGTGCAATATCGTATCTGAAATTTGTAAGAGGTTTGCCTTTTATATCAAAATAGTCCATTTTATTATTATTGTTTATTACCAGGCAAAAACCTTCATTCATTTCACCAATATCTTTATACGCAGTTTCAATAATTTTTCGGCCACTCAGGTCAGTTGCTCCTTTGAGCCCATTGTTTGATACAACCCAAATACCACCTTTTAATACAATGTAATCGTAAATAAACCCGGTTATAGGTTTACCCATTTTATCAATCAACCCGTGTTTGCCGTTTTTGGATGCTGTTTCAAGACCCGTTTTAAAAAATTCGTTCCACAAACTTTCAATCTGATCGTATTCAAGAGGAACAACCACCTCGCCTTTTACATTTATGAAACCATACCTGTAATTCTTTTGCACTTTTGCACGGTCGGCGTAAAAAGAAGTTGCACTTTGATAAACAAAAGGAATCACTGTTTTACCTGTTTTATCAATATAGCCATAGCTGCCATTCTTTTTTACAGCCCAAAGACCTTGTTTAAAATGAAATGATGCATCCTCATATTGTACCGGAATCAACAGTTTTCCGTTCCTGTCAAAAGCTCCAAATCTGCTGCCTTTTTTTACAATAAATATTTCTTCGCTTTCGGTACCAATTTCATCGTATTCTGCAGGAATTACCCACTCTCCCTTTTTGTTGATGATCCCTTTTTTTTGATTATGGGTTACAACTGCAAGTCCTTTATTAAAATTTCCCAGCAAGCCGTTAAACCGAAAAGGTTGTAATTGTCCCTGAAGGTTAAAGTATCCTCTATCATTGTAAGCTAAATGTACCCAAACCATGCCTTCAATGATATTCCCCATATATTTATAGGCTGCAGGCACAATTTCTTTACCGGTTCTGTCAATGATTCCGCAAAAGCGTTCTTTTGTTACAACTATAGCCCGGTCATCAACAAAACTTAAAATACGTTCATAAGGAAGTTCCTGAACAATACGGAGTTGATCGTTTACAACTGCATATTTTTTTGTATTCAACTGAACAATTGCTTTTTTATCACTGAATTTCCCGATGTAGAAAATTTTTCCGGCATCTGAGTTTTTATAAAATTCTCCGTTCGTTTTTTTCAGGCATTCAATTATTTCCAGCGTAGTATTGTGTGCTGCGATTATCTTATTTGAATCAGCCTGCCTGGCAGAGCGTACAAATAATTCTTTGCAGAATTCCTGTGCGTACAACTGGCCGGTAAATATGAAAAACAACAAGACTGCCGAACTTATTTTATTCTTCATTTATAATAGCTTTTTGTATGCAGTACTGGAAACGTGTTTGTTATTCAGGCGCTGCATTAGTTTGAAAAGATGATTCAGGGAATAGTCAAATTTAATCAGGGGCTAAAATAAATTATTTCGTTACATAAAAATTGCCAGTTTGCCTGAGCCTTGCAATTACAGGGCAGCGTATTAAAGTGTGTCCTTTCTTTTTCTACTTAGTTATAACCGTATGTATTGAGCATAAGCAAAACGGAAACAATACAAGGTTTACTGTTGCTCCCGGGTTTGGTGATGGCTTTATCCACGCCTTTGAGTGGGAGTAGCCTGCTTTTATATACGAAGGATGCCATTAAAACAAGCACCCATTGCATTAGAAAATTTATTTAATACAGCGCACTTTTTTCTGCAATGAAGTGTATTCAGCTTTAGCATTTCAAATACCGATACAATCGGGATATATTAACATAGCATCAGGTGCTCTTGCAGAACACCTGCCAGCAAAAGAAAAAAAATCTGAATATTCTGTGCTTTTGTGGCAAATCATGTTGTGCAGTCATCCGTTGGGTGAACAGAAAACACATTCCGTCTTCCTGTCTTTCCGGCAAAAACCAGTAATCAAGCTTCAAAATTTAAACGATTGGTTTGTTCTTCGTGTATCTCCTTGCTCTTCTTTGCGCCTCTGTGGTTTAAAAAGTTTTCTGCAAAGAACAAGTCCTCCTACTTTTGCGCTTAATATTTAACCAAACCAAATGGACGGAACCATCAGAGCAGATATAAAACCCGGCATGGAGGTTTTGATTGTGCTGAAAAAAGATCAGCGAAGCGGAATACTTACAAGAGGTATTGTAAAAGATCTGCTCACCAGTGCCCCGAAACATCACCGTGGAATTAAAGTAAGGTTGGATGACGGTCAGATTGGCCGGGTACAGCAGATATTGACGTACGTGGAGTAAGCTGCCATGGAAAACATTGGCCCGGTAATTTTTATGTTTGTTCGTTTTTTTGTATTCTTATCCCTCAACAATTCATAGCCAAAATTCGTTTTTATGACGGGCAACAACGTATCGTTACACAGGGTACTCAAAACTTCACCGGAAAAAATTTACCGTGCATTTACTGAAGCCGATGCTATTGCATACTGGTTACCGCCACATGGTTTTTTGTGTACTGTACACGAAATGAATGTAACAGAAGGTGGAATGTTCAGAATGTCATTCCGTAATTTTTCAACCGGCAACGGTCACTCATTTGGCGGAATCTATCTGGAAGTAAAACCCAATGAATTATTAAAATACTCCGACAGGTTTGATGATCCTGCCCTGCCCGGTGAAATGACCACAACTATTGAACTGAAAAAAGTTTCAGCAGGCACCGAAATAACCATTTTTCAGCAGGATATTCCTTCTGTAATCCCAGTCGATCTGTGCTACCTCGGCTGGCAGGAGTCGCTTGAAAAACTCGCAAAGCTGGTTGAACCGGAAATTCCGGATGCGTAGATTCAACAATTTGCCCGGGTTCAGTTGTCAGCACAAAAAAACAGGTATGCATGCCCGTTTGTGTAGGTTTTTGATTATTCTTGTGCAAACAATAACTACATCTACATGAAAGCACTGCTTTTGGCGGCGATGCTGCTGCCCGGTTTCCTCTTCAGTCAGGTTCCCTTTTTTAAAGTTTATACCGATTCGGTACAATTGGTAAACGATGGCAGGGCAATTACTGCCGATTTTATGCAGCTTGCCCAACAGGCTGATACATCGCTGCACATAAAGCCCTTAACCATCCTCAACACCACGCCTTACCTTATTTACTGGGACGATTCGCTTCAAACAGCCAATCTCCCCATCTGGCAGCAGGTAATACCTGAGCAAAAACAGTTTTTTATTTCACTTAACGGCGGCAATGAAGCCGATGGGCTGCGAATGTTCGGGTTGTTTTTTAACGGCTTTTACCTTCCACATGAACTTTCGCATGCAATTGAATGGAATTATGTTGTGCATACACATCAACACAAGTCGCAAGGTTTATACATGAGCGAATATTTTGCCAATACGCTTGCGATTATTTACTGGCGTGAAAAAGGCCGTACAGCAGAACTTGAAGCCTGTTACCATTTTGCCAAAAAGATGGTTTCACAGTTGCCCAATCCGGTTCCTGCCGGTGAGGATAAGATTGTTTATTTCAACAGTAATTACGGCAAACTGAGCAGCAACCCTTATGCCTACGGTTATTACCAGTTCAGCCAGTTTGTAGAAATTTATGAAAAGAAAGACCTTCCCTCTTTTGATATTTTCCTGAAACAATTTGTGCAGTAACAGCCTTTGATTTTTTATAATAAGCCAACTTTGTTTCTTTATTGCAGAGTGCATTTAGAAAGTATATTCAATCCCCGCCATCCAGTAAAAAGTGTTGCTGATGGATTCGTTGGTGGTAATGCCGTTTATTGTTATAGATGAAGGGCTAACCGGAATGGAATATACCGGTGTTGCAGATAATTTAAAGTTTTTGTATGAATACGAAACCGGTAAACTCAGTTCATAATTAAGCAGTTTAAATTTTGCAGACGCTGCCGATGAAACAGTTGTTGTTTGTGACGACGATGATCCGCTACCATTGCCAGAACCCCTTCCTGAGCCTCCGGAACCATACGTATGATAACTGTAGTACTCTGTATAGTAATGCTGTGTTCCAAAGTTAATATACGCTGATGGTGTTATCATCACAGCATCCTTGAATGTATAAAAACGATGGCTTATTTCTGTGCCCAGAAATAAATCGGGATTGCTGGCAAATGTTACAGAAGCATCGGTATAAACCATAAAGATTTTTTTAAAATTATATCCCACATAAGCAGTAGCATAGCCGTTTATCTGCGACTGTATATTATTGCTTTTACTGCTGAAAAAATACTTTGTTGCGCTTACAGATGCAGTAAAATTCTTTTTTTCATAAACATATCCTGCCGATACAGTAAACAGGTCAATCCTGTTTTCACCTGCAGAAGTTAGATACGAAAAAGAACCTGCTGCGTAGAATCCTGTTTTGTGATAATACGCTATTGCAGGGCTCACGTAGGGAACCGGCAAACTGTCTTTTCTTCCGGCAAAAACAATATTACTGCTGTAGCCAATGCCGGCAGTAGCATAAGAAACCGGAACGTTGCTTTCCAATGATGAAACACCTGTTGTATCCTGTGCAAATACAGTATTACAAAACAGCAGCACTACCGCAAACAACAGTTTCATAAAGTTCGTTTTATTGCAGAAACGGTGGGTAAAAGATCGGGGTGCATTTACCGCACCGTTATCACATTCTTTACAGAACAGTTAATCAATTCATTTTACCGTGTTTATTTGCATTTCCACTGCCTGTACTTCGGCTCTGACGCATGGTTTTTTTCTGTTGTTTCTGCATCTGTTTTTCACTTACCATTTTACGTTTATTAAACTTGTTCTGGTTCAGATACCTGTTGCCTTCCATATCAAGGCACTCGCCGTTACGCAACTGAAGCTGTTTCCTGTTCTGTAAGGTACAGCTTCCATCAGGGTTACAGATTGTTCCGTTTTTCAGTTTTAACTGTGATTGCAGACGGGTACGCTCTCCGGCCTGTACCTGGTACATTGTGCCATCCTGGTAAAGAAGGTGGTCTTCCTGGTGTATTCTGTCTCTTTTCTGGGTTTTATCTCTTTTCTGAATCTGATCCTGTGCAGAAGCACCAACGCCTACCAGCAAAAATGAAAGGGTGATCAATAAAAGCTTTTTCATAACATTGTTTTTTTAGTGACAGCATATCTTTTGATATACCATAAATCTGACTTTACTTTTTTGACACCGGTAATCATTCTTTTCTTATGGGGAGCAGAGAAATTTTTTATAAGGTTCCTGTTTTTCAAACACAAAACCCGTTGTTCGCAATACCGGTTTTCCTGAATGGTGCTGTTACAACATCGCTGGTCATTTAAGTTTTGTATATTGAAGAAATAAATTTTTCGGATGATAGAGAACTTCCCTTTTTATCTTAGCCTTATTGTGGCCATTGTATTAATTATTATGCTGGCCAATAAACTAAAAATCGCTTACCCGGTTCTGTTAGTTGTGGCCGGGTTGCTTATAAGCTTTATTCCCGGAGTGCCGGTGTTACATATTGATCCCGAACTGATCTTTATTATTTTTCTGCCTCCGCTGCTGTACGAGGCAGCCTGGAATATTTCTTGGAAAGAGTTGTGGCGCTGGCGGCGTATTATCGGAAGCTTTGCCTTTGTAGTGGTGTTTTTAACAGCTATGTCGGTGGCTTTTGTGGCCAATCATTTTATTCCGGGTTTTTCACTTGCTCTCGGATTTTTACTTGGCGGAATTGTATCGCCACCCGATGCTGTAAGCGCAGGTGCTATTTTAAAATTTGTACCTGTACCCAAAAGAATGTCTTCAATTCTCGAAGGGGAAAGCTTACTTAACGATGCTTCATCACTCATCATCTTCAGGTTTGCCTTAATTGCTGTAGCAACGGGCCAGTTCATTTGGTACCAGGCTGCACTCAGTTTTGTATGGATGGTGGCAGGTGGTATTGTTGTTGGTTTGCTTATTGCCTGGGTTTTTATGAAAGCACATAAATACCTGCCAACCGATACCAATATGGATATTATTTTAACCATTGTGGCGCCCTATATCATGTATATGGCAGCAGAAGAAGTACACAGTTCCGGTGTGCTTGCAGTAGTAAGCGGCGGTTTGTACCTTGCCAACAGGCAGCATTATTTTTTGAGCAGTACATCAAGACTTCGGGGCTTTAATGTTTGGGAAAGTCTTGTGTTTGTGCTTAACGGTCTTGTGTTTCTGCTCATTGGACTCGACCTTCCTGAAATTGAGCAGGGATTAAAGCAGGAGGGAATTTCCTTTACCTCGGCTATTGGCTATGGCCTGCTGGTAGCTGCAGTGTTGGTTGCAGTTCGTTTTCTCTCTGCTTTCGGGGCTGTATTGGTTACACTCATTATGCGCAATTTTATAAATGTGGCTGAACGGAATCCGGGAACAAAAGGCCCTTTACTGATGGGATGGACTGGCATGCGTGGTGTGGTTTCGCTGGCAGCAGCACTGTCGATTCCTTTGCAGATGAGTAACGGTGTTTCATTTCCTCACCGCCATCTTATATTGTTTATTACGTTCATTGTAATCCTAACCACATTGCTGCTGCAGGGTTTGACGCTTCCTGTGTTTATACGCAAGCTGAAGCTGGGAGAAAAGGGGCACTATCTTACAGAAGAGGAAACGGATAGACTTATACGTAAAGAAATGGCAGAACATGCTTTGAAACACCTGAACAAAAATTACAGTGGCCTTATGGAAGAGCACCCCATTCTTCAACAGCTTGCCGGTAAATGGGAGGGCAAAATTTCTGAAGAGAGAGAACTGGTTCTTTCCGAAAAAAGCAAGGCTGTTTATCTTGACCTGCTTAATCTGCAACGTAAATGGCTGCTTCAGAAAAATCAAAAAGAACTTTTACTTGATGAAGATATCATCCGAAGGCATTTGCGTATCATTGATATTGAAGAAGAAAAACTGAGGTATATGTAAAAGAACTTATACTGTTTCGTATTTTACAATCAAGCAGGTTTAAAACACTGGTTTATTTGTCTTTACGGCAATACATCGTTAAAATAAAAAAGAGGCACAACGTTATTTGTGCCCCTTTTTGCTATTTTTTACTTCTTACCTCAACAACTCCTTCGGCATTTCTTTTTCCAGTAAGTTTTTATAGATAAACAGGTTGTTTTCATTTTGTGAGTGCGACTGCTGATTGCCGGGCCATCCGTGGCGGCCACCGGGATAAAGCATAAACTCAAAATGCTTTTTCCTTTCTTCCAGTTTCTTAATGAGCTGAATACTGTTCTGCATGTGCACATTGTCATCCATTGTACCATGATAAATACGCAGCAAACCTTTGTACTGGTCAACATACGCTAACACGGATGATGTTTTATACCCTTCAGGATTTTCAGCAGGTGTATCCATAAAGCGTTCAGTATAATGACTATCGTACAAACTCCAGTCAACAACACTGCCACCAGCAAGGCCGTAAGTAAAATAATCGGCACCATAAGTTAATGCATAACAGGTCATATAACCACCATAACTGAACCCACTGATGCACACTTTGCTTTTATCAACACCGGCATTATCAATCAGCCATTTCACAATCGTAATCCAGTCTTTCATTTCCCAGTAACCAAGATTACGGTACATGTAGTTCACACCTTCTTTACCAAAGTGCCCGCTTGCACGGTGATCAATAGAAACCTGGATCAATCCTTCTTTGGCAAACCATTGCTGCTGCATGCTAAGCTGCCAGCCATCGTAAACAGTTCCGGCATTTGGACCGCCATAGATATTAATCATCAGCGGATATTTTTTAGTCTTATCAAAATTCAGAGGCCAAACAATCCGCACAGGCAAATCGTATTTTCCATCTTCACTCTTTACACGAAGCAATTCTGTTTTTGCAAAAACAGTATGATCAAACTCTTCGCCTTTTGCTGAACCAAGTTCTTTAATCAGTTGTCCTTTATTATTTACCAATGCAAGTACATCAGGAGTTGAAACATTGGAATAAGTAGTGATGAAATAAGCAGCATTGGGCGAAAGATTTATGCTGCGGTGTGTGTATTCTCCAAAGGTTAAGCGTTGCAATCCTTTACCATCAAATTTTACTTTGTATAAATCAAAACGTGCACTGTTGTCCTTGCGGCAGGTGAAATATACAGTCTGATTTTTTTCATCAATATAATTTACAGCAGTAACAGTAAACGCCCCGCTGGTGATGGCGCTGATGCGTTTGCCCGTCATATCGTGCAGGTACAAATGATTCCATCCTGTTGCATCGCTTTCAAGAATAAAATTCTTTCCGTTTTTGAGGAAAGTAATACGACTGCCCTGGTCGTCGAGATCAATCCATGTTTTTTGTTTTTCATCATAGATTTCTTTTTTACTTCCATCAGCCAAATTCATTTCATACACTTTCAAATTATCTTGTGTGCGTGGCATCCACTGAATCCATAATGCACTGCCATCTGGTTTCCAGTAAGGCAATCCAAAATACTGATCGTCTTTTTCATTAAACGCAGCCCATACAGTTGATCCGCCATCAGCACCAACAACACCAATCTTTACTTCAGGGTTTTTATCGCCTGCTTTAGGGTAACGTGTCTGCTCAATAAATCCGTGCTGACCTTCTTCGCTGTAAATAGGAAACATGGGCACCATGCTTTCATCCATGTGCATGTAAGCAATACGCTTGCTGTCGGGGCTCCACCAGAAAGAACGGTAACGTGTAGGCCTGCCGAGAATTTCTTCATAATACACCCAGCTTGCATAACCATTCAGGATTACGTCTGTTCCATCGAATGTTAACTGCGTTTCTTTGTTATCACTGAGATGAATGGAGAACAGGTTGTTGTTACGTGTAAAGGCAACATAATTTCCATCGGGCGACAAAGTGGGGTTCTTCTCAACGTCCTTGTTATTGGTTAAACGTGTTTCGCCTGCATCTGTTTTGTGATAGAGATCGTTATCTTTTACATACACTTCGTTGATGAGTTTGGCTTCAAGCGTTTTTACTTCAGTATATTCTTTTTCTGTTCTTGTTTTGCAATCAACCAAAAAAGTTTTGCCATCGTGTTTCAGTACAAAACTGTTATCGCCCATCCACTTTACAAATTGCGGTAAGGGTTTGGTTATTTTTTGAGGAGCACCTTTCAGCATCTGCTCAACTGTTAGCTCTTTTTGCTGGGCAACAGCAGAAAGCACCAACGCAACGAATAAAACAAGTAATCCTGATCTTCTCATGAGTTTGATTTTAATGGGGGTGAAGATAATTTTTTTACACAAAGCCTGTTTCCGATTTGTATGAGCGGAAATAAAAAAGCTGCTGTTAAATTCAACAGCAGCTTATATATCAACCTCAATTTTTTATTCAGGTTGTGCATCATCCGTTTTCTCCGGTCTCATCATCGGGAACAGCAGTACGTCCTGTATGCTTGGCTGGTTGGTCATCAGCATTACCAGGCGGTCAATACCAATTCCAATACCACTCGTTGGCGGCATACCATATTCCAGTGCACGTAAGAAATCATAATCAATAAACATCGCTTCATCATCACCTCTTTCCTTCAGCTTCACCTGGTCTTCAAAACGTTCACGCTGATCAAGCGGATCGTTGAGCTCACTGTATGCATTGGCAATTTCCTTTCCGTTAATCATCAGTTCAAAACGCTCCACCAACCCGGGTTTGCTGCGGTGCTTTTTGGTAAGCGGACTCATTTCAACCGGGTAATCAATAATGAACGTTGGCTGTATATATTTTGCTTCGCTTGTTTCGCTGAAGAGTTCATCAATGAGTTTGCCTTTACCCATTGTGTTATCAGCATGAATGTTGAGTTGTTTGCACACAGCACGCAATCCTTCTTCATCCAATCCGCTCACATCAATACCTGTATTTTCTTTAATGGCATCTAAAATAGAGACACGTTTAAATGGAGTTTTAAAACTGATCACTTTATCGCCCACCTGCACATCAGTACCACCATGCAATGCAATAGCTACCCGCTCCAGCAGGTTTTCTGTTACATTCATCATCCAGAAATAATCCTTGTACGCCGTGTACCATTCAAGAATAGTGAACTCAGGGTTATGTGTTCTGTCCATTCCTTCGTTACGGAAGTTGCGTGCAAACTCATACACCCAGTCAAATCCACCAACAATCAAACGCTTTAAATAAAGTTCGTTGGCAATACGCATATACATGGGCACATCCAATGCGTTGTGATGCGTTGAAAACGGACGGGCAGTTGCACCACCGGGAATGGTTTGCAGCACCGGTGTATCTACTTCAAGCGCACCATGCTCGTTTAAATATTCACGGATAGTGTTCACTAAAATTGTGCGTTTTACAAACACATCCTTCACCTGCGGATTAATGATGAGATCGGCATACCGCTGACGGTATTTAAACTCAGGATCAGTAACCGCATCAAAAGTTTGTCCTTCTGCTTCTTTAACAACAGGTAATGGCTTTAATGATTTGGTAAGGATGGTGAGCTCTTTTACATGCAGACTTGTTTCGCCGGTTTTTGTAATAAACACAAACCCTTTCACACCAATAATATCACCAATATCCAACAGCTTTTTAAACACCACATCATACAATGTCTTGTCTTCGCCGGGGCAAATATCATCCCTGCGCACATATACCTGTAGGCGGCCATGACTGTCCTGCAACACAGCAAAGCAGGCTTTACCCATATCTCTGATGCTCATAACACGACCGGCAATGCAAACATCCTGGTATTGATCTTTTGTTTGCTCGCTGAATCCCTTTTTTATTGCGCTCGAAAAGTGTGTTACCGGGTAAAGTGGTGCAGGATAAGCATCAATACCCAGTTTCTTTAATTCAGATAGTTTTTCCCTGCGGATAATTTCCTGTTCAGACAAATGTGTACTCATAATATTTGTTTCCGGATGGCTGTACCGACCGGGAATTCCCGATCCTAAATTTTAACAAACCGCAAAAATACCGTAAGTGATCCACACAAACAAAGGTGCGTATCTTCGGCACGATGTATGCAACCTTTAGCGCAGAAATACCGTTTTATAGTAAAAACAAAACAAGAATATAATGAAACGTTTCTTATTACTCGTATCCTTCAGCACTTTTCTGGCCTCATGTGAAGTATTAAGTCAGTTACCAACAACCACAACAACAGGCAATGGTGTAACTGAAGCCGAAGCCGGGCAGGGAATTAAAGAGGCTCTTGGCCAGGGCTTAACAAATGCAGTACTGAACCTTAATAAAACCGATGGATTTTTTGGCAGTTCATTTTACAAAATTCTGTTGCCGCCCGAAGTACAGAAGGTTGAAAACACCATGCGTTCAATAGGACTTGGTAAGGTTGCAGATAAAGCAATTTTGCAGATCAACCGTGGTGCAGAAGATGCAGTTGGCTATGCCAAACCTATTTTTATTGATGCTATTAAACAAATGACGTTTACTGACGCAATCAACATTATACGTGGATCCAAAGATGCTGCCACCAATTATTTTAAAGAAAAAACAAGCGCCGCTTTAACACAGGCCTTTACACCCGTGGTTAAAACCAGCCTCGATAAAGTGGAAGCCACCAAGTATTACGGCGATCTTGTAAACAGTTACAACAAGTTCCCCACTACAAGGAATAAAATAAACCCCGATCTTACATCGTACGTGGTAGGTAAAACAGTTGATGCGCTGTTCGACCAGATTGCAAAAGAAGAACTGGCCATCAGGGAAAATCCCATTAAACGCACAACCGAAATACTCAAAAAAGTGTTTGGTGCTGTTTGGAATTAAATTGAATCATATTGATATAAACCCCCCGGCAAAATTGCCGGGGGTTTTGTTTTATGTAATAAAAATTAATTTTAGCGGTAAAAAAAACAATGGATAATACAAGAGTTTATAAAATGTCGTTTGCAAGTGTGTATCCGCATTATATAAAAAAAGCAGAAAAAAAAGGACGCACTAAAGAAGAGCTGGATACCATCATTTTTTGGCTAACCGGATATGATCAAACGGCATTGCAGAAAATCATTGACAACAAAACTGATTTTGAAACTTTTTTTGCCGAAGCACCACAACTCAATCCCAATGCATCAAAAATTACCGGAGTCATTTGCGGTTATCGTGTCGAAGAAATAAAGGAAGAACTGATGCAGAAAATCCGTTACCTCGATAAGCTGGTGGATGAACTGGCGAAAGGCAGGGCAATGGAAAAAATTTTGCGGAAATAAACGAATAAAGGGTTGACAACCTTTAAAAGGTTGTCAACCCTTTTCACAATCTGCTTTAATGTAGGGAGATGGTCATCCCATAAAACATTTATCATGGAAAAAACTCCCAGAAATCTTTATAAATGATGGTTGTGACTTGATTTCCACTTGCAGTATTAGAATATCCGCTACCCAAATAGGCTTTCCCATTTATACAAAAGGCAACAAGATTGTCTCTTGCACCACCAGGAAAATCTCCTTTTTCAAACCATTTATCTTCGAGCGGGTGATATTCCCATATTTCGGCTTTATAATTGGTATCATTAACCTTTCCCAGCCCTAAATATCCATAGTTGTTAAGTGAAAATCCAATACCATAATATCTGCCTGTTCCCGGGAAATCACCCTTTTTATTCCATTTATCTAAAACCGGGTCATATTCCCAAACTTCTTTATTGTACTGGCTTCCGTTTCCACCACCTGTTACATAGCCTTTACCACTCGCAATAAAACTAATTGCGCCCTCATCCGCAGAGCGAGAAAAACTTTGTTTCTGTGTCCAGCTATCAGTTAATGGATCGTACTGCCACCAGTCGCTAAAACCCGAACCTAATCCAAAATAACCTTTGTCGCCAATGCTGAATCCGCAACCTATCCTGGCATTTCCCGGAAAGTCTGTTTTTTTCTGCCAACTGTTTTGCAGCGGATCGTATTCCCATACTTCTTTTGAATAGCCATTACCACCACCATTAAGTCCGCCTACCACATAGGCTTTATTATTGATAACAAAACAGGCCGAGCCTGCCCTACCGTATGCCGATGGCATATCTGCTTTCTGCGTCCATTTATCCGTTGCCAGATCATATTCCCACATATCTTTGAAAAAGAGAGATGAGTTTCTCCCGAGGCCAAAATATCCCTTGCCGTTAATGGAAAAACTAACAGAGGCAAAACTACCACCTGCCATATCAGCCCTTTTTGTCCATTTCCAATTGCCAATTGTAAAATCACTTGAAGTGGCCCATGTATATGGTCCTATTGCAAGAGAAACTTTTCCTGTAGATGCCCCTGTCGGTACAGTCGCTTTTACTATGGAAGTTGAATACAGAGGATGTTCAATTTGGCTCGTAGCAACCCCATTGAATTTTATGGAAAAAGGCACCATATAATTTCCATACAGGTCTTGCCATAAATCGGTACCGATAAATGTAATGATTGAGCCTTCTCCGCCCAAGGATGGGGCAATGGAAGTAATTACTGGTGGGTAGATGACGCAAAAGCGCTGAGGAGTTTCAGCAGTGCTGTTATTAGCTGCAACAAATACGTTATAGCTCTTTGCCAAAGTTGGAACCTTTACCACTAATTTCGATTCAGATGCAGAAACAATTTGTGCCTGAAGGCTAACAGAAGCATCATAAGAGCTGCTGGACGCAGAGAAAAAAACTTTATTGTCGGCAATTGTTTTTCCAAAATTCTTTCCATTGATCGTTATCAATGCTCCCACTGTATCAGCCAATGGAGAAAAAGAAGTTATTGACGGAATATATAAAACAGTAAACGCTGTTCCGCTTTGCATGGACTGCCCCCAGGTCTTCAACGTTATTTTGCCCGTAGATGCTCCTTCGGGTACTTTTACCAAAAGAGAATCCGATGAAGCAGATAATACTATAGCAGTTACCCCATTAAACTTAACCTCGTTTTCATTTGGATTCGTGTTTAAGTCATAACCTTTAATTACAACAGTTGCTCCAACAGTATCCTGTGCGGGAGAAAATCCTGAAAAATAAGGATGATGTTCAGGAGTTGATTTATCAACTTTCTTACATGACCAGGCACTGACTATCAGTAACCCCACAATAAAAATGTTCCAATAAATAGTTTTCATATGTTATATATCAGTTTTTCAAAAGAAATATAAGTGATCTTCTGCCAACAATTGAATATGCACTTCGATTTCTACACTACCGAAAAGCTTTTTTTTGTACAAGAGAACCCTTTAAGTCTGTCATCGTTTCGTTACTTTAGCGCTTCATGCTTTTTATTTTTTCAAATATATCTTTCCTTTTTCCATGAAAAATCTCATTTGATAAATAATCAAGCATCAAATCTAATTCAGAATCATCTTTGCTTATAATATTGATGAGAACGGTTGATTTTGATGTAGATAATTTAACACCGATTTGTTTTCCCATCATCTTATGTGGTGGAAGGTAAGGCATAATTTGGAACAAACCGGTTTTCAAAAAAACGTATTCCATTTAACTGGCGCCAGTGTTCCGCCTGTATTTTGCGATCACTGGTTGCCGTTTAAATCATCCTGATTGCATCGGGCATTCAAAAAACAAAAGCCCAATTGAGTTTATACACCTTGGTTCGTAGCGACACAAAAAATGTTGCAGGGTTGACAACCTTTGGAAGGTTGTCAACCCTTAAAAACAAAAACCACGGCTGTTTAGCCGTGGTTCGCTTTTTTTACAGATTGCACAATTAATCAACGGCTTTTAATCCTTGAAAAGTTTTACAGGAGTGGCCTCTGCAAGCTTCCTGTATTCTTTCCATTTACCATCGAAAAACTCGTTTATTTTTTTCAGAGATTCTTTTACCGCATTTTCAGCATCAGTCAGCAACCGCTCAGTCTGCGCAGTTGGCGCAGCAATTTTTCCATTTATTTCTGAGCTTGCAGTTTGTACAATAGTCGTGGTGGTAATATCAGCAAAACGGGTAATGCCCTGTCTGTCGCTGGCATTGCGGCCGAAAATGCTTTCTCTTATTTTTTTGATTTCGTTTTTCATGTTTGTACTTGCCTTGCGTAAACTGTCGGCTTCTTTTCCTTCCACGCCACGTAACGATGATTCAATTTTTGCAATCGTTTCTTCAGCGTCAGTAATTCGGTCAACAGCTTCTGTTAGTTTGTCGCTGCTAACCTGCAGGCGATTTATCATGTTCTTTTTCGCATCATACACCTCTTTCTTTGTTTCAATGCGAGGGTCGGCCTTAACAGTAACCATTGTTGAATCGCTTTCTTTACCCATTGAAATCACAACCTTGTAAGTTCCCGGAAATACCTGCATGCCTCCAAAAGGTTCAGGTGCCCCGGGTTTAGGCTTGGGCGATCCGGGTCGGCGATTGCCTTTTGTTTCAAAACCCCACCATGTACGGTTAAATCCTGTATCAGCTTTCAGTTTATAGCTCCTGATCTGTTTGTTCTGCTCATCAAAAACTTTAAACCACACACTGTCGCTTTTTTGTTTGGCAGCAGCAGTATCTTTCCCGTCAACAGGTTTTACAAAATAAGAAATCATGGCTCCTCTTTTCCTGTTTTCGCCTTCATACAAACCCCATGTACTCCATTCATAACCTGGAGCATTTTTGTAAGATGCTTCATAAGCAACCGGAGCATCAAACACAGTGACTTTTTTAGTTGGTAAAGCGCCGTTGGCAGCAGCAAATGCTCTTAGCGGACGGATATCGTCCAGCACCCACAATGCACGGCCAAATGTTGCAATCACCAGGTCGGCTTCACGTTCCTGTATGGTTAAATCATAGGTTGAAACAGAGGGATACCCGTTTGTCCATTGCGCAAATGTTTTTGCATTATCATAACTCACCCACAAACCATGCTCTGTTCCAACAAAAACCAGGTTGGGTTGTACAGGATCCTGTAACATACACAAAGCATACCCCTTCAATCCTTTATTTGCTGCAATATTTTCCCATGTTTTCCCAAAGTCTTTTGTGCGGAAAACCGTAATACCAAAATCACCACGACGGTAATCGTTGCTTACCACAAATGCCTCCGCTTCGTTGTAACGGCTGGCTTGTATTTGTGTAATCCACGCACCCACATTCATTCCCGGAATTTTACCACGGAAGTTGGTCCATGTTTTACCGCCATCTTTTGTAAGCTGTACATTACCATCATCAGTACCCACCCAGATCACCTCTTTGTTTTTAGCCGATGGGGCAATGGCCATAATAGTATTGTAGTTTTCTGCGCCGGTAATATCAAGCGTTAAACCACCTGTTTCTTCTTTCTGCTGTTCGGCATTGTTGGTGGTTAAATCGGGGGAGATAATTTGCCAGCTTGTTCCTTTGTCGGTACTCTTATTCAGAAACTGACTGCCGAAGTACACTGTTTTTGAATCGTTGGGATCAAGTGCTATGCCGCTGTTCCAGTTAAAACGCATTTTGGTTTTAGGATCGGGTGCCGGTGGACGGATAAATTCCTGCTGCCCGGTTGTTACATTGTAACGGCCAACAGAACCGCCCTGGCTCATGGCATAAACCCACTTGCTGTCTTCCGGGTCAGGAACTACATCAAAACCATCTCCGCCCCACAAACTTTCCCAGTAAGGATTGCGGATGCCTCCATCAATCCAGGCATACGCAGGGCCACGCCAGCTTCCGTTATCCTGCATGCCGCCCATAACGTTGTAAGGAATTTCATTATCGGTGTTGATGTGATAGAATTGTCCGAAAGGCAACTGCTCATCAAATCGCCATGTTTTGCCACGGTCTTTGCTGATGCCGATACCACCATCATTTCCTTCAATAATAATGTTGGGATTGGTGGGGTGAATCCACCAGGCATGATGATCGGGGTGAATGCCATTATACGGAATCAATGTTGCAAATGATTTGCCGCCATCTTCACTTATTGTTACGGTTGAATGAATATCGTAAATACGGTTTTCGTTTTTCGGGTCAACATAAATTTCCTGGTAATAAAACGGCCGGTCGGTTATTTGTGCCGGATCGCTGTTAACCAGTGTCCATGTAAAACCCCCATCATCACTTTTATAAAACCCGTTTTTTGTTGCTTCAATTTTTGCATACACCCTTGTTGGCTGGCCTGCTGCAAACGCAATACCTATGCGCCCGAGGTTTCCATCAGGAATACCATCATCCTTGCCCAGTTTTTTCCATGTTTTACCACCATCAACCGTAATATATAAACCACTGCCGGGGCCGCCGCTGTTAAAGTTCCAGGGTTTACGCTGGTGCTGCCACATGTTGGCAATAAGTTTATTGGGGTTGGCCGGGTCCATTACAAGTTCAGCACAACCACTTGTATCGTTGGTATATAAAATGCGCTGCCATGTTTCGCCCCCGTTCGTTGTTTTGTAAACACCCCGTTCGCTATGAATGCCATACGGGTTGCCAATTGCCGCAGCATAAACCACATCGGGATTGTTGGGATCGATAAGAATTCGGTGAATGTTTTTGGTTTTTTCAAGCCCCATCCGTTTCCATGTTTTGCCGCCATCAAGGGTTTTGAAAATACCATCTCCAAGGTTAAGTGAGTTACGGGGATTTCCTTCACCTGTTCCAACCCAGATCACATCGGGGTTACTTTGCTGAACTTTAATTGAGCCGATGTTGAGTATTGGCTGATCGTCGAAAAGAGGTTTCCAGGTGGCCCCGCCATTATCTGTTTTCCATACACCTGCACTTGCTCCACCCACAAAAATTACTTCCGGGTTAGTGTAAAGTGCATCAATGGCAGTAACACGTCCGCTCATACCTGCAGGGCCAATGTTACGGGCTTTCATGTTTTTAAAAAGATCGTTTTTTACCTGTGCTGTTGCAGAAAAAAACAACAGGGCCGAAACGGCCAGTGCAATTAGTCTCATTATGATTTGCTGATTTAGGAATGCTCAAGTTCTGAAAACAACACACTGCACCCAAATGTTTTTGATGGATGGTTGAAGAATATTTTAAAAACCGGGTAACAAATTCTTGCAACGACTGATATACCTGAAAAAAAAGGGGAAGCCGAAAACCAGATTCAGAGAGTAGGCACAAAAAAGCGAAATATGAAAAAGATAGTTTATTTAGTAATCTCTGTTGTTTGTATCATCAACAGTCAGGCGCAGGTGAAAAACAACAGTCAGAAAAAGAAACTGAAACAAATATCAGTAACAGGGGGAGTAGATATTGCACAGAAAAACAATTTTTCGTCTTATGCTCCCAAAAACTTCAATGGTTTTAATGTTGGTATAGCATACAATCACTATTTCAGTTGGTATGGTGTGGGTATTGATGCGGGCTTTTATCAAAATGCTGCACCGGTATATCAGGGCGATACTGCATTGTCTTCTTATTTAAATACAAACTGGGGTATTGTAAATCCTACGCATTACATCGTTTCAACAAGTTCATCAAAATTAACAAGAGGCTTTATTGGTATCGGGCCTTCATTCAAATATCAAACGGCTGACAATAAACTTATTACTGAATTACAATTAAGAGGCGGTGTTACATATACAAAGGGATCGTCTTTAACATACAGCACGCTTGCCTCTTCTGCCGGGCTTAATCCTTTCTTAAACAGAAGCGGCAATACAGTAACAGGTTTACCGGCACCGGAAAACTGGGGTGTTTTTTATCATGATGGATATACGAACGATTTATTGGCTACGGCAAAGGCTCAGCTACAGGTTAATTATTATTTTTCTGATAATTGGGGTGTTAATGCTGGCGTTTATTACAATTACTACTTTGGTTCAAAGGCCTTGTATAATTATCTTGACTGGAAAGCGCCGGGTGCGCCAGCCTATTGGAACATCAAACCATCTTACGGGTTAAGTTCTCTTACTTCTTTTGGCGCTTTTGCCGGAGTCAGTTACAGGCTAAGTAAAAAAGAACAGAAAGTAAAAGCTCCTGCAGCAGAATATTCTCTTTCTGTATTGGTAAAAGATGAACTTACAGGTTTGCCTTTAAACGATGCTGATGTTACCATTACCGATTTACAGGGTAACAAATCCACAGCTAAAACAGATGCAAAAGGCAATGCTGTGTTTACAAAAATTAAAAGCGGGGTTTACAATGTAAGTGGTTTGCTCCATGATATTGCTACCAGCACACAAACATCCGATGTTAATGATAGCAATAAAAATGCAGGTGTAACACTTATACATAACGATCCTCGTTTTACAGTGAAAGGAAAGGCCATCAACATTGGTAAAAATAAACCCGAAGCAGGTGTAAGCGTTACATTGAAAGATAAAAGCCGCAGTACAGTAAAAATGGCTACCACTCAAAGCGACGGTTCGTTCAGTTTTCAGTTAGATGGCAACACCGATTATGAACTGGCAGGTAAAAAAGCTAATTACATTTCAAATATTGAACAGGTTTCTACCAAAGGGTTAACCCGCAGCCAGACGTTGTATGTAGAACTGGAGCTTGGTGTGGAACAGGTTGAAGTAGGAAAAGCCATTGTACTGCAAAAGATTTATTACGATCTGGATAAAGCAGATATACGTGAAGACGCATCAACCGATCTACAGAAGCTTATTCAGTTTTTAATCGATAATCCCACATTCAGAGTTGAAATTGCATCGCATACCGATTCTCGTGGCAGCGATGCGTACAATATGGAGCTTTCACAAAAAAGAGCACAGGCGGTTGTGAATTATTTAGCAGCTCATGGTATAGAAAAAAGTCGTTTAACAGCAAAGGGTTATGGCGAAACCAAATTAGTAAACCGTTGTTCCAACGGGGTTAGCTGCACCGAAGAAGAGCATCAGCAAAACAGGCGTACAGAGTTCACCCTTATAAGCCAGTAATAAGATTTGGTTTTCATTTGAAGTGGCAGAAAAACTCTGCCACTTTTTTTATATATGAACAAACGAAGTGGTTTGATTTAAATGTTGAAACCTCTTATCTTAACAAAAAATATTTTTATATAATGAGGAGATTTCTTTTTCTGCTGTTTGTACTTTTTTTTGCCGGCTTAATCAACGCACAAAACAGGAACAGTGAAATTTTTACAGAGCAGGTTTCATTTAATCAGCTTCCGACATCAGGATTTAAACTGGTATCTGTAACAAATTTTAACCGCATATCAGGTATTCCTCAAAACAACCGCTATTCCTCAGAGCTTGTTTTTTCAGCAAGAAAAATCAATTTAAAAAATCCCACACCTTTTTTATCCTTTTCATGTGGCTGGAATGAACCTGCTGATGACACCAATAACACCTCTATCCGTTTTCGCTTTTCTGTTAATGGAAAAGACTGGGATAAATGGATAACCATAAAAAAAGACGGGCATTACGAGAAGGGTAGATATTCTTTTGTATCGGAGTTGATGGAACTGAAAAAAGAATACCGTTATTATCAGATCGGCATCAGAACAAACCTCAATAAACAAGGAAAAACAATTCAATTGTTGTTTCTAAACTTTTTCAGTCCGGGAGAAAAGCCCGCCACAATAGCCGCAAAAAAAGAAGCCAATTCATTGCCGGGTTACCGTCCCGATGGCGTTCATGCCTGTAGCTGTGCCCGGCCGGATTACACAACAAGAACCGGATGGAATTGCCCTCAGACAGCCTGGTCAACATCCACAACAAGTGTTACACATTTAATTGTTCATCATTCAGCAGGCTCCAATACGTCCAGCGACTGGGGAGCCACCGTTCTAAGTATCTGGAATTATCATACTGGCACCAATGGATGGAGTGATATTGGATACAACTGGCTCATTGCTCCTGATGGTACAATTTTCGAAGGCCGTTATAAAAGCAGCATTGAAAATACAACCGGGGCGCACTTTTGTGGTACAAATGGCGGCACTATGGGTGTATGTATGCTGGGCACATATATGACACAAACCATAACGCCTGCGGCACGAAACTCACTGGTACGTTTACTTTCATGGAAAAGCTGCGAAAGATCAATTGATCCCCTGGCAATATTGTATCATGCTTCAAGCAATTTAACAATCAATACGATCTCAGGACACAGAGTCGGTTGCACAACTGAATGCCCCGGCGACATGCTTTTTGCTGATCTCCCCGAAATAAGGACTGATGTAAAAAACTATTGTGATAATGGTTGTGTTTTAACAGCAATTGCAGAAACTGATTTGCCGGAAGATTTTTCTGTAACACCCAACCCTACGCCGGGAAGCTTTTATCTAAAAGTAAAATTAAACACATCCAAAAATATCAGCTACCGGATTTATGATGTAAATGGCAAACAACTTTACTCATCCCCCAGTGAAAAATGGACAGGATCCATCACCAGAGAAATTACCCAATTAAACGCCATGCCACCGGGTGTGTATTTTATTAAATTATGGGTTGAAGGCAGGCAAATACATACACAAAAGATTATCCGCCTCTAAAAAAAATTTGCTAAAAAACTTGTCATCTAAAAATATTAGCATTAAGTTTGCTAAACATATTAGTGTTAACAAACAAAACAAACCCGTTATGGAAGAGGCTTTAATTTTGGAGAAACCAAAAAAGGAAAAAATGAGCAAGGAAATCAGCAAAGAGAATGTTGAAAAACTGAAGGCATTAAAGCTTACCATTGACAAGATTGACAAAGACTTTGGTAAAGGCAGTGTGATGATGATGAATGAAAAGGGCGTACACGAACTGGAAGTGGTATCAACCGGATCAATTGGTCTTGATACAGCTCTTGGCGTTGGTGGTGTGCCTAAAGGAAGAATTGTGGAGATATACGGACCAGAAAGCAGTGGTAAAACAACCATTGCCACACATATTATAGCTGAAGCTCAGAAAAAAGGTGGTATCTGTGCCATTATTGATGCTGAACATGCGTTTGACAGTACTTATGCTCAAAAGCTGGGAGTAGATGTAGATAATCTTTTGATTTCACAGCCCGACTACGGTGAACAGGCATTGGAAATTGCCGACCGCCTGATCCTTTCCGGTGCATTGGATGTAGTAGTGATTGACTCTGTTGCAGCATTGGTTCCCAAAGGTGAACTGGAAGGTGAAATGGGTGACAGCAAAATGGGCTTGCAGGCAAGATTAATGAGCCAGGCTTTGAGAAAGCTCACTGCAACTATTTCAAAAACCAACACCATCTGTATTTTCATTAACCAGCTTCGTGAAAAAATCGGGGTAATGTTTGGTAATCCTGAAACCACAACCGGTGGTAATGCCTTGAAGTTTTATGCATCAGTTCGTTTGGATATACGCCGCATGAGCCAGATCAAAGATGGCGATGAAGCAATTGGCAACCGTGTAAAAGTAAAAGTGGTAAAAAACAAAGTGGCACCTCCTTTCAAAGCCGCTGAATTTGATATCATTTTTGGCGAAGGCATCAGCAAAACAGGTGAAATTATTGATATGGGTGTTGAATTGGCTATTGTTCAGAAAAGCGGTAGCTGGTACAGTTACAATGGCGATAAATTAGGCCAGGGAAGGGATGCAGTAAAACAACTGCTGATAGACAATCCTGAAATGGCGAATGAAATTGAAGGTAAAATCCGTGAAAAGATAAAAGAAATTCAAAGCGGAGCTGCGGCTTCGTAAACTTCGGGTTTGTTTGTAAGTATCACGGCCTTTCTCGTTTCCACGGGGAGGGCCTTTTTGTTTTGTTAAATATTATAGGTTGTTTGTGGGGCGCAACTGTAAGGTCTAATTTTAATAAGTAATGGCAGGCTTTTATTAAAGCCTTTTTCTGCAGCAAATATTGTTCTCGCTTAAACACAGGACTAAACTTGCTCATAACCCAAAACCAAACAAAATGAAACATTTTTTTATTGTTATTACAATTGTCAGCTTCTCTTTTATTTTAACCGGCTGCCCCTATCAGTCGGAAGTGGCAATCGACAGTTCTGCATCAGTAAAATATCCGGCAACGCTGTTAGGAAACTGGGAACCCAAAAGCTCATCAGATGATTTTTATAAAATCAAACGAAAAGATGAGTATCTCTTCACCATTATCAAAACAAAGAAAGACCCGAAACCAGAAGATACTCCTGAAGAATATGAAGCTTTTTTATCAGAAATTGATGGTGTCAGGTTTATGAATTTGCATGAAAAAAAAGCAGATGACAGTAACACTAAATACTATCTCTACAAAATGGAAATCAATAACAGCGGAACGAAAATTACTTTGAGCCCATTAACCGAAAATATTGATGAAAAATTTCAGAACTCAGGCGAACTGAAAGCTTTTATTAAAGAAAACATGAAACATTCATTTTTCTACGACAAAGAAGACGAGGTATTTATTAAAGCCGATTAATGCTGGTGATCGTGATCGCAGGCACCATCAATTGCACATGCACCCGCTTCTGCAATATAGCGGTGGTTAAAAATATGTGCAGCTACAACAAGTACCGCTGCAGGGATAACAAACAAAAACGAAGAGTAAGGGAAAACGACAAACTGATTTATTGTAAACAGGATCATTCCCAGGCTGAAAAAGGCAATGGGCCGGATACGGGTATGCTTTTTATAACCAGTTCGTAAAGTGGCAAAACCAATCAGAAAGGCTGAACCAAGCAATAAAACTTCAATTGCCATATTATGTACCAGGTTCACTCCAAACAATGGCAATGTGCTGATAAACAATGGCACAACTGCGCAATGAATGGCACATGCTATTGATGCCCCGATTCCCAACGCTTCCCAGTTAATCCGAAAATTCATAAGAGTGCAAATATACATATTTGCAATATTGTTGCAAATATTATTTTCAATTGATTTTACCGTTGCCTTGCTTCGTACCTTTGCTATTCACTTGATTACAATGTCGAAAAAATTTGCTTTTTATCTCGCTTTCTTTGGCCTTTTACTGGTAGCTTTTTATCTGATGCTGTTCTGGGGAACCGACCTGTGGCGCAAAAAACTGCCAGTAATTAACGAGGTAAAAGAATTTGCGTTTGTAAACCAGTTGGGCGATACAATTACAAACAGGAATGTAGAAGGAAAAGTAAATGTGGTGGAATTTTTCTTCACCACCTGCAAAGGCATTTGCCCAAAAATGAATACCAATATGGTGAAGATTGCCGAAAAATTTGCTAATGAAGAAGACTTTGTAATTCTGAGTCATTCGGTAGATCCTGAAAGAGATACTGTAGGCCGTATGAAAGTGTATGCTGATTCTCTGAAAGCCGATCCCCAAAAATGGATGTTCTTGACAGGCAGCAAGGAAAAACTTTATGAAGCTGCACGCAGAAGTTACAACCTTGATGACCTGAATAATGCCGGCCTGCCCATTAACGAACAGTTTGTACATACACAGCTTTTTGCACTGGTTGATAAAGCAGGTAAAGTGCGTGGTATATATGATGGGCTGAATCAAAAAGAGCTGGACAAACTTACAGACGATATTGAACTGTTATTAAAAGAGCGTTGTAACGGTCCGAGATTTGTAAACGGAATATTTCAGAACAATCCAAACTGATCAGGATATGAGTACAGATATGATGCGTGATTTACTGAAGAAAAACCAGATGAGTGTTACCGACAGCCGGCTGCAGATACTGGAGTTGTTTTGTAATGCGCCCGGGGCGCTTGCACATGCTGATATTGAAAAAAAAGCCAGTGATAAAATTGACCGGGTAACCATTTACCGCACCTTGCAGACCTTCGAAGAAAAAGGGTTGATTCATACCATTCCTACTGCCGATAATTCAATTAAATACGCTTTATGTAAAGATCATTGTGCAGAAGGTCATCACCACGATAACCATGTACATTTTATTTGTGACAAATGCGGCAAAACTATTTGCCTGGAAGATGTGCATGTGCCTGAAGTAAAACTGCCCGGCGGATTTGTTCCGCATCAGAGTAACATGGTGGTAAACGGTATTTGCCAGGATTGTAAATAAAAATGCCCTGCCGTAGAAACAACAGGGCATGATTAAGGTTCTGATTTAGCTATCTCAATATAGTAATTAATTCAATTGATCCATTTCTGTTTTTACAAAATCCATTAACAATTTAATATGCGTGGGCGAAAAATCGAATTTCAGCCCCGCTGCAGCATATAATTGTGGCAGTGTCTTTGTTCCGCCAAGACTGAGAGCGTTAATATAATTACTTAAAGCAGCCTGCTGATCCTGTTTAAACTGCATCCATAAGCCAACAGCACCGAGTTGTGCAATGCCATACTCAATATAATAAAACGGAACTTCAAATAAATGTAACTGGCGTTGCCATTCGTATGGGCGGAATTGTTCCAGTCCGCTGTAATCAATTAACCCGGTGCTGTATTCAGCAGCCAGTTCCATCCACTTGTTTCCTCTTTCTTCAACGGTATGTTGCGGATGTTCGTAAATCCAGTGCTGAAAGGCATCAATACGTGCAATCCAGGGAAGAATCGTAAGCACCCGTTCCAGTTGTTTGAATTTTGCACGGCGTAACTCATCAGCATCTTTAAAGAAAATATCCCAATGCTCCATGCTGAACAGTTCCATCGACATACTTGCCACTTCTGCAATTTCAGCACCGTATTCTTTAAAGCCTGTTAATTCAAGATGGTGTGTAAGGAAAGAATGAATGGCATGACCACCTTCATGTACCATTGTTGTTACATCATCCATTGTTCCTGCAGCATTCATAAAAATAAACGGTGCACCTGTTTCTGCTAATGGCATGTTGTAACCGCCGGGAGCTTTTCCTTTCCTGCTGTCGAGATCAAAACGTTTCAGTTCTTCCATCTTCTTCAGGCAATCAGCAAAAAAAGGATTCAGCTTTTCAAAACATACAATGGTTTTTTCTGTAAGCTCAGTACCTGTACTGAAGGGTTGCAGCGGTTGTACTCCTGCTGGTTCTGCATCAAGATCCCATGGACGTAACACATCCACAGCAATTGACTTGCGCTGTTCTTCATAAATAATTTTCACCAGCGGAACCACATGCTGCTTTACTGCTTCATGAAAGTTGAAACAATCCTGTGCGGTATAATCAAAACGGCCAAGTTCTTTAAACTTGTAATCACGGTAATTGGCAAAACCGGCATTCACTGCCACCTGGTGACGTTTTTCCACTAATTGATTAAACAAACCATTCAATGCATCCCTGTCCTGGTAGCGGCGGTTCTGCACTTTCATATACACTTCTTCCCGCAGCTTACGGTCAGGGTTTTCAAGAAACTTACCGGCCTGTTGCAACGTGTATTCTTTACCATTTACCTCAATTGTCATCTTTCCTGCAATCTGCCCAAATTGCTGCTGCATTACATTCAGTTCAGCGAAAATGGCAATGTTTTCTTCACGAAAAAGTTCAATGCTTTTTTTGATGGAGCGCAGGTACGTAAAATATTTATCTGTATCAAGTTCTTTGGTAAACGCACAATCAACAAGCTTGCGGTTCAGCTTATCTGCAAAAGGCTGCATTTTTGGTGCAATCTCCATGTAAAAATAGTTGAATGCTTCTTCCAGTTCTTTATTGTCTGTATCGCAGGTGGTGCGAACCTGCCGCCAGCAGGCATCTTCACTCACAATGGCTTCAAGTTCGCTGCTGTTGTGCAGCCACTGCTCAAGATCGGCTTTGCTGTTGATAGGACGGTCGAGTAATTGCTGAAAATAAGGTTCCAGCAGTTCCCATGTGGTAATGGTAAAATCTTTTGGCAGAAAATTCCGTTCAATGGGTTGAATGTTGGCTGAAAGTGTCATAGTTATGAGTTCAAAAATTTATGCCGGGAAGTGAGCAAGACAATCAGAAGTTTTCAAAAACTTCACGCCTTCCTTCCTTACCGGCAAATAAAAAATCAGTTACGCTATTAGTCTTCTTTCTTTTTCTTCGCTGCTTTTTTCTTTGGAGTTTCTTCAGCGGCTTCTTCTGCTTTAGGTTCAGCTTTCTTTTTTGCTGCTTTCTTTGCAGGTTTTTCTTCCGCTACAGGTTCTTCAGCAACCGCAGGAGCTTCTTCTGCAACTTCCTCTGTTAATTTTATTTCGATGCCTTTGCCTTTAATGATGCCGTACCATTTCACCATTTTCTTCATATCGCTGCTGTAAACCCTTTCAAAATCCATATCGGGAAATACTTTTTCGAAATAAGCTTTCACGGCTTTTGCATCTTTTTCTTCGGGCAGTTTACCACCATCGACTTCCATTGCCTTAAATACATCGGTAAGATTCACGTTATCACGTACTGTATATACTTCAATACTTTCCAGGTGTGAAAACTGGTGCTGACGTGAAGAGGCAAACTTGGTTGAATTGTCTTCCAGTGAACGTACAATAGCACCATCACTTTTACTGCTGATCAGTTCATACAAACCGGGCATTCCGGTTACTGCTATTAATTTTCCGTATTCCATATATGTTTATTCAAGGGCTGCAAGTTAAGTGATTTCCGTAAACCCGGAATAATTGGTTGCTGCGCTGGCGCTTGCAAAAAGTTTCACGCAGAGAAGAAGTGTTGCTCACAGATGGCGCAGATGAACACAGATTTGCTTCGAGCCTCTTTGAGGCTTTTTGTCTTCGTGGCAAAAACAATCAGCACATTTTATTCCTGTTTATGAAGTAGCTTCGGTTTAAATATGTTACTTATGAAACGATTGACGGTGCTGCTGCTGTTTGTTATTCAGTCGGCTATTGTTTTTGCACAACAGGGATTAGGTGTTTACAAAACAATGAAGATTGACGTAGGTAAGATTATTGTAAACACAACCACAGGTAAAATTAGTTTCAACTCTTACCCCGGCGGTATTTTACAAACAACCATTGAAGTAAACAATTATACAGGCGAGCAGGTAAGTAATGCTGTGATTACAAAACCGGTGGTAAATATTAAACTCATCAGGGATGATGAAAGCAAGTTGCAACTCATGCTGGGCAGCACAATCATAACCGTACAAAAAAATCCGGTACAGGTAGTTTACACCAATAACAACCGTGGTTTTGCATTAACGGATTATGCTGATAAAAACAGTTTTCATGTACTACAGTTTGGTATTGAAGCAAGCGAACAGCTTTTCGGCACCGGTTCACGTTCTATTCCATTAAACAAACATGGTTACAAAGTTGAACTCAATAACAATCCCTGGTATGGTTACAATGTAAATGCAGATAATCTTAACTATTCTGTTCCTTATATCCAGTCAGCAAATGGTTATGCCTTGTTTTTTGATAATCCTTCAAGAGGTTATTTAGATATGGGTAAAACAGATGCAAAGATTCTTGAAGTTGGGTTGAAGGCAGGAAAGATTCAGTTCTATACATTCTTTGGAAAAAATGCTGCTGATTTAATTGAACAGTTTACTTCATTGGTTGGAAGAATGAGTTTACCTCCACGCTGGGCCTTGGGAAATTTCATGAGCCGCTTTGGTTACCGCACACAGGACGAAGTAATGAGCATAGCACAAAAAATGAAAGAACAACAGTTCCCCTTTGATGCAGTGATCATTGATTTGTTCTGGTTTGGCGATGCACAACATGGCAGTTGGAACATGGGCAATCTCGACTGGAATAAAAAACGTTTTCCGCAGCCGGAGAAAATGATTGCCGATCTCAAAAAACAAAACATCAAAACAATTTTAATTGCAGAGCCATTTGTGTTAAGCGAATCGTTCAACTACAAATACACACAGCAGAACAAACTCAATACTGTTGCAAAAAATGGAGATACAATTGGTATCAAGGAATTTTATTTCGGTCACACCGGACTGCTGGATATTTTTCAAAACAAAACAAGAGACTGGTTCTGGAGTAAATACAATGCACAGGTAAAAAAAGGTGTTGCCGGTTGGTGGGGCGATTTGGGTGAACCCGAAAAACACCCCGACTATGTATATCACAACTTAAAAGACCTTGGGCAAAAACGTTTGTTCAATGCCGATGAAGTACACAACATGTACGGTCATGCATGGAGCCAGATGCTGTTTGAAAAATACGCAGCCACTTATCCCAATGAAAGATTGTTTCATTTAAACCGCAGTGGTTTTGCAGGCACATGGCGTTATGGTTCTTATCCCTGGAGTGGTGATGTTGACAGAAGCTGGGATGGTTTTCATGCACAGCTAAACATTATGCAGAGTATGAGTTTAAGCGGTGTGCCAACCATGCACAGCGATGCAGGTGGTTTTGCAATGGGCAAGCGTGATCCTGAATTGTATTTACGTTGGTTACAGATGGCTGTGTTTACACCCATCTTCCGTCCGCATGGAAGTGTAAATGCACCCGAAGCCACTACAGCAAGTATTGAAAGCGAACCCGTGTTTTATGATGAGCCTGAGAAAACCATTTTAAGAAAGTTTGTACAGCTCCGTTACCAGCTTATGCCATACACGTACACTGCCGTATATGAAGCAGCAACAAAAGGCACACCACTGGTACGACCAATGTTTTTCTATGATCGTACAGATAGTAACCTGTACAAGGCAAACGATCAGTATATGTTTGGTGATGCATTGCTTATTGCACCTGTATTGGAAAAAGGAGCAACCAAACGCAGACTGTATTTGCCAAAAGGTGAGTGGTACAACTTCTGGAATGCAACTGAAAAAAGAACAGGTGGTGAATGGATTGAAGTGGATGTAAATGCTGAAACTATTCCTGTGTTTGTAAAAGCAGGAAGTATCATTCCCATGAAGCCCGTGTTTGATAACACAGCTAATTATCCCAAGGATAAAATTGTACTGCATTATTATGCAGATGAAGGCGAACAGCAATCGCAGATGTATGAAGATGATGGAAGCACAGCCAATGCCATTCAGAAAAAACAATTTGAACTACTGAAATTCATTGGCACAACAAAAGGAAATAAAACGAGCGTTGTAATAACTACCAGCGGACAATACAAGGGTAAATCACAACAACGTACTATTGATTTATATGTGCATGGTATTAATCCAAACAAAGGCGTGATGATTGATGGCCGCCTGCGTGATACTTACCAACGCACAGCCGATGGTATATTGATTGATGGTATTGTGTGGAAGAACAATGAACTGAAGGTGGAGATGAAGTAACCATCCGCCTCAATGATAACCAGAAGATTTTTCTTTTGCTGGCGCAGGTGTTCTGCAAAATCACATGATGCTATACAATATATCCCAATTGTATCGGGTTTTAAAATGCTGCTCCCGGAAAAATGCAACGGTGATTCTTCTTCTTATATCTCTGTGTCCCTGTGGTTCAAAAAAACTTCACAACTGTCTTCTATGTAAATTTTACACTGGATCAACCATCTAAATGGGAAAAATGATCTCAAATCAAACAGCTTTGAGGTTTTAATAGCATAACATGTTTACAGGTATAAAACACAGATCATTAAGCCCGGCAATTTACAAACTTATCAGTTGCCGAAACCCGGTACTTTTGTGAAAGCAACAGGTGTACTGCAATTTATTCCAATCCTTAAAAAACAAAAGGGCTGCTTTCATGCAGCCCTTCTTATTAACTCAGGTTCTTCGTTTTTTTATCACCTTTGTTTGATAAACTTTCCCTTCGTTGTTCCATTGCACAATATAAATACTACCGGGCAACTGTTCGGTATTGAACAGAACCCCGTTGCTGGTGTAGCTGGTTTTTAAAAAATAAACCCTTCCTGTAATATCCATAAATTGTAATCCGTTCGGTTTTGAACCACTCATGTTTGCTATCTCAACAAATAACTTATCGGAAAAAGGGTTGGGTGATACCTGTAAAGTTTGTGAAACGGTGCTTTTTAATACAATAACAGAAGAATAAAAGAAACTGCCATCATTATCAATCTGTTTCAACCTGTAATAGGAGGTTGCCGGATGAGCATATTGGTCAATATAGCTATAGTTTTGCTGGCTGGCACTCGTTCCTTTGCCGGGCACTATTCCAATTTTTTCAAACACTATTCCGTTTGAGCTGCGTTCGATTTCAAACCGGCTGTTATTTGTTTCGGTGGTACAAACCCAGGTAAGAATGTTTTTTCCGCCATCTGTTTTTCCATTAAAATCTACAAGGTTTACAGGTAATGTTATCAAGCTATAAAAAAGCCTGAAATTATCAGCAGCAATTTTTCTTCTGTTTAACTTCCGTTGGCAAAAACATTCAGTCTTAAATCCAGTAGAGTGCCTGTTCCAGTAAGGTTCGCAGAAAATTCTGTAAAAGCATAGGTTAAATTAGCGCCATCTCCACGGCCGATAAAGAACAGGGCATAGAAAAATACCTACTCAAACGCAAACTGTCCACTGGCAAATTCATTTAATTACCGGTTTACCTCGATACAGGTAATCTGTTCAAACAATGGTTTCTGCACCTTTTACTGACACTGTGTATAGCTCTACAACAATAGTGTAGTGGCCATCACTTCTTCTGCCGGGCTCTTTGAAGAAAACGTTCAGTCTATTTTTTTCAGTAATCCCATTCCAATTAAACAAAAAACCGACTTTCCTTCAGCTAACGTCTATTATCGAATTCACTACTTTTGCAAAAACGAAATATTATGCAAAGCCCGTTTGATATGACTAAGCCCGTTGCAATTGGTTGCGATCATGCAGGGTTTGATTTTAAAGAAGATCTCATTTCTTTTCTTGAAGGCAAAGGAATTGCATTCAAAGATTTCGGAACTTATTCAACCGAGTCGGTTGATTATGCCGATTTTGCTCATCCGGTTGCTTTAGCAGTTGAAGGTGGTGAGGCTGCTTTTGGTATTTTACTCTGCGGCAGTGCAAATGGTGTGGCAATTACAGCCAACAAGCACCAGGGCATACGTGCAGCAATTTGCTGGGGCGAAGAACTGGCACAACTTGCAAGAGGCCATAACAATGCCAATGTTATTTGCATACCTGCACGTTTTGTCCGTGAAGGCGATGCTGAGAAAATGGTTGAAACATTTATGACAACTGAATTTGAAGGTGGCCGCCACGAACGAAGAGTACAGAAAATGCGTTGTGCATAATACAACTCAATGGTTTTACCATTTATATAACTATCCCGCCCTGTGCGGGATTTTCTTTTAAATTCGGCATCTAACAATTTTTTACATGAGAGTTTATTTAATTATTGCATGCAGTTTATTCATGCTTACTGCAACTGCACAGAAGAAAAACAAAACAGCAGAAAAATTTGCACAAACCATTTCAGCAGCCGATCTTAAAAGTTATTTATTCGTACTTGCTTCACCCGAAATGCAAGGGAGAGAAACCGGACAGGAAGGTCAGCGTAAAGCAGCAGCGTATCTTAAAGAACAATTTCAGCGCATTGGAATTACTGCTGGCAACAATGGTAATTATGAGCAGGTATATCCCATTTACAAAGACACACTCATCAATGCAGATGTAACAATCAATAACAAGGCATACGAGCTTGGTAAAGATTTTTCAGCAATGGTGAATAATGTGGTTACAACAAAATTATATTTCAGCGAAGTGGTGTACATGAGTAAGATTGATACCACTACCGATATAAGAGGCAAAGCAGTATTGCTGTTGGCAACATCTGCTATGCAAAACCCACGCAGCAGCGATTTAATGAAACTCCTCAGCCGCCAGCCCGCAGCAGTATTGTTTATTCAGCCCGGTATTGATAAACAGCCGTTGCAGCGCAGCGGAAGACCTTATCTTAATTTATTCAAAGCACGTCAGTCGCCGGTAGTTGTACGCATCTCCGAAGCAATGGGCGAAGCATTACTGAAAACTGAATTTGCAAAAGCAAAAGATCAGTCGCTTGGAACAAAAACAGTTTCAACCGAGCTCATGCTATCGTTTAACAAAGATGTAATTCAAGGTTCTTCTTCCAACGTATTGGGTGTAATTGAAGGAACCGATAAGAAAGATGAATGGGTGATTATATCGGCACACTACGATCATCTTGGCATACAAAACGGAATGTTGTTTCCCGGTGCAGATGATGACGGAAGCGGTACAGTTGGCGTGCTTGAAATTGCTGAAGCATTTGCAAAAGCAAAAGCAGCAGGTAAAGGGCCACGCCGCAGTATTTTGTTTATTCTTGTTAGTGGCGAAGAAAAAGGTTTGTGGGGAAGTGAATATTATTCCAACCATCCTGTGTACCCGTTGGATAAAACATCGATTGATTTAAACATTGATATGATTGGGCGTAAAGATGATAATCTCAAATCGCTCGACAGTAACAATCATGTGTACTTAATTGGCGATGATAAACTCAGCAGTGATCTGCCAAACCTTGTTGACAGTATCAATCACACATACATAAATCTTATTACCGACAGAAAGTATAACGATCCTAAAGACCCGCAACGTTTATACTACCGCAGCGATCATTACAATTTTGCTGCAAAGGGAGTTCCGATTCTCTTTTTCTTTGATGGTATTCATAAAGATTATCACAAACCCAGTGATACTCCCGATAAAATAAATTACGACTTGCAGGCAAAGCGTACACAACTTGTATTTTTTCTTGCATGGGAAGCAGCTAACAGAAATGAAATGCTGAAACGGGATATTCCATTAAATGTGCCGGGGAGATAATAAGTTGTAAAAAGCGCTGGGTTAAATAATGTTGTCGGCACTTTTTATCTTGAGATTGGCAAGTGATTTCTTGATTGTGGGAAGGCGGAATAAAAATTGTAAATTTACTGAATGGGACAAAAGGGGAAATTGACGATAAAAAAACTAATAAAAGAAGCACAATTATTCTGTGTTGAACAATCAAAAATTCAGCATAGAGAATTGTATGGCGTAACAGATGGCAAAGCGGTAGGGACGCTTATAGAGCATAAATTCCAAACACACCTCAACAAAAAATACGAACTAATTGTCGGCTCATCAGCCAAAGGCATAGACTTGCCTTCTGACGATATTCAGACGGACATAAAAGTAACGTCCATAAAGCAACCCCAATCATCTTGCCCATTTAAAGATGCCAAACAAAAGATTTTCGGTTTGGGTTACAATCTTCTTGTATTTGTTTATGAAAAAACCGATGATCCAGCTACACAAACAGCAACTTTGAATTTTGTTAGCTGCTCTTTTGTTAAAAAAGAACGAACTGCTGATTATACAACTTCTTTCCGTTTACGGGAAATGGTGAAGGATGGGGCTAATGAAGCAGACATTGTTGCTTATCTGCAGGATAAAAATATCCCCGCAGATGAAATAACGCTTAATCAAATAGCTGAACAAATTTTACGAACGCCACCCGAGCAAGGCTATCTGACTATTTCCAATGCGTTGCAATGGCGATTGCAATATCAACGTATTGTTACTTTGGCAGATGATGTTACAGGAATTGAAAAGATTATAAGCTATAATAAGCCACAGTGATGAAAGTATTTGAGGCAAATATTACGCATCAGGTTTCAGATTATCTGATCAACAATCTGAAAAATGTTAAGTCTGTTGAAAAGGCGAATCAAAAAATGTATGATGCATTTGGCTTTATACATTTTTTTAATAGCGAGGAAGAATTACAAGTTTTGAAAGACACAATTTCTTTTTCTCAAAATGTTGTTTCAGAACCTGACCGGGCGGAATATGGCGATTTTCAGACAAGCATTAATCTGGCTGATAGAGTCACATCTCATCTAATAGCAAAAAACAGTTCACCTGAAATTGTCATTGAGCCAACTTGTGGGAAAGGCAATTTTATTATTGCTTCTTTAAAACGATTAAAACACATTAAGCAGGTATTCGGTATCGAAATATACAGGCCTTACGTTTGGGAAAGTAAATTCAATATCATTGATTTTTATCTTAATAATCCAATTGATACTAAGCCGGAAATTTCAATTATTCACAGTAGTGTTTTTGATTTTGATTTTAAAGTTATTGCCCCGAAAAATAGCACAAAAGAAATTTTAATTATTGGAAATCCACCCTGGGTTACAAATTCTAAATTAGGAAGTTTAAATTCGTTTAACCTGCCTAAGAAAACAAATTTCAAAAACCACAGCGGATTAGATGCAATGACCGGAAAGTCCAATTTCGACATTGCGGAATATATTACGTTGATGATGATAGAAACATTCCAGCATCAAGCAGGTAGCATTGCCCTTTTAGTAAAAAATGCAGTGATTAGAAATATTGTATTTGACCAAATCAACAACAAACATCGGATTTCCGAAATAGAAAAATATTCGATTGATAGTAAAAAAGAGTTTAATGTTTCTGTAGAGGCATCCTTGTTTTACTGCAAGCTAAATAAAGAACCAGGATTTGAATGTGCTGAATTTTCAATTTATACTGCGGGTGAGTTAAGAGCTATTAAAAGAGCAAACAGAAGAATGGAAGAAAATGATAACAACCGTTTCGGCTGGACATTAGAAAAATTTGTTTCAAACATTGATGCCTATGTTCACTCAAAAAGTATAGACGGCATTTGCCCCTTTGAATGGCGACAAGGCATAAAACACGACTGTTCTTCTATTATGGAACTTGATAAAGAGAACGGGCATTTTATAAACAGGCTGAATGAAAAAATCAAATTAGAAATTGATTTGGTTTACGGTATCTTAAAAAGTTCAGATCTAAAAAAAACAATCGTCAACGAAACAAGAAAATATACCATTGTAACACAGCGGAAAGTAGGGCAGGAAACCAATTATATTAAATACGATTTTCCTAAAACTTATGAGTATTTAAACAGACATCAGGATATTTTTAAGTTACGGAAGTCAAGTATTTACAACAACAAACCGCTTTTTTCAATTTTTGGTGTAGGAGATTATTCATTTAAGCCATACAAAGTTGCTATTTCGGGTCTTTATAAAACATTTCATTTTACACTTGTTTTGCCCCAGAACAAAAAGCCTATCATGCTTGATGATACCTGCTATATGCTCGGTTTTGACAAACTGGAGTTCGCAGTTTATTCACTTATACTTTTGAATTGTGAAACAACCCAACAATTTTTACAGTCTATAACTTTTACAGACGCAAAACGAACTTTTACAAAAGACGTATTAATGCGTATCGACTTGTTGGAATTAGCCCGCACTTTTGACAAATCTGAATTGCAAAGACATTTGAATAATATTAACGAAAAGTATAACTACAAGTTGATGTTAAACTTTTGGGATGACTTTATAAAGCAAATGACACCAATACAAAGCGGGCAATTTAACTTGTTTGCATAGTAGCCAATGGCTTTTAGCAGAGAAAGTTTTGTTGTTTGATGGTTATAATTTTAAAGCGGCCGATTTCTATGGAAATTTTCGTACGAAAAATAAACTCAGTTTGTTTTTTCACCAACAAACCAATGCTCTTTGTTTTTAAACAGCACATTAAAAGTGGTGAGTGAGCCGTAACATCTGGTAATGTATTGCTGTATGTTCACCTTCTCTTCATCACTAAGGTTTTTGCTGCTGTTGATGTTTTGTTCCAGTACTCTGAGCCGGTCACGGAGCATCACAATTTTGTGAAAAAAATCTTCAACAGGAATTTCTTTTGGCTTCAGTGTTTTATCGGCAGGCTGCAGAATCATTGTTCCACCGGCCCATTTTTCACCAAGGGGAACAATTTCGTGTGGCCCTGCCCAAAGCCGCAGAATTTTCAGCAATGATTTTTCAAGTTCACTGTTAGTGTCTATTTCTTCCGATACGTTTTCTGGAATTATTTCATCAAGATTTGTGTCTGTCTTGTCTATTTCCTTAACACCAATATTGATAAAGGAGATAAGATAAGTTGCATAACGGATGCCTACAATAACGCCGGGTCCGTGTTGTGTGTGCTGCAAACGTGTGCCAATGCCTAATGTTGTTTGTTCCATATTCAGAAAATTATACCGGAAAAATACAACTGAAACAGCATATGGTTATACTGTTGGATAATAGAAAAAACCGGAATTGATTGTGTAATCAGGTTGCTATTGTTTTTCTTTTTTGCTGAGATAATCCTTTGCGGCCGACTGTATGTATTGATACAGCTCAATATCCATTACCTGTGTAAGCATATCGTATTCAGGACGGTAAAGCACCATAAACTCATCAAGCATTGCTCCTTCTTTTAAAGTTGTGAGGCGCTGTACAATTGTTTTATTGAAACGGTAATCAATGTACCTGTCCTGTTCTTCTTTAATTAAGCGTTGCTGAAAATGCAGCATGCTTTTGTTTCGCCTGAAGCGGAATACATTGATCAGTGCGTCCAGGTCAATACTTGCACCAGCGCCTGCTTCTGGATTAGCCCCGGAGAAACGAAGCCCGCCACGATCGGCATTAAAAATTTTATCGTACTGCAGGCGGTTTTCAATCGAATCCTGCTTTCGTGTTTTACCATAAACAATAATTTCCTTCAGTTCTTTATACCGGCCGGGTACATGCAACAGCAGGGAAATATCAAACGCTGAAAAATCTTTGATTTCGCTTACAGGAAATTTTTGTGTTGGCTTATTCCGGAAGAAGAAGAAAACAGAATCAGTTGCACCTACATAAATAGTATAGTTGCCGGCACTGTCGGTGAAGCTCATGGTGCCGCAGGTACACACTACCTGTACACCCATTACGAGGTTGCGTTTTGTACTATCGTAAACAGTACCGCTTAACTGTATTTGTGCAGCTCCGGTTTTTGCCAGTAGCAAAACAATGGTATAAAAGAGTATTTTTTTCAAAACTGCTGCAATGTTAAACCGTTCGGTTGATAAAACAGAGTGAGTGCTTATTATTTAAGAAGGTTTTACGAAAGCAGGGTTTCAATTACTTCAGGGTAGTGCTTGTGTTCAAGCCCGTGAATACGTTCTGCAAGCGAATCGGGCGAATCGGTTGGTAAAACTTCACAGGTTGCCTGGAAAATGAGCTTTCCATGGTCGTATAACTCATCTACATAATGAATGGAAATGCCGCTTTCACGCTCTTTGTTATCAATCACCGCTTCGTGTACATAATGCCCGTACATACCTTTGCCGCCGTATTTCGGGAGAAGGGCAGGGTGGATATTTACGATACGCTGTGGAAATGCTTTGATGAGAAGTAAGGGAATTTTCCAAAGAAATCCGGCCAGCACTATAAAATCAATTCCCTGGTCTTTCAATTCTTCTACATAAGCATTGCCTCGGAAAAACTGCTCTTTTTCAATAAGCAAAGTGGGAATGCTATTTGTCTCGGCAATAGTTAACACCCCTGCTCCGGGTTTATTGCAGACAATGAGGCTGATTTTCACAGATGGGCTGTTTTTGAAATGCCCGATAATTTTTTTTGCGTTGCTGCCTGCTCCTGAAGCAAAAATGGCAACCTTTTTCTGGTTGTTCAAAGCGTGCTTTTTATTTTTTTGATTTAATAAGCCCCATTCTTGTGCCTATTTTCCTGAGATAGCCTGTAAAAAAACGGTATTGACCTAACGGAATGCTTATCACCAAAACCATCAGTGGCCATAAAATGGTGATGATGATAATATATACCGGGAGAAAAAACCACCCATCGTCAATATCAAGCAGATGCATGATTTTACGGCCAAAGTACCCTGTAATGCTTCCGCCAATGGCAAAAGTGCATAAAATAAGCAGCAATTGCCAGGGGCCCACTTTCCATTTTTTCTGAAGGTTATTGAACATAGCTGCAAAAATCGGGGTAATGCGTGGTTTTGCAAAGTTGTCATAGGCTTTAAAACAAGCTAACATTTATTATTTGTGAATTTTGCGGTGCCTTTAGCAACCCATTCATATTCAAGTCACAAATAAGTAAAAAAAATATTCTGCCTGTGGATATTTTGTCAGTATCCTCCCCTATTTTTGCAGCCAACATAAAGGGATATTCTTCCAAATCACAATACGGTTCCAGAACGTTATGAATCAACCAAAATTAATACTCCGAAGGTCGCTGACTGCTTGTTTGATCGTAGTTTCATTGCTTATTGGTGATAAATTATTTGCACAGGATGGAAAGGCTTTGTTCCAGGCCAATTGTGCAGCATGTCACTCAGTAACTAAAAAACTTACTGGTCCTGCGTTGGCAGGTGTTGAATCCCGTGGCCCCTGGAGCGACCGGAAAAAGATCTATGCCTGGGTGCATAACCCCGTAGCTTTTGCCAAAACTGATACTTATGCGGCAGACCTGATGAAGCAGTTCAATGGTATTGTGATGACATCGTTCCCGCAGTTCAGTGAAAAAGAAATTGATGCAATAGTTGATTATATTAATGTAGAGGCAAACAAAAAGCCCGAAACTCCATCTGCTGCTGGTGCAACATCAAACGAACCTGCTGCCGATAACTCTCTTCTTTTCGGAATTCTTGCAATTGTGCTGGCTGTGGTTGGTTTGATTTTATTGCGTGTTAATGGCAGTTTAAAACGACTGACTGATGAAAGAGAAGGCCGCCCTGTTTTTGCGCCAATTCCTGCTTACAGAAACAAAACCATCCTTGCTTCTGGTATTATCCTTTTGTTTTTGCTTGGAGGTTATTTCCTTGTACAGGGAGCAGTTGGTTTGGGCCGCACAAAGAATTATCAGCCTGAACAACCTATTTACTATTCTCATAAAGTTCATGCCGGCATTAACCAGGTAAACTGTTTGTATTGCCATGGTGGAGCTATGGAAGGCAAACATGCAAATATTCCAAGTGTGAATGTGTGTATGAACTGCCACATGGGTATCAGCGAATACAAAGGTGCTCCTATCATTAAAGAAGATGGAAGCAAACTTGATGCAAACGCAGAAATTCAGAAATTATATTCTTACTCAGGTTGGGATCCTGCAACAAACAGCTACAAAAATGAAGGTAAACCGGTTGAATGGATCAAAATACATTCATTGCCCGATCATGTTTACTTTAATCACTCACAGCACGTAAAGGCCGGTGGTGTACAATGCCAAACCTGTCATGGCGAAATCCAGAACATGAATGAAGTAAAACAATTTGCTGATCTGAGCATGGGCTGGTGTATCAACTGCCACCGTACAACTGCGGTTAAGTTCAAAGACAATGGTTTCTACAGTATTTATGAAAAATTCCATAACGATATTAAAAGTGGAAAGATGGATAGTGTAACTGTTGAAAATATTGGTGGAACTGAATGTCAAAAATGTCACTATTAATAATTTGAAAATCTGGAAATGTGCTGATGTATGAATGAAAACATTTTCAAATTCTCAAATCTTCAAATTTTCAAATTAGCTATTTAACAAGCATATGAGTCAGAAAAAATATTGGCAAAATTTCGGAGAGCTGAACAACACAAAAGCTTACGTAGAAAGTGCGGAGAACGAGTTCAAAGAAGAACTGCCTTTTGAATTGAACGATAACGGAGCAACCACTCCCCGTCGTGACTTTTTGAAATACCTGGGTTTCAGTACAGCTGCTGCAACATTGGTTGCAAGCTGCGATATCCCGGTTAAAAAGTCAATTCCATTCCTGAACAAACCGGCTGATATTGTTCCCGGCGTGGCGAATTATTATGCAACCACATTTGTGCTTGATGGTGATGTGGTTCCTGTTGTAGCGAAAGTGAGAGATGGCCGTCCTATAAAAATTGAAGGAAACACACTTGGTTTTACTAAGGGTGCAACTTCTCAGCGAGTTCAGGCTTCGGTTCTGAGTTTGTATGATACTGCCCGAGTGCGTTATCCATTAGAAAAGACAACCGAAGGTTTTCAGGAAGCCCCCACTTATGAAGCAGTAGATAAGAAAATCATTACTGCATTGTCAGGTGTTGGCACGAAACAGATTGTTCTTTTAAGTTCAACATTAAACTCACCAACTGTTCAATTAGTTATTGATGAGTTTAAAGCAAAATATCCCTCATTCAAACATGTAACTTATGATGCTGTTTCTTACAGCGGTATGCTGCAGGCAAATGAGGCAACTTACGGCAAGCGTACAATTCCTTCTTACCAGTTCGATCAGGCAAAAGTGATTGTTAGTTTTGGTGCTGATTTCCTTGGTACATGGATCAGTCCTGCTGAATTTGCAAAACAATATGCAGCCGGAAGAAAGATTGACGACAGGAACCTGACCATGAGCCGTCACTTCCAGTTTGAAAGTATGTTCAGCATGACCGGTGCAAATGCCGACGAACGCTATACTCACAAACCAAGCGAACTGGGTGCTGTATTATTAAACTTATATGCAAAACTTGGCGGTGCTGTATCTGCGCCTGCTATTGCAGATAAACGTTTAGCTGCCGGTATTGAAGCTGCTGCTAAAGAATTGCTCGCTGCAGGCGGCAACGCTGTTGTTGTTTGCGGAAGCAATGATGCAAATGCGCAGGTTGTTGTGAATGCAATTAATGATAAGATTGGTGCAAATGGAAAAACCATCAATTTCGGTGCAGCTACCAACTACCGCAAAGGTGTTGATGCTGAATTTGAACAACTGGTGGCCGATATGAGTGCCGGACAGGTTGGTGCTTTACTCGTTTACGGCGCTAATCCTGTTTATACTTACAGAGACAGTAAGAAATTTGCTGATGCAATTTCAAAAGTTGGTCTCACTGTTTCTTTCAGCGAAAATGAAGATGAAACTTCTTCATTATGTCAATACATTCTTCCTGCTCATCATTACCTCGAAAGCTGGGGCGATGCTGAAGCAAAAGAAGGATATGTTTCTTTCATTCAGCCAACAATTCACCCCTTGTTTAAAACAAGAGCATTTGCTACTTCTTTATTAAAATGGAGCGGAAGCACAGTTGCTGATTACGAAACTTATTTCAAAAATTACTGGATCGGCAAACTTGGCTCACAAATAGCTTTTGATAAAGCTTTGCAGGATGGTATAATTGAACCTGCAACCCCAACAGTAGCAGGCGCTGCGTTTAACGGTGCTGCATTAGCTGCTGCTATTGCCAAACTGAGCGAAGCGAAGAAAGGTGGCAAAAATGAATTAGTGATTTACCAGAAAGTAAGTATTGGTGACGGTAAAATGGCGAACAATCCCTGGTTGCAGGAAATGCCCGACCCGATTACAAGAGCCTGCTGGGATAACTACGCAATTATTTCTGTTAAGACAGCGGAGGAATTAGGCTATAAAGCTGATGATGAGTATGAAGTAAATCCTCCAAAGCCTGTATTAAGCATTAAAGCGGGTGGTAAAGAAGTTAAACTTCCTTTATTGATTATTCCTGGTATGAATGCCGAAACAGTTGCTATTGCTGTTGGTTATGGCCGTGCCGAAAAGATTGGTTTGGCAGCTAAAGGCTCTGGTAAGAACATTTATCCGTTTGTTGGATACAACGGGCAGACTTATGATTATACTGTTGCAGATATTACAATAGAAAAAACAAACGAAACATATCCTGTTGCTCAAATGCAAACGCATGGCAACTATGGTAACCGTGTGGAAGTAATTCGTGAAGCAAGTCTTGCAACACTGAAAAAAGATCCCAAACATTTTTATAACGACCGCCTCGAGGAGTTGAAAAACTATGGCGGTCCTGAAGGGTTGGAAAAGGAAGGAACATTATATCCAGTTTATGACAAGCCCGGTATTAAATGGGGTATGAGTATTGACATGAACAGTTGTACTGGTTGTGGTGCTTGTGTTGTTGCTTGTAGTGCCGAAAACAATGTATCGGTTGTAGGTAAAAACCAGGTGGCTAAATTCCACGATATGCACTGGCTGCGTATTGACCGTTATTTTAGCGGAGATGTTGAAAATCCGGATGTGGTATTCCAGCCAATGCTTTGCCAGCACTGCGATAACGCTCCTTGCGAAAACGTTTGTCCGGTGGCTGCAACTAACCACAGCAGTGAAGGTTTAAACCAGATGACTTATAACCGTTGTATTGGTACAAGGTATTGCGCCAACAACTGTCCTTATAAAGTACGTCGCTTTAACTGGCACGATTGGAACGGAGCCGACAGCTTTAAAGACAACCAGATGCCGATTGTTGAAAGCGGCCGCCTGAACGAAGTAACGATCCAGATGAATGATGATTTAACACGTATGGTGCTGAATCCTGATGTTACCGTCCGCAGCCGTGGTGTAATTGAAAAATGTTCGTTCTGTGTACAACGTTTACAGGAAGCGAAACTTACAGCTAAAAAAGACAGCAGACCAATGGTTGATGCTGATATTCATACGGCTTGTCAGCAGGCTTGTCCTACAAATGCAATTGTATTTGGTAATGTAAATGATAAAGAAAGTGCAATCAGCAAAGTGCGCAAGCAGGAAGAAGTAAACCGCACTTACTATGTACTGGAACAAATTCACGTATTGCCGAATGTGAGCTACATGGCGAAGGTGAGAAATACAGATCGTGTTGTTGGTAATGTGGAAGAAGGCGCTGAAGAAAAACACGAAGAGAAAAAAGAAGCTACTGAAGCGGCAGCTCATTAATTGCCGGGCAGAGTTAACCCGAGTTGAAGTGTGCGACGCAACAGAAGCTGAAAAATGATTCTGAAGCTTAGTACAAAAAAATAAAAACCAGGCTAATAGCTAATGGCTAATGGCTTAAAGCGAAAAAGAATATGTCATTACTGAAGTACGAATCACAGGTTAGGGAACCATTGGTAGATGGAAGTAAAACCTACCACGATGTAACCGAGGATATTTGTAAGCCGGTGGAAGCTGCGCCGTCACGGTTGTGGTGGATTGGCTTTATTATTTCGGTAGCATTGCTGCTGTTTGGCGTGGTGAGCCTTTATGAAGAAGTTGTGTATGGTACAGGTATGTGGAACCTGAATAAAACCGTTGGTTGGGGTTGGGATATTACCAACTTCGTATGGTGGGTAGGTATTGGTCACGCCGGTACGCTGATTTCTGCGATCCTGTTGCTGTTCCGCCAGGGATGGAGAACAGGTGTAAACCGTGCTGCTGAAGCCATGACCATCTTTGCGGTAATTTGCGCCGGTCAGTTCCCTATCTGGCACATGGGTCGTGTGTGGATGGCTTTCTTTGTAATGCCTTATCCTAATACCCGTGGTCCTTTATGGGTGAACTTCAACTCACCATTGCTTTGGGACGTGTTTGCGATCTCTACTTACTTTACTGTATCTCTTTTATTCTGGTATAGCGGTTTGATTCCTGACATGGCCACACTTCGTGACCGTGCTAAAAAGAAATGGGCAAAATTATTTTATGGTGTTGCTTCTTTCGGATGGACAGGATCAACCAAGCACTGGCAACGTCATGAAAGCTTATCGCTTGTATTGGCCGGTTTAAGTACACCTCTTGTATTGTCAGTACACACAATCGTATCATTCGACTTTGCCACATCGGTTATCCCTGGCTGGCATACAACCATCTTCCCTCCATACTTCGTTGCGGGTGCCATCTTCTCCGGTTTTGCCATGGTGCAAACACTGATGCTGGTAACACGTAAAGTAATGCACCTGGAAGATTATATCACTATCAGCCACATCGAAAACATGAACAAGGTTATTGTATTAACCGGTTCAATTGTTGGCTGCGCTTACTTAACGGAGTTGTTTATGGCTTGGTATAGTGCTGTGAAGTACGAGCAGGATGTATTCTTTAAGTATCGTATTGCCGGACCTTACGGATGGAGCTATTGGTTAATGATGACATGTAACGTAATTACCCCGCAGTTATTCTGGTCAAAGAAATTAAGAAGAAATATTGCATTTACATTCTTAATGAGTGTTGTGGTGAATATTGGTATGTGGTTCGAACGTTTTGTAATCATTGTATCATCATTGTATCGTGACTATCTGCCATCATCATGGTCAGTGTACTATCGTCCAACCATCTGGGAAGTTGGTTTCTATCTCGGATCCTTTGGATTATTCTTTACCTGCTACTTCCTTTTCTCCAAATATTTCCCTGTAATTGCCATTGCTGAAATTAAGCACATACTTAAGAAAAGCGGTGAAAGCTTCAAGGAAGCAATGGATCCACTGGAAGCACAAACAGTTGAAGAATTTGCACACGATCATGTGCATGCACATTAAAAGAATTCAATGCTGAAAGCCAAAAGCTGAAAGCTCAAACAAATAATAAAATATGTCGGTAAAAAAATTTGTTGTAGGCTGTTTTGATGATGAAAAAACATTGTTTCCTGCCGTGAAGAGCAGCCGGAAAGAAGGTTATAAGATTCATGATGTTTATACACCATTTCCTGTTCATGGATTAGACCATGCAATGGGACTGCGTGAAACGAGCCTTCATACAGCTGGATTTATATATGCCATTACAGGTACAACAACAGCCTTATCATTTATGAGCTGGGTGTTTACAAAAGACTGGCCAATGAACATTGGTGGTAAACCACATCTGCCATTGCCCGCTTTTATACCCATCATTTTTGAATTAACGGTGTTGTGTGCTGCAGTTGGTATGGTGCTTACGTTTTGTTATTTGTCGCAACTGGCACCTTTTGTGAAAAAAGATCATTTTCACCTGAGAGCAACGGATGATCTGTTTGTAATGCCGATTGAAGTAACAGAAAAGACAAACCTTGAAGAAGTAAAAGCGTTTTTACAAAATGCAGGCGCAGTTGAAGTGTTTGAGAAAGAAGCCGAAACAGGCTGGTGGGTTGGTCGTTACGACAGTGATAAAAAAATGTTTGAAAAGGAAGAAATTGTTACAGCATAAACATATTGAAATGCGTTCAAAACAAATTGTTACATTAGGATTGGTTACTGTATTGATTGCGGCAGTTTCGTGCAGCGATGGCCCACGTCGTAATCCGGGTACTGTTTATATGCCCGATATGGCTTACAGCCGTGCTTATGAAACGTATGCACAGCGTGACACCAATAAGTTTACTACAAATGTGAGCGATGCCGGTTTCAAAATTTATTATGATGCCACACCGGTTGCAGGTACTGTAAAGCGTGGTGATATTGCTCACTTCCCGATTGTGAAAGATTCAATTGGTTCAACAACCAATTACGAGGCTTCTAAAGCGGTTACAAATCCTCTTCCAATAATGAATGAAAAGGATGAAGCAGAAGCTGGCAGGCTTTACCAGGTTAACTGTGGTATTTGTCATGGTTCTAAAATGGATGGCAACGGCCCTTTATATAATGGAGGCAATGGTCCTTTCCCAATTGCACCAAGAAACCTGTTGACTGATCCTGTATTGAGTATGCCTGCCGGACAGATGATGTATTCGGTTACTTATGGTAAGAATATGATGGGAAGCTACGCTTCACAACTGAGTACAAAACAACGGTGGATGATTATTCAGTACATACAGAAAGCACAGGGTAAAAATCAACCTGTTGCTGCGGCAGCAATTGCTGACACAACTAAAAAACAAAACTAACATTCAACTATAAACGAACTTCAATGGCACTGAAAGAGCAATTTGAAATACCCGGCGGATTAAAGAAGTGGAGTTATGCTTTGATGGGTATAGGAGTGGTAACACTTCTTCTTGGAATCGTATTTCTGCATCCGTTTTCAGGAGGGCATGGAGAAGCACATGGAGCAGAAGCGTATGGTGCAACCAAATTCTGGATGGCACTGATGCACAACAGCATCTTCTGGTTGCTTGTAGTTACTTCAAGTTTCTTCTTTATAGCTGCAACAACACTTGCTCAGGGCGGCTGGCCGCTGGCTTTTCGTCGTGTTCCTGAAGCCATTTCAGGAAACATGAATATTCTGGGGCCTGTGGCGCTTGTAATTCTGCTTGCTTATGTGTGGATTTCTAAAGATCACCATATTTACCATTGGAAAGATGTTGAACATGTTCAGGAAGATCATATTCTTAAACATAAAAGCGGATTTTTAAATCCTGTTTTCTTTACAGTATTATCGTTAGCGGCCGTTGGTTTATGGCTTTGGTTCCGTAACTGGTTCCGTAAAAATTCATTAGCAGAAGATATAGCAGGAAGAGGCGATCATTCTTTTTACTGGAAATCATTGGCAATTGCTGCTGCATTTCTTGTTACTTATGGCTTAACCGTATTGAGCACACTTCCCTGGATGTGGCTAATGAGTATTGATGCGCATTGGTACAGCACCATGTATAGTTGGTACACTTTTGCAAGTTCGTGGGTTGCTGGTATTTCACTGATGATGCTTTTTGTAATTTATCTGAAAAGGCTCGGTTATCTTGAATTTGTAACCGAAGAGCATATTCATGACATTGGTAAATTCATGTTTGCATTCTCTATCTTCTGGACTTACCTGTGGTTTTCACAGTTTATGCTGATCTGGTACAGTAACCAGCCAGAAGAAACAAAATACTTTGTTGATCGTGTTGGTGTGGCCTGGGAAGGTGGGCCTTTTAAAATGATTTTTTTCCTGAACCTGATTATAAACTTCCTTGCGCCATTGCTGATATTGATGAGAAGAGGTTCAAAACGTAATTACGGTGTGGTGATTTTTATGGCTGTACTGATCATATTTGGTCACTGGCTCGATTTTTATCAAATGGTTACCCCTGGTCCTTTGAAAGAATTGGGAGAAGGTTCAAACACGTTTGCACATTTTGCTTATAGCTTGGGAATTGGTGCCGGTTTTGTTGGATTAATATTATTCTTTACAGCGAAATATTTAACCAAGGCTTCTTTGCTGGCAAAGAACCACCCGCTTGTAAAAGAAAGTGTTATTCACCATACCTGATGCACTTGAAATAATTATTGAGAAAATGCTTGTTGCTGTCCTGTAATTACACCATTTTTAATACAAGGCTTTTCAGATTTTGTATTAAATTGTTTTAGAGAAAATGCTTGTTGCTGACTTGTAAACACATGTTGCTGTTCAAAACAGAAGATATTTCTGTATTGAAGGGCAGGCAAATATGTTGCTACCGTGTAAAAAACACGAAAATTATTTAACAACTGAATTAATAGGCTCCACTATATGAGTACTACTGTTTCTTTAATTATTGTTGCTGCAATTCTTGTATTTATTGTAATCTTCCAGGTTGCAAAAACCAGCGAATACATAAGCTTATTGAAAGGCGAAGATCAAACACGTAAGCAAAACAACCGTATTAATGGCTGGTTACTTCTTGGCTTTATGGTTTTCGGGTTTATAGCTGTATGGCTTTGCAATGAAGCTCTTTACAAAAAAACGTTGCTTCACCAGGGGGCTGCTTCTGTTGAAGGTGTTAAGCAGGATCAGATGATGTTGATTACCATCGCCATCACGTTCATTGTTTTTGTAATCACACAGTTTTTATTGTTCTTTTTCGCATGGAAATACCAGGAAAAAGAAGGCCGTCAGGCGTTTTACTTTGCACACAGCACAAAACTTGAAATCATCTGGACTACTATTCCTGCAATTACTTTATTAATTCTCGTTGTGTTTGGTTTGCGTTTCTGGTTTACAATTACATCTGATGCACCCAAAGGAGCTTTGATTGTTGAAATTACTGGCAAACAGTTTGGCTGGATTATGCGTTATCCCGGAAAAGACAACATATTCGGCAAAACATATTTCAGAGTAATCAATGATGAAAATAATAATTCACTTGGGCAGATTTGGGAAGATAATGCTGAATTAAAGCTGAAGGCCGATCCTGCAAATTTTGATGATATTGTTACAACTCAAACTATGTATGTGGTGAAAGGAAGACCGGTTAAATTAATCATCAACAGCCGTGATGTAATTCATGATGTTGGTTTAAACCAGTTTCGCATGAAGATGGACGCTGTTCCGGGTATCCCAACTACATTATGGTTTACGCCGCAATACACCACAGCCGAAATGAAGGAACGTACGCAAAATCCTGATTTTGTTTATGAAATCTCCTGCGATCAGATGTGCGGTAACGGGCATTACTCAATGAAAGGAATAATTGAAGTGGTTGACCAGGCAGAATTTGATGCATGGATGGCTAAGCAAAAGCCCAATTATTATGCAGCTTTTCCTGATAAAGATCCTTCAGCAAAACCCATAGCAGATTCAACCAAAACTGCTGTTGCTGTATTAAACAAATAATCCTTACTGTAAACGATTCAGTTAAATAAAAATATTATGAGCGAAGTTACACATATACATGAGCATGCAGTTGGTGTTTCACATGAAGCACATCATGAAGGGCATCATCATGCCGATCATGGTTCATTTCTTTCAAAATATGTTTTCAGTCAGGATCATAAAATTATTGCCAAACAGTTTCTTATTACCGGTATTTTCTGGGCTGTTATTGGTGGTTTCTTTTCTGTTGTTTTCCGCCTGCAGATTGGTTTTCCCGATGCAAAGTTTCCCTGGTTAGAAACATTGCTCGGCGAGTGGGCTAAAGGTGGTCAGTTACAGCCAGAGGCATATTATGCTTTAGTAACTATTCATGGAACAGTGCTTGTGTTTTTTGTATTAACAGCGGGATTAAGCGGCACGTTCTCTAACTTTTTAATTCCTCTTCAGATTGGAGCAAGAGATATGGCTTCTCCTTTTCTGAATATGCTTTCATACTGGTTCTTTTTTGCAGCAGGCATTATCATGCTTTCTTCTTTGTTTGTGCAAACAGGACCGTTTAGTGGTGGTTGGACAGCGTATCCTCCGTTGAGTGCGCTGGGTGATGCATCGCCAGGCTCAAAAATTGGAATGGATATGTGGATGATTTCAATGGCCTTGTTCATTGTATCATCACTGCTTGGAGGCTTGAACTACATTGCCACAATCCTGAACATGCGTACAAAGGGTATGAGCATGACACGTTTGCCTCTTACCATCTGGGCATTTTTCTTTACAGCAGTTTTAGGCGTTTTGTCATTCCCTGTGTTATTATCGGGTGTGATATTGTTGATCTTCGACCGTCATTTCGGAACAAGTTTTTACCTGAGTGATATATTCATTAACGGGCAGGCTTTACCAAACGAAGGCGGCAGTGCAATTTTGTATCAGCATCTGTTCTGGTTCCTTGGCCATCCGGAGGTTTACATCATCCTCTTGCCTGCTATGGGGATGGTATCGGAAATTCTTTCGGTTAACAGCCGCAAACCAATCTTTGGTTATATGGCAATGGTAGGGTCAATGTTTGCCATCGCAATTCTTGCGTTTCTTGTATGGGCGCATCACATGTTTGTTACCGGACTCAATCCATTCCTCGGAGCATTCTTTGTGCTTCTTACATTATTAATTGCTGTGCCAAGCGCAATTAAAGTTTTTAACTGGTTAACCACATTGTGGAAAGGAAACATCCGTTTTACACCTGCCATGCTGTTTGCAATCGGTTTTGTGAGTTTGTTTATTTCAGGAGGTTTAACCGGTATTTTTCTTGGTAACTCGGCTTTGGATATTCAGCTTCATGACACCTATTTTGTAATTGCGCATTTCCATATTGTTATGGGTGTTGCATCAATGTTTGGTATGATGGCGGGTATTTATCACTGGTATCCTAAAATGTTTGGCCGTTACTTGAATAATGGTCTTGGTTATATCCATTTCTGGATTACAATGATAGGTGCTTATGTTATTTTCTGGCCAATGCACTACGAAGGTTTGGCAGGTATGCCACGTCGTTATTATAAATACGATATATGGGAGTCGTTTAAACAATTTGGTACATTAAACCAGATTATTTCAATAGCTGCAATTATTGTATTCCTTGCACAATTTCTTTTCCTTGCAAATTTCTTTTACAGTATATGGAAAGGAAGAAAAGTAACATCAAAAAATCCATGGGGCGCTAATACGTTAGAATGGACTACCCCAATTAATCCTGGTCATGGTAACTGGGATGGCGAAATTCCGGAAGCACACCGCTGGGCTTATGATTATGGTAAAGACGGGCAAGAGTTTATTTCTCAAACAACACCGGTTGGTGACAATGAAAGCAAACATTAATTATTTAAAAAAGTAAACATTAGCAAGTGACAGAAAGTGCGATTGTAATAAAAAGAAGTTTGTCTGATGCAATCATGAGCAAAGTAAAAGATTACAAAGAGCTCATGAAGTTTACACTCAGCTTTACCGTTGTGTTCAGCAGTGTAATAGCTTATATGCTTGCGCCTAATGTTGTTGAATACGATTTTATCAGTATTGTGCTGCTGGTGCTTGGGGGATTATTAGTTACCGGCAGCGCTAATGCTGTTAACCAGATTGCAGAAAAAGATACAGATGCTTTAATGAAGCGCACTGCAAACCGGCCGGTTGCAAGTGGCCGAATGAGTGTACAGGAGGCTTCAGCTTTTGCTTATATCTCAGCAATTACAGGTTCTTTGATTCTTGGATTATATTTCAGTTGGTATGCTGCGGGGCTTGCATTACTGAGCTTGTTTATTTATGGTTTTGTTTATACACCACTTAAGAAAGTCAATTCAATTTCTGTATTGGTTGGAGGAGTTCCCGGAGCATTGCCTTGTTTAATTGGTTGGGCCGCAGCTTATGATGGAGAAAATTTTTCATGGACAGGCGGCTGGATTTTATTTGCCATTCAGTTTCTGTGGCAGTTCCCTCATTTCTGGGCAATTGCATGGGTTGCACATCAGGATTATACGAGGGCGGGTTTTAAGTTACTTCCTTCGCAACAAGGGCCAACAAAGTTTACAGCTATACAAACAATTATTTATTCATTACTGATGATACCGGCAGGAGTGCTTCCTTTTATTAATGGAATGAGCGGAGGAGTAAGTATGTGGGTGCTGATTGCAGCAAACCTTTTTATGGTGTTACAATCAGTTCGGTTGTATATCAACATGGATGTGAAGAGTGCAAGAAGGGTGATGTTCAGCAGTTATATTTATTTGCCAATCGTTTTGCTTGCGCTTCTGGCCGATAAAATTGCTCAATAAAAAATTTAAACATTACTGAAGATAAAATTTTGAATACGATGGAGATGGTAATGGGAAAAAGCAGTAAAAAAATGCATCCGCACAAATTCTTGTTGTGGATTGCAATCGGAAGTTTAACAATGATGTTTGCCGGTTTAACCAGCGCATACATTGTAAAGAGTAACCAGGCCGGATGGCAGCCAGTAAAAGTGCCTTCAATTTTTTATGTGTCAACTGTTGTAATTATTGCCAGCAGCATCACAATCTGGATGGCACAAAAAGCAATTGTTGAAAGGCAAATGACTAAATATCGGCTGCTGGTAACTGCTACGGCTGTTTTAGGTTTGATTTTTCTCATTACTCAATTCACAGGTTTTTCGGAAATGTGGCAGCAGAAAATAACATTTAAAGAAAGCATTGCCGGTTCTTTCTTTTATGTAATTGCCGGGTTGCATGCTTTGCATGTGCTGGGAGGTATAACTGCATTGTTTGTTCTGGTGTTGCGCATGTTCAGCACAAGAACAAAATTTTACAGTTCGGTTCCTGTTGAAACAGCCGGACTGTACTGGCACTTTGTAGATATTTTATGGATTTACCTGTTTATCTTTTTTATACTGGTATCCTGATGAAACAATAATTAACAAAATTTAAAAAACGAATAAATGGCACAAGCAGCAGTAAACACAAAATGGTGGGGAGGGGGAAAAAGCCCCTTCAACGTGGAGTATGGCAAATTGATGATGTGGTATTTCTTAATGAGTGATGCTTTTACTTTTGGTGCATTTCTTATTTCTTATGGTACAGTAAGAATGTCGAGTGCGTCATGGCCCGATCCGAATCATGTATTTAATGCGGTTCCTTTCTTTAGCGGTGTTCATATGCCGTTGGTGTTTGTGAGCTTTATGACGTTTGTACTTATCGTTAGTTCTGTAACAATGGTACTTGCTGTAAACGAAGGGCACAAAGGCAATAAGCAAGGTGTTATCAAATATCTGTTCTGGACAATTGTTTTTGGTTTAATCTTTTTAGGAAGCCAGGCATGGGAATGGACACACCTTTATCATGAAGGCGCATGGTGGGGTCACAATCCTTTTCCAAATGCTGATGGCACTGTAGCAACTACAAACTTTACCAACTTCTTTTTTACAATTACCGGCTTTCACGGTTTCCATGTGTTTTCAGGTGTGGTTATTAATCTTATAGCATTGCTGATGACACAAAACGGAGTCTTTGAACGCAGAGGTCATTACCTCATGATTGAAAAAGTAGGTTTATACTGGCACTTTGTGGATTTGGTTTGGGTATTTGTATTCCTGTTCTTTTATCTTGTTTAATCAATTTTAATTATTATCAGAAACTCAATTAATATGGAACATCACACATTTGGCGGCGAAGTAACTTTTCCACATGCAGCACCAACCGATGATTCAAAGAAGCGGATTATCAAAACAACAATTATTCTTTCAGTAATAACAATTATTGAACTTGCGCTTGGTTTCTGGATTTATAAAATGCACGAAGGAGGAAGCCCAAGCCATTCATTAATTATGTTTTTAAAAGGGATTATTATTATTCTTTCCCTTGCTAAAGCTTTTTATATCGTTTCAATTTTCATGCACCTTGGCGATGAAATCCGTAACCTGATTATGACGATTGTAGTGCCGTTGATTTTATTCGTATGGTTTATTGCGGCTTTTTTGTATGAAGGTAATTCATGGAAAAATCTTCGTCATGAATATCGCCCCAAAGATCCGGTTAAATTTGAAAAAACTGAAACTCCGGTTCACCATTGACAAGAAATGGAATAGAACATATCTAATTCATCAGTATATTCGTCCCGGTTTTCAGAATGAAGGCCGGGACGAAATCATTATAGGACGTGTTTGAATTCGTGTATGAGTAAAAAAGCAATTTTAGGCCTGTTGATAGCTGTGGGAATACCAGTTGTTTCATACCTTATCGTAAAGTTTGCCAGTGAAGATGCTGTAAATATGCCCCGAAGGTATTTTTATGATTCAGTAACTGAACGTGTTGAAAAGGGTAAATTGATAAGAGATACAGCATGGCATAAAATTTCCAACTTCAGTTTCACAAATCAGCTTGGCGATAAAGTATTTGCCGATTCATTAAAGGGCAAAATTCTTGTTGTGGATTATTTTTTCACTCATTGCCCGGGCCCTTGTCCTCATCTTACACGTAACATGAAAAAAATGCAGGATGCATTTTTTAACACTGATTCACTTGTCCATTTTATTTCATTTACAGTTGACCCGGAAAGAGACAGTGTGCAGGCACTGAAGTCGTATGCCGATAAATACCAGGTACGTCATAATAACTGGTGGTTTTTAACAGGAAGCAAAAAAGAAATTTATGATCTTGCTTTTAATGAATTCAAGGCTGCTATTGTAAATGGAGGAAACATTGATACCGCTTTTTTACATACAGATAAATTTTACCTGCTTGACCGTGACCGTGTAATCCGGGGATGGTACAACGGTACAGACTCTCTTGAAATGGGCAGGCTTGCCCGTGACATTGGGTTGTTATTTTTAGAAAAAGATAAAAAGAAAAAAAGAAACCTTTTCAGGAAATAGAAACAGAATATTTTATGCAGGAACATCATACAGGTCACCACAGGAGAGGAATGCCCTTACCACCATCAATTAAACGGAACGATAAACTTGCTTTTGTGCTTATTATTGCAGTAAGTGCAGTTGTGTTTGGTGCAGTTGTGTTTTTAAATAAAGTAACCGTTAAAGTTAACCTTGGTTTTGATAAATACATTTTCGCAAGATTAAATGCTTTAATAAATACGTTTGTTACATTACTGTTACTTGGTGCTTTATACGCTGTGAGAGAAAAGCGATATAATACACATAAAAAACTGATGATCTGGGCTATTGCTTTCTCGGTTTTGTTTTTGGTTTTCTATATCTGCCATCATTTGTTTACCGACTCAACTCCTTATGGAGGTTCAGGATTACCCAAAGTTGTATATTATTTAATTCTGGCCACACATATTATTCTTGCCGGTTTAATACTTCCGTTCATTTTATTCACTGCGTACAGAGGGTTAGCTGCAGATTATCACATGCACAAAAAGCTTGCAAAGTTTACATGGCCTTTATGGTTGTACGTTGCTGTTTCGGGGGTTATTGTTTTCCTGATGATTAATCCTTATTACGGGCAATAACATTGCACACCCTGTTTTAACTTGTGATTATAATTTTGAGTAAACCGTAAATTTTCTTAGAAAAGAGCGTATGTGGAAAATGCGGTAGTCATAAGTATAACTACACAATTTTGCCAGAAAGCAGACAAAACTGTTAACAATTTGTTTATAAAGCAGTATGTTTGAATCTGAATTTGTGTTTTTAAACTAACCGTTTGACAAATGAAACCCAAAAATCCAAATCCTCTGGCAGGTATTATCCTGTTCATGATGCTTTCTCTTACTGCAAAGTCCCAAACATTTGGAACATATGCTTCAGCAATCTGGATGTCTGATTGTAATCAAAGTAATTTTTATAATACATCTGGTTCGGGAGGAAGCCTTATTGGCCCTTCAGGAAATGTGTTTGAGAATACAAACTTTGGTGCACATACACAAAATTCCGGCACGCTTATTTTACGTGGCGGAGAGGTGAAAACTTTTAAAACACCTGGTGTTGCAAATGTTTGCAATGTTAAAATGTATTACCGTGTATATAAACAAGGCGATGTTCCCGGTAGCTTCAACTTAATGGACTTGCCTTTTTATGATGATTGTAATGCATCAAATCAATTTCCTACAGGTGGGCCTTGTTCAACAGGCGATCAGAAATGGCAGCGTGTGGTTGCAGATGGAACAACAACACCATACTCTCCCATCAATCTTACAACATATACTCCGGGAAATTATGTACTGGAGGTTTATTATGAAGCAGCGGGTTCTTTTACTTCAACATCATTGTGTAATGATATAGTGGTATTGAATAACGGAGGCAATAATTATAAAGCAACATTTTCAATACAATCGCCCGCTCTTTCAAGCGCCAACCCATCAACCTGTGGCGGAACAGAAGGTTCTTTTACATTAAGTGGTTTGGTAGCCGGTGCAACTTACCTTGTGAGTTACTATGATGATGGAGTTGCTGTAGGACCTGTATCAATTGTTGCTAACGGCTCAGGGCAGGTTGTTGTGTCGGGATTAAATGCAGGACTTTATTCAGGCATTTCATTCGCTGTGAATGGATGTACTACCAATTTGTTTACCGGGATTATTTTATCAAACCCGATTTATGTTCCTGTATTTTCGCCCATAGCTCCATTGTGTGCAGGCGATACACCACCAACGTTACCAACAACTTCTTTAAATGGCATTACCGGTACATGGAGCCCTTCTGTAATTAATAATACAGCATCAGGCGCATATACTTTTACGCCTTCTTCCGGAGCCTGCGGAATGCCAGTCACCATTAACGTTACTGTTAATCAGAAATCTACACCAACATTTACATTTGGCACTTCATTAAGTATTTGCGCAGGAGGAACAGTTCCAACATTGCCAGCAACATCAACAAACGGAATTAATGGAACATGGAGTCCGACGGTTATTGACAATCAGAACTCAGGCACATATACGTTTACTCCTAATACAGGTCAATGTGCTAAACCTGCAACATTAACTGTAACAGTAAATCCAAATATTACACCAACATTCAGCTTTGGAACAGAGTTAACGATTTGTGCAGGAGGAACAGTTCCAACATTGCCAGCAACATCAACAAACGGAATCAGTGGTACGTGGAGCCCTTCAACAATCGATAATCAGAATTCAGCAACATATACATTTACACCAACTGCAGGCCAGTGTGCAACAACGGCAACGTTTAGTGTAACGGTTAATCCAAATGTTACACCAACATTCAGCTTCGGAACATCATTAAGTATTTGTGCAGGAACATCTGTGCCCGCATTGCCAACAACATCTGATAACGGTATTACCGGAACATGGAATCCATCGGTTGTAGATAATCAAACATCAGGCACCTATACGTTTACACCAACTGCGGGCCAGTGTGCAACCACTGCAACATTTACTGTTACTATTAATCCCAATATTCTTCCAACATTTAGTTTTGGAACAGAGTTAACAATTTGTGCAGGCGGAACTGTTCCAACACTTCCAACAACATCAGGTAATGGCATTACCGGAACCTGGAGTCCATCGGTTGTAGATAATCAAACATCAGGCACCTATACGTTTACACCAACTGCGGGCCAGTGTGCAACAACAGCATCATTAACTGTTACTGTTAATCCGAACATTACACCAACATTCAGCTTTGGAACAGAGTTAACAATTTGTGCAGGCGGAACTGTGCCAACTCTTCCAACAACATCAGGAAATGGAATCACGGGCACATGGAGTCCATCGGTTGTAGATAATCAGAATTCGGGAACATATACTTTTACACCAACTGCAGGTCAGTGTGCAACAACAGCATCATTAACTGTTACTGTTAATCCAAATGTTACACCAACCTTCAGCTTTGGAACATCATTGACAATCTGTGCAGGCGGAACCGTTCCAACATTGCCAACAACTTCAAGTAATGGAATTACCGGCACATGGAGCCCGGCAACTGTAAGCAATCAATCATCCGGAACATATACATTTACTCCAACTGTAGGCCAGTGTGCAACAACAGCAACCTTTACTGTAACGGTAAATGCGAACATCACACCAACCTTCAGTTTTGGAACAACATTGACGATTTGTGCAGGCGGAACCGTTCCAACACTATCAACAACATCAACAAACGGAATCACCGGTACATGGAGTCCATCGGTTGTAGATAATCAGAATTCAGGAACATATACGTTTACACCAACAGCCGGACAGTGTGCAACAACACAAACATTTACTGTTACTGTTAATCCCAATATTCTACCAACATTTAGTTTTGGAACAGAGCTGACAATTTGTGCAGGCGGAACTGTTCCAACATTACCAACAACTTCAAGTAATGGTATTACAGGAACGTGGAGTCCATCGGTTGTAGATAATCAGAATTCAGGAGCATATACGTTTACACCAACAGCAGGTCAATGTGCAACAACAGCATCATTAACTGTTACTGTTAATCCAAACGTTACACCAACATTCAGCTTTGGAACAGAGTTAACGATTTGTGCAGGAGGAACAGTTCCATCATTGCCAACAACATCAACAAACGGAATTAATGGAACATGGAGTCCATCGGTTGTGGATAATCAAACATCCGGCACCTATACGTTTACACCAACAGCGGGCCAGTGTGCAACAACCGCAGCATTCACAGTAATAGTGAATCCGAATAGTACACCAACTTTTAGTTTTGGTACTACATTGAGTATTTGTGACGAGGCATCGGTGCCAAATCTTCCGCCAACATCAACTAATGGTATAACAGGGACATGGAGTCCTTCTGTAGTGGATAACCATATTTCAGGCACCTATACCTTTACGCCAACATCAGGCCAATGCGCAACTACAGCAACATTTACTGTTACAGTTAATCCAATTGTTACACCAACCTTCAGTTTCGGTGCTGTATTGAACCTTTGTGCAGGAGCAACAGCACCAACACTTCCGGCAACATCAGGCAATGGTATTGCAGGAACATGGAGCCCGTCGGCAATCGATAATCAGAATTCAGGTACCTATACGTTTACACCAACATCAGGCCAATGCGCAACTACAGCAAGCCTTGAGGTAACAATAAATGCAAACATAACTCCTGTGTTCAGTATTGGAACATCATTAACGATTTGTGCAGGCGGAACAGTTCCATCATTACCAACAACATCTGATAACGGCATTACAGGTACATGGAGTCCATCGGTTGTAGATAATCAAACATCAGGCACCTATACCTTTACGCCAACAACAGGGCAGTGTGCAACAACTGCAACATATACAGTTACTGTTACACCAAACGTTACACCTGCATTCAGCTTTGGTAAAACATTAAGTATATGCACAGGCGGAACAGTTCCATCATTACCAACAATATCTGATAATGGTATTACCGGAACATGGAATCCTGCAACAGTTGATAATCAGAATTCGGCAACGTACACATACACACCAACAACAGGTCAATGTGCTAATACTGCAACATTTACGGTAACTGTGAACCCGATTGTTACACCAACATTCAGTTTTGGAACAACATTAAGCATTTGTGCAGGTGGAACAGTTCCGGCATTAGTAACGACATCAAGCAATGGCGTAACCGGAACATGGAACCCGTCAACAGTAAGTAATCAAACATCGGACACTTATACATTCACGCCGTCTGCTGGTCAGTGTGCAACAACGCAAACATTTACTGTAAGTGTTACGGCTAACACAGTTCCATCATTCAGCTTTGGTACAACGTTGAGTATTTGCACGGGCGGAATAGTGCCTGCTCTTCCAACATCATCAACAAACGGTGTAACCGGAACATGGAGTCCAACAACAGTAAGTAATCAAATATCTGGAACTTACACATTCACGCCAACCGCAGGTCAATGTGCAACAACACAAACATTTGCTGTAACAGTAAATGCAATTGTAACACCAACATTCAGCTTTGGTACATCTCAATCAATTTGTATCGGGGCAACTGTTCCAACATTGGTAACAACATCATCAAACGGTGTAACCGGGACATGGAGTCCTGCAACAGTAAGTAATCAAACATCAGGAACATATACATTCACTCCGTCTGCAGGTCAATGTGCAACAACACAAACATTAGCAGTAGAAGTGAACCCGATTCCATTGTTAACAATAAGAGCAGACACGACAATTAACGATGGTGCAATTATGCCTGCTACGAATTTCATTACATCACCTGCGGGTGTAACATTAGCATGGACAAATTCAAATACAGCCATTGGTCTTGCAGGAACAGGAACAGGTAATGTGCCGTCATTCACAGGTATTAACAGGGGCAATGATCCGATCAGCGGAACTATTACTGTTACTCCACGTATTAACGGATGTATTGGTTCAGCAAAATCATATGTTGTAACTGTTCGCCCGTTGAGTAAAGATGTGTTTGTTCCAAATGTGTTCTCACCCAATGGCGATGGCAAGAATGATGTGTTGCTGGTATATGGAAATTATATTGATAAACTTGAGATGCGCATCTTCAACCAGTGGGGACAACAAATTTTCTTTACCAACAGCCGAACACTTGGCTGGGATGGAAGACAGAACGGTAAACCACAACCGGTTGGCGTATATGTTTATGCATTAAAAGCTGTGATGAGTGATGGAAAAGTAATTGAACAAAGAGGATCAATCACACTTGTACGTTAATCAATTATTATTCAAGACAATAAATTATTCAATCTATATCTGCTATAAACACATGAAATGAGACATAAAAATTATTGAACAACTTTTACTTTCAGTGAAATAATTTTTATGGCGAATAACATGTGGCAATTGAAATCAACAATAAATAAGCACATGAAAAATCGTCTTATAAAACAACCGGTTTTCATCACAGCAATTCTGCTCTTAGCAGTTTTGCAGAAAACAGTTGCGCAAACCGATCCGCATTTCACTCAAAACTATACCTATCCCATGTACATCAATCCTGCAATGACAGGAGGAAGTGATGGCGATTACAGGGTATCGGGTGTGTACCGCAGTCAATGGGGAAGTATCTCTAATCCATACCGCACAAGTGGATTATCGTTTGATACACGCACCAATAAAAATGTAGCCCTTGGTGTGAACCTGTTAAACCAATCAGCTGGTGACGGTGGATTTAATTACTTCAATGCTTACGGAACATTTGCCTATACAGGTGTAAAGTTTGGAAAGGATAATAACCATCGTCTTGTGCTTGCTTTACAGGCTGGTTTAATTAACCGTCGTGTAGATCAGACAAAATTCAAATGGGGCGATCAGTGGAACCCGATTACAGGATACAACGCATCTAACGCAACATCTGAAAGTTTTGCAGCAACAAATGCTTCTACATTCGATGCAGGTGCAGGTGCTTTGTATTACGATGCAACACCTGATAAGAAAGCAAATGCGTTTGGCGGGTTTTCAATTGCACATATCAACCGTCCGAAAGATCCCATCATTGCCACACAAAGTGCAAGCCTGAATACAATTCCTTTGCGTGTAACAATTCATGGTGGGTTGAGTTTTAATTTATCTGAACGTACAAGTATTGTTCCTCATGCCTTGTACATGCAGCAGGGAACAGCAAAAGAAATTATGCTTGGCACGTATGTACAGCTGAATGTAAATGAAGAAACAGATTTTATGTTTGGTGGCTACTATCGTTATAAAGATGCGGTTGCTCCTTTTTTTGGTGTTGACTGGAAAAATTTCATTGTTGGAATCAGTTATGATGTAAACACATCAAAGCTTGGTGCCATGACAAGAAATGTAAACAGTTTTGAACTGAGTCTTTCTTATATCAAACGAAGCGGAACAAAAAGCATTTTTGATTATATCCGCTGTCCACGCTTATAATGACAATGATGCGAACGAATGAATCACTCCAAAAGCCAACAAAAATGAAACCCAATATATTCTCTTCCGTTCAGATAAAATTGCAAAAACCAATGCTCAGGTTACTGCTGTTTGTTTTTGCAGCAACAACTATACAATCATCTTTTGCACAGGTTGACAAACGACTTGCTGATGCCGATAAATCTTTTGCAGCCGGCGATTATTATACTGCTGCAAAATTGTATGAGCAGTTTCTTCACCCGGTTATAAAAACAATCGAACCTGCCAATCTTCCGCTGAATGCACGACGACACAGGCAAAGCACAGGTATGATGGGCCAGGGTGTTACAAAAAATGATTTACTGTTTAAACAGGCTGAATGTTTTCGTCTTGCCAACTATTGGCAGGAAGCAGCAACACGTTACAAAGAAGTTGCAGAAAATGATCTTGCAAACTATGGCAAAGGATTATACTGGTATGCTGTATGCCAACGCAGCCTGGGAAAATATAATGATGCTGAAGAAAGTTTAAATAAGTTTTTAGCATTGGCGACAGCAAACGATCAGTTAAGACCTGCAGCTGAAAAAGAATTGCAGACATTGAAGTATATCAAATCACAGCTCGTTCGCCCGGATACAATTTTATTTACAGTAAACAAACTTGTCCTTTCATCAGGATCAGAAAAAGGTGTGTACGCTCCGGTTATAATGAAAGACGGGCAACTGATTGTAACAAGCACACAAACAGATACAGCTGCAAAAGGCGGAACAAATCCATACCACAACAGGTTGTTTACAACAACATTGGCAAATGGTGTTTTTCAGAATGCTGAAGTACTGAATGTGGAAGGTGCTGATGCTGCATCCAATATTGGTACAGCATCAATCAACCCGGTGAACGGAGTTGTTTATTTTACTCAATGGAAAAAAGAAGGCGACAAAACTGTATCAGCAATTTATTCAGCAACAAGTACTGCTAATGGATTGGGAACACCGGTATTACTTTCTTCTGTTAATCAAACAGGCTATAACAGCAAGCAACCTTTTTGTACTGCTGATGGAAAGTATTTATTCTTTTCTTCCGACAGACCGGGGGGTGCAGGTAATTTTGATATCTGGTTTGCAGCCATCAATGCAGATGGTTCTGTTGGCGAAGCAAAAAATGTAAGCGGAGTAAATACAGAAGCAGACGAGCAGGCACCATTTATTCATGCGAAGAGCAACACACTTATTTTTTCAAGCAACGGCATGCAGGGAATGGGTGGGTTTGATTTGTTTATGAGCAAAGGAATTGAAGATGGCTGGCAAACTCCTCAGAACATGGGTCACCCGGTTAACTCTGTGAGAGATGATATTTACTTTGTAACTGATCAGTCGTCTTCATCATTTTATAAAAATGCATTATTGAGTTCCGACCGTGGTTCGGAATGTTGCCTGGAAACGTATGCTATTACAAAAGCTGCAAAGAAAAAATTCTTAACAGGTGTTGTGTATGACCTTAAAGACAATTCTCCTCTCAACAATGCAGAAGTGGTTTTGAAGGATAAGAATGGTAAAACCTGGAAACAAACAACTGATGCAAACGGGCACTATACATTTGAAGTTACGGATGAAGGCAATGAACAAATCACAACAACAAAAGAATTGTATAAAGAAAATACAACGCCAGTAACAATTGAAAAGACAAATGAAGGCTGGCTGGAAGATGTGTTAACCAATGCACCGATTTATGTAGAAAAGAAACTGGTGATTAAGGTTGAAAATGTGGTAACTGTTTATTTTGATTTTGATAAAAGCAATTTAAAAGAGCCAGCAGTAAACAAACTTGATTCTATTTATAATGTACTCGTTGAAAATCCAACAGCCACTATCCAGATTTCAGGGTATACCGACGGACGAGGAACGGAAGAGTATAATAAAATACTTTCTGACAAACGTGCAAAAGCCTGTGCCGATTATTTGATTGCAAAAGGTATTGATGCAGGCCGCATTACTTTCGAATCGTTTGGAGCATGTTGCCCTGTTGAAATGGAATTGATTAACGGAAGAGATAATGCAGAAGGAAGAAGTAAAAACAGGAGAGCATTGATTAATATCAACAAACCAGAGTAAGGTTAGTACTTAGTTCATAAACAAAGGTTCGCTTGAAAGAGCGGACCTTTTTATTTATAGTAACTGCATAATTTTAGTTGTGAGAATATGGAATACTGCCAATCCTGCATCAGGAAAATTGAATAGTAAAAAATGAAAAAGACTTTTTTTATCCTGTTTCTTATAAACCTGTCTTGTAGCAGTAATAAAAAATTTTACCAATTAGTTCAACTGGAGAAAATTGAAAAACTGATTGCAATAGAACCAGCACCACCAAGGATTGCATTTGCCCCTGCTTTCGTTATCTGCAAAGACGGCTCTGTTGCTGAAACTAATTTTGTAAATCTGAAGCATGTTTATGAGATTTCATACACAAATGAATTTCCTAGTTACGCAGATTTTTTGTTTCAACTTTTAAATCAAAAGCAAAGGATTAATGTATCCGATAAACAGGTAAGTGATTATTTTCGAAAACCTTTTTTGAGTGACAGTTCAATGAATTCAATTTATGATGAAGAAGGAATAAACGGCTTTGCAATTCGTTACTGTAAAAACGTTAATGGATACTTTAGGTTGAATAAGCAAAGTCTTACAGCAAATCAGGTTCAAACTGTTTCTTACTACTTTTTTATTAATGGGTATTTCAGATACGATGATGATTATGGTGCAACTTCTGATTTTAAGAAACTTGGAATAGAAGACTAAATATTTTAACCCGCCATATCCTGCGCTGCTGCAACTTCATCTTCTAAAATCTGTTCCTGCATATTCAACGCCTCAGCCTGTTCATTGTTTTGCTGTTTGCGTAAAAAATGAAAACCTGTTGCTGCAATTACACAAACAGCAGCAAGCATCCAGAACAATGTTTTAAAACCGGAAGTATCTGCAACTCTTGCACCAAACATTGGCCCCAGCGTTTGTGCCGCCGACCATGCCATTGTATATAATGCTGCATATTGTCCACGATTGGTATGATTACTTCTTCCAATCCAGAATGTATTCATAAACGGCATTGCCAGCATTTCGCCAAGTGTTATCAGAACAATCAGCGAAAGTGCCATTACATGATCAATGTGAAGGATATTCAGCAGGCTGAAAAATACTCCGGTAAGTAAAACGCCAATGGTTACAAACAATAACGGAGTTTTCTTTTTTTCAAGTCGGTAAACCAAAACCATTTCAACCAATACAATTACAATTCCGTTGAGTGCCATCAGCATGCCAATGAAAGGTTCAGAAAATGCTTTATCTTTTTTCAGGTAAACAGAAAAGTTTGTGAACAACTGAAAGAAACATGCAGCAAATAACATAGAGCAAACGATAAACCATAAATAAGCTTTGTCTTTATATGCAGAAGCTGTTTTAACTGCAGGAGAAATTACTTCCTGCTTTTTTATTGTTTGTGTTGCAGGTGAAAGAAGTTTGTAAAGCAGGAATGCTGCTGAAAGATTTGTAATCCCATCAACCCAGAATAACAATTCATAATTGTAATGAGCAATAATTCCCCCCAATGCACTTCCAATTGCCCATCCAAGATTAATGGCAAGCCTGTTGAGTGAATAAGATCTTGTTCTGTTTTCTTCTGAACTGTAATGAGCAATGGCGGTAGAGTTAGCCGGCCGGAATGCTTCGTTTACTAAACTTAAAATAAAAGTGAAGATGCAGATAAGCGGGTAACTTTTCATTTGTCCCAGCACCATAAACAATAAACCACCTCCGGTTAAAGTGAAGAGCTGAATTTTATGAAACCCAATTTTATCTGTAAGCCGTCCGCCAATATACGCACCTGTAAATGCGCCAGCACCAAACAAACCAAACACAAAACCAGCCTGGCTCAATGAATAACCCATTTGCGGACTTGTAAGATAAATGCTCATAAATGGAATAACCATTGTGCCGCTTCTGTTTACAAGCATAATCCATGAGAGAAGCCAGGTTTGTTTTGATAAACCTGAATAAGCTTTTTTGTATTGGTTATAAGTTTGGGAAAACATGAGCGTAAAACAAATGTATTGTTATTCGGGTTAAAAGCAATTTTTTACCACAGAGACACAGTGACCACAGAGAAGAAGAAATTTTAGAGTTATCAATAAATCTGTTTCATCCTGCATTCGTCGTCGCTACAATAGTTTTTGCCGGTAAGAAAGGAAGACGGAAAGAGCAAAAAAATCCGTTTAAACCGTCGCATCAGTGTCATCTGTGTTTCTATTTCCTACAATTCTTTTGAAGGATCCCAGAAACGTTTTTCAAAATCAACTACAGTATCATTCTTTACTTTCACCCCGTCTTTTTCAAGCAGCTCCTGCATTTTTGTTGGTGTTTCGAAATGTGCTTTACCACTGAGCATTCCATTGCGGTTTACCACACGTTGTGCCGGAACTTTTGGTTTTACATTGTGAGCACCATTCATTGCCCATCCAACCATGCGTGCAGAAAGTTTTGTGCCAAGATATGATGCAATTGCACCGTAAGATGTTACCCTGCCTTTGGGTATTTGCCTTACCACATCATACACATCATCAAAAAAAGAGTATTCTTTAAGCTTTCCTGTTTCAGGTATTTGCGGGGTCTTCTTTTTTGTGCTCATGTTTTGCTGCTTTCAGCAACAAGTTACGACGAGGTTCCGGAACATTTTCATATTCAAACGGACAATGCCTGCAGCCATGCCCGCAGCAATATCCTCTTTGCAGATGATAACTGGCAGTGAGGACCATGTTATCATGCTCATCATAATAAAAATCTGTTCCTTCTGAAAGTTTGTTCATGATTGTTTAAACGGGTAAAAATTATTTAACCATTCAACATGGATTTTGTTTAAAGCGAAAGGAAATTATTCTTTTTCAGTTTCATGTACCCATTGCTTCAGTAGCTCATCTTTTTCTGCAGACAATGCTTGGGCAGGAAGCGAAAAGCAGAGATAATGGATACGGTTGCTTTGTGCAATATCAAGTCCTTCGTAATGAGTTTTTATTTTTAAGTCATCTGTCAGCTTTTGCTCTTTGTATAAATCATCAATATCGGTATGGAGCTGTAATTCATGCAATGCAATTACCTGTTTTGTAAAATTGTAAAGAACCGGTGAATCTGTTTTGAGATGAATCTTTCCGCCTTGCTGAAGAAACTGCTGGTATAAGCGCAGAAATTTAGGATGCGTTAAACGCTTTTTATGTTTTGATGAACGAAGTTGCGGATCGGGAAATGTAATCCATATTTCACTTACTTCATCTTTGGCAAAGTATTCAGCAATACGATCAATTTGTGTACGCAGAAAACCAACATTGGTTAAATGTTCTTTTAATGCTGTTTTGGCACCTACCCAAATTCTGTTTCCTTTTAAATCAACACCCAAAAAATTCCGTTGCGGATGTAAACGGCCAAGCCCCACTGCATATTCACCCTTACCACATGCAAGTTCAAGAGTTAACTGATTTTGATTTTTGAAAAATGAATGCCAGGTGCCTTTTGTATGTTCGGGATACTGCAGCACATTTTGAAAAGTTTCAAGTTCAGAAAAACGGATAAGTTTTTTTTGACCCATAGCGGGCAAAGGTAATACACGGCGTAGCTGAAAAGTTAAAAGCCCTTTGTAAAAACAAAAGGCAATCGTAAAAAAAGCATGAGAAAAGCTGTAGGGGGAGGAGTCGAACCTCCACGGGGCAGTTAGCTGCAACACAAAGAGTTAGTGGTCAATCCTGGTCGGCCTTACCAAAAGTAACGTCGGCTCTATG
>DDEN01000059.1 GCA_002336115.1 Chitinophagaceae bacterium UBA1953
CAGTTTTTTCACTGGCTGATCGCTCCCAGAAATCCGCCAATAAACGCAATTATAAAAACCACTATTCCAAGGCCTAAGGAAATAAAGCACCAGGTTTTTGCATTTTTAGCAGCATTATTCGCTCCTGCATAATCTTTCATATCCCATAAATTATTTACACGGCTCGAATAAACAATGGCTACAATGCCCGATGGAACGCAACATAATACTGTGGCCAGTATCGACCAAACCAGGAAATTATCAGGTTTTGGCTGGTGATAATAAGTTGCTGAAGCAGAAGCTGCCTGGTATGAGGGAGGCGTAGGTCCCGCTACCGGGGGAGGTGGAACTGCGCCATCCGGCATTGCAGGGGGGAACAACCAGGCCAGCTCCGGAACAGCTCGGGCCTGTAACCATGCATCCATGCCTTGTGTCCAGACCAACGTGTTGGCAGTTACGCCCAAACTACTAAGCTCAGCAGCTTCAACAGGTCCTTGCTGCTGGTTATTTGCATCCAGGTAATAGAATTTTGCCATTGTGAGATTATTATTGTTAAAACTTGTTTTTGAACATTATTGGTGATTTTGTGAACGCTGATTTTCAATTGCTGTTTTCCAGATTGTTCTTTTGTAAACAACAAATTTTTCTGTTTTCCCTTCAAAAAGTTTAAGAGCCAGCCCGTTGGGTACCAGTCCCAATGTGTTGTAAAAGTTCACTTCCTCTATTTTGCTGAGCTCAATTTCAAGCACATGGTTTTGGATGTTCAGGCTATGAGATTTAAACTGTATTTTATTCCGGTACAGAACCAGATTGCCTCCTACACTTTCGCCATTCAGGAAATGGTTAGCCTTGCCTGAATAAACAACGGCATTGTTTTCTTGATCCTGGGGTTCAATTTGAGATGGAGGTATATAAGGTGGTGGCATGATTTTATCTGCCGGCAAAGTCGGTATGCCTACATCTGCTGTTGGTTTGGGCTCATTGCGGTTGGGCCCGGGCATACCTACGGGAACAGGTGGTGGGGTAGTTGCAGGCAAAGGTGGAGGAAATAATCCGGCTAATTCTGAGAGTGCGCCTGCATGCTTCCAGTTATCCATGCCTTGCCGCCAAACCAGCGTCGATTGGTTGACACCATGTTTGGTCAACTCGTTTTTATCGACCGGGCCTTGTTGATTGTTTTGCTTGTCGGTATAAAAGTACGGGTCCATAGGTTAGGAATTAATATTTCATCTGAGTGAGCCGGTTTTAGATATTTAGCTTAAAATCAATATTCATCATATTCCGATCTTAATAATTTACCGTCGAAGTCATAATAATCGGTTTTATAATCATTACGGGCTTTTATATAGCCGGAACTGAAATAAGTCGAAATGCTTTTATATTCGCAGGGCACGATAAGCTGCGCATTTTTATCAATCAGCCCCCATTTACCACCGAAGATATCATTATCACTATCCTCAGAGCCGCCGATATTTATTTTGGAGCAGCCGGTGGTTTCATTTTTCGTACAGATGTAAGAGTATTCGCATGGCAGCACAGCTTCCCCATCAAGGTTAAAAATACCATGAAGGTCTTCTTTTTCAGCCAGTAGTAAAGGTGTATCGGTTTCGCGTTCGTGCCAGATATTTAGTTGGTCGTATTTAAAAGGCATGATTTCTTCGCCAGAAAAATTGATAAGTCCATAATGATCCTTTTTTGCTATAAAACGGTACGGCAGATCACCATGCCAGTAATCAACATCATTACCATCTTTATCAATAGGAGTGAGATAATCGTAAACACAGGGAAGCTGGGTGAATCCGAATTTATTCATAAGGCCCATATTCCCGTTTCTGTATACTCTGCAATAGCCGGTATCAAACCTGCTTGTATTGTTAAAATAGATAATAGAAATAACTGATGATATGAGAAATGGTAAGCTTAGAAAGAATGCATTGCGGAACTGGTGCCTGAATTTTTTTAGCAGGAAAAACAACATCGTTAGTACCGATATTACTACTACCGGGATCGGGATATAGTAAGCATAGGTGTCGAATGCAGATGCTATCAATGCAGTTAAAGGAATGGCAAGTAATGAGAGCACTATCGTCATCACTACAGCAATAACAATAAGGATTGGCAGGCTCAGGAACGACGATTTGAAAAATTTCCTGAGCTCGGGAATGCTGTGGGCTTCCTGCCAGTTGCTCATGCCTTCGCACCAAACCATTGTGTTTCTTTTAATCCCGTTTACTTTGAAAGCTTCAGGCGCAACCGGACCCGATTGCTGACCATTTTGATTAATAAAAAAGTACTGCATTGTATTTTAGATTTGTATTAAATTCTTGTCTTCATGAATTTTCATAGTTATTTCTCTAGGTAAGTCCTGAGTTTCACTTTTGCAGGTGTAAAAAGTATTGTAACTTTTTGATTTTCAATTTACCCGTATTGAAGTTGGATTGCATCAATATGGTTATTCAAATATAGAAAAAAAATAATTATGAAAAAGAAACAGATGTTTTATTCACTTTACGATTTGTATCAGTCAGATTTTGTCGTATTGATTAGAATTACAGGTGTTTAACGGATTGAATAACAATAATCTGTATTGTGAATCATTTGAGTTGACAGCTAATATTAATCAGTTGGATGTAAATCTGATGAATATAGTTCAACCTGAGTATTGTTCATCACTGTATGTGCTGTTTAAATCAAATTATAAAAACTGATGCGATTGGAATAATATCGTTTGACAGGCAGATATGTCTTGATATATCAACTATTGGTAATAATTACTTCATAGTTTCCGGGCTGTAGAATTTCGAATGCAAGATTACACTGGCGGATACCGCCCGTTGTGCGAATCTGAAATGTAACTATACAAAGTGTCGGACAAGCATAGT
>DDEN01000047.1:0-4787 GCA_002336115.1 Chitinophagaceae bacterium UBA1953
ATTTGTAATAAATAAATGACGTTCAACCTCCATTGAATCAGCGGCATAAAGAAAAAACGCATTTGACATATAAAATATCCGTTTGGGGAAATAGATTGGCTACTTTATTAATTTTTTAAGGTTTATTCGCAAAAATATCAAATAATCATTTCTGTCAAGGATTACCTTGACATAAAGATTCTAACAAACAGATTTGTGCAATTTGCGCTCTTGACTTTGAACGGAAGGCGTTTCGAATTTAATATTCAATTGCATTTTTAAATAAATACAAAAAATACTGTCAGCTATTTGTCTGAGAATATACTAATTGTAACATCACTAATATCCAATTTATTGGAATTTGTATATGCTTCAAGTTTTACATTGTATTGCTGATTGACAAATTTTTGTGGCAAAATATAATTAAAAAGACCAGCCTGGCGTTTGTTTAAGCCCTCCGAATTAAAATGAAGTAAGTATCTGTCATGATAAAAAACAGCTTTGCCTGATGAATCTGTAATCGTAAGAGCAATTTTGGCATCGTTTTCATCTTTGAAATCGCTTGTTAACCCAACCTGAAATGTGTTGATTTTATCTATATCTCGAAGTTGTGAAGTACTGAATTTAGTTAAAACCGTATCGCAATGTGCAGGTAATGAATAGTTACCAAGTTTTTGTTCATTTACTTTTTCAACTTTATTCGCATCGATTTCCCATTTCCAAAGCAAACCTTTGTATCTATCTTCTGTTTTCATAAATACGGTCCAATACTTTGCTTTATCCATACTTAACCAATGCAATATATATTCTTTATATTGATAGGTTTGCACCAGATTCAGATATACCAGAAAAATAACCGGGATCAGAAAAATTACTTTTACCCATAAAACCATCTTGTCAAACATTAATGCAAACAGGATAAAAAATATGCTGTAATAATCTACAAAAGCTCTCAATCCGAAACATCCACCGTAATCCCATGTTGACCAGGACGATATAACAAAGGTGATAACTACTAAAAACAATAGTGAGGTAACCAGTTCATAATATTTGCGTTTAAATAAAAGCCAAAATAAGGATGTTAGACAAAACAACAGGATTGGAGTGTAAACAAAAAGTCCTTTCTTATAACTAAAAAGAACATTTAGAACTTCCGGTTTCAGGAAATTCAATTTTTCACCGTTATACGTATAAATAAAAAACTGGCCTGTTTGCAGGTACCATAAAAAAGGCTGTATTGCAATAATACATAGTAGAGTAAAAAGCCCCAACAAAGTCTTCGGCAGGTGTTTCAAGAGATATTTAAAAATCTCATTTATTTTTGAAACTGAACCGGCAAGAAAGGGTATAATGAAAACAATCATTCCATTTACCGGACGAATCAATATTATCAGACCAAGAAATATACATGCTAAAAAATACATTCCAAAGCTTTTAAGTTCGAAATATTTTTTAACAAAGAAAATGAAAGCAGTTATTGCAAATAATGAATAAATATGGCTAAAACTTGCATCGAAATTCACGTAATCAGTAACAGATGTCCCTAAAACCAGTAATAATTGAGCTGTAATAATAGTAGTATAATTACAATTGTATAGTACCAGTATTTTTTTTAGGAAGAAAATGGCAAGCAAGAGGTAAAACAAAGCTGCATAAAACACGAAATGTTGATATGGAGCTTGGTATCCGTCATCCAACGTTTTGGTCTCGCCATTGGTTATCCTGCAGGTCCCAAAAAATGGTAATTCAAGTATGGCTACGCCACAGGGATATTTGTTTACCGGCAAACTATTGTTTCGAACATATACTCCAAGCGAATTTATTCTGTTAAATTTTTCCGGTTCCTTTATTTCTTTCAGATTGTGACGGTTAAGATCGTGATGAATAAATATCGATGGCAAATAGTCATAATACCCAATTCCATCAGCTTTAATTGTTATATCAACATTTCCAATAAAATTATTTATTAGTATAATTAAAATAAATACAATTAGTAATTCATTAATAATCGATTTAAGAATTGCAAGTATTTTTTGCATAAGGTCAACACATTTATTATAAGTACAATAAGCTTTGAACTAAACTGCAATATTACCTATTATTTTATGAAATATGAAATTCCCGTTACTTCAAATGAAAGCATTGAGCTTGATTTTAAACATTATTCCTTCGCAACAGTTCTTCATAAATAAAAAAAATGTTAATTTTGCTTCCGGTAAATTTATAATAAGAACCGCTAATTTAATTTATATGAAGAAATTATTCTTATTTGTGATGGTTGCCTTGCTGTTGTCAGCATGTTCAAACTCAGGCAGTAAATCCACAACAGATCAAGGTGCTCAAAACGAAATTGTAATCACAAACGACCTTGAGAATGCAAAGGGTGTTATTCCTTCATGGTATAACGAAAAAACTGTTGTAAATATGAAGGACCCTCTTGCTCATTCAGGAAGTTACGCCTGTGTAACAAACGACACCATTGAATTTAGTTATTCCTACTCTGAATTATTTAAGAATATTAGAAATGGAGTACCCAAAATGGCAACTCTAAGTGGTTGGATTTACACAACCGTTGCAAATCCGGAAATTTCAATCATTTGTAATATTAATGAAAATAAAAATCGGTATCAGTGGAAAGTATATCCATTGGAAAAGGAAATTTCTGAAACAGGAAAATGGATTGAATTTAATTCTAGTTTTTATTTTGATAAACCATTAAACCCAGAACAAGAAGTTTCATTTGTAGCATGGAACCTAAGTAAAAAAGCAGTTTATCTTGATGATTTTAAAATTACTTTTATGTATTAAAATGTTGATAATTACGAATAACAAGATTTTTTTCGGGGATAGTCAAAAAGACAAGTATTAGAAATATTTTGCTTCAAGCTTTTGAAGCTTTCATCAAACAATGTTGAAGGCAATCAAGTTACTTATTTGTAAAATCATATTAAAATAATCATGCTTAAAACAAACTGGATTAATTCAAAATGGTTTTCGAACCTGATCTTTAGCTTGCTTTTTCTTGCACTATGCTGGTTTTATAATTACAATGTAACATTTTTACAAAGCCCGCAGTCGGTTCATATTTGGAGGCAAACTAATGGCCTTTCTATTACCCAGATGTATTATAATCACAATCTGAATTTCTTCGAACCCGAAATCCAAAACCAGATGAGTGACGGAGGCGTGAGCGGTAAAACTGCAGGCGAATTTCCGATTATATATTTTGCAGTGGCTAAAATCTGGCAGGTATTTGGCAAATCAGAATGGTCATTTCGGCTTTTTCAGCTAATTATACTTTTCTCCGGACTTTTTCTATTATTCAGGATGTTGATTTCGTTAACCGGTAATGCTTTAAGGGCAGGTTTTGTTAGCATGCTTATTTTCACATCACCAATGTTCATTTTTTATGGTCCGAATTTTCTTCCCGACGCTCCTGCATTGGCTTTAACCTTTATTGCATGGTTTTTCCTGTACCAGTTTACATTGAAAAGAGAATCCATTTCTCTTTGGATATCTGCAGCTTTCTTCTTTCTTGCTATATCAATAAAAATCACAACGGCAACCAGTTTTATTGCCATTGGTGCCTGGGCTATTATTGAAACCTTATTCTTCAAAAGCGAAAAAAGACTTTTCAACCTTAAATTCAAAAATTATCTTCCGTTTATAATAAGTGTGGTACTCGTAATTGCATGGAACTATTATGTCAATTATTACGATAATTTGCATAAAGCAGATTTTTCATTTCGAGGAATATGGCCTATTTGGAGTATGGCTCCCGGGCAATTTTCACGCATTATGGATGTATTGAATAAAATTTATTTCAAAGAATTCTTTTTCCCGCCTTTGCAATATGCCACAATCCTGGTATGGATATTTATGTTGTTTAAAATCAAGAAAATAACACCTTTCCTTGGTTTCCTGTTGATAATAATGCCACTAGGTTTTGCCGCTATACTCATTTTATGGTTCCAGGTACTCGATGGTCACGATTATTACCTGATCACGCAAATGCAAGTTCTGGTAATAGTATGGGCGATTTTCTTTATTTATCTGAAAGATAAACAGTTCTGGAACCATCCTATAGCTTATATTATGCTCATAATAGTTTTTGGATTTCTTGCAAATGATGGAATGATAAGGCATAAAGAACGATACGAAGGATGGATGAATGAAGGGTATAAAATGCATATGGAAGCTTTAACTGAAATTGGGCCCTATTTTGAAAAGTGGAGTATTAAACCCGAGGACAAAGTGATTTCGATACCCGATAATTCCATAAATGCCTCATTATATTATATGAACCGAAAAGGCTATACAGATTTTGGCAGTGATTTTTCACAGGAGGAAATTTTTAGAAAACGAATTTACCAGGGTGCAACATACCTGGTTATAAACGATACAACAATTATTTCACAGCCTTTAATTCAAAAATTTTCATCAAATTTTATCGGGCAATACCGAAATGTTAAAGTTTTCAGGCTGAAAACTGTTAGTAATTGAGGAAATTGTTTATAATTCTATATACAAGGATTTTTAACCTTTTTGCTATATCAAAGGAATTGTTTTATACGTAATTAGTCCGATTTAGTTTCTGCAATGAGCATAAAATCGGAATGCATTAAGGCCATATGATTGAGATTGTTCCTCCGCAGATTTCCTTATGAACTGAGATTTTATATGATGATATGCTTGTATTCGATCTCAGTTTATGTTCCAAAATCAATATAGTATACTCTAGCAAAGGCCGGTTTTGCACAAGCTAATCAGATGCAGCAAAATGGAAGCAGAGCATCTGCGAATTCGTC
>DDEN01000047.1:4839-7350 GCA_002336115.1 Chitinophagaceae bacterium UBA1953
TACTGGAATCGAAGAAGAATTGCAGTTAAAAAATAACAGTGTGTCGTTAAATGTTATATCAATAAAGATAGAATAGGTTTCTAAAATCTGATACTCTTAATATTTGCACATAACCCAACCTATTCGTAATTTTACCGGCTGGGCTATTTTTGCTTAACACACTTTCAGGAAATCCTGACAAATAAAAGATATTGTTTTGAGTAGTACTTTGTAAATCTATAATAAATTATTACAAAAAACAGGAAGAATAACACAATAAGAATGGATTTATAATATAAGAATCAGACATGAAACTTTCAGTAATTATCCCCGCCTATAACGAAGAGGCAACTATATACAATATACTGCAACGGGTAAGTTCAGTTGAACTGATCCAAGGTATTACAAAAGAGCTGGTTGTGGTAAACGACTGTTCTAAAGACAATACCGAAGGGGAGCTAATGCGTTTCAGGAATGATTTCCCTGAAATAAGCATTAATTACCAGAAACACACAGTGAACCGGGGTAAAGGGGCTGCACTTCATACAGGCATTCAGTCAGCAACCGGTGACTTTATTATTGTACAGGATGCCGACCTTGAATACGACCCAAGAGAGTTTAATATCCTGTTGCCGCCCATACTCGATGGATTTGCAGATGTAGTTTACGGCAGCCGCTTTGCCGGAGGTAATCCGCACAGAGTGCTATTCTTTTTTCATACCATCGGAAATAAATTCCTGACATTTTTATCCAACCTTTTCACCAATGTTAATCTGACGGATATGGAAACCTGCTACAAACTATTTCGGGCTGAAACTATAAAGAGCTTGAAACTTGTAGAAAACCGATTTGGTTTTGAGCCCGAAGTAACCGCAAAAATAAGCCGCATACCCAACATCAGGATTTATGAGGTTGGCATTTCATATTATGGCCGTACCTATGCCGAAGGTAAGAAAATAAGTTTGAAAGATGGATTCAGGGCACTATATTGTATACTTAAATACAATATATTCAGCAGGTAAAGATAATACAGGCTTTTCATGTAGCCTGGGATAACTTCAATCTAAATTGGATTAATCGTAAATTCAGATTTTCTTACACCTGTTTAAAGTCATTCGGAATGAAATTGTCAAATAAAAATATTGCTCCTGTTGTTCTTGCTTTAATAGGTATTTCACTCCTTGTCATAAGGAGTCTGTCGACAGGCGCAGATGGCGAAACCGATTCATTTGCGCATTACCAGATTGCAAAGGCTGCTTTCAAATATCCCCACTTTTTTTTAGACCACTGGGGTAAGCCTCTATTCACCATACTTTCATCTCCGTTTGCTCAATTTGGTTATTCCGGCGCAGTTACATTCAACCTTTTATGTGGCCTGCTAAGTGCCTGGTTTGCTTACCTGATTGCCAAACGTATGGAATACCATCATGCCTGGGTTGCCATAATTTTTACGATTTTTACCCCTGTTTACATTTATATAATGTACACAAGTCTGACAGAAATTCTGTTCAGCCTGGTACTAGTTGCTGCGTTTTATCTTTTTATAAGCAAAAGGTTCATCTGGTCAGCAATTGTAATTTCATTCATACCTTTTGCGCGAACCGAAGGAATGATGTTTATCCTTCTTTTCATTCCCGCATTGATTTTACTGAAACAATATAAATCACTCCCATTCTTGTTTACAGGATTTATAATTTTCAGTATTGCAGGGTGGCCGGTTTACCACGATCTGTTTTGGTTTTTTACAAAAATGCCATACAGCAATAGCGGATCCGAATTATATGGCAGCGGATCATTCTGGTATTATTTCAGTAACATGGATTTAATTATAGGTTATCCACTCATAATAGTTACCATTACCGGACTTATTTTTTTACTTGCAAATCTGAAAAACGGATTAAAAAACCTGCATGATGTCAGATTTATTACAATGTTTATCCTGGTAATTCCTTCATTTTTTGGATTTATCCTTGCGCAAAGCTTTTTGTGGTGGCAAGGGATGATGGGAGTACTGGCTTCGACCCGATTTATTGCATGTGTGTTACCGCTTAGCGCCATCATTGCTGCTGCAGGTTTTGAATGGATTTTGGAAAAGGCAAAATTCAGCCGGACGGTTTACTTTTCAATGGGAGTATTAATTTTATCACTTGTTATTTATGAGCCATTTACATTTGGCAAAGTGCCTATGAAAACCAGCCTCAACTTTGCAGTAATGGAAAAACTTACAGCCTGGTTGAAATCAACTCCATACGCTGACCGGAGGGCCTTTTATTCGGATCCTATGTTTCCTTTTTATATGGATATTGATCCATACGATGTAAACAGGTGCTTCAGGATATACAATTATGAAAATACCAACCCAGCTTCATTGCTTAAACCGGGCGAATTACTTATCTGGGATGCCCAGTTCACCAGTTTCGAAGGGCATTTACCATTCGATTCACTTATGAAAAACAATGAGCTTAGGCTTTTAAACATCTTTACCCCAAGGGAGAGTTTCACTGTTATTGGCGGCGAAAAATATAAGCTCGC
>DDEN01000047.1:7403-10120 GCA_002336115.1 Chitinophagaceae bacterium UBA1953
AAGTAATATTTCGCTGAAGGCAAGCGTAAAAGTTCTGGATCCTTCGCCGGAAATAAATGACGATATTAAGCTAGTGGTAGCTATCGATGACGATAAACGCAATGTTTACAAATACAATGTTTCTAAAAATTCAGAAACTAAATATAAGCCTGGTAGCTGGTTCGAACTTTCGTTCACGGATGTAGTCGATCGCAATACTCCGGTTAATGGTACTTATAAAATTTATGTATGGTACACCGGTAAAAATAAAATTTATATTGATGATCTGAAGCTGGAGTATATGCCAGTTGGATTTAGTGAATAAAATTAATGGCCTTAACATTATTTAGCTATCTTCCGCTTTCAGCTTCAAAAATCATAATAAATTAACGGCTTCACAAAAAGGCTATAAATTTATGCTGCAAATGAATTATTGAACAATCAAATAAAACAAATATGAAAAAATTGATATCACAGATTTACCGCTTCCTGAACCCCAAATTTCAGAACCTTTTCCTCGAATACAAAGTAAATTTTAAACCCCGGTATGGGCATGGCAAACCTGCACATCCTGATTTGCTCTATATAATTGATGCAAACAGGGATACCTACAAAGAGCTGATTAACAAATCGCTATTGCTCAAGGAAAATATCTGGACAATTAAAGATTCAGGATTGGAAACCTCCGCAACTCACCCAACCTGGAATAACGGATTTCTGCCTGGTTTGGATATTATCGGGATTTATACCATGCTTGCTGAGTTCAAACCAAAGAAATATATTGAGATTGGTTCGGGCAACTCAACCAAGGTAGCGTATAAAGCTAAGAAAGAGCAAAACCTGAACACTGAGATTATTTCAATTGATCCTATGCCGCGCGCCGAAATTGACAGTCTGGCTGATACAGTGATCAGGGAACCGTTCGAAAATATAGATTTTAATATCATTGATCAGTTGCATGAAAACGACATCCTTTTCATTGATAATTCGCACCGCATTCTCCCCAACTCCGATTCGCTGGTGTTTTACCTTGAAATATTACCACGCCTGAAAAAAGGGGTTATCGTCCATATCCACGATATTTATCTGCCTTTTGACTACCCGCAATTTATGTGCGACAGGTTTTATACGGAACAATACGGACTGGCTATGTACCTGCTTGCAAACCCGGCAAAATTTGAAACCCTGTTGCCGAACTATTTTATCTCCGAAGATAAAGAGTTAAGCGAGTTAATAGCTCCAATATGGAAACATGAGAACCTTAAAAATGTGGAACGGCACGGGGGGTCGTACTGGTTAAGAATAAGCGAATAAACTTGTTGGCATTACATGAAAAACCCCATGAACGCCCGCGAAATTTCTTGAGTTTTGCTTTATGCTACCAGAACTTAAAACACACGTTAGTGCTTTTTTGCTCCGATGAATGACTAAATGCTCTTTAAAACAAAAAGAGACGTGGTAATTAACGTCTCTTTTTTGTATATGAAGTTCAACTTGTGGCTTGTTATTTATACCGTTTCGATTTCAATATCCCTATTTTATTAAAGAAATGGTTTAAGGAGGTTCCTAATACCCCAAAAGCATACACAGTACTCCGCGACAGGTTAATGGATGAGGCTTCTTTAAAATACTTGGTCGGGCATGTAATTTCGCCCACCGGGAACCCTTTGTATATGATTTGTGATATCATCTGGTTATCGAACACAAAATCGTCGCTGTTGGCATGATAGTCAATGGCAGTAAGCACTTCCTTCGAAAAAGCACGATACCCGGTATGGTATTCCGAGAGTTTTTGGTTTATGAGCACATTCTGGATCAGCGTTAGCCCGCGGTTGGAGATGTATTTGATCATGGGCATGCCGCCTTTCAGCGCACCATTGCCCAGGATGCGCGAACCCATCACCACCGGGAATACTTCGTTAGCTATCAAGTATGCCATGCTCTGGATAAGTTTGGGCGTGTACTGGTAATCGGGATGCAGCATAATAACAATATCGCCACCCAGTTTCAGCGCGGTATCGTAGCAAGTTTTCTGGTTACCACCATAGCCTTTATTCTGCTCATGCTCTATCACATGCTTGATGCCTATTTGCCTGGCAACCTCAACGGTATTGTCGCGGCTGCGGTCGTCAACCAGCACAACCTCATCCACAATATCAAAAGGAATTTCGTTATACGTTTTTTCGAGGGTCTGGCCGGCATTATAGGCCGGGAGCACTACCACAATTTTTTTTCCGTTGATCATATTTATCAGATAGTGTGCAAAAAATTAATTAAGAGGATACAGCCATAAGTCTGATTTAAACATATTAGTATTAAAAATCATCAAGCCAGTTGCTTTTTTTAGCATAAGTCTTAGCATGTATATGTTTGCTCTAACCTTTTTTCTGCACAAGTTTAAAGGTGTTTACCAATACCATTTATACACCAGTAAGATTTGGGTAATTAAATCAATAACAGCAGCAAATTTAGTAAAAAATTCAAATTACTAATTATTACAACTTAGCATCAAGCAATGCAACCAAACACATTCATTTTTTTTCAAAGACATTAACTTGTAAATCGTCCACAAAAATTGGTGCTTTGCCTCTATACCATAAATAGACTTTTATGGGATCACTTTCTATTCTTACCTCCGGAGTTAGGTAGTTGAAGCTAATTTTATTCCATGTATTGATTTCAAGCTTCATCTTTTCGGAATCAAAAGTAATATACTTATAAGGAAAACCATTATGGCT
>DDEN01000015.1 GCA_002336115.1 Chitinophagaceae bacterium UBA1953
CTACTTTAGTCCGGAATATTCAATATGGAGATGGTGCATTAAATGGTTAGGCAGGGCAAAATGTTCATTACGATGATTTTTGCAACTATGCCAACATTCCTGGCAACCTAACTGGTTTGAAGGCTGAAGCATTGGAGGTGTTCGAGAAGAAACGGGAACTTGGTTTGATTAAAGGGCTCTCGGGAAACACGAACAAACTCTTACATCTGGATGCTGAAATTGATTTTATCATACTAATTGCCAACCATGATCCGGCAAAATCGCATTTTATTGATGGGCTGGATTATATCAGAAGAAATATGGCTAAATGTCCATCAGGCGTAAATGTGAAAGTTTGTAAAAGTAATAATATGGGGTATGGGTTATATAAGGAGAGGGTAATACCTATCTAACTTTATCGATTGAATTGTCAAAATTTGTAATAATAATGGAATTTATGAAACAGGGATAAATCAACTGATTTATCCCTGTTATGCTATATTAAAGTCTCACAAAACGTTTTATTTACAACAACATCACGCATTCTTGCCTTGTCCACAAAATTTCGTGAAATATTCTGAACTATCGAGGTGTAATTATCCTTGCCGTTTTCATTAATGTAATAGAACGGTTTAACTGATATGCATTTGTCATTTTCAAAAATTGTATTCAGCAATGTTCTGTCCGATAAACCACAGGAATGGCCCATCACATAAACCTGGTATTCATCGGAATTAATAAATTCAAGTAGTTTTTTATAATTAGCAGTTTTCAAATAGTTTACCGACTTCACATTTTCCAGAAAGTCGTTGTTGCCCGTTGCTTCCATTTGCTTGTATTTCTCATCGAGTTCGTCCCCAAATCCAAAAATAATGGGGTTGTTGTCCATATCTGACAGTTCACCATGCATATAAATAAGTTCTCTGTTGTTTAAATTGATATGATCGAAATATTGACGTACTGTTTTTGTATAGTTAAAGCTCAAAAACAAAGTGTTATGTGGCAGTAAGTCAAATTTATTATTACCCCTGGCTTCTGTTGACATAAGAAATCTTTTAATATTTTCTTTTGAGTAATCAAATCTTAAAGTTTTCATTGCCTTGAAAGTATCTTCATCAACACTTCTCGGATCAAATGTTTTATCATCAATTAATTTTTGGAAATCATTAAAATGGGCCTGCCAGTATTCAATTTTAAGGTTTTTATTTTCTTCCCGGCATTCGCGAAGGTTAATGCCTGATTTCAAATGATTAATGATTTTGTCATTATATTTAGTGTTGGTATCTGCTATATGTAAGTATTTAATCAGTAAGTTTCTGACATCGTTAAATTGCTCATTTAGAATAGCTACACTTGCAATAGTACCTGGTTTTGAATGCGCAACAAGTAATTCGTAATATTCACTTTCAATATCAACCCAATTTTCTAAACTTGTTTTTTCGGTTATTTTTTTAATTAATGCATTTTGGATAGTAAGCTGCGAAACTTATCTGTGAAGCAATTCGCTTAATTCGTTATAATTTTTTGGTAAATCGTGAATTCCGTGTGATGGTGCATTAAATATTTTTACATACTTGTTTTCACGTAGTCCGGATGAAGCTGATGGAATAAGTTCCTGGGCAATGGTTGACCAAAAATCATCTAAAAAGTGTTTGTAGCTAGTTTTTAGCCCATGTGCTAAATCAAAGCCATTGCCGATCAATACTAATCTGTTCACGATATTTGAAATAAAGAAGTTATCCGTTTAGAAAATGATAAATATACAATATTGGTTGCTTTAAAATTGGCCATACAATTTTATTTATTTTTAGTCGGTTCCTTTTTTTGTTTGGAATGATTTGCAATCGGTTCATGATTTGGATTTGGACTTGAAATCTCATCTGTTTGGTTATTAGGCATATGTGGAGCTTTTGCGGTAGGTGTCACCGGCTTTGTAATTGCTTGAATAATCTTATATCCGATACCCAGAGCCGCAACAATACCCAACGCGGTAAGTTTAAATTTTTGCTCTGCTTCATTGATTTTCTTTTCACGGTCTTTTTCATGTCTTTCTCTTTCGCGTAATCTTCGTTTTTCCTCACTTTGTTTCCGCTGTTCCGCGATTATTCGTTCATTTTCTGCTTTTTCGGCAGCAAAGTATTCATCAGATTCCCTTTTCAGTTCTGCTTCTCTTTCAATTTCAGCCTGTCGCGCTTCGTTTTTTCGTTGGATTAGTTCATTTTCCCGGCGTTGAGTATTGGCTTTGGTTTTGCATGAATCACTGCAATATTTGGCAGAGATTCGCTCGGCGGTAAATTCGGTGCCGCAGTATTGGCATTCTAATATTATCATGGTCTTAATGGATTACGGTTATTGTTAGATTTAGAAATTTGGAGTATTAGTATCAAAGTCAGAAATCTTGGTTAAAGATTCGTTGTAACGAAACCTAGACGGGCCGGTAGGGCCGTTCCTGTGTTTCTCAATTAATAATTCTCCATAGCCTTTTGCGCTTTCGATACCTGTTATGGCCTCAAAGCCATAATATTCCGGTCTGTACACAAAAATTACCAGGTCGGCATCTTGTTCAATTGCACCTGATTCGCGCAAGTCGGATAGCATGGGTTTGCCATCCTTTCGATCTTCAACTTTGCGTGAAAGTTGGCATAAAAGCATAACAGGTACATTAAGCTCTTTAGCTATTATTTTTGCCTGTCGTGATGCTTCTGCGACTTCCTGTTCGCGGTTTCGAATTGTTTTCTCTGTTTTCATATCAATAAGTTGCAGATAGTCAATAATTATCATACCGCATTCACCTTTCTTTTTCAGAAGACGGCTTTGGGATTTGATATAGTGCATTGATGTTGATGATTGCTGATCAATATAAATAGGCAGCTTAGCTATGATATCCATTGCTTTTAAGGCTTCTGCCCAATCAGACTGAGTGATTTGCCCACTTTTAAAATGTTCAGAATTTATATCACATACCGTTTGTATTAGCCGGTTTGTCAGACTAACCGAAGACATCTCAAGTGTAAAAATACAAACATGAACACCTGTTATAGCAGCTGATAGTGCATGGTGAAGCATCATTGAGCTTTTTCCCATTCCCGGTCTACCTGCATAAATAATCAAATCGGAATTTTGCCATCCTCCTGTCAATTTGTTCAATTCGGTCAGACCTGTATCAATCCCTGTTGCTTTGCCATTCTTTGCCATCAATTCGCGGTTTTTTAGTTCCTCAATTGCTTTTGTGAGTGGTAGGTTAATTTTTTCCATGGAGCTGCCCTTTCCAGCCTGTTCAAGGATTTTTGTAAGGTCATTGTCCAGCTTTTCTACCACATCAAACGCATCACTACCTTCATAATAGGATTCTGATATACTATTATTGCAACACTGAATTACTGATCGTTTCATATACTGTTCTACTAAGATGGATACATGGTGTTCGATATTTGCTGACGAAGCAATGCGACTAGTCAGTTGAGTAATATAAAATGCACCGCCTACATTGTCTAACTCATTCAACTTCTTTAACTCAGATGTGACCGTCATAATATCAACAGCCTCATTCCGATGGTGCAATAAGATTATTGCTTTATAAATTATTTGGTGAGCGGTTTTGTAGAATGTTTCGGGCGATAATCTTATTTGAACTATATCTATTGCGGAATTTTCAAGCATAAGTGAACCAAGGACTATTTCTTCAATCTCTGTAGCTTGGGGAGGTAGTTTGCCAGATTCATTCAAAGCAGTAAGTAGCGCTTTATTTTTGGGTAAATTAATTTTAGTGTTGGGTTCCATTTATTTTGTGATTAGGAGTATAGATTTTTTTAGGTTTAATACTGGGGTTTAAGGTTTCCGGTTCTTTGTCCTGATCAAACCAGGATTTTAGTCTGGTAAATAGACTTGAACCTTTTTGATACATTATGTTATCATTGATTTTAAGCAATGCATCCTTATACTTGTTTAAGTTTGTACAAATGGTTTCCCACAATACATTAAATTCTTCAAATGAAAGCTGGTTTTGGAAAAATAGCAGTCCATTCAACATAGTTTTTAGTTCATTTTCTTCAAGAATATAGGCTACCAATTGAGAATAATGGATGGCTGTTGGATTTTTATCGTTTTCTATCAATGATAACTGTTCATTATAAAATTGAGAGAGTGTTGAAACATTATCTCCTCTCTCATTATTTGTTTTATTTTTATTTACTTTCCTTTGTGGAGTTAATTCTGAATTAATCGGAGTTAATCCCGAAATAATTTCTATTGAATTGTTATAATCTTTAGGATTTACTAAAAGATATCGAGAATCGACTTTTATGGATTTACGTAGTTTGCAAGCAGTAAAGTAGCGTGCCTGGATTCCCCTTGATGTTAATATTTTGAATTCCTTATAAATGGAGTCATCGAAAAATTTACGTTTTAAAGCCTCATTAATGATTAAGTTTAATTTTTTTACGGGAATGTAAGCTTCATACTTTGCAAAGGATAATTCTTCATCTTGATCCCATGGCAAATAATATCCATTTCGGTAAATACGACACATTAATTTAATTATCACTATTATACCAGTATCACCATAAAATGTCCCGATGTGTTTTGTTTTTTCATCACTAAAAATGTCAACATCCAATGGGAAGTAATCTAAGCCTTGTTTATTTGGTCTTGCCATTTTGGGATATGATTTTGCTATTTGCGAACACATTCAGTTTGTTTCCTGAGAGCCTGATCCACTTCCTCCGGCTTGTAAAGAACGCGACCGGCAATTTCGTAGCTTTTTAGACGCCCGGTTTTGGTCCAGGTTCTGAGAGTAGGAAGGGTAATGTGTAACCGCTCCGCAGTTTGTTTGCGGGTCCAGTAATCTTCAACTTTTGTAGGAAAATGAGTAAGTGATTTTGCTAGCTCGACAAGTTTGGCGGTCATGATTTCATCTATAAAGTCCCGAAAGTCTTTACAGTTTAGATCAATTACTCGTACATCGTCATTTGGGTGCTTTTGATTAATGAATTTTCCCATTTACTTCTAATTTGGTTTGAAGCAAAGATAGTACAAATTCAAAAAAATAAATCGTATAACGCTGAAAAACAGATAAATAACTGTTGCGACAGTAGTGCAACAGTAGTATAACTTTAATAAGTTAAGATTATTAAATGTTTTCTTTTATTCTAAATCTTTCTTGTGCAGCAGATGTAAGTGAGTTACTATAGAACTCTTTATAAAAGTTATCAAATGTGGTCTCCTTCTCACCTTTTAAATCTTTTATACTAAAACAATCATATATTAATCGAGCAATTTTTCTCTGACTTTTTCTGTCTTGTTGTCTGTTTCCAGGGGATTCAATATACTTTTTCTCAATAAGTTGTAGTATTAGATACGCAAGTTGTGAGGGCTGTCCAAGCCAATCGATTTTTTCGTTATTATTTGTTTCGTTTGAATCTTGGTACTCCTCAATAATATTATTCAAATACTCAACCTTCTTAACTACTAAAATTTGCTCCATAATTCTTCTTTTCTGGGCGTTATAACCATCACTATTAAAATTCATTTCCTTGTCGTAAATTTCATTTGTACGAACGAAGTGATTGAGATAGTATATTTTTGCTTTTTCAATATTTCTAATGTTTGTTATCTTATCATATTTCTCGTTTTCGCCATAAAGTAGTCGAGTTGCAACGGTGACTTTATCATCAACCGAGCAATCAAATTCAATATTGACAGTTTCCGGGTATTCAATAAGTAACTCAGCTGCTTCATTTTCTGCTTCAAGAAATATCTTTTCTAACATCTCCTTACAAAGTTGTTCTTTAGTCTTTTGGTCAGAAGTTTCCATAGGTATAAGATAGTTGGATTATGAAAATATTATTATACTGCGCTTAAGATTTTCGAGTTTTTGAAAAATGGGTGATCAATTAATTTATTGGCATTGTCCTCCTGGCTCATTTGTATGTAGCGCATAAATGCTTTTTCCGTTTTATGGCCAGTGATTTTCATAATTGATATAGCAGGTATTCCGGCTAAATACATATTGGTCGCCCCACTTCTCCGCGCAGTGTGAGTGGCAATCAATTTGTATTTGGGAAGAGTTTTAGTTGTTTTTAATCCGCCTTCAAATTTAGTAATACTTACCGTCTCTTCTATCTTAGCTTTTTGCCCAATTTCTTTCAGGTAATCATTCATTTTTTGATTCGAAATACTTCGCGGCAAGTTGTAATTATATTTTTGAAGTATTGCTGAAACTATCCAATGGATTGGGAGTACGACCAACTCTCCGGTTTTGGATGTTTTTATCTTTAGAAAAGTCCCTTTGTCATTAGTGTAGATATTTTCCGGTTTTAAATTTATGAAATCACTAAACCTTAGGCATGTATAGCAACCTACAAGGAATAGATCTCTTACTCGGTCAAGCGATTTAGTGCCTGACAAATCGAGGGCGTAAATTTTTTCTAACTCACTTTCAGTCAAATAGATTTTTTCTATATCCTCTGAAAGAGTGGCAAATTTTGAACTTGTATATTTTAGATTTGTGTTTATTCCTGCTTCTTTCGCTGCATTCAATATTGTTTTGAGGGTGCTGATATGCTTGCCTACAGTATTATCAGTCATATTGATAGTACTTTTTGGCGTTGGATCATTTTTTGTCGCTTTTTTTAAAACCTTTGTTCGCAAGTAATTAACAAAGTCTGTGTAAAATTCCAGATCAATATCAGGAAAATCTAATCCGTGGCGGCGAGTTGCAGCAAACCCTTTAACATGCCTAAGAGTAGTAGCATATCGCTGCCTGGTTCGCTCATTAATAGGGTAGGGTTGCCCTTTTTTGTATACATACTGTGTTTTGTGAATGTAGTCCTCAAAGAAGTCAATCAGTGTTTTTGGTTGTTCTTTCAAAGCTGTAGCTTTTATAGACTTACGGCGTAAATCAGGAAAGACATCTGGCCTTTTATCAATTTCAGCTCGGATGCTATCAGCAGTTATCTCTATGCCGTTATTAACCAGTCTTCGATAAATATCCGATACAACTGTCTCCATGTTACTTAACCTCTGGTTCAATTCATTGGGATCAGGATTATCTTTTCCGTCCTTGCCCTTATGTTTCTTTGTATTCCAATCATTAGGTTTCCATTTCATGCCAGTAGAAAACTTAAGCTGCTGGTAAACTTTATTTTTACCTGAGTTGTCAAGTTTATAAGAATTATGGCGAAGAATGAGGTAAATTAATGAGGGCTCGGTACTTCTGGGCTCTTTAAGCACGAATGTTATTGAGGATGCCATACCTTGAATTTTATGTATGGTAAAGATATAAAATATTTAAGGGGATGTTTAAGGGGATGAAAAATTCTTATTTTAATCGCTATTCTCTTTATTTCATTTTATCTTAAAAATGCAAAAGCCCTGTGTTTGCAGGGCTTTTGGATGATAATAAAGTAAAAAGACGTTCAATTTTAGTAGCGGGGGCAGGATTCGAACCTACGGCCTTTGGGTTATGAGCCCAACGAGCTACCTCTGCTCCACCCCGCAATATATTTTTGTAAACAATGAACGTCTTTATTTGGGAGTGCAAAAGTATATTTTGTTTCTTTGTAATCCTAATTTTTTTGTAAAAATATTTTTATGGCCCATAAATCCGGTTTCGTCAACATCATCGGTCATCCCAATGTAGG
>DDEN01000062.1:0-5138 GCA_002336115.1 Chitinophagaceae bacterium UBA1953
TTAGGAAAATAATCTTGATTAATTCACTAAATCCACGGAATGATTAAAATTGGAATTACCGGCCAGGCAGGGTTTGTTGGCACTCATCTGTTCAATTACCTGGGTTTACAAAATGAAGTTGAAAGAATCAGTTTTGATGATTCTTTTTTTCTTGATGTTTCAAAACTGAAAGATTTTGTCAGACAATGCGATGTAATAGTTCACCTGGCTGCTATGAACCGGCACAATGATCCGGATGTGCTGTATAGGACTAATATTAAATTAGTTGAAGATTTGATTGCAGCAATGGAAACAGAAAAGGTAAGTCCTCATGTTATCTTTTCTTCTTCAACGCAGGAAGAACGTGATAATTTGTATGGCCTGTCCAAAAAAGAGGGTCGAGAGCTTTTTATCAACTGGGCACAAAAGCAAAATGCATCATTCACAGGCTTGGTAATACCCAATGTTTTCGGGCCTTTTGGTAATCCTTTCTACAACTCAGTGATTGCTACTTTTTCGCACCAGCTTACACATGGTGAACAACCACGTATTGACGTGGATGGAACGTTAAATCTGATCTATGTGGGCGAATTGGTTGAAAAAATTTGGGAGATAATTAAAGAAAAGATGTCGGCACCTATATATCCTGTGGCATATTCTGCCCAATATAAAGTGTCACAAATACTCGAATTGCTTCAAAAATATAAAAAGCTGTATTTTGATAACGGGGTAATTCCTGCTTTGAATAATAGATTTGAATTAAATCTATTTAATACATTCCGATCTTATATTGATATCAGTAACCATTTTCCGGTCTTTCTCAGGAAACATTCCGATGCCAGGGGAAGTTTTATTGAGACAGTTAAAACCGAAGTTGGTGGGCAGTTTTCGTTTTCGACAACTCACCCAGGTATTACCCGAGGTGAACATTTTCATTCCAGAAAAATTGAGCGATTTACAGTAATACAGGGTAAAGCAACGATAGAAATGCGAAAAATTGGAACCAATGAAGTTCTTCATTTTGAGCTTGATGGCAATAATCCTTCATTTGTTGATATGCCAACCTGGTATACGCATAATATCAGTAATATAGGCACTGACGATTTAATCACCTTGTTCTGGATCAATGAATTTTTTGATCCTACTGATCCGGATACATTTTTTGAAAAGGTTCGCTTATAGCTGAAAATTAATAGTAGCCTATTCATCGTAATGCAAAAAAAATACAATTATAAATTACCTGCATCCATAAAATTAGCCTGAATATGATTCCTACCCAATTAAAAATTGTAACTGTCGTTGGCACAAGACCTGAAATTATCAGGCTTTCGCGCACAATGGCGTTACTTGATAAATATGTTAACCAGATTATTGTACACACAGGTCAAAATTACGATTATGAACTAAATGAAATATTCTGGAACGAACTGGAACTGCGCAAACCTGATTATTTCCTCGGAATAGATACATCATCGCTGGGAGCAGCCGTTGGCGGAATATTGCAAAAAACTGAAGAGATTTTAAAGATTGAAAAACCCGATGGACTGTTGGTGTTAGGCGATACTAATTCTTGTCTTTCAGCATACATGGCAAAACGTATGCATATTCCAGTATTTCATATGGAAGCAGGAAACAGAAGTTTTGATTTTAATGTTCCGGAGGAAACCAACAGAAGGATTATTGATCATATTGCAGATTATAACCTTGTTTATACCGAACATGCACGCAGGCATCTGCTCAGCGAAGGCTTACAACACAGGCGGATTTATCTGACCGGCTCTCCAATGAAAGAAGTGCTGGAATATTACAAACCAAAGATTGACGGTTCTGACGTTTTGACCAATCTTGGTCTCGAATCCAGCAAATACTTTATGGTATCGACCCACCGGGAAGAAAATGTAGACAATCCTGAAAATCTGAAAAAAATATTAGTCGTACTGAATGAACTGGCAAAAACCTATAACTACCCGGTTATAGTTAGTACTCATCCACGCACACGCAAAAGAATAGAACAATTAGGAGAAGCTGGTTTAGATCAAAGAATAAAATTTCTAAAACCTTTTGGTTTTATTGATTATGTTCATTTACAACAAAATGCCTTATGTACTGTTTCCGATAGCGGTACTATTAGTGAAGAATCTTCTATACTTGGTTTTCCGGCAATATCACTGAGGCAATCGATGGAAAGGCCAGAAGCCCAGGATACAGGGTCCATAATACTTACAGGGTTCGACCCGGACGTAATTCTCAACTCAGTGATCATGGTTGTACACGAAATTAAGGAAAGATTTCCTAAAAGTGTTCCAACTGATTACCAGATTAATGATACTTCGTGGCGTGTGGTAAAGCTCATAATCGGGAATTGTAAGTTAAGCAACTTGTGGAGCGGGGTGAAATAGTTCCAGACATAAACCTGAATTTAAAAATTACAACGTAAGTTCATTCGCGGGATTACCTAATCCCATTGAATTTTAAAACAAATATAATGGCCAATTCATCTAACGAGTGGGATTTAATAATAGAACCCAGGGGCAGTTTGTTCAAACTCAATTTAAAAGAAGTATGGAAATACAAGGACCTGCTTGAAATGTACATAAAGCGTGACATTGTCACGTTTTACAAACAAACCATATTGGGGCCGCTTTGGTTTTTTATACAGCCAATATTTACAACGGTTGTTTTTATGTTCGTTTTTGGCGGGTTGGCAGGTATTCCTACAGATGGTATTCCTCAGCCTCTTTTTTACCTGTCAGGAATTTGTTTGTGGAATTATTTTTCCGATTCGTTAATAAAAACATCTGACACATTTTATTTGAACCAGGCGGTTTTTGGTAAGGTTTATTTTCCTCGGCTGGTAGTTCCAATCTCTGTAACAATTTCGGGTTTACTCAAAATGCTGATTCAGTTTATACTTTTTATTGGCGTTTATGTGTACTTCGTTGCTAAAGGAACCCACATTGGTATTAACTACTATGCTTTACTTTTTCCGGTTTTGATTTTCATTCTGGCAGGACTTGGCCTTGCATTTGGAATTATTGTTTCATCAATGACAACAAAATACAGGGATTTGAAATTTTTAGTTGCATTTGCAGTGCAATTATGGATGTACTTTACACCTGTTATATATCCCCTTTCAGTGATGGAAGGAAGCTATAAAAAATACATGTGGTTAATTCAAGCCAACCCGCTTACTGCAGTATTAGAGACTTTTAAATACGGATTTTTAGGAAAAGGATCGTTTTCATGGTTTTCGCTGGGTTACAGTTTTGCATTCACAATTATATTGCTTTTTATTGGAACTATTATATTTAACAGAGTTGAGCGGTCATTCATGGACGTAGTTTAACTGTAAAAAAATCCATGAATAAACAGTAGCAAACCAGAAATTAGCAGATGAGTGATATAGCGATAAAATTTGAAAACGTTTCCAAGCAGTACAGATTAGGTTCCATTGGCACAGGTACTTTGAGTCACGATCTGAACCGTTGGTGGATTATGAATGTTCAAGGTAAACCAGATCCGTACCTTAAAATTGGCCAGGTTAACGACAGAGAGAATAAGTCTACCAGTGAATACGTATGGGCACTTAATGATATAAACTTTGAAGTAAAACAGGGTGAAGTCCTTGGAATTATCGGAAAAAATGGCGCCGGCAAGTCGACTCTCCTAAAAATATTATCCAGGGTTACAACGCCTTCTACGGGGAAAATAACGGCTAAAGGACGTATTGCATCGTTACTCGAAGTTGGAACCGGATTTCATCCTGAAATGACTGGTCGTGAAAATATTTTCATGAACGGTTCAATTATGGGCATGACTAAAACGGAGATAAAAAGCAAATTAGATGAAATTGTCGACTTTGCCGGTGTCGAAAAATACCTGGATACCCCGGTTAAAAGATATTCAAGTGGAATGACGGTACGCTTAGGTTTTGCTATTGCAGCGCACCTCGAACCTGAAATTCTGGTGGTTGATGAAGTACTTGCTGTCGGAGATGCAGAATTTCAGAAAAAAGCCATTGGTCGCATGCAGCATGTAAGCCAAACACAAGGCAGAACAGTTTTGTTTGTAAGCCACAATATGCAGGCAATCACTAATCTTTGCTCACGAGTTGTGCTGTTAAACCGGGGTGGGGTGGCTATGGATAGTGATCCGGTGAATGTAATCAGAAATTACCTGATGTTTGAATCATTAAAGGAGGGCTCAATAACGTGGAATGAAGAAACTGCTTTGGGAGATTCAATCATAAAATTATTGTCTATTAAACTACAGGGTGAAGATAATTTTGTCAGGAGTCATTTCTTTTCAAATTCAATCATCAGGGTACAGTTAGAATTTATGATTGAAAAATTAGACGATGATCTTGTTGTTGGTTTTGATATTCTGGATGAAAATAATTCGATTATATTACGAACATATCATAACGACGGACATCCTGAAAATTGGCCGAAATTGAAACTTGGCTTTAATAAAATCGCCTGTGATCTTCCCGCTGGTTTTTTTAATTCAGGTACCTATTACATCAGCCCTAAGTTTAGCTTGCATTTTAAGAAATGGATTATAAACTCTGATCCCTTGCTATCATTTGAAGTAGAAATAAATCATGGAGTTTCTCCATTTTGGAACCGCATAAGTAAATCCAACAGGCCAGGTTCATCTGCCATGATTTTGCCTTGGAAAGTTAATGATAATGAAGAATAAATCTGATTATTAACATTCAAATCAAAGTCTGTTATTTAATTGAGAAATATTAAGATCCGGATCTGGATTAAAATTGTATTCATTTAACTTTTTACTTCAACGATGAAAAATGCACTTCTCTATTCACCTGGATTGGCGGGTCACAGGCAAGTGTATATTTTCGTACTTGCAAATATTTTGCGTAAATTGGCTTATTCCGTATACATTGCCGCCAACTTTGCTGAGAAACCTAAAAACTCTTTTTACCTTGATAAGCTGGAAACTGATCCTGAAATATTTTGGATTGATACCAATCGGATGGATGGAAATGGAGTTTCAGTAAATATCAATGATTTTAAAGCTATACAGAAATCAAATGATATAATCCTGACAATATTTCTTGAAGCTGATAATCATATTGCCTTATTTAATTCACAGGTATTAAACAGGCATAACCGATTGTTAGGTAAGAATATGGG
>DDEN01000062.1:5204-5506 GCA_002336115.1 Chitinophagaceae bacterium UBA1953
CACAAAAAAACTGTATGGTTGCCTGATATGTTTCAGCAATTTGCTGATAGGTTAGTGTTAGAAGAAAACTTTGCCCAAAGAAAATGGATTGAAAAGCTGAATCACTTCAAAAAGTTGAATGAAGGCCGCTTAAATTTACTCTATTTTGGAGCCCCTCAGGATAGGAGAGGATACAGAGAGCTCCTGCAATTGGCGCTTCGTCATGATGCCTGTTTTATTCATTGTGGATTATTGAATACATTTTCCGAAGCCAATGATGAAAAACGCGCTTTACTTCAGAAAGAAAACAGGCTTTTCGAAAC
>DDEN01000062.1:5575-6518 GCA_002336115.1 Chitinophagaceae bacterium UBA1953
TTTTCTGAATCTATCAATAAATACATGCGCTTTCAGTCTGCAGATCAATTGGAATCAATACTCATGAAAGTACTGGCATCTTAATAAGTTTAAACAGCATGATTTCGTTATTTATATCGTATTTGCCATATCTTCTAATTGGATATTTCCTTTTCAGATCGTATAAAAATCCAATTTTTATTATGGGGATACCCTATTTAATGTTTTTTGGGCCCTCACTTTTTTTTGAGAATTTGAGTTTGTTTGTCATCCCGTTCAGATCATTTGATTCTATTGCAAAAAGTGCTGATTTGTTGCTTTTTACCTGGCTGGTACTTTGTTGGATAATTTTTAGAGTCAGAACAATTCAGGACCCTCAAAATATTTTGAAGATAAAATTTATCGGTAAAAAAACGAATCTGGTAGATTACACGATTTTCTTTCTGATGCTTATAACCTGTATTGGACTAGGAATTGTACTTACTGAATATTATGCTATTTATAACGTTTTCGACAAGTTTTTTATTCTTATTTCAATGTTTCTTGGATTCTTCATTATTAAAGATGTTGCACTTAATACTGAATTGGAATCATTGGAGAAATTTTTAGTGAATATTGTACTTCTGAATTCATTTGCAGCAGTTTTGTATTTAATTCACCAGGGATTACATATTGATATTTATACCTCTGATATGGAATACCAGACTGAGATCGTAAATGGTCAGATAATTACCAGGACTTTCTGGTTTATGCCGGTGCTCTTGTTGTTTTCTGTTGCATTCCTGCTAGCTTTCAGAAAGAAAAACAGTTTTTTAGCCTACGGCTTGATCCTGATCAATATGTTAGCCGTTTTTATAACGTACACCCGGTCGTTGCTATTAAACGCTGTTTTAGTATTCATATTCTTTTTCCTTCTTATTGGCTTAAAGAATAAAAGCATTTGGAATACAATCAGGGGAATTGT
>DDEN01000049.1 GCA_002336115.1 Chitinophagaceae bacterium UBA1953
GGAGCAACAGAAACGAAAGTCTTGTTATCTTTTCCTTTTTTAAATTCAACCACACCATCAGCCAAAGCAAAGATTGTATAATCTTTACCAACACCTACATTTTTACCAGGATGATAAACAGTACCACGCTGACGGATAATGATATTTCCTGCAGCAGCAGGTTGTCCGCCATAAATTTTTACACCAAGGCGTTTACTTTGTGAATCACGGCCGTTCTTTACACTACCTTCACCTTTTTTATGTGCCATTGTATAAGAGTTTTAAATTTTTGATTTTGTAAACCTGAATTCAGTATCAGATTTTATGCAATACCGGTTACTTTAATCTGAGTATATAAAGTGCGGTGGCCTCTTTTCTTGCGGAACCCTTTACGACGTTTCATTTTAAAAGCAATAACAGTTTTGCCTTTCTTTTCGCCAAGAATTTCGGCTTTCACTTTTACTTTAGCATCAGCACCGGTGCTGAGTTTTCCATCCGCATCAACTAATAATACATCAGAGAACTCAACCTGATCGCCTGCGTTACCTTCAATATGAGGAACATAAAGGCTCTGACCTTCTGATACTTTAAACTGCTGACCGGCAATTTTTACTACTGCAAACATAACTTTCCAATATTAGGGCTGCAAAGGTAAGGATAATATTGGTTTGAAACCAAGTTTATCACAAAAAAATTACCCCTCTTTTAACGGTGGGTTTGGAGGTGTAAAGTTAAATTTGTGACCTTAAAGAAGGGCTTGGTATGAAAATTAAATCAATTCTGGCAAAGCCATTTGCCGGGTACATATATAAGAATATCCAGAAAAATAAAGCTACGGCTGTTGCCGATCAGGATACAATATTTAAACAACTCATTAAAACCGGGCGAAATACGGATTTTGGGAAAGCATGCAAGCTTGCCGAAGTAGAGTCGTACGAGCAATATAAGCAGGCTGTGCCTATCCAGGATTATGAACAGATGCGCCACTGGATTGATAAAATTATTGAAGGCCGCCATAACGTTTTGTGGAAAGGAGTTCCCATGTATTTTGCCAAAACATCGGGTACAACAAGCGGCGTTAAATATATACCTATCACTAAAGAATCGGTTGGTAATCATTTTGGAACAGCACGAAATGCAGCCTTATGTTATGCGGCCGAAACAGGTAATACCCGTTTTTTTGATGGGAAACTGATCTTTTTGTCCGGTTCGCCCGAACTGGAAAGAGTGGGAAATATTCCTACAGGCCGGTTAAGTGGAATTTCCAATCATCTTATTCCCAGCTACCTGCGCACCAACCAGCTTCCATCTTACGAAACAAATTGTATTGAAGACTGGGAAACCAAACTTCAAAAAATAGTGGATGAAACCATCAACCAGAACATGACACTCATCAGCGGTATTCCGCCATGGATGCAGATGTATTTTGATGAACTCGTCCAGCGCACAGGAAAAAAGGTAGGCGATATTTTTCCCAATTTCAGCGTAATGATTCAGGGAGGTGTAAATTTCGATCCTTACAAAGCAAAATTGTTTGAAAGTATTGGCCGGAAGATTGACACAATTGAAGTATTTCCTGCCAGTGAAGGTTTTTTTGCCTTCCAGGATTCGCAGGATGCGGAAGGATTATTACTCAATACAAATGATGGAATCTTTTTCGAATTTGTTCCAGCCAGTGAAATATACAACAACACCCCGACAAGGCTTTCTTTGAAAGATGTAAAAGTGGGCGAAAACTATGCACTCATCATTAACAGTAATGCCGGGCTTTGGGGCTATAATATTGGAGATACAGTAAAATTTGTATCAACTAATCCCTACCGGTTGGTTGTTACCGGCCGAACAAAACATTTTATTTCGGCTTTTGGCGAACATGTTATTGGTGAAGAAGTAGAGCATAGCCTGCTGAATGCAGCGAATGAAGAAGGGGTGCAGATTACTGAGTTTACTGTTGCCCCAATGATTCAGCAGGGTGAAGGAAAAAGTTATCATGAATGGTTTATTGAATTTGAAAACAAGCCGGCAGATATAAACGCTTTTGCCATAAAGCTCGATCAAAACCTGCGTGATAAAAATATTTATTATGATGATCTGATTACTGGTAGCATTCTGACATCTTTGAAAATTACCCCTGTGAGAAAAAATGGGTTTATTGACTACATGAAAAGTATTGGTAAATTAGGTGGCCAGAACAAAGTACCCCGGCTGAGTAACGACCGGAAAATAGCAGATGAACTTTTGAAATGGGCCGATATTTAAGAAATTGATAGGAGGATTTTGAAAAAAAAGTTCCCCACCCTGATTAATAAAATTTATGCAACAACAACAAAAAAAACGAATTGCAATTTTTGGATCCACAGGCTCTATCGGAACACAGGCCCTTGATGTAATTGAAGCCAACCCGCATTTGTTTGAAGTGGAAATTCTCACAGCTCATCATAACGATGAACTGCTGGTGAAACAGGCTCTTCAGTTTAATCCCAATGCTGTTGTAATTGTTGATGAAAAAAAATACGAAAAAGTGAAGCAGGCACTTGCTTCAACAGATATAAAGGTATTTACAGGCGAGCAATCGCTGGAAGATGTGGCCGAGTTCAGCACGTATGATATGATGCTTGCAGCAATTGTTGGATTTGCCGGCTTAAAACCAACACTGAAAGCAATTGAAAATAAAAAAGCAATTGCTTTGGCTAATAAAGAAACACTTGTTGTTGCCGGGGATATTGTAATGCAGATGGCAGTTGAAAACAGGGCACCAATTATTCCGGTTGACAGTGAGCATTCGGCCATTTTTCAATGTTTGGTTGGTGAAGCAAGGAATAAAATAGAAAAGGTAATTCTTACTGCCAGTGGTGGTCCTTTCCGGGGAAAAAAGCCTAATTTCTTACTGAATGTAAAAAGGGATCATGCACTTCAGCATCCCAACTGGAGTATGGGAGCTAAAATTACCATTGACTCTGCTACATTAATGAATAAAGGGTTGGAGTTAATTGAAGCCAAATGGTTGTTTAATCTTTCTCCAGATCAACTACAGGTGGTTGTTCACCCGCAAAGTATTATTCACAGCCTTGTTCAATTTGAAGACGGCAGCATTAAAGCACAAATGGGTTTACCCGATATGAAGCTGCCCATACAGTATGCAATGGCTTTTCCACAAAGGATTCCCAATCAGTTTCCACGATACGATTTCAAAAAAATTAGCACACTTACATTTGAAGAACCCGATTTAAAAACATTCCGTAATCTGTCATTAGCTCTGGATGCGCTAAATAAGGGAGGCAATCTTCCATGCGTAATGAATGCAGCTAACGAAATTGCTGTGTGGGCATTTCTCCGAAACAGAATCGGCTTTCTTGATATGACAGATATTATAGAAAAAACAATGAGCTATGTTTCATTTATTGAAAAACCAACACTTGAAGAATACTTTGAAAGTGATGGTGAGGCCAGAAATTATGCTGCATCGCTGATTCAGCTCTGAATTTAAAATAATGTGCTCATACCGCAATTTTAAACCGATATTTGCCCTCCGTACAAAAAAAGATATATTGATTAACTAACCAATTATGTTATTAGCAATTAACCTCGCAGAATTTGGAATGAAAGCAGCACAGTTATTATTGTCGCTTTCGATCTTAATTATATTTCACGAATTCGGACATTATATTACCGCCAAATGGTTTAAATGTCGTGTAGAAAAATTCTACTTATTCTTTGATCCTTGGTTTTCATTGTTCAAAAAGAAAAAGGGCGAAACCGAATATGGCATTGGCTGGTTACCGCTGGGTGGTTATGTAAAGATTTCAGGAATGATTGATGAAAGCATGGACAAGGAAGCAATGAAACTTCCTCCTCAGCCTTGGGAATTCAGAAGCAAACCAGCCTGGCAACGGTTGATTATTATGATAGGAGGCGTTACAGTGAATGTGCTTTTGGCTTTTGTTATTTATGCAATGATCCTGTATAAATGGGGTGAAGACCGTATTCCGATGGACAGCGTAAAGAACGGGATATGGATTACTGATAGTTTAATGTACGAAGCTGGTTTAAGAAACGGCGATAAGATTGTGAGTATAGAAGATGAGCATGTTGCTTTTTTTGATGATGTAAACAAGAAAATTCTTACTGCCAAGCACATGGTTATTGAGCGCAACGGCGTTCAGAGAAATATCAATTTTCCTGTTGATCTTGTAGGTAAACTGGTGGAAAGTAAACGTAAAAGAAGATTAGTTGATATACGATTACCAATTATTGTTCCCGAATTTGATAAGCGTGATACAAGTTATGCAAGCAGATCAGGGTTAAAGAAAGGTGATAAAATTGTTGCGGTTGATTCTGTTACTGTGAATTATTTTGATGAAATGATACCACTTGTTGCCAAAAAGAAAAACAGTAATGTTGAATTTTCGGTTAACCGTGGTGGTGAACAGATGAAAATAACATCAAAAGTAAATAGTGATGGCAAAGTGGGGCTTGGGGCATCTGAAATGGAAACTTATGCTGCGGCTGGCGTGTTTAAAATTGATCATCGTTCCTATGGCTTTTTTGAATCGTTCCCTGCGGGTGTACGTAAAACATTCAGTAAGCTCAGTGATTATATAGATCAGTTCAAGCTCATACTCCGTCCGGAAACAGGGGCGTTTAAAGGTATTGGTGGTTTTGGATCCATGGGTTCAATTTTTCCTTCTACGTGGGATTGGGAAAGCTTCTGGAATATCACAGCTTTCTTCAGTATTATACTTGCGTTTATGAACCTTCTTCCAATTCCCGCATTGGATGGGGGGCATGTATTGTTTACTCTGGTTGAAATGATTACAGGGCGTAAACCAAATGAAAAATTCCTGGAGTATGCCCAGATTGTAGGTATGGTAATCTTGTTCAGCTTGCTGATTTATGCAAACGGAAATGATTTATTTGGTTGGAACCGGTAAAAGAAGTGAAAAATTAAAAGTAAAAAAATAATGAAGAGGCTGTCTTAAAATTAAAGGACAGCCTCTTTTTATTTGGGAAGAAATTAAAGCTCTATACCTATTTTTTTCATCAGCAAAGAAGCGTTCATACTTTGGCAGATACCGGTCTTTAATTTATAATCGAAATACAATTCTCCGTTTTCAATTGCTGCATCAAAATGATAGTTGTGAATATTATTGGGAAAAGTTGATGAAAGCTTTGTCAATTCAAGATCGTGTGTAGCTATAATCCCTGCAGCATTATCACGAATCAGTTGCTTTATTAATGCTTCGGAACCGGTATGCCTGTCGTTCGAGTTGGTGCCTCTTAAAATTTCATCAAGTAACAAAAAAGCATGTTCATGATTGTTAACTGCTTCAATAATTTGTTTTAGTTTTTTCAGTTCTGCATAAAAAGTTGAAGTACTTTCTTCCAGGTTATCGCTTATCCGCATGCTGCTGATAACTTTCATAGGCGAAACTTTTAATGAGGAGGCACAAACAGGTGCGCCGAGATGGGTTAAAATAATGTTAGTACCTACACTGCGTAAAAAAGTACTTTTCCCTGCCATGTTTGAACCAGTAACCAGATTTATCTGTTGCCTTCCCATGGTTGAAAAATCGCTTGTTACAGATTTTTCTTTTAAAATTAAAGGATGCCCCAGGTTTTTTGCTTCAAAAACCAAATCCTCTTTCGATAATTGCGGATAATTCCATTCAGGATGATTAAAAGCAAGGTTGGCAATGCTTGATAAAACTTCAAGATTTGCCAAAGCGCTGAACCAGTTAGCTGTATTCTGTTGGTTTTTTTGTTTCCATTTTTCCAATGCCAGTACCTGTTGCAAATCCCACAGTAGAATGGTGTTCAAAGGAATGAATACTACCGGGTTTAGACGGTAATCAAGCCTGCTGAAAATTTTTCTCAATAATGTAATTGATTCTGATGCTTTTTGTTGATTTGTTGAAAATTGTTTTTGAAGGTCTTTCAGCAACAGGCTTTTGAATTCTGCTTTTTCAATCCATTCAACACTGTCTCTTAATGTTTCTACTTCATCTGCAATTCTGTTTAGTTGCTTGTAAACCGGCATTACCCATTTAGTTATACTGAAAGCAATTGCCATAAACAAAAGCATCGACAGGTTAAACCATTTAGTGGAAACGATGTCAACAGAATACAGGATAATGATACAAATGCAAATTGCAGGTAAAATAAATTGAACAATTTGCCATATTGTTTTACCAATAAAGCTATTTTCCTGTAAAAGCCAGTTTTGAATTTTATTCTGCGTATCAGTTGTTATTTGTTTCGACTGACCGTATGCTTCAAGTTGCTGCCGCCATTCTGTTTGCTGCTGTAATTCTTTAATAGCTTCCTGTCGCAATTGTATTATTTCGGACGATGTGCTGTTAAGCAACCATTCAGCCAGTAGTTTATTCCCTTGTTGCGAAGTGGTTCTGTTGATATACTGGTATAATGAAGCTTTGCCAAAAATATCAAGATCATTTGCATAAGTATGATCAGCCGGTTTAAATTCACTCCCGTCGGATAGGTGCAGGAATTGGTGCCGGAGAATTTCTGTTTCTTTACGGTTAATATCAATAAGCAATTGCTGATTACTGATGAGGTTTTTGTTGATGATATCGACCTTGACAAAATATATAAACAAGGCCAAAAAGAGCAGTAAAAACAATATAGCAGAAAAAATGCTCAATGACCATAATTGCCAACACCCTGTAATACTTACCAGCAATGTTCCAAACCGTAGCCACGAAAGTTGTGTTTTTCTTTTGTTCAGTATATCAGATGCCAATAAGAGTTCTGAGATCCTTTTTATATAAAATTCTTCAACGGTTTTGCCTGTCATTGCGTAAAGCTAAATTATTCGCAGGTAATACAATCTTCCGTTCTTGTAATTAACCCGACCAGTTTTCATGATCTTTTTTCGTTTTTAATTTTTAATTTTGTGTTTCTCATTCAAATGGGGCTGCCTGGTTTTGACAGCATAGATCTTTGAAGGTGTAAGCATGCAGTGCGTTGGATAATTAGCACTTAAATCTGAATATTCAAACTACAAATGGCAATACACAGTATGCCATGGCTGCGTAATCAGTGATTATTCAGTCATTAGGGCCGCCGAACAGGTTGACTTGTTACCATGTTCCGCCGCCGACTCAAAAACAAAACAAGTTGCTGTAACAGAAGGCTGTGACTGTTGCAAAAGATTCATTCAGCTAAGTGTTATATTGGTAGGTTCAGGTCCTGTATGATACCGACAAACAATCATGAAATAAGCATGTAGAAAGCTCTTGCAGAATATGTTTGGACAGCGGTTCGAATCCGCTCAGCTCCACTTTTTAGCCGCTAAACCTGTGTTTCTGCGGCTTTTTTTGTGCTTGTAAAAGCTCTTTTGCTTCCTGTTTGGAAAATGATTTGGTAAATAATTTAAAATCACTGTATTTTACAGTACTACTTTGATTGCTTGGATAAAGGAAAATCATATACAACCGTTAAGGACCTTCAACGTCGTATTGCAGTTTATGAAGATGAAGCTGCATATAAGGAGTTGTTTAAAACTCTTTTTAATACATTAACAAGATTTGCAACAGGAATTGTTCAATCAAAAGAAACAGCCGAAGAAATTGTTTCGGATGTGTTTATTAAAATCTGGAATGACAGGGCACGCTTAAACGAAATTGAAGATCTTCAGCTCTACATGTTTATTGCTACAAAGAATAATTCTTTAAGGAAATTAAAGCAGCAAAGTAAAAACTCCACTCTTTCGCTAGAAGATATTAATGTTGAAATGGATTCTTTATATCTGAATCCTGAAGACAAGATCATGTCTAACGAGACACTAAAAAGTATTGAAAACGCAATTGATCATCTTCCTAACAGGGCACGTTTAATTTTTAAACTGGCAAAGGAAGATAAAATGCGTTACAAAGAAATTGGTGCACTTCTTAATATTTCAGTTAAAACAGTTGACCATCAACTGGCTATTTCTCTTAAAAAAATTGCAACTGCAATTGGCACTTCAGTAAGAAAAAAAGATAAATCCGGTTTTTAATTAGGTGATTTGTTTTATTTCCGACTCCTTATAATGTATAGCTTTTTATGAGTCGGGATAAAGTTTGGTATTTATTCGCCCGAAAATTAGCAAAAGAGGCGAGTAAGGAAGAGATTAATGAACTGGATGTTTTACTTAAAGATGATGTTTCACTTTATAATGAGATAAGTACGCTCAATGATTTTTGGAAAAATAATCCCGAGCCGGATCATGATTTTTTAGAACCTACTTATATTCTGCACTATGAAAAAATGAAAAAATTGGGTGTTGAACCCGATTCAGGTGAACTGAATGAAAACTTTTCTGAGAACGGAAATCAATTAAAGATTTCTGCTTTTAGAAGGAGAAAAGTACTCTTCACAGCAGCAATATTGCTCTTTCTTGATATTCTTCCGCTTGCATTTTTTTTATAACATCATCCCCAAAAAATAAAACTGAGGTTGCTGTGTTTAACAATCCGCAGGTGTCTAAAGAAATATCTACTAAAAAAGGAGCGAGTGCTCAATTTAAGTTACCAGACGGGTCGACTGTTTGGTTAAATGCATATCTGGCAATTGGTCGGAACCAATAAATATTATGATAGAAAACCACCTAACGGGACTATTGTGGAATTTGTTTACTAGTTGTCCCTCAATAAAAATGGAATGAAAAGTGTTTTGGAATTCACTGCTTCTTATTTGTAAGGGTGAATCTGAATATAGTTGTTTCCGAATTTTCAATTAAATCTGTAAACTTAGAATATTAGATCGGAAACGAATTTTTTATAAAGAATTGATTATCAATAATATTGCACATGTTTTTTTATTAAATATTTTTTTATTGAATTTTCGCTCAAAAAAGTTAAAAAAAATCAAAAAAAAATTAGGGGAATTTTTGGGTTCCTGTCTCCTTACAGTTATACCGATTATGAGCAGAGATAAAATATGGCATTTATTCGCAAGAAAACTGGCTGGTGAAGCAAGCAGAGAAGAGCTTCATGAGCTTGATATTTTACTAAAGGAAGATTCTTCCCTCTACTACGAGCTGAGTTCTATAATTCAATTATGGGAAGAAGCATCTGATACAGACAATGATTACCTTGAAGCCACCTACCTGCTACATTACGAGAAAATGAAAAAGCTTGGAATGGAGCCGAAAACTGAAGAATTAGTTGAAGATAGCGAAAGTGAAGATTATCAAAGGCCGTTCACTATTTTTACCCGTTACAGAAATAAAATTTTTGCAGGGTCGGTTTTTGCAGCACTCGTAATTATTATTGGAGTTGTTTTCTTGAATACGAAAAATGCTAAAACAGAAAAAACTTCATTGTCTTTTTATACAAATATTCAGAAACCTCAGCGGGAAATAATAACCAAGAAAGGGTCTAATAGTGAATTTAAACTTCCCGATGGTTCGACTGTTTGGTTAAATGCCGGCAGTAAGCTGAATTATGAAAAGATTAATGAAACGGGGCTCCGGGAAGTTTATTTAACTGGTGAAGCTTTTTTTGACGTTGTTAAAAACCCGAAAAGACCTTTTGTTATTCATACTTCGAATATTGATATAAAAGTTTTGGGGACTGCATTTAATGTAAAAGCGTATCCCGAAGATAAAACGGTAGAAACAAGCCTTATAAGAGGAAGTGTTGAAGTAACGGTTAAGAATAAGCCTGGAGAAAAATATTTATTAAAGCCAAATCAAAAACTGGTTTTATATAATGCTTATTTAAACGAAAGAGTGAATAAAGAACAGCGGGTGGCACCGGTTAATTTGCCTGCCGTTGCTATTAAGCAGTTAAGCTATATTAATGGCGACAGTGCTTCATTGGAAACATCCTGGATGAGAAATGAGCTTTCTTTTCAGGACGAACAGTTTGCTGATATAGCAGTTAGAATGGAACGTTGGTATAATGTGGAATTTGAGTTCAAGAACAAGGCAATGGAAAATGAGCGACTGACAGGTTCTTTTGAGATGGAGACCTTGAAACAGGCTCTTGAAGCTTTGAAAATTACAACCAGATTTAATTATAAAATAGAAGGAAATAAGGTTTTGATATATTAATCACAAAACAACTAACATGCTTATGACCATACAACTCAATAATTCTACATAAAATAAAAAACGGGAAATGCTGGCACATTTCCCGAAAAGTAGTACACGTTTACCATGAAACCGGGTAAACAGGAAATGTCGGTTTCAATTTATACTACCAAACTATAAAAGTATGAAAAAAAGAACTAAGATTGCTCGGGCTAAGGCGGCCCTGAAAAAGCCTTTATTGATTATGAAACTTACATTATTGCTTGCTGTTTTTTGCACGTTTCATGCTTCAGCAGGTCTTATTGCTCAGAACATTTCTTTTAAAGCCAACGATACTGAAATATCAAAGGTTTTAAATGAGATACAAAAGCAAGGCGACTATCGTTTTATTTACAACAGCAGCTTAAAAGATTTAAAACACAGAATATCAGTCAATTTTGTAAAGGCTGATCTGGAAGAAGCACTAAATCAAATTTTTACAGGAACAACTCTCACTTTCATCAAACTTGACAATAATCTAATTGCCATTCGCTCAACTGATCCGGGTGAAAAAGATATACGTATAACTGGGCGGGTAACAACTGAAACCGGTGATCCAATTACAGCAGCATCTATTGTTATTAAAGGAACAAAAAATGGAACAGTAACGGATGTTAACGGAAATTTTTCAATAACTGTGCCTGATAATGCAGTGTTGCTTATTTCAGCAGTTGGCTATAACCCGGTTGAAATTTCTGTTTCAGGAAAGCAACAAATTACAGTTAAACTGGAACAATCGACTAAAAAAATGGATGAGGTGGTTGTAATTGGTTATGGTCAGGCAAGTAAAAGAGACTTGACCGGCTCCATTACAAAAATTTCGGGGAGAGATGTTGCGGATAAGCCAAACACTAATCCTGTTGCGAGTTTACAAGGAAAAGTATCAGGACTTTCTGTTGTTAATTCAGGCGAACTCGGTAAAGAACCCGATATTCGTATCAGGGGTACAATTAGTAAAACACAGACAAAGCCTCTTTATATTGTAGATGGGATTTTTCAAGATAATCTTGATTATGTAAATCCTGCTGATATTGAGTCTATTGAAGTGTTAAAAGATCCATCGTCTTTAGCAATATTTGGTGTAAGGGGGGCTAACGGTGTTATTGTTGTAACCTCCAGAAAAGGTAAATCAGGTTTTAATGTTAATCTTTCTACAAGCGTTGGGGTTAAAACAATGGTTGATAAAATCAAGTTAGTTGATGCTGAAGGATTCAAAACTCTTTACCAGGAACAGCTTGCAAATGCAGGTAATTCTCCTTTTAATTTTTCAAAATACACAGGTAACACAGACTGGCAGGATGCGATAAAACAGAATGGATCAATTTTCAGAACAAATCTTGGTTTGAGTAGTGGTACAGAAACAAATAAGTTTTACATGGGAATTGGTTACCAGGATGAAGGAGGTATTATTAAGCATGAAAGACTTCAGAAATATATACTTTCGCTTACTGATGAGTTAAGAATTGGCAAAAATTTCAAAGTCGGGTTTGATGTGAATACATATCGTTCGAACAACCCGTATTTGCAGAGTTTTGGCGCAGCTTTAATTGCCACTCCGGTAATTAATCCTTATAATGCCGAGCAGGGTTTATATAATCAATTGCCAATTGGTACTGCACAAATTGCAAATCCATTGCGGGTTGTTGAGGAAACACAGGGAACACAGATATCAAACACAAACAGGATTGTAGGCAATGTATTTACTGAGTTTAGTTTCTTAAAAAGCTTTACGTTCAGGGCCAATTATTATGCCGATTTTTCATCCACTGATTTCAGGTCGTATTCACCTTTGGTTAATACATGGAATATAGATAATGCAGCAGTATCACATGAAGTAACAAAGACTTCTGTAACCCAAAGTAAAAGCCAGTACTCAAAGTATCAACAGGAATATCTGCTCACTTACAAAAAGAAAATAGAAGATCATTCTATTACTGTTTTGGGTGGTTTTACAACTAACTATAACGGATATACTGAGAATAAACTGACCGGTTCACAATTTACAACTGGTCTGGCGCTTCCTATACCAAATGATAAAAGACAATGGTATGTTGATAACCGTACGTTCGTAGATCCAACCTCAATTAAGATACCTGATCCGGATAAAGATGCGTTTGGTAATTACCTGCCATACCAGTGGGAACAGGCAACTGTGTCGTATTTAGCAAGAGCTTTGTATAACTACAAGGGTAAATATATGTTGAATGCTTCATTCAGGAGGGATGGCTCATCTGATATAGCTAATGATAACAGGTATCAGAATTTTGGTGCAGTAGGTGCTGCTTGGGAAATTTCAAAAGAAGGGTTTATGACTGATCAGAAAATTTTCAATTTTCTGAAATTGAAGACTTCTTGGGGCGTGTTAGGAAATCAATATACCTCAATACATTATCCTTTTTATCCATTACTGAACGCATCAAATTCGGCTGTTTTTGGTTCCAATGGAGGAGCTTTATTAAGTGCTTATACTCCTTCTTTTATACCTGATCCTAATTTGAAATGGGAAACAGTTTCCACTTATGAAATCGGAATTGAATGGGGTGTGTTAAATAATCGACTTACAGGTGAATTTAATTATTATAACAAGACTACAAAGAACCTGTTAACCGATTATCCTGGGGCCAGTGGGCAAAAACCTGGTATTACAAATGCTGGAACAATTTCAAACAAAGGAATTGAGCTTTCTGTTAATTGGACACAACCAGTAAATAGTAATTTCAGTTACAACATTGGAGCAAATCTTACTACATTTAAGAATAAAGTAACAGACCTGTATGGAGGTCGTGAGATTATCAGTGGACCATCTATAACAAGAGTTGGAGATCCAATCGGATCCTTTTATGGATATGTAGTAACTGGTGTTGTTCAAGACAAAGCTGATTCAGCCGCTTCTCCAAAGTATAGTGGTATGACTGTCGGGAAATTAAAATACCAGGATATAACCGGAGCAAACGGTACACCTGATGGACAGATTACAGATTTAGACAGAGTCATTATTGGTAATCCTACTCCAAAGTTTAGTTATGGAATTTCGTTAGGAACTCAGTACAAAGGTTTGGATTTTAGTATGGATATTCAAGGAGTTTATGGAAATAAGATTTTCAGAAGCTGGGGTAATACTGCAGGATACGCAACCTTTAATTACAGAGTTGCAAGATTAAACCGTTGGCATGGTGCTGGCACCTCTAACACCGAGCCGCTTTTAAAAGATGAAACTTTGCTTAACTCGACTTATATGATCGAAAATGGAAGTTATTTCAGAATTAGAAATGTTCAGATTGGCTATACCTTTAAAGCAAAGTCACTTTCTAAAGTTCATATAAAATCTTTGCGGTTTTACGCAGCAGGACAGAATTTAAAAACCTTTAAACATAATTCCGGATATACACCTGAATTTAGTGGCAGCGCAATTCAATTTGGTGTGGATGCAGGATCATATCCTGTCCCTGCAGTATATACTTTTGGAATTAATGCAAATTTTTAATCTAAACAGAAGTAATTATTATGAAAAGGAAAATATTATATTTTATTATACCGCTTTCTGTTGTGTTTGCAGTAACGGGATGTAATAAGTTTATTGATAGAAAACCTCTTGGGCAGGCCATAGATGGGGACATTACCCAAGGTGGTGTGGAACCTAAAGTATTTGGACTTTATGGTAAAATGAAAACGGAATGGCTGACAGTATATCATTTGCCTTTTATGGAGGTGCATGGAGCAAGAGCTGATGATGTAAAATCTGCAACACCTACTGATGGTGGGGATGGCGATATTGGGAATTTTATTGACAGATACCAATACTCAAAAGACCAATGGGTCGTAAACAGTAACTGGAGTGCCAGAATGGGGGTTATTACAGAAGCAAGTAATATAATTTTTGAGGTAGATTCTGCTTATTCAACAGATGCGCCAAGTTTAATAAATAAAGGCGAGGCATGCTTCATCAGGGCTATGATGTATTTTGATATGGTAAGAGATTATGGAGCAGTTCCTTTAATAAACTTTCCTGTTCGCAAGGAGTCTGATGCGAATGTTGCAAAAAGCAGTGTAGCAGCAATCTATCAGCAAATAGACAATGATTTGGCTGTTGCTGAAACTTATCTCCCCCTTACTTGGGAGTCAAAGTATCTTGGAAGGCTTACAAAAGGTGCAGCTAATACCCTCCATGCAAAAACATACTTATATCGTCAAAACTGGTCGTCAGCTTTAGGTAAATGTGAAGAAGTAATTAATTCAGGTGTTTATTCACTAAATACTGATTATAAATTGAATTTTCAGGAAGAAGGAGAAAATGGTGTTGAATCAATTTGGGAAATTCAAAATTATGAGAGTGCAAATGGTTCAATTGTAAGTTCTAACGAAATCCCAAATTATGGCGGTTTAAGAGGAGATGGCGAATGGGATTTGGGATGGGGTTGGATGATTCCTGATACAATTTTAGTAAACAATGCTTATGAGACAGGAGATCCTAGACTTCATGAAACAGTTTTATTCCCTGGTCAGTCCGATGAAAGATATAACCGAATTGTACCCGCTTTCAAAGGAACTTCAGCAAGTACAAATAACTGGTATTACTGGAATAAGAAAGTATATACTGATCCTGTACGTCGTGCTGCAACAGGTGACAGAATGGGTAAATGGCTCAACACGATAATTCTGCGTTATGCTGATGTTTTGTTGATGGCTGCCGAAGCTGCAAATGAATTAGGAGGTACTGCAAATACAACAAAATCGCTGGCTTGGTTAGAAATGATCAGGGCAAGGGCAAGAAATGGCAATAATGCAATCTTACCTCCAGTTACAAGTACTAACAAAGATGTTATCAGAACTGCTATTAAAAAGGAACGTCGTGTTGAATTTGCTATGGAATATGAAAGATTTTATGATCTTGTTCGTTGGATTCCTGCAACAGATGGTATTGATGCAATTCAGGTACTTGGGCCACTTGGATATACTACCAAGAATAAGTACCTGCCTATTCCACAGCCTGAGATTGATAAGTCTGGTGGAGTGCTTATACAAAATTCAGATTATTAACAGGATGCTTAAAGTGAATTTAATAAATGAGTGTTTCGTTGATTTGATTTTGTAAATGGAATAGTAAGTGTAATTATGAATTTAAGCAGTAACGACACTGTTAAATGAAAAGAACAATATAGGGGACTGCAATTTGCAGTCCCCTATATTGTTAGTTAGATGAAATATTGAAAATATGAAGAATAATTTTTTTTTCATTTTAGTGATGTTTTTTTTATTAGCTGCCTGCAAAAACAGGCAACACATGTTTGAAGCTATTCCTGCTTCCAAAAGCAACGTCAGGTTTCAGAATAAACTCGAAAAAAGGGATCTTTTCGGAATTCTTTATTACCTCTATTACTATAATGGTGCAGGTGTTGCAACAGGAGATATTAACAACGATGGGTTGCCCGACATTTATTTCTCAGCAAATAAGAAGGGAGGTAATAAACTCTACCTTAACAAAGGTGATTTTAAGTTTGAAGATATTACGGATAAAGCAGGAGTAAAAGGGATGGCAGACTGGTGTACGGGAGTTTCCATGGCAGATGTTAACGGTGATGGGCTATTAGATATCTATGTGTCATCAGTCAGTGGAAAATACAAATTGAATGGGCATAATGAACTTTATATTAATAACGGTGATTTAACTTTCTCTGAAAAGTCAGAAGCATACGGGCTAAATGTTTCATGCCTTAGCACACAAACAGCTTTTTTTGACTTTGACCATGATGGCGATCTTGATTGTTATATTTTGAATCAGTCCGACCATCCGCATTCAAATATTGTAGATACCGGTTTCAGGCATCAGTATGATTCTATATCGGGAGACAGATTATACAGAAACGATTTAAAAACGACAGGTAAGTTTACGGATGTGTCTAAAGAAGCAGGTATTTACCAAAGCAAGTTAGGGTATGGTCTTGGAATTTCGGTAGCAGATTTAAATAATGATGGTTGGGAAGATATTTATATTGGGAATGATTTTCAGGAAAATGACTACTACTATATAAATCAGAAAAACGGCACGTTTAAAGAAGATGGAGCTAAGCATTTTAAACATTATAGCCGTTTCAGTATGGGAAATGATATTGGAGATTTTAATAACGATGGGCAACCGGATGTAATGACATTGGATATGCTGCCTCCAGATGAGAAAACGCTGAAAACATATGGAAGTGATGAAAATATTGATATTTATAATTTTAAAATAATAAATAATGGCTATCAAAATCAGGTATCAAGAAATTGTCTTCAAATGAATAACGGTAATGGTGAAAGTTTCAGTGATGTTGCATTGATAGCAGGGGTTTCGGCAACAGACTGGAGTTGGTCGCCTCTTATGGCTGATTTTGACAATGATGGGAATAAAGATATATTGGTTACTAATGGTATTGTAAAACGGCCGGTTGATCTTGATTATATAAAATTTATATCGGACGCATATGTAGATAAAGTTTTAAACAATTCTGACAAATACGACGAACTGGCATTAAAAGGAATGCCTGATGGGGCAACGAATCCGTTTTTCTTTAAAGGAAGTGGAGGTATCCGTTTTGACGATGTTAGTAAAGAATGGGGAACAAGCGACATGAAAGGTTATTTCAATGGTGCTTCTTATGCTGATTTAGATAATGATGGCAACCTTGATATTGTTATAAATTGTTTGGAAGCCCCTGCAGTTTTACTTAAAAACCGTGGAACACACAAAAATTTTCTGCAAATAAAATTTAATGGGCTTGATTCTAATAGATTTGGTGTAGGGGTTAAAACGTATCTATATAAAAATAAAAATATCCAATATCAGCAATTAATGCAAACAAGGGGTTTTATGTCTTCAGTTGATCCTGTATTGCATTTTGGTCTTGATACTGTATCTAACATCGACAGCATACTTATTATCTGGCCTTCTCAGAAATATCAAGTTATTAAGAATGTTGCGGCTAATAAAACAATAGTTATTAAAGAAGAAAATGCAGGCAATCTTTTTAATTATGATCAGTATTTCCATGTAGAGCATGTTTTTACAGATATCACATCACAAATTAATCTGGAGTGGAAGCATGAAGAAAATGATTTTAATGATTTTAATAAGCAATATTTGATACCACATATGGAATCAAGGCGTGGACCTAAGATTGCTGTAGCTGATGTTAACAATGATGGTTTGGATGATTTCTATATTTGTGGCGCAAAAAAACAACCCGGTGCCTTGATGATTCAAAAAGCAGATGGTACTTTTCAAAAAGCTGATACTTCTGTATTTAATACAAATTCAATAAGCGAGGATGTTGATGCTGTTTTTTTTGATTGTAATAATGACGGGAATATTGATTTATGGGTTGTGAGTGGTGGAAACGAGTTTCCTTATAATGAACTGGCACTGGAAGACAGGGTCTATTTAAATGATGGGAAAGGGCATTTCAGGAAATCCAGTGGTGCGATAAACCAGCAATATGAAAATAAGACTTGTATTGCTGTTGCCGATATAGATAAAGATGGTGATATGGATGCATTTATTGGTAATCTCGGAAATGTTCTTCAATATGGCGATATCAAGCCTTCTTATTTATATATAAACAATGGGCAGGGTGTTTTCTCAAATGATTACAAGCGAGCCGATTTTAATAAGCTGGGGATGGTTACAACAGCATCTTTTGCAGATGTAAATAACGATAGCTGGCCTGATTTAATCGCTGCAGGAGAATTTATGGGAGTAAAAATATTTATTAATGATCATGGGAAATTCAAAGAAACTGAAATCCCTCATTCTACAGGTTTATGGCAAACGATCTTACCTGTTGATATTAACGGAGATGGCTTAATTGATATCGTTGGAGGCAATTGGGGGCTGAATTCCAAATTATGGGCAGGGAAAAATGGTAATCTTAAGCTATATGTAAAAGACTTTGATTTTAATGGTTCAGCCGAACAGATATTATGTTATACAATTGATGGAAAAGAATACACTTTCCTTGCAAAAGATGAATTAGAAAAGGCATTACCTGTTTTAAAAAAATATTATCTCAGGTATGATGAGGTTGCAGGTAAAACTGTAGATTATATGTTCTACGATCTTTTTAAAGATTATAAAGAATTTAAAGCAGAGATACTTGCTTCTTCTTATTTCATTAATGATGGTAAAGGAAATTTTACACGAACTGATCTTCCTGACGGGTTACAGATAGCGCCTTTAATGACTTTTTCTGTAAACCCAACTGATAAATCTGGCTCATTAATAGCCGCAGGAAATTTCTATGGTGTAATTCCATATGAAGGACGTTATGATGCAATGTTGCCCACTGCATTTACATATAACCGAATATCAAAAACAGTTGATATAAAAGATAAAATTAGTTCGTTTGAAGGAGAAGCAAGAGATGTAAAATGGCTTAAAACAAAAGGCGGGGGAAAGATAATGATAATAGCCCGTAACGATAACACTTTACTTTTCTATAAAACGCATAATTAGAAATATTATCGGTAGTTTTTCTTATTGTATCTTTGACCATACTTTAAAAATTGTTTTGATTGCTTTAAATGAAGGTGCTTCTGCTTCGGTATTCAATATTTCATTTAATGGCCGTTATGCTGTTGCAACTTTGCCCGCCGGGTCAGTGGCAACTTATGTTTGGTAAAATAAATATCATATTATGAAATGGATTCTTTTCATTGTTCTGATTGCATTGCTTGCTTCCTGTATCAGCAGTAAAAAAAATGCTTCAGCAAAGCAACTTCCTTTTTCTTTCGGTGATAAAAAAATATTCTCTTACACAACCGCAGCTAATACGAATTACCGGTTAAGTTATACATCTGAATCGGTTTTTGCTGATCTTAATCAGCCACAGGAAACACAGATTTGTGTATTTGTTGATCCGGCAAAAAGTTACCAGACTTTTTTGGGTGTGGGTGCTGCCATGACAGATGCTTCGGCCGAAACATTTTATAAACTTCCTAAAGACAAACAGTCAGAACTTCTCAAATCATATTTTGATAAGAAAGATGGTATTGGCTATACAATCATGCGTACAAATATCAACAGTTGCGATTTCAGCAGTGATATGTACACGTATGTTAACGAAGGCGATCAGGATCTTACAACATTTGATATATCTCATGATAAAAAATTCAAAATTCCTTTTATTAAAGAAGCAATGAATGTTGCAGGGAAGGATATAACATTATTTGCAAGTCCGTGGAGTCCGCCATCCTGGATGAAAACAAATAACAATATGTTGAAAGGCGGCAAGCTGCTTCCGGCTTTTGCCTCGTCGTGGGCGTTGTATTACACAAAATTTATTAAGGCTTATGAGGCCGAAGGAATTCCTGTTTGGGGAATAACTGTGCAGAACGAACCAATGGCTACTCAAATATGGGAAAGCTGTATTTACACTGCTGAAGAAGAAAGAGATTTCCTGAAAAATTATCTCGGACCTACAATGCACAAAGAAGGGCTATCCAATAAGAAAATTATAGTATGGGATCATAACAGGGATTTAATGTATCAGCGGGCGCAAACATATTTCAGTGATCCTGAAGCTTCGAAATACGCATGGGGTATTGGTTTTCACTGGTATGAAAACTGGAGTGGCGGAGAATCAATGTTTCAGAATGTAGATATGGTTCACAAAGCCTTCCCGGATAAAAATATTTTATTTACCGAAGGTTGTATTGAAAAATTTGATGCATCAAAATATGCTTCATGGGCATTGGGCGAACGTTACGGTCGTTCAATGATCAATGATTTTAATAACGGAACAGTTGGCTGGACAGACTGGAATATCTTACTGGATGAAACCGGAGGCCCCAATCATGTTGGTAATTTCTGTTTTGCACCTGTACATGCAGATACTAAAACCGGTCAGCTTGTTTACACCAATTCTTATTACTATATCGGGCACTTTTCAAAATTTGTAATGCCTGGTGCCAAACGCATCAGCAGCAGTGCAAGCCGGAGCCAGTTAATAACAACTTCGTTCTTAAATCCTGATGGAAGTATTGCCGTTATAGTAATGAATCAGACTGAAATCAATACTCCTTTTTTCATTTGGATAAATGGAAAAGCAGCACAGGTAACAGCCTTGCCTCATTCAATGAATACTTACTTAATTAAATAGGCGTATGAAGTTTGTTTTGCCATTTGCATTGTTAATTTTAATTGTCGGTTGTAAGAAAAAAAGCGATACAACTACTCCAACTCCTAAGCTTATTGCAGTTACAGATATTACTATCGATAACCAGTCGTTTTATTCAACTATGTATGGCGCTGGTTTGCAGCCTGTAATTAAAATCAGGTTTACACAGCCTGTAAATAAAACTACAGTAACAGGCGCTGTAAAATTTGCTTCAGCAGCGGGTACAGATGTAGCTTTTGCAACAACTTTTTTAAATGGAGATTCAGTACTTCAGATTCAGGGCAATGCAGCTTTGTTACCCCTCACTAAATATATTTTCCAGATTTCAAACGCATTGAAATCTGCATCAAATGGTTCGTTAACCACGCTGGTTGATAATACTTTTCTTACAGTGATGGATTCAACCGATAAGTTCCCAACTATCAGTGATAATTTGCTGCTTGATAAAGTGCAACAGCAAACCTTCAAATATTTCTGGGACTTTGGTCATCCAACAAGTGGTATGGCACGGGAAAGAAATACAAGCGGTGAAACTGTTACAACAGGCGGTACCGGTTTTGGTATTATGGCAACCGTTGCAGCAGTTGATCGTGGATTTATTACCAGGGCTGAAGGAAGAGACAGGATACTGAAGATCACAAATTTTCTTATTAATAGCTGCACACGTTATCATGGAGTATTTGCACATTGGATTTATGGAACATCAGGTCAAACTCAGCCTTTCAGCACAAATGATAACGGAGCCGATCTTGTTGAAACATCTTTTTTGCTTGAGGGATTGATTACTGCTCGCCAATATTTCAATACTGCCGATGCAACAGAAACAGAACTGCGTACTAAAATCAATTCTATCTGGGATGCTGTTGAGTGGAATTGGTTCAGGCAGGGCGGGCAGAATGTATTGTACTGGCACTGGAGCCCGGATAAAGGATGGATCATGAATCATCAGATTAAAGGATGGAACGAAGCTTTAATTGTGTACGTACTTGCATCGTCATCACGCACCGATTCTATTCCTAAATTAGTTTACGATAATGGATGGGCAAGTAACGGCGGCATGGCTAATAATAACACATATTATGGTTATAAATTACCATTAGGTTCAACATTAGGTGGCCCGTTATTCTTTGAGCATTATTCCTTTCTTGGAATTAACCCGAATGGCTTAAGTGATACGTATGCAAACTATCAAACACAGGTTACCAATCATACTCTGATTAACTATGAATATTGCAAGGCAAATCCATCAGCGTATTATGGATACAGCGATTTGTGCTGGGGGTTAACTGCAAGCGACGGTCCATCACCTACCTATTATCAGGCACACAGTCCAACAAACGATAAAGGAGTAATTACTCCAACAGCAGCGCTTTCATCGTTTCCTTACGCACCAGCAGAAAGTATGAAAACTCTGAAATTTTTCTATTACAAACTTGGTGATAAACTATGGGGCTCATATGGTTTTTATGATTCGTTTAAATTGTCCGATCCATGGTTCGCCAGTTCAACACTTGCAATAGATCAGGGGCCAATTGTTGTTATGATTGAAAACTATCGTAGTGGATTATTGTGGAATTTATTTACAAGTGCGCCGGAAATTAAAAACGGTATGAAACGGTTAGGGTTTACAGCGCCTTATTTACAGTAACAGGAATGAAAAAGAAATTTATTTTTCTGACGGTATTGCTTTTTGGAATTGTTTTTTTTTCACAGGCACAAAAACAGAAAAAAAATAGTGATGAATTTAAAGCTGAGGCACGACCAAAGAATCTCACAGATACAGCTTTGCTCGATTTAGTGCAAAAACAAACCTTCAGGTATTTCTGGAATTTTGCACATCCTGTAAGTGGTATGGCAAGAGAAAGAAGCAGTAATGATTTTGGTTACGGGCCTGAAACAATTGCAGTGGGGGGAACAGGTTTTGGGATAATGAGTGTGATTGTTGCAACTGAGCGTAAATGGATTTCAAGAGATACTGCTGCAAGGTTTCTGTTGAAAATGGTAAATTTTTTATTAAAGGCAGAAAGTTATCATGGAGCCTTTCCTCATTGGATGGATGGCGCAACAGGGAAAACAATTCCTTTTGGAAGAAAAGATGATGGAGCTGATTTGGTAGAAACTGCTTATTTATTTCAGGGTTTGCTTTGCGCCCGGCAATATTTTAACGCAGTGAATGAAACAGAACTGGAACTGAGAACCCGCATTAACTGGATGTGGTATGATATTGAATGGAATTGGTTTACTCAACAGAGTCAGGATGTTTTATACTGGCACTGGAGTCCTAATAATGGATGGGCAATGAACGCACCTCTGCGGGGCTTCAACGAATGTTTAATTACATATATACTTGCTGCATCGTCACCAAATGATAAATACCAGGTTAGTTCTTCTGTTTATCATCAGGGTTGGGCGGCAAGTAATTATTTTAAAAACGGCAATGAGTTTTACGGTATAAAATTGCCGTTGGGATTTGACTATGGTGGCCCGCTTTTCTTTTCGCATTATTCATTTCTTGGTCTTGACCCAAGAGGTTTGAAAGACCGCTATGCAGATTACTGGCAACAAAACAGGAATCACACATTAATCAATCACGAACATTGTGTACGAAATCCAAATAAGTATAGAGGTTATGGCGAGCAATGCTGGGGTTTAACCGCCAGCGATACTTACAACGGATATGCAGCACATTCACCAACAGAAGATCTCGGAACAATATCTCCAACCGCAGCATTAAGTGCATTTCCTTACACGCCTGAATATTCAATGAAGGCATTGAAACATTTTTATTTTGATTTAGGCGATAAAATATGGGGTGAGTATGGTTTTGTTGATGCGTTTAATGAAACACAAAACTGGTATGCACATTCGCATCTTGCAATAGATCAGGGGCCAATTATTGCAATGATTGAAAATTACCGTACAGGGTTGTTATGGAAATTATTTATGAGTTGCCCCGAAATAAAAAACGGATTACAGAAACTGGGATTTGAAAGTCCCTGGCTAAATAAAAGTTCTTTCAGTAAGTAAAAATTAATTCTATAAAATACGTAAAACATGAAACGGGTATTTATTCTTTCCACGTTGTTGTTTTTTGTTACAGTATTGACAGCTCAGTTAAAACTGTCTTCTGTATTTACGAATCACATGATTCTTCAACGCAATGCACCTGTGCCTGTGTGGGGCTGGGCTGCAAAAGGTGAAAAAATCAGCATCAAATTCCATCAGCAAACAAAACAAACGGTAACAGATAAAAACGGGAAGTGGATGCTTTACTTAGATAAAGAAGAAGCAGGCGGCCCATATACTCTTACAGTAAAAGGTAAATCCAATACTGTTGAATTAAATGATGTTTTGGTTGGAGATGTTTGGATTTGTTCCGGGCAGTCGAATATGGAATGGCCATTATCTGCTACAATAAATGCCGAAAAAGAAATTGCTTCGGCCGATTTCAATCAGATCAGGCAAATCAAAATTGAGCATAGTGTAAGTGTTGTGCCGGTGAATGATATCGCAAATGCAACATGGCAACCATGCAGCCCGTCAACTGCGGCAAACTTTTCTGCCGTTGCATATTATTTTGCAAAATCATTACAGAAGGAATTGCATGTGCCAATAGGTCTCATCAATACATCATGGGGCGGAACAATTGTTGAAACGTGGATCAGTAAAACAGGTTTGCAAACAAGCCCTGAATTTATTCCTGTTGCTGCTCAGCTCCCGGCTAGTAAAGAACAGTTTGAAAAAGATCAGCTTATACGTATTCAGAAAAGTGTTTCAGATTTTCAATATACCGATAATAATGAAACAACTGCCGGTTGGGAATTGGCTTCCTATAATGATGAGAAATGGAGCAGGCTTTTTGTTCCAAAAGTATGGGAAGAACAAGGGCTTCCTGCTTTGGATGGTACAGTATGGTACAGGAAAACAATTACACTCACAGCAGAACAGGCTGGTAAAGATGCAGTGTTGCTGTTAGGAAAAATTGATGATTGCGATGTAACATATATTAACGGTGTAAAAGCAGGCGAAACCTGCACTCATGACAGGATGAGGAAATATGTTATTCCTGCAAAAATGTTGAAAGAAGGTAAGAACGTAATAGCTGTTAAAGTACTTGATACCGGCGGTGGTGGTGGTTTCTGGGGCGATGAAGCTGATGTGAAAATTGAAACAGCAGCAGGAACAATTTCACTTGCAGGCGATTGGAAGGCAAGAGTTGATGTTAAAGGTTCAATTATTTCAACCAGCCCCAACTCAATGCCTACATTGTTGTATAATTCAATGGTTCATCCATTGATTCCTTATGCAATTAAAGGAGCTATCTGGTACCAGGGCGAAAGTAATGCAGATTGGGCAAAGCAATACGCAACAAGTTTTCCGTTATTAATTACTGATTGGCGCAACAAATTTCAGCAGGGAAATTTTCCGTTTTACTTTGTGCAGCTTGCTTCGTTTAACGCCAATAACCAAAATGGAACAACAGGAAGTAAATGGGCAGAGCTGAGAGAATCGCAATTGAAAACACTTTCATTACCTAATACCGGAATGGCTGTTATAACAGATATTGGCGATCCGAAAGATATTCATCCACGCAACAAGCTCGATGTAGGTAACCGGCTTGCATTACTCGCATTAAAAAACGATTATGGAAAAAACATTGTTGCATCAGGTCCCATCTATAAAAGCATGAATATTGAAAACAGCCATATTAAAATTGAATTTGAAAATACCGGAGGAGGTTTGAAGGCTGCAGGAAATAAATACGGCTATCTCAACGGCTTTATGATTGCAGGTAAAGATCAGCAATTTCATTGGGCAAAAGCATGGGTAAGAGAAAATGCAGTAATTGTTTGGAGTGATGATGTGCCAGAACCTGTTGCAGTACGTTATGGTTGGTTGGATGATAATATGGAAGATAATTTAATTAATGCTGAAGGTTTGCCTGCATCACCATTCAGAACCGACGACTGGAAATTACTTACTGATGGAATTAAATATTTCATTGGTAAATAAAAAATAAGCCTTCCCAAAATGAAACAAAAAATACAATACTGTATTTCTGTTTCGCTGTTGTTGATTTTATTTTCTGATGCAACAGCACAGAAAAAAAATGCCGGAAAATTTGGCGATGGGCCGGATAGTATTCCTCCCGTTGGTATTATGAAAGGATTAACGGATGAGCAGTTACTTGAAACTGTACAAAAACAAACCTTCCGTTTTTTTTGGCATGGGGCACATCCTTACAGCGGATTAGCTCTTGAAAGAAGCAACACGGTTCTGGCAGAACATTATTGGGATTACATTAATGAAGCATGGGATGAACCGAATTTCAGTCGTACAGAATTTGGCCCTGATGCAGGTGCAATAGGTGGTACGGGTTTTGGAATTATGAGTACAATTGTTGCTGTTGAACGTGGATGGATTGGAAGAGATACTGCTGTACGCCGTTTGATTAAGATTGCCGACTTCTTAATAAATGCAGATTGTTATCATGGCATTTATCCGCATTTCATGAATGGAAGAACAGGAAAGACAATTAAGTTCGATCGTTTGGATGATGGCGCTGATATTGTAGAAACATCGTACCTGCTCATGGGTTTCCTTTGTGCAAAGGAATATTTTAATAAGCAAACGCCAAGAGAAGTTTATTTACGCAAACGCATTGGCCAGATGTGGGGCGCTGCTAACTGGAACTGGCATACGAACAATCAGAACAAATTATATTGGCACTGGAGCCCTAACAACGGGTTTGATATGAATTTTCCTGTATGGGGATGGAATGAATGCCTGATTACTTATATCATGGCAGCATCATCTCAGTACCATTCCATTTCAAAAGAGGTATATGATGGTACATGGGCAGGAAGTACCGGATTTAAAAACGGCAATGAATATTATGGTTATGTGTTGCCTTTAGGTAATTACGGTAAAGACAAGGGAGGCCCGTTGTTTTTTGAACAATATACTTTCCAGGGAATTGATCCCAATGGTCTGAAAGATTCATTGGGGAACGATTATTTTATTCAGGGAAAAAATCATACACTCATTAACCGTGCCTATTGCATGGAAAATCCCAATCATTACAAAGGATATAGCAGTGTTTGCTGGGGCTTAACTGCCGGCGACAGTTACAAAGGTTATGTGGCACACAGCCCGGAAAACGACAGAGGAGTAATACAACCTACTGCTGCCATTTCATCAATGCCATATACTCCAAAAGAAAGTATGGAAGCATTGCGGTATTTCTATTATGGGTTAGGAAATAAAATATGGAGCAGGTATGGTTTTACAGATGGGTTTAGTATTCATCATAACTGGTATGCAAAAAGTCATTTGGCAATTGATCAGGGGCCCATTGTTACAATGATTGAAAATTACAGAACGGGTTTGTTATGGAAATTGTTTATGAATATTCCGGATGTGCAGAACGGATTAAAAAAACTGGGCTTTGAAAGTCCGTATTTTAAAAAATAAAGCTGAAGAAAAATCCGAACCCTGAAGTGAGTGACACAACGAAGATGATATTTGATATGAACGCTGGTAACAAAAAAAACAATCGTATGCCTGATACAATATCAAGAGAAACGTTTTTGCAATACGCAGCATCAGCAGGTGCTGCTATGTTGCTTTTATCGTTAGAAGGGTTTGCATTAAGTGTAAATGCTAAAAAACTGCGTGTGGCTGTAATTGGTTGTGGTAGCGTAAGTAACCGTTATCTGCCTCAATTACTTTCCAGCAAACTGATTGAAGTGGTAAGCTTGTGCGATATTAAATATGAACGTGCTGTTGAAATAAATGCCAAATACAATGTAAATGCAAAAACCTATGCGCATATTGATGCAATGCTGAAAGGTGTTTCATTTGATATGATGGTAACACTTACCGATATGCAGGTACATGGTGAGCTGAATAAAAAAGCATTGCTTGCAGGGAAACATGTATGGAGCGAAAAGCCAATGGCAAATACCTATGCCGAGGGAAAAGCATTGCTTGATCTTGCAAAAAGTAAGAAACTTCGTTTATGGGGGGCGCCTGCAGTTGTAAACAGTCCGCAGTTTGAATTTATGAGTAAAACAATTCAATCGGGTAAGCTTGGGCGTGTTGCAAGCGCTCATGGGCAGTATGGACATACAGGCCCTTCATGGAGCGCTTTTTTTTATGAAAAGGGTGGAGGAAGTATGCCCGATCTTGGTGTGTATAACATGGCTACTCTAACAGGCTTGCTTGGGCCTGCAAAAAGTGTAATGGCTATGACAAGTATTGTAAACCCTGAGCGTACAGTTGATGATAAAGGAAAGATACAAGTTGAAGCAGAAGATAATGCTCACATTTTATTGGAGCATGATAAGAATGTAATCAGCCATGTAATGTGCGGGTTCAATTATTTTGATCCGCATGGGCATGAAGCGGGAACACAATCTTTACACAGTATTCAGGTGTTTGGCGATTATGGTAACATGCGTTTGATAGGTTATGATTGGGAAACAAATGGAGTGGTGCTTGATACATCATGGACAGAGCCGCCTAAATTAATGAGTACAGATAAAGGCGGTTATGAATGGCAGGAAGGTGCAAGAGTTGTTGGCGAAAGTATTGTGAAGGGTATTGAGCCGAGAATAAATGTTGAGCATGCGTTACATGTGCTGGAAATTATTGAAGCTGCTCGGAAATCATCAGCAACTGGAAAGAGAGTAAAGCTGAAGAGTACGTTTCCGTGGCCAATGGTTTAAAAGAAGTCTTGGTCAGCAGAATAGCTGTTCTTAATGATAGCCGTGCAGATGACTTAAGAATTAAATATTTGATTATGCTTATAATAAAACAAAACAGGTTATTGTTTGCAATGATCGCTGTATTGCTGAATGCAGCAGTTACATCGGCCCAGTCATTTGTGCTTCCTGCACAATGGAAATTCAGAATGGAAGACGACTCGTCTTTTAAACAGCAGAAGTTTGATGATTCGAAATGGAGTACTATTACCGTGCCGTTAAGCTGGGGAAAAGCAGGGGTGAATAAAGAGCATAGTGTTGGTTGGTACAGAACAGAAATAAGCCTTCCCGAAAATTTCATTAATAATGAGTTGGTGTTATTTGCAGGAACAATTGATGATGCTGATGAAACTTATTTCAACGGGCATTTAATTGGGCGCACAGGTAAATTCCCTCCCGGTGATCAGTCGGCCTGGGATATGCAACGTAAATACATAATTAAAAAGGAATGGGTGCAGAAGAAAAATACAATTGCCATACGTGTTTATAATGGCATTGGTGATGGCGGAATTAATTCAGGCGACATTATGATTTTGACAAAAAAAGAAAATGACCGGCTGATTGCACTGCAACTGAAGAGTAAAAAATCGTATTACCAGTTAACTACATCAAATGGTTTAATTGCTGCCGTGTATAATGCACAAAAAGATGTAGTTGAAAATGTATATCCACATATTTTTTCTTATTACGATTCGGGAAAAACGGTAACGCCGTTTGTGCAGAACATCAGGTTGAAGCAAAAAGTAAAACCACTTAAAGCAGAATATGAAAACAATACGCATGTAATTAAAGTAACCTATCCCGCCTTTACAGTTGAATATGTTGCTCCATTTACCACAGAGGAAAAAATATTTTATGCAGTGGTGAAAGGTAAGCCCGAAGCAATCAGGAATATTTCTTTTACATCGGAAAAAACAGAAACACAAATTATCACCAACGAAACGGTTGGTGTAAACACCGGTGCTGAAAAATACTTCCTGTTTTCATTTGCCGATTCAATAGAAAATTATCAGCAACAGGTAAATGAAGCTGTTAACAGAATCATCTCAAAAAGAACAAATCTTATTGCCGATGAAATACGTTTTATGCGGAATGTAATTGCAAAGGCAAAAGTGCCGGCAGCTATTTCAACCAATGAGCGTAGAATAGTTGAACAGGGTATTTCGGTTTTAAAGATGAGCCAGGTTGGTGAGAAAGAAATTTTTCCATTGTCGCACGGACAGGTACTTGCTTCATTACGTCCGGGTGTGTGGGCAATCAGTTGGGTACGAGATGCTTCATTTGCCATTGAAGCCATGAGTAAGCTCGGAATGTACAACGAAGCCAGGAAAGCGTTGGAGTTTATGTTGCAATCAAAACCAACCGATCAATACATTCATTACATCCATACTGATGGAAAGGATTATGGAATTGGTGTGCCTTATATTGTTTCTGTAACAAGATATTTTGGTAACGGAAAAGAAGAAAGCGATTACAATGAAAACGGCCCCAATATTGAAATAGATGATTTTGGTTTGTTCCTTACAGCAGTTTATCATTACATTAACGAAAGTGGAGATAAAGATTTTTTGCTGAAATGGAATAATGCACTTGCAGTTGTTGGTAATGCAATTGTAAATAATATCAACGAAAAGAAAATTATCAGAACAGAAAGCGGGCCATGGGAACATCACCTGCCGGGGAAAGAGTTTATGTGGACGAGTGGTGTGTGTGCAAGAGGCTTGCAATTGGTTTCGTCCCTGCAAAAAAAATATGGTTTGTCATTTCAACAAATGGAAGATGGTTACAAAACGTTGTTTAATGGTATTATGAGTAACTGTTTGGTTGATGGAAAATACATTAAAGGAAATGCAACTGAGCAACATCCTTCCGATCATCATTACTTTGATGCTGCAACATTTGAGTTGTTTGCAAATGATTTAATCAGCGATAAAAAGCTTTTTCTGTCGCACATGAAAGTGTACAATCAGCATAACCGTATTAACAACGATTCTTCAAAAGGTTATTGCAGGTTTAACAGCAACGATAGTTATGAAAACCAGGAATGGCCGTTTGCCGGGTTACGTGTAGCTGTTGCACAAAATCATCTTGGCAGCAAAGCTGAAGCGAAAAAATTAATCGACCGTATTACTGCTTATGCAAACAGAAACAATAACCAGGTGCCAGAAATATTAAGTAACGATCTTGGATTGTACCGTGGAGCAATTCCTATGGTGGGCTATGGTTCAGGTGCGTACATACTGGCTTTACTGGATTATTATAAGAATAAATAAATGTTTATGAAGAAGCTGATTGTTTGTTTATTGTTTTTGAACGTTGCCGCTGATTTATCAGCACAACAAAAAACCTATTGCAACCCGGTGAATATTGATTATGGTTATACTCCGCATCCTTCATTTACCGATTGGGGAAAACACCGGGCAACTGCCGACCCTGTAATTGTTAATTACAAAGGCGATTATTATCTCTTTAGTACAAATCAATGGGGTTACTGGTGGAGCCATGATATGAGCAACTGGAATTTTGTTTCCAAACATTTTCTTCGGCCATGGAATAAAACCAATGATGATCTTTGTGCGCCTGCGGTTGGAATTGTTGGCGATACAATGGTTGTTTTTGGAAGCACATATACCCGAAACTTTACATTATGGGGAAGCACAAATCCAAAAGGGAATGAATGGTTCCCGATAGTTGATTCGTTTGAAATTGGCGGATGGGATCCGGCTTTCTTTACTGATGATGACGGCAGGTTTTATATGTACAACGGCAGCAGCAACAATTACCCTGTATATGGTGTTGAACTCGACAGAAAAACATTTAAACCTATCGGAACAAGAACTCCCATGTATATTCTGGAATCGTGGCGTTACGGATGGCAACGGTTTGGTGAAAATATGGACAATACTTTTTTAGATCCGTTTATTGAAGGAAGCTGGATGACGAAACACAATGGCAAGTATTATTTTCAGTATGGAGCACCGGGTACTGAGTTCAGCGGTTATGCCGATGGTGTGGTAATGAGTGATGCCCCCTTGTTTGAAGGCCGCACTGTGCATCCTCAAAGTGATCCTTTAAGCATTAAAGCCGGTGGTTTTTCAAGGGGCGCAGGACATGGTGCTACGTTTAATGATAATGATGGCAACTTCTGGCATGTATCAACAAGTATTGTTTGTGTTAAAAATACCTGGGAGCGCAGGATTGGTATTTGGCCTGCAGGATTTGATAAAGATGATGTAATGTGGTGCAACACTTCTTTTGGCGATTATCCGCATTATCTGCCTGCTTCTTCTGTAAAAAATAAAATAAATTCCTACGACGAATTGTTAACACCAACCGGTGTGGGATCATTTACAGGATGGATGTTGCTGAATTACAAAAAGCCTGTTACTGTTTCATCTACGTTCGGAACGTACAATGCAAATAACAGTAATGATGAAAGTATAAAAACTTACTGGTGCGCAAAAACGGCTGATAAGGGCGAATGGCTCATCAGTGATTTGGGAAACATCAGTACTGTAAATGCTGTTCAGATTAACTATGCCGATGAGGATGCTGAATTCATAGGAAAACAAACCAATATTTATCATCAATATAAATTGTATTCTTCTGTTGATGGAAAGAAATGGGCATTGCTGGTTGATAAAAGCAATAATAAAACCGATGTGCCTCACGATTATGTTGAACTTACAAAGCCGGTGCAGGCAAAATTTATAAAGCTCGAAAACATTCACATGCCAACAGGTAAATTCGCAATAAGCGGGTTGAGAGTATTTGGCAATGGCAATGGAGCAAAGCCCGCAGCAGTTGGAAACTTAATTGTACTTCGTACTGAAAAAGATAAACGTAGTGCTTATATAAAGTGGCAGCCTGTGAATAATGCATTTGCATATAATTTGTATTATGGCACGGCACCCGATAAGCTTTATACCTGTATTATGGTACATGATGTAAATGAATACTGGTTTAAGGCAATGGATTTAAATAAAACTTATTATTTCTCTATGGAAGCAATAAATGAAAATGGAGTAAGTGAACGCACAAAAACAGTAAAGGTTGAATAGTGAAAATATAGCTGAATTATTAATACTAATGACGATTAAATGAACAAAATGAAAAAGAGTTTATTGAAAATTTTATTGATTGTATTTACCTGCAGCGCTGGTAATTCTTTTGCGCAGACAAGCCTGCCTTTTTGGAATGATATACAGAATTTTAAAAAGCAGGATAGCGTTTCTTTTCCTGTACCCGGCCAGATTTTATTTATTGGTAGTTCTTCATTTACATTATGGAGGGATGTGCAAAGTTATTTTCCCGGTTATAAAATTTTAAACAGAGCATTTGGGGGTTCTACTTTACTTGATGTTGCACGATTCCGTTATGATGTAATTTATCCCTACCAGCCAAAACAGATTGTGTTATACTGCGGGGAAAATGATTTTGCTTCAAGTGATACGGTTACAGTTGATATGGTTGTTGAAAGGTTTAAAAATCTGTATAACCTTATCAGGGCTAAATATCCTGCTGTTCCATTTGTATATGTATCAATGAAGCCAAGCCCAAGCAGGTTGAATTTGATGCAGAAATTTGCAGATGCGAACCGGCAGATAAAGCAATTTCTTAAAAATGAAAAGTTGTCAGTATTTGTTGATGTTTACAGTAAAATGCTGAAAGCCGATGGCAGCCCGATGGATGATATTTTTCTCGGCGATAACCTTCACATGAATGCAAAGGGTTACAGTATCTGGAAAAAACTACTGCTGCCCGTTTTAAAAAAATAATGAAAATGACGAAAACAGAATATTTCAAATAGAATAAATACAAATTATGGTAAACGAATTAGTTCACAGCCGGATTGTTGCGCTGTTTTTATTTGCTTCAGTTTTGTTTGGATGTAATGCACACAAGCATCTCAATGGATTTACATCTCACGGAAAGGTAGCTGGTAATTTGTCTAAAGAAGATGAATTGATGCTTGATACAATTCAACGGAAAACTTTTTTATTCTTTCAAAATGCAATCGATCCCGAAAAAGGGTTTGTAAAAGATCGGGCTGCTTCATGGTCGCCAAGCAGTATAGCCGCTACTGGCTTTGGATTGCCAACGTATGCAATTGCTGCAGAACGTGGATGGATCAGCCGTAAAGAGGCAATTGACCAGACGTTGAAAATTCTGCGCTTTTATGCTAATTCAGAACAAAGTACCGATTCGCTTTCTTCAGGATACAAAGGTTTTTATTATCATTTTCTGAATTTGAAAACAGGAAAGCGGGAATGGAGTTGCGAACTTTCAACTGTTGATACAGGTTTGTTGCTGATGGGGGTGATTTTTTCGAGAAACTACTTTAATCACGATGATGCTGATGAACAGGAAATACGCACTTTGGCTGTGAAATTATTAGGCCGACTTGATTGGGATTTCTTTTATCTGCCCGAAACAGCAAACCATCCCCGTACACTTTCAATGGCATGGACACCTGAACATGGAATTTTAAACTGGGGATGGCATGGTTACGATGAAGCGTTGTTTTTATACATTCTTGCAGCGGGTACAGGGATGAAAAATGCGGAAGAAAGTTATAAAGCATGGCAATCTTATTTTAAATGGAAAACTCCTTATCCTGGTTTATCGCATGTAAGTTTTCCTGCATTGTTCGGTCATCAGTTTACGGCCTGTTTTATAGATACACGGGGTTTGTTTGATCCATATATGAAAGAAAAAGGAATTGATTATTTTGAAAACTCACGCCGGGCAACATTAGTGCAGCAGCAATATGCAATTGAAAATCCGAAAGGCTGGGTAGGATATGATTCACTTACCTGGGGAATAACTGCAAGCGATGGTCCGGGCGCACAATACAATTTTGGCGATAAAAAATTTGAGGGCTATGCAGGGCGTGGTACAAGCGGCAAAGATGAAACAATTGCCGAAGATGGAACATTGGCTCCTTATGGACCTTTATCATCTATACCTTTTACACCGGAGCTTTCAATTGCTACTATTAGAAATATGAATGCGAAATATGGTGATAAAATCTGGGGGGCTTATGGTTTTTATGATTCGTTTAATCCTACTGCTAAATGGGTTGATAATGATTTTATTGGTATTGATCAGGGGCCATTGTTTTTAATGATTGAAAATTTCCGTTCGGGACTTGTATGGAAATATGTGATGAAAGATTCCGTAATTCAAACAGGACTTAAGCGGCTTCAATTTGAATATGTAAAAAAATAAACAGAGCAGGTAAGTTTACCTGTTATAGATTGCATTTATAAAAATGATTGTTATGTTTATGAAGTATTTATTTATAAGAATTGTATTTGTATTGTTTTGTTTCCTTGGTGCTGATAATTTCCTGTTTGCTCAGGTAAAAGACCTCGACAATTTTGAAACAAAAGATGGCTGGAATTTTATTAAGTCCGACGCTGTAAATCTGAATATTGCAACTGATAAAGGCCATACCGGAACTTGTGTACGCTTTGATTATGATTTTACAAAAGGAACAGGTTATGGAGGTATTCAGAAGTTTTTTCCATTGGTGCTGCCCGAAAATTATGAACTGAGTTTTTGGGTAAAGGCAAGTTCACCTGCAAACAATTTTGAAATAAAACTGCTCGATGCGTCGGGCGATAATGTATGGTGGGTAAGTAACCGCAATTATAATTTCCCTACCGAGTGGAAGAAAATAAAAATAAAAAAACGTCATTTAAGTTTTGCATGGGGGCCATCTGGCGGAACACCCCCTGTACGTTTTGATCGTATAGAATTTACTATTGCATCTTTTGTTGGAGGTAAAGGAACTGTGTGGATTGATGATCTTAAGTTTGAACAATTGCCACCTGAAACAAACGATTTTCCACAGCCTCAGGTTTCAGCATCTTCTTCAGCAATTGGAAAACCGGTAACAAATGTTTTGGATAATTCTTTACAAACTTCATGGGAAAGCATGAATGCTAAACCTCAGAGTGTAATTTTTAATTTAAAACAAAGGCGTGAGTACGGAGGATTGAAAATTGACTGGGTAAAAAATCTTTCAGCAAAAAATTTCGACATCTCTACTTCAAATGATGGTAAAAGCTGGGAAAAAATTGCAGGTGTTGTAAACAATCAGAACAATACAAGTATAATCAGGCTTCCGGAAGCAGAATCGCAATACATCAGGCTGAATTTAACCTCATCAAACTCGGTAAAAAACTTCGGCATTAATGAAATGACATTGGTTTCAATGAAAGATGCTGAAACACTTAACAGCTTTTATATTTATTGTGCAAAGAATAATGCCGTTGGCGATTATCCACGTTCTTTTCTTGAAAAAGGAACATTCTGGACAGTAACCGGAGTAAACAATGATGTAAAAGAAGGATTGATCAGTGAAGATGGAATGGTTGAAGTTGATGCAGCAACATTTTCACTTGAGCCTATGATTATGATGGATAAAAAATTGTACAACTGGAATAACGTGAACATAACTCAGTCAATGGGCAGCTCAACAAGTCCGGAAAAATATAGTTTTATCCCAACTGTTTCGTGGAGTGTAAAGGACGTTTTGTTTAAAACCGAAGTTACTTCCGGTGGTGAAGCAAATGTAAACTCTCATTTATACGTCAGGTACAGTTTTACAAATAAAAGTACCGTAAAGAAAGAGTTTGACTTTTATATTTTAATCCGTCCGTTCCAGGTAAATCCGTATTACCAGTTTCTGAATCTTACAGGCGGTGTTGGTAAAATAAAATCGATTGTAACTGAAGGCAACCAGTTAATCAAAGTTGATAATAAAGTTGTGGAATCGCAGATTCCTTTTCAGCAGGTAAGTATGTATAATGCTTTGCAGGGAAATGTGGTGCCGCTTATTAGCTCGGGCAAACTCAATAATCAAACCAGAATAACTGATGAATCAAATCTTGCAACGGGTGTAATTAAATATCATATCTCAGTTGCAGCAGGCGGCAATTATGAGTTTATTGTAAAAGTACCTTATTACAAAAATGCAGTTGATGCAAACAGCATTGCGGCCGATAATTTCAATAAAGAATTTTCATCGGCCGTGGATTTCTGGAATAAAAAAATTAATCATGTACAGTTTCATTTGCCCGCCACTGCCGACCGAATAGTGAACACATACAAATCGCAGCTTGTTTATATTCTTACTAACAGAGACAAGGCTGGAATTCAGCCGGGCAGCCGTTCGTATAACCGGAGCTGGATTCGTGATGGAGCACTTACTTCATCGGCATTAATGAAATCGGGTATTGTTCCTGAGGTGAAAGATTTCATCAACTGGTATTCAGGCTTCCTGTACGAAAATGGAAAAGTGCCTTGTGTGGTTGATGGTCGGGGCCCTGATCCAACACCTGAAAACGACAGTCATGGTCAGTTCATTTACCTGCTTCGTGAATATTTTAATTTTACAAAAGACACTGCTTTGCTTCGTGAAAAAAATAAAGAAGTGCTGATGGCAGTAGATTATATTAACTACTTAGTTGAGCAACGCAGCACCGATCATTACAAAAACGGGAACGATAGTATAAGGGCACAATATGGCCTTGTTCCTGAATCAATCAGCCATGAAGGATATTCAGCAAAACCAATGCATTCGTACTGGGATGATTTCTTTATAATGAAAGGATTAAAAGATGCAGTGGATATTCAGCATATTCTGGGAAATACAACGGATGAAAAACGAATTGCAGCAATCAGGGATACATTCCGCATTAACCTTTATAATTCCATACAGCTTGCAATGAAAAATAAAGGAATTAATTATATACCGGGATGTGCAGAGCTTGGCGATTTTGATGCAACATCAACAACGGTTTCGCTTACACCTTGTAATGAAATGGACAATCTTCCCAAACCGCAGATTTATAACACATTTGATAAGTACTACGATTATTTTACGAAGCGGAAAAACAATACCATCAACTGGAACGATTATACTCCTTATGAAAACAGGGTGATTGGTTCGTTTATTATGCTCAACGAACCCGAACGGGCACACGATCTGATTGATTATTTTCTGCACGATCAGCGTCCGCAGGGCTGGTATCATTGGGCTGAAGTTGTTTGGAAAGATCAACGTACTCCAAGGTATATTGGCGATATGCCTCACACTTGGGTTGGTTCTGATTTTATCAATTCCATCCGTTCAATATTTGTTTATGAAAATGAATACGATTCTTCGCTTGTACTTGCAGCAGCATTATACCAGGACTGGATTGATACGCCTGAAGGTATGTCGGTAAAAAATATGCCTACTTATTATGGTGAAATTTCTTACAGCATTAAAAAAGAAAATAACCGCTATCATTTCAACATTACAGGTAATTTAAAACTGCCTGCAAACGGAATGAAGATTCAGAATTTCAATGGTTCAAAAATGCCAAAGAAAGTGTTGGTGAATGGAAAAGAAATTCAATCATTCACTGATAAATACATTCAGGTTATGCAATCGCCTGCGGAAATTGTAATTGAATATTGATAAATAACTGTTATAACATCACTCAATAAAACATACAAAATGGGAACAGAAGAAAACAAAGCAACAGCTTCATCACATCCTGATAAAGTAAAGTTCGGCCAACTGGCTGCTTACGGCGCTGGTGGAATAATTCCTATTGCCCTTTTTAATATTGCAGGTATTCTCGTTGGCTTGATGGGAAATATTAGCCTTGGTTTAAGTGCTTTCTGGTTGGGATTAATTCTTATTGTTCCACGTTTGTGGGATTCGTTTTCCGATCCGCTTATTGGTCACTTTTCAGACAACACCCGTACACGTTGGGGGCGCAGACGGCCATTTCTTTTGTGGGGTGGTATTTTAAGTGCAGCATTTTTTGTTGTTATATGGCTTATACCAAAAGGCGAAATGGTGCAGCAATGGTTTCCTACAGAACAGGGCTACCAGATTTTTCAGTTGATTTATATTCTTGTTTCATTACTGTTGTTTTTTACTGCTGTGAATTTGTTTGAAATTCCGCATGGTGCTTTAGGAATGGAAATGTCAACCGATTCGCATGAACGTACACGGTTGTTCAGTGCAAAAAGTTTTGTGGGAAATTTATTTGCTATGAGTACACCATGGCTGTTCTGGCTGGCCAATCTCAAAGTGTTTAAAGGAACGGGAGGTACAGAAATGGATGGTATGAAATATGTGTCGTTAATTATTGCAGCACTTATCATTCCATTATCATTCTGGTGGTTTTTTAAATTGCGTGAACCCAAATTTCATATAGACAAACCGCAGCAAAAAACAAATTTCTGGAAGGATATGAAGCTGGTAGTTTCCAACAGGAATTTTGTGTTTTTAACGTTGACCATTTTTACATTGGCAATGGGTTTCAACTTTGTGCAGTTGCTAGGTTCTTACATTCCTATCTTTTATGTATTTGGTGGCGATAAACTTGCAGGTGCAACCATGCTCGGAATTAATGGAACAGTTTGGGCTGTTACGGGTGTGTTGGCTGTGTTTCCATTAAACTGGATCAGTCCAAAACTGGGCAAACGTAGTACACTCATTATTGCAATGTTGCTGATGATTGCAGCGCAGCTTTCAAAAATTGTATGCTACAATCCGGCTCATCCTTACCTCATTGTTATTCCCACTATTTTACTTTCAGCAGGTATGTTGTTCTTTTTTACGTTAGGATCATCAATGGTAGGCGATATTTGTGATGAAGATGAATTGAAAACCGGGCAGCGTACAGAAGGAAGTTATTATGCAGTGTTCTGGTGGTTTATCAAATTAGGCACTGCATTGGCAAGTTTTGTAGCAGGGGCTTTAATTGTTGTTACAATGTTTGATGAAACACAGGTAACAAAGGTTGATAAGTTTCAGGGGAATGTTGATGAAATTTCTACCTGGACAAAAGAGTGGAATAATAAACTTGCGGCTAATAAGCTTGATGCTGCAACTTTGCAAATCATGCAGACCGATGCCTTGAAAGATGCAAAAGAATATGAAAAATTGTTGAAGAAAGAACATGATAAAAAATTTGAAAATACATTTGAGAACATTCCGGAATATACAGGCCAGCGTGACAGTATGATTAATCAAAACCTTTCATCAGTGCAAAATTCAATCAAACAGCTTTCCGGTACAACAATTCTTGCTGATTCGGTGTTAGCACACAGGCAATTTGTACCTGCGGTACTGATACAGACAAAAGTTGATAAGTTATCCGCCACAGTTTTGGAATTACAGGCTTATTTAAAAGATAAATCGCTTGACAAAAAAACGAAGAACAAAGAGCATTATAATGTGCTTGCAAATGAGATGACAATTGTGCAGCAGTCATTGTCGGAAATAAAAAGTAATACTGAATTTTCAACTTTGCAAAGCAGCGTAAAAACAATGGAAGGTAAAATTGTGGCATTGAAAAAACAAACACCTTATACTTTATTAATGATGAGGATTGTTGAAATAGGGCTGCCTGTATTACTTAGTTTGATGTCATTGTTTTTTGTATTGCGCTATTCACTAACCGAAAAACGCACAAAAGAAATAAAAGATCTGCTGAAGGAAAAACATGCAGCAGCATAAAGTTGTAACTATCAGAAAAAAATATAAAGACGTATGTTCACTATTGAAGGAAAAAATTTTGTTTTAGATGGTAAAAGAGTGTTTCTTAACTCAGGAGAAATTCATTATTTCCGTATTAAGAAAGAATTATGGGATCAGCATTTAGCTGCTGCAAAAGAAGCCGGGTTAACCACAATCAGCACTTATGTGCCTTGGGCATGGCATGAGCCAATAGAGGGCGAGTTTGATTTTGATGGCCATACTGTTGCAGAACGTGATTTATTGGGCTGGATAAAAAAATGTAAGGAACATGGTTTGTACTGTACATTAAAACCGGGGCCATTTATTCTTGCCGAATATCGTGGTGCAGGTTTGCCCGATTGGTTTATGGAGCAATATATTCCTGCGTTAAAAATGCACAACAGCAAAGGTGATGTTGTAAACAGTGATGGTGTAAGTCTTTTTCATCCTGTTTATCTTGAAAAAGTGCAGGCATGGTATAACCAGATTATGCCTTTGATTGCTGCACATGAATATCCTAAAAATGGCCCGGTGATATTGATGCAGATATGTAATGAAATTGGAGTGTTTTCATGGCTTTCGCATCAGGGCGATTATAACGAAGAAGTAAGAAAACGCTTTGTTGCTTTTCTTAAAGAAAAAAACAGGGATATTCATTACTGGAATAAACTATGGGAAACCGGTTATCTTTCATTTGACGATGTACAGCTTCCGCCAGATGGCAGAGATCCTTATAAATCTGTTGCTGATAAGGGGCGTGATTATGAATGGACGCTTTTCTGGCGCAGGTATTATGCCGATTACCTGCGGATGCTTTCAAAATGGGCAAGAGACCTGGGAGTAACGCTTCCCTTCTATCATAATCTTCCAGGGTGGATTTATGGCAGTGGTTATGAGTTTCCTGTAAACATTACAATGTATGAGGATTTGTTTGATGATCGTAGTGAAATCATTTTTGGAGTAGATCATATTCCTGAATTTATGAGTTACCGCAACCTGCACGATGATCGAATCATTAACGATATTACTTATGCCATGCAGGGAAATAAACCAATGTTTGCGGCAGAATTTCAAAGTGGGTCAAGGGAATATCATGTGGTAACAAATCCTGTTGAAATGGAATTGTTTTACAAGGCAAGCGTGGCAAATGGTTTAACCGGGTGGAATTATTATATGTTTTCACAGGGACGAAATCCTGAACGTAAAGGATACAGTGGTTCAACTTTTTACTGGTTTAACCCGCTTACACCCGAAGCAGAAAAAACTTCTGCATTTCCATTGGTGCAGCGCATGAGTAAAATCATCAGTACAACCGAATCGATTATTGTTGATGCGGAGCGAAAAGCAGAAGTAGCCGTTTTGTTTTATCCGCCTTATTATGCAACTGAACTTGAACGTACAATTGATGCAGCAAGTGAAGTTATTTTCAGCTATTCCGCAATACGCCGACCTGCCTATTTTGATGGTTTGTTAAAAGCATTGCAGGTGCTGAATGTGGAATATGATATGCTCGATTTGAACAAATCAGCAACAGGGTGGGACAAGTATAAGCAGATTTGGGTTTTCTCTACCGATGAGATGAATGCTGCAGAGCAACAAAAGATTCTTGATTATACAAAGAATGGCGGGCATGTGGTTATTTTCCCTGCTTTGCCTGTGCGTGAAATGAATGGTTTACCAAGCACCATCCTTCGTGATGCGTTGCAGATAAAACCGGTTGGAACAGATTCATTCGATTCTGCATTGATTGATGTATTTGATCTGAAAGATATTAAATGTGCCAATCCTCAATTGGTGTATGATGCAAACGATTTGAAAGATGCAGAAGTGATAGCAAAAAATATACGTGGAAAGATTACCGGTTTCCAGAAGCATATAGGTAAAGGAAAAATTGCACACATTGGTACATGGTGGGGTTTTGATACCGAAACGCATAAAGATGTTTATATAAAACTGCTTGGTCTTTCCGAATCAAACTTATTTAATGCCACTGCTGATAATTTCTTTATTACTGTTCGTGAACGCTTTACTGCTGATAACCAGGCAATGTTGTTTATTGGTAATTATTACAATGAGGAGCAATCAGCTTCTGTTACTTACACAAATCCTGCAACCGGAGAGAAAGTGAATTTTCCTTCAGGAACAGAGAAAATTGAAATGCCCGGGTTATATGCGGTGCTTACTCCGGTTTGTTTGAAGTTAAGTGATGATCTTCAATTGCTGCACACTACATCTGATTTGCTGCATATTGAAAAAACTGCAAATGGATTATTGCTTCAGTTGCATGGGCACAGAGATTTGTTAGGCGAATTGGTTCTGGAAGGAAATATTCAGAATATCAGATCGGTTGAATATGAAGGTAAAGCACTGGAGTTGAAAAAAACAGGAGAAAGGCTGGTTGTTAATTACAAACATCTGCATAAAAAAGATGTTGTACTTGAAATTATAAAATAAGCCTTATTGGAATTATTACAGGCATTAAACAGAAAGCACAATGAAAAAGTATTGTGTATTGCATAGATAAAAAAACGGGTATGAAACTTTCAAATAAAAACGGGTTAACGTTTTCTTTTTTAGAAAATGGGTATGTACAGAATATTGACGTTGATAAAATCAGGATCAATTTAAAATCAGGAAATCTTTTTGCACAGCCGGGTACACAAATATACCTGCGTAAACATAGTGCCGGACAGATAGAGTTTACTCCATTGCTTGGTGCCGAAAATGGAAATAAAATCTCTTTTACAGATGATAAGTTTTATACAAAAGGTATATGGAAGGGTTTGGAGTATGTATGTATGTTACAGCTTTCCGGAAAAAGCGCATCGTGGCAATGGCAGGTAGAAGTAACAAATACAACTGGCGAAAAGGCTGAACTTGATCTGGTTTGGAAACAGGAGGTTGGCCTTAAAAATCTGAACGATGGGTTGGTGAATGAATATTATGTAAGCCAGTACCTGGAGCGTATTATTCTGAGCGATGAAACACATGGAGCTGTAATAGCGTGCAGGCAAAATACAAAAGAAGCAACAGGGTATCCGTGGATTATGTTTGCAAGCACCGGAAAAGCAGCATCGGCCTTAACGGACGGGATGCAGTTTTATGGTAATTCATATCGTGCAACAGGCATTCCTGAATCTCTTCTTAAAAGCACAATGCCGGGCAACATGGCTGGAGAATCTCCTGTTGTTGCATTACAGGAAACTCCTTTTGAACTGGAGGCAGGTGCATCGCATACCGTAAAATTTGTTGCTGCATTTAGTTCTAATCATACAGAAGCAACATCAGAAAAAGATCTGGAAGTTTTGCAATCTGTTTTAAAAGAGTTTCCCGACGAAATTGAAATCGTTCCCGTTAATGCGGCAGTACCAAAACAAAATCTATTCCGTACAGCACCACTCTTTCCTTCCGCCGATTTAAATACTGACGATATTGAAAATTTATTCGGAAAAAATATCCGGTTAAAAGAAGAAGTTAATCGGCAGTTGCTTTCTTTCTTCTGTGGCACAAACCAGCATGTAATTCTTAAAGCAAAAGAAACATTGGTTGATCGGCCTCATGCACATATTATGCAGGCGAATCTCTCACATGTACCAACAGAACAAACACTTTCAACAACTTGCTTTGCAACGGGTGTTTTTAATTCACATATTTCACAAGGCAATACCAATTTCAATGTTTTTCTTTCCATTAATACAAGTCAGTTCAATGCAAATATCAGCTCCGGGCAACGTGTTTTTGCAGAGATTGATGGAGTGTTTTACCTTCTCGGTATTCCATCTGCATTTGAGATGGGAATCAACTTTTGCCGTTGGATATATAAATGTGAGAGCAGTTTACTTGAAATAAAAACAGAAACATATATCAACTCGCCTGTAATAAAAACAACTGTTAAAGAAGTTAATGGAAAAAAAGTCAGGTTGATTATTACACACGACTGGGATAAGGTAAACACATGGGAGCTTGCAGCTAATGGTAACGGAGATTTTACTGCAAAGCCAACAGCAAATTCAATGATTACGGAAAAATTTCCTGCTGTTGATTTCAGAATTATTGCCGATGGAGCAGATGAAATAAAAAATTCTCTTCAGCATCAGTTGACTTATCAACTGACTGATTTGTTTGTTCTGGAAACTTCAGCCACCTCAGAGTTCTCTGTTCATTTCATTGGAGAGTTGAAAGAAAAATTTGACCTGAAGAATGCAACTGAAAACACAGTTATATCAGGAAATGAATTCTGGAATGAATTAAGTAATCATTTGCAATTGTATTCAGATGAAAAGAATCTGAAAACAATCAGTGAAATATTGCCGTGGTATGGGATGAATGCTATTACACATTATCTCACACCGTACGGGCTTGAACAATTCAGCGGAGCTGCATGGGGAACAAGAGATGTATCGCAAGGGCCTATTGAGCTTTTATTGTCGTTGGAAAAATATGAAGCAGCAAGGGAAGTGTTACTCATCACATTTGCTAATCAGAATAAAATTGGCGACTGGCCGCAATGGTGGATGTTTGATAGTTACAGCAGCATTCGTGCAGGTGATTGTCATGGCGATATTTATTACTGGGTGATCATTTCGTTGGCAGCTTACATAAAAGTTACGGGTGATGCAAGTGTACTTGATGAAAAAGTTTCATTTTTTGGCGAAACTGAATTGTTTACCGTAAATGAACATGTGGAGCGTTTGATAAAGATGATTGAAGATTCTTATATTGGTGATACTGCGTTGGTTCCTTTTGGTGGAGGCGATTGGAACGATTCTCTGCAGCCGGTAAATGAAGAACTGGCAAAACGTCTTATATCAAGCTGGACTGTGCAAATGAATTACCAGGCATTCAGTGATTATACTGAAGTATATAAACTTGTTGGTGATGAAGCGAAGGCAACACGATTAGCCGGTGTTGCACAAAAAATTAAAGCCGATTTTAATCAATATCTTGTAAAAGATGATGTTGTTGCCGGTTATGGATATGTGCAGGATGATGGCACTATTAGCGTACTGCTGCACCCTACAGATACACATACAGGGATTAAATACAGTCTGCTGCCAATGGACAGAGGTATATTAAGCGGAATATTTACAAAAGAACAGGCTGAAGCTCATCAGAAAATTATTGATCAACATCTGAAAGGTCCCGATGGTGCAAGGTTAATGGATAAGCCACTTCGTTACAAGGGAGGTATTCAGGAAATTTTTCAACGTGCAGAGAGCAGCACTTTTTTTGGAAGAGAAATCGGGCTGATGTATATCCATGAGCATATCCGTTATACAGAATCGCAGGCTGTGCTTGGCAAGGCAAATGAATTTATAAAGGCAATGCGCCAGGCTATTCCGGTTGCTTATGGTGATGTTGTACCGAACAGTAATCTGCGCCAGGCAAACTGTTATTATTCCAGCAGCGATGTAACGTTTCATACACGTTATGAAGCCGATGAAAAATATGAAGATATTCTTTCAGGAAAAATGCGTGTTGATGGAGGATGGCGTGTATATTCAAGTGGCCCCGGAATTTATATCAGTCTGATTATTAAAAAACTGATCGGGTTCCGTGCTTTTAATGATTATATTATTATTGATCCCGTGCTTACAAATGAAATGGATGGATTTGCTGCTTCATTTAAATTTAAAGGATATGATCTGCACTGGAGTTTCGCAGTTAAGTCGGGTAATTATTCTCCTGTAAGTATCCGTATTAATGATGAACCTGTTTTTTATGATGCGGAATATAATCCGTACCGCAAAGGCGGGGCACAGATAGCAATGAAAAATTTCATAAGTTATTTGAAGCCGGGAATAAATAAGATTGCTGTTGAATTGTAATTTATTTTAAATAGTATCATAACATATAACATCGAACTGAATTTAAAATCTATGCGTAAAAGTTTTATCCTCCTGCTGTGTGTAATGTTTGTGTTGGTTGCAAAATTGCAGCCACAAAAACCTGCCACTACTGTTAAAAATTCAAAGAAAGAAAAATTTATCAGCGATCTAATGGCCAAAATGACGCTTGATGAAAAAATTGGCCAGCTAAATCTTGTTGGTGCCGGTGAAATTCATACTGGTGAAACAAACAACAGCGATATTGGTAAAAAAATTGCAAATGGTCAGGTAGGCGGAATTTTAAACCTTGATTCTGCATGGCGTATTCGTGAAGTACAACGTGTTGCAGTTACAAAAAGCCGCTTAAAAATTCCATTAATTTTTGGAATGGATATTATTCATGGGTACCGCACAACTTTTCCTATTCCTCTTGCAATGGCAAGTAGCTGGGATATGAGCTTAATTGAAAAAGCATCCCGTGTGGCGGCACAAGAGGCAAGTGCCGATGGGCTTTGCTGGACATATTCACCAATGGTGGATATATGCCGTGACCCACGATGGGGAAGAGTAGCTGAGGGTTCAGGTGAAGATGTTTATTTAGGGTCAAAAGCTGCACAGGCTTATGTACGTGGTTACCAGGGCACCGATCTTTCAAAAAATAATACCATTATGGCCTGTGTTAAGCACTTTGCATTATATGGCGCTGCTGAAGCAGGTAGGGATTATAATACAACCGACATGAGTTATGTGCGGATGTATAACGAATACCTGCCGCCTTACAAAGCGGCTTTTGATGCAGGTGCGGGAAGTGCCATGAGTTCATTTAATGATATTAATGGTATTCCTGCAACGGCCAATCGTTGGCTGATGACAGACCTGCTCCGTAAGCAATGGGGCTTTAAAGGTTTTGTTGTTACAGATTTTACTGCTATTAACGAATTGATTGCACACGGCTTGGGCGATTTGCAAACAGTATCGGCTTTGGCATTACATGCAGGAATTGATATGGATATGATTGGAGAAGGATTTTTAACAACTTTAAAAAAATCACTGAAAGAAGGCAAGGTTACTGAAGCTGAAATTAATCAGGCGTGTCGTCGTATGCTGGAAGCTAAATATGATTTAGGTTTGTTTGATGATCCTTTCAGGTATTGCGATTTAAACCGTGCTGCAACTGAACTTACAACTCCTGAAAATTTACAAACAGCAAGAGAGCTTACTTCGCAAACATTTGTGCTTCTGAAAAATCAGAACCAGCTTTTACCTCTGAATAAAAAATTGAATATTGCTTTGGTTGGTCCGTTGGCAAATTCACGTTACGATATGGCTGGTACATGGGCAGTAGCAATTGATCATAAAAAAACTGTTACAGTTCTCGATGGATTTAAAAACGCTTTAGGTAACAGCGCAAACCTGATGTATGCAAAGGGATGTAACCTGATTGATGATAAGCAGCTTGATAAATGGATCAGTTGGGGCGGAACAGCAATTGACCCTGTAAAAACACCAGAACAGTTAAAGCAGGAAGCATTTGAAATTGCACAGAAAAGTGATGTAGTCGTTGCCGTAATGGGTGAGGCTTCAGAAATGAGTGGTGAAAGTTCAAGCCGTTCAGATATTTCTTTACCCGGCAACCAGGAAGCGTTTTTGAAAGAGTTGGTAAAAATAGGTAAGCCTGTTGTGTTGGTTTTGTTTACTGGCAGGCCCCTTACAATTAATTGGGAAAAAGAAAATATTCCGGCAATTCTGAATGTATGGTTTGGTGGTACACAATCGGGCAACGCAATTGCAGATGCGGTTTTTGGTTTGGTTAATCCTTCCGGTAAACTTCCTGTAACATTTCCGCAGAATGTAGGACAGATACCAATTTATTATAATCATAAAAATACAGGGCGACCTGTTGATGAAGGTAAATGGTTCCAGAAGTACCGTTCAAATTACTTTGATGTTACCAATGATCCTTTATATCCTTTTGGTTATGGGTTAAGTTATACATCGTTTACTTATGGTAATCTACAGTTGAGTTCAACCAGGCTAAAAGGAAATCAGACATTACGGGCCAGTGTAACCGTAACAAACAGTGGCAAATATGATGGGGCAGAAGTTGTTCAGTTATACATAAGAGATGTTGTGGGAAGTATTACAAGGCCGGTAAAAGAATTAAAAGGATTTGAAAAAATATTCCTGAAAACCGGTGAATCAAAAACTGTGACTTTTACTATTACTCCTGCTGATCTGAAATTTTACAATAATAATCTGAAATACGATTGGGAGCCGGGTGATTTTGAAATTATGGTTGGTACAAATTCACAGGATGTAAAATCAATGAAAATTAATTGGGAAAAATAATATTTATTTAATGAGTAAAACCGGCGAAGCTGTAAATGTTTCGCCGGTTTAAATATTTTGAGAATCCAGCGGTACAAGCAGGATTTATTCTTTTGTAATAGACTTAATATAATCTGAAAGATTTGTTTCTGATTCTAACCCCATTTTTTTTCTTAAGCGGTAACGGTTAATCTCAACACCCCTGACTGTAATATTCATTAACTGGGCTATTTCTTTTGAAGATAAATTTAGTTGCAGATATGCGCAAACTTTTAAATCATTGTTAGTAAGGTTTGGGAACTTGGTTTTTATCTTTTTTAAAAAATCATTATTTATTTCATTAAAGTGTGCTGCAAACTGCTCCCAGTTTGAATTGTTCTGGTCAATACTGTTTACCAGATGAATGGTTCGTTTTATATCATGGTTTTCACCGGTTTTTTTGTATAGCTTTTGCAGTTCTTCTTTAATCTTTAATAACGCATCGCTTCTTTCAACAAGGCGCAGGCTTACATTGGCAAGTTCCTTGTTCTTGAAAATAACTTCATTTACAAGTTTCTCATTTTGTAATTCAATAATTTCTTTTTCGTTTTTTTCGAGTTCTAGTTGGTGAATGTATTTCAACTTCTTTTGTTCTTCATCGAATTTTTTTTCCTGTTCAACAAACTTCTTTTGTTGTAGTCTGTAAATTGAAAAAATTATGACAAAAAGCAGAAGTGTAAAAATAAAGTAGGCAATTTTTGTTTTATACCAAGGAGGGCTAACTATGAATTTGTAGCTGATAATTGAGGATTCATAGCCTAGGTTATTATGAGCCTTTACTTTAAAAATATAAGTGCCGTTAGGCAATTTTGTATAATCTCTTTCAGATTTTGAGTTCCATGCAGACCAGTTGCTTTCATATCCTTCAAGTATTGTAGAAAATTCAATGTTTTTTTGCTGATTAAGTTCGGGCGTGCTGAATTCAAAATGAAATGAATTATTATTTACAGGGAAAGCCAAAACTTTTTGTTGGTTTTGTGCAAAATCGTTGACGTTAGTAGAAAAAGGATAGCCATCAAAGAATAAACTGTCATGTTTCCCTGAAACTTTTATCAATGATAAAAGCACTTCCGGAACAGGGTGGTCATTGGTGTATTTATTCATATTGAGATGTATAATCCCTTTATCGGAAGCTATAAATATATTTTGCCGGTCGTAGGGGTAAATTTCTTCAAACCCTGAAAGAATCTTTCCGGATAATTCCGGAAAATAAATAATTTGATATTTCGAAGAGGCACTGCCATTATTAAAATTTATAACCCCTATTTTTTTTCCACTGCAAAACCAAATATTGCCATCTGCATCTTCTCTTAAGTATTGAAGATTTATACCTCCCAGGATATTAAAAAAAGTTGGTGATGGAATAAATTTCTTTATTCTCTCATCGAATTCATAAATCCCTTTTTCTGTGGCAAAAACAATTCTGTTTTTGATTTTAAAAACATGATTTCTAAATGTTGAAGGCAACCCATCTTTTTGCGTATATAAATGTGTTGAGCAGGATCCATAGTCAGGCGAAAAAAGAATTTTATAAACGCCCCTATATGGATGCGAAGCCCACGCTTCATTATTATTGTCCATTTCGAGAAATCTGAGCGATTCATTTATGCCAGTTATTGCTTTTCCTTTCGTAAACCCCTTTTCAGAAAAATTTAAAATTTCAAGCCCGTTATATTTTCCGACAAGAATATTTTTTGCCGGAATTATTGAAGACAACGATAAATATTTCCAAATGCCGTCAGTATTTGGTATGTGAGTAGCATAATCATTGTTTAATACAAACGAGCCGGTATGATGACCCATTAAAATCATATTATTAATTTCATCCAAATGCCATACCTGCCCAGAGCTATTGGGGATTAATTTAAAACTTCCCTTCTGAAAGCTAAAATCTTTTGATGTTGAAGTTAAATTTGTAACATATGCACCATCAGAACTGCCAATATAAAGTTTGTTATTAAGTATATAGCAGGAATATCCTGAAACTTCGTGGTTTTTATTGGGTTGAATGTATTTAATAGCCGAGTTATATGCAATGAAACTAATCCCGTTGTTCAAGCCTGCCCAAACATTCTTATTTCGATCAAGAAACAAACTTAAGATATTGTTGTTTTGAAGTCCTTCTGGCTGCGCAATCTGCTGCACAATGCCTCCTTGTTCATTAATAACGAAAAGCCCTTCCGAAGTTGTACCTGCCACAAATTCGCTTTCATTAATTTGCTCAAGTTTATAAATTTGTGCAGAATAAAAATGTCTGTCAGCATCAGTTTTTAGTGAAGAGATGGTGCCATTTTTAACAACAAATAATCCTTTTTGAAGCGAACTTATTAATAAACTGTTGTCTTTAAGTTTACAAATGCCCGTTATGAAAAAATTTGGTATAGATTCTTTGCTATTTATTGGCTCCCATTTATTATGAACAAACTGAAAGAGCCCCAAATCTTTATCTTGTGCATAAAGACCGTCCCCTGCTTTTTTCATTATTTGCCAACTCGTTGGGGCCGGATATAGTTGAATAGAATTGTTTTTATATTCAAAAATGGTCTCCATAGTTCTGAAAAATACAGATTGCTGAAAAACTTCAATTCCCCATAACTCGGTGAAACTGCGGTATTTTGCCGGAATTAAACTTTTTAGTGATATATATTTAAGTGACCCGCTTTCATCAGGAGTAAAGTAGCCAATTTCGTCCTGGCCACCTGCAAATATCTTATTTCCAAAAACAGCTATTGATCTTAAAATTGTTTTATTAGGTTGAGTATAAGTTTTCCAGTATGTACCATCATAAGTAAGCAGCCCTTCATTGTTAGCAAAATATAACCTTCCCAAATTATCTTGGTCTATATCCCATGTCTGAGTTCCGCCATGAAAATCAGTTTTTGAGTAATTAGCAATCTCAGGAAGCCCAATCATGTTTTGTGAGTATGAAAAATTCGGCAAGCTAAATATGTAAAAAAGCAGTAAAATTAATTTCATGCGATAAATCTACACAAATTTGATGATGTAGAAATGATGTAGTGTTTTTTAATTGATAATCAATTATTTGTTTTTTTATGATGAGGTATAGTTGTGGTAAATCATGTGAAAATAGAATCTATGTCTATTAAATTTGTCCTCGATTTTTTTGCTATATTATTAAACCAAAAAACTTGCGTATGAAAAAAGTCTTCAAGAGAAATTTATTTTTCTTTTTTTGGATGATCTTATCAATTCCTCTTTTTTCGCAAAACCGTATTTTAAGCGGTAAGGTAACAGATGAAAAAGGAGAAGGCATTGCAAATGCTTCGATACTTGTAAAAGGGACTAATGTGGGTGTAACCACAAAGGCTAACGGAGAATTTTCCTTTTCAATTACAAATTCTGCAAAAACACTGATTGTTTCATCTATTGGTTATGATGCTAAGGAAGTGGAAATTTCAGAGGGTTCCATTCTTGTTGTATTAGTTAAAAAGGAGTCTAAACTGGATGAAGTTGTTGTTGTTGGTTATGGTACTCAAAAAAGAAGTGTACTTACCGGTGCAATTTCAAGTGTTAAGGCGAAAGACCTTGAAAATGTACCAAATGGAAGAATTGAACAGGCATTACAAGGAAGGGTTTCTGGTGTTACAATTGCCAGTAATTCTGGTCAGCCCGGTGCATCCTTAACTGTAAGGGTAAGAGGTATTACTACATTCAATGATAATAATCCATTATGGGTAATTGATGGGATGATTGTTGATAATGGCGGTATCAGTTTTCTGAATCAGGCCGATATTGAATCAATAGAAGTGCTAAAAGATGCTGCTTCTCTGGCCATTTATGGTGCAAGGTCAGCCGGAGGTGTAATTTTAGTTACTACTAAAAAGGGTAGAAAAGGTAAGATTAATGCTACTTATAATGGTTTTTACGGTGTCTCTTCACCAGAAAGAACATTAAAATTATTGAATGCTACACAATATGCAGCATTGATGAACGAAAAATCCGTAGCGGCTGGAGGTAATGTTGTTTTCTCCGATTTAAGTTCTCTTGGACTTGGCACAGATTGGCAGAAAGCTATTTTCAATAATAGTGCTAAACGTTATTCGCACGAAATCAGTTTTAGTGCGGGGAATGAAATTTCCACTTTTTTTGCTTCTGTTGGATTACAAAATCAAAATGGTATTGTTACAAAAGATATATCGAACTATGACAAAAAAACAATACGTTTAAATTCAACTCATAAAGTATCTAAATACATTACAATAGGCCAGACTTTTGGATATGCACATCAAAAAACTGTTGGAATTGGTAGTTTAAATACTGAATTTGGAGGTGTATTGAGCTCTGCAATTAATCTTGATCCAACAACCCCTTTAGTTGTTACCGACCCAGTTGCCGCATCAAGCAGTTTGTACACATCCAATGCTGTTATGCGTGATGAGTCTGGAAACCCTTACGGTATTTCATCGTTGGTTGGTCAGGAAATTGTAAACCCGATTGCTTATACAAAAACAAGACTCGGACAATACGATTGGTCTGATGATTACGTAGGTAATGCTTATATGGAAATATCACTTATACCTGGTCTTAAAATCAAATCAACAATTGGGGCTAAGCAGGCTACCTGGGGTTCAGAAGGTTTTACCCCTAAATATTATCTTAATGCTTCAACTTTGACATCTCAAAATAATATTTACAGAACTATAAATAAGGGATTTGGTTGGAATATTGAAAACACTGCAAATTATCAAAAACAGATTGGTCTTCATAATGTAAGCGTACTATTGGGTCAGGGGGCATATGTTGATGGTGTAGTATCAAGTTCAGGTGTAACCTACTTTGATATTCCGGTTACAAATTACCAGGATGCTTCTTTTAATTTTGGTGCAACTGCTGCAAAAAAAGATGCATGGGCAAGTAATGGTATATCACATAAGGTAACTTCCTTGTTTTCCAAGATCAATTATGATTATATGGAAAAATATCTGTTTACAGGTATAATACGCAGAGATGGTTCGTCAAGATTTGGTACAAATAATAAGTACGGGTATTTTCCTTCATTCTCTCTTGGTTGGGTTATTTCGAAAGAAGAATTTTGGAAGAACGTAGAGTTTGCTGATTATTTGAAAGTAAGAGGTGGATATGGTATAACTGGTAACGATGCTATTGGTGATTTTAAATATTTATCAACAATTGGCGGTGGCCGAAATTATACATTCGGAAATGCAGGACAGATTTATCAGGGGTACAGTCCTAATGCACCTGAAAATCCCGATTTACGTTGGGAGGAAACAAGACAGACAAATATTGGGGTTGAAGCCAGAATGTTTAAATATTTTAATTTAACAGTTGATTTATTTAAGAAAACAACAAAAGGTATTTTGCAGTCCGTAGATATTCCAGGTTACGTTGGTGCTACAGGTCAACCTGCTGGTAACGTTGCCGATATGGATAATAAAGGTGTTGAAATTGAATTAGGATACCGCAGAAAATTTGGTAAGGTTAATTTTGGTGCCAATGGAAACGTTAGTTTCATAAAAAATAATGTTACTTATGTTGGTTTAGGCAAAACTTCAATTACCGGGTACGCCAGTTTCCAATCAATGGGCCCTGTAACTATTATAAAGGCCGGAATGCCATTTAATACATTTTATGGCTATGAAACCGATGGAATATTTCAAAATTGGAACGAGGTAAATGCATACAAAAATTCTACCGGCTCATTACTTCAACCCTTAGCTAAACCAGGCGATTTCAGATGGAAAGATATGGATGGTAATGGTGTTATTGATGCTCAGGATAAAACAAATCTTGGGAATTCCCTGCCTAAAATTACTTATGGGTTAACAGTGAACTTAGATTATGCCGGATTTGATTTGATGATATTTACACAAGGGGCTGCAGGTAATAAAATTTTCCAGGGGTTGCGTAGGTTAGATGTAGGTAATTCAAATTATCAAACAAAAGCTTTGTCAAGGTGGACAGGTGAGGGTACTTCTAATACTTATCCTCGTTTAACAAATCAAGATGATAATGGAAATTTTGGCAATATGTCTGATTTTTATCTTGAAAAAGGTGATTATTTGCGAATTAAACTATTGCAAATAGGATATACAGTAAAGAATGATCTTCTTAAGAAAATCGGGGCCGAAAGATTACGTATATATGTAACAGGTGAAAACTTGTTTACGCTTACACAATATACTGGTTACGATCCTGAAATAGGTGGCTCTGTTTTCGGAATTGATAAAGGTTATTATCCCCAAGCCAGAACATTTATGGTTGGAGTTAATTTACAATTTTAAAAATTATTACACATGCGTACAATAAAGATATTACCAGTTGTTTTGCTGTTGCTTGCTACAATCGCATCGTGCAAGAAAAGCTTTTTAGAAGTAAAACCAGACGGGCAGTTCCTGTCTTCAAATTATTATCAAAACAAAGATCAGGCATTTGCAGGCCTTATTGCAGTATATGATGTAATGAGGAAAAACTCCGGAGGTTTTGAAAATATGATTACCATGATGAATGCAGGTTCTGATGACCATTTTGCAGGTGGAGGCGGTGCAACTGATGGTGCAGGCATTCAATCATTTTCAAATTTTACAATTAATCAAAATACAATTCCTACAAGTTTCTGGAGCGATCATTATCAGGGGATATTCAGAGCTAATTTCTTACTGTCGAAGTTAAATGATGTGCCAATGGATGATGCACTTAAAGTTAGATTCGCAGCAGAAACAAAAGCATTAAGGGCACTCTACTATTTTAACCTTGTTAGAATGTTCAAAAATGTTCCATTGATTATAGAGCCTGTTTCTTCTGACAAAATGTATGATGTTTTGCAGGCAAAGCCAGCAGATGTTTATGCACAAATCGAAAAGGATTTAACTGAAGCAATTGAAGGGTTACCAGGTGTACTTCCTACTGATGAACTGGGCAGAATTACTAAAGGAGCAGCTATTGCTTTATTAGGTAAAGTTTATTTGTTTGAAGGAAAAAATACTCAAGCTGCAACTCAGTTGGCCATAGTAAATGGAACTCCTGGAGCTACAAATCAATTTGGGAATCACTTACTATCAAATTTTAAAGATTTGTGGGTTGTTAGTAACAAATTCAATGCAGAATCAATATGGGAAGCAAATCATTCTGCTCTTGGAACCTCGTACTGGGGGATTTGGGGAAGTGGTTCAGATGAAGGTAACTCTGTGAATGTAATGGTTGGCCCAAGAGGTTATGTAAAGAAAACAAGTAATGCACCAGATCTTCCTTCAGGATGGAGCTTTAATGTTCTTACTCAGGATTTATATGATGTGTTGAATGGTGATCCGAGGTTTGCATCTACAGTTCTGGATATGAAAACTTTGGCTACTAATGGCGATGCCGAGTACGTTGCCGGGTACCAAAATACAGGATATTTCTTGAATAAGTTTATACCTACTCAGGCTGATGTTTCTACCGGTGGTGGTGATGCAGTATTAAATTATAAGCAGAATACTTATATAATCCGCCTTGCAGACACATACCTTATGGAAGCTGAGGCATTAGGTGCAACCGGGACTAGGGCTCAAGCTTTGCTTGATGCTGTAAGAGCAAGGGTTGGATTAACTTCAATACCAGTTTCTATGGCAGCTATTAAGCTGGAAAGAAGAAAAGAACTGGCTGGCGAAGGACATCGCTTTTTTGACTTGGTTCGTTGGGGCGATGCTACATCTAAACTTTCTTCAAGAGGGTTTGTAGCAGGGAAAAACGAAATCTTCCCGATTCCTTATACTGAGACATTGAATACAAAACTGGTTCAAAACCCCGGTTATAATTAATAAATTGTTTTGCCATGAATAATATAAAATTAATTGCATCATTCTTTTTGCTGCTAATATTATCAGCAGGTTGTTCAAAAAAAGAAGGAATCGATCAGGACTTAAGTTTTCTGAATTCGGCTACGTCTTCAGGTGTTTCCAAAATATTTGATATTAGTACTGATAATTCCGGTAATGTAAAAATTACTCCATTAGGTTCAGGTGTTTCTTCTTTTACAGTAAACTTCGGGCATGGAACAGGTGCTTCTGCTTCTGCTGTTGTTACACAAGGTAGCAGTGCAACTCACGCTTACCCCGAAGGTTCTTATACTGTTACAATTGTTGCCAGAGATTTAGCGGGACATGAAACTACTACAACATACCCATTACAGGTAACGTATAGGGCCCCGGAAAATTTAACAGTGTCTATGTCTGACGAAACCAAGGTAAAGGCTACAGCTTTATACGCTAAATCATTTTTAGTGTATTATGGTGATGTTACAAATGAAACAGGAACTCCAATGGCAATTGGGCAGGAACTTCCGGCTCATACTTATCCTGCTTCTGGTGGTCCATTTACGTTAAAGGTTGTGGCTTTAAGCGGTGGAGCAGCAACAACAACATTTACAAAAGTGTTATTTGGAATCCCTATTGATTTTGAAAATGCTTCAATAGATTATTTCTTTGGTACATTCGGAAATGTTGCTTTTTCTAAAGTTGCGAATCCTTCTGCAAGTGGGTTGAATACAACTGCCAAAGTAGGTAAGTATGAAAAACCCGCTGGGGCTGCTTCGTGGAGTGGAACGTACAGTCCGTTGAATATTCCAATAAATTTTGGGTATGGGAAAAAAATCAAAGTGTTGGCTTATAATCCAGACGCAGCCAATATCGGTAAATCTTTAAATGTTGAACTTGAGTGGGCAATTGGAACGGGCAGTGCTAATCCCTGGGGTGCAGTGTTGAAGGTTCCACTTACAACTTCTGGCGCATGGGAAGAACTTGTATTTGATTTTAGTACAATTAGTGCAATTCCTGCAAACGCTAAATTTACCCAACTGGTATTAAGATTTAACGATTCTGCCGATGGTGCAGGTGAGGTTATTTATCTAGATAATTTCAGATTAACTAACTAACAAATTTTCTGTTTATGAACAACATAATAAAAGGTTACATATTTATCATAACAGCTTTCTTATTACTAAGCGGCTGTAAGCAAACTGATTATTCAATGGGCGATCTTACAGCCCCCACTGATTTGCAAATAACTACTGAAGTTGTTGGGCAGGATGCTACACATCCAAATGGAGATGGATCTGGGAATGTGAAAATAACAGTCAGTGCCAAATATGCCTTATCTTATAAGGTCGATTATGATGCAAATGACGCAGTTGATCTTATTTATTTGCCAACAGGGTCTGTTACCAAAAAATATACAAAACTTGGCGTTAATACATATAGGATAACTGCGGTTGCTTATGGTAAGGGAGGGGTATCTTCAAGCATAACAAAAGAAGTATCTGTAAGAAGTGATTTTACACCCAGCGCAACATTAGTTGACGATCTTACTGGTGGAAGTTCTAAGACTTGGGTTGTGGATAAATCTGTTTCTGGGCATTTTGGCGTAGGTCCATGGTCTGTTACGTCTATTACTCCTGAGTGGTGGTCCGCTGCAATTAATGAAAAGGTTTCTTGTTGTAATTGTTTTTATACAGCTACTTTTAAGTTTACGAAAGTAACTTCTAATAATACCTTTTCACTACAGGTAACCACTCCTGACGGTGTTTTAACTAAGACAGGTTCAAATGCAACCTTACCCGGAATCCCTTCTTCTGGTGACGAAGGATGTTATGCGTATGGTGGTGGAACATCTGATTTTTCATTTGTTCCTGCAAGTTCAGGTGTTTCTGCGGGCGCACCTTCTACCCAGGTTAGCTTACAATTATCAGGAAATAGTACTTTTATCGGCTATGGTTCTTTACAAAAAGAGTATGAAATAATGGTACTTACATCCACTTATTTGTACCTGCGGGTTCAGGGAACTGAAACAGGAAATGCGTGGTATCTAAAGCTAAAAGCTTTGTAACTAAATCCTAAAAAGCAGAATATTTAAGGGGAGGAGCAATAACTCCTCCCTTTTTATTGTTTGACTTTAGAATTTTAAAACTGAATTATGGTATCAAGTTTTATTCCTAAGAGTGGTTTGTTGCTGATTGTTCTGATTATGAGCACTGCACAGTTTTTTTCCTGTAAAAAAAAGACTGACACGCCTGCTCCTCCGGCTACCAGCAATTCAACACTATCAATATTAAGCGTAACAGACGAACGGGATAATAAAAATTCAAAGTCGTTCCGCTTTTATATTAATGTACTGCCATCAACTACCAAAGAAATTAAGATCAATTATACAACGGTTGATAGCAATGCAATTGCCGGAATTGATTATACTGCAGCAACAGGAGTTCTTACAATAGCAGCAGGGCAGTCAAGTGCTTTTATTGATGTTATGGTGAAAGGTGATAGTCTTCGCAAAGAGGATCAGTATTTTTTTGTGCAGTTAAGCAATCCCGTAAATGCCAAAATTGAAGGATTGGGAAAGGCAACAGGATTAATCCAGAACAATGGTACATATTTGCTAACTGATAATACAGGATATTCAACTCCTTCAACGTATCCAGGAATGACATTGGTTTGGGGGGATGAATTTTCTGCTACAGAGTTGAATCAGGCTTTCTGGAATTATGAAATAGGAAATGGTTCTGGTGGATGGGGTAATAATGAATTGGAGTATTATACAAATTCTAAAAAGAACAGCTTTCTTTCGAATGGAAATCTTGTTATCGAAGCTAAGAAAGAATCAATTAGTGGATTTAACTACTCTTCAGCCCGACTAACTACACAGAATAAAAAAACATTCAAATTTGGTCGTATTGACATCAGGGCTAAACTTCCTGTATCAAAAGGTATGTGGCCTGCGTTATGGATGTTGGGGGCCAATATTTCAAGTGTGGGTTGGCCTTCTTGTGGCGAAATAGATATTATGGAACTTATTGGCACTTATCCGGGCAAAGTATATGGTACTATGCATTGGAAACCTGTAAGTGGTGCCAATACTTCAAAAGGATATTGGTATGATTTGCCTTCAGGAAATTTTTCACAGCAGTTTCATGTATTCAGTATTTCGTGGAAGCAGGATGAGATTAAGTGGTTTGTAGATGATCAATTGTTTCTTACAACAACAAAAACAGATATAGGATCTGCAAACTATCCGTTCAATGCAGATCAGTTTTTAATATTCAATGTTGCTGTTGGCGGGAACTGGCCTGGTTCTCCCGATGCAACAACTGTATTTCCGCAACGCATGTTTGTGGATTATGTAAGAGTATTTCAATAGAGATATTTGATAATTTAATGTTTTACACTTTACAATGAAAAATATTTTTTATTATTTCTTTTTTTTGTTTTTTATAAGTGCGAATTGCTCGCAAAAAAAAACCGCAGGCGATGGTTCAGGTACAGTGTCTCCTCCAGTAAAAAGTGATATTGAATACTGGATTACAAAAGGAGATCAATCCGTTCTTTTGCAAAAACAAACTGCAATCCTGGCTTTTGTAAACAATAATAATACCTATCAATCGATTGAAGTTTTACCCGAGAACACTTATCAAAGTATTGATGGATTTGGATTTACATTAACAGGGGCAAGTGCATCGCTTATTAATAAATTGTCGGGCACTGAAAAAAATTCTTTATTACAGGAATTGTTTGGTAAAGCAGATAATTCTATAGGGGTCAGTTATTTGCGCATAAGTATTGGTGCATCCGATTTAAGTGAATCTGTTTTCAGTTATGATGATTTATTACCCGGAGAAACTGATGAGCAGCTTCAACATTTTAGTCTTGCAAATGATACAGTTGATGTAATTCCTGTACTAAAACAAATACTTACTATTAATCCTGCAATTAAGATTCTTGGCTCTCCATGGAGCGCCCCTATTTGGATGAAAGATAATCTAAGCAGTATTGGCGGAAGTTTAAATCCCAAGTATTACAGTGTATATGCAAAATATTTTGTTAAGTATATTGAGCAAATGGCATTGAGGGGTATTAAAATTGATGCAATAACTATTCAGAATGAACCTATGTATGGAGGAAACAATCCCAGCATGATAATGTATTCATCTCAGCAGGCTGAGTTTATTAAAAATTATCTCGGCCCGGAATTTCGTTCAGCCGGGCTTACTACAAAAATTATTATATGGGATCATAATTGTGATAATTCCGGGTATCCTATTTCTATACTGAATGATACTACAGCAAAGGCTTTTATTGATGGTTCGGCATTCCATCTTTATGGGGGTGATATAGGTGCTTTGTCTGTAGTAAAGGCCGCACATCCTGATAAAAATCTTTATTTCACTGAGCAATGGACGGCAAAAAATGGAAGTTTTAGCGGAGATTTGCGGTGGCACATGAAGAATGTCGTAATTGGCTCAATGCGAAATTGGAGCCGAATAGCACTTGAATGGAATCTTGCTAATGATCCCAATTATTCAATGCATACTCAAGGTGGTTGTACAGAATGTAAGGGTGCTCTTACTATCAGTTCAAGTGTTCTTTCCCGTAATGTTGGTTATTATATTATAGCCCATGCTTCCAAGTTTGTTCCCGCTGGCTCTGTTCGAATATCAAGTAATAATATCGGAAGCTTTAACTCGGCTGCATTTTTAACTCCCGATGGTAAATATGTACTCATAGTCGTGAACGATAGTGATAACGGTGCTAATTTTAATATTAAATTCAATGGCAGGTATGCTTTAACTTCATTAGCGGGAGGATCTGTGGGAACTTATATTTGGTAGGGCAATGGTACGAGTTTGCATTGAATTTAGATAAATCATATTAGTGTGTGGAAAATAAGTAGGTACAATATACAGAGTAAAACTGCAATATTCATTTGTAAAACAAAAACGATGAGGAATTATTTTTTAATAAGCATCATGTTTTTACTTTGGTCTTGTTTTACTGTTAACGCTCAAAAAAGAATTGTGAAATTTGCTAATAACACAATTGTAGCTCATCGTGGTGCATGGAAAAGCAAGGGCCTGCCCGAGAACTCAATTGCTTCTTTACGTCATGCAATTGAATTAGGTTGTACAGGTGCAGAGTTTGATGTACATATGACAGCAGATGATTCTCTTGTGGTTAATCATAATGACGACTTTTACAAACTTCAAATTGAAAAAAGTAAATATGCAGATCTGATGGCTTTTACTTTGTCAAATGGTGAAAAGCTGCCAACTCTTAGAGAATATCTTCTTGCTGGAATAAATAAGAATAATACAACAAGGCTCGTATGCGAAATTAAGCCCTCAATAATAAGTAAGGAAAAGGGAATGATAATTGCAGAAAAAGTTGCACACTTAGCACATGAGCTGAATCTGGGAAAAAATATTGTTTATATCAGTTTTGATTATGAAATACTTAAAAGAATTATTGAGATAATTCCTTCAGCCCAAACACAATATTTAGCAGGCGATAAATCCCCTGAACAAGTAAAGGCAGATAAAATAACCGGAATTGACTATCATTATTCTGTATTCAAGCTTCATCCAGAATGGATTGAGAATGCAAAAAGAAACCATATTTTGCTGAATGCCTGGACAGTTAATACTGCTGATGATATGGATTGGCTTATTGCAAATGATTTTAATTTCATTACAACTAATGAACCGGAGTTATTGTTTGAGAGGATAAACAAATCGCCTGTAAACAATGGATGGAAACTGGTGTGGAGTGATGAATTTAATTATAATGGCTTGCCTGATAGTAATAAATGGAATTATGAAAAAGGTGGAAATGGATGGGGGAATAATGAAAAGCAATTTTATTTATCTGAGTCTATTGAAAATTCCTTTGTTAAAAATGGGATGTTGAATATAGTAGCCTTGAAGAAGGATTATGAAAAGTCACTTTACACTTCTGCAAAACTTACAACTTATAAAAAATTTTCACTTCAGTACGGTAAAGTAGAAGTAATGGCCAAACTGCCTTCCGGAAAAGGAACATGGCCTGCAATTTGGATGTTGCCAGAAAGTATAATGAATGGAAAGGAGAATTGGCCTTTATCTGGAGAAATTGACATAATGGAACAGGTTGGTAAAGACCCTGATATTGTTCATGTGTCACTTCATTCATTATTATATAATCATGTAAAAGGTACACAGGTTACTCATTTTGATAAAGTGCCGGATGTTTCAGGTTCATTTCATAAATATGGAATTGAGTGGACGCAAGAGTCTGTTAGTTTTTTTATTGATGATAAGTTATTCTATCATTCTGCAAAAGGTGAAAATGGAAGAGTTTCGGCAAACGAAGGATGGCCTTTTGACAAACCTTATTATCTGATTTTAAATCTTGCAATAGGTGGTAATTGGGGAGGTGAAATTGATGATACAATATTTCCATCAACTATGTTAGTTGATTTTGTCCGAATTTACAAAAAGTAAAAAGCGAATTATAATGATTAAATTAAATAGTATATGAGAGTGTTTTTTTTGCTTGTTAGCTTCGTCTTCATATCTCCCGTTTTTTCTCAACGTAAAACAATTGATCAGAAAGTTGATTCGGTATTAAAGCTGATGACGCTGGAGGAAAAGATCGGTCAGATGAATCAATATACGGGAGATTGGGCGGCAACGGG
>DDEN01000041.1 GCA_002336115.1 Chitinophagaceae bacterium UBA1953
GATCAAACTCTCCATTGTAAATGAGGTTTGATACTGACTATTAATTCTCAGAATTAACAGTTCAAAATCTAATAATGTTACACTTAATTTACCCGTTCTAATTAATTAAAACGTTGCTGTTGCTTCCAATCTTTCAAAGATCTTTTGTTTGTTTTCGTGACCCCGTTTTTAAACGGGAGTGCAAAGGTAAGAGGCTTTTTTGTTTCACCAAATTTTTCTTTGCTTTTTTTGAATTTTTATTTTCAAATTTCAGAAGAGAAAAATATTTTTTTTGCCAGTGAAATTGTAGCGTAAACCTTTTGAAGAACTTTCGCTTTTTTCAAAGCGGGTTGCAAAGGTAAGCGGCTTTTTCAAATCACCAAACTTTTCTTTGTTTTTATTTTAAATTTCTTTTCGATAAAGAGGAAAAACTGATTGGCTGTGAATGCCTTAGATAACCTTTTGAAGAACTACCGTTTCTTTCGAAGCGGGTTGCAAAGTTAAGGGCGGTTTGGAGTACGAACCAAACTTTTTACAATCTTTTTTCAGAGTAAAATCTCAATCCCTTTACTGCAAAGAGTTTGAGCCGAAAAAAAAATGCGCAGATATGGCTGGATTTAATTATTCTGCATTTTAGCAACAAAGTATTTCATACAAAACTCCTAAGAAAGAAGTAATTGAATATTTAAAGGCAACTTTTATCAAAGAAAAATTTCTGTAGGATGGGACACTTTCACAAGAAACAGGCCTTTTGCCGGAGCAGAAAAATCGGCCTCAGACAAATCCTTGCAGTTAAGTATGCGGTTAAACTCGTCTAAGTCAATCGAATCCCGTCCAACTTTAACCATAGTACTCACCAATGCTCTGACCATGCCCCGTAAAAAGCGGTTGCCCGTTACATGGTAAACCAAGCAATCGTCCTGATGAGTCCATTTGCTTTCAGCAATAAGGCATTGAAAGCTTTTTACCTGAGTATTACGCTTGGAAAAAGCCTCAAATTGCGTATGGTTCCTTATTTTCTCTGCACAAATAGCCAGCAATGATTCATTCAATGTATATGGGAGATACCAAGACCTGTCGGCCAGAAAGGGGTTCTTTTTATTGCAGATGTAATACCTGTATTCTCTGGAAATAGCCTGAAAGCGACAATGAGCATCGGGGGTTACATGCCGTACTGACTCAATGACTATGCCCAAAGGTAAGATTGCATTCAGATTATAAATGGCTTTCTGAGGAAACTCTTCATGCCAATCAAAATGAAAATAATTTTGCAAAGCATGCACTCCTGCATCTGTTCTTGATGAACCCGTTAAAAACACATTTTTCCTGAAGTAAATGGTAAATGCTTTTTGAATTTCAGACTGTACAGTTATTGCATTATCCTGCACCTGGAATCCGCTTAACCCATCTCCTTTGTAAAAAACTTCAAGAAAATATCTGGGCATAAATTATTGATTCGGCAACAAGGCAAAAAAGCGCTTCTTGTAATACTCGTCCTGTATAGTATCACTGAGCGATTTAAAATTACTAAAGTCTGTTACGTACAGCATGGCAGCATCATAAAACCGGTATTTCCCTTCATCATTCAGGAACAAAACTGCCAGATTTCTTAATTGGGCTGTTGAAAAACACTTTGTCTTAAATATCTTTTTGGCTTCATTGATCATTGATTCATCACTTGATGCATTGGCCATCTTACGGCGAAGTTTCACAAAATCTTCGTTATTTGCAGTTGCCTTACAGTTGGTATTAGGAAGCGAGGCTGAAGTTTGTGTTTGCTCTTCTGCTTTTGGAATATCCTGCTTTATCTCCGGTTGTGTTTCTTGTTTTACAACATGCTCCTCTTTTTTAACTTCCGTTTTCTGTGGTTCAGAAACCTCTGATGTTACTTTTTCTTCCTTTGTAACAGCAACAGTGTCAGCTTTTACTTCAATCTGAGGTTGTATTATAACAGGTTGCACAACCGTTGTATCTCTTTCAATAAACAGTCGCACAGTATCCTTTAACCCGCTGCCTTCTGCTACCTCAAACACAAAATCACTTCCTTCCTTACTTTCAAATTTCCGCAACTGAACAACACCCGATTTTTCAGGCTTAATCCACTCAGATTCTTTGACTTCAGTTTGTTCTGTCATTTCCGGAGCAGATACTTTACTAACAGTATCGTTTGAAACAGATTGCTTTTGTTCCCGAACAATACTATCTTGTTTTTCTGTAACAACTGGCTTAGAAGGTTCGGGTGCAATTTTCTCCTCTTTTTTAACTGCAACAGTTTTTACAGTACTGTCTTGTGTAACTTTTGATAACATGTTTGCAAAAGGATCGTTTGCAACAGATTGCGTGACTACATGCGAACTTCCATTATTTAAAGTTGAGGGCTGTAGAGCATAAAACACCATAGATGTCTGAAGATCAAATAAGCCCCATCCTTTTTCTGCAAAATTCTTGATGAGGTACCCTTTATCGGCTTTATCAACAACCGATTTAAACTGTTGTTCGGGCTGATCGGATTTAGGGAAACCAACTGCAAACTCTACAGGTCCATTCTTTAATTTGGATAAGATGAGATAACCTGTTGCAGATGAGCTGTAAATCCGGTTATTATATTTAATGTAAAAAGGTTGCTGATTATCTGTTTGCAGGTAAATGAAATGATTCAGTTGACCAAAAGTACTCTGTGCAACAGCCGAAAAAGCTATAACAATAAAAAAAATCTGCTTCAGAAAAGAGTTTCGCATAATAACAAAGCTAATTTTTTTTGTTTATCTGATGGACAAACCGCTTGTCAATTTCTTATTTTTTAACGAAGCCTCCATCTATCTTTACAAACAAATTAAATTACGAATGATGAAATTTTTTGCGCCTTTTTTAGCTTTACTGTTTTCAACAACCGGTTTACTGGCACAAACCGATAACAAAACCGACACCAGTTGGAAAAAAATCTATCGCTCATCTGCTGAAAAAATTCATGACCTGGTACATACCAAATTAGAAGCTGGTTTTGACATTCCTAACTCCCATATGTTGGGCAAAGTATGGCTGACGTTAAAGCCTCATTTCTATCCAAGCAAGTTACTTACTCTTGATGCAAAAGGAATGGAAATTAAAGAAGTTTCAGTTGTGAAAGGCAGCACAAAGAATAAACTGAAATATGATTACGACGGGACATTTCTTAACATAACGCTTGATAAAACTTACAAAGGCAACGAACAATACACAATTTATATTGATTACATTTCAAAACCCAATGACCTTAAAGTTGAAGGAAGTGCTGCTATAACAGATGCGAAAGGTTTATATTTTATTAATCCAAAAGGCGAAGACAAGGACAAACCTACTGAGATATGGACGCAGGGTGAAACAGAAGCGACCAGCGTGTGGTGCCCCACAATAGACAAGCCAAACCAGAAAACAACACAAGAATTTTATATAACAGTTCCTTCAAAATGGGTTACGCTCAGCAATGGTAAGCTCATGAATCAGAAACCTGCTGGCAACGGGTTAAGAACTGATTACTGGAAAATGGATTTACCTCACTCTCCTTACCTGTTCTTTATTGGTGCAGGAGAATTTTCTGTTGTAAAGGATTTCTGGAAAGGAAAGGAAGTGAGCTATTATGTAGAGAAAGAATATGAATCAGTTGCAAGAAAAATATTCGGTTTAACTCCCGAAATGATTTCTTTTTATTCAAAAATTACCGGTATTGAATATCCATGGGTGAAGTACAGCCAGATTGTTGGCCGTGATTATGTAAGCGGTGCAATGGAAAACACAACTGCCACTCTTCACCAGGAAAACGCCCAGCAGGATGCAAGAGAATTAGTGGACGGAAATAACTGGGAAAGTACTATTGCCCACGAATTGTTTCACCAATGGTTTGGCGATTATGTTACAACTGAAAGCTGGAGCAACTTAACATTAAACGAATCTTTTGCTGATTATAGTGAACTTTTATGGGATGAATATAAATACGGAAAAGATAAAGCCGGAGCTGAACAATACAGCGGCATGCAGGGCTACCTTATGAGTAACAGTGAAAAGAAAGACTTAGTTCGCTTTTACTACCGTGACAAAGAAGACATGTTTGATGGAGTAAGCTACAGTAAAGGCGGAAGAATCCTGCACATGCTGCGCAACTACGTTGGCGACAGTGCTTTCTTTAAAACACTTAACGTGTATCTTACTACAAATAAATTCAAATCCGCCGAGGCTCACAATCTCCGTTTGGCATTTGAAGAAGTAACAGGAAAAGATTTAAACTGGTTCTTTAATCAGTGGTATTTTGGAAGCGGCCATCCTAATCTTGAAATTACTTATAGCTATGATGAAGAAAACAAACAGGCTAAAGTTGTGATAAAACAAACTCAAAAGGAAAAGTTGTTTAAAATTCCTGTTGCAATTGATGTTTATTACGGATCAGTTAAAACACGTTACAATGTTTGGGTTGAAAACGGAATTGACTCTTTTACTTTTGCTTCACAATCAAAACCCGATCTCATTAACTTCGATGGTGATAAAGTACTGCTCTGTACCAAGAAAGAAAACAAAACAATTGACAATTACATTCACCAGTATAAATATGCCGGGCTTTATTTAGACAGAAGAGAAGCAATTGATTTCATTTCTAAAAAACAGGACGATCCTAAAGCCGTTGATTTTATGAAACAGGCACTAAGCGATCCTTACAGTGGTTTAAGAAACTTTGCACTCAGTAAACTGGATATAAAGAAAGAAACTGTAGCTGCTGCTGTTGAAGAAAAACTGCACAACATTGCTGCAAAAGATGAAAGCCGCCTGGTACGCAGTAAAGCTGTCGAACTAATCGGCAACATGAAGAAAGCTGAAAACAAGTCACTCTTCCTGTCGTTAATTAATGATTCATCTTACACATTAAGTGGAGCAGCACTTACAGCTCTTGAAAAAATTGATAATGCTGCTGCAATAGCCGAAGCCAAACGTTTATCGAAAACAAAAATGAAAGGTGGTTTAATGGATGCTGTTGTATCTATCCTTGTTAAAAGCGGCGATGAATCTTCGTTTGATGAAATTATTGCGGCCTATGGCAAAATGGGGCTTTCACAGGCTAAATTTAATCTTACTCCAACTTTAGCAAACTTTATTGCAACAATCAACAGCATTGAGAAAGTAAAGAAGGGTGTTGATGAAATTCTGAAATTCAAAAATTCCATCCCAGAACAATACGGGGTAGGCCCAGCGTTTGATAATTTTCTCAAAACAATTATAGGAAAAAAAGAAACTGCAATTAAAGCAGGTGAAAATACAAGTGCATTACAGGAACAGATTGATTACATTAAAAGCAAGCTGAAAAATTAAGGTCAAAATTTTAAACTTCATTACCGTAGAGATCACTGAAGTAGAAAATTTGACATTCAAGAATGAAGCAACATAATCACAACTAAAAAGGGCTGTTGAAATTAAATTTCAACAGCCCTTTATTTTTTGTTTTACCAACTTCCGCCAGCCCCACCGCCGCCAAAACCACCGCCGCCAAAACCACCAAATCCACCACTGCTTCCTCCACCGCCCCCGCCTCCGGAGGGGAACCACCATATTGACGGAGTATTGTCCCACCGACGATACCCACGCCTGCTCATCATACCTCCACCTCTGCCACCACCAAAATTTGAAAATATTATAATCAATAAAACAATAATAAAGATCCCTACAAGTAAACCATTGCTGCCTTTTTTATTTCTATCGGCATACCCCTGCGGAGCCTTGTATTCGCCGGCGGCTGCTTTAATTAAATTATCTGTGCCTTCATCAAGACCACGGTAAATATCATTGGCTTTGAAATTTGGAATGATGTTGTTTTCAATGATATTCTTCGCTGTTATATCAGGTATGGCCCCCTCAAGTCCATACCCGGTAGCAATCCACACTTTGCGCAGGCTACGTTCTTTATCAATTAAAACAACCAGCACAATGCCATTATTAAACTCCTTTCCCCCCACTCCCCATTTGCGGCCAAGCGCTGTTGCAAACTCACTAATGTCATAATCGCCAATATCACCAATAGTTATGATTGCAATCTGGTTGGAAGTACTATCATCATAGGCCACCAGTTTTTTTTCCAGTTCATCTTCCTGTGATGCCGAAAGAACACCGAGGTAATCATTCACCAACTTTGGAGGGTTGGGTACCGCCGGAATGTATTTGTCAATACCCTGTGCTTCTGCAATGAATACAGAGACGACAAACAAAAAACTGAGTATGTTAAATTTTAAAAACTTCATTTGTGTTACCGCCCGAAAACAATATCATCGGGCAATTCATTTTTATCCTCGTTTTCGTAGGGGAAATGTACTACCAAAGCATCGCCAATCTGTTCAATAATTTTCACAATTGCTTCTGTATAATTTTCCTTACTGAATGAAGAAAGCATTTGTTTCACTTCGTTATTCCAGAATTCTGTTCCTACCTTTTCGTGAATGCCTTTATCACCGAACACAGCCAACTGCCTATCTTTCATGGCAATGTATAAAAGCACTCCATTCCGGTCTTCTGTTTTATCCATCTTCAGCCCAAAGAAAATTTCAGCAGCACGGTCAAGCGCATTAACATAGCTGCATTTGCTTTCCACAAACAAACGTATTTCGCCCGATGTTCTTTTCTCGGCCACACGTATTGCCTCCACGATTGCCTGATTTTCTTCAACAGAAAACCAGTTCTTGGGTTTGGAGAAGAATGAAAAAATGCTCATTGTTAATTTAGAATTTTACTTCAGGAGCTTTATCGCTACCAGGATCGGCGGTAAATCCATCTTTCACTTTAAAGCCAAACATTCCTGCCAGCATATTCATTGGGAATGAACGCACTTTGGTATTATAATCTCTTACAGCACTATTAAAATCATTACGGGCTACTTTAATACGATTTTCTGTTCCTTCAAGTTGTGTTTGCAGATTACGGAACCCTTCATTGGCTTTGAGATTTGGATAATTTTCAACAACTACCATCAACTTGCTTAATGCACCACTTAATTCGCCCTGCGCCTGTTGAAATTTTGCAATATTTTCGGGAGTAAGATTGTTCGGATCAACCTTTATGTTGTTGAGGTTTTTGTAACGGGCTTCAACAGTCTGAATAAGTGTCTGCTGTTCAAAATTAGCTTCACCCTTAACTGTGTTAACAAGATTCGGGATAAGATCAGCCCTACGCTGATAATCGCTCTGAACATTATTCCAGGCATTTTTTACAACTTCATCTTGTTTTACCAATCCATTGTATCCATTACAACCCATGAATAAGAAAATAGCCAGAACGGCAACTACAATAATTGTGATAATGCTACCGGATTTCATTTTACAAAAGTTTGATTTAAAATTAAATTTAGTGAATGCCTTTGATTTGAACATTAAATCTATCACAAAGAATGCCACGTTATTTTCCTGACACTGTGTCGTTTTTAAGCATACCGCAAACAAAAAGCCGCTGTATATAACAGCGGCCATATTAGTTAAACCAAGCTGACTTTATTCGCCATCTCCTCCCATTCTCATACCTCCGCCCATACGCCTGAAATTGTTTTGCTGCATCTGACCCGACGCTCCTTTAAACTTATTAAAACGGTACGTAAAGCTGAACATGAAATATTGGGTAAGACCATTGGTGCGACTGTCGGTAACATAATCACCCGAAACGGTACGGCTGATATTGGTGTATTGTTTAAATATATCGTAGCCGGAAATTTTAAGCACCCCGTTTTTCTTTTTTAAAATTTCTTTTTCAAGTGAAGCATTCAACATGGCTACATTTTTCTGCAAAGAGGAACTCAATCCCTTATAGATGTAATAATCAAAATCCCAACGAAGAATAAAACCTGCACCAAAATCAACCCTTGCATCATTGCTCAAAGTAATTGAATGAAGCCGGTTAACATTGCTGGTAGCGGAATAATCTGAATAATTGAGGTTATAACTTCCTCCCGTTCTTAATTCAAGCCACTCAAGGTTATATTCAAAATCCAACCCCTGAGTCCACACCCAGTTATGACCTATATTTTTTACATCGCTGCCAATAATCTGTGAATTACCGGTTGTAGTTACATCATTGAATATGCTGACATTATTATTATAGTTCACCATACTTCTTGTACTGATAACATATTTCCTGTTTTTGTACGGTTTGGAAAATGTAAAAAAGAGATTAGTATTGTAATATCCATTTACATTAACAGGTGTGGTAAGCGTTGCTCCTGTGGCGGTACCTGTTGAATCTTTATAGTTGGTTACTTTATTTACAATCTGATCGTTAACAAAATTGTAGGATAAGTTTATAAGGAAAATTCTTCCGGAGCTGAAATTAAAATCATTAAAGCTGGTGTTGAAAGTATGACTGGTTGAGGGATTCAGATTGGGGTTACCAATTGATTTTTTCAACTGGCTGCTTTCTTCAAGTACTGGTTGTAACTGATCATAGCTTGGCTGTTTTGCACTTCCATTATAGTTAAAATTAAAGGTTTTTGTTTTGGTGAAATTATATACAAAACGTGCAATGGGAAACCAGTTAAAATTTTTAATGGGGCTGAATGCACTGTCTTTGGTAACACTATATCCTTTCAGTAGTACCGGCTGAAGTAAAACACCAATTGAATAATTGTATTTTTTCTTCACAGTACGCATTGCAGCGCTGATCCTGTTGTAATTAAAATCATTTTCATAATTATTACTCAGGTAATCGACAAAAACATAATCACTCCCTGTTGATGGAGTTTTGGAATAAACTTGTTTGTTATTTGCAGAAAAATTCCTGTTGAAATTATAAGTCAGGTCAACAAAACGGTCGGAAGAAAGAGGTTCTGTGTAAGTAATTCTTGCATTAAAGCCGCTGTTGCGGTTATTCTGTAATGTATTTCTCAACTGCAACGAATCGCTTACCCATGCACCGGAAGCATCATACATGTGTGTCTGGTTGTTTTTATACTGATCGCTTTCATTTCCTGAAAGGTTTAGTTCGCCTCTGAAAGAAAGGTTTCTTCCTCTTTTCTGGAAGCGGTGATTATACAGTAAAGATGTACTGAAACTGGGTGTATTTGCTGTAGAGGTTGTTTGATTACTATCGGCCCGTGTTTGGATTTTAGATGTGTAGTATTTTGATGAATTATCAGTATAAGTATTCGTTTCCGAATATGAAAAGCTTGGGTTGATTTTTACGTAATTGAATGAATCAATCCATAATTCGAGATTTCCAAAGGCCCGGTGCGTTCCTCCTTTTCTTGTTGAAGTTTGTTCTGTATTTGTAAGAATTGAATAAATGGTTTGATTGCTTGAGGTTAGCGATTCAGTTAATGTATTTCTGTCGGAATAAGTATAGCTGCCGTAAAAAGAATTCCGTTTGCCGAAATCGGATCGGAAATTCAGCCCGGCAGAGTTAAGCTTGGTAATTCCTGTCTGGCTTAATCCTCCACCGCCACCACCCAATGGCTGGCCACTCCCTCCGTTATCGGATGAGCGGAATGTTGAAGTATTATTATTATTACTGTTGAGTATTAAAGAAAGCTGCTGGTTATTATTAAACCTGTTAATAGCCGCTGCTGCAATATAGCGGTCATCAGTACCATAACCAGCCATTGCACGGCCAAATACACCTTTATTTTTATCTTTCTTCAACTGTAGGTTAATTACTTTTTCAGCATCACCATCACGGATACCTGACGCATTTGCCTGATCGCCATAATCATCCACCACCTGCACTTTATCAATCATATCGGCAGGTATTTCCTGGGTAGCAGTTTTAGGATCGCCAGAGAAAAAATCCTTTCCATTCACTTTTACTTTTGTAACCTGTTTACCATGTGCTGTAATATTTCCTTGCCTGTCAACGGTAACACCCGGAAGTTTTTTTAATAAATCTTCAGTAGTTGCATTGGGCTTTGTCTGAAACGCACTTGCCCTGTATTCAACAGTATCTTCTTTCATTGTAATAGCCGGTGCCTCTACTACCACTTCGTCCAGCTCTTTAAAATCAGCAAGCAGAACAAGATCACCAAGATCAATATTGGATACTCCGGCAGAAGGTTTAAAAAAATTTTTGCTCATAGGCTTATACCCGGCATACGAAATAATAAGAGTATAAGCTGATTGCGGAATCTTTTCAAACGAAAACTCCCCATTGGATTTAGTTATTGTTGCAACTGTATCTTTAGGCACATCCTTTTCTACCAGCTTAACCGTTGCTTTTTCAAGCCCCTTTTCTCCTGTTGAATCGGTCACTCTTCCTGTAATTCCTTTCGATTGAGCCATTAATTGCATCGATGTAAAAAAGCCTAAAGCAATAAGCAGTATTTTTTTCATAAAAGTGATTGTTATGCGAAATACGATTTTTTTCGTTAATTACTTATTTTCGGGTTTGTTAAATAAATAGACGGCAAACTGCTGAAATGCTTGCTTAAGCCTGTTTTTTCTGTACAAGTGGCAAAACTATCAGTTCAACGGCTGCTCGCTATCCGTGCAATTGGGTAATCAGATTTTTCATTACGTTTATTGTGATTTGATTAACACAATAAATGGAGGCAAATAATTCTTTTGAACCTGTTTTCGTATTAATGGTGTGAGGCCATAACAGGCTTTAACTGTGTTTATGATTCATTACCTTTGCGGCCTTGGAAAAAAGAGTTCTGTCAAAATGGCTTTCTTTTAAGCCTTGCACTGTATTTGACAGGATAATACATCAACAAAAAAATTGACGCATTAATAAAATACTATGTTAGGCTTCTTATCAAAAATCTTTGGTGGCAGTAAAAGTGAAAAGGATGTACAGAAACTTTTGCCTGTAGTTGAAAAAATAAACCATCATTTTAAGGAATACCAGTCTTTATCAAACGATCAGTTGAGGAATAAAACGCAGGAATTCCGTCAGCGCATCAAAGAATATCTTACTGAAATTGATGCTGAAATTTCCACTTTAAATACAAAAGCAGAGGCATTTACTGAAGATGAAATTCATGAAAAGGATGCCACCTACCAGGAAATTGACAAACTGAAAAAGGAAAGAGATAAAAAAATTGAGGAGATTCTCGAAAAAATTCACCCGGAAGCCTTTGCAGTAGTTAAAGAAGCTGCACGTCGTTTCTCTGCCAACGAAGAGTTACAGGCAACTGCAACAAGTCTCGACAAAGACCTCGTTATTAAGCGTCCGCACATGCGTATTGAGGGCGACCAGGTTTTTTACAGCAAATCATGGACGGCGGCTGGCGGGCAAGTAACCTGGAACATGGTTCATTATGACGTACAGTTGATTGGTGGTACCGTACTTCATCAAGGTAAGATTTCCGAAATGGCTACCGGTGAAGGTAAAACGCTTGTATCTACCCTGCCTGCTTATCTCAACGCTTTACCCGGAGAGGGTGTTCATCTTGTAACTGTAAACGATTACCTGGCACGTCGTGACAGTGAGTGGAATGGAACCTTATTTGAATTTCTTGGTTTAACTGTTGACTGTATAGATAAACATCAGCCAAACAGTGAAGACAGAAGAAAAGCATATTTGGCTGATATTGTTTATGGCACCAACAATGAATTTGGTTTCGACTACCTGCGTGACAACATGGTAGTAAACTCATCTGAAAAAGTACAACGAAAGTTACACTATGCAATGGTGGATGAAGTGGATAGTATTTTAATAGATGAAGCCCGTACACCATTAATTATTGCCGGCCCCGTTGGAACAGGCAGCAATGAACAGCAGTTTCATATAATGCGCCCTCGCATTGAAAAACTGGTTGATGCACAAAAACGTCTTGCACAGCAATATCTAAATGAAGCAAAAAAATCAATTGCCGAAGGGGATGATGACCCTAAAACAGGTGGCCTTGCATTAATGCGTGCATGGAGAGGTTTGCCAAAATACGGCCCGTTAATTAAATATTTAAGTGAACCGGGTATTAAAGTAAAACTGCAGAAAGCAGAAAATTATTACCTGCAGGATCAGCAACGGGAAATGCCAAAAGTAGATGAGGGACTGCTGTTCCATATTGATGAAAAAAACAATTCAGTTGATTTAACAGATAAAGGTCTGGCCATGCTCACAAAGGAAAATGAAGATCCAAATTTCTTTGTGTTGCCCGACATCAGTACATCACTCGGGGCAATCGATAAAAGTGAACTTTCAACTGAAGAAAAATTACATAAAAAAGAGACTTTCTTATCTGAATATTCAGCAAAAGCAGATCGAATTCACACAGTACTGCAGATGCTGAAAGCATATACCCTGTTTGAAAAAGATGTTGAATACGTTGTTCTTGACGGGCAGGTAAAAATTGTTGATGAGCAAACAGGCCGTATTCTTGACGGCCGTCGTTACAGCGATGGTTTACACCAGGCAATTGAAGCAAAAGAAAATGTAACAATTGAAGCTGCCACTCAAACTTATGCCACCATTACATTGCAGAACTATTTCCGTATGTACCACAAACTGGCTGGCATGACCGGTACTGCTGAAACAGAAGCAGGCGAGTTCTGGGATATTTATAAATTAGATGTGGTAACTATCCCCACCAACTTACCAATGGTGCGTGACGATAAGCAGGACCTTGTATTTAAAACCAAGCGTGAAAAATACAAAGCTGTTATTGAAGAAATTGAAGCCATGCGTGAAGCAGGAAGACCGGTGCTTGTAGGTACAACATCAGTTGAGGTAAGTGAGTTGCTGAGTAAGATGCTGCAGGTGAAAAAAATTCCACACAATGTATTGAATGCAAAACAACATGCCCGTGAAGCACAGGTTGTTGCCGAAGCCGGTTTGCCAGGTGCCATCACCATTGCAACCAACATGGCTGGTCGTGGTACCGATATTAAACTCGGTGCAGGCGTAAAAGATGCAGGTGGGCTGGCAATATTAGGCACAGAACGTCACGACAGCCGCCGTGTTGACCGCCAGTTACGTGGCCGTGCAGGTCGCCAGGGCGATCCCGGATCTTCTCAATTCTATGTTTCGCTTGAAGATGATCTGATGCGTATGTTCGGCAGCGAACGTATAGCCGGTATGATGGATAAACTGGGTTATAAGGAAAACGAGGTTATCCAGCACAGCATGATTACTAAATCCATTGAACGTGCACAAAAAAAGGTAGAAGAAAACAACTTTGGTATTCGTAAACGTTTGCTTGAGTACGATGATGTAATGAACAAGCAACGGGGAGCCGTTTACACAAGAAGAAACCATGCGCTGAGCGGTGAACGTCTTACACTGGATATTGACAACGCATTTTATTCTGTTGCAGAAGGCTTGATCGCTTCGTTCAAAGAGCTGAACGATCATGATGGCTTTAAGATGGCTTGTATAGTAAACTTTGGAATCGATACACAAATCACACCCGAACAATTAGACAAAGCCGACAGCAATGATCTTGCCCAGGCTCTTTATACCGAAGCTAAAACTTCTTATTTGCGCAAGTGCGATGTGATTAAGAAAGATGCGTTGCCTGTGTTCCAGAACATCCGCCTTACACAAGGTTCTCATATAGAAAATGTATTTGTTCCTTTCAGCGATGGTAAACGTGGATTACAGGTGCTTGCATCCATGCAGAAAACGATTGATACAAAAGCGCAGGAACTGGTAAGTTCACTGGAACGTACCGCCACACTTGCATTTATTGATGAAGCATGGAAAGAACACTTACGTGCAATGGATGATCTGCGTACATCTGTACAAAATGCAACCTACGAACAGAAAGACCCGCTGGTAATTTACAAAGTGGAAGCATATACGTTGTTTGAGCAAATGAACAGCGATATTAATAAAAACATTGTTTCCTTTCTTGCACATGCAGGGCTGCCTGTAGAAGAAAATAACAGCGGACAGATACGTGAAGGCCGCCAGCAGAAAACCGATATGAGTAAACTGCGGCAGAAAAAAGATGAGTTAGTTGCTTCAGGCAATAATAATGATCTGATGGAAACACCTGATTATTATGATCCTTCTGCCAATGTAAAACAGGAACCTGTAATTGCAGGTCCAAAGATTGGACGAAATGATCCTTGCCCTTGCGGAAGCGGAAAGAAATATAAAAACTGCCACGGAAAAGAATCCTGATTATAAGCCTCCAACCGGAGGCTTTTTTATCTGTGCAGGTATCATCGTTAATAAAACTTAACATTTACATTTGTCCTTACAGAAGAAAATATAAAAACGCATTTTATGAATATTGCATCTTATATCGATCATACTATTTTAAAGCCTACTACCCTTGTTAGTGATATTGAACTGCTTTGCACAGAAGCAACGATGTACAAATTTGCTGCGGTATGTGTGCCGCCTCCGTTTGTAAAGTTTGCAAAGGGGCTTACTTCCGGTTCAGGTGTAAAAACTGCTACCGTTATTGGCTTTCCGTTTGGCTATTCAGCCATTGAAGCTAAAGTAACAGAAACATTACTGGCCATTGTAGATGGTGCGGAAGAACTGGACTATGTGGTGAATATTTCTGCCATTAAAAATGGCGACTGGAATTTTCTGAAGCACGAAGGTGAAGTTCTTATCCCGATGGCTCATCAAAAAGAGAAGCATGTAAAAATGATTATTGAGAGCGGCGTGTTAACTGATGATGAAATTATCAGGTGTTGTGAGATTTACGCAGAACTTGGCGCAGATTTTGTAAAAACATCAACCGGGTATGCAGAAAAAGGGGCAACTCTCGAAGCTGTGCAACTGATGAGGAAGCATTTGCCGTCTGAAATAAAAATTAAAGCATCAGGCGGAATACGGACGTATGAATTTGCAAAGCAATTGGTTGAAGCCGGAGCCGACAGATTAGGTTGCAGCGCAAGTGTGAATATTGTTAAGGAAAGCATGCACCAGCCATAACCCGATTTTTGAATGTTGATTCTGAAAAACAACCGCAATAAATTAAATAAATACAGATCGATGAAAAAGCTTGTCCTGATTGTTGGAATAATTTGTTTTGCTGTTTCTGTAAATGCACAGATGACAAGAGATACTGTTAACAGCTTTGTTTATGTAACAAAAGACAGTCGTTATGATATTCTTGTAAAAAAGAAAGCAGAGATTAACAAGAAAGCTGTTGATTCAAAAAAACCAACAAAAGGTTATCGAATTCAGGTCCTTAACACAAACGACCGCAATCAGGCGCTGGCAGCAAAATCGAAACTTCTTTCACAATTTCCGGAGCATAAAACTTACTTAATGTATCAGGCACCTTATTTTAAAATACGTATTGGCAACTTTGTTGAGAAAAAAGATGCTGATGATTTAAAACGTCAGCTTGCACGTATGTTTCCAACAGGAGTTTTTGTTATACCAAGTGATATTGAAACAAAACCGGAAAAAGATAAAGACGATTTAAAATAAACCGGCAGTTATCCTTTGCCGCTCTTTTGTATTTTTGTGGATATGCTCAAGGAAAATATACAATCTCTGGCAAAAAAATATAAAGAAGAGTTTATTGCAGTACGCCATCATCTTCATGCCAATCCCGAACTCAGTTACAAGGAATTTGAAACGTCAAAGTTTGTTCAGAGTAAATTAACCGAATGGGGCATTCCTTTTGTTATAATGGCCGAAACAGGTGTTGTTGGGCTGATTGAAGGAAAAAATCCATCTTCCAGAATCATTGCCCTTCGTGCCGATATGGATGCGTTACCAATATTGGAAGAAAATAATGTCCCCTATAAGTCAACAAAGCCCGGTGTAATGCATGCTTGCGGGCATGATGCACATACAACCTGCCTGCTCGGTGCAGCAAAAATTCTGAATGAATTAAAAAGTGAATGGGAAGGAACCGTAAAGCTTGTTTTTCAACCCGGCGAAGAGAAAAATCCGGGTGGCGCAAGTATTATGATTAAAGAAGGTGTACTGGAAAATCCAAAACCCCAGGCCATTATCGGGTTGCATGTTCATCCCGGTTTGCAGATTGGCCAGCTAAGCTTTCGTAGTGGTAAAGTAATGGCCAGTGCAGACGAGTTATACATAACGGTGAGGGGAAAGGGAGGTCATGCAGCATCGCCGCACCTGGCAATTGATCCCATTTTAATTGCTTCACATTTAGTAGTGAGCCTGCAGCAAATCATCAGCCGCAATCTTAATCCGCATAACCCATCTGTATTATCTATAACAGCATTTAATGCCGGTACAACAACCAATGTAATACCGAATGAAGTAAAGTTAATGGGAACCTTCCGTGCAATGGATGAAGAATGGCGCTTTAAAGCCCATGAACTTATTCGCAGAAATGCAACGCTGCTTGTTGAGAGCATGGGTGGTTCTATTGATTTATTAATTGATGTTGGTTATCCTTCAGTTTACAATAATGAAGTATTGAATGAACAGGTAAGAGCAACAGCAGTTGAAATGATTGGAGATGCGCATGTTGAAGAAACTGAATTACGCATGGGTGCTGAAGACTTTGGTTATTATACACAACAGATTCCCGGATGCTTTTACCGTCTGGGTGTAATGAATAATGAAAAAGGTATTAACAGTGGCGTGCATACGCCTACTTTTAATATTGATGAAAATGCAATTGAAACAGGTATGGCAATGATGGCGTGGATAGGAGTTTCTGTTCGACCATAATCAAACAAAAAAATCAGGAAAAGGGAGATGTAAAGCATTTCCCTTTTCTTTTTTATAAGTATCATTCCCCCTATTTATTTTTCTTTAACTCATATGTGACTGACAACTATTCTGTTATTTAGGTCATCTTTCAAACACATAAAAAATTGTCATACATTTAATCAGCACTAAAAACATTTTCTATGCCTATCCGAATGACAGATGATCCACAAGATCAACAGGAACAATACAACAATGATAACTCTGGTGGCGGTGGTGGAAATTTTCCCATTGGTCCAGGCGGTGGAAGTGGTGGTGGATTACTTAGCCTCTTACCATTGCTCTTGAGTTTATTTGGAAGAGGAAGAGGTGGCGGTGGTGGAAAAGGAATTATTATCTTGCTTGTACTCGCAGCAGGTGCTTATTTCTTTTTCAGCCGTACAGGTTGTAATATGAGTGACATTTCCGGACTAACAACCGGCGGCATGTTAGACCCCAAAGAGTTTGAAAAAGCAGAAATATATGAATCACTTTCTGATGATGACGGTAAGAATCCTTTGCCTGAAGCTGCTAACCTGCAACGTTTCTGCCCTACCCCGCAAAACCAGGGATCGCAGGGCTCCTGTGTTGCATGGAGCAGTGCTTACGCTGCACATACAATTTTAGAAGCCACAAAAACAGGAAAGCAACCAAATGAAGTTGCCTTCTCTCCATCGTTTATGTACAACCAGATTGGCTTGGATGGATGTCAGGGTTCTTATGTTGAAAGAGCAATGGAATTTATGGCAAAAAAAGGCGGTGTTCCGTATAATGAATTTCCTTACACCGATCAGGAATGTTCAAGTCAGCCAAATAATCAACTACAGCAGGAAGCTTTGCAATTCCGCATGCGTGGATTTAACCGTTTAAGTGCAGGCGACAGGAATGATGCAATTGACCTGCGTGCAATAAGAGAAAACTTAGCACAAGGAGCACCGGTAGTAATTGGTATGATGGTTGGACAAAGTTTTATGCAACCGATGATGGGCCAGGATTTATGGGTTCCTGCAAGTGGCGATAAAAGCATGATGGGATTTGGCGGCCATGCAATGTGTGTTGTAGGCTATGATGATAAGAAATATGGCGGCTCATTTTTATTAATGAATAGTTGGGGACAGGAATGGGGCAATAATGGTTTTGCATGGGTTCGTTACAACGATTTTAAATATTTTGTAAGAGAAGCTTATGGTGTAAACCCTATGTATGCTGGCAATGCCGGTGTTCAGCAGTTTGCATGTGAAATTGGATTGGTGAGAGTGGAATACGATGGAAAGAAAACAGTTGCCAAAGACAATATTCCGTTGCGTACAGGAAGTGGTAACAGGTTTGAAACAACGGCTCCTGTTCGTGCAGGCACAAAATTTAAAATGGAAATAAAAAACAGCACTGATTGTTATGTTTATGTTTTTGGAAAAGAAACCGATGGAACAAGTTATACGTTGTTTCCTTATCCAAGAACCGATGACCCAACAAAAACCAAATATTCACCTTTCTGCGGAATTACCGGCTATCGTTTATTTCCGAAAGATAAAAGCATGACACCCGACAGTTTAGGAAATCGTGATGTAATAGCTGTTGTTATCAGTAAGAAAGAATTAAACTGGCATGCACTCAATCGGCAGATGAGTGCAAACCCTTCAGCCGATTATGGAACAAGAATAAACAACGCTTTAGGTTCATCGCTTATTCGCAATGTTCGCTATTCGTCCACAGGAAAAGGTGCCATGCGTTTTGATGTTACTGGCGACTCTAATGATGTAGTGGCTTGTATTGTGGAAATAACGAAATAAGAAACATGCTGAGAGTTTTAAGATTGACTTACCATAATTTATAAAAATGAACCCGGCATCATCTGAATTTATTCAGCAAATGGCACACCCGATTAAAAGCAGGATGTTTTTGCTGCTGAAGTTACCTTCTGCTTTTTTCAGCGGTGTAAGAATAACATCACTTACAGGTGAAAAATGCGAAGTTCGTGTTCCTTACAAATGGTTTTCGCAAAACCCGTTTCGCTCAACTTATTTTGCCTGCCTCGCTATGGCCGCAGAAATGAGTACCGGAGTACTGGCATTAATGCAGGTTACAGGAAGAAAACCATCAGTTTCTATGCTGGTTATAAATCTTGAGGCAAGTTATTTTAAGAAAGCAACTGATGTTACCACATTTGTTTGTGAAGATGGCAAAACAATTGAACAGGTGGTTGATGAAACCATTGCAACAGGTGAAGCAAAAACATTCAGAGCGAAATCAGTTGGCAGAAACAAAGCCGGTGAACTTATTGCTGAATTTTATTTAACATGGTCTTTTAAGGCAAAAAGAAATCAATGATTATTTTTAATTGAAGATTGCTGAACATTCAATTGTTACATCAAGTTTTATCATGAAAGAACAGGAAAAATCATAGAAAATTTATTACTACTCTACGATTTTTTCCGAGGCTGTCATGTATCTGAAAACAAATAAAAAAATAGCATATGAAAATAGCATTTCACGGAGCCGCAAGAACAGTAACAGGAAGTAAACATGTCATTTCTCTTTCAAACGGGAAAAAACTTTTGCTTGATTGTGGCATGTTCCAGGGTATGGGAAAGAACACTGATTCTCTCAACAGGGAATGGGGCTTTATTCCTTCTGAAATTAATTACATGATTTTAAGTCATGCTCACATTGATCACAGCGGGCTCATCCCCAAACTTGTAAGTGATGGCTTCCAGGGAAAAATTTATTGCACACCCGCTACACAAAAACTGACAGAGGTTCTGCTTGAAGACAGTGCAGAAATTCAGCAGGATGACGTAAAATATGAAAACAAACGCAGAGCTAATGAAGGCTTACCCTATTTGAAACCGTTGTACACTATTGAAGACGCAAAAAATGTAACCGGCCATTTTGTGAATGCAGAATATGGAGAATGGTTCAGTATTGATGAAAATATTGAAGCCATGTTTACTGATGCAGGGCATATAATTGGCAGCGCATGCGTTCACCTTAAAATAACTGAGAATGGAAAAACCAAGGGAATTACCTTTTCGGGTGATATTGGCCGTTACAGGGATGTGATTTTAAAATCGCCACAGGAATTTCCACAGGCCGATGTAATTGTAATGGAATCAACCTATGGCAACAGCCTGCACGATAATGCAGCCTCAAGCCCCGACCAGTTATTGCAATGGATTATTAAAGCATGCCTGGAGAAAAAAGGAAAACTTATTATACCTGCATTTAGCGTTGGAAGAACACAGGAAATTTTATTCGACCTCAACCAGCTTGAGCTCGAAAAACGCCTACCTGATCTGGATTACTTTGTTGACAGTCCGTTAAGTATTGAGGCAACACAAATAGTAAAAAGCTTTCCTAAACTTTTTAACAGCCGGATACAAAAAGTGCTTGAAAGTGACAGTGACCCTTTTGCTTTTAAGGGTTTGAGATATATAAAAACAGTTGACGAATCGAAACTGCTCAATTTCAGGCGTGGACCTTATGTTGTCATCAGCGCCAGCGGAATGGCAGATGCAGGAAGAGTTAAACATCACATCAATAACGCAATTGAAAACAGCCGCAATACAATATTGCTAACCGGTTATTGCGAACCACATTCACTCGGAGGTAAATTACTTGAAGGAAGAAAAGAAGTAAAAATATTTGGAGTAGAAAAAGAAGTACATGCTGAAATAGGGCAAATAAAAAGCATGAGTGCGCATGGCGATTATGAAGATATGAGCCAATGGCTTGCCTGCCAGAATCCTCAACAGGTAGAAAAACTTTTCCTGGTACATGGGGAGTATAATGTACAGGTAGCTTTTGAAAAGCGGTTGTTCAAAAAAGGGTTTAAAGACATTACAATTCCTGAAAGACATTTCGAAATAGGTATTTAACTGTAATAAGAAAACCCCGGCACTTAGTCCGGGGTTGCTTAAAAACCCATGCGGGTTTTGGGTAAAGCGATTAGCTGTTTAAAAAAGGTGTTTGGAATTCTTTGTCAGCAACCTGATCCGTACTTATAATAAACTAATTTGCTTTAATAATTTTAGATGATGATGTTTCGGCACCGTTACTTACTTTAACAATATAAGTTCCTCCGTTTAGATCCTGAACATTAATTTGCTGTATCTGTGCAGCTTTTGTATTGTTCACACGCTTAACAAGCAGCCCGTTTGAGTTGTAAACCTCATAAACAACCTGTTTTTCCTGCCATTCTGCCGGAATCATTACACGCACTTCATTTGTTACAGGGTTAGGGAAAGTAGAAAGCTTGATTTTTGTATCGTTAGCTGAAAGGCGAATCATTCTTATTTCTGAATACGAATATTTCCCGTCAATATCCACCATCTTTAACCTGTAGTACACTACTGAGGATGTATTATTCTGAAGATTATCTTTATAAGAATAGTTAAAAGTATAGGAAGCGTCCGAATTAGCATCTGCAAACATCACCCCAGCATCAGAAAAGTCTTTTCCATTTGTACTTTTTTCTATTACAAAATGGCTGAAGTTTGTGTGGCTGGTTGTTGACCATACAAGCTCACTGTTGTTATTTTTTAATAACGCCTGAAAACTTGTAAGAGTAACAGGCAATGGAGTACTCATAGCATAATTCTTAATTAAAAGACTATACTGACGAACGCCGTTAGAATTATTTTCAGTAATTGCACCAAACTTTACTTTAACCGAAGAAACATAACCATTGGTAACCTGGCTCATTACTTCTTTCGCAGAAGTATCAATATTTCCCTTGGCAATTCCAGAAATATTACGGATGTATGTTTTGTTTGCACTGTTTTTGATGTTAATCTGTGGTGCATTTGATAAATAAAAGCCCGCTGCAGCAGGAGCTGAAAATTCAGCAAATTCTTTAACAGAATTATTACCGTCGATATCAAGAATATTACTGTTCAAAGCTCCAAAATAAAAAGCTGTACCGGTTTGGCTACTTACGAAATCTATTGAAAAAACTACGTATGAGGTTCCAATATTGCCTGGCTGAAAGGAAGGCTGAAAACCACTTGCAATCCCCACCTGGTTATCATCAATTCGCATAATACGACCACCATTCACAATACTGTCAATTTTTACATACGCATTCACACCGCCTATTACATTATTATAGCGGTAAACAGCACCTTCCTGTAGGTCAGTTCCACTAACAAGAACAGGACTATTAAACGATAACTGGGCAAAACTTACTTGTGAAAAAAGGATAAGAGAAAAAATAACCGTAAAAATTTTTACAGTTCTGTTTACTGTTGATAAATAAGGCATATACATTGTTTTAATAAGGACGAATACGGGGATTTTCTGGAGAGAGGACTTTAAAACTGCTTATTTGCAGACGGGAAAGTATTTGCTGTTGCTAATGATTTCCCTTTAGTGGTGCAAAGATGCACCGAGAATTTATCATAAGCAATAGTATTTCTACGATTCAGAATAAGTTTTTTTACGATATGGTAATTTTACAGATTCAAGTAGTTGAAAATCAAACAAACCACGAATCAATTTTCTGAAAAAATACTTTAGAAGGAAGGGAAAAAAATAAAAAAAGATAGCGAGAATAAAAAAATCCTGCTAAAAAGCAGGATTTTTTTGTACCACGTACGGGATTCGAACCCGTGATTCCTCCGTGAAAGGGAGGCGTCTTAACCCCTTGACCAACGCGGCGCTTATTTTTTGGGACGGCAAAGATAGGTGTAGGTATGTTTCCTGCCAAACAATTTTGAAAATTACTCTTAAGTTTCTTTTTAAAGGTTTGCCATATGAAGTTTTGAAAATGATTGCTGGAGCAAAAAGGCGGAAAGAAATGAGATTAATTAGCACTGTATATGCCATATATCAGCACAAAAACTAACAAACTTTATCTCTAAACTGATTAACTTCGCTCCGCATTTTTAAAACCCCTAAAAATTTTACTATGAGTACAGTTAAAGTAGCAATTAATGGTTTTGGCAGAATCGGACGTTTAGTTTACCGCCAGATATATAAAATGGAGGGCATTGATGTAGTTGCAATCAATGATCTTACATCGCCCAAGGTATTAGGCCATCTGTTGAAGTATGATACCGCACAGGGGCGTTTTGATGCTGATGTAAAAAGTACCGAAAACTCAATTATAGTTAATGGAGATGAAGTAAAGATTTATGCACAGAAAGATCCTTCACAAATTCCCTGGGCATCACATGATGTGGATGTGGTTCTGGAATGTACAGGTTTCTTTACCGATAAAACAAAAGCTGAAGCTCACTTAGCTGCCGGTGCAAAGAAAGTAGTTATCAGCGCTCCCGCAACTGGCGATCTTAAAACAGTTGTATTTAATGTAAACCATAATATTCTTGATGGTAGCGAAACAGTAATCAGTTGTGCAAGTTGTACAACTAACTGTCTGGCTCCAATGGCTCAGGTTCTTGATGAAAAATTCGGTGGAATTGTAAATGGTTTAATGACAACCATCCACGCTTATACAAACGATCAGAACACACAGGATGCTCCTCATGCAAAAGGTGACCTGCGTCGTGCCCGTGCAGCAGCTCAGAACATTGTTCCTAACAGCACAGGTGCCGCAAAAGCAATCGGGCTGGTTTTACCTAATCTGAAAGGAAAATTAGATGGCAGTGCTCAACGTGTTCCAACTTTAACCGGTTCATTAACTGAATTAACTGCAGTTCTTGGCAAAAAAGTTACAAAAGAAGAAATTAACGAAGCAATGAAAGCTGCAGCTAATGAAAGCTACGGTTATACTGAAGATGAAATTGTAAGCAGCGATATTATTGGCATGAGCTTCGGTTCTTTGTTTGATGCAACGCAAACAAGAGTACAGACAGTAGGTGACACTCAGCTTGTTCGTACAATTTCATGGTACGATAACGAAATGAGCTACGTTAGCCAGCTTGTTCGCACTCTGCACTATTTTGCAAAACTGATTAAATAATCATGACTGCAAATAATAAAATTTTAAAGGGATACTTCGTATGGAGTATCCCTTTTTTATTATTATTTGCCTGTAATAATAATTCAACATCTGCTTCAGAAAGAAAAGATCCGCAAAACAGCGAATGGTATGTTGCATATAATACAAAAGATAAAAAAGTCAACAATACCAATAAACTGGATGTGTATGTTCTCCGTTTTTATCCCGATAGTACTTACACCTTATGTGCCGATCTTTTGTTTGAACAGGGAACCTGGAAGTTTGATGCGCAAAAGAAGCTGATAGTATTAAGTCCTGATATTAAAAATGAGGAACTTTCTCAACGTTATTTAATTGATCAAACCTCGCCTGATAAAAAAATAACATTCAGCTTTTATCATCAATATCCACCTGATACACAAAACCCCGACGAAGTAATCCAGGTGCAGTCTGTTACAAACCAGTCATCCTTTGATCCATACAGTAAAGCATCAAACGCCTGGAGACAAAAACCGTTGCAGCCTGAAACACAGCAGCAGGTTAAACAGCGTACTATTGCTTATCTCGGCTTTTTGAAAGCACTTTATACTCACGCCAAAGACAATAATTTTGACGATGCCGGAGGAAGATGGTATCCGAAGCCTCTAAAATTTTACAGTAATAAAGTGAGTATGGCTTACGCCAACGAACTGTACGACTGGTACAATTGTTTTTTTAACGAAAGCCAGGCAGTGGATGCTTACAAACTTATTGGCGGAGCATTGATGAAAACAAAAATTGAAGGAAAAGATGACTTGAGCAGAAACATTAATTGCGTAGATCAATTACTGAATGAAATAAAAAAATAATTACCAACCGCTGTTATTAAACATGTAATAACTTCGTTTGGCTTAACAATCACTGAATAAATATCGTTTTATGAGTAAATTTTCAAACTACAATTTCGCCGGACAGAAAGCACTGATCCGTGTTGATTTTAATGTACCACTTGACAAAGAAACAAGAGCTATTACTGACGATACAAGAATGAAGGCAGCAATGCCAACCATTAAGAAAATACTGGCTGATGGCGGCAGTGTAATTCTGATGAGTCACCTCGGTCGTCCAAAAGAAGGCCCTGAAGAAAAATCTTCGTTAAAACACCTTATAACTCATCTTGGCGAATTGCTTGGTGGCAATACACCGGTTTTATTTGCCAATGATTGTATTGGCGAGCAGGCTTACCTTACAGCTTCAATGCTGAAGCCGGGTGAAGTACTGCTTCTGGAAAACCTGCGTTTTTATAAAGAAGAAGAAAAAGGAAACGAAGAGTTTGCCGCCAAATTAGCCAAACTTGGTGATGTATATGTAAACGATGCATTTGGTACTGCCCACAGAGCACATGCTTCAACTGCTGTTATTGCAAAATTCTTTCCCGCTGAAAAGAAAATGTTTGGCTTGCTGATGGAAGGAGAAGTTGCCGCCGGTGAAAAAGTTTTATTAAATGCAGAAAAACCATTTACTGCTATAATTGGTGGTGCAAAAGTGAGCGATAAAATTCTCATTCTTGAAAACCTGCTTGAACGTGCAACTGATATTATTATTGGTGGTGGTATGGCTTATACATTTATGAAAGCAATGGGTGGCGAAATTGGAAGTTCACTTTGTGAAGAAGACAGAATTGAAACAGCAAAAACAATTCTGGAAAAAGCAAAACAAAAGGGAGTGAGCATTCATCTTCCTGCTGATTCAGTGATTGCAGACAAATTTGCTGCCGATGCAAATACCGCCGTAGCACCAAGCAATCAGATTCCTTCGGGCTGGATGGGTTTGGATATTGGCCCCGATGCAACTAAACTATTTACCGAAGTTTTAAGCAAATCAAAAACCATTTTATGGAACGGACCAATGGGAGTTTTTGAAATGGAAAAATTCCAGAAAGGTACTATTGCTGTTGCCCAGGCTGTTGCTGATGCTACAGGCAAAGGAGCCTTCAGCCTTGTTGGCGGCGGCGACAGTGTAGCTGCAGTTAATGATTTTGGCTTTACTGATAAAGTAAGCTACATTTCAACCGGTGGCGGTGCAATGCTTGAATTCTTTGAAGGAAAAACGCTTCCTGGTATTGCTGCGGTTAAAGACTGATTTTAAAAATTACGAATAAAAAAGGCAGTTCACCGGAACTGCCTTTTTTATTTTTAATGAAATCAATTATCCAAACATCTTTCCACATCTTCAAAACACTAACTTTATAATTCGTTTTGTATCACAACTATTTTCAACAATTTTTTCATTTAGGCTGAAGCAGAGTAAACAAAATATAGCTTTATGATCTTACGTGTTATTTTATCGGGGATTACTATTCTGCTAACTTCAATAGTTGCACAGGCTCAAAGTAAGAAGCCGAATATCATTTTTATTCTGTCTGACGATCATGCATACCAGGCAATTGGTGCTTACGGTAATACACAGGTACAAACTCCAAACATCGACCGGCTTGCACATGAAGGAGCAATGTTCACCAATACATTTGTAACAAATTCAATTTGCGGGCCAAGCCGGGCAACTTTTTTAACAGGGAAATACAGTCATAAAAACGGCTATCCAAGAAACGAGCAAAAATTCGATGTAAATCAGTTTACGTTCCCACAACTGTTGCGGCAAAACGGTTATCAAACAGCCTGGATTGGCAAGTTGCATCTGGGCAGCCTTCCAATTGGGTTTAACTATTTCAATATTCTTCCGGGACAGGGACAATATGTAAATCCTGATTTTATAAATACCAAGAATGATACTGTTCGCTATACCGGGTATGTAACAAATTTAATAACAGATTTTTTATTTAACTGGTTACAGATAAGAGATACAAGCAAACCTTTTTTTGCTGTTGTTGGCGAAAAGGCAACGCATCGTGAATGGTTGCCCGATATTCCTGATCTTGGTGCTTATGATCAGATTCAGTTTAAGTTACCATCAACATTTTACGATACGTACAACAACAGACCGGCAGCTCAACAACAGGATATGAGCATTGAAAAAACAATGACATTGCAATACGATCTGAAAATACACCGATCATTCATCTACAACAAAGCAAAACCTGATTTCTTTGCCAAAAGGTTAAAACCTGAACAACAGCAAGCCTATCAAAACTATTACGACAAAATCACGAATGAATTTGATCAGAAAAAGTTTTCAGGCAAAGCTCTCACTGAATGGAAGTTTCAACGCTATATGCGAGACTATTATTCAACTGCAAAATCGTTAGACAGAAATATTGGGCGCATACTCAACTATCTCGACAGTGCAGGCCTGAGCAGCAATACAATTGTTATTTATGCTTCCGACCAGGGATTTTATCTTGGCGAACATGGCTGGTTTGATAAACGCTTTATTTATGACGAGTCGCTGAAAACTGCATTCCTCATGCGTTATCCCGGAGTAATAAAGCCAGGATCGGTTGTAAACCAGATTGTATCAAATATCGACTGGGCTTCTACTGTACTGGATATTGCAGGCATAAAGCCGCCTGCTGAAGTTCAGGGAACTTCAGTTCTTCCATTGCTAACAAATAAAAAAATTACCGGATGGAGAGATGCTTTTTATTATCATTATTATGAATACCCCGAGCCACATAAAGTATCACCTCACTTTGGATTGAGAACGAATGATTATCTCCTCATACGTTTTTATCATGGTGTTGAAAGCTGGGAGTTGTTTGATCTGAAAAAAGATCCGCACCAGCTAAAAAATATTTACAACAATCAAAAATACTTGGTCATTCAGAATGCATTGAAGAAAAGACTTCGTGAAGAAATAATAAAGTTTGACGATAAAGAAGCCCTGGACATTTTTGATAAAGGAGAAATAAAATAAACCCGAAACTATTTGCATCAATTGCTCATATGAAAGGATAAAAATTCAGTCAGGTGTAAAAAACTTACCTTCGCCGCCCTTTAAACAAAGATTATGAAACTCGAAGATGTGATCCGTTCCCGTAGCGGCAACTATTGCGAATTGTGTAAATCTCAACAAGACCTGTCGGTTTATGAAGTACCACCACAGGACCAGTCAAATGCCGAAAACAGTGCCCTGCTTTGCAGCAACTGTCTGGCACAGGTTGAAAAAAAAAGCTGAACTCGATCAGCAACACTGGCATTGTTTAACTGAAAGTATGTGGAGCGAAGTACCCGCCGTTCAGGTGCTTGCATGGCGCATGCTGAACCGCCTGCGCAACGAAAGCTGGGCAGCCGATAACCTCGACATGCTTTATCTCACCGATGAAACACTTGCCTGGGCCAAAGCAACCGGAGATCATGAAAACGACGGATCAGTCGATCTGCATCGTGATTGCAATGGTGCCATTTTGCAAAACGGCGATACAGTTGTACTCACCAAATCGCTGGATGTAAAAGGCTCAACCCTCAATGCCCGTTTGGGAACAGTGGTGAAAAATATCCGACTTGTGGCCGATAATACCGAACAGATTGAAGGAAAAATTGAGGGACAAACCATTGTGATTCTCACCAAATACCTGCGCAAGCAAAACGAAAAGCAATAAAGAATACCCCCTGAAGGTTTTAAAACCTTCAGGGGGCTGTTTACCCGTCAATCTCTCCCATCATCCTTCGTTGCTAAAGGCAGGATACTCCCACCTTAAAGCATAGATAAAGCATACTTAAAGCATTCGGGCCTTACCAAACAGCCCAACCGGAATAAGCTAACATCTGTATTGAACCATACTTTCAGCCCCTTTTTTCTGATCCAAAACAGCATTTTTTTCCTCCCCTTTTTCCTTTTCCACAAATTATGTCCTGATTGACTGTTTTCAGGTGCTTTCCTTTACCTTTGCCGCCTGAAAATAAACGTGTAAACCATGCCCGGACAATTAAAAGAAGTTCGTAACAGGATTAAAAGCGTACAAAGCACGCAACAGATTACTAAAGCCATGAAAATGGTGAGTGCTGCCAAACTGCGTAAAGCACAGGATGCTATTATTCAGATGCGCCCTTATGCTCAAAAGCTACAGGAAATGCTGAGCAACATTGTAAGTAACAGCGATGGCGATGTAAGCATGAAACTGGCAACTGAACGTCCGGTAAATAAAGTATTGGTTATTTTAATCACAAGCGACCGTGGATTATGCGGCGGCTATAATGCAAACCTTGTTAAGCTGGCCCGACAAACCATTACAGAACAATATGCAGAACAAAATCAGAAAGGGAATGTAACCATTTGGGGCATTGGTAAAAAAGGCGGCGAAACTATGCAACGCACAGGCTATAAAACCAATGAAGAGTACAGAGATATTTTCCATCACCTTTCATTTGAAACAGTTCAGCAGGCTTCTGGTGCCGCAATGGCAGCTTTTATAAGCGGAGAATTTGATGTGGTTGAACTGGTGTACAGCCAGTTTAAAAATGCTGCAACACAAAATTTCAAACTGGAACGCTTTCTTCCCATTCCAAAAGTGGAAAAGAAAGAAGGAAGCAAAACAAAAGCCGATTTTATTTTTGAGCCAAACAAAGAAGCATTAATTACTGAATTAATGCCTAAAATTCTCAATACACAATTATTTAAAGCGGTACTTGATGCAAACGCTTCTGAACATGGCGCAAGAATGACAGCTATGGACAAAGCAAGCGATAATGCAAACGAGTTACTTCGTTCATTACGCATCAGCTACAACCGTGCACGCCAGGCTGCCATTACAACTGAATTGACTGAAATTGTAAGTGGTGCAGCAGCATTAAATGGTTAAACTGTTTAAAGTTTAAGGTTTCTAGTTTTGTCAACCTTTAAACCTTAAACCTTCAACTTTAAACGATTGAATTCAAATGGAATTAAGTGTAATTATCCCACATATTGAAGCGCTGATATTTTCTGCAGAAAGGCCACTCACAACATTGGAGTTGTGTGATATGGTGAATAATGCACTGGGCTTTATTGAAGACCGTGCAACACTTGACCAGGCTGAAGCTTCCGTGGAAGCAATTAAAGAAAAATATGCTTCTGAATTTTACCCGTTTGAGGTAAGAGAAAGTGGTGGCGGCTGGCAGTTCCTTACCAAAAAAGAATATCATAAAACTGTAGCACAGATCAACGGCGATAAATTCCTCAAGCGCTTAAGCACTGCGGCACTGGAAACTCTTTCAATCATAGCCTACAAGCAACCTATTACCAAAGGCGAAATGGAAGCAATACGTGGAGTAAACTGCGATTATGCTGTACAGAAATTGCTGGAAAAAGAACTGATTGTAATTCTTGGCCGTAATGAAAAAATGCCCGGACATCCATTGGTTTACGGTACGTCACGTTCGTTTATGGATTACTTCGGTATTAACTCACCGGAAGATCTACCAAAGATTAAAGAAGTGGTGGCTGATGAACTGATTGAGCCAACAGGTGTGCAAAGCGACACATTACAAATTCCCGGCGATGAAGAGCAGGAACTCACTTCAAGTGAAGCATTGGTTGTAACTGAAAATGGTGATTTGGTTGAACAAGCTGTTGAAGAAATTGAAGTAAGCGTTGAAGAAGTATCCGAAATTTCAAACGAAGGAGAAGTTGCAGAAGAACCCACTGAAACAGTAGATGAGGTGGCCGATGCGGAACCTGTTGATCTGGAAGCAGCAGCAGATGAAGAATCGCCTGAACTGGAAGATTCAACAGATGAATCTGTAAATGATGAAGATATTGTAGAAGAAGAGAAGAAACAGGATGATGAAAAAAATGAATCAGAACAGCAGGCCTGATTTATGAATAAACTATTTAAAAGCCGCTGATGCGGCTTTTTTTCTTATAAAAAATGAAATGGCTCAGGTGCAGTAAGCGCCCCGACCGAAATCTGAAATCGAAACATGGAAACGTCAATAACAAAAGATCAGTTAATACAAATTGCAGAGCAATACGGCACACCTGTATATGTTTATCATGCAGAAAAAATTAAAACGCAGTACGAAAAACTGGCAAGTGGTTTTGCTTCATTAAACACAAGAATATTTTATGCCTGTAAGGCTTTAACCAATGTGAGTGTGCTGAAATACATCAACAGCATTGGCTGTAATGTTGATTGCAGCAGCATTAACGAAGTAAAGCTGGCACTGCATGCAGGTTTTGCCCCTGTAAATATTCTGTACACCAGCAACGGTATTGCTTTTGATGAAATTGAAGAAGCTGTTGCAGCAGGTGTGCATATTAACATCGACAGTTTATCAAATCTTGAAAAGTTTGGCAGAAAATATGGCCATAGCTATCCTGTTGGTGTGCGTGTACGTCCAAATATTATGGCCGGGGGAAATATTAAAATTTCAACAGGTCATAACAAAAGTAAATTCGGTATTCCTGTTGAACAACTGGATGAACTGAAACGCATTGTAAAAGAACAAAACATTTTCATCCGCACTTTACACCTGCACACAGGAAGCGATATTAAAGAAGCCGAAGTGTTTATTAAAGGCATTGAAGTATTGTTTGATCTGATTCCGCATTTCCCAGAACTGGAAGTGATTGATCTTGGCGGTGGTTTTAAAGTGCCGTATCATAACAATGAAAAAGAAACAGACATTGCTACACTGGGGCAGAAGCTGAAAGAAACATTGGATGCTCATCCATCTGCAACTGAAAAAAAATTACAAGTATGGTTTGAGCCGGGTAAATTTCTTGTGAGTGAATGTGGTTACCTTATTGCGAAAGTGAATGTAATTAAACAAAACAGCGACATTACAATTGTTGGTATCAACACAGGGCTTAACCATTTAATTCGCCCGATGATGTATGATGCATATCACTACATCACCAATCTTTCAAATCCTGACGGGGAGAAAAAATATTATATGGTTACAGGTTATATCTGCGAAACAGACACGTTTGCAAGCGACCGTCTGTTAAATGAAGTAAGAGAAAGCGATTATCTTGCTATCCATAATGCAGGTGCGTATGGTTTTGAAATGAGCAGTAATTACAATTCAAGATACAAACCTGCTGAAGTATTGGTGAAAGATGGCAAAGCACACCTTATCAGAAAGAGAGATGATTTTAATTCATTACTGCACAACCAGGTTGAAATAGATTAGAGTTGAGGGATTTTTGCCACAAAGACTGAAAGACACAAAGTAGCACGAAGATTTTTTAGAACAATAAGGTTTTTAAAACCTTATTGTTCTTTTTAATAGTGATGAATGGCTGCCGGATGCGCAGGGTTTAGTACGCAGCGAAGCAAGTACCGTAGCAAAGCGAAGCCTGCAGCAGCCGGAACTGAAGCCTGCCAATGTAACAACTGTTGAGAGCCCATACAAAACAAACAATGTTTAACCACTGATATAAAACACTTTTTTTACTGCTTACAATCTAAAAAACCAGTTCTTCAATATTCGTAACTTGCCTGAACTTTTTATAGAAAAAAATAGCTGTCATGACAAAAGAGGAAATGCGTAGGCAGGAAGCGCTGGAATACCATGCCAAAGGCCGGGCCGGAAAAATTCAGGTAATACCAACAAAAGAAGCCAAAACACAACACGATCTTTCATTGGCTTATTCGCCAGGTGTGGCTGTTCCATGTATGGAAATTCACAAAAATCCCGAAGACGTTTATAAATACACTGCCAAAGGAAACCTTGTAGCGGTTATCAGTAACGGAACAGCAGTACTTGGTTTGGGCGATATAGGCCCCGAAGCCGGTAAGCCCGTTATGGAAGGGAAAGGGGTACTGTTTAAAATTTTTGCCGACATTGATGTGTACGATATTGAGATTAATGAAAAAGACCCCGAAAAATTTATACAGATTGTAAAAGCACTTGAACCAACATTTGGCGGAATTAATTTAGAAGATATTAAAGCCCCCGAATGTTTTATTATTGAAAAAAGGCTGAAGGAAGAAATGAACATTCCTTTAATGCATGACGACCAGCACGGCACAGCCATTATTAGTGCGGCAGCTTTATTAAATGCACTTGAAATACAGGGAAAGGAAATTGATAAAGTAAAATTAGTTGTGAACGGCGCTGGCGCTGCAGCCATTTCATGTATCAGGTTGTATGTTGCATTGGGTGCAAAAAAAGAAAACATCAAAGTATTCGATAGCAAGGGATTAATTCATCATAAAAGAACTGATCTTGATGAACAGAAAAAAGAATTCATCAGTTTTTCTGAACCAATGACTTTGGTTGAAGGAATAAAAGGTGCTGATGTATTTATAGGGTTAAGCAAAGGCAATGTGGTATCAAAAGAAATGGTGCAGAGCATGGCAGCAAATCCCATTGTATTTGCAATGGCTAATCCCGACCCTGAAATTACGTATGAAGATGCAACATCAGCTCGTCCTGATGTAATTATGGGTACAGGCCGTAGTGATTATCCTAACCAGATTAATAATGTACTTGGCTTTCCATACATTTTTCGTGGTGCGTTGGATGTGCGTGCCACAACCATTAACGAAGCCATGAAACTGGCTGCAGTAAAAGCTTTGGCTGAATTAACAAAAACGCCTGTGCCTGATATTGTGAACATGGCTTACAATGACCAGAATATTTCTTTTGGCCCAACATACATTATTCCCAAGCCTCTTGATCCCCGCTTGTTGAGTTATGTTGCGCCTGCTGTGGCAAAAGCTGCTATAGAAAGCGGTGTTGCCCAGCATGAGATTACAAACTGGGATGAATATGAAGTGCAATTAAACAAACGCCTTGGTTTAGATAACCAACTGATGCGTGCTATTGGAAACAAAGCAAGAAAAGATCCGAAACGTATTGTATTTGCTGATGCAGAAAATGCAAAAGTGCTCAAAGCAGCTCAGTTGGTGTATGAAGAAGGAGTGGGGTATCCCATTTTGCTTGGTGATGAAAGAAAGATTAATGAAATAGCCGACATTAACAATATTGATCTTGAAAACATTCAGATCATTGATCCGAAAATCAAGGAACTGGAGGCAACCAGAGAAGAGTTTGGTGAAATTTATTTTAAGAAACGCCAGCGGAAAGGATTAAACCATTACGAATCAAGCAAAGCCATGAAAGAACGTTCGCACTTTGGTTGTATGATGGTTGAGACCGGTAAAGCTGATGCAATGATTAGCGGGCTTAGCAGAAAATATTCCGACACAATTCACCCTGCCCTTGAAATTATTGGCATGGACGAAGATGTAAAGAAAATTGCCGGAATGTACATTATGCTTACAAAGCGTGGCCCGCTGTTTCTGGCCGATGCAACAGTTAATTTCAACCCCACTTCTGAAGAACTTGCCGATATTACACAATTAGTGGCTAAGGAAGTACGGTCATTTGGTATTACTCCACGTATTGCTATGCTCAGTTATTCCAATTTTGGCAGCAGCCCATCACCCGAAGCTAAACTCGTTGCCAAGGCAAGAGAAATTGTAAAGCAGCGTGAGCCAAATCTTGTTTGTGATGGTGAAGTACAACCAATTGTAGCATTCGACAGGGAAATTCTTAAAGAAAATTACCCCTTTAGCGAACTGGTGAATGGCGAACCCAATGTGCTAATTTTTCCTAACCTTGCAAGCAGCAACATTGCATACAACCTTCTTGAACAAGTTGGTGATGCAGATGCAATTGGCCCTGTTTTGCTGGGTCTTAAAAAGCCGGTTCATGTTTTGCAGTTGGGCAGTTCAGTAAGATCAATTTTTAACATGGCTTTAATTGCCGTTGTTGATGCACAGATGAAAAACAAATCGTAGGAATTATTAAATAATCACATACAAAGTTGCTGGTAATTTCTATCAGCAACTTTTTTTATTTCTGCTTCATTATTCAACCGGCAAATGGTTGTTATTCTGAATTTGTATCTTCACGTTTCGGAATATAGTCCGTCAGTTTACATACTTTAGTAACCGATATTATCAGTATGAATTTTTTTACACACTTAGGCAGGTTTCTTTTAATGATAAAGGGGATGTTTTCAAAACCGGAAAACCATCGCATGTACTGGAAAGAGCTGATGCACCAATGCAATGAAATTGGCATCCGTTCTGTAGGGATCGTTGTTATTATTTCCATATTCCTTGGTGCTGTTACTGCCGTACAAACAGCCTACCAGTTAATTTCTCCTTTAATTGCGAAAACAGTAATTGCAGTAATTGTACGTGACAATATCATTCTTGAACTTGCGCCTACATTAATCTGTGTTGTTCTGGCAGGTGTGGTTGGCAGCCGTATTGCAAGTGAACTGGGAAACATGCGTACAAGTGAACAGATTGATGCACTTGAAATTATGGGAATTAATACTAAAGCGTACTTAATAATGCCCAAAATTCTTGCTGCTTTAATAGTGGTGCCATGCCTCGTTGTACTTGCTGCAGTTCTTGGAATATGGGGAGGTAAAATAGCAGGCGAATTATCAGGCATTTTGCCTGCCGATATTTATAATGAAGGCTTATTGGAAGATTTTATTCCGTATAATGTATTTTTTGCTTTGAGTAAAACATACACTTATGCGTTTATTATTTCAAGTGTGCCTGCTTATTACGGCTATCATGTACAAGGTGGGGCACTCGAAATTGGAAGAGCAAGTACAACATCAGTTATTGTTAGCTGTATTTTAATTTTATTAGCCGACTATGCGTTGGCCGCAATTCTTTTATAACAGCATGATTGAAATAAAAAATATACACAAAGGCTTTGGCGATAAAACGGTTATTGAAGATGTTTCTGCAGTTCTGGAAACGGGTAAATGCAACCTCATTATTGGCGCAAGCGGAAGCGGAAAAACTGTTTTAATGAAGTGTATTGTTGGTTTGTTTGAACCGGACAACGGCGAAATTATGTATGATGAGGCGAATTTCACCACCATGTCTGCTGAAGAAAGAAAACAAACCCGTCAGCAGATTGGAATGCTTTTTCAGGGTTCAGCTTTATTCGATTCCATGACAGTGGAGCAAAATGTGATGTTTCCGCTTGACATGTTTACAAACTTAACCGGCAAACAAAAACATGAAAAAGCAGATGAGGTTCTGGCCCGTGTAAACCTTACAGGTTCAAATAAAAAATATCCTGCTGAAATCAGTGGGGGCATGAAGAAACGAGTAGGTATTGCAAGAGCCATTGTACTTAACCCAAAGTTCTTGTTCTGTGACGAACCTAACTCCGGCCTTGACCCAAAAACATCTTTGGTCATCGATAAACTGATCAAAGAAATCACCATTGAATACGGCATGACAACGGTTGTAAATACCCACGACATGAACAGTGTAATGGAAATAGGCGACAATATTATTTTCATGCACCAAGGCAGAAAAGAATGGGAAGGAACAAACAAAGACATTATTTTCAGCAAAAATGAAGAACTGAATAAATTCATTTTTGCATCCGATTTTCTGCGGGATGCAAAGGACATGCGTATGCTTGAAGCAAAAGGAAAAATCAGTGACAACAGAAATATGGATGAACTGCTGAAGTAAGCAGGTTGATAACAGAAATTATTTACCGGTTATTCAATAAGCATTCATGAATTACAAATCGTTTTTACTCATTCTCGTTTGTTTATTTACAGCGCCATTACTTGCTCATGAATTCTGGCTGCAGCCTCAGCAATTCCTGTTTAGTGCAGGAGATGAAATAAATATCAGGTTTCAGGTTGGTGAAAAATTTGCCGGAAACAACTGGAAAGGGTCGTACCAAAAAGTAAAAGACATCAGGCTCTATTATGTTGATGTTACAGATGACCTGAGTGGTGCTTTAACGGACGACGAAGGTGATTCGCTGCAATTTTCCATGTTTGAAGAAGGTACAGCAATGATTACGTTCAACAGTATTAATTCTTCCATACAGCTAAATGCAAAAGAATTCAATGCCTATCTTGAAGAAGATGGACTGAACGGTGCTATTGAATACAGAAAAAATCATAACGAAACCGACTCTTCAGCTAATGAACTATACCAACGTTCAGTTAAAACAATTGTGCAGGTAGGATCAAAAAAAACAGATGTATTCAAAGCGCAGACAAACCTTCCGCTTGATCTGATACCACAATCAAATCCATACACAATCGGCAATAATCAAACCATGAACATGAAAGTGTTGTTTATGGGGAAGCCATTAGCCAATGTAAAAATGAAAACATGGCAACGTATTGCCGGTAACATAAGCGACAGTAGTTATATCACAAATGAAAAAGGTGAATTCAGTTTTCCGGTAAACACTGCCGGAGAGTGGATGGTAAGCTGTGTACACATGATTCGCCTCGATAATAACAGTGATGCACAATGGCAAAGCTATTGGGGCAGCGTAACCTGGGGTTATACAGGTTCCGCAGCTTCCCGTTTAACCAGCAGGTAGCTTTCGCATCAGATATAAATCGTTTCTGAAGAAACAAAAAGCCACTTTCAAACTACATTAAATAACCACATTAAACTATTTTCATCAGCCATCCATCCCCTATCTTTGCCCAACTTTAAAATTGTCATATGAGCATCCTCGTAAATAAAAATTCCAAAGTTATTGTTCAGGGATTTACAGGCACGGAAGGAACCTTTCATGCAACACAAATGATTGAATACGGTACCAATGTTGTAGGTGGCGTTACCCCGGGGAAAGGTGGCACAACACACCTCGACCGCCCTGTTTTTAATACAGTGGAAGATGCGGTAAAACAGGCAGGGGCAAATGTGAGCATCATCTTTGTTCCACCGGCATTTGCAGCCGATGCTATTATGGAAGCTGCCGCTGCAGGCATTGAACTGATTGTTTGTATTACAGAAGGCATTCCTGTTCAGGATATGGTGAAGGCGAAAAATTACCTGTTAAGTACCAATGCGAGGCTGATTGGCCCTAACTGCCCCGGTGTTATTACTGCCGGCGAATGTAAAGTAGGTATTATGCCTGGTTTTGTATTTAAACAGGGACGTATTGGAATTGTTTCAAAAAGCGGAACCTTAACGTACGAAGCTGCAGACCAGGTTGCCAAAGCAGGGCTTGGTGTTAGCACTGCAGTTGGTATTGGTGGCGATCCCATCATTGGCACAACAACAAAAGAAGTGCTTGAACTGTTTATGAATGATGATGAAACCGATGCAGTTGTTATGATTGGTGAAATTGGTGGTGGTATGGAAGCAGAAGCTGCCCGTTGGTACAAACAGAACCCAAAGAAACCGGTTGTTGGTTTTATTGCCGGACAAACAGCTCCTCCGGGTCGCCGTATGGGGCATGCCGGTGCTATAATTGGTGGCGCTGAAGATACTGCTGCTGCCAAAATGAAAATTATGACCGAATGTGGTATTCATGTTGTAGCAAGCCCGGCTGACATTGGCAAAACAATGGCTGGGATTGTAAAAAAATAATTCATTTCAAATTTTGTTCAACCCTGCAGCTACTGCGGGGTTTTTATTTTAATCACATTAAACAAAAAATGAACAACCTGTATATACAAGATCAGTCATTCTCCGGAATTGATTCTAGCAAATCAGCAATTAAGCTGGCCGACTATGATAATTGCAAATTCATCAACTGTAATTTTTCCGAAACCGATCTTTCTAAATTCACATTTATTGACTGTGAGTTTGAAAGCTGCAATTTAAGTACAGCAAACATCAGCAGTACTTCGTTTCAGGATGTAAAATTCAGTAATTGCAAAATGCTGGGGCTTCATTTTGAAGACTGCAACCTGTTTTTATTAAATATGTCGTTTCACCATTGTATTCTTAACCTTTGTTCATTTTACAAACTGAAACTGAAAGAATGCAACTTCATCAATTGCAGTCTGCAGGAAGCTGATTTTACTGAAGCCGATTTAAGTGGTGCAGCATTTCACAACAGCAATCTTACAGGTGCAAGATTTGATCACACAAATCTTGAAAAAGCCGACTTTCGTTCAGCTATGCAGTATTCTGTTAATCCATCCATCAATAAAATTAAAAAGGCAAAATTTTCTATTGATGGAATTAAAGGACTACTTGACCAATACGATATTATTATTGAATAAAAAACCTCCGCCGTGGCGGAGGTTAAAGGAATAGATGCTTCTGCTTAATAAGTACTGCTTTACTGTTAATCTCTGTACCCGGCAATATATTGAGTAAGTTCTGTTTTACTGTTTCCAAAATCAAAGACATCATTTACCACAAAATAGTTGCCTCTGTCGGTTGTATAACGGTATGCAAATTTTGCAAGATCAAGTTTGTTGCGTTCAAAATCAAAGAGCAATGCAAGATCTTTCACCTGCTCAGAAGAAACATTATTCTGTGGAAGTACCGAACGTAGCAGATCAAGGCGCTTGTTGTCGAAACTTTCATTTTTTACCTGCTGCTTCAGTTGCTGAAACGAATTAGTACTCATTCCATAATTACGCCCGTTATTCCATCCATCGTTATTACGGTTATCCCGGCCACTGTTCCATTCGTCATTATCCTTGCTGTTACGATCCCTGTTATTATTCCAGTTATCATCATAACGGTTATCAATAGCCTGTTCATCAACAAACACTTTTCCGAAACGATTAATGATTATATCGGTATGAATACCATAACGTACATTCAGGCTGGTGTTATAAATCATCTTTCCATAACGATTAGAAACATTTCTGCCCCATCCACGGTTATCGTAATTTTTATCTGTTACATAAATCTGTAAACGGTGAAAGCCCTGGCTGAGATTACCAACACGAATTTCGTTGTTGTTATTCTGCATTTCACGTCCATCAATTAACACACGTACAGGAGTATTACTCATGCTTGTAATGCTGAGGCGTGATTGTGCCATTGCAGCAACAACAATTAAGTTTAAAACCAGAATTGAAATAAGAGTAAAAATTTTGTTCATATAAACCTCCTTTGTTTCCTGTACATATTCCAACCACATGCCAGTCCGGCATTTACGATTGGTAAAGATTCGTTAAAGGAAATTGTGCTTCTCTAAAAATGATGCAGCAACAGTAAAAATAAAAAAGAGAATTTATGCAATTCAGCATCCGATTGCATCCTTTAAACGTAATATGTTTTACCTTACATTAATAAAAATTGAAGCCATGTTGCTGAAAAGAATCTTAATCGTTAACCTTCTTCTTATTTCTTTCTTTACAATGACAAACGCACAGAAAAAATTTAACTATACCGATGCCTGGAAAAAAGTGGATGAACTTGTTTCCAAAAAAGGGCTGACAGAATCGGCGTTGAAGGAAGTACAGAATATTTATACTGCTGCAAAAAATGAAAAAAATAATGCCCAGCTCATCAAAGCTCTTGTATTCCGCATTGGTCTTCAACAACAGAAAGAAGAAGATGCAGATGTAAAAGCCATTTTTCAATTAGAAAAAGAAGCAACAACAGCAACTGAACCTGCAAAATCCATTCTGCTGAATCTTACTGCAGAAGCTTACTGGCAGTATTTTCAGAACAACCGCTGGAAATTTTACGACCGTTCCAATACACAATCATTCAACAAAGAAGATATTGCTACATGGACAATTGATGACCTGCATAAAAAAATGTCAACCTTATATCTTGCTTCACTTCAGCAGAAAAAAATATTGCAGCAAACAAAGCTCGCTGAATTTGATCCAATCATCACAAAAGGAAACATGCGACGGCTTCGCCCAACGTTGTTTGACCTGCTGGCTTTTCGTGCAGTAAGTTATTTTGAAAACGATGAACGCAGCATTACTAAACCAACTGATGCGTTTGAAATGAATTCACCTGCTGCATTCATCACTGCGGCAGAATTTATTAAGCAAAAATTTGCATCAACTGATTCATCTTCCCTTCAGTTCAAAGCATTGCAGTTACTACAGGAAATCATTGCCTTTCATCTCAACGATGCACAACCCGATGCACTGATTGATGCTGACCTTCACCGTATTTCATTTGTCAACAGAACTTCAACACTTGAAAACAAAACAGAATTATACCGCACCGCTTTACAGCACATCATCAACAAATTCAAAAATGTTCCGGCAGCAGCACAGGCTTCGTTTTTACTGGCGCAGGATTATGCAACTTTTGCAGCAACTTATGATTTCAAAAAACACAAAAGCAATGATGAGCTGAATCCACGTTATTATTATCAGAAAGCAGTTGCCATTTGCAAAGAAGTTTTAAAACAAAAAGAAGAAAGTGAGGGAAAAGTGAATTGCGGCAACCTGCTGAATAATATTCAGGAATCAGATATCTCCATTATATCAGAAAAAGTAAATATTCCCGGCAAACCATTCCGTTCATTGCTTACTTATCGCAATGCAGCAAAAGCATATTTCCGTATTGTAGCAATCGATAAAAAAGCATTTGATGAGATGCAGAACATCCGCTGGCAGGATGAATTCTGGAAAAAAATTACAGCAATGCCTGTATTGCAGAATTTCAGTTACGCTTTACCTGCAAGTGAAGATTATCAAAAGCACAGTGCAGAAATAAAAACAGATGCATTGCCCGCAGGCACTTACCTGATTATAGCAAGTACAGATGCAGGTTTTGCTCTAAAGAAAAACACGCTTGCTGCACAGTTTATTTATGTAAGCAACATTGCATGGATACATCATAATGATGAATTTTTTGTTGTGAACCGTGAAAGCGGTCAGCCGTTGAAAAATGCATCAGTGATTTTATGGGAGCAGGCCTACGATTCGAAACAAAGCAGGTATGTACAGGTAAAAGCAGGAACTTATACAAGCAATGCAAATGGAAATTTCAGCATTACAAAAGCACCGGGAAATAATGCTTATACAAGAACACTTGAAATAACGTATCAAAACGATCATCTTCATCTTGATGACAGGGCTTATGTGTACGTGTATAAAGACGAAGCAGAAGAAAAGATAAATGAGAAAGAAGCACGCCGTGTGTTTTTCTTTACTGACCGTTCGATTTATCGTCCGGGGCAGACAGTCTATTTTAAAGGAATTGTTACAATAACCGACTCAGACAACAAAAAGCCAAAAATTGTAAGTGGGTTAAAAACTACTGTTGTTCTATATGATGCGAATGATGAAAAACTGGATACACTGGTTGTAACAAGCAATGAGTTTGGATCTTTCTCGGGTAAGTTTGTTATTCCCACTGGAAGAATCACGGGCAGTTATTCCATCCGGGAAATCAGCACAGAAACTGTAACTGAATTTTCTGTGGAAGAATACAAGCGTCCGAAATTTTATGTAGAATATCAACCGGTGAAACAAAGCTTCAGAGTTAATGATGAAATAAAGGTTACTGGTAATGCAAAAGCATATGCCGGTAATAATATTGATGGTGCATTAGTGAAATACCGTGTTGTTCGTGAACCCAGATTAATTTATCCATGGCTTTGCTGGCGTTGGGGCTGGCCGCAAATGGATGAACAGGAAATTGCTCACGGCGAAACAAAAACAAATGCTGATGGAACATTCAACATCAGCTTTACTGCAATTGCCGATAAGAAAGTAAGAAAAGAATTAAGCCCTGTTTTTGATTACAGAATTATTACTGACGTAACAGATCTCAACGGTGAAACAAGAAGTGCAGAAACAACCATTACTGCAGGGTATCAGTCATTACAGCTTTCGGTTTCGTTGCCACAAGGTGAAATGATGGTTGCAGACAGTTTAAAACAAATCAGCATCAGCACGCAGAACATGATGGGTGAATTTGTAAAAAGTAAAGTAACTGTAACAATTCATAAATTAAATGCTCCGACAAGATTAATCCGAGACCGTTACTGGCAGCAACCTGATCAGTTTTTGTTCAATGAGAAAGATTATATCGCTTCTTTCCCGAATGATGAATACAACAATGAAACAGAAAAAGAAAGCTGGGAAAAAACACAAAAAGTTTTCGAACGGACTGACAGCTCGGCTTCGAACTCTCAATTTACAATTATCAATTCTCAATTTTCGCCCGGTTGGTACATCATTGAAGCCACAACAACCGATAAAGATGGTAACGAAATAAAGAACCAGGCCTTTGTTCAGTTGATTGACGGCAAAACAAAAAATCCTGTTTCGCCTGAATATGTATGGAATCTGCCTGCAGTTAAAACAGCAGAGCCCGGCACAACAGCAACACTTTCATTTGGCACAAGTGCAAATGAAGTGTATGTAGTTGAGATCAATCCAAATGAACAAACAAGCAATCTCCGTTATTACCAGTTAAATAATGAGCAAAAGCAAATCAATGCGGCTGTTACTGAAAAAGAAAGAGGAGGTTTTGGTTACAGTTACTCGTTTGTAAAAAACAACCGCTTCTTCAGTTTTACACGTTATGTAAATGTACCGTGGACAAATAAAGAATTAAACATCAGTTATGAAACCTTCCGTGATAAAACCTTACCCGGCAGTGAAGAACAATGGAAAGTAAAAATAAGCGGGTATAAAGCAGATAAGGTTGCAGCAGAATTACTCACAAGTATGTATGATGCGTCACTCGACCAGTTTAAGCCGCATCAATGGATGAAGCCGGAGTTGTTTTCTTCTAATTATTTTAATAACAACTGGAACAGTGGAGGATTTGCAGTAACAAATTCTTTAAATAAGAATTGGAACGAGTATGAATGGAAGAGTTTTGATAAAAGGTATGATGAGATGGTTGGAAGTGTTAACAGAGGGCCACTTTATTATGCACTGCAAGGAAGACTTCCTGGAATAAAGATCAATAATATGATGATGCAGAAACAAGAAGCAGCGGATATGAATTTTTCAGGAGCAGCACCGGCGGCTGATACTGCACAATTCAGATTTAATTCACAAAAGCCATTGGGTATATTAAAACAAACTCCATCTGTAAAAGTTGACGAACAACAACAGCAAAAGCAAAACAACGATGCAATCAAAATCCGCAAAAACTTTTCTGAAACTGCATTCTTCTTTCCTGATCTAAAAACAGATTCGGCAGGTAATATCACATTCAGCTTTACTATGCCTGAATCATTAACACAATGGAAATGGCAGTTGCTTGCACATACAAAAGATTTATCAATTGGAGTTTCAGAAAGATCTGTCATCACACAAAAAGATTTAATGGTGCAGCCATTTGCTCCACGATTTTTACGTGAGGGTGACCGTTTTGAATTCACTGCTAAAATCACCAATCTTACAGATAAGGAATTAAGCGGTGAAAGCAATCTGCAATTGTACAACACAACAACCATGCAGCCGGTTGATGGATGGTTCCAGAATACGTTTCCTGTGCAGCATTTTACTGTTGCAGCCGGGCAAAGTACTGTTGTGAAATTCAGAACAGAAGTGCCTTACAACTTTAATGAAGCACTCACCTACCGCATTGTTGCAAAAGCTGCTGATAAAAGTGATGGCGAAGAAGCAACACTTCCTGTTCTTACAAACCGCATGCTGGTAACTGAAACATTGCCTTTACCTATGCGTGGCGATGGTACAAAGAATTTTTCGTTTACCAAACTATTGCAATCAGACAAGTCGGAAACATTAACGCAGCACAAGCTCACAATTGAATACACAAGCAATCCGGCATGGTATGCTGTGCAGGCTCTGCCATACCTGATGGAATATCCATACGAATGTGCAGAACAAACATGGAACCGCTTTTATGCCAATGCACTTGCATCGCACATTACATCAAAGCTTCCACGCATTAAAGAAGTATTGGCAAAATGGAAAATCAACAATTCATCTGAGCTGCAAAGCAAACTACAGACAAATGAAGAACTGAAATCTGTTTTACTGATTGAAACACCATGGATACTTGATGCGAAAAATGAAGAGCAACAAAAGAAAAATATTTCCTTGTTGTTTGATGCCATCCGCATGAGTAATGAACTGAGCAAGAACATTGCAAAGCTGCAGGAAATGCAACTTGATAATGGTGGATTTGTATGGTTTAAAGGCGGCCCCGATGACCGTTACATCACTCAATACATTGTAACAGGTATTGGTCATTTAAAAAAACTGAATGCGTTGCCTAAAGAACAGGAAAAAGCAATTGATGAAATTCTTGTAACCGCTGTTCCGTATCTCGATAAAAAAATAAAAGAAGATTACAACAACCTGCTGAAATATAAAGCCAATTTAAAAAACAACAACCTTGGCTATACACAAATTCAGTACTTATACATGCGCAGCTTTTTTAAAGATGTTCCGGTTGCTGCTGCAAGTCAGAAAGCATATAACTATTATTTTAAACAAAGCCAGCAATACTGGTTGCAGCAAAGCAAATACATGCAGGGAATGATTGCACTTGCGTTGCATAGAAGTAACGACAGTAAAACATCTTCAGCCATTGTAAAATCATTGAAAGAAAATGCATTGATAAATGAAGAGATGGGTATGTACTGGAAAGAATTTAATGCAGGATATTACTGGTACCAGGCACCTGTTGAAGCGCAGGCTTTAATGATTGAAGTATTTAATGATGTTACAAATGATCAGCAGGCTGTTGCTGATTTAAAAACATGGTTACTGAAACAAAAGCAAACACAAAACTGGAAAACAACCATTGCAACAGCAGAAGCATGTTATGCATTATTGCTGCAAGGCGGCAAATGGATTGCAACTGAACCTGTGGTTGAAATAAAAGCTGGCGATCAGATCTTCAGCACATCAACTGAAAAAACAGAAGCAGGTACAGGATATTTCAAAAGAAGTTTGCAGAGCGATTTTATAAAAACTTCAATGGGAAATATAAAAGTAACTGTCAGTAACAGTAACAATCAACCTTCGTGGGGAGCAGCCTACTGGCAATATTTTGAAAACCTTGATAAGATTACTTCTGCTGAAACTCCGTTGAAGCTGCAGAAAAAATACTTTGTCGAACGCAATACTAACAACGGTCCCGTTCTCACTCCGGTGAATGAAGGTGATGAACTGAAAGTGGGCGATAAAATAAAAGTACGTATTGAACTCCGTGTTGATCGTAACATGGAATATGTACACATGAAAGATATGCGCCCAAGTTGCATGGAACCTGTGAATGTGTTAAGCGAATACAAATGGCAGGGCGGACTTGGTTATTACGAAAGCACAAAAGATGCCAGCACCAGTTTCTTCTTCAGCTGGTTGCCAAAAGGAACTTATGTGTTTGAGTACCCGATGTTCATTACTCATGCAGGTAATTACAGCAGCGGCATTACAAGTATTCAGTGTATGTATGCTCCTGAATTCAGCACTCATAGTGAAGGCGTGAGAGTAAAAGTTGGAGAATGATTGATTAAATTCTAAAAAGAAAAAGGGATAGTACATGCTATCCCTTTCTCTTTTTAAAGAATATTTTCTTTCGATCTGGTTTATAAATCTCTTTTGCTTTCAATACAAGCATATTCATTTCCTTTTGCCATTTATCATTTGCATTAACAGAAACGCTTAACAGCTTAATTAAATCCTCCCAGCTATTGCTGTTTACATAAGGAGATTGTCGGAGCAGCAATCCAAACCAGGTAACGGCAGAAGCAAAACGATAACTGCTGTCGCAAAGAATAAGTGAGCGGTAATTATTATTTACAGTATATTTTTCAGTCTGCTTTTCTTTTTCACCAAACGGCAGATAATTTAAACCAGCTTCAGCAATCATTGCATTTACAGGAACAGAATCATTCTTTAATTCCACTTCAAAAACAGAAACAATTGAATGGCCTGTACCAATTTCTCCTCCTTCAGCAACTGTACTGCTGTCGGCCATTGCATCTTTCCGGTTATCATAGCCAATCAACCTGTATTGCTTTACATACTGTGAATTGAATTTCACATTTAAAAAAGCCTGGTCGGCAACTGCATACATCGTTTGCATTAATTCCTTCACCAAAACTTTTTCTGCTTCCTGCACATTATCGAGATAAGCAAAATTTCCATTACCCTTCTTTGCCATCACTTCCAGTTTGGAATCTTTGTAATTGCCCATGCCTACACCAAGACAAGTAAGATAAATTCCTGTTTGCTGTTTTTGTGCAATTAACTGCATCAACGCTTCATCACTTACTTCACCTACATTAAAATCACCATCAGTTGCAAGTATTATCCGGTTATTTCCTCCTTTAACAAAAGTTCGTTGAGCAAGTGTGTATGCCTGGCGTATAGCTGATTCACCAGGTGTGTCACCACCGGCAGCAAGTGAATCAATCACACCCATTATCTTTTTCTTTTCAATGCCTGATGTTGGCTGCAGCACCACACCAACAGAACTACCATATACCATTATTGAAATAGTATCTTTTGCCCGCATGTTTTCAACCAGCATGCGAAATGCAGTTTGCAGCAACGGCAACCGGTTGGGCAATTCCATGGAGCCGCTTATATCGATGAGGAAAACAAAATTACCGGGAGGAAGTGAATCGTAATTAATTTTTTTAGCCTGCAGCTGAAGAAACAATAATTTATGCAAAGGATTCCACGGACAATCGGTAAGCTGTGTTTGAAAATGAAAGATTTTTCCCGGCTGTGGTTCGGGTAACTGCTGGGGAAAATAATTCAGCATTTCCTCAATACGCACTGCATCTTTTGGCACTGCTGAATTGAGATTGATAAAACGCCTGATATTACTGTAAGATGCCTTATCAACATCAAGCGAAATACTTGTTAACGGATATTCAGATGCCGAGGTAAATACATTTTCAACAAGCTCAGAATAAGTTTCGCCACCAGCATTAATAAACGATGTTTTATCAACAAAACTGTTTTGTGTTACTGAATGTAATTTCTTTTTCACTGCAGTGCCTGCAAATGTGATTTTTAATTGTACATGATTAAATTCCTTTGCATTGAGTACAATTGTTTTTTCTTCATAACCATTTAGGAAAAAACTCACCGTATCGGCCAGCCGTGAAGAAGGTATACCAAAGTTGCCTCCAGTACCGGTATAATAAAATGAATTGGTGGAATGAATATGAATGCGAACCAGTGAAAGCGTATTGTCCTTATTATCTTTTACTTCCCCACGAAAATAATACTGGCTGTCCGCATGTATTGCAGAAACAAGCAAGCACATTAAAAGATAAAACCAGTATCGGGTCATACCATATTCTGATCTGCCTGTTAGTTAAAGCAGATCAGGCAGGATTTTCTGTAAGCTGGTAGATTTCTTTGAGGTTGCGGCCAAGGCCATCATAATCCAAACCATAACCAAGTAAGAATTTATCAGGAACAGCAAAACCAAGATAATCAATCACAATAGGAAATACGGTTGCCTCGGGCTTATGCAGCAGCGAAGCAATTTTAAGAGAAGCAGGTCGTTGGTTTTTGAGTTGAGGCAAAAACTCATTCATTGTTTTGCCAGTATCAATAATATCTTCCACAACCACAACATGCCGGTCAACAATATCAGTATCAAGCCCAATTGCAGTTATTACCTGCCCCGTTGATTTGGTTCCTTTATATGATGCAAGTTTAATAAAACAGATTTCTGCATCAATAGTAAGACACTTAAACAGATCTGAAGCAAACATGAACGAGCCGTTGAGAATAGAAATAAACAGAGGTCTTTTTCCGGCATAATCTTTATCTAATTGCTTAGCAAGTTCCTGCACACGGGCAAGCACATCAGCCTCTGACATGTAAGGAATAAAATATTTATCGTGGACTTTGATTACAGACATGTGATAAGTTATTTATTAATGATGAGCTCCATTCCCTCTTTTATATCTGTTCCCTCAAGATGGTTCCATTGCTGCAGATTACTTAAGGTTACCTCGTATTTCTTTGCAATACTATATAAAGTTTCTTTTGGCTGTACTACATGTACTTCAATTTCAGCAACAGCTTTATTATTTTCATTTGCAGGAGCTGCCGCCGGCACAACAGCCGCAGTCATTTTCTTTGCGCTGAGTTTAGGTGCGGCAGGAGCCTGAGCCTGCAGGTACAATTGCTCACCAACTGCCGGTTGCTGATTCACAGTTAACATGTTTAGCTGCAATAACGCATCTAACCGTATTCCCTGTTCCTGTGCAATATCATAAAGCGATTCACCTTCCGTTACCACATGAAACTGGCTGGCTCCTGTTCTGCGTTTACGTTGCAGGTAAATTAACTGATCTTTTTCAAGTGCTTCGGCTTCCTGCAGATCATTGAAATCGTATAACCACTTCAGCGGCACATTATATTGCTGTGCAATAGCAAGAAAAGGAGTTCCTTTTGTTGCATACATCACTCTTGTATCATTAATTTTAAATTCACCTGAAGGATAATTTACAACAGGTTTCTTTTGTACTTCTACCTTTACAACCGGGGGCTGCTGAACAGAAGCAGTTGGCTTTTCAACAGGTAACGAAACAACAGGTTGCGGAACCGATGTCTGCTGTACCGATGGTTGTTGAACAGTCTGTTCATTTTTAGCCAACGCATCATCGGTATTTTTTTTGCCCATTGCAATCAAAGAATAATCATTGAGTTTATAGGTTTCAATATACTTAATCAGCATTTCAGGATAACGTGGATTGGTTGCATATCCTGCTTTCTTTAAACCGTAAGCCCATGCTTTGTAATCAAGCGGATCAAGTGTAAAAAGCGAAGCATAGTTTTTTCTTGTACGTAAGAAATCAGAATGATCAACGTATGATTCTTCTGCACTTCCATATTTTCTGAAACATTCACCTGGAGCATCGTCATCATGACTTACAGTAGGCCCTGTCCATGTTTCTTTACACTTAATACCAAAATGGTTATTTGATTTTTTAACCAACTTACTGTTGCCATTCTCTGTTTCAAGAATTCCCTGAGCCAGCGTTATCGATGCAGGTACACCCGAACGGATCATTTCCTTCATAGCAATGTCCTTGTACATATTCACATACTCTTCAATGGAAATTGTCTGGGCATTCAGTACTGAAACAGAAATTAAAAACAAAATCAAGTAAGCAAATTTCTTCATCGTATATTTTTATTTTTTACGGATGATGGTTAACCCGTCTCTCATTGTTAATATTACTTTTTCCATTTCATTATCAGCAGCAATCAGTTCATTAAAAGCATGAATGGCTTTACCGTTCTTTCCCTTAATATTTTCAGCCAGCACATCGCCATGAAAAAACACATTATCAGCAAGAATAATTCCGCCTTTTCTTAAACGTGGTTTCACCAGTTCATAGTATTTTGCATAGGAAGGTTTATCTGCATCAATAAACACCAGATCCCATGTTTCATTAAGCTGTTCAATAATTTCAGCAGCAATACCAACGTGTAATTTTATTTTACCGGATAAACCTGCTTTTTCAAAATGCTGTTGTGCAATAGCTGCATCCTGTTCACGCTTTTCAATGGTATGAAGCATCCCATCGGCTGCCAGTCCTTTTGCAAGGCAGATTGCACTGTAGCCAATCATCGTCCCGATTTCAAGTATTCTGCGTGGCTGAACAAGTTTGCTGATAATTTCAAGGAACTGCCCCTGGAGATGCCCGCTCATCATGTGCGGCTCCGCATGCGACTGAATCGTTTCATCTGTAATGTTTTTCAACAAATCATCTTCCTGCGAAGAAAATTTTTCAGCATATTTTTCCGCCAGCGGATGAATTAACTCCAAGTAAAAAAATTTGTGCAAAGATAGAGCACATGCCTCAAAGGGCAAAGAACTCGCAAACAGGAGTATGTTAAACTGTTGCCTTTATTTGCTTATGCGAAATCATCATCAAACCTGCAAAAGTGAGCAACCCGTTCATGATAAGCAATTCAAGCCCAATTTCGAACGAACCAAATAACTGCTTCTGATATTTATCAATAATGAAGCATATAATGGGTGCTGCTATGCATATAACCGGAACGAGTTTATCTTTCACAGCCCGTTTTGTAATAATTCCAAAACTAAACAGACCAAGCAGAGGACCATAAGTATAAGCTGCAACTTTCAAAATCACACCAATCATGCTCGGCTCATTTACCCATTTATAAACAAGCACAAGCAATAAAAATAAAAACGCAAAACTGAGATGTACACGCTGGCGGGTCTTTTTCTTTTCCGCATCACTCATTGAAGTATTACGTTGTATTCCAAGAATATCAATACAGAATGAAGATGTAAGTGCAGTAATAGCTCCATCAGCACTTGGAAATAAAGCAGAGATCAATGCAATAATGAAAATAATTGACACAACCGGCGGCATGTAATGAAGTGCAATAGCAGGAAAAAGCTTATCGCCTGTTGCAGTAATATGCTGTTGCTCAGCAAACATATGCAACACACCGCCCAAAAACAGGAACAGCAATATAACCACCAGCATAATAATGCCCAGTGTAACCACATTTTTCTGCGAATCTTTCAGTGTTTTTACAGAAATGTTTTTCTGCATCATTTCCTGGTCCATTCCAGTCATAGTAATGGTAATAAATGCACCGGCAAGAATTTGTTTAACAAAAAAGAATTTACTTGAGGGATCGGTAAAAAATATTTTTGAGTACCCTTTTTCCTGCATTACATTTAAACTATCAAAAAAGCCAAGATGCATCTGGCTCAATAAATAAAACACACAAATTATCAACCCGGCAAGCATCCCTGTTGTTTGTAACGTATCCGTCCATACAATGGTTTTTACACCTCCTTCATAAGTGTACAGCAAAATCATCAGTAATATAACAAGTGTGGTTAGCCAGAAAGGAATATGTATTGTATCGGGCAACGCATCCTGCAGAATTTTCACAACAAGATATAATCTTGCCGTTGCCCCCAAAGTTCTTGATAAAATAAAAAAAGAAGCGCCTGTTTTGTACGAAGTAAATCCAAGTCTCCCGCTTAAATAATTATAAATAGATGTAAGATTGAGCTTATAATAAAGCGGCAGCAATACAAATGCAATGGTGAGATAACCGATCAGATAACCTAATGTAATCTGAAAATACGCAAACGATTCATTTGCAACAGCACCGGGCACACTTACAAACGTAACTCCACTCAGTGATGTACCAATCATTCCAAATGCAACAAGCATCCAGTTACTGCTTCGGTTACCAATAAAAAAAGAATCGTTATTCGAGTTCCTGGAAGTGTACCAGGCTACTGTAAGAAGTACAAGAAAATAACCAAAAACAAAAGAAAACAATAATACCGGCGACATACAAGTTGGTTTAAAAATGAAGATAAAGAAATAATCTTATGGTCATTCAGTTTACTTACTTTGCAGCATATTTTTATATTATGCACTATTTATCGCTTGCAGTTTTTTGTGGATCCAGATCGGGTTCCGACCCGTTATTTACGGTACATGCAAAAGAACTGGGCATGTTAATGGCCGAAAAAAACATTACACTTGTTTATGGCGGAGGTGGTATTGGTTTAATGGGGGCAGTTGCTGATGCTGTAATAGAAGGTAACGGAAAAGTAATTGGCATTATACCTGAAATTCTTCTTGAATGGGAAGCACAGCACAAAGGATTATCCAATCTTATTGTTGTGGAAGATATGCATGTGCGTAAAAAAAAGATGTATGAGCTGTGTGATGCTGCTGTTATTTTGCCCGGCGGAAACGGCACATTGGATGAAATGTTTGAAATGCTTACATGGAATACACTCAACATTCACAATAAAAAAATTTTCCTGCTGAACAGCAATGGATATTACAACCATTTAATTGCTCACATCCGCCACATGCAGAAAGAAGATTTTTTATATGAAGATTTTGAAGAAAGAATTGAGATTGTTAACTCACCATCAGAAATTTTTAACGACCACGCTTTTTATCCCGCAGATAAAAAGTAAATGTTGTTCTGAGTACTGGCTGCAATCGTCCGTAATAGTCAATATATGGCGAATTTACATCTCTCAGAACATCCACCATTATACTTGTACTGAACTGTGAGCGGCCAACAAACCTGCTGCCATAACCCCCACCAACCAATAAACTTGGGGCACTTAACTTTTGCCTTCCTGTTACAGTATTGTTTTCCTTTATACTGTAGTTTATACTGTTATATTCAAACTGCCCCCCAATAAAAAACATGTTTGCGGGCCATATACGAATGAAAGGACCTCCCCCAAAAGTAAATTGCCTGTAAACTATTGAACTATATTGATCATTCTGTGTAAAATAGTTCACATTAGTTGCTAACCCTGCATCAATAAAACGATTAAAGCTGTATCCAATTTCCGGATTCAGTCCAAGTATAAAACCATTAAAGAAACCAAGATTTACACCTGAGCCAATAAATACCTTTTCCTTATCAAATCCTTTTGTGTCCTGAGCATTTAACTGCAAACTTATTGCTGCCATGCAAAACAAGAAGACTACTTTTTTCATAAATTTTAAAACGAATGAATTGATCACAAAAATAAGAAGCCGGATGAAATGAACGAGAACTCTGTTCAACAGGAAACGTTAATAAAATGTAGGGCACATACTTTGACGGCGTTGGCTTTTGTCGCCGAAATATTCATTGTAATACCCGTTTTTGATTAATGAAAATTCAGCAGCTCCGAACGTACTGTTATATTTCGACAGGCTGCTTACTGTTGCATCGTAGGTAAAAGTAAACCGAATGTCTTTCCATTCAAGCCCGGCCATGGCAACTGCTGCATCACCCCACCGGTAATAAGCACCGCCGAACACTACAACAGCGCCATCGCCTGTTACGTTATATGCAAGATTGCCTCCAAACACTAACTCATTGGCTTTTGCCTGAGAAGAGAAGTACGCATTCGGGTTCGCTATCCAGTCGCCATTAATTTTAAAACTTCCATTTAAGAACCCAATGTATCTTCTTGGCACTTCATTCGTACCATTGCTGAAGAATGTTTCTTTTGGTTTATTGATATGATGCACTGATAGCCCCGCATTGATATATGTATTTGCTGTTGGAAAATAAGCATAGTTCATCCCAACCTGTAAATCAAAATAAGAAGAAGCAGGATTAGTGATTTTTGATTCGCCATTAGGAATACCGGCATCAAAAAATTTTCCGTTCCATTGATTGTCGAATGTAAATTTTGTAAGATCAATACGTTTGTTTGCATAACCAGCATTAAACGCTGCCGAAACAAGACTGCTCAATCCTATCATCTGGTGATAAGCAACCGATGCGTAAATTTTATTTGAACGGAGATTACCACTGCCCGCAACATCGTTAAGAAGCACTGCTCCTAAGCCAACCCATCCGTTTTCAATTTTGTTTCTGAACACCTGTGCATCGCCCCAGGCACTTACGGTTTTAAACGGAACAGGAACAGATGTCCATTGATTTCTGTAATTCAGACCAACCCTGTAATCTGCTTCCGGAATAAAACCCGTATTTGCAGGATTTGTTATCAGAGGCGAATTCATAAATTGAGAAAAATGAAGATCCTGAGCATACGAATACATGCCAACCATTAGCAATACTGCAAACATCAAAACTCTTTTTCCTCTCATTTTAATCATTTTACTTTAACCCATTAAATTGTTAAGCACATACTGCCGGTTATCTTATTAAAGTTACATCTCCCTTTTTCTTTTGCTTTTCGCCGGTAAAATATTCTACATCCAATGTCCACGCATATGCATCCATCGGTTGCGAAATTCCCTTGTATTTACCATCCCATCCAATGTTCTGCGATCTGCTTTCAAATACCATTAAACCCTGCCGGTTATAAATTCGTAAAGTCATTTTTATAATACCAAATCCTCTTACCATAAACACATCATTTACACCATCACCATTCGGAGTAAATGCACTTGGCAAATCATTCACCACGTTGATGATTGATTCCACAGGAATACATATTGAATCCTGGCAACCGGCAGCATTTGTTACTGTTTGACAAACGATGTTGATGGCAGGTTTAACATACTGGTGAATTGGGTTACTTAATGCTGAAGTATCGCCATCGCCAAAATCCCATAACCATTTCACAACATCAGCCGAAGCTGTACTCGTAAACCTTGTTGGCGTATTTTCCTGTGAGGGATTGGGATTATAATAAAACCCTGCCGTTGGTGGCGCTATCACCGAAAATGTGTGTGTTGCCGAATCTTCCAGGTTACAACTGTTGCTGTTATATACATATTGAGTGATTGAATAAGTACCAGGCGTGGTGTATGTAAAATCAGGAAGATTTTTTGTTGAAGTCTGACCATCACTGCTGACCCATAAATAGCTCAATGCACCGGTTGACAAATCGGTTACATTAACGGTATCCGGTACACATACTCTGCCAACACTAAAGCCAGCTTTAACCTGATCGATCACCTGGAAACTCACAATGCCTGCTGAATCGCCAAGATTACAATAATTGCTGTCGATAAGTACAAGACGAACATTGTATGACCCAACTGAAGGGAATGTATGTGCTATTGGCGGAGAAAAACCAGGTATTGTATCATTCTTACTGCCATCGCCCCAAACCCACATAAATGATTTTGGACCGAATGGTTTTGAAGCAGTAAGAATATCGCTTGTATTTGTAAAGTTGAACGTAAGACTGTTACAACTTTGCCTTGTAAAATCAAACCCAACCTTTATTGAATCAGTTGTAACACGAATACGCATCAGGGCAGAATCTTTTACGTTACAGGACGAGCTGTCAATACCAATTACTTTCACATTAAAATAGCCTGATGTAGTAAATGTATGTGTATATGGATTGGTTACTGTTGTGTCATTTTTCGTTCCATCTCCCCACATCCAGATGTATTGTTTTGCCATTTTGATTGTATCAGTAAACTGAACTGTAGCAGGCAAACAAAAATTTAACTGCTTAGCACCAACAGCCCTGATAGAAACATCCACACCGGCAAGATCGAAACGCATTTTAACCATTCCTAAATTACATTCAGCACCTGTTACAGCCGGGTTTGTACTTCCATATACACCTGCTGTAATTGGAAAAGAAGAAGTTGTAGGAGTGCCTGTAGGTACAGCTTTACAGTTTGAACAAATTGCCTGGTAAATTACTCCATTGGCATCAAACCGGCTGGTTCCTCCATCAACATGCTCCCAACTTCCATTTCCTCCAACTTGTCCAAAAAAAGATCCATATAATTGGGCTGATGCATTTTTCTTTAAAACAAAGAAATAAAAATCACTGCCATCTGTATTTTTTTGATAGGCATCAGCAGTTACAGGCAACCCCACAGTTCCCGATGTTAAATAATCTCCATAATTATTATTTGCACCACCGCCCCATCCCGACACATATACATTTTCGCAATTGTCAACAAGAAACGCTACGGGTGAAATATTGGGATTTGCAGCATTGGCTGTTCCGAAAGTTGTTAAATAAACAAGAGCACTGAGATCGGGCTGAAACTTTGCAATAAACTGACGGGCATTTGTAACCGAATATGCTGCATTAACCGGTGTCATTGTTCCTGTGGTTGTTCCCATTACATAAGGAAACCCTTTCTGATCGAACTGAACACCGTATATTAAATCAATCCTGTTTGTACCCAAATAGGTACTTCTGTCTAATGTTACTGATGTTCCCAGGTCAGTAAGCTTCGCTAAATAACCATCAGCTACATCTCCGCCATAAGTTGGCTGATAAACAGTGCCTGTTTTAGTGCCGGGAAAATCAGAACTGGCGGTACCACCGCCTACATAAATATTTTGAGAATTAAGGGGATCAATTGACAAAACAAAGCCCGCATCGTCTGCTGATCCACCCAAACAAGTACTCCAGATTACATTATCAGCATTTGGTGATAGTTTAACAACAACAGCATCCTGTTCACCGGCATTACTCGTTTGAAATGCACCCTTCGTATAAAAGCCCGATCCTGCTGTTTTAGTTGAAGATGCCAGATAGATGTAATTATTTGGCCCAATTATTACTTCACTCCTGCCGTCATCACCATAATTACGCTGAAGTGATTTTGCTCCGGTTCTTGATGGGGCTATGTTCACTCCATCATCTCCACTACCCCCAATTTTTACAGACCCCATTATTAAAGTACCTGTAGCATTAATCTTTGTAACAAAAATATCATAAGAGCCCAAAGTTCCAAACGTTGCAGTAGTTGGAAAATTTGTTGAACTCGTACGCCCTGCTATTACAAGATTACCCGAAGCATCGGCAATTAAACTATGTGGCTGATCCATTCCGTCGCCGCCAAGATAGGTCGCATACATCAGTGTCCTGCCATTAGCTGACAAACGAATAATTCCTATATCAGGAGGTGGAGAGTTACCAGCAGCAGGCCCACCCCCGCTTGTTTGTATTGCCCCTGCGCTAACAGGAAATCCGGTTGGCGTTACAATTCCGCCTCCATAAAAACTTCCGTCGGGTCCCGGTGTTGCTGTAAAGCCCCAATTATCGCCCCGGCTTCCACTGAAAGATGAAAACACAAGCGTAGGATCAATAATCAAAGTTGTTTTATTGTCGAAACTCTTTACATCAAAGCTTACAGTACTTCCGGAAATTTTATATTTACAGCTTACAGTTTCTCTTCTGCCACCTGTAAACTGGTAAGAATAAGGTTTCAGTTCACGGGCTTCACCAACCGAAGTGCCAATAATCAGTTCATTATTACGGATGCTGAGTTTATCGGCACCTTCATAATTCATTAAAATTTTTGAAACATCTGCGCCGGGATAAACAATTAAATCATATTTCAACTGATCATTTACCACATAATATCTTACATCAATTCCGGGATATACGTTCTTGTATGTAATTGCCTGATAAAGTTTACAACTACTGCCCCATTTTGATGGATCGTTACCAATAAAATAGTTTTCAACACCGGGCAATTGCTTTTCCATTACTGGCTTTGAATTGAAATTGCCACCCAGAAATTTCACTCTGTAAGCATGAGAACGCATTATTACTGGCGCAGGCTGGCTATTGGTATCTTTTTCAAGCCTGGATGAATGACCATGATTATAATCAACAAGCTTTTGATAATCTTCCGGGTTATTCATTAAAATCGTGTAACCGTCTTTTGCAAGAAAGAAAGTGCTGTTGCCTGTATTTGTTTTAAACAATACCCGTTCATCCCACTGCCCTTTATTTTCTACAAATGATATTTGAGAAAATGCAGCAAAAGGCAGCACAAACAGCAAAACCTGTAAAATTATCTTTCGGAGAAATGTTATCATGTAAGTTTTTTCCAATACAAACGAACTTTGAATTTACTCAATTAAAACGGAAAAACACATCGGGTTATTTCGTCAGGCTACAAGGCTCCATTCTGTTTTTCCTTTCTTTGACAAAAGATAATTTTTTAACAGCAAATTTTCTGCCGAAGAAAGATCAGGATCATTTATCAACAACTCATCACAAATTTTCTTTGCCAGCTCAAGCAATTCCTTGTCCTGAACAATGCTTGCCAGCTTAAAATTCAATACCCCGCTTTGTCTTGTACCTTCAATATCACCCGGGCCACGAAGCTCAAGATCTTTTTCTGCTATCAAAAAACCATCATTTGTTGCACACATAATCTTTAACCGTTCACGGGCATCATTCGTTAATTTACTCCCTGTTAAAAGAATGCAAAAACTTTGTTCGCTTCCCCTCCCAACCCTTCCACGAAGCTGATGTAATTGTGATAACCCGAAACGTTCAGCACTTTCCATCACCATCACACTGGCGTTTGGCACATCAACCCCAACTTCTATTACAGTTGTTGCTACCATAATCTGCGTATCGTTCTGTTTAAAACGCATCATGTTTGTCTCCTTTACCTCGGGCTTTTGCTTTCCATGCACCATACTGATGTAATAATGCGGTTCAGGAAAAAAAGCCTTTACTTCTTCATATCCCTTCATCAGGTTTTCAAAATCCAGCTTGGAACTTTCTTCAATTAAAGGATAAATAAAATACGCCTGTCTGCCTTTTGCTATTTCCTGTTTCACAAAATCCATTACCGCAGGCCTTGATGTTTCATAGCGATGAACAGTAGTAATGGGTTTACGTCCCGGAGGCAACTCGTCCATCACACTATAATCAAGATCGCCGTAAGCCGTCATTGCCAGTGTACGTGGTATTGGTGTTGCCGTCATTACCAGCACATGGGGCGGTATGGTTCCTTTCAGCTTTAATTCGGCTCTTTGCGCCACGCCAAACCTGTGTTGTTCATCAACTATAGCAAGGCCAAGGCTTTTAAACTGCACAACTTCTTCAATGAGTGCATGTGTGCCAACCAGTAACTGTACATTGCCTGTTATTAACCCCGCAAGTATTTTTTCACGCTCAGCTTTTTTTGTTGATCCTGTAAGCAGTTGAATGTTTACCGGCATTTCTTTCAGCAACTTTGAAATACTGTTGTAATGCTGTTGAGCCAATATTTCAGTAGGTGCCATTAAACAGCTTTGAAAATTGTTATCAGCCGCCAGTAACATTGATAAGAGTGCAACTATCGTTTTTCCGCTGCCTACATCTCCCTGTAATAAACGGTTCATCTGGTGCCCCTTTGCAGTATCCTGCCGTATTTCCTTCAACACTCGTTTTTGTGCACCGGTTAATTCAAATGGCAGATGGTGATTGTAGAAATTATTGAATAATTCGCCTACCTTATCAAATACAACTCCTTTTGAAAAACGATGGCGGGCTCCTTTTACCAATGCCATGCGTAATTGAGCAAAGAACAGTTCTTCAAATTTTAACCGCCTCAATGCTTTTTCATATTGTTCATTATCGGCCGGAAAATGAAGTTGCCTGTATGCATCATATCTTGATGGAAATGCCTGTGTTTTAATTAAGTCCCCGGGTAAGTTTTCCGGCAGGTCGGCAGGGTGTATTTGCGGCAAAAGCATGGCAGTAAGCTTGGCAATACTCCGCCCGTTTAATCCCTTGGCCTTTAATTTTTCTGTTGTTGGGTAGATGGGTTCGAGAACAGATTTTCCATCGGCATTTTGCTGCGTAAGCACTTCAATTTCCGGATGAACAATTTGTGGCTTACCCATGAAAAAACTAACTTTTCCAAAAACAAGATAGTCGCCCAGGATTGCAAGCTGTTTCTGTACCCAGTTTATTCCCTGGAACCATGTCAGCTCCATTGTGCCACTTGCATCTTTTATATGAGCAACAAGCCGCTTTCCCTTTCTTTCACCAATAATTTCAAAATCGGTTAACCTGCCTGCAACTTGTACATATTCTATTTGCGGAGTTACTAATGCAATGGGCGTAATTTTAGTTTTATCAAGATGGCGGTAAGGGAAATGCTCAAGCAGATCATTAAACGTAAAAATACCCAGCTCTTTTTTTAATAAATCGGCACGAAGCGGCCCCACACCTTTCAGGTATTCAATGGGGCTGATTAATATGGAATTGCTCTGTTTTATAAGATTGTGAAATTACTTTTTGAGAACGAACCTGCCAATTTGAAAAACAAACCAACCAGTAGAAATCATTTCTTTTCTTTTGCAAAATACCCAATCAAGGGTATTGCCTTTGAGGGTTATCAATGGTAATATTGTTCATTAAATGAAAACGATATTTTTCATTATGCCCAAAATGAGAATTCTTTTTATACTCTTTGTTACTTTTCTTTCATTACAAGTTGATGCCCGGCAAGAGCCCAAAAAACTGGCACTGATCGTAGCTATTTCAAAATATGCCCCTTCAACCGGATGGAACAATCTCAATTCGGCCAATGACATTCCTTTGGTGAAAGAAGCACTCAAGCGTCAGGGTTTTAAAGAAGAAAATATCAGGATCGTTACTGATAAAGAAGCTACCAAACAAGGAATACTCAATGCCATACAGCAACAGCTAATTGATAAGGCTAATTCCGGCGACATTTGTGTGTTTCATTTCAGCGGGCATGGTGAGCAGGTTTTCGATGATAATGGCGATGAAGCGGATGGCTACGATGAAGCACTTGTTACTTACGACGCACCAATGGAATACCAGCCCGGTATTGAAAAGCATTTGCGGGACGATGATTTTGGAATGAAGCTTGAGCAGATAAGAACAAAGCTTGGCAGCAATGGCAACTTACTGGTAATTGTAGATGCCTGCCATAGCGGAACAAGCACACGTAGTGGTTTGGGAAATTATCGTGGTACCACTACAAAATATCAACCCAAAGGATATACACCAAAAGTAAACAGCAAAGTTGTAAACGAAGGATTATTCAGTCTTGGTGAATCTAAACCGGGTCTTGCTCCTATGAGCGCTTTCTTTGCATCAGCAGCATCAGAGTTAAACCAGGAATGTGGTGATGAACATTGCGGAAGTTTGTCATTGGCATTTTCAAAAGCGTTGGCGAAAGCCGATCAACATACAAGCTACCGTTCTTTGTTCGATAACATACGGCTTGAAATGAGCAAGATGGTTCCCGGACAAACTCCCAATGCTGAAGGCGATCTTGATAAAGAAATTTTTGGAGGGAAAGCGTTAGGCAAACCCAATTACTATGTGGTCGATCAAATTATTGATCCCAAAAAAGTAACCATCAACTGCGGGAAAATTTATGGCCTATTTGCGGGCACTACAGTAAAAGTTTATCCATCAAATACCTATAACCGTGAAACCACAATGCCAGTTGCAAAAGGAATTTTAACAACAGCAGGCGATTACAGCAGCGAACTTGAATTAGATACACAGCTAAGTAACGATCAGTTGAAAACTGCATGGATATTTCTTGATGAAGTAAACTTTGGTGATTTGACAGTGCCGGTTGTAGTAAAATCAAAAGATGCATCTGTAAAAAACAAACTCACTGAAGCCATAGTAAAAATTAAACAGGCAAAGATTGTTGCAGAGCAAGGCGATGTTTTCATTGAACAGGGAAGCGAAGGATTTAGTTCAGATTCTATTTATATATCAACAAGTGCCGATTACCGTTTAGGCGTTTGCAGTAAAGAACTGAGTAATGAGGAGCTTTATTCTTTTATTGCTGCTAAAATAGGAGCTTATGGCCGTGCAGCTTATTTACGCAACCTCAATATGAAAAATGAGGAGCTGAATGTTGTGTTTGAATTTATTCCTGTTGATTATAAAAAAGCAGAAGGCAACAATAATGCAATCATTAAAGATTTACCGGTCAAAACAATAAAAGATGCTTCCGGGAATATTGTATTTCAACATAACGACCGTTATAATCTGCGAATCATTAATAACGGCCAGGAACGTTTGTATTATAATATTCTTGAGATACAGCCCGACAACATTGTGAACGTTTTATTCCCCGCCCCAAATCAGCAGGCAACAGACTGTTTTATTAACCCTGATGATACTGTACGTTTAACCAGAATTTTCAGAATTGGGCCTCCAGATGGAATGAATGTGATTAAACTGATTGCTGCAAAAACGCCTTTAAATCTAAGGCAGGTATTTGCTGCACAGGGAGGAACAAGAGGTGGTGTTACCAAACCATCTAACCCGTTTGAAAAACTAATGGATGGAATTAATAAAACAGAAGGTGTTCAAAGCAGAGGAAGTGGTGAAGAAACAATTCAGCCCGATGCCGTAAACATTTATTCGGTACCGTATAAAATTGTTGAAAAAAAACAATAAACAAAAAAATTGCAATACTTCTAATTTTTTATAAACTTTCATTTTAAACCAATTAAAAAAAACAAACACATGAAAAAGGTATTATTTCTCGTTGTTGCTGTGATAGGTCTATCACTTGCGTTTTCAACAACTGCTAAAGCACAAACTCAACGTAAAAAAGTTGCAGTAACTGCCCAGGAAGTTAAAGAGAAAAAAGATATGCCCGGGCCCGAAGCCGGCCAACGCACAAAGAAAACCCGTGGTTATTGTTATGCTTATTTCGATAACTATACAGGTTTTTATGTTGACATTTGGGTAGAAGGAATTTATCAGGGTCGTCTTTCTCCTTATGCAACTTCAGTTCGCATTGATGTATGGGTACCAGGCAACTGGACAAAATGGTATGCTGAAACAACCGACAAATCGTTATACTGGAGCAACAGCAGCTATTGCAACGACAGCAGAACATTTACACTTAATCTGAAAAGATAATTTAATCAATTAGGAAAAAGGGTATGAACTTGAAGTTCATACCCTTTTCGTTTATACCTGTATTGAACATGAAGTTTTTCCGGAAATTATTTACTGAATACCTACTCCTCAACCTGTTTATTTTTGGTTGCATCTCTCTTCTGTCATTGTTTGTAATCAACACTTCTTTTTTCGATCCCTTCACATCCGCATTTGAAGACTTTTCTTTAACCGATCTTTATTACACAAAAGTTAAAGACAGGAATGACATTTATAAAGGACCGATTGTTCTGATTAATGCAGAAGACAGGAGCCGACCTGAGCTTGCGTTATTACTTCAACAAATACAAACAGGAAAACCAAAAGTAGTAGCACTTGACATTTTATTTGCACAGCGAAAAAATGAGCAGGATAGTTTTCTTAAAACAGAATTTGAAACGCATAGTAATTATGTGTTTGGCTATATTGCTGATTTTGAAGACGAGAAACAATCTTCTTACACAAATAATTTCTTTACCCAAAACAGAGATGGCTTTGTAAATATGATTGGCGAAAACATTGAATACTCAACAATTCGCCATTACTTTCCGTTTTATGATAACAAAAAATCGTTTACAAGTGCTATCATCAGTAAATACGACAGTTCACTCTATCAGAAATTATTAAATAGAAAAAACCGGAAAACCGAAATACATTATACCGGCAATCTTTCCAATTTCACTTATTTTAATTTTGATGAGGTGCTAAATCCCGAATTCAACACTTCTGTTCTACAAAACAAAATTATCCTGGTTGGCTATCTTGGAATACCCGGCACAAATAACAATACAAGAGTTGATGAAGACAAGCAATTTACACCTCTTAACAGCCGGCTTTCCGGCCGCAGTTATCCTGATATGTATGGATGTGTTATTCATGCAAATATTTTACGAATGATTATTGATGGCAATTTCATTCGCATTGTTCCTGAGTGGGCAATGACTGTTATTTCTTTTATCCTTATATGGATTTTTCTTCCTTTTTTCTGCGGACTATTTTTTAAAGGCGACCTCTGGTTTAATACAATCGGCACGTTAATACAACTGCTCGGCAGTGTTCTGATTGTTACGCTTAGTATTCTCACCTATCGCTATCTCGATACAAGGTTTGATCCCGGCTTGCTTACCGCCTGCTTGGTTTTACTCCCGACTTTCTTAAATTTATACGAGGCTTTACTGAAATTTATCCGGTATAAACTCAAGTTCAGCTTCAGTTCGCCTTTTCTTGGAAAAGAAGACAATGACTAAATTACTATTCATAATAACTGTTTTTTTATTTCTGCAGCAAATCTCAAAAGCAGCAGAAACCAAGTATCTCTTTTATAGTGTAAACAAAGAAGTGTACAGGGTTAATGGAAATAAAAAAGAAAAAGCAATCAGGGGTATGTTTCTTACTGTTGAGCAATCAATTATCATTTCACCTCTGTCAGAGATAATGCTTGTTCAGAACGATGGCAAATCAATGTTGCTTGAAAAACCAGGGACTTATACGTACAGCCAGATAAAAAAAATATTTGGTTCAGCAAAATCGGGAGGCATGTCAAAATTTTTCTCTTATGTGTTTGAAAAATTTCTTGCCGGTGATGATGATGGAGATAAACAGAAAGTCAGCGCCGCTGTTTTCAGAGGACGAAATGTTATGACAAATCCGGATGACAGCAGCTTCATTTTTTCTTCTGCCATTTTATTCAAGTGGAACCCTGAACAGAAAAACATTCCATACAAATTAAAAATATGGTGCAATGGTATTTTATTCGACACAGTTATAAAAAACAAGTCAGATTTCTTATTGACAGAAAAGAGATTCATCAGAAGCTATCCTGTATTCATTAAATGGATCGTTCTGCCAACCGACAATAAGCAAAAAGAACCTACTCCTTTTGTACACCTTCTTCCCTTAAAAAAGGATATGGCAGCTATTAAACAACAATTAAAACAGATAGCATTGTCTTATTCAAAAAACAAACAGCTTCATGATTTAATGAAAAAAGATTTGTTGGAAAAATGGCTCCTTGAATACAAACTGCTTTAATTTTTATCATTACCAAGGAGAAAAAGCAAAGGAATTTTCAATCGTTTTTGCCACGCATTTTCAGAATGATTTTCACCGGGAAATTCTTTCGTCTGCCAATTAGCATTGTTATATCCTGCTTTTTTCATAGCCTCATTCATTTGCAATTGAAATGGCTTATACATTGAATCAAGAGTGGCAGTTCCATAATCAAAATAAATTTTATGACTTGCAGGAGAAGGAAGGTGTTTACTGAAATACGACAGAAACACTGCAGGTACAGGATTGTTTTCAGTTGTAAACAGGCCTGGCCAATGAGTTGACAAACAAGCAGCACCCCCAAAAACATTTGGATATTCGCAAATAGCATAGAGAGAAACAAGCCCTCCCATACTTGAGCCTGCAATAAACGTGTTACTGCGGTCTTTTAATGTGGAAAACCGTTTGTTAATAAATGGCATTAACTCCGTAACAATAAACTTCAGATATTTATCCGATTGTACAGGAGCAGCAAACAAAGCAAAATCCTTGGTTTTTGTTGCAGTATAAATTGAATCCTGCCGATTTTTTGAAAGCTGTTCAAACGGCTTTTGAGGAAAATAATCAGCATGTCTAAATTTGGAATCATTCCAGATTGCTACTACTATAGAATTTTTTATACGGTTTTTTCTTATCAATTCAGTCATGGTTTCATCAACACCCCACTCCTGTTTATTCCATGTTACAGACGAATCAAACAGCATTTGCCCATCGTGCATATATAACACAGCATACTTTTTTAATTTATTGTAGCCATCGGGCAACCAAACATCTATATTTCTTGCCGATATATATTTTGAGGAAAAATGACTGAATCTGATAATACTTCCCCCGGCCAGATTTACGGTCTGTGATAAAACAGTAAACGCAGGCATAGTTGACAGGACGAGTATAAGAATCTTGCGCATAACCAGATAAGTTTATACAATAAAAATTAAATCAACTGCTTTTCCAGCGCATAACGGGTAAGATCGGCATTTGCACGCATATTCATCTTTTCAAGAATACGGGCTCTGTATGTGCTCACAGTTGTTACACTTAAAGAAAACTGAGCAGCAATTTCGCTTACAGATTTTCCTGAAGCAATCATTTTAAACACATCAAATTCACGGTCAGAAAGCTTATCATGCAATTGGTCCGACTTGTTTTTTTCTGTGAGTTTGTTTAATTTTTCTGCAACTGCCGGGTTAATAAATTTCTTACCGGCCATAACAGTTTGAATTGCCTTAATAATGTCGTCATGAATAGTATCTTTTCCAAGATAACCAGATGCACCTGCCTTAAACACACGTAAAGCGTATTGCTCTTCAGGATGCATACTCATAATCAGCACAGGCAATTCAGGATGTATCTGTTTTATTTGAACAAGAGCATCAAGACCGCTCCTTCCGGGCATGCTAATATCACTGATAACTAAATCCCAGTTTCTTCTTATAACTTCATTTATCAGCGATTCCGCATCATTGGCCTCTCCTATTTCTGACGAAGGATATTCTTCCAGCAAAAGCATCTTAAGCCCCCGCCTTACAATTGCATGATCGTCTGCAATGAGTATTTGCATATTATCCTTTTTTATTTAGAGATAAAACCCAATTGAAACAAAGCTATTATACAGCAAAAATTATTCATCTGATTTACTAACAGGAATTACCAATTCAACCGTTGTACCACTACCTTCTGAACTGCTGATTTTGTAAGTGCCGCCTAAGGCCAATGTTCTTTCCTGCATACCGAGTATTCCAAGCGTCTTTTTTTTCCTGATATGTTCTGGGTTAAAACCATCACCATTATCACTAACAGTAAATATTATATTCTCATCATCATTTATTAATGTAATATTTATTTCGCTTGCATTTGCATGCCGAACAATATTCGTAAGGCTTTCCTGTAAAATACGGAATATACTGGTTGCAGCAGCAGGAAGTATTGGCAAATCGGAAGTTGTTTCTCCCGTAACAAAACTTACTTTAATGCCAGATCGTTTTTCAAATTCCTGAAGATGCCATTCAATAGCAGCAACCAACCCAATATCATCGAGCAAACTCGGGCGCAGTGATGATGAAATACGCCTTACCGAATTAACTGTTTCATTAAGCAACTCAAGCATTTCGCTAATACGTATGCTCATTGCTTCATCTTCTGTAAGTTTGCTTATCCGTTTCTTTAACCAGGACAAATCAAGTTTAAGTACAGTAAGCTGTTGTCCGAGTTCGTCATGAATTTCCCTGGCAATATGTGCCCTTTCCTCTTCCCTGATATTCTGAAGATGAGACGACAAGGTTCGGATAGCAGCATATGAATCTTTCAAACTCTTCTCTGCTTTTTTACGATGTGTAATATCATGAACAAAGGCGAGAAATTTTCCGTTGGAAAGACTTTTTGCATTGATTTCAATATCAATAATACTTCCGTCTTTTTTACGCATTCTCCGCTCAGACCTGCCACCACCATTACTCATTACTTCGTCAAACTTAAAAGGCATCTCTTTTAATTCTTCCGGAAGAGCCAGATCATAAATTGTCATATTCGACAATTCATTCATGCTGTATTGCGATAACTGGCAACCTGCTCTGTTAACTACAATAAATTTTCCTGAAAGGTCTGCAATAAATATTCCATCAGTTGCATGTTCTACAAGTGTTCGGTAATTTTCTTCGCTTGCATATAATGCTTCCTCTGCCTTTTTTCTATCTGTTATATCCATCATACTTCCGGTCATAAGTACAGGAAGATTATCCTGATCTCTGGAAATATAACATCTGTCATAGATAGTCATATAATCTCCATCCGGTCGCTTAAACTTGTACTCGGAGATAAACACATTTGTATTTGAATTTAGTGCAGTTTGCTGTCTGTTTATCAACTCCTCTCTGTCATCGGGGTGAAGGCGTATAACCCATTCATTGAATTTTGGTACCGGATCGTTGGCTGTTAGCCCATATAACTTCTGATGATTTTCATTTGCCCACAGATTTCCATTTGTGAGATCCCATTCCCAGATGGCATCGTTTGTTGTGCTAGCAATTCTGGAAAACCTGTTATTTGATCTTACAATTTCACATTCCTCACTAACCTGTTTCGTAATATCTCTTGTAACAGATAATGCAAAATTAATTTCACCTTCTGCATTATAATAAGGTACTGCAATCATTTCGCACCAGTAATTTGTTCCCTTAGGTGTAATAACCTGGTATTGCAATTCACCGCTACTGCCTTCAAAAACCGACTTTATAAGATTTGAAACCGATTCTCTGTACGGCACTGCAATTATTTCAAGAATACTTTTCCCTAAAATATCTTCCGCATTTTCAACTTCAATAAGTTTTAATCCGGCTTTGTTTACACTAAACAATTCACAGGAAGGGCCGAGTAATTTTATACAATCGGGATTAGTATCTAAAATAGCATGTAATTGCTTTTGATTTTCGCCTAACGCATTTACAATGTTTTTTCTTTCACCACTGCTTAAAATGGTATTTATTAATAATTCGGCACTAAGGTTTTCATAAGCAAGACAATCCTGCAGGCCTTCTTTAACAAGATTTCTGAAAGAGGCCACCGACTGTATATCACAAATTATTATAACCGGAAGATGAATTGCCACTCGGTTTATTTCGGCAAAATCTTCACTGGTTTTCATTACTTCTTCATCATTCTTGCAGAGTATAATTGCGTCGGCAGATATTGGATGATGTTCATTTTTCAGCTCCTGAACCGATTTATATTGAACAATATCCTTTACATCAGCTAACGCCGAAAATAGAACATCCTTTACTTTTTCAAAAGTATCGCCGATACTGTTGACTATTATTATGCGGTTAAGATTGTTCATTTACCTATACAGAATTTAGAGAATATATAATCCAACCGGTCTTCATTAGTAATTTCTCCTGTTATTTCTCCAAGGTAATGCAGGCAGCGCCTGATATCAGCAGCCATGAGGTCGCCCGACAATTTATTTGTCAAACCTTTATATATATCATCCAGCGATGTTTGAACCTCTTGTAAAGCGGCGAAGTGCCGGGCATTTGTTACAATTGTATTTTCAGAATGCACATTGCCCTGCACAACTTTATCAACTAATCGTTCTTTTAAAACATCCAGATGTTTATCCGATTTTGCAGATATAAACAACACACCAACTCCCGAAAATTTCTGTTGCGCTTTTTCTGATCCGGGTAAATCCGTTTTATTCCCAACAGCAATATAATTCGTATTCTGCTCATTTACCAACTGAAGAGCCTCTTCAACTTCTTCCTGCGATTCAGTACTTACATCAAAAAGGTAAAGCACAACATCGGCATCTTTCATTTTTTTAAAACTACGTTCAACACCAATGGTTTCAATTTCATCGCTACTTTGCCTTATTCCTGCAGTATCAATCAGGCGAAATAAAATACCATTGATATTAATCACTTCTTCTATTGTATCTCTTGTTGTTCCGGCTATTTCGCTCACTATAGCACGATTCTCATTAAGTAAAGAATTAAGTAATGTGGATTTACCTGCATTCGGCTTTCCAACAATGGCAACGCTTACTCCATTTTTAATTACATTACCTAATTGAAATGAGTGAAGAAGATCAGCAGTTACTTGTTGTGCATGTTCGACTAACTGAAAAAATTTTGTACGATCGGCAAACTCTACATCTTCTTCTGAAAAATCAAGTTCCAGTTCAATGAGTGCAGAGAACTGAATAAGTTGTTCTCGTAATTCTTTGAGCACATCGGAGAAACCTCCCCTGATATTATACAATGCTGTTCTTTGTGAAGCTTCTGTGTTACTTGCAATTAAATCTGCCACTGCTTCAGCTTGCGTTAAATCAAGTTTTCCATTTAAAAAAGCACGTTGTGTAAATTCGCCCGGCCTGGCAAGCCTTGCTCCTTTCTTTACAAGTGTATTAATAACCTGCTCCTGTATGAAGGGCGATCCGTGGCAAGAAATTTCAATTACATCTTCGCCTGTATAACTTTTAGGATTTTTAAACAGCGAAAGAACAACTTCATCAAGCAACTTATCATCGTCATTTAAGTACCCAACATGTATTGTATGTGAAGGCTGTTTATATAAATCTTTAGAAGGAAAAATTTCATTAACAATTTCAATTGCTTTGCTACCACTTATACGAATAACCCCAATGGCTCCAATACCATGAGGTGTTGCAAGTGCTACAATTGTATCATCCCAACCGGATAGTTTTCCCAACATTGCACAAAAGTAAACCGATGTGGTGGAAATGCCTTGTAATTAGGGCTGTTTCTAGTCAAGTAAAACGTATTTTTTTATATCGTTTACAACCATTTCATCCAGTACATCAACAATTTCTTTATATTGGGTATGAGCAGTTGGCTGAATGATGACAGTATATTGTCTGTCGTTTCCAAACTGTTTTAAAATACGCTCTCTTTTGCTGATTAACTCATCCCGCAAAGATGGCTTTCCATAAAGATATGCCACTCCTTTTGCCAACACATGTTGCTCATTTCCTTCGAGGTAATCAACCACTCCATTTTCTTTTAATGTTAATGTAATGGTTGCAGACACTGGCGACTCAATTCCATTTCCCTTATCAGGAACGTTCAGGCCAAATGCTTTGGGCCTGCTCATTTCAGTTGTAAAAACAAAAAATGTGATTAATAAAAAACCAAGATCAACCATTGGAGCGAAATCAATCTGAAGTGACTTTTTGCTTCCTGATATTTCTATAGCATTCATAACAGTTGTTTTGTATAAGATGTGCCATTAAAAAAAATCCACATGATTTATCAAAACAAAAATCCTCACCGGATACCCGATGAGGATGTGCTCGTATTTCTTCCTTATTAATAAGGTTCAAATCATTTCATTCATCAGGTAAGCGGAATGTGATTTTCTGACGGCGCCATGCTTTCACCGGCTGACCATTTTGTATAGCAGGAATCCATTGCGGCCCTTTTTTAATTGCATTTACAGCTACTTCTGCAAGTTTTGACCCTTTCATATTTAAAGCTTCCACATTACTTACGTTGCCTTCCCTGTCAACAATAAACTGCACCTCACAAGTACCCGACTGACCATCGTCCTGTAACTCATCCATATGCCTTTCAACCTCACGTTGCACATACTGTTTCCATTTTTCATCGCCGCCAGGAAACTTTGCTTCAATTTCCACTTTTGTGAATGGAGCATCATTCTCAACCTGTTTTGGAGCTTCCACCACACCGGTTCCTTCATCTACTTTCGGAGGATTGACCAGATCAACTTCTTTTACTCCTTCCTGATCTATTTTGCCAACATTCACTATTTCATTCTGATCCTTCACTTCATTCTTCTCATTAAACTTATCATCTTCCACAATTTTGGGAGGTGTAACCCTGTCAATCTGAACCTTAACAGGGTCTTGTTTGGGTGGCGGTGTTTTAGGAGTTTCAATCTGCTGAACGGGCTTTTCCTTTATTGCAGAAAGATTTACTTCCCGCATATGAACCCCGTTTCTTTCGGCATTGGCAACTCCTCTGCCAACAATTACCAACAGGAAAATAAGGATAGCCAAACCTCCGGTTGATAAAAGTGCTGTAGCAAGCCGTCTGTTATAATTTTTTCTTAGCTCGTAAGCTCCATAATCTTTGTTTCTGCCATCAAAAAGAATGTCAAGAAAATCGGCGTTTAAAATTTTATTTACATCCATAACAAACAGTTTTGTTTGCTTATTAGATGCCCTCACCAACAAAATCCACATTGCAAAAAGGATAAACTAAAAACAAAAATCCCCACCGGAAACCCGATGGGGAAGTTGCTTGTATATTCCTTCTTGAAAAAGGTCTAAGGTTGTTCGTCTGGTAAACGGAATGTGATTTTCTGACGGCGCCATGCTTTTACCTGGCGACCGTTTTGAATAGCCGGAATCCATTTGGGCCCACGTTTGATTGCGTTCACCGCAACTTCAGCAAGCTTGGTTCCTTTCATTGATAATGCTTCCACATTACTTACGTTACCTTCCTTATCCACGATGAACTGAACTTCGCAAGTGCCAGATTGGCCATCTTCCTGCAATTCATCCATGTGGCGTTCTACTTCACGTTGTACAAACTGGTTCCATTTACCCTCACCTCCAGGAAATGATGCTTCCACTTCCACTTTAGTGAAAACCTGGTTTTCATCTTCTTTAGGAGCTTCCACAACTTTTGTTTCCTGCTCAACTTTTGGAGGATTTACCACTTCAGGATCTTTGATACCTTCCTGATCAATTTTACCTACGTTAGTGATATTTTCCTGTTCTTTAACCTCATTTTTTTCTTCAAATTTTTCATCTTCAACAACTTTAGGAGGAGTGAATTTGTCAATTTGAAGTTTTGGAGGTTCCTGCACCGGTGGAGGTGGCGGAGGTGGCTCAATTTTTTGCTGCTGCTCTTCTTTCTTAATGTCGGCAAGTGTAACATCCTGCATCTTCACCTTATTTTTTTCGGCGCTCGCCACACTTCTTCCAACAATTACCAGCAAGAAAATCAACAACGCTAAACCTGCTGTAATCAGCAAAGCTGTTGTAAGCCTTTTCTGATAATTTTTTCTGAGTTCATAAGCACCATATTCTTTATTTCTGCCTTCAAACAGAATATCAAGAAAATCAGCACTTAAAATTTTATTTACGTCCATAATTAACTGTTGTGTTTGTTATTAGATGCCAATCAGGAAAAAATCCATACATCTCTTTATTTCTGAGTTGGAGAAGCACCGGCTCCTTCAGTTATTTCTATGAGCTTATTTTCTCCTGGATCAATGTCCACAATAGCATATTTTTTAATTTCTGCTATTTGCATTTCATCCAACATATCAACCACATTTTTATAACTCGACAGTTCGTTTGGTTTAATAATAACCACCAGATCTTTTGCAGGAGTATTTTCCTTCTTTTTCAAAAGTTCAGTACGAATATCTTTCGTATTAGATGATTTAAAATTAGAACCATCCGGTGCTAACTGCCCTTCGTAATAATAAACATGGTTTTCCTTACTCAGTAATATTGTAAATGCACCAGAAGCTTTTGCTTCGTTCTTTTCTTCATCTTTGGCACTGTCATCGGGCACTTTGAGATTAAACGCTTTGGGTGTACTCATTGTAGTGGTAAACACAAAGAACGTAATAAGCAAGAACCCGAGATCAACCATCGGTGTCATATCCACCCTTGTATCCTTACGTGCCTGTTTTTTGACACCTGGGCCTTTTTTATGACCACCACTATCCGGTGCTGATACATCTGCTCCCATTGTTCAGTTATTTAAAATGAATAATTATTTTTTTGCGTTATGTGTTTTATACAATGGCGTTCCTTCGGGAACTCCTTCTAAAGCTGTAATCAGTTTAAAAGAGAAAATACCATTCTTTTTAAATGCAGCAAGTACATTTTTAAAATAAGGATATTTTGTTCCGTTATCACCATTGAGCATCACGTTTTGAGGTTTACGCCCCCCTGTTGCTGTAAGCAGCGCATTGATATAATCATTTAACTGATTATTTACACTGTCCTGTACAGGAATGCCGGGTTGTTTAAAATTCTTAAACTCATCGTCAGTCAAATTCAGGAAACTGGGAAGTTTTTCCACCGGCACACCTATACCACCAACAGAAAACCTTTTAAAGGCAGAAATCTGTGCAGGAGTTAAGTTTAATCCCTTTTGGCGGCTCAATACTTCAGCAGTTTGTTGTGCTTTTTCCTGAGCTTCTTTATCGGGGCTAAAACTTATATATACTTTTCCATCTTTATCAAATGACACTTTAAACACATCATTCTCGGGTTGATTTTCAGATGAAACCGATTTAGGGTTCTGCACCTGTACAATTTCCGGTGGTTTAAATTTTGTTGCCAGCATGAAGAAAGACAGGATGAGGAACGACACATCCACAAAGGCTGTCATATCCACCCATGTACTTTTCCTTGCTATTTTATTGAGTTTCGACATTACTTGAAAGTTTTGTTATAAGATTCTGTTTCAGTTTAATTCCATATAATCAACGACACATTTCTATAACAATGCTGATTATTTATACAGAGAAGCAAAACTTTGAGTAAGGGTGAAGCTTGTTTCATCAATACCATAAGTGATACCATCTATCCTTGTTGTAAACACGTTATACATGATCAAAGCAAAAGATGATGTAGCGATACCAGCAGCCGTGTTATACAAGGCTTCGGAAATACCTACCGCAAGATCAGAAGCGTTACCACCAGCACNNCAGAGAATGAACGGATCATACCAGACACTGTTCCCAACAGGGCAATCAAAGTACCAAGAGATGTGATCGTTGATAAGAAAACGAGGTTTTTAGAAAGCATTGGCAGCTCAAGCGCTGTTGCTTCTTCAACTTCTTTCTGTATAGCAGCCACTTTCTGTTCTGTATCCAGCTCCGTTTCATGAGTCATTTCATTATATTTCTTTAATCCTGCTTTCATTACGTTTGCTACAGAACCTTTTTGCTTGTCGCACTCAGCTAATGCTGCATCAAGATTTTTATTAGCGAGATGATATTGTACTTTGCGGATGAAATCGGTAACATTTCCTTTACCCATAGCTTTTGAAATAGTAAGGAAACGCTCAATAGAAAATACCAACACCATTAAGAATAAGCCAAACAGTACGGGTACAATAATACCACCATCATACATACGGTATAACCCGTTGATAGGTTTTTTGTGAGTAGGCCAGAAACCACCGGAAAGATCGGGTTCTTTAAAGCCAGAATTAGCACCAAGCACATAACGCCAGATTAAATAACCTGCAATAAGACATACGATGGGCGCAATCCATGAAATAATGTTGCTGTTCTTTTTAGCTTGCCCTGAAGTTGCAGCTTTTGCTGCAGTAGGTTTAGTCTCAGCCATGACAAATTGATTTTTTTGGTTTTTTAATTAATTATTATACTGTTATAATTATTGGTACAATTCTGCGAAAAACTTCCAGGAATAGAACCACAACCCTTACGGGGGTGGCACAAGTTAGGGAAATATTTATTTTCAACAGCCCACTCCTTTTTATTTTTTTAATTTCTTTTTTTCACTTAGTGGTTTGCAGTGTCATTTTTAATATTTCGTTATCATTTCCACCACTTATCAATTACACAACCAGTTTGTACCAGATTAACACAAAAAGTGTATTTAACTGTTATCTTCAACTATTAAAAACTATCGTAAATATGAAATTACAATTAAGGGGATGGTTGTTTGTTTTTGTTTTTTTGGGTTTGATAAAAACCGGATTTGCGCAAAACAGACCGGCTGTTCCCAGTAACCAAACTCCCGCAACTGCCCCTACTGCGCCGCCTGCGGCCCGTACTGCACCCAAACCTTATAAAGAAGTAATTACGGATAAAGCCATTACCGATGAAGGCATGTTCAAAGTACATCGCATTGAGGACAAATGGTATTTTGAAATCCCCGATTCATTATTGAGCAGGGATATACTTGTGGTATCCCGCATTGCAAAATCAGCAGTCGGCTTAAGCAACGGCTTCAGCGGTTATGCTGGTGATATTATTAATAACAATGTAATCCGCTTTGAAAAAGGACCATCCAACAGAATATTTTTGAGGAGAGTATCTTTCGATAGCAGAGCACAAGATACAGCAGGTATGTATAAGGCAGTGGTAAACTCCAACACACTGCCAATTATGCAGTCGTTTGATATTAAAGCATTTGGTAAAGATTCTGTTACAAACACAACCTCTTCTGTTATTGAACTAACCGATTATTTAGCCGGAGATAATGATGTAATGTTCTTTAACCCCGGGGCAAAATCAAGTTTACAGCTCGGCGCAATACAAAGCGACAGATCTTACATCCAGAATGTAAAATCATACCCCATCAACGTCGAAATTAAAACTGTTAAAACTTATTCCCGAGGCACTGCTCCTTCTGCAGCTGGAAATCCATTTGCAGGCAGTGCCAGTGGCTCCGTATATACTCTTGAGTTAAACAGCTCAGTTTTACTTCTCCCCAAAAACCCGGCTAAAGCCAGGATGTTTGATGAAAGAGTTGGTTATTTCACAAGAAACTATACAGATTTTGATGCAAACCCTCAAGGTGTTAAAGACATTCAAATGGCTGTAAGATGGAAACTTGAACCCAAACCTGAAGATGTAGAAAAATATCTTCGTGGCGAATTGGTTGAACCTCAAAACCCGATTGTTTATTATATCGATCCTTCCACTCCAAAAAAATGGGTTCCGTATCTTATTCAAGGTGTAAACGACTGGCAGGTTGCTTTTGAACAGGCCGGTTTTGAAAATGCCATCATGGCCAAAGTTGCTCCTTCTCGCAAGGAAGACAGCACATGGAGCCTTGAAGACGCACGTTTCAGCGCCATCGTTTACAAACCATCTGAAACGCAAAACGCAAGCGGACCAAATGTACATGATCCAAGAAGCGGACAAATTCTTGAAAGCCACATCAACTGGTATCACAATGTGATGCAGTTGCTGCACGACTGGTATTTTGTACAAACCGCAGCAGTTGATACAGGTGCAAGAACAATGAATTTCAGTGATGAACTGATGGGGCAATTGATCCGCTTTGTGTCTTCGCATGAAGTTGGTCACACATTAGGCCTTCGTCACAATTTTGGTTCATCTTCAACTGTTCCTGTTGACAGTCTGCGCAATAAAAAATGGGTTGAAGCAAATGGCCACACACCTTCTATTATGGATTATGCACGTTTCAATTATGTTGCACAACCTGAAGATCATGTTGACAGAGTTGGCTTGTTCCCACGTATTGGCGATTATGACAAATGGGCAATTGAATGGGGTTATCGCTGGCTGCCTCAATATAAAACGGCAGATGAAGAGGTGCCCTATCTCACAAAATTGACCACCGAGAAGTTGAAAAATAAACGTCTTTGGTTTGGCACAGAAATGAATCCTGATGATCCTCGTTCTCAAAACGAAGATCTTGGTGATAACGCAATGAAAGCAGGTGCTTACGGAATTAAGAATCTTCAACGTATTGTTCCTAATCTTCTCAACTGGACCAAACAACCAACTGAAGGTTATACTTCTCTTGATGAAATGTATTACCAGATTGTTTCGCAATTCGGACGTTACATGGGCCATGTTGCAAAAAATGTTGGTGGCATTTATGAAACACCAAAAATTGTTGAGCAAGGTTCGCCTGTTTATGAATACACGCCGAAAGCAACACAAAAAGAAGCTGTAAACTTTTTAAACCAGCAGTTGTTTACAACGCCAACATGGTTGATCAATAACGATATTTTTAACCGTACAGGCGAAAATCCACAGATACTTATTGCAAACAGGCAGGAAACCATTATTAACCGCCTTGTTAATACAAATACATTCAGCAAGCTGTATGCAATGGAATCTGCATTGGGTAACAATGCTTACAAAGCAACTGAACTGATGGATGATTTGCGCCGTGCAATATTCAGTGAAATCTACAGTAAGAAAGCAACTGATGTGTACCGCCGCAACCTGCAGAAAATGTTTGTTGAACGCATCATTGGTTTATTACCTTCTGCAACTCCGCAAAGTACAGGCACAGGAGGCATTACGATTGTTTTCCAGATTTCGCCATCATTGAGTGTAAAAAACACAGATACTTATTCTGTTCTTAAAGGAACTCTACGCACACTTCGCAACGATATGCGTACAGCGTTACCAGGCATTTCTGATAACATGACCAAACTTCATTTACAGGACTTGATTGACAGGATTACGCAAGCAATTGAACCTAAATAGTGTTCTGTTTAAAAATGTTCAAACCTCCTCTGTTCAAGGGAGGTTTTTTTATTTGTGCAGAACCACGTTGTTTTTTTATGAATATATGCTAAGCTAATATGTGGCAATTCTTTTACATTTAGAAAAAGGATTGTATTTTGTTACAAAAATAAAAAGTGTACTATATTAAGCTATTACGCCCTAAGGATTGGGCAAAAAATCTTTTCATTTTTTTACCCGTCTTCTTTTCGGGTCATTTATTTAATACTGACAAGCATTTGCAGTTACTGCTCGGTTTTTTTGCATTTTCGTTTGTAGCAAGCAGTATCTATATTATTAACGACTACAGAGATATTGAAGATGATAAAAAACACCCTGTAAAAAAGAACAGGCCACTTGCATCAGGCAAAGTATCAAAGCCCGCTGCTGTAATTATTTGTCTGTTCCTGTTAATTAGCGGTTTTGGAATTGCCTGGTTCTTAAGGGATAAATTCTTATTTGTTTTAGCTATTTATTTTTTAATGAATCTTGCCTATTCTTTTGCGTTAAAAAAAATACCGATTCTTGATATTATGATTGTTGCCATTGGCTTTGTTCTTCGGGTAAAAGCAGGATCAGTAGTTGCCTTTATTCCCCTTTCAGAATGGATTGTGATAATGGTGTTTCTGCTGGCTCTTTTTATGGCAATTGGCAAAAGAAGAGATGATGTTCTGCTCAAACTCAATTCCGGTGTTGATATGAGAAAATCAACAAAAGGTTATAATCTTGATTTTTTGAACGTTTTGCTGGCACTTGTTTCATCGGTAATTATTGTTGCTTATTTTATGTACACCATGTCTGATGAGGTTACACACAGGCTGGGAACATATCGTTTATATTACACTTGCCTTTTTGTTTTTGCCGGCCTGATGCGGTACTTACAGATAATTTATGTTTCAGGAGAATCTGGCTCTCCAACGAAAATTCTTTACAAAGACAGGTTTATTCAGATTTCTCTCTTACTATGGGTAGCCAGTTATGTTTTTGCAATTTATTTTAAGGATATTACTTTTTTTAACGAATGAAGCCGGGAATAGCCTTTTTTGATTTTGACGGAACAATTACAACCAGAGATACGTTAATTGAGTTTATCCGTTTTTATAAAGGAAGCTTTTCTTTATACACAGGCTTCCTGTTAAACTCGTATTACCTGCTTGCATACAAACTCAAAATCATCAGTAATCAAAAAGCAAAAGAAAAAATCCTGCATCATTTTTTTGGGGGGATGACGGTAAATGAATTTGAACAAGTATGTAAAGATTTCACTGCAAAGAAATTACCAGGGCTAATAAGAAGCCGGGCTGTTTCCGAAATAAAAGATTTACAGCAAAAATCAATTGAAACAGTAATTGTATCTGCCTCGCCTGAAAATTGGGTTATTTATTTTGCCACTGCAATGAACATGAAGCTACTTGCCACAGAACTTGAGCTTTCTGATAACAAAATAACCGGCAGAATAAGCGGATCAAATTGCCACGGAAAGGAAAAAGTAAAGAGAATTCATTCAACTTTTCAGTTAAACAATTATAAAGAAATTTATGCCTATGGTGATTCTTCTGGCGATAAACCAATGCTATCATTGGCACATCACAGTTTTATGAAACCATTCAGGTAAAACAATAATTATATATTTAACAGTTAATCAAAACCATGGAAACAATAAACCAAAATGAACAAGCTTTGATCATGGGCAGAGACTTTGTTATAATTTCCATTCAGCCATGGTATTACGAATTGGGGAGTAATTGTAAAAACATTGCACTTGAACTTGCCAAACACAACCGGGTTCTTTATATAAATATTCCAATTACCCGAAAAACTTTCTATAGCAAAACAAACACTTCTGGTGTAAACAATCATTGCAATATCATAAAACAAAAAGGAAACAAATTAGAACAAATAGGCCATAATCTCTGGCAGTTTTACCCTACCACACTCATTGAATCAATTAACTGGCTTCCTTTTACATCTGTTTTTGCTTTTATTAATTCAATTAATAACAAAAGATTTGCGTCAGATATAAAGGGAGCAATTGCTAAACTGAATTTTAAAGAAGTTATTTTATTTAATGACAATGATATTTATAACGGATTTTATCTGAAAGAACTCCTTTCACCTTCGTTGTACATTTATTACATGCGTGATTTTTTACAGGGATACAGCTTCTGGAAAAAGCATAGCAGTGTTTTAGAACCAAAACTGATAAAGAAAGCAGATTTAGTTGTTACTAATTCTCTTTTTTACAAAGAATATTGCATTGGTTTTAATAAAAACAGTTTTTATATTGGTCAGGGGTGTAAACTTTCTTTATTTGACCCTGAAAATGCAGGAAACTCTCCCGACGAAACAGCAAAAATTTCGAACCCAATCATTGGCTATGTAGGGGCACTTGATTCTTCACGGCTGGATCATAACATAATAAGAACAATAGCCGCTTATAACATCAACTGGAACGTGGTTCTCGTAGGTCCCGAAGATGAAGAATTCAGGAAAAGTGATCTTCATTTACTCAGGAATGTTCACTTTTTAGGAGCAAGGCCTATTGATCAATTGCCTGCATATATAAACGTGTTTGATGTTTGTATAAACCCCCAGCAAATCAATTTTATTACAAACGGAAACTATCCTTTAAAAATTGATGAGTACCTAGCAATGGGAAAACCAACTATTGCAACAAAAACAAAAGCGATGGAGTTATTTGAAAATTATGTTTCACTTGCTGATTTGCCAGAAGATTACCCCAAATTGATCGAACACCTGTTAGCCAATTCTGCCGATCATGAATCTGTTCAGGTTAGAATTTCCTTTGCACAAAGCCATACGTGGGAAAATAGTATTAAATTATTGTACGATGGCATAAAGAGAAAATAGTTTAGCTAATAAAAATTAAAAACATTTAAATTTCATACCTTTCTTTATTATTGCTTTTCGTAACTTTAAGCAAAACATTTCATTTTATCCTTTTATCCGCCGGAATAATCTTACTTATTTATCTCTCATTCCTATTGAAACCATTTTTTGATAACAAAATTTGAATTTAAAATTAAAAGGATACATATGAAACACAATTTTACATCTCTTTATTTTACCGCAATTTTTGCGTTTATTTTTGCAACTTCATCTGCTCAAACTACAGGTGATTACAGATCAGTTAACGCACCTAAAAGTGGTGCTGGTGGCTTATGGAGCGACATAACTAAATGGGAACGTTATGATGGTTCAAGTTGGGTTACAGCCACTGCCTACCCAACTTCTGCTGATGGTGTGATTACAATTAGCCAAAATGATAGCATAAGAGTTGATGTACCTATTACTGTAGATCAAGTAGTTATTGCAACAAATGCTATACTTGCGTTGAATTATACTGTTAACAATACTCTTACATTGAACAATGGAGCCGGGGATGATCTTGTCGTAAATGGCACTCTCCTTCTAAGATCATTTAACACAATAACAGGTGGAGGAAATATCATAGTTAATGGCTTTTTTAACTGGTATAGTGGCATTTTGGATGCAGTAACAACAACAGCAGTTGGTTCAGTTACAACTCTTGATCTTGATTTTGCCAAGGAACTCCAGAATGATTTGACTAATAATGGAACTTTTAACTGGATACGTGGAACCACATCTGGTGGTATTTTTTTTAGTGACGCAGTGTTCACCAACAATGGCACAATTAACGAGGCTTTCCTTGCAAATGGAGGATTTGATAATACTGCAGGGATAAATTCTTTTATCAATAATGGTGTATTTAATAAAACGACTGCTTTTACTTTTTTTAACACAAATGTTCCATTTACAAACACCGGCACTTTAAAAGGAATTGGCACATTCAGTCTTACCGGTACAGTTATTAACTCTGGCGTGACTGCCCCTGGAAACTCGCCTGGAATACTATCAGCAACCCCCTCATTACTGCAAGCACAAGCTGCATCGCTAAATATTGAGGTATTGGATGGTACAGGTGCCGGAACCGGCCATGACAGACTTGATTTATCAGGTGATGTTAATTTAGCAACACTTACATTAAATATTTCCGAAAATATAACTGCGCCTTTACAAGCGTATACTATATTAACTACGAGCGGAACATTTACAGGGACTTTTGCCGCAGTTAATAAACCAAGTGTGTATACAATATCATATAATCCTACAAGTGTGGTTATAACAAAAACATCTTCTTCTCTCCCTGCTCTTTGGGGCGATTTTTCTGCTATTGCAAAGGGCAATGTTATTAATTTAAGATGGAAAACCTTGCAAGAAATAAACACCTCTGTTTTTATTGTTGAACATTCAACAGATGGGAAAAATTTTAAACAAGTGGGAATTGTGTTAGCTAAGGAAAATACATTCTCTGAAAACAACTACACATTTACACATACAACACCATATTTAAATGGAAGCAATTATTATAGACTGACTTTAACCGATCGTGATGGTAGTAAAAGTTTTTCATCTGTAAGAACAGTTAAGTTTGCAGACAGCAAACTAAAATTACTGATAACAGTGCCTAACCCAGTATTAAACACAATCTATTTATCTGCACAGAAAAAAATGGAAATTAGACTAACTGATCTTAATGGAAAAGTAGTGGCGAAACGATTGTTATCCGAAGGTAACAACCAGATTGATGTTATGGGTCTTAGTGCTGGTCTTTATATTTTAGATGCTTATATTAACGGTGAAAAAGTAGATTCACAAAAAATTATTAAGCAATAATAAAATTACAATACTTACGCCAGCAAAAAACCTGCCGATGGCAGGTTTTTTGCTTAAACTAGCTTTTTTGCTTGTACTGAAAATTATTACATTTTATCAATTATCTGCTGTCCTTGACTTAATGCTGTTGTTGTAATTCTCAATTAGCCAGAGCATCATAGGCAGAAATACAATAACATCAGGGACTAGAAACAACCTTGCTTGATATATTACCACTGAATAAACATGAACCGCAAACCACAAAGGAACGATAGTCATAAACCATGTGCGGAGTAAAAGAGGGTATCTTTTAAATGTGTATAAAATAATAAATGGAACCACACTTAATACCCCTAATATTTCAAAATAGGCTTTTACTGCAACAGCACTAATCAAATTTAGTTTGATCATTTCCCATCCGGGCGGAACTTTCCATACCTGAGGAGTCTCATATCCATAATAGAACCTCATCGAAATGAAAATCGTAATAAAAATAAAATACATCACAAAAGTCAGCAACCAAACATTCCGCGCCGGAAAGCAAATTTCACGGATATTCATTTTCCTAAGATGGAACTTCTCAAAACTCGTTTGCGACACAAAATATAATGCTGGGATAAGCAATGCTGTTTCACGGTTAAAAGCAGCTAATATAATTAAAGGAATAAACCAAACAGGCTTCACTTTATAAACAATAAAACATGCGGCAAGTAAATAAAAAACATTGTCAAGGTAAGTATTAAAGGTAAGATCACTGGCAATAACAGCATTTCCCATAGCAAAAGAAAGAAACATCATCGCAAAAAATACAAGCCAGTTATTTTTTATAAAAAAACGCCACAAACAAAATGCAAAAACAAAAACCAATAAGTTGAGACAAAACCTGAAAAACACAAAAACGATCATATACTTCAAAGCACCTTTTGTTTGCAGTAATTCGAAAAATTCCTTTGTTTCAGGAGTTGGTTCTGATGTTTGTGTAAACTGAAAATGAAACTTTTCTTCAACAGGATATATTTTGTCAATTGTATGATTATAAACCCACATCATTCCTTCAATAATAACAGGACAAAGCATCCTGTACTGCCAAGGATTATAATATTCAGATCTTCCTTCAATTAAAGCAATATGTCTTTTGTAAGTAGTAACAGCCTCCCCGTTATAAAAATTTTTATAAATCGGGTACAGGGATAAAAGAGAAAAACAAAAAACAATAAATAAAATTTTTTGCCTACGGTTTTTGTGCAACAATTGTATAATGGTGGTAAACATACATCTTCTTTTTTTCGAATTCAGTTATAATAAGGTTGTTGTTTTCAAGCCATTCTTTTGCCTTGGAAGACGTTAATTCATTCCCGATTTCTCCAGCGAAAATAAGATCATGCAACTTGTTCATATAAACAAGTGGTTTACCTCCATCAATATCCTTCAAAACAAACCGGGCACCAGGTTTCATCTTTTTTATCAAATCCCTGATAAAGCGTTCCTGCGCATTTTTGGGAACATGATGTAAAACATCATTCAGGAATATTATGTCCATTTCTCCAATTTTATCGGGGAAATGAATTCCGTCAAATAGCTCGAATTGAAAATTAGCAGAGCCGTATTTTTTAAAGAGTGATTCTGCATTACTAACTAATCTTTCATTTATCTCAATTCCGTATACTGCAGAAGGGGAAGCAAATCTTGACAACAGCAGGCAAAACTGGCCGGAACCACAACCAACATCACCAACTTTCTCACCCGCATTAACAAGGCTTATCAGCTCTGCAAAAGGGCAAACTACTGGTCTGTAAATAATTTTAAGTCTGTCTAATACCCCCGAGCCAAAATTCAGAGATTTCAGATACTTTAACAGCTCCTTGTTTGAAATATTTTTTTTCATCGCTTCTAACTCGTAATTGTTTTTTTAACCTGCTGGTAATTAGTCTGCTTCTTAGTGATTGAAAAAAGAAACCAGAGGGGGCCATCCTTGATCAGCAAATTGTAAAATACAATACATACTGAAATACTGATAATTATTCCTGCAAAAAGCAGGATTATTGGGTTTGAAATCAGAAATAGTTTCATTAAAACAATACGTACAAAAGCGGCTACAAATACATGCATAACATAAATATACAGAGAATGAAAACCGACTACCCGCAAAAATGAAAATACATTCGTTTTCTGGATGTTGAATGCAAGAATAAACATAAACAAACACCCAATTAATGACACTAATATAAACAACCCTCTTCCAGTAACATCAGACAAAAAATATTCTTCGCCTTTATGCAGATAATAAATTTGCACCAGTACAAAAACAGGTATACTCAGGAGCAAAACAGAAACCCTGCCCAGAAATAGCTGAGTTTTTTCATTGAAAAAAAAGTTCGAAATAGCATCACCCACGGCAAAAAATATGTAAAATTCCATCCAGTCAGACATCATACTGGCCTGATTGAAATATCGTGATAAGAAGTATAGAATAATACCAAGCAAAAGCTGTTTCTGGTGATTTAATTTCAATTTCACTTTTATTAAAGTGTAAATTATAGTAACATTAAACAAAGCAGGTAAATACCAGAATTGATCCAATTGTCTTGGATGATACAAAATATAAGTGTAATCAATTAAACTCCTGCTTGCGTTTGTAAAAGAGGAAAAAACAATTTGTAAAGTAATCTGTAAAAAACACCAGATAAAGTAAGGATACAGGATTGTTTCAAACTTATCATGAACCAGTTTAGCCAATGTTCTTTTGGCCAAACTCGAATTGATAAAAAAGGCTGAAAGAATAAAAAAGAGCGGCATTCTGAAACTAAAAAAAATCATATTTGCATTTACGAGATATTCAGGAACAGGCAGACCTGTTCTTTCTACACCTATAAGAACATGCCGGTACACAACCAGTAATATTGCAATTCCTCTTACATAATCAACCCATTTGTACCTGCTTTTTTGCAGATATTCAAGATTAAAAGACTTATTTATTAAATAAGAGAGAGTGGTTGATTTCACATTTCAAAAATTAACTGATCGGAAATATAAAAATTTCCTTTCTTAGTTTTTAGTTGTATTTAATTTATTTGGGTGCTGTAATTTCTTTAATTACTTCATCTAAGCTTCTTCCGATTAACCGTTCTATTTCAATCTTGAGTAAATCTCTTTCAAGTTCAAGGTTTATTTTTTTTGTTAACTCTATATTATAAAGTTTTTGGGCGGTATTATAGTCTTCAATTTTTATTACACTATTCCTGAACTGTTCCTTTGCCTGTAAATAAGCTGTTTCTTCATCATCAACTGTCTGGTTCTGGATAGCAATCAGTTGTCCATAACTCAGGTATTGCCTATATTTACTTATCACTTCAGCTCTGATATTACGAACAAGCTGCTCCTGTGTAAAATTGCTGATTGCGACCTGCTGCTTTGCCGCTTTTACCCTCGCCCCATTTGAAAATATTGTTCCAAGAGGTATTGTGAAGCCAAGTGTCGTTCCCGGAAAAAAAACTGATCCATTTTGATTTGCTTGCGTATACGTTTGATTGTTATAATTAGCATTTAATGTAAATGAGTTCACCCATGTATTCTTTTGACCACGAAGTTGGTATTCGTTAATCTTACTTTGGCTTTGTGAACTTTTAATTGAAGGCCCCTCCAGTGCAAGTTCAATAAGCTTCTTTTCTATTGAATCTTTAAACACATAAGCAGAATCAACTTCCTGCAAAAGCTTATTAACTGAGTCTTTTTTTTGAGCTGTTACAGAAATCGGAGCTAAAAAAAGTAAGCACAAAAATGAAAAAAACATTATTCCTTTCATAGCATAAAAAATCTTTCTCATACAATTTGCGGTTGTGTTTGTGATATTTGAGTAAACTCTGTTAATCTTAAAATAATCGAAATTAAAGGGTAATAAATAACAACATCTGTTATCTGACCAATTGCTACCTGCGCAAAATCTCCCACATAAAAGCAAAATAAAGCAGCCGTGCATGCAGCAAATAGTGTTTTCTCCCTTGAGCCCTTTGCGGAAAAATATCCACTAATTCCGGTTTTAATAACACTAAAATATAAAACTAAAAATATGATAAAACCAATCCACCCAAGCTCTAATGCTTTTTTCAAATATCCACTGTCGGGGGGGAAACCAGCTAAAGGATGATTTGGGTGATAGGTTAAGCCTTCATCACCTGTAGTGCTTAAGCCCCCCCCAAAAGGATGTACATATATATATGGCTGAATTGACTTCCTGTTTTTTTCTCTTACTAAATAGGATGGGTCTTTAGTTCCCCCACGCAAAGTTTGAACAAACTGACTGTCTTGGTTAAATCCCCCGAAAGGTAAAAATGGTAAAACAAGAAGTATAGCCAGACCGATTACAGCAAAAATGCGGATACGTTTTTGATTAATTGCCATTAAAAAGAAAAGTACTAACCCGGCAACAAACATAACATTTGCTGTGCGTATTAACGAATAAGACATTGCTGCTAACATTAGTGCAACGCCTGAGAAAAAAGTAATTCGCTTTACAAGCTTTTCCTCCATCATCGCTAATGCAGCATAGAAAACCACACCTATTGACATAACAATTGAAAGAGAAAGTGCATCAGGAAAAACAGACATTCTTCTTGCACCTCCATTTACGAAAGTCATTCTGAATCTCCTTGGATCCATCCTCAGCCAATCTAATTCAAAATTGAAAAAGCCATGCCACTCCTGAATACATGCATAAAGAGCGACCAGGACACAACTGATAAATAAAATGTTGACAAACCTCTCAATTTTTCTTTTATCAGAAAAAATAATATAGCAAATGAGTAAAAGTAAAAATACACTCAGAATTTTCCTCACAACCGGAATAAATCCGGTTATTGAAAGTCCGGCAAAATTAAAAATCTCAAAAAAAGTATAAACATAAATCGCCACAAGAAGCGACCCAACTCTTGTGCTAACGAGTCGTTTTGTTTCAATGCCGATTTTTTCTCTACGAATGATGAAACCAAAAAATGTTACACCAACCAATATATCAGAGAAAACTCCTATAGGGAGAATGTTTTCAAAAACAAGTCGGTTAAAAAAACTGATAAAAAAAGAATAAAGAAGTATAATGTATAATCCTATCTCTGCATTCAAAATGCACAAAGTGATTACCGCTACTCCAATTATCAGTGCCAGTAATCCAAAACCAAGCGGCAGATGCTCTGCCATCAAAAAACCTGAAATAAGAGCAAATGACAAAGGGAGTAAAATAATCAACCACTTGCTAAAATTGTTTCCAGCAGAAAATTTCTTCTTATCCTGAACGTTGGAATATCTGTGATCTTTAACCTTTATTTCATCAGTAAAGGGCATGTATTAAAAAAATAATATTTTAAAAAATATTGCAATAAAGATCAGTGCAACAATCGTAATCAAAGCTTTTTCGTGAAACGTCTTAAGTCTTTGTTTAACATGCCTGTTTCCTTCATGGTTTTGATACATACTCTTAAATCATTTTACAATTGAAGAAATCAGGCTGTATTTACATTCTGCAAATCAACCATATTTAAAACTGAGCCGGTGTATTTATCACCAAGAGTTTTGAAGAAATAAATTGATTCATTGTCGATCTGTTTCACAGTAGTAGATGCCGAAAACACACCAATAACTCCATCTACATACTGCGAAAGTTCTTTAGCGTCTGAAAAATCATTTAATGGCGGACCTTCAAGGAATATATAATCAAATGCAGTTGTCAGTTCGTGCAGATGTTTCAGTAAATTATCTACGGGTAAAATTTCTGATGGCGTAAAATCTCCTGCCTGACATCCAATAACAAAAATTCTTTTATTATCATCAATTGTAACGGCCTTCTCCAATACCTGTTGAACAAGAGGTTTGCTATTGTCATACTCCAACTGTTCCAGCGATGGCACAGCACCAAGATAAATCGTCAGATCATTATTACAGAAATTCGTATCAATAATTAAAATTTTCTTTTTGCTCATGCTAAAACTGTAAGACAAACCAGTTATAATTGTTGTTTTGCCCTGTCCTTTTTTTGTGCTTGCAAAAAGTACAATCCGTTTTCCGCTGCTTTCAATTTCATACCTGAGTTTACGTAAACATTCTCTGAAAATATTATGCTGTTTTGTATACCGTGGCGCATCATCTTTTTTAATTACTATATCGGCAATTTTATTTTTCCGCAAGTCCATCAGGTTAATCATGTTGATGAGCTTAAGATTAACAGCCTTTGCAAAAATGCCGGGTGTTTTTAATGATGAGTCCAGATAAGCCAAGAATAAAATAACAAGTATAGATGCCAGTAAAGCAGCGCATCCTGCCAACCCTACAATTAATAAACGTTTGGAAGGTTCAGGGGAAATTGCAGGTTGCGCCATTAACAACTGGCGAAAGTTATTGGCAGATGAAGAACTTGTTTCATAAGCATCGGTGTATTTCTGTTTGGCCTGTAAATATTCTGTATTAGCCTGTTCAACATCCTTTATTAAAGTTTCGGCAGAAGCACCACGAGCTGCATTTGAATTAGCCGCCCCTCTCAGTATGCTAATCTTACTTTTTAAAGAATTGATATTATTAATACTCGTTTGTATATCTATTTGCAAGTCATTTTTCCTTGCTAGCAATTCTGTTTTTGTTTCAGGAAGTTTTTCAGTAACAGCAGGGGTACTTGGTTTTGTTGCTGCAACTTTATCCTGATATTGCCTTTTTAATCTGTTGTACTTAGTAAAAAGAGCCTGATCGTTAGATCCTGAAGAAACATAGTTTCTGTACGCTTCATTCATCTCGTTGCGTAAGACAATCAACTCATCATTTACAGCATCCGGAACAATTGTGGAAGAAGATTGAGAATTAAAATCTGCCAGTCTGTTTTCTACTTTGTGTAATGATGCCTGCTGGTTAGCCAGATTTGCCTGTTCAGTTGCAAGAGATTGTTCAAAATTTGAAATAAGATCATAAGTGCTTGTGCTTTCCATGTTAGCACTTGCAATACCCGCACCTGCCATCAAAGCTTTTTTAAAATCCAGCTCTTCTTTACGCTTAACCATTATATTTTTTAACGTATCTAACGACTCCTGAGAAGTTGTACTCCTGATCTTTTTATAATAACGGATAAACTGCTCGTATAAATTATTAATTGCAAAAGCAGAAAGTTCAGGGTTTTCAGAAATGAAATCCATTTGAATATAATCAGTATGCTGAACTCTGTAAACAACAAGTTGTTTCATGATAGATTTGTAATCATATCCATACAAACTGAGAAATTCAAGCATTTTTTTCTCATCGGGCTTATATGATGTTAACAGGTTCATACGTTCAAGCCTGTCACTGAAAATCCTTTTCGCTTGTTCCTTATTGATTTCTTTGTACAGAGCGCTTTCCTTATCCTTTTCTTTAAGTTGTGTGAATGGCTCTTTTTCTTCCAGATCGTGTAAAATCAGTTTATAAGCAAGAAGATTAATGACAGATGGAGAAGTGATAGTTACAATTGCATTGTTAAACTTTGTATCTGCTTCATACAAATCAAAATTATCTGTACCAATAGCAATTTTATCGCTGATAGTAAAACCAGTGGAAATTTGTGTAAATGACCGGTATTTCTTTTTGTTGTTCTGGGTCAGAAAAAAGGCCAGCCCAGATGCAAGGAGGGAGGCAAATATGATGATCCATTTTCGCTTTAATAATGTCCGGAACAAATAAATAATATCCATGTTTCTTTAAGTCCTTTTTGTTGAATTTAATAAAGGATTTTTAGGATTTACTATTGTCTCATGGAATATTGACGGATTTTCGAATGACATAACGCCTTGATTAGCTTTGTCTTAGCTGCGTAATAACGATGTATTTCAAGTATAAAAATAGTAAACTGGGGGAAGTTACACAACTTTTTGGTTAAGATTCAGTTTTTTAGTGAGATATTAAGCTGGTTGATCTTACTGTACCGGCGCTTACGTCTGAGCTCTCTTTGCTTTATCCCAAAGCGCAGACTGATGCCCTTTTAAAAACCTCACAAATCCCAGCAAAACGGAGTAATTCATAAAAACGAAATAATAAATAAACTTAACCGGTTTGAGTTTAATTGAAACGGAAGAAATTGAATGAGCCAGAAACGCCGAACCGTAAAAAATAAATTGCAGAATGAGTACAGACAACCAAAAAAAACTCTTTGAACTTATTGCAATTACAATATTAGTCAAGAGAATCAGTATCAGGCAAAACGGACTGGCCCCCCACCGAAGAACCCGGTGAGAAAAGTATAAAAAAAACAAACGGGGGTGTTCCCAGAATCTGAACAAACTTTTTAGCATAACAATTGCCTGGAACCCGCCGGCCGATATTCTTACTTTTCTTTTTTTCTCTTCAGATACTGATGCAGAGGGAAGTTCAGATGCAACAGCATTTTTTTCATAAAGAATTTTATATCCTTTCTGTGCAACTTTCAAACTGATTATGAAATCATCGAGAATCACTTCGGGAGAAACCGGTTCAAACAGTTGTTTGCGTACTGAAAACAATTCACCGGCTGCACCAACTACTGAATAAAAATCTGAATCATTTTGTTTCAGGAAAGATTCATACTTCCAGTAAAGTCCTTCACCGGCTGTTTTTTCATCTTCGCTCCAAGATGCCCGAATCACTTTTTTTTCTCCGGCAACTCCTCCAATTTTTTCGTTGTAATAATGGCGAACTATATTTTTAACCGCATTTTTATTAACATCTGTATTGGCATCATTAAAAATTAAAATATCATTATGTGCAAGCTGAACAGCTCTGTTAAGGGCAGCAGATTTCCCCTGGCGCTGACTTTGATGAAGTAAGATTACACCCTGATAGTTTCTCACAATTTCAGGAGTCCGGTCAGTTGAGCCATCGGTAATAAAAATATATTCAATTAAATTCCGGGGATAATCAAATGAAAGGCAATTATTAATTTTGGATTCAATACAATCTTCTTCATTATATGCCGCAACTATAAAAGAAACACTTGGGTAAAAGTCCGGAGCTGATGATTTCTTTTTTCCAAAAAACCTGTTAACCAGAAATGCAATAACAGCATAACCGATATAGTTATACAAAACAATAGCAAAGCTAATCCAGAATAATAATTTCCATAGCAGCATTCCGAAAATTAAAACTAATTTTCCGTTTATGAAATATTAACTTTAATAAATTGTACTGCTGCATTAAATGCACGTCATTTTTATATTTTCATGAAAACATCTTTATAGTTACAGGCATTTGAAACAACCATTATAAACATTCATCAACATTACTGAATATGGCTTTTGCATTTAAACTTCTAAAATTCGATCAATCAGCCGGACAGCTTTCAGACAAAAACACTACTAAAAAAAATCATTTCATCTTATTGTCAATTCTCCTTACAGGTTTTATAGTTAGAGCAGTAGTTTGTTTTTTTGTTTCGGAACTGCATGTACAAAGAGATACGCTTGGCTATCTTGAACAAGCTGATACCTTGCTGTCAGGTGGGTACACAAATTATTTTCCGAATGGTTTCCCATTCTTAATTGCCTTAGCAAAACTTATCTCTCCTGATCATTATATTACTGTTCTGCTATGGATTAATATTCTGCTTTCCACAACAAGTATTTATTTTCTTTACCATATTGTAAGAAAAACATCCGGAGATATTAAAGTGTCTTTACTGGCTGCGTTGGTTCTTGCTTTTTTTCCAACACAGATAAACTACGTTCGATGGATACTTTCTGAAACACCTTCAACATTTTTTCTTATAGGTTTTTTCTTCTTTTATTTACAAAACAAAAACTTCTCTGCAGGCTTGTTTATTGGTATTGCATCAATTATCCGAACAGAGTTATTTATGATATTACCTCTTGTAATGTTTACAGAACTGCTTGCATTCAGAAAAATAAGAGTATTTCTTATTGCAGGGTTGCTCATTCCTGTATTACTGACAGGATTTTATTGCAAACAAAAAACAGGCAAGTTTGCAATTTCCGGACATGGTAAAGTAAACGCTGCATATTCAATAACTGCTTCAGGCAGTTTTATTGACTGGTATTATCTTGATAAACATCCGGAAATAAAAAACAGCAGCGACGCACTAAAAATGTATTTTGAGAACATGAAAAAAGAACCAGTTCAATTTATAAAAAACAGAGTTGCAAATTTGTGGGAACTTTGGGGACTTTTTCCATCGTCTTCCTCAGGAAACCGGGGTATTGCTTCGAGAGTCTTTATTGGTTCCACAAATCTTTTTCTGCTTGGTTTTGGATTATTTGGCTGGTGGAAACAACGAAAAAACTTCAATGCATTTATTTTAATCTTCCCTTTTTTTGTTATAACATCAATTCATGTAATGATGTATGCCCTTCCAAGATATACTTATCCTGCTGAGCCTTTTATGATTGCACTTGCTGCTTCTCCATTTTTTCCTTTTTTGATTAGGGTTCTTACAAAAGAGAATTTAAGTAAATAAACAAAAAAAATCTCCACGCATTTGGGGATTTAAAGAAGGCGGTTTGAATTCAAACCGCCTTGCCTTCTTTTTAAAAATTTAATAATTATCGTTTTATCATTTTCATAACCTGTTCAGCACTGGTACCACAATTGACATAAACGAAATAAGTTCCTGATTGCAATTTGCTTACATCAATTTGTAAGTTGGTCTTGTTGTCTGTGCGAAGTATTTGTTTTGTGAATACAAGTAAACCATTGACATTATAAATTTTTACAAACAACCAGCTCTCTTTTGTATTTGTTGTTACCTCAAGCATAGTTGTATTTTGAGCAGGGTTTGGAAAAAGTTTTAATGAAGTAAATGAAGTTGTTGTAACTGTTGAATTCTGTTGAACAACAATATCTACCGTATCTTTTCCTGTAGCTCCGCCATTATCTGTTACAGTCAGTACAAACTGGTAGGTTCCTTGTGCTAATCCTGTTACTGTTGTACTCGCTGATGATGGTGAGGTGATCGTTCCTGATGACGGGCCACTCAGTTTCACCCATCCGTAACTGCTGATCGTTCCGTCTGCATCACTGCCGCTGCCACTCAGTGTTACACTGCTCGTTGGTAAAGTGATCGTCTGGTTCACTCCCGCATTCGCTACTGGTGCCTGGTTCGATGTACTTGAACAATTTGTAGAAAAATATACTGGAATTGTCGGTTCTTCAATAATTACATTTGTTGATCCTCCAGCGGTTGCAATATTATTACAGATATAGTTCCCGCTTTTATGAAATGTGTTCTGGTAATCTCCAACAACAATTCCCCCAGCTGAATTTTTTCGCTTTCCTAATGAATTTGCAGACACATAAAAGTGAGTACTATCTATCGGGTCTTCAGTTGGTTTTGTATATATACAAATTGAATAAGGCCATGTAAGCGTGTTGGTGGTTACAGCTCTTGTTGCAAACTGAATAATATCTGTACTCCAGTCTCCATAACCGTAGTGATTCAAATATCCACTGCTATCAATTACATTATTTTCAATTCGCAAAGTATTGCCTGTACTGCTTGCACCAAATGAACTGATGCCATAAGTAAGGGTGTTTCTGATATTGTTATTGTAAACCCAAACATTGCTGTAAGTACCCAAATTGATGCCAGCTCCCTGCTGCTCATCTCCACCCATGCCATTATGTGATATCGTATTACTATAAATTTCACTTAACCCTGTGCTTGCCGATGCCAATTGTATTCCAGCCCTTCCGGTACTATCAACGATATTGTTATAGACTTTAATGTTACCCATACGAATTGGCCGGGGATAAGTTGTAACTCCGTTGCAAACCACAGGCCTTACATCATAACTGTTCGGGCCATTATCAGGAGATGTGTTGCCAATATACATTCCCTGATTCCATGTCTTTACAACTTTATTGTTATGAATATAAATTGAATCGATTACCCAGTTTGGATAATTATAAAGAGGATCACAATCTCCATCTTCCTTTATGTTCATACCAATTCCAGCATGGCTGATTGAAACATTTGTTACTTCAATATTTTTTGAACGGCCTTCAATTGACACCGCAAAAGTTCCATTTACAATTGTTCCGGTTGGATATGGTTGTATGTGAAATCCATACGTTACACCAGGAGTTCCAGTTCCAAGTACTTTGATGTTAGTGCAACTCCTCAGTTTAAGTTGTGCATAATCACCTGTAAGCTTTGCCTGCCCATTTTTATTCATAATAATAATCGGACAAGAAGGTGTTCCACTCTTTCCTTCAATATAAATATAGCTCCAGGCTTTTGTTCCATCAATAAACAAAGTATCACCTGGTTGAAGATTGTAATTATTCCAATACCCAGAATCCTGCCCGGGAACAGGCATATAGGCATTTCCTGTGCATGTTGGTGGTGCAGATGCGGCAACTACAGAAACAGTAACCTGATCTGTACTAGCACCATTATTAACCGACAATTGAAATACATAAGTTCCTTGTATTAGCCCTGAAACTGAAGTATTAACTGTAGAAGGAGATGCAATTGTTGGGTTGTTAGGGCCTGAAACTTTTGTCCATGCATAAGAGGTTATTGAACCTGAACTTCCATTTCCACTTAAAGAAACAGCAGATGAAGGCAATGTAATTGTTTGGTCGGTTCCGGCATTAGCTGAAATTGAAGAAGATTGATTGACGGTAACAGTTGTGAATGCCGAAGCATTTTGACCATGGCTGTCTTTTACAGTAACCTGAAAAAGATAGGCTCCTGTAGTAAGCCCTGAAATAGTTGTATTATTGCTTGTGCTGTTAGCAATTACAACCGGAGATGATTGATATGGTGAAAAAATATTTTTTGCAACCACTTGCTCAAACAACATCCTATGGCCTAAGTTGTTAAAATGAATTCCATCTCCATATGAATATTCAGGTATAAAAGAAGTTGTGTTACTAACAACCATCCCATCATAAAAGTTAATTGCATTTGAGCCGAAAGCATTAAGGATACTGTCTCGGATAGTTTGCAATTTTAATTGTACAGAAGCCGTAAAATCTATTCTTGGTTGTGTTGTTGTAATATAACATTGTTTACCAGCTGCGGCAACAGTATTATAAATTGTTCTGAAAGCCATCATAATTTCCGGAATACTCAAAACATCATATCCATTTGTCGGGAAATTAACAATAACTATGTCAGGATTTAAAGCCAAAGCTGCTGTAACGTTATGAACAGGGTCAGGACTAGCCTGACTGCCTGTTGGAATATAGCCAGTAGGCATTGCATTAAACACAGATGTTGTAGCAACACCAAGGTTACAACTTGATGCCGATGAAGTATTACTTATAAGTCCATTTTTAACTCCCCAGTTATAAAAACGGTAGCAAACAGCACTGTCTTCTGTTGTAGCCCCAGTCCCAGCCGTTGTACTACTACCAATCCAAACTACCTTTTTAGCAGTCTGCCCGGGTGTTTTTAAATTATACCAGTTGGTTGCAACAACTGAAGCACCTGTAACAACAGATGAACTTGTAACATTTACTGATGATACCGGCAATGTAATTGTTTGGCTACCACTTGCTGTAATTGTTGGGAAACTATATGTAGAAGATTGTGGAACCGATGGTTGTTGCGAAGGTTGTATGTTTGTTCTTTTGTTAAGCAAAAACCATTCATATAAGTTTAAACTATCCTGGGTAACACCCGACCCCATGACAGATGAGCCAATGCTATTTGGAGCTACAGGAACACCACCAACAGCACAACCACTTGTACAATTACCTGTTTTTCCGTAATAGTTCACTGTTGGCCTGAATGATGGATCATAAGCATAGCCCCACACCGAATGACCAAGGCCCGAAACAACAGTAAATTTATTAGCTGGCTTGGGGCTCAACATGTTGGTGCTATCATGATAGGCAAGATCAGTTGAAAGAAACTGATCCTGTTCACTGGCTATTGTCCAAAGTCTTACGCCGTAATTTGATCCATACCGTAAACCAGCTTCAACCTGTACATCAGTATAACCATTTGCGGCACTTACACCTGCTCCATTAGCAGTTGCCATTGCTGCGAACATTTTAATAAAGTTGGAATCCCTGCTTCCAAAAGTTGTAAATACACCATCGCCACCTGCTGAAAGTCCGGTAAGATAAATTCTGCTCGAATCAACTCTGTACTTTGAAAGAATGGAAGGAAGTATATATTTTAACTCACTATAACTGTAGCTCCAGTAAGGAGCCTGGGGAGATACTACAATGAAGCTATCGGTTTTTCCTGTTAAAGGATTTACTGCCACAGCATTCCAGCCATCAGCTATTCGACCACTAATTGCTCTTGGAGAAGCACTATAAAGTTTTGACAAATCTGCCTGTGTTGAACCTACTTCTCCAATACCATGCAAAGCGATAATTAATGGATAACTTCTGTTAGTACTGTTGTAAGTTGAGGGAACCCAGGTAAGTGCGTAAGTAAGTGTTCCTGAACTGCTTTTTGAAAACTGATCAACGATCTGACGCCCCATAATTGTCTGTGCCTGCGAATAACCTAGTTGCAACAGGGCGATTAATAGAAATAGTCGTTTCATAGTCTGGTACGGATTTTTAGGATTACCAATATTGGATTTTTAATAACTGTAAATTGGATCATAAAGACTGCTTGCTCTTATAGTTTCAATATAATTTCCCGATAATATATTACACCTGAAAATTATGATAGAAATTTTGCAAACTTCATGCCAACAAACTACAATTTAAGAACACTGTTTCCCCAAAAATTCAATAACAACGGGCATTTGAGAGGAACTATCATGCGCTTATTGCTAACAAAGATATTAATAAATATCCGGTGTGAAAATGCACTAGTACCCAATTTTTCAGCAGGTAATTCATGAAGAAAAATCGTACGAATACTAAATAACAATACGTTATAATAATTCGAAGCACAATTCGGGCATAAAAAAAACGTTTTTAAAAAGCCTTGTACTCACTTCAAATAATGCTTATTTTTCCGTTGGTATAAGGAAACACTTAAAAAGTAACTAAATACTATTATTAAACAAGGAGCGATTATGCAATCCTTTCAAAACAAACATGCTTTCTAAACACTTCTCTTCATACTGGTTTCGTTCAGGATTCTTTTCAATTCTGCAACGGTTTGTATTAATTCTTTTTGGTTTTCTGAATTTTTTTCTTCTTATCCGGAGCCTTTCTATTCAACAAATGGGTGTTTGGGCACTTTTTCTCACAATTATTACTGTTTTTGAAAATACCAAAACAGGGCTCTTAAAAAATGCACACATAAAATTTGTAACAACTCAGCAGGTTAATGATCAAAAAACTGCAATTGCTTCGTCTTCGTTTCTAATTAATTTGCTGATTACCTTATGTGGCATTGTTATTATTCTGGTGGTTGGCAAGCAAGTTGGTGTTTTTTTTAATTCAGAAACAGAATTATATACCATTCTGATTTGGTTTATCCCGGGCTTATTATGCATGATTTTTTTCTCCCACCTTGAAGCTGTTCAAAATTCTCATTTTGACTTTAAAGGAGCTTTTGCGGGAAACCTTGCGAGGCAAGTGTGCTTTTTTATTGCTGTAATCACTCATTTTATACTTAAAAAGCCTTTGAGTATGCAGTTGCTTGGAATATATCAGTCTGTAAGCATTTGCATTGGAACTATTATCCTTTTCATTCTGAGCAGAAAATACCTGTTTATGAATTTTAATCCCTCATTAAAGTGGATTAAGCAAATAATAAATTATGGAGGCTATATTTTTTTTACAGGTGTAGCATCAAACTTATATTCCAACATTGATCAGTTTATAACGGCTGCAATAATTCCCGGTTCTATTGCCTTTTATAACGCAGCAAAAAGAATTAATGGTTTTATTGATATACCTACTTATACAGCTGCTGATATTCTTTTTCCAAAAATGTCATTGGCTTCTGCCCAAGAAGGAATTAATAAAATAAAATATTTTTACGAAAGAATGGTTGCAGCAGTATTTGCGATTATCATCCCGGTTTCTATATTGGTAATCATCTTTGCCAAGCCGATGGTATATATTATTGCCGGGCCAGCTTATGCTGCATCTGTTCCCATATTACGCATATACATGGTTATAAGCATTATTGGTGTTATTCAACATCAGGCTTCAATTGCTTTTTATGCAATCGGAAAAACAAAACTTTGCTTTTTACTAAACACACAGCAGTTGCTTTTAAATTTGTTAATTGCTTTTGTATGCCTGAAATTAATTGGCTTCTATGGAGCAGTAACAGGAGCTTTTATAACATCAATCATTAATATTCTTATCTGGATGTATTTCATAAAAAAAGAAATTAATCCGTCGTTCAAACAGATTGCTGTTTATTCAAAGGAATACTATTCGAATGTTTTTCATTACTTAAAAAAACTATCCAGAGCCGGAAAACAACATTAATACCTCTTTGAAGAATGGAAGGCAGAATTTCAATTTTATCAGGTGTATAAAAAACTATAACATTTTTTTGTACCTCTTCCCATGCAGATAGATGCCAATTATGGTATAACGGACTAAATAATGGTAACTCAAAAGTGAGAAGAAAAGTGCTACAGAAAAAACAATAGGCATACGTAAAAAAGGAGGAACAATGGAATTTAATAACAAAATCTGCATTGATGCCGCAATTACTAAATGAACAAGGTAAACCCAATAAGAAGAATCTGAAAAATACCGCCAACTTTTACTTTCTGAATTAAAGTATTTCAGAAAAAGCCCAATAAACCCCATTACTAAAAAAAAAGTTTCAACAGCCACAAGTAAATAAGCAAACACACCGGGCTGCATCTCCTTATATATAAATCTAACAATTGAAATAACCGATCCTGTAACAAAAAGAAACCAGGCATTTTTATTTACTGAAAACATGCCCTTAACATTCATTTGCAAAAACCATCCTGTAAAAAAAAACAATCCATAATAAAACAAATAAGTAAAATTTGGCTTTATACCAGTATACACAACTGGTGTGTACATATGAAATTTCTGAAGAATAAGCCAAAGTATTCCTATACCAGCAGAAACGTGATAAAAATTAATATTCCCATTTACAATGAACAAATTGATAAAACGAGGATGCCTTATTTTTTTTGCACCCCAATAAAAAACAACTGTTATAATATAGAAAAACAATAAGTAATACAGAAACCAAAGATGTGCAAACCCATTCCAATGTAACATTTGCATTAAACTCAAAGTCCATGCTTTTTCTAAATTCATTTTTTCCAGGTAGAAAAAATTATAAAAATGAAAAGGTAACAGGCTCAGAGGCAATAAAAAAAATACTGAAAACACAAATGGAATAAAAATGCGTTTAAACCTCTGATTAAGAAAATATTTCAAACCATATTTGAGAATTACCAAACGGGAAAAAAAACCTGCTATCAGATAAAATAACGGCATTCTGAAAATATGTATATACTCATACAGCCAATCAAAAAAAACATAACCAGCTTCTGTATCATGCGGCCAATTTGCAGATGGGGTAGCTTTATATACAATTAACGAATGCAAAACAACTCCCAGCCACATAGCAATTGATCTCAAGGCATCAAAACCATTTATACGATCTTTAATGTTCATAATATTTTTCAAATATCTGAAAACAAATAATAAAATAATAAAAAAGGAGGATGCAAGACATCCTCCTATCTGAAACATTTAAAATAAAGGCTACCTGTTAATTTGCTTTAATCAACTTCACTACTCCTGAATTTCCACTGCCGTCATCAAATCTTACAAGATAGATTCCAGGCAACAATTTTGTCGGATCTATCCCAAGTTTAAACTGATTATTACCGGCTGTTAAATTGCGAATTTCTTTTATTAAAATTTGTCTTCCTGAAATATCTGTTACAACAATCTTCACCTTTTCTTTTGTTTTATCTGAAGAAATTGAAATAACAGGATCAGTATTAAATGGATTGGGGAATACCTGGACATTAAGTCCATTCTTAGCAGATTCTGACACCTCCCTGTTAACATTATTATTCTTAACAGTTGTTGTTGTAACTGATTTATTCGATATACGACCCGCTATTATCGTATTTCCGCTTTGTGAAGAGCCAGAAGCCCCGGTACCTGTTATTCCCAGTTGGAAGGCTTCAATAACCACTGCCCCAATATAGGCAAAAGGAGATGCTCCGCCAGCCTGAATTTGGATAAGAACCGAGCCGTTTTCGTCTGGCACCACATTGGTAAGCTGTACCGTCGTGGAAATATTATTAGCAGCATTTAATGAAACACTTGCGCCGTTAATTGTATAAACAGTTGTTCTGTCAGGAGTATAACCTCCTCCATCTCTGCTTGCAAAGAATGTAAAGTTATACGCATTATTCAGGTTCAAACCATCTATACGCAACATAGCTACTGTGTTTGCATCTAACCACCATGTACTTCTGATAACATTATCCGGATAAACACCACTATTGTTTCCCGTATTCATTCCGTAAGGATTAACTCCATTAAATGCATTTCCGACAACCGACATTGTAATACCTGAAGTGTTCCATAAATTATTCTTCAGATTATATACATCTCCTTCAATTGGCCCTTCGTTGGTATTATTCCAGGGATTTTCTGCCGGATTCTCCTGATTAAAGTTAACAGATACAGAATATTGAATAGCTGAAGCTCCAACTATATTGCTAAAATCAGAATAAGTATCAGTTGAAGTTTTTGCCCTGACTTTATAATAATAAACAATGCCTGATGATACAGTGGCATCCACATAAGTAGTTGCATTGGCCGCAGTTGCCTGAATAAGGCTGTATGTGCCGTTGTATGATGTTGAGCGGTAAACTTCAAATCCACTTTCATTACTGGATTTATCTGTCCAATTTAACTGAAGTGAAGAAACAGATTTGGGTGAAACAGAAAGTGATGCCGGTGCTAACGGAACACCGCTATCTGCATATGCCTGAATTACCAGAGCATTAATATACCCGTATGCAGCATCACTGGCTTTAGTAGCCGTAAATTCAATGACCCCGTTGGCATCAGGAACAACCCCCTGTAATTGTACAGTATTAGATGTATTATTTGCCGCATTAAGTGTTACAGACAAACCACCATAACTGTACGTTGTATTTCTGGTGTCAGTAATCGATCCTCTGCTGGCAAAGAAAATAAGGTTATATTTTGTGCCAGATACTGTTAGTCCGGAAATGCGTATTTTTTTTGCAGTGGTTGACGCAGTATAGTACGCAGTACGCATAACACTATCAGGATAAACTCCTGTATTATTTCCTGTAGATGCCCCTACATCATTTGCGCCATCCCATGCATCAACCAATGTTACTGAAATATTTCCGGCAATTCCAAGATTATCTTTTACTGATGAAATAGTGATTCCTGCATTGGGGCTGTTAGTAAAATTATTCCACGGTGAACTTACAGGCATTACCTGATTAAAGTTTATATAATAGCTGGCTATATTGTTTTCTGCTACCTGAATGCTGAAAATACTTGATGAAGTAGCGCCATAATTATCAGTAGCTATTACTGTAATACCGTTGTACAATCCAACATTTGCAGTTGCCGGAGTAATATTGATAGTACCAGTTCCGTTTCCTGTATTTGTAAATACAGCAAACGAAGGTAATCCGGTTACCGATAACGAAATAATATCTCCGGGACTATCGTTTGCAATAACATTAACTGAAGTGGTCTGGCCTGCTTTCATTTTAACATCAGGAATTGCGGTAATACTCGGGCCGACATTTGGCATCACCACAGAAACAGTGTCGCTTGTTTGTGATGAGCCAACATTATTTACTGCTACTACATAATAATAGTAAGTAGCATTACCTAATACTGTTGCATCAGTATACTGAGTCTGATTTGCATTGTTGCCAGATGGATTTAATAACGTATATGAACCGCTCCTGTTTGTTGCTCTGTAAATCTGGTAAGCAGTTTCATTAAATGCCGCATCTACCCAGTTTAACTTAACGCTGTTTGTCTGTACTACGGTTGAAACATCCCTTGGTTTTGCAGGAACCAAACCATCATCATACAAACTTTCAATAACCATTGCATTAAGGTAACCATAGGAAGATGAAGCTCCTTTTTGCAGCGTTACTATTAATGACCCATCTGCTGCAGGCTGCTGATTATAAATTGTAACAGTATTCTTGCTGTTATTTGCTGAGTTCAGGGAAACACTATTCCCATTGATTTTATAAACAGTGGTTCTGTCATCATTTACAGATCCTCTGCTTCCGAAAAAGGTAAAGTTATACTTGTAAACAGGATTTAAACCATAAACTTTAATTGTTTGAGTAGCATCATTAGTAAAGTAACAGTTCTGCATTACATTATCCGGATAAACTCCTGAATTATTTCCTGTATTTACCCCAAACGAGTTAACTGCATTACCTAAGTTTTGCCATGGGCTGGTGATTAATAAACCTATCCCGCTGTTGACTCCTGTTTCATCATTCATATTCGGGAAATTGTCATTTAATGACGGGGTTGCTTTATTTGTATTGTTCCATGGAGCAGAAGCAGGTAAAGTGCCGTCATTAAAGTTGATATAAACCTTACGGTTAGGATTAACATCATTAACTGTAATTGTAAAAGTAACTGAAGAAATGCCGCTGTTGCCGTCAGATACAGAAGCAGTAACATTATACTGACCATTATCTGAATAATCTGGCAACAGATTGATTTGTACATCATTTCCATTTACTGCTGGAGTTGCAAAAGAAGGTAATCCTGTAAATGACCATGTAAGTACATCTCCTGCATTTTGATCAGTTGCACTGAGATTGATCTGAGCAGATTGTTTTTCATTAACACTCACATTACCGCCACCTGCTATTACAGGCAAATAGTTATCATTTACGGTAAGATCAAATGAGGTATTGCTGGTGCCTCCCTGAGGATCAGTTGCCGTGACGGTAATACCGGAGTACACTGCCTGAATCGAAGGGTTGGTGAATGTAATATAACCCGTTCCATTACCGGCAGATGTGTATGTTGCAAAAGATGGCAGGTTTGAGAAGCTGATTGTAAGCCCTTCCGGATCAGCATCTGTAGCCTTTACATTAACCTGTAATGTAGCATCATAACGCATAAATTGATTTGCAATGGTCGTTACAACAGGTATACTGTTTGTTGTTTTAGCGCTATCCTCATTGCTGAATGCAGAAGCCCCACCATCATTAATTGCTTTTACTTTATAATAATTAATCGTATTTGCAAACAGGCCGTCATCTGTAAAACTTACTGTATTTGCAGGCAGTGTTGCATACATGATATAATTTGTATTGTCACTGTTTGATCTGTAAAGTTGATATCCCGTTTCGTTGGCTACATCCTGCCAGTTAACATCAATTCTGCTTCTTGAAATACCTGTGGCGGATAAATTTGCAGGGGCGGCAGGTACAGCAGGCAATGCCAATGTTGAAGCAAATGATTGAGCTAATGGAGAATTATTCATCAAGTTTGCAATATTTGCATCACTCAACGCAACTGGGTAAATCTGGAAATTATCGATAATTCCGCCGAAAAATCCGCTTCCTGTATTAAACGCATTTGTTCCATTTACTGTTCCTATTCTTGATCCGTTAGTTGTTGTAGTAACAGATGAAAATGGCAAAGAATTATTTGCAGCCACCTGAACACCATTAATGTATAGCTTTATTGTATTTGTGTTATATACAACAGCTATATAATTCCAGTTTGTACTGGTATATGATACAGATATATTGTTTCGGACATTGTTACTGGCTACTCCTGCATAAAGCAGGGTGGCATCTAAACGTACGGCCAAGCCATCATCGTTACCGCCAATGTCAAAAACAATTCTGTTACCTGTATTATTGTTCGATTTCATCCAGAATGCCACTGTCTTTTGACTATAAGCATTTTGCAGAAATGAAGAACTTGCCGGTATAGTTACATATTGTGACGAGCCATTCAGTTTCAATGAATGTGATCCCTCTTTCTTATCAGTTGCTTCAAAAGTTGGACTAAGATTAGGCGTTAATGTGCGTCCATTACCGCTGGAATCGACGTAACTATTATTCAAATTCCATACAGCCTCCGGCATATTGAAATTGCTAACCAATTGGGATTCGCCTGACTGACCAATTGCTCTTATCTGATAATAATATTTTGTTGAAGCGTTTAATCCAAAAGTATCAATAAATGAAGTTGAATTTGCAGCAGAAGTTCCTATAGTTAAATATCCCGAGCTTTGGTTTGTTGACCTCCATATTTCAAATCCTGATTCATTACTGCTATTATCCGTCCAGTTTAAATTAATTTGTCTGTAGGAAACCGCATTAGCAACCAGGTTAGATGGATTGGATGGCAGTGTGCCAGTAGTTGTCGCATCACTAAATACACTATTGGGTATCGTTACAAAAACTCCGTTCGCTTGCTGAGGGGAATTCCACGACAAAGTCATTGACTCTCCCCCACTTTGATCATAGTAAGCGATAGCAATCGGATAAGTACCGGCAGTGAGTGAAATCACAGCGGATGTTCTGTTTTGGGTGCCATGTAAACCATCATTGTTAACAAGCGGTGTACCACTGAAACTATAAGGCGATGTTGTCCCGTTTAGGCTTCCTAACCAAAGCCTGCTCCCATCATCTGAATTTGTTCTGAAATAATAATTTCCAGTTACAGGTATATTAATAAATCCCTCCCACAAAAAGGCAAAATTATCGTTTTGAGTTCTTGGCGTTAATGCTATGTTTGGCATTGTACCAACTGATACAGGAGTAAGAGTATTGAAGTCGGGAAGTGTACTCCAATTACCTGTGAATGTAAAATACTTGTAGCCTATTCCTGAAAGCAAGGCCTGTCCTGTAACCTGGTTACTTGCAGCGGAAACATTATTTGCGGCATCTCTTGCTTTTACAACAAAATTATAAGTCTGTCCGGTTAGTAAGTTATACACTGTAAATGATGTTCCGCTTGTTACATAAGACTTCTGACCATTAACATATATATCATATTTCACTACGCCAATGTCATCTGTAGAAGCAGTCCAGTTCAAAGAAATACTATTTCTGGAGGTCCCTGTTATTTGAAGGGAGGCTGGCGCACTAGGCGGATTGGTATCTGACTGAGTTGTTGCACTGGCTTCATCTGACGCAGGTGCTGCAGATGTATTGTTTACAGCCCTTACTTTAAAATAATATTTTTTACCAGGTTCAAGTGCTGAAACTGTATATGTTAATATATCCGCATCAGTTAACCCTACATAAGTATATGGTCCGCCAGAAGTAACTGCCCGGTATATTTCAAAATTTGTTTCATTATACTGCGGTGCTGGATTATTACTCCAATCCAGCCTGATGGATGTTTTTGATAGAACAGTAGCAATTACATTAATTGCTGCATCAGGTTTATTTATTCCATTAGCATCGACTACAGTAAATAATGGTGAGAAAGAAGAAGAACAACCATACAATTCTGTAACCTTTACTTTATATTCACCAGGTGTTGTTACTGTTAGAGTATTGCTTGCAGACAAAGTTACACTGTTTCCTTCTCTTTGCCAGTCGTATGATTGATAACCGGCAGGCACTTGCAAGGTAACAGACGGGCTAGCTAAAGAAGGAATGACTTTACTGTTTAACCCCTGAACCGAAATTGAAGGAGAAACGGTTGGCGTTTTGATTTTAACGACAACCGGAGTTGGTGACCATTCGGACCAAAGCGTTCCTTTTCTGATTCTGGCTGTATAGCTTCCTAATGCTACATTTCCGTTTATTGCAGTTCCGGAAACATTTAATGTATTGCCTGTGGCACCAGAAATCAGAACTCCGTCTTTTCTCCATTCATATTGATCAAAACCTAATGTAAGCCCCAATGTAATATTTATTGCATCACCTTCACAAAACTCGGTTCTACCAAATAAAGGCCATGGGTTAGATTTATAAGCCCTGTTAACAAATGGATAAAAATCAGATTCAGCCCAAGCTGTGTTCCATGTTCCATGAGCCAAAGTTGGATATAGAGTGTATTTAAAATTTCCCCCTGCATTTAAAAAAGCATCTCTTACAGCTTCTGTTGTTTCTTTTGTGGGAGAAGGATCAAGTCCGCCCTGAAAAATCCAGATAGGAGTAAACTTTAATGGTTGTATTACTGAATTCTGAGTGTATAGTAGTGTACTAGATGACATAGGAAGAGCAGCAGACACATATGCCGGATTTTCCATCAACATTTCCCAAGTTCCGGCACCGCCTGCAGATAGTCCGTTTGTAACAATATGGAAAAAGTCCAACTTGTTGTTTAAAATCATATAATCAATAATACCACGTATAGCATCATAAGCAGGGGTAGCCCAGTAGCCATTAGTAGTTTGCATAACTAAAATGTATCCGTCAAATGTTCCATTATCAACATTATTCTTAAATTGTTCTCCCCCGTGCAGTAACGAATATTCATTATCGTAAATAGTACCAGCTTCACCAAGTCCATGGAAAAAAATTATCATCGGATATTTTTTCCCATCTAACAAAGAAGGATTATAAGTTTTAGGGAATTTTAGTCTGAAAGCAAATCCATTATAATAATACGCTTTGTAGGAATCTGTGTTCCAGTTATTTAATCTTTTAGTACGTACCCATTTACTAATTGTACCCCATGAAGGCAAGGCTGGGGGTGTTGCAGAATTGTAGGTTACTACAGCATCAGTTGGGTCCAGAATGCTTTGTGAATAACCTGTCAAGCCAATAAAACTTAATAATAAAAAAGACACTAGTACTACAATTGTTACATATCTCATAATCCTACTCTGATTTTGATAAGATAATAATAGTTTATTCTCCAGAGGAATATTGACAATAGCTTTTAGTAGGATAGATATTTATGGTAACTGCTGGCAAAAGGAAGGAAATTCAAAGGATTTGATGGAATAATTTTTGGGGTTTTGTAGAATTATGGAGAAGGTTGGCTTTGTATTGAGTACAAAATCTGTTGCAAGCTAATATTTTTCCTGACAATTTCTAAATTAATTGCTTCTTTTTTATTAAAATGCAGATATAAATGTAAAAATACCACATATTAGGATGATTTTTCAACTTTTCAACGCAATTCTTTAATTACATAATATTTAATATTATTGCAACTGCCGAATTTGTTAACATCATTTTACTTAGCCTGTATATATAGAAGCACAAAATGAATTCATCAAAGCTCAAGAAAGTATTTATTGTTATCACATTCATCATTTGCTTGAGTTGTATCCCTACTGCTTTCATCAGATATATTTCTTCACCTGCTCTTTGGAGTTTTTCAATACTAGGTCTAATCTTTCCTGTATTAATTATGGGCGTGCTGATTGTATTTATTATTTGGGTATTAAAATGGTCGAAATGGGCAATGATGCCTTTTTTTACACTACTGATGTGCTGGCAACAAATAAGCATTGTTCTTCCATTGCGTTTTCGCAAGGACTTTCAGAGCATCAAAGATGAACAAACTCTTCGCATACTTTCCTGGAATGTTTCAAGGTGGGATGAACGAAATAAACTTAAAAGAGGAGGAGAAGGCTTTCGCCCACTTATGCTTGATTTCATCGAATCAACAGGAGCAGATATTCTCTGTTTGCAGGAGTTTTTTGAATGTACCGATCCTGAATTTTTTGCAGCAAATATCCCCGCATTAAAGCAAAAAGGATACCCTTATTACTACTTTTATCCGTCCTCAATAATTTTTGATGGAAAGTTTCAATACGGATTATGCATTTTTTCAAAATATCCTTTGGTTAATTCATTTGCATTTGAAAATTTGAAGGGTGAGCATTCGGAAGGAATCATTTTTTCGGACATTGTATTTAAAAAAAACATAATTAGAATTTTCAATACTCATCTGGAATCCCCTGGACTTAACAAAGAAAACTATTCAAATGAAGGCAAACTCAATTTGTCCTTTTCTGTCTTTTCAAAAATAAAAAACAGCTACAAACTCAGAAACCTGCAGGCCGAACAAGCAAAATTGCATATAGACAAAAGCCCCTTCCCAACAATCATATGCGCTGATTTGGGGGATGTGCCGAATTCTTATGCGTATACAAGGCTGAAGTCGGACTATCAGGATGCTTTCCTGAAAAAAGGGAATGGGTTAGGAAGAACAATAAGCCATTTATCCCAAACGTTAAGGATTGATTATATTTTTGTTCAAAAGAAACTGGAAGTAAAACAGTTTACTATTGAACACTTGCCATATTCAGACCATTTCCCTCTTATTTCAGATATTGTAGTTCGTACCACTTTCCGGTAGTTTTTTAAAAAAAAATGAATTACTATTTTGAAATAAATATTTTTTTTATACTTTAGTTGCTGAAATAAGTATAACTACTGATTATTTATACCCAAATATCTTTAAGAATAGCCTCGTTATTTTCAATTTCCCGGAACTTAATGTTCAATCTCCTATAGGAATCGAAAATTTACCTGTTGCGAGCCATACAGCATGACTATTCCAAATCCTTGATGTTTTTTAAAGACGCTTTGTTTGATACCAAGCAAGGTTATGATGTTTTTGATATGAACAAAGCAGTATTGAGCCTTAACATCAATAAAACAACAAATGCGCTAATGAATGAAATCATCAGCGAGAAATTTGAATTAATTGAATTGGATGATGTTTTTGAAGCAACAAGTGAATTAAAAAAAAGAAACGATATCAAAGTGATTATTGTAGATATAGAGCAAGAAAATTCCGACTATTTAGATTTTGTTTATCATGTTAAAACAAGCAGATTTTATAACAAACCTATGTTGATACTTACAAACTACCACAATAACGTACTCAATGACAAACTCAAAGATTTGCAGATTGAATGTCTAATTTATAAACCATTTTCTCCTATGGAAGTTTTAAGATATATAGAAAAAACCCTTTTAAGTAATAAAGCGCAGTAAAAATATTTAAAACCTTATTTATGTCAAGTAAATCAAATTTATTAACGCTTAGCCACGAAAGTACTCAGCTTTTGGGAAATAGTTTTGCTATCGAAAGCGCTTTGCATACAAGCCCTCTCTCTTTTTTCTTTATCGGAAATAAACATAAAGGAATCCAGTATTTTGAAACACATTTTAAATCTGGTGTCTTTGCCACATGTTTTGACAAAGGAATTTCATTAATTTTCAAAGCCTCTCTTAATAAACAGTTACCTGATGTAATTTTTATTGATACTCCCCTTGACAGGCAGAAAATGAAAGCATTTGCTTTTGTACTTAAAAGCAATCCATTACTTTCAAAAATTCCAGTTATTTATAATGATACACATCTTGATGCAGACATGGTATATGACCTTGTAAGTAACGACCTTATTGACGAAACCACAGACATTTATTACTGGAACAAGAATTTTGAAAACAAATTGATATTTCTTAAAAAACTTAAGAAATATCAAATAAAATCACTTCACAAAACATCCGTAAATCATTCACAATCATCAGTCTGGCAAAGTATTAATTCGTTTCTCAAAAGAGCATTTGATATTGTTGTGTCAGCAATGTTTTTGTTAATACTACTCCCTCTCTTTGCCGGAATTGCAATTGCCATCAGGCTTGAATCAAATGGACCGGTATTTTACAATTCGCTAAGGGCTGGAAGAAGCTTTAAAGTATTCAAGTTTTTTAAATTCCGTACAATGGAAGTTGATGCAGATAAGAGAATCGATCAGTTGGCACATCTTAATCAATATGAAAAAGATTCTTCAGGTGCAAGATTCATGAAAATTTGTGATGACCCTCGAGTAACCAAGATCGGCAAGTTTCTTCGAAATACAAGTTTAGATGAATTGCCACAATTACTTAATGTTTTGATCGGTGATATGTCATTGGTTGGAAACAGGCCCTTGCCTATTTATGAAGCAGCATCTCTTACAGGAGATGAAGCAGTTGAACGTTTCATGGCTCCAGCAGGAATTACTGGCTTATGGCAGGTTGAGAAAAGAAGCAACCAAAAAATGTCGGCTGAAGAACGAATTCATTTAGATATTGAATACGCCAGACATCATAACTTCATATACGATATGTTTATTTTAGCCAAAACACCAATGGCCCTAATACAAAAAACAAATGTTTGACTTATGTAAGCACAAAGCCAACTGTGGAAGATTTGATTTTTCTACTCTTGGTTAATGATCCTTACCCAAAAACAAGATTATGGAAGAAAAGAACCTACCAAAGGTTTCCATAGTTACTTTAACTTGGAACACAACAGAAATTACAATAGAATTCTTAAAATCATTAAACCAGCACTGCACATACAGTAACCTGGAGGTAATTATTGTAGACAACGGCTCAGAAGAAAATCCGGAAGCTGCCTTTAAAGCTGTTTACCCTTCTGCAATTATAATAGTTAATGAAAAAAACCTGGGGTTTACAGGTGGTAATAATGTTGGCATAAAAGCGGCAACAGGTGATTTTCTCTTCATAGTAAACAACGACACAGAAGTTACTCCAGGTTTGCTGGAAGGGCTTCTGGAAATTTTTGACAAATACCCCGACGCAGGAATCGCAAGCCCGAAATTTCATTATTTCTATCATAAAGGAACAATTGAATATGCCGGCTACAATACAGTAAATGTATTAACAGGTCGTAATGGTATGATTGGCTGTGCAGAAAAAGATGATGGCCAGTACAACGAAATCAAAACAACAAATTATGCTCATGGCGGGGGAATGATGGTTCCCCGTAAAATAATTGACGAAGTAGGCGGCTTGCCTGAAGAGTTCTTTATCTATTATGAAGAGTTTGATTGGTGCGAGCAGATAAAAAGAAAAGGGTACAAAGTATATTACCAGCCAGCATCACTTATTTACCATAAGGAATCAATGACAACAGGTAAATCAAGTCCATTCAAAACTTTCTATCATACCAGGAACAGGATTTTATTCATGAAGCGGAATATGAAATTATCCAATTACCTGATTTTTCTTGGTTATTTTACTTTATTAACTGTTCCAAAAAACACAGTTACCTTTTTACTCAAAGGACAGAAAGAACATCTCAGATACTTCTGGAAAGGAATTCTCTGGCATTTCAATAAAAAAATCACTTTTAATTAATCTGGATTATGTGTGGCATTACAGGATTTGTGGACTTCAATAAAAAGACCTCTTCATCAGTTTTAAAAGAGATGACAGATGCGTTGCATCACCGGGGCCCTGATGATGCCGGTTATGAAGTATATGAAAGCACAAACTGCCATATTGGGTTTGGGCAAAGGCGTTTATCAATTCTTGATCTTTCTCCCCTCGGTCACCAGCCAATGCACTCAGGAGATTTTATAGTAAACTTTAACGGAGAGATTTACAATTTCAAAGAAATCAGAAAAGAGCTTGAAGCAAAGGGTTATTCATTTACTTCATGGTCCGATACAGAAGTTATTTTAAAAGGATATGACTGCTGGGGAATTGACGTGATCAATAAGTTTATTGGGATGTTTGCAATTGTACTTTATGACAAAAAACTTCAGCAAGTTATTTTAATACGAGACAGAGCAGGTGTAAAACCATTATATTATCATTGGAAAAATGATTTGTTCTTGTTTGGATCTGAACTTAAATCTTTTTACAAACACCCTTCTTTTCAAAAAGATATTGATATAAACAGTTTGTCGCTTTTTCTGCAATACAGTTACATTCCTGGTCAACATTGTATTTTCAAAAACACCTTTAAGTTATTGCCGGGACATTTTTTAACAATTAGTCTTAAAACAAAAGAGCAAAAAACACAAAAATACTGGGAGGTTTTTGATTATTACAACAAACCAAAACTCTCAATTTCTGATGAAGAAGCAATTGAACAAACAGACAGTATTCTGAAAAAAGCATACGAATACCGTATGGTTGCTGATGTACCGGTTGGTATTTTTTTAAGCGGAGGTTATGATAGTTCAAGCGTTGCAGCTTTATTACAAACAGGCCGAACTGAAAGGCTCAAAACATTTACGATTGGCTTTCATGAAAATGAATTTAACGAAGCGCCAGAGGCAAAAAAAATTGCAGAATATCTTGGCACTGATCACACCGAATGGTATTTAACTGCTAAAGAAGCTGGCGAAGTTCTTCCATTGCTTCCGGAAATTTATGATGAACCATTTGCAGATAATTCTACTGTACCAACAGTGCTTGTAAGTAAACTTGCAAAGCAACAGGTAAAAGTTGCCCTAAGTGCAGATGGTGGCGACGAAATTTTTGGCGGGTATAATAAGTTTAACCAGGCAGAAAAATTCACTACTCAGATTCCAAATTCGCTTCAATCACTAATAAGCGGAGGAATGTCTCTGATTAACCCTGCCTATATCCCTTACTTCAATAACAAATACAATTTTACCACACGGTATGAAAAAATGAAGTTGATCTGGAAAAGCCATGATCCTGTTCAAGCGGTAAAATATATAAGCCAGTATATCACCGAATCTGAGACAGAGTCATTCCTTTCAAAACCATTTCAACATTATCACACATTTTTTGAAGATGGCAGTTTACTTGAAAAGAATGACGGTGTTGTAAACCGCTTGCTGGCAGTTGACTATAAAACGTTTCTTGTAGATAATAACTTAGTAAAAGTTGACAGGGCTACCATGTCAGTAAGCCTTGAAGGCAGAGAGCCAATGCTTGATCAAAATGTTGTTGAGTTTACAGCAACTCTCCCTTCGTCATTTAAAATAAGAAATGGAGTTAACAAGTGGCTGTTGAAAGAAGTAGTTCATAAATACCTACCAAAGGAATTAATGGAAAGGCCCAAAAGACCATTTATTGCCCCTTTAATGGTATGGTTTAAAGATGAACTGAAAGAACAATTGCAATACTATTTAAGTGCTGGAAGTTTAAGAAAAAGCGGGGTATTTAACCCTGAACCAATTGTTCGTTTAAGGGACGACTATTTAAAAGGCAAAAAAATCAACTATCAAAAGCTCTGGCATGTATTGATTTTTCAATTATGGTATAACAGGTGGATTGAAAAGTTATAACTTGTAACAGCTTTTATTAAATTAAACAATCCTGAAACTGAAAAATAATTCAGGAAAACAAAAAGATAACTTAAGATGAAAACAAGTGTACTAATAACAGGAGGAGCCGGCTTCATCGGTTCGCATGTGGCAAGGCATTGTGTGAACATTGGATTTAAAACAATTGTATTGGATGATTTAAGCGGCGGATTTGAAGATCATATTCCTGAAGGAGCCGAATTTATTAACGGCAGTGTTACCGATCATGAACTGATAACAAAACTTTTTGCTGAACATAAGTTTGAATATGTTTATCACCTTGCTGCTTATGCTGCTGAAGGGCTATCACATTTCATCCGCAGGTATAATTATAACACCAATTTAATCGGAAGCATCAACCTGATAAATGAATCAGTAAAACACAAAGTAAAATGCTTTGTATTTACATCTTCTATTGCAGTATATGGTAAAGGTCAATTACCAATGACAGAAGAAATGACACCGGTTCCTGAAGATCCATATGGTGTTTCAAAATATGCTGTTGAGCTTGACCTGCATGCTGCTCATGAAATGTTCGGTCTTAATTATGTTATATTCAGGCCTCACAATGTGTATGGAGAGAATCAGAATATTGGAGATAAATACCGTAACGTAATCGGTATTTTCATGAATCAGATTATGCAAAATAAACCGTTAACTGTTTTTGGAGATGGAACACAAACAAGAGCATTCAGTTATATTGATGATGTAGCTATACCAATTGCAAAATGTGTTACAATTAACTCATCATACAACCAGGTATTTAACATTGGAGCTGATAAACCATACACAGTTAATGAACTCGCACATGTTGTTGCAGATGAATTTGGAGTAAGACCTTCCATTAATTATTTATCGGCCCGCAATGAAGTGCTTCATGCTTATTCAGATCACTCCAAAGCACACCATGTATTTGGCTACCTTACAGGAATTAATTTAAAAGAAGGAATTCACAGAATGGCTGAATGGGCAAAAAGAGTTGGGGCAAGGCAAAGCAAAGAATTCGGCAATATTGAAATTGCTGAAAAATTACCCGATGGATGGGGCATCCAGAAATAAAAGAACTAAAAAATGCCAGCAGCAACTAAAATAAAAGTTTTGGAATGCATTCGCCAGGGACAAATAGGTGGAGGAGAATCGCACCTGCTTAGTTTAGTTGAAAATATGGATCGTAACCGCTTTGAACCAGTTGTGCTTTCTTTTACTCCCGGCCCAATGGTTGATCGCCTTAAAGAAATGGGAGTCGAAACACATGTTATTTATACCGAAAGACCTTTCGATATTTTTAAATGGAAAAAAGTAAAAGATTTTATCAGGGATAAAAAAATCGATTTGGTTCATGCACATGGAACAAGGGCTAACTCAAATGTTCTGTGGGCTTCAAAAAAACTGCAGATACCTGTTATTTATACCATTCATGGCTGGTCTTTTCATCCCGATCAAAAAATGATTGTGCAGAAATTAAGAATTGCAGGTGAAAAATATCTCACTTCAAAATCTGACCTTAATATATCTGTATCAAAATCAAACCAGCAATCAGGTAAAGAGTTCATTAAAAGTTTCCACTCAGAAGTTGTTAATAATGGAATTGATCTGCAAAAGTTTAATCCCGATAAACCACACAAAGATATCAGGAAAAAACTTGGCATATCCACTGAAGAAATACTGGTTTTATTCATTGCCCGTTTTACTCATCACAAGCAACCTCTTACTTTAATAAATGCTTTTTCAAAAGCGTTGAAAAATTATCCTGAAATGCATTTGCTCATGGTTGGCGATGGGGATCAGAAAGATCAGGCCACACAATTAATCCAATCACTTAATCTTGAAAAAAAAATAACATTACTACCTTTCAGGCAGGATGTTCCCGATGTATTGGCATCAGCAGATATTTATGTACTACCATCTTTGTGGGAAGGATTACCAATTGGCTTACTCGAAGCAATGAGTATGCAAAAAGCAATTATTGCAAGTAATGTAGATGGTACAAGTGAAATCATTGAAAATAATGTGAATGGTATTTTAGTTCAAACTGACGAATTAATTGAAAACACGGCTAATGCAATTGTAAGCCTCTGCAAGAACAAAACCTTGCGGCAGGCATATCAGCAAAAAGCAAAGGAAACTATAGCAGAAAAATTCAATGCATCAACCATGACAAGACAAATTGAACAATTATATCTTGATGTTTTTAAAAACAAAGCAAACAAATAAGAATGGAATTTGAAAGAATTGCAGACATCAAAAGATTAAAATTTATAATCGAAACCCTGAAAGAATCTTTACCTGATAAAGCCGAGGTTCTTGATGTTGGTTGTGGCAATGGTGTTATTTCAAGGAGTCTTGGTGCAGAAGGTTTTAATGTAAAAGGAATAGATATTAGTGATAAAACCATTGCAAAAGCAAAAGCCCTCAATAAATACCCAAACGTACAATTTGAAGTAAAAAGTGCTGAACAACTGATTGCCGACGGAAGTAAATATTATGCAATTATATGCAGCGAAGTACTTGAACATCTGCATGAACCGGGAAAGCTTGTTTCAACATTACATGAAATACTTGATAACAAAGGAGTGCTGATCGTTACTGTTCCTAATGGTAGAGGCCCGAGAGAATTATTTGTAACAAAACCGGTTATTTCGCTCAGCAAAAAAAATAATTTTTTCTGGAAGGCTTTACAGAAAATAAAAAGCAGTTTAGGATACAAAGGGACAACTGTACAATCTGATGCAGATGATCTGACACACATTCAGTTCTTTACAAAAAGAACACTGCAGCAATTAGCAACAAAAAACAATTTTACCATTATAAAGTTTGGCAAAACAAATTTTATTGAAGATGTATTTCCGTTTTCTTTTTTTGCCAAGCGCATGAAGTTTTTGCAAAAGATGGATTGTGCAGTTGCTGAACTGCTCCCCTATAGATTCACAGGCGGCTTTGTAACTGTTTGGGCAAAAAAATAATTGGCTCATGAAGAGTGTTGGGAAAATATTGACATGGCTATTCGATATAATTCAGGTTATTGATGCTGTTTATCTTCTCATACCCTTTGTGTTGCTTATTATTTATTTTTTTTACAAAATTTTTCATATTCAAACTGCAATTCAACACAAAAAGAAAATCACAAATCAAAATTTTCAGTTTGGCATTATAATTACTGCACATCAAGACACCAAACTAATTCATCCATTAATAGATTCAATTGAAAAGCAATCATACAAAAAATATAACGTTTACATAGTTGCAGATGATTGCGATATCAGTAGCATCAGTTTTAAATCAGACAGTATAAAACTACTTCAACCGGAAGAGCCTCTTAATTCCAAAGTCAAATCAATACAATTTGCACTAAATAATTTTTCTATCGAAGATGATGTTGTTTTAATTCTTGATGCAGATAATCTTATTCATCCTTCTTTCCTTTGCGTACTAAATAAATATTTTCAAAAAGGATATAAAGTTGTTCAGGCGGGGTTTAATCCAAAAAACACTTCAACCAACTTTGCTAAAATGGATGCAATAGGTGATTTATATAACTTTTTTGTAGAAAGAGAAGTCAGGATGATGATTGGATTGTCTGCAGCTATATGGGGTTCAGGGATTGCTATTGACAAAAAAATTTATAGCGAAGTAGAATTTACAAACTTTTTAGGCGGCTTTGATAAAAAACTACAGGCCTACCTGGTACAAAGGGTTGAAACAATTGCTTATGCACCCGAAGCAATATTATTTGACGAAAAGACATCAACGCCAGATTCATTAGAAAAACAGCGCATCAGATGGATCAGCACTTACTTCAAATATTTCAGTGAATCAATACAGATTTTTCTTACTGGCATTTATAACAGAAATTTCAACCAGATTTATTTTGGATTCAACACATTAAGACCTCCGTTGTTTATTATTTTGGAAATAGCGTTTGTTACGACGGCTATTGATTGGTTTATCAACAAAACATTATATTATGACTGGCTTTATCTTTTGGCTTGTTTCTTTTTCACTTTCCTATCCATCATTATAATTAAAGGAAAAGACAGCAGGCTAATCAAAACAATTTTCCTTCTGCCTTTTTTTGTTTTTAAACAAACAGTTTCTCTTTTTAAACTTAGTAAAGCCAAAAAAACATTTCTTAAAACAGAACACAGTAATATAATATACATTGATCAACTTATTGACCCTAAAAACACCATCAAACAATGTCGCTAATCATAAAAGTTATAGCTGGAATTTACTTTCTTCTGCAGTTTTTATTTGCAGTATGGATGCTTCTGCCAATGACATTACTGATTATACATTTACTTTTTACCAGGAACAGAAAGCTACTTGGTAAGAAATTTCCAGTTTTAAATGAAAAGAATTATGATTTTGCTGCTATTATTACGGCGCACCAGGACACAAGATTTATAAAGCCACTTGTAGATTCTTTCCTTAAACAGAGATATGGGAATTTCATTGTTTACATTGTTGCCGATGATTGCGACGTTACGGATTTAAACTTTGAAAATGAGCATATTAAAGTACTTAAGCCTGAAACACCTTTTCACGCAAAAATTAAATCAATAAAATTTGCTGTTGATAATTTTGAAAGGGCACATGATGTTCTTGTGGTTTTTGATTCAGACAATCTTGTTCATCCTGATTATTTCTATAACCTGAACATGTATTTCTGCTGTGGTTTTAAAGCGGTACAAACACATATGCTTTCAAAAAACACTGATACTGTATATGCCAGGCTTGATTCAATTGGTCATATATATAACACATTTGTTGAAAGACAATCAAGAATGGAAACCGGATTATCCTCAAGCATTTTGGGGCTTGGTATTGCAATTGATACAGAGCTGTATAAAAAAGTTTTGTACAAAGATACCTTGGGAGGCTTTGATAAGAAATTACAAGCTGATCTTATAGAAAATACAACACAAGTAGCTTTTGCAAAAGATGCAATAGTTTATGATGAAAAAGTGAATGACGGAAATACACTGGAGAAACAACGCACCAGATGGATTTATACTTATTTTAAATACTTTTACATTAATTGCAAATTATTTTACAAAGGTCTCAAACAATTAAATTTTAATAAACTTTTTTTTGCATTTACTGCACTTCGCCCTCCATTGTTTATTACCATTTCAACAGCTCTTTTATTTTTCGTAATTGGATTGCTGTTGAATATATGGATTGCTTTATTCTGGCTTTCCCTGATTTTAATTTATACTATTTCGTTCATAGCTATCATACTCACTCAAAGTATACAGAAAGGGATGGGGCAAGCCTTATTGTATATTCCGGCAATCGTTTTCAGACAGGTAAAAGCCTTTTTTAACATTAAGAAAGCCGGTAAAGATTTTTTGAAAACTGAGCATACAAAAGTTATTTATATTGAGGATGTATTACAAAATGAAGTTATTTAAAAAAATATATTATTCTGCTTCGGCACAGCTCCCAACAAAACTTGTGCAGAAAATTTCACCTTCCTCTACGCTGCTTCCTTATCACCATCTGGTATCGGATGAAGATGTGTTGCATATAAAACATTTGTACAGTTATAAAAGTGTAAAGCAATTTACTGATGATCTTGACTGCCTGTTAAAAAATACAAAACCTATTTCAGTTGATGATTTAGTATCGTCTGTAAAGAATGGAAATGAGCTGCCAAAAAAATCTTTTCTGCTGACTTTTGATGATGGCTTCAGTGAAGTGTATAACATCATTGCCCCCGTTCTGCTAAAGAAGGGTGTGCCTGCAATATTTTTTATTAACCCTGCTTTTATTGACAATAAAGAACTTTTTTACAGATGTAAAATCAGTTTACTTGTTGAACACATTTTAAATTCAGATCAACAATTAACTAATCATGATCTATTGTCGGTAGCTGGTGAAAAAAAATCCATTTTTACCAAAGAACAACTTATTGAATTTGTAAAATCTGTTACCAATCTTAATAAAGAAAAGCTGGATGATATTGCAGAACTTCTACAATTTTCATTTTCTGATTATTTAAAAAAAGTTCAGCCTTTTTTAACCACCTCCCAACTTCAAGCATTAAATAGTCAAGGTTTTTCGATTGGAGCACACAGTTGGGATCACCCTTATTATAATCTCCTAAATGATGAGGAAAAAATCAGGCAAACTGTCTCCTCACTAAATTTTGTGAGCGAAAAATTCAATCAAAAACATACTTTATTTTCATTTCCACATTCCGATAGTTCATTATCTCAATCTTTTTTTGATCAGCTTAAAAAACAATGCGACATTAATTTACTCTTTGGAATTCAAAATCAAAAAGAAGAAATGAAAAACAAGATGTTACATCGTTTCAATGCTGAGCGTCCCAGCTTATCAATGAGTAAACAATTAAACGGCATTTTACTTTTGATGCTTGCACAACGTATTTTGGGAAAAGATAAAGTTTTAAGAAAATAAATTGTATAAAAAAAGTCCCTGTTTAAGCAGGGACTTTTTCTCTATCTGTTCAGTTCTTATTTGTCTGTTGATTTATCTTTCTTTTCAGCACTCATCATTTCCATCAATTTCAAACCAAGCAAACCACTGATTGAACCATCTGTTCCGTTGCTTCCACCAATGATTACATCAGGTATTACTTTGATATTGCCTTTACCAATTTCTTCAGTGATTTTGTATTTGGTAAAGTTATCACCACCCATTGCTTTAACCTGCAGTTCATAAGCTTCAGCAGTTGATTTACCAATCGCCATAATTTTTTCTGCTTCAGCCAAACCGGTTTTTGAAATACGTTCAGCATCGGCAGATGCATTCAGTTTCGTTGATTCAGCCTGTGCACCGGCTTTCATCTTAATGGCTTCACTTTCGGCATTTGCACGCATTTTGGTAGCTTCTGCTTCAGCGTTTACATTCAGTTTTAAACTGGTTGCATCACCTTCGGCTTTTTTAACGGTAGCATCGGCAGTGCGTTGAGCAATTTCAACACTTTGTTGAGCTTTTACAATTTCCTTCTGCATATCAGCAATAGCAGTTTCTTTTTCCACCCCTTGCCTTTGTTCCTGTGCTATTTTTTGTGTTTGATATGTTTTCTGTTGTTCTTCTGCGATCTTTCTGTCGGTTAATGTTTTCATTAACGCTTCAGGAGGAACAATGTCGCCAATCAACGTGTCAACAGCATTAACGTTGTAATCATCAAGCACGGCTTTAATATGATCTTTCGCAGCTCCTTGTCTTTCTTTACGGGTTGATAAAAACGAAATCACATCGCTATCCTGCGCACTGTTACGGAAATAGTTACCAATGGTTGGTTCAAGCACCTGGCTAACAAGGTTGCTCATACTTCCAAACCGTGCAATTACTTTTGGTGCTTCGGTTGCAGGAATATGAATAATCTGTGCCACATCAAGGTTGAAAGGGAAACCGTCTTTTGAACGCACTGTTATTGTTGACAGGTTTTTATCCAGTGCATGTGCTTCACTTCTTGCATTTGCCCAGTTTAACACAAGGTTGGTGGTTGGTACAAGTTCAACTTTCATGGTGTATTTGTTGATGGGATATTTACCAGGGCCAAGAGGTTCCATCCAAACGCCTTTAAATCCTTTTGATACAATATTACCGTGCTTGAAAGTTTCTCCTGTTAAATCCTTGCCATCTTCACCAATATAAGATATTACAACACCAACATGACCAATAGGAATATCCGTCATCGGGATTTCTTCCAGTTGTATTGCCCAGGGGTTGATGTAATACGAACCTGCAAGTATCACTTGTGGTTGCAAACCACGATTACCTCCGTTGTTTAAAAACGAGTCAATATTCTGGAAGTTGTTATGCCCTTCCACATATTTACCGGCAATTGAACCTATTGGAATTGGCTCACCATCCAATGCAGTTACAATACCCACCATGTTTTCGTGAATGATGGTTTGATCGGTAATGCTGATGTCGAACAAATGACGGTTGATACGGTAAGAACCGGCTGTGATGTAAGCTGTTTGCCTACCACGCTGGCCATTTTTTTCAAGAAATGAAGTTGCATCCTGGAAGTTATCACAATCAACACGACGTGCAAGAATATGACCGGTTGGAATTTCGGTACCGTCTTTACTCAGCACGAGTGCAATTTTACCTTCGGGCACAACAGTAAATGGAACCATATCCACACCATATTGCCAGGGCCACATAAACCAATATAAACCCGGTGCCAATGTTTGAGCCTGGAAACCGGCTTCACCTTTGGTTGCAATAATGCGGCCATCGGGTAATTCACGGTTTGAACCAAACAGCACAAACTTTTTTGTAACAAGACCAATTTTGTCTTCAGGCACGATAACCATACCAAAGAAAACACGCAAAACAAATTTGTAAAAAATGAGTGAAAACAGTAGAACTAACACCCACCAATAGGCGAAAAATAAAGCAGAGATGTCCATAGTTGTTTAATTTAAAAATGAAAAATAATTGTTGTAAAATGAATGGAACAGTAACAACAGTCAGTTAAACTCACATTGTGAGTAAGTCGGTGCACCTTGTTGAAAACTTACGCAGATGTTGATTGTTTGGGCTAAGCAGTTGAAGCTGTTTTGAGAGAGAAGCAAAAATGTGCTACATATGAGGTTCCGTTTTTTCGGAGACGTAAAGTTACACAGCAGCAAAAGATGAGCGGTATTCATTCGGGAAGAATGGGAAGTACGTTTTCACAACTGGTAAAGTATGTATTATGAATGGTAAGGCAAATCCTCTTTTTTACTGCCCGATTATTTTGCTGAGAACTGCAGCGTCATGCGAGTAAATATCTTTCCGGAACTGGAGTTCTCCGGTTTTACCATCCACAAAAGCAGTAAAGTAGCTGATAAACACAGGCACTTTCTGGTTTAACCTTACCTGAACTTCTTTATCAAGGTTCATCAGACTGTCAATTTTCTTTTCAGGATAGTTTTTATCATTCCGTAACAGGTAAACCGCCAGCCTCCCAGGCTCGCTGAGACGAATACATCCATGACTGAATGCTCGTTGGGTGTAACGGAATTTATCTTTTGAAGGAGTGTCGTGAAAATAAATATTGTAACTGTTCGGAAACAGGAACTTAACTTTTCCAAGCGCATTTCCTTTGCCGGGTTTCTGCCTCAGCTTACCCGGCGATACGTATTCAAAATTGTTTCGTTTTAAATAGGCTGAAGACTTATTACTCAACTCATTTTTGTAAATACTGTATGGTACATTCCAATAAGGGCTGAAAGCAATTGTTGTAAGTGTATCATTAAATATCACAGTTTTTGTTGCATCCTGGCCAACCACAACACTCATTGAAAAATTCAGTTCGCCATTTTCATAAACATACATACGATAATCGGGAATGTTTACAGCAATATAATCAGGCCCGGGATTATACGGTATCCACCGGCTGCGCTGCATGTTTACAAGTATCTGCTCTATGCGTTTCTTTACAGGTATATTCAGCTCTGCGGTTAGCGATCTGTCAATTAAAGCCGTATCGGTTAACCCGCAATTTTTTCTGAATCTTTTTACGGCTGCCGCCAATGCAGGGTTAAATAAAGTACTGGTATCGTCTTTGGAAAAACCATCAGACACAGCCAGTCGTTTTTTTATACTGACAATTTTTTCGGAAGCATCACCGGGCAATAATTTTTTTATAGTACTGTCAACCAAAGGCCAGCCACCAGCCGAATCAATCGCCCTGTATTGAAGCAGAAACTTCTTCAGCAAATTATACTGCGCATATACCGGTTCGTGATCAAATATATTTTTATCGCCATCTTTTAAAACATTATTCAGGTATTCGTCGTAAGAAACTTTTCCCGGCCTGATGTTCCATCCCAGTTCCTTCAGTTCGTCTTCATTAAATGACCCGTATATCTTCTGTGCGTATAAAAAATATTGTGCAGAAAGCATCATTTCGGCATAAATGATTGTGCTGTCGTTCATCATCTGCCTGCCGCTTAACAACGACGCATCATCATATAACTGGTTAAATTCTGTTCGGTAAACAAGGCTTCTATTTAACCCGTCATCAGAAAGATTATTAATGCGGTTGTGCAGGTTTTGAGCTGCGGCTGTAATACCTGTTGAATCGAACCATGCAAACGAAAAATTCCGTTCACGGTAAAAACCGAACCACTCTTTTTCTATTGACTGAAGTAAAGGATATTTCCCCAAAAAGGCTATTGCAAAAGCAGAATCAAAAGTTGTTGCCGAGGCCGGTTCCATCTGCTGTGGAATTGTTATATCCACATCATGAACAATGTTTGGCGACTGCTTTTTTTCATCATTACACGATTGAATCAAAACCAATAACAAAATAACCTGAAAGAGAACTATTAATCCTGCTTTAAACAACTTCATCATAAAGCAAAATTAAAGGAAGGAACTAATTTTTGGGTTACTCGTAACGGAGAGCGTTAATAGGATCAAGTTTTGATGCCTTGCTTGCAGGATATAAGCCGGCAACCAACCCTGTGGCAAAACAAATAAATACACCCGCTGCAACCCAACCCCATGGAACTACAAAACCGGTTTTAAAGAACATGGCAGCAAGATTGCCAACAAGGATTCCAAGAATAATTCCAATTGCAGCTCCAAGCAAACTGATAAGAATACTTTCCCAAAGAAATTGTGTGCGGATGGTTTTTCCTTTTGCACCGATTGATTTTGATAACCCTATTTCCCTGGTGCGTTCGCTTACCGCAACCAGCATAATATTCGTGAGGCCAATAGCTGCACCAAGTAATGTAATAGCACCTATAATGTAGGCTGCCCAGCGAACATAACGAAGCGTTTTCTTAAACGATTCAACAATACTGTCGCTACGGTCGATATAAAAATTATCTGCTTCTTTGATGTTCAGTTTTCTTACAGTACGGAATACGCCTGTGGCTTCACCAATAGCAGCATCCATTTGTTTAAAATCGTTTGCACGAACAGTAACATTATAACTTCCCTGGTTGTTAAACACTCGGCGAACATTGTTATAAGTAATAATGGCAATGTTATCAAGCGCAAGAAACGAACTGGCACCTCTTTCTTTCATGGTGCCAATAACCCTGTAGCGGCCAGAACCAATGCGGATAATTTTTCCTATAGCATAGGCGGGCTTATCTTTAAAAAGCTTCCGTACAAGGTCGCTGCCAATAATGACTACGTTACGACCGCTTTCAATATCCAGTTTATTAAAATCACGCCCCTGATCCATTACATAACCACTGTTAAGGAGATAATTTTCATCTCCACCAATTACACGTACGTTCGGATTTGTTTTTACATCATCAAAAAAAACAGTTGCATTACCATTCGCAAATTTGGAGATGCTTACTGTTGCAGGAAAGCTGAAGCGATCTTTAAAATTCCTTGCCTCATCAAAAGAGATGTACCTGTCCAGGCTTGAATTCTTTTGCCTGTTACCGCCTTTCTTCTGGCGGGTGAGATCACTGCGTGGAGGTCCACCAAACCTGACATTTCTTTCCTTATAACGAATGCTGAATGAGTTAGCCCCGAGAATAGAAAAATTTTCGGTTAAACTCTGGTTCATTGCTTCGATAGCTGTAATAATTCCAATCAAAGCCATAATGCCAAAGGCGATGATGGAAACAGTAATCCCGGTTCTCAGCCTGTTGCTGCGAACGGTACGCCACGAAAGATCAAGAATATCAGTGAATGTCATAAAACAAATTCGTACCGAAATTAAGAAAGCTGGCCTGATAAACAAGTCCTTTCCATAAACGGTAAATGTGCGAAGGTTACCATTCAGGTTTGCTTTCTGCGAACTTCTTTACTTTTTAGGCTCTTCTACCTGGTATTCCTTCAGGTGTTTGTAAGACATTACACCGTTCTCCACCTGAATAGCCCTGAACTCTTTGAATGTACTATCGGCATCGTAAAAACCAATTACACAGGTCAAACTATCGGCACCTTTCTTTAATTCAGGTTTGGGCATAAAGCCAAGATTAGGTAAAGTGAAGATTTTGTTGCCCGAAGCATCTTTATAACTGAAACGTACTTCGTAATCGAGTGATTTCTTTTGTTCAAACAGTGCAACACGGAATTCAGCCTTTGGATCTTTCGGATCATTAAGGTTTACAACATACTCTTTTACTGCAATGGCATTCACCACAGCCCTTTCAGGGGTGAATGGTTCTGTATCGCTTTTCTTTGCAGAATTGCAGGATGTAACAGCGATTGCGGCGATCAGGAAAATATATTTCATGATAAGAAGGGGGTTATTTAACGAAACGGTCTTACAAGCAATTTAATTTCACACAAAGCTCGCCAGGAAGACAACATAAAAAAAGAAAACACAACTTTGTGAACTTTGCCTTCTTTGTTTCTTTGCGTAAAACAGTCTTTGAAGACGTTCTGCTAATTCATTATACAACTAAATTGATCATTTTATTTTTTACATAAATCACTTTCTTCGGCTGCTTACCATCAAGCCATTTCAACACCACTTCATCTTTTAGTACAATAGCTTCCACTTCCTGCTGTGTAATATCAAGTGCCAATGTAATTTCTGTTCTTGTTTTACCATTAATGGCAACAGGATATGCTTTGGCCGATTCCTTCACATACTTTTCTTCAAATTTGGGGAAGGTTGCATCTAAAACACTTCCGCTGTTGCCCAGCAAACTCCACAACTCCTCACTCACATGCGGCGCATAAGGTGTAAGCATGATGAGTAACTGTTCAAGAATTTCTTTTTTGCTGCATTTAAGATCGCTGAGTTCATTAACTGCAATCATGAATGTACTTACTGCAGTATTGAAGCTGAAACGTTCAGTATCGTCTTCAATTTTCTTAATACACTTATGCAGCACTTTCAATTCTGCATCATTTGCTTTTTCATCATTCCACACCTGTCCTTTCACCTCATCATAAAATAAACGCCAGAGTTTTTTAAGAAAACGGTGAACACCTTCAATACCCTTTGTATCCCAGGGTTTGCTGATTTCAACCGGGCCAAGGAACATTTCGTACATACGGAAGGTATCTGCACCGTATTTATTTACAAGATCATCGGGGTTAACTGTATTGAATTTGCTTTTGCTCATCTTCTCAACTTCAGACCCACAGATATATTTGCCATCTTCTTCTAAAATAAATTCAGCATCTTCATATTCACCATTCCGCCATTTTTTAAATGCTTCAATATCCAGTTCGTAACCATCTACAATATTTACATCAACATGTACCTGGCTTATATTAATTTCTCTAACTACTAAATCTTTTCTATCACTATAAATCTTTCTGAGAATTTCGTTTAATACATTTTTATACTTCTTATTTGCATCAGAATCTGTTTGAATTTCATTTGCAATTCCTTTTGAAAATAGTACTGAACACAATTTTGAATTATCAAAATCTGCACTCCCACTTATTGACCACATAAGCCTATACACAAACCTCGAACTTCCCTGTATCATTCCCTGATTCACCAATTTCCTGTACGGTTCATCATGACCAATATATCCAAGATCAAACAACACTTTCGTCCACATACGGCTGTACAACAAATGACCTACTGCATGTTCTGTACCTCCAATGTATAAATCAACCTGTCCCCAGTAATCACTTGCTTTTCGGCTGCAGAATTCTTCCGTATTGTGCGGATCCATGTAACGCAGGAAATACCAGCTGCTGCCTGCATAACCAGGCATTGTGTTTGTTTCCAGTAAGCCCCCATCCCCTGAAGGGGTTTTGTAAGAAGTATAACTGTTTACCCACTCTCCAATGTTGGCAAGCGGACCTTCGCCTTCCGGCCCCGGACTATAACTTTCAACATCGGGCAATGTTAGTGGTAAATCTTTTTCATCTAAAGCATAAGCAACACCATCTTTCCAAACTATTGGAAATGGTTCGCCCCAATAACGCTGGCGACTGAAAGCCGCATCACGCATTTTGTAATTTGTTTTGCGGATGCCGATTCCTTTTTCTTCCAGTTTGTTAATCACCACTTCAATGGCATCACGCATCAGCATTCCGTTGAGGAAATCGCTGTTTTCAAGAATAGCATCTTTTGTTGCGTTGGCTTCTTCCCCATCATAATATTTACCAATAATGTTGGTGATGGGAATATTAAAATGCTTTGCAAATTTGTGATCCCGTTCATCGCCGCAAGGCACAGCCATAATGGCACCTGTTCCATAACCGGCCAGTACATATTCGCTGATCCATATAGGAATTTCCTGTCCGTTAAATGGATTGATGGCATACGCTCCGGTAAACACACCGCTTATCCTCTTTTCGGCCATGCGTTCACGTTCACTGCGGCTTTTTACATAAGCAAGGTATTCATCAACAGCAGTTGCCTGCTCTGCCGATTTCATATCTTCCACTATATCCAGCTCAGGAGCAACAACCATAAAGTCAACACCAAAAATTGTATCGGGGCGGGTGGTGTACACACGCAGACTTTTCACTGTTCCGTTTTCACTTTTCACATCAAAGTCAATTTCCGCACCACTACTCTTTCCAATCCAGTTGGTTTGCATTTCCTTCATGCTGTCGCTGAATTCAATGCGTTCCAGTCCTTCCAGTAAACGATCAGCATATTCTGTAATACGCAAATACCACTGGCGAAGTTTCTTTTTCACAACCGGGTGGCCACCACGTTCACTTACACCATTCACAACTTCATCGTTGGCCAGCACTGTACCTAATGCTTCGCACCAGTTTACTTCGCCATAGCCACAAAAAGCCAGGCGGTAATCCATTAAAATGTTTTGTTTGGCTGCATCATCAAACGCTTTCCATTCATCAGCAGTAAAGCTGAAAGCTGAAGGCTTAATGCCCGAAGCTGAAGAACCTTCTTTTTCAAACGATGCAATTAAATTACTGATCGGTTCTGCCTTTTGCATTTGCCTATTAAAAAAGCTGTTGAACAGCTGCAGGAAAATCCATTGTGTCCATTTGTAATATTGCGGATCGCTTGTTTTTACCTGCCTGTCCCAATCAAAACAAAAACCAATATTATCAAGCTGTTTTCTGAAGTTGGCAATATTCGCATCGGTACTTACAGCCGGGTGTACGCCATGTTCAATAGCATATTGCTCGGCCGGCAAACCAAACGCATCGTAACCCATTGGGTGAAGTACATTGTAACCCTTCAGACGTTTAAAGCGTGAAAAAATATCGCTGGCAATATAGCCTAACGGGTGTCCCACATGCAGTCCCGCACCACTTGGGTAGGGAAACATATCCAGCACATAAAACTTAGGTTTACTGCTTTCATTGCTCACCTTATAAGCATTGGTTTGGTTCCAGTGCTGCTGCCATTTCTTTTCAATCTCTCTGAACTTGTATTCCATTTCTTAATTATTCTTGTAATATTTTTTTTGAACTTAGCTGCATTGCATCTATTAAGCACCTGTTGCCACGCTCGCTTGTACTGCAACAATTCTATTCAAATCTTATGTACGATGTAAGCCAACTTTAAACCCTGTTCTGCTACAATTCTAATCAGCCTCTACGCAAAACACGCCCAACCTCAAACCATAAACATCAAACCTTAAACAGCATTTGTTTTCTGTGAAAGAAGACTTAAAAAAAATCTTTCTTCACCTATTCTGCATCATCCGCAAAATAATGACGGATGACAACCGTTAAGTGGGCAACAAATTTAAGGATTGCAGGTCGAAATCTGTTAAATTTGCCCGCTGCCCATTCTCAAGTAATGGGAAAAGCAAGTATTAAGAACTTTCAAAACTGAAACAGTATGTCGCACGGACAGGTACAAAGCAAAGCATCACTGAAACGTTCAAAACCTTCATATATCTCTACCATTATAGGAGTTGCAGTTGTACTGTTTATCCTGGGTATTCTCGGGTGGATTTTTCTCAACTTCCAGAAAATGAGCAGTGGTCTTAAGGAAAATATTAAGATGTACGCCTGGCTGTCAACAACCAATCAAAAGTCAATCGACAGTCTTACAACTTATTTCTCGAAACAGCCTTACATTAAAAGCTACACTTATGTAGATAAAGAAAAGGCAAAAGAAATTTACAGCAAGGAAAATGCAGAAGACTGGGGCAAAATTCTTGATCAGAATCCCCTGCCTGCGAGTATCGATTTCTTTACCAAGTCGGATTATGTAAACAAAGACAGTCTTGCAGTAATTTCTGCCGATCTGATGGCGAAGTTCCCGGGCACTATCAGCGAAGTACAATATCCCAAAGCGGTTATTACAACCATCAACGAACGTTCCCGAACCATTGGTATTGCGACATTGATTGTGGGTATTATTCTGAGCATTATTGTTATTATTTCCATTGATACAACCATCAGGCTGGCCATGTTCAGCAACAGGTTCCTGATTAAAACCATGCAGATGGTGGGTGCCACCCGTGGTTTTATTGTGCGGCCAATGAACATCCGGGCCATTGTAAACGGGTTAATCAGTTCGGCTATTGCCATTGGCGCAGTATGGGCCGTAATTGCCTGGATTGAAAGCCTGATACCCGATTTAAAAGCACTTCGTGATCCGAAGCTTTACCTGCTTCTGTTTGGTTCAATCATTATCATTGGCGTGGGCATTTCGCTCTACAGCACCCACCGCAGCGTAATGAAATACCTGAAAATGAAGCTGGATGATTTGTATTAAAAACGATGACTGATGATCGTTTGCCGATGACAGCAATAAGACAACCTAACGGTAAACGACCAACAACCAACGATCAACGATTTTCCCTTAACTTGCAGCACTCAAACAAAGAATATGAGCCAGAAAAAAATAGCAACCATTTTTACAAAAGATAATTACATGTGGATGGCCATTGGAGCGGCAGTAATTCTGCTTGGCTTTCTTTTGATGATTGGTGGCAAAAGTGCCGACCCGAACGTGTTTAATAAAGATGAAGTGTACAGTTTTCGTCGTATTACGCTTGCCCCCATTCTTATCATTGGCGGTTTGATTTTGGAAATCTACGCCATTATGAAAAAACCAAAAGAGTAAAAAAAATCAATTTGAAAAAAAGCTGATTTGAAAATTTGAAAATTGTAAGCCTTCAAAAAATCAAATCAGCTTTTTTGCAACTATACATTACTCACCGTGTTGCTGCATTTTCAAATTCACATATCTTCAAATTTTCAAATTATCAATGAACACATTTCAATCAGTAATTATTGCAATTGTAGAGGGCTTAACTGAATATCTGCCCATTTCCTCCACCGGGCACATGATTATTGCAGAGCGTTTGCTCAATGTTCAGTCCGATAATTTTACCAAACTCTTTACCGTGGCCATACAGCTTGGCGCAATACTGAGTGTTGTTGTTTTGTATTGGAAAAAATTTTTCGATTTTACCAAGTGGCAGTTTTATGCAAAACTGATTGTGGCGGTTATTCCCGCATTAGTATTAGGCAAACTCTTCAGCGATAAAATTGATGAACTGCTTGAAAGCCCTCTCACTGTTTCCATTACCATGCTGGTTGGTGGCATTATTTTACTCTTTATCGAAAACCTGTTTAAAGAACACAGCATTGCCGAAGAAAAAAATATTTCATTCGGTAAAGCATTTATTATTGGTCTATGGCAATGTATTGCCATGATACCCGGTGTAAGCCGCAGCGCTGCAAGCATTATAGGTGGCATGCAGCAAAAACTTACCCGTCCGTTGGCTGCTGAATTTTCATTCTTTCTTGCAGTGCCTACAATGGCAGCCGCAACCGGTTATTCACTCTTCTTAAAACACTGGAACGAAAACGGAGTTGAAACAAAAGGCTACCAGTTAATACTTTCAAACCACAACAACCTCTATGCTTTTATTATTGGAAATGTTGTTGCCTTTGCAGTAGCGCTGCTGGCAATTAAATTCTTCATTGGATTTTTGCAGAAACATGGTTTTCGGTTGTTTGGCTGGTACCGTATTATTGCCGGCACAGTATTACTGGCCATGATTGCTGCCGGTTATCTCAGCTAACCATATCAAAAGAATATCCTATTTTCACATGTTGCCGGAATAGTAATACCGGCCCGATAAAAAACCATCAACTATATGCAGACAGCTTCAAAAAAAGTTGTAAACGGCTGGGCTATGTACGACTGGGCCAACAGTGTTTACAACCTTGTAATTACTACCACTTTTTTCCCTGCTTACTATGCTGCTGTTACATCATTAAAAAATTTTCCTGAAGGTATCTCTCTCTTCGGCAGAAAATATGTTAATACAGAGCTGAAAGATTACGCCCTTTCAGTTTCGTTTTTTATTGTGGTGCTGATGCTGCCCATTCTTTCTTCCATTGCCGACTATAAAGGCAACAAGAAAAATTACATGAGATTTTTCTGTTATCTCGGAGCATTAAGCTGTTCTGCCATGTTTTTCTTCGATAAAAACAATGTGTATTTAGGTCTTGTTTGTTTAATGCTTGCAGGAATTGGTTTTTACGGTTCGCTGGTTTTTTACAATTCTTACCTGCCTGAAATTGCTGCTGAAGAAGATATGGATCGTGTAAGTGCAAAAGGGTTTGCAATGGGTTATATAGGCAGTGTTATTTTACAAATGATTGGTTTTGCAATGGTGATGATGATGGATGATAAAGAAATGGCATTGAAAATTACTTTTCTCCTGGTTGGTATCTGGTGGATTGGTTTTGCCCAAATTCCCTTTTTCCGTTTGCCTATGAGCAGCAAGCAGGAACGTAAACAAAGGAAACACGGATTGCTTAACGGTTATCATGAACTACAGAAAGTATTTCACCAGGTAAGGGAAATGCCTGTTCTGAAACGTTTTTTACTATCTTATTTTTTTTACAGCATGGGTGTGCAAACCGTTATGCTTGTTGCAACCGACTTTGGAATTAAAGAATTACAACTTCCGAACGACCGACTTATTATAACCCTTGTCATTATCCAGATTGTTGCCATTGGCGGTGCTTACTTAATGTCAAAACTTTCGTCCATGTTCGGCAACCTTACCGTACTGATTTTTACTGTTTTACTTTGGGTGGGCGTTTGCGTATATGGCTATTATCTGCAAACCGAAACACAGTTTTATATACTTGCTATGATTGTTGGCATGGTGATGGGGGGCATTCAATCGCTCAGCCGTTCTACTTATGCCAAGCTCATGCCTCCAACAAAAGATACTGCATCGTTTTTCAGTTTTTATGATGTTACTGAAAAGCTGGCAATCGTTATTGGTCTGTTCAGCTTCGGATTTATTGAAGGCTTAACACACAACATGCGTAATTCTGTACTTATTCTCATCATCTTTTTTATACTTGGAGTAATTGGATTAATTTTTACACTGAATAAATACAAAACACTGAAATTACAAGCATAAAAATTCAGAAACAACAACTTATCACATGAAACTTTATTCAGTTAATACCGGCTATTTCAGGTTAGATGGCGGCGCAATGTTTGGTGTTGTGCCAAAAGTGATCTGGAACAAACTAAACCCGGCCAATGAAAACAATCTCTGCAACTGGGCCATGCGTTCATTGCTCATTGAAGATGGCAACAGGCTTATACTTATTGATAATGGCATGGGCGATAAACAGGATGAAAAATTCATGAGTCATTATTATCTTAATGGCGATGATACATTGGAAAAGTCAATGGCCAAATATGGATTTACATTTGATGATGTAACAGATGTAATTCTCACACATCTTCATTTCGATCATTGCGGTGGTTCTATCATTCGTAAAGATGACAAACTTATTCCTGCATTTAAAAATGCAACATACTGGAGTAACGAACATCACTGGGAATGGGCAACCAAACCCAACGACAGGGAAAAAGCTTCTTTCCTCAAAGAAAATATTTTACCCATTGAAGAAAGCGGTCATCTCAAATTTATGTTGCCTGGCGAATCGGCCTATCACAAACTGCCCACAACAGCATTTAATGAAAACATGTCCATCCGTTTTGTAAACGGGCATACCGATAGTATGATGCTGCCCCAAATAAAGTATGGCAATAAAACCATTGTGTTTATGGCCGATCTTATTCCTTCGGCCGCACATCTTCCTATTCCTTATGTAATGGGGTACGATATGTTTCCCTTAACCACGCTTAACGAAAAGAAAACTTTTCTTACCGAAGCACTGGAAAACGATTATATTCTTTTCTTCCAGCACGACCCTGTTATTGAATGCTGCACATTGCAACAAACAGAACGGGGAATAAGAATGAAGGATCAGTTTGCGCTTAGTGAGTTAAAATAAAATTATTATAATTGTTTTTCCCTGGCTTTAATAAGCGAACGAATTAGTTCGGCTAAAGGAACGCTACTTTGATACGCATCCATTTCAATAATTTTTCCTTCTGTATCAAGTATTACATACCTTGGAATGCCATTCACCTTAAAAATTGAACTTAAAAGAAAATCTTCATCAAAAACATTAACACCCGGATAATTAATTTCTTTTGCTACCTTTTTCCATTCGTTAATATCGGTTTTGTAATCAACTGAAACAGATACAAATTCAATCGGCAAATCTTTAGTTTGATCAATCGCTTCCCTTAACTTAGGAGGACTTATAGCTCTGCAAGGCCCACACCATGTTGCCCAGAAGTCAATTAAGAGATATTTCCCTTTGAATTTAGAGAATGGAATTTTATTACCAGACATATCTTTTAGTTCAACATTATAAATTGATCTGCCTCTAAGCCATTTTTCAGAAAAAGAGCTGTCAGTATATTTTTTTATGAACTGCCAATTGTCTGAGTTACGTATTATTCTTTCTGCAATTAAAATTCCGAATTCACTTTGTGCCACTCTTTTGGAAAGAAGATCAAAATAAGCAGCAACAGTATCTGGCTTAATAAGATAAAAATATTTAAACAATAAAAAAGCGCTGAAAAATGAGTTTTTGTTTTCTTTTATATAGTTTAATGCCATTAATGCCCGCACATCCTTTATAGCTTCCATTCTCGCCGCAATCTCTGCACGATTTTTTTGAACAGTTGCACTTGTGTCGTTACCATATTCTTTATTTATACCAGCCAACTCCTTCCTATATTTTTTTTCAGTTATAAAAACAGATGAATATTTCTTTTCCCATTGCTCTTTTTCTACCTGTGATTTTGATCCGGTTATCTGAATATTTTCAGGAACAGAATGCTCCATAGAAAATGAAACATTCATATTACCCGGTTCAATAATAAACCGTATAACCGTAGGACCATCAACTTCAACTCTATTTTTTATATCTGTAAAAATCATACCCTCTGAAGCCCTGTTTATTGTCCCTGAAAAAGTAAAAAAACCATTTTTAAGTACAACTAACACAACGTTATCATTAAAACAATTTCCAAAACGAAGTTTCATTGTATCAACCAAACTATTTCTAACTCTTATTGTGATAGTAACTTTACTACAGTTTGGCTTAAGCCTGAACTGACAGTTAGCTTGATATGCTGTAATTAAAATAAGAGGTAAAAGAAAAATTCGAATCATATATTTATCTTAGGTTTTGCATTTAATTACTAGTATAAAGAATAGACTTGGTACTGTTATCCTGTGATTTTACATGAACAAGCAGCTTTTTTCAAATTTACGCTATAAATAAGAAAACTGAATGTATTAAAAACACTCTGACACAAATACCACCTCTTTCTACCCAGCTCTAATTGTATCAGGTGTTTTTAAAAAAAAGTGCAGTTAATATCTTTCAAATAATCACCAAGTACCTGCTCAGATATTTGAGCTTAGGTTAAGAACTCGCAAATAAATACTTTTTAACCAGATGGTAGCACTTACCCAAACAGTAGCAGTCTGTTATTTTCTCCTTAAAAGGAGTATCTGTATCTCTTATTTTTTTTCTATTAAACCTGAAAGAGGGTGGCGGGTGTTACGATAGCCCATCATATCAACTTTTATACTGCCAACAGAAATGGGTGTTTCAATACGTACAGGTATGCGGTTGGGATCATCGCTCACCCACACATTCATTTTTTCACCACCACTGAAAACCGACCCTTCAATCAGCATGGGTTTAAATCTTATAGCATTAAACTTACCGTATTTGGTTTTAATTTTTTCCTTCCCCATATAACGTATATACAAGGGGTACACTTTATCATCAATAAACATGTTGAAAGGAATTTTTGCACCAGGCTTGTATTTATTAAAATCAATATTGCGTGCATAATAAATGGCACTGATTACATCTTGTGTACATTCTGGCACTTTAAATGTTCCTCCTTGTGATGTAGCTGTGTTTGCGGCATCGTTAAACGTTACAGTTTCAAATTTCTTAAAATCGCCTTCAAGAATATTACGTACAAAACGGTGTGGCTTTAAAGTAGCTGTATCAACGTAACTTTCGTAATGATCCCGCACTTTAAAAAAGCCATCAAAGAAAGAGTTGGTTTTTCCCGCAGCATCAATATGATAAACCGGTTTGTTTGCATAACGTTCCAGCGCAACGTTAAAATTTGCTTCGCCGCCATAAACATAAATACCGGCAAGGGTATAATATACATGGTAATTAAGCGATTCGCCGCTGAGAAAAGAGGTGTTCCTGATTCCGCAAAACTCATTATCGGCCGTAACTGGCTGGTACACTGATGCAGGTGTTGGTGAAAAGGAAAACAACAAAATAAAAAGCATTACCACAACATACTTCATCGTTATTCTTCTGTTTGTTTTTTCTGTAAAATACATTAATCTTTTGCTAACGTTCTCTGAAAATTCTGACGGTGAGTATAAGCAGGCTTCCCAGTAAAGCCGGAAAAACAAGATTCAAAATCCAGATCCCTATTGTTCCGGCAAGTATTGCTATACTGTTTGCACTGAAGATACCCATAATACTTACTACCACTTTTCCTCTTATCCCCACCTCGGCAATTGCAAAGCTCGGTACAATTGCCATAATTAAAAAGATTAATGCAATAGACCAAAAACCCTGCCACCATACAACCCCTACCTGCAGCGCCTGCCACAATAAAACATATTGCAATGCAAAAACAACAAAACGCAAAAATGAATAGAATAATATCTGAACATATACCTTGTTTGGTAAATTATCAAGATCGTTTACCACAGCCAAATTGTTTCTGAACCAAGGAACCCATTTGAGCAGTTTAGCAAGCCAGTGCATTCTGAAATAAAATACCACAGTTAAAACAGCACAAAACAAAACAAGCCATTGAAATACCTGTAATAACAAGCCGGATAAATGTGTATCGCCAAGCTGAACCGCAACTATTTCATTCTGCAACACAAGTAATGCCACCCAGCCTAACACCAACGTAATTAGCAACTGACCAACACTTGATACCAATGTTAAAGCCACGCCAAGAATCCGGTACTGCGGTTCGAGATAAACAATTCTGCCACCATACTCGCCTATGCGGTTAGGTGTGTTTACAGAAAGTGATAAGCCACTCAGTACAGATTCGTATGCTTTTTTAAAAGAAAACGGCTGATAGTTATTTACAAGCAAATACCATTTATACGCTTCAATTCCCCAGTTAACTGGCATGAGTAAAACAGCCAGCCAAAGTTTCCAGCTTCCTGTTCCGGCAAACGCATTCTTTATCTGTTGCCAGGCTTTATCAAGATCGGGCTGATGTTTTACTTCATTGTATAATGAAATGCTGATCCATACAAATACCGTCGGGCCAAGGAAGTAATTAATAAAGATTTTGAAATTCCTGTTCAGTTTGTGTTTATTTGTTCAAAAATAAACCGCCTCTTGCAAACTTTCTCTAAAATCATTCTTGGCATTGATCCCGGTACGGTTGTAATGGGGTACGGACTGATTGGCATAAAGCAGAATAAACCGCAACTGATTGAAATGGATGTACTGAAACTGAGTAAGCATAAGGACGTTTATATACGCCTGCAGTTGATTCATGAAAAAGTGAGTGAAATTATTAAAATACATCAGCCAACTGAATTTGCCATTGAAGCTCCGTTCTTTGGAAAAAATGTGCAAAGTATGCTTAAGCTTGGAAGGGCACAGGGCGTAGCCATTGCAACAGCAATGAGCAATGGTTTATCGGTTACTGAATACTCACCCAAAAAAGTAAAGCAATCTGTTACGGGAAATGGTAATGCCGATAAGGAGCAGGTTTGGAAAATGCTGCAGCACCAGTTGCAGTTTAAAGCAAAACCTGCCTATTACGATGCAACTGATGCCATTGCTGTTGCATTATGCCATTATTTCCAAACAAACGGTGCCTTAAAATCATCAGCAGGCAAAATGAAAAACTGGGAAGATTTTTTAAAACAAAATCCGGGGAGAATTAAAAAGTAAATAGAAAAAACCACAATTTCGTTATCATATATTCATCACTTCCTCAATCTGTTCTTCGCATTTTCGGTAATGTCATTAAAAATAAAACAGCAGGAATATATCCCAACAGGTAAAGCCAGTTGACATGATCGAATATCAAATCAATTAATAATTTTAAAGTAAGAGCAATCACAAAACTGATGGGGCCCCATTTTTCCATTGACCATGTACCGCTTAATCCAACAAAGCAAAATACAATCATCAATGCATTAATGGCGGGATAAAGTGTATCAATACCACCACGCAAGGCAAGGTTGCCGGTGAATGAATAAACAATTTCCCACAGGCCAAATGCAAAAAGTGCAATACATAAAGCTGTAATCAGTTTTGGTCGTGGACTTTTTCTTTTTCCTTTCTTTTTATATCCGTATTCATCGTAACGAGTATGAGTCATTTCCGGTTATTTTAGTTTTTCAATTATGGTTTGCTGAATAGTTTCAAGCCGTTCATCAGAAAGCTTCAGTTTAGGACGTGTAAAATTCAGATCATCGGCCGAATTAATAGGAACCAGGTGAAGATGTGCATGAGGCACCTCAAGACCAATTGCAGCAATACCCACCCTGTCACAATCAAAAGATGATTCAATGGCTTTTGCTATTGGCCGAGCAAAAACAAGCATCTCTGCAAGAAAAGCTTCATCAAGATCAAACAGTTTATTGGTTTCTGTTTTTGGAACAACCAATGTGTGCCCTTCTGTCATTGGAAAAATATCAAGAAAGGCAAAGAACTTATCGTTCTCAGCAATTTTATAGGATGGTATTTCACCAGCAATGATTTTTGAAAAGATCGTCATACGTTCAAAAAATTTCGATTTTGGATTTATTACTGTTGATTGTAATTAACAACTTATGCCGCAATACAAATCATATTTTTTATGCTTTGTAAAAGTAACTGATTTATCTTAATCACCATTTTCTGCAACAGTCACTTTATTCATTAACTCAAATCTGTTTCAATAAAAAAGCGGATGCTTTAACACCCGCCATTTGAATTCTGTATTCAATTATTCTGCTTTTAAACAGCAATATTTTCCACTTTAAACTTTACAATGCCTGCAGGCACCTGTACCTCAGCCACATCACCAACAGATTTGCCAAGCAGCCCCTTTCCTATTGGCGATGAAACAGAAATTTTTCCTGCTTTCAGATCGGCCTCCTTTTCACTGACAATCTGGTAAGTAATCTGCTTTTTTGTAGCAAGATTGGTTACGGTTACTTTGGTAAGAATAGCAACCCTGCTGGTATCTATTGTTGATTCATCCACAATACGTGCGGTTGCTATCATACCTTCAAGCTGCTTAATTTTAGCTTCAAGAATGCCTTGAGCTTCTTTTGCTGCATCATACTCGGCATTTTCTTTAAGATCGCCTTTTTCACGGGCTTCGGCAATGGCTTTTGATGCTGCGGGACGTTCAACAGCCCTCATGTGCTGTAACTCTGCCTGCATTTTCTCCAGTGTTTCTTTTGTTACATACTGAATACTCATAGTTCCTCCTTTGTTTTCAGTTAAAACTGTTTCCCTTTTTCCGGCACGACAAACAGATTTTGGTTCTGTCGTACTATACGGGGCATAAAAAAATAACAACGCTCCAGTTTTTGCTGAAGCGTTGTATGTTTCGTGAAGGGCAAAAATAAACACTTTTTTTTAATATAGAGCAAGGGATCGTTAAAATATACGGAGGTGGCTGCCTGCCATATCGAGTGCTTGTTATTTTCTATAGCAACTCCTTAGCTGTCCTAAAATGGGTATTAGCGCTTATCTTTACCTATAAGTTTTACATATCAGTTCAATAACATAATCTTAATTTAACAGTAGAAAGAATTTGCTCTAAAATTTTTACCAATTTTTTTAGCAGACTAAAATTATATTAACTTTGCTTTCCCTTAAATTTTGTATTTTAAGGCGGAGTTTATGGATGAAAAGAAAAACATAAAATTTAAAGCATATTCTAGTGAACAAATTGAGCGCATAGGTAATGTGATCCTTTTTTTTACTGAAAAAATTCAACCTTTATACAAAACCAAATTACTTAAGCTAATATATCTGCTTGATGAATTGTCCATTTTCAGGAATGGAATCCCAATCTTAGGACTTGATTATAAAGTTTGGCAGGCAGGTCCTGTTAACAGTGATTTATATGAAGAATTAAATCAGCCATATCTACTGGATTCCTTTATTACTCTTCTACAAAATGAGCAAGGAATAAAAGTAATCGCAAAAAAGAAATTTTCGGATGAAGAATTTAGCGAAATGGAGATTATTTTACTTAAAGAAATAGTAAATCGTTATAAAAACACACCTGCTGAAAGACTCGTTGAAATTACACATCGCAAATCAGCTCCTTGGTATATTATTGCTTTGGAAAACAACTTACTTGATGCGTTTACTGAAAAAAAAATAAACACAACCGATATTCCTGTTGACCTTACATTATTGATAAAAGATGATCCGCAAAAAATGGCTATGTACAAGGAAAATATAGAAATCCAGCAATTCGCTAAATTTTTACACAGGTAGGCGCATGTTTGAAGCAGGCAACTTATATTACTTTAAACCTTTTTATTTTGCAGATGGAAATTCAAAGCCCAAGTATTTTTTAACACTTTATGCAGATGCCAATGCTGTAATTGTTGCATCTCTGCCATCAAGCGTTGATTATGTGCCATCTCATATTGAGAAAAAGCATGGTTGCTTAAATGATTTACCAAGCGATTTTAACGCCTACTACTGTTCACCAAATGTTAAAGTAACAAACAACAATTGGGCTTTCCCAACTCACACTTATTTATATGGCCTATGGGTAAATATGTTTTCACTATCTGAGCTTGAAGCCAATTATCAAGTTGAAGGAGTCGATTACGAATTTATTGGAAGAATAACAAAAAATGAGTTTAATGCAATTCTTCAATGCTTTTTATCTGCAAGAACGTTGAAGAACAAAATAAAAAGATTGTTACAAAGAGCTACATATTGATCAAAAATATTGCCCATAAGTTTAATTGAATAAGCTATCTCATTTATTTGACTTAGTAATTAAATCTCTTTCTTAGTTCTCTTTTAGTCTATAGTTTTACCAAATGAACAAAACAGCAATTTTCCTTATCGGCCTTTTTTTAACAATCAGTAGTTCGGCTCAAACTCAACAAAACAACAACATTAATATTGGTGCTGAACTGGATTTTCTCCCTTATGCAACCGGCGGTTACTTTGGTGCCGTTTGGGCCGGTAAAAACAACTGGCGGGTAAGAGTACTGAATGCAGGAGTAAACATGCCCGATATTGTAACGGCAAAAGGTTTCACCAACCGCCATGTAAACAGCATTGCAATAATTACAGATCATTTCTTTAAACCCGGATGGAAAGGTTGGTGGATTGGAGGCGGATTGGTTTACTGGAAAAGCAGCATTCAAACAACAGCCCGTGAGCAAACATCTCATTTCAGTAATGTTTTACTAAACGGAAGCGCCGGTTATACTATTGCATTGTACAAACATCTTTACTTATCGCCATGGGCGGGGTTAAGCATACGTACAGCAGGTGATAAAAATGTAGCAGTAGATAATAAAAGCTATACTCTTCCCCTAATAAATCCTGAAGCTTCGCTGAAAATAGGCTGTTATTTCTGATAAACAAGAAGTGGATTATTTTATTATCAGAATATTCCCTTTCCGTTTTTCTCTTGGTTTTCCTGCGAGTGAAAACTCTGCTGTCCACACAAACAAGCCTTGATCGTTGTGTTGAACATTTGTTTTTCCATCCCAGGTTTTAAACGGATCAGTAGAATAAAAAATCAATTCGCCCCAGCGGTTGTAAATACGCAGTTCATAATCACTCAAAGATGAAACACTGCCTAATGGGCCAAATGTATCGTTTAACCCATCGCCATTGGGTGTAAATGCAGAGGGGAAGTAAACACCAATGCAGGAAAGATCAATATCAACCGTAATGCTTGTGTCGGCTGTACATACATCGGTTCCCGAAACAGTAACATTATATGTACCAGCATTAAGATTTGTTGCAGTTGCTGTTGTTTGAGCAGGTGTTGTTGACCACAAATAATTAAACGCCCCCTGTGCCCCGTTTACGTTCACAGTTACAGAACCTCCTGTGCCTGTGGTGCAACTTGCATTACTGAGTACTGAAGGAGTGAGAGAAATAATCTTTACAATATTTGTAATTGTTGATGCTGCATTTCCCGGGCCACTTACGGTAAGAGAAACATTGTATTCACCTGCTGCTGAAAATATATGCTGAGGATTTTCTAATAAAGATGTATTGTTTGTTCCAGAAGCAATATCACCAAAATTCCAGTTGAACGATGTGGGGCAAAGCGATGATGTATTGGTAAACTCAACAGTATTTTCATTTAGACAACTGAACGTAAACGATGCGTCATTTGCAGGTGTTTCTTCAATTTTAAAATCATCAACCGCAAATCCGTCATAATTATTACACAATGTACCCGCACCAAAAATAAAGCGGAAAATAACATTTTTCATTCCGCCAACAGCAGGTAAAGTGTGCGATGCAGCAACCCATTGATTACTTCCGTTTCCGCCCCGGCAACTTCCTGAAGATGTTTTTGAATTACCCGACCAGCCCTGCCTTGTTGATGTAAATGGCGAAAGATAAGTTACCGGATCCTGGTTGTACCAGTTTGATGTAATACAATCCTTATCAGCCGTAGAACCTACAGTTGTCCACGTTATTCCATTATCAGTTGAATACTGAAACGCAGCACCGTCATACTGCTGTTCTGTTTCCCAGAATATTTTCATGCTGATATAAGGATACTGCAGGTTGGTAAAATCAAAACAGGGGCTTTGCAGCCACGATGCTTCACCATTAGAGTAAGCAGTTCCTGTTAATCCGGCAGTTGACCAGCATTTTGTTCCGCTTGCAGCAGCCTGTATAACGGGTTTTGAAACAACACCCCATGCCCATGAAGAACCGGTGCCGCCTGTTGTCCAGTTTCCATTACTGCTTTCAAAATCCTGCTGATAAGGAAAAACCGAAACACATTGTGCAGTTGCTTTGTGCATAAGAACAAGCGATAAAAAAACAGTCACAAATAATGCGAGCCGTTTGATTTGTACGGACATGCTTGTATTTTCTGTATAGTATTCAGCTTTCAGCAACATTAATTCAAACCAAGTTTATCAACAAGAACTTTGCTCATTTTATAAAATGCCTCATGCGAATAACCTGCAATATGCGGAGTAAGAACCGTATTGGTTTGTGCTGAAAGCCAGTCAAGCTCTGCCAGTTCATCAGCAGTATAAGTATCCAGCTTTTCATTTTCAAGCACATCCAATGCAGCCCCGCTGATGAATTCATTCTTCAACGCATCAATTACAGCCTTTGTATCATGCACTTTACCACGGGATGCATTTATAAAAAAAGGCTTTTGTTTCATTGCCTCAAAAAAAGCATGGTCGGCATAATGAAATGTTTCGTCCGTTAACGGAACATGCATGCTGATGACATCACTGTATTTCAGCACCTGCTCCAGAGATGCTTCTTTAATTGTATTGCCACCAAAACCAAACTGGTATTTATCATGTGCAAGAATAGTTACATCAAAACCTCTCAGCTTTTTTGCAAAGGCCCGGCCAGTATTACCAAAGCCGATAATGCCGACTGTTTTACCACCCAACTCCCATCCCCGGTTTGCATCACGCTGCCAGATATGTTTTTTAACTTCATCAAAACTGCTGTGAATTTTATTCATTAAACACAGCAACATTGCCAAAGCATGTTCTCCTACTGCATCACAATTACCTTCCGGGCTGCTTACAATCTGAATGCCTTTACTTTCGGCATAAGCAACATCAACCAGTTCAAGGCCACTTCCAAGGCGTGCAATCCACATCAGCTTACCTGCTTTATCAATCAATGAAGCATCTACTTTAATACTTGTAGCAATAACAATCCCTGCAACATCTTCACCAATTAAAGCCATCAACTCAACATAAGTGATCTTTGGATTATACTCCACTTCAAAACCTCCCTGCACTAATTTCTCACGCAGGTATTCATGACATTTTGCTGTAACAATTACTCTCATGTGTTTTTAATCGCCTCTTTTTGCTTATTTCATTTTAAACGTCAGTTCAGCAAATTGCTGCACACTTAATTGCTCTGCACGTTTATTAAAAATTTCATCTTTCAAAAATTCCTCATCAAACAAACCTCTCACCCCGTTTCGCAGCATTTTGCGGCGCTGGTTAAATGCTGTTTTAACAAGCAATGAAAACTTCTTTTCACTTACCATTTCAGGAATATATTTCGCTGGTTTCAGTTTTATAACACCGCTTTTAACTTTTGGTGGAGGATTGAACGAGTTTTCACTTACATCAAACAAATACTCCACATCAAAATAAGCCTGTACCAGAACACTGATGATGCCGTATGTTTTACTCCCTTCTTTTGCAGCAACACGTTGCGCCACTTCTTTCTGAAACATTCCTACAATACAATCAACCTGCTCTTTCCATTCAAGCAATTTGAATAATATCTGTGTGGAAATATTATAAGGAAAATTTCCAACAACCATAAAATGCTGCTCAAAAGGAACTGAACTATCGAGAAAGCTTTCATGGATCAGCTTTCCCTTAATAGATGGATATGTGTGTTCGAGGAAATCTACTTTTTCTTTATCCAGTTCCACTGCTTTAAAATCAATACCGGGCAACTGAAGCAGATATTTAGTTAATGCTCCACCTCCAGGACCTACTTCCACCAAATTTTCAGGATGCTCGTCGAGTACTGCATCAACGATTCTTCTGCAGATAGCTTCATCCTTTAAAAAATGCTGACCAAGAGATTTCTTTAACGTGTATTGCACGCTGCAAAAGTAGCAGTAAAAAGCCCTTCGTAAAGGAAGGGCTGTAGTTTTTTATTGAGAAATGATAACTTTTGTACGGTAAACGGCTTCATTAAGTTTTACCTGAACAATGTATTGTCCGGAAGCCCATTGCCTGTTCCGGTTAATAACCCACTCGTTAATTCCGGCATTTGCATTTTCAACAGAATAATACAAAACAGCTCCCGAACTGCTGATGATACTGATTTCAGCTTTTGCTTGCTGGGCAAGTGAGCAGTTTAATCTGAAAATACTTGTAACAGGATTAGGATTTATTTTTAATTGTATATCCTGCAAAGGCCGTATCATCAGTTTAACAGTGTTACTGTACAAAATTAATCCGCCGTTATTGCGGTATTTTAGCCGGTAAAAAACTTCAGGTGGATTTAATCCTTGCAAATCATCTGTTTCAGAATATGCACCGGAAACAGTATGATACACCTTTTTTAAAGTATAAAAATCAAACCCGTTAAAACTTCTTTCAATTTCATAATACTGCCCTTGAGCATATTCACTGCAATTCCAATTGAGCAATACCTGAGAGCTCTTCAATAATTTTCCTATGAAATTCCGTGGCTCAAACTTTAAAATTTCACAACTGTTATTTTGATTTATGACAGCAGTATCGGTTGCATAAACAGACCCGCAACTATCCATTAATTCCTGTGTAACAACATACGTACCGGGTTGATCAATTGTAATAGTATCGCCACTAATAGTTCTGCTTACGATATGCCCATTGGTAGTTGACCATGTATAAAGAGAAGTTGCAACCGGATTGGTAAGCCATATTTCCCCAACACCATTCTGGCAAAGTGTAGGAAAGCTGGTAGAAAGTTCAGCCCGGGGTGCACGGAAAAAAGCGAACGGGCCTACAAAATCCTTTAATTCAGCAGTAAATGAAGTTGATGCTCGTGATTTTACTAAAATTCTTCTGAAAGGTAATGCGCATGCATCATTCATTATAACCAAAGGATCAAGACCAAGTTTACTCAGGTTTACAGAAAACTCCATAAACTGCTTGGCTGAATAGGTTGTAGCTAAAGTATTGTTCTGTAAAACAACTCCAAAAGCACCTGCCCATGCATTATTTGCGCATTGCAGACCGGTATAAAAGTTACCTGCTGTTTTGGGAGAAATACTTGCATAACCATACGTTGCGCCGGATGAAGCCCCATCAAATTGTCCACCCCAGTTAAACGCTACTGGAGTAATTGACAAAGAACTCTGATTAACCCATATCCTCGCTTCAAGCAAAGACAAAGATGAGCTTCCATATTCTGCCGTGAAGATAATGTCTCCTGCTTGTGTTACATTGCCTGCCGCATCAAACTGCCAGGATGTATGCCCCGCATCGGGACCATAACCATAGAACCTAAGTGAATTATGATCATAGTAAATGTCGGTTTGGTACATCTCAAAATCAAAATACCTGTTTCCTGTTGTATTGTCAACTGATACACCCCCAAACAGCCAAAGCGAATCGGTTGTATATGGCCCAGCCCTGCGAACGTGCATATACATATCAAGAATATCATTCTTATCGGGGATACCCTGTGAAACAGGAGTTGACCATGCGGACGGGCTCATACCATTTTTATTACTACCTGATGCAAAAACAGTTGAATCATCACCATGATGATCCCGGATAAAAATGCCATCAATCCACATGTAATTATTTACTATAGAAAATTGCGGTTTACGCATGCCACGGAAAAACGGCTGCATTCGTGATGCCGGCTGGGAAACATAACGTGCCAGCATAGCTGCTGCACCGGTTGTATCAATAACAAACTCACCACCACCACCAACAGTGTTACTGAACCAATCGTCATTACCTGCCTGCAGAAAACCATTAAAGAAATTACTGCGCAGATCTGCATCAACACCAAAATTGGCTTTGATAACAGGGGTTGTTATTTGTGCTGCAGCCTGTTGCACAATCAACAGCAAAAATAAAATGCAGTGTAGAATTAGTTTCATAGACAGGATTTTAAAAAAGGCACTCAGGCAATATCCATTACCTGAACTAATGCGATTAATTAATTATCGCTTGGCAACCATGTGCAACATTTCAACAGAAGATGTTGTTACTGATCCATCGAGGTTATGTGCTGTAATACGGTAATAGATATAACCGGGGAAACAAGACTCATCACGAAACTTGTAAGCAGCCTCGCCATTGCCATTTACTTCAGCAATCGTTTCAAAGAAAGAGCCATCCCAGGAACGTTCTACAACAAAATAAGAAACAGCAGGGTCAGTTACCGACCAATTAAGCGATGCATCCCTGCCCATTCGATGAACACGGAAATATCCAAAGCTCTGAGCTGCTTTAACACTAATTAATTGAGGTTGTAACTTACTGCAGAATTGAATTGAATTACCTGCATTTAATTCGGAAGAGATCAGCAAAATAGTTGCAATGATGATAACATTTACAGATTTCATGGGACTAAGATTTAAACCACAAGGTAAATCCTATTATTACTAAATCCTAACTTTTGCAAATGAAATAACACTATATGAGATATTTTTTTCTCCTATTAAAAATGCAGGAAAACACCTATTTTTCAAAATAGTAAATTCTGCAACCGGGTATAAAAACAACAAAAATACTCTCGGTCAATCGTTACATTTGTATGAATAACAGCACATATGACAAATTCTGATAATAAACCAGTAGTTGGATTCAGTTGCGGCGATATTAACGGCATTGGTACTGAAATCATCATTAAAGCACTTAGCGACAGCCGTATCCTTGACTTCTGCACGCCCATTATTTTCGCTTCCAACAAACTGATTAACTTCTACAAAAAGTCAATTAACGATGGCAATTTCAATTATCAGTCGGTCAAAGACTTTCAGCGACTTAATACAAAAATGGTGAACGTATTTAATTGCTGGGAAGATGAAATAAATATTACTCCTGGTCAACTGACTGAAACCGGTGGTATATATGCAATTAAATCTCTTACTGCTGCTGTAAGTGCTTTAAAAGAAAATCAGATTAATGTACTTGTTACTGCACCCATTCATAAAAAAAATGTGCAATCAGAAACGTTTAATTATACAGGTCATACGCCTTATCTCAAAGATGTGTTCCAGGCAAATGATGTGGTAATGTTTATGGTAGCAGATAACATTCGTGTTGCGCTGTTAACAGAACATGTTCCTGTTAATCAGTTATCATCACACATCTCAAAAGAAGCAATAGTAAGTAAACTAATCCTGGTAAATGAATCACTAAAAAAGGATTTTGGTATTGAAAGACCAAAGATTGCCGTATTAGGATTAAATCCACACGCCGGTGATGAAGGTTTAATTGGAAAAGAAGAAGAAGAAATTATTAAACCTGCCATAAAAGAAGCGAAGCAAAAAGACATACTAAGTTTTGGACCATACAGCGCTGATGCGTTTTTTGCCCGTGCACAATTTGAAAAATTTGATGCTGTACTTGCAATGTATCATGACCAGGGACTAATTCCTTTCAAATCGCTTGCCATAGGGGAAGGAGTAAATTATACTGCCGGGCTTGAAGTAATACGTACCAGCCCGGATCATGGAACAGCATTTGACATTGCAGGTAAAGTAAAAGCCGACGAATCATCCATACGGGAAGCGATGTTTGTTGCTATTGATATTTTCAAAAACAGGAATAACTATGCCGATGCAAGAAAAAACCCGATGAAAAAGCTAAGTGCTTCATTACTTGCAAAAGCTGTTGATGAAAAAATTGAAGAAGAATAAAAGCTGAATACACATTTTAGGTTTCAGATTTAACTTATGAATGCCGATAGCTTTTTTCAAAAAAACATTTGCTCAAAAAATGACTTCTTATTTTGGTAAATACGTTTGTAAAGCTTTTACATAAACTTCAAACGCCTTAATTCCTTTTGAAGTTATTTTACACATTGTTTGAGGATAATTGTCTTTAAACTGCTTGGTTACTTCTACATAACCTGCATCTTTCAGCTTAGTAATCTGTACACTCAGGTTACCTGCAGTTGAGCCGGTTTGCTCTTTAAGAAACGTAAACTCCGCTTCCTTTACACTTATAAGCAAACTCATAACTGCAAGCCTCAATTGTGAATGTAATATAGGGTCAAGTTCTTTAAACATTCTTTTCTTCGCTGTGCGATAAATATTTTTTTCTTAAAACAATTCCCGGGATAAACCATGCAAGCGTTGCTGATGCAGCCATCAGCACAAAGTCAAATTTAAGTACTGTAAACACACTGATGAGAGAAGCAACCCAGCAAAAAATTCCGCCAATAGTCATCAGCTTAAATTTACGTGAAGCACCTGTAACAATTGTAGGATAACCATACAGAAACATAAGATAGCTTGTACCAAAAGTCATAAAATGTGGCACATCGGGTTTGCCTGTTATTTCCCTGTAATCATTCAGAAAAGTATTTAATTGTTCTGCCGCAACATTATTAATAAAATTAACGAGAAACACTCCCACACCAAAACACAACCAAACGTAATTCATCATTTCACTATCCCAGCCTTTGGCCTTTCTTTGCTTTCGCTCCTTAATTGACAACAATATCTGCGGTACAAGTGCTGCAAGAGTAAGAAACCATATATCAAATGGCAACTTAAAATCAAATTCCAGTTGCATGTACTGAACAATGCTGCATACTGTTATAACTGATCCCCACAGAACAGGACCAATACCTGTATCAACAAATTCATTTTTTGCCCTGTTGATCATTTGCTGAATAATCAGCAGGCTTTCCTGTTCAGTTAATTCTTTTTCAGCCATAACTGTTTTGTTTTATTGCCGGTATGAAAAATTGTTAGAATCGTCAAAAATAAAACAGTCCCGAAGTATTTCATTCGGGACTAATACACATTATTTACACTCCTGATAGGCCTTTTCTGTTTGTTCTTTACCCCAGTCGGGATACATTGGCGATTTTGGCTTAAATGTTTTGAATAATTCCAGCGATTTTTCAAAAATTGGTTTTGCATTTTCACAACCACCTCCAAACTGAGTTGGTGTTTTACTTACATTTTGCGCCTGCCACATGTATGGACGAGGATTAGAAGGATCAAGCTGCTTTGATTCTTCAATAAACTTATTCAGCATCGTTCCATATTGCATGTATCTGCTCATCGGATCAACCACCATTCTTAATGTTGCAATCATTGCCTTCAGTAACGAAATCTCTGAATTGCTCTTTTCAAGGTTCTCTGCCTTTGCAACTAATGAATCACACTGGTCGGCAACCTGGTCGTACTGCTTAGGATCATTTAACATAAACGCATACCACACTTTAGTTAAAGAAGCGTAATAGAACGGAAGCCATTGATTCTTCTCAGCGTTGGCAATACGCTCAAAGGCATTTGAAACATCCAGCATTTCTGCAGGCGATTTTGCTGAAGCCAGCGCTCCGAAATTTTTCTGCATAGCCCCTGCATATTTTTCACTCTGAGCCGAAGCCGTGATAAGAACTGCAAAACAAAAAAAAGTACTAAGTAATTGTTTCATTGTTGTTGATTTAAATTGATATTATTATAAGTTATTGTTGATTGCATCTTCCGAACGGTCAACCCCGAAGCTGATAAAAGCGCCAATGAAAATAAACATTCGTGAAGGAGCAACCAGTTCCTGCTTATTCTTTCCATTGGTTGAGTACGAATAACCATAAACCTGCTTAATGTTGAAAATATTACTGATGCTGAGTACATACACTGCGAAAGATTTTGCATTTTTCTTCCCTATGTCGGGGAGAAAGTTCAAAGCAAAACTCACATTATGGTAATCGGTCACATTTCCCTTATCAGCAAAAAAACTCTTGTTATCGGTATCGTACTGAATATTATAATACGGACGGCCACTTGAATAATTGTATGAAATATTGAAGTTGGTTTTAAGAGATGTTACAAATTTTTTTGCTACAACTGATGCTGTATGATGTGCAGCAAAATTTGGTGTGATGGCATAAGGAAAATTCAGGAAATCTCTTTTTGTATCAAGATACGAATAGGAAATCCAGTAGTCGAGATTTTTAATATTCTTTTTATCTCTCCAGAAAAATTCAAAACCACTTGCGTCGCCAAATCCATTATTATTTGCGGCCAGTTCCCTTCCATTCACATTTGTTGTTTTAATGAGCTGTGCATATTTTTTATAGAACACTTCGGCACGGAATGTTGTAAGACTGGTTGTTTTCTGATACTGAGCAATGTAATGCTCTGCTTTCATAAACTTCATTGAATTTACTGCAGGCAAATATTTCATTTCAGGATTCTGGTAAAAAATTCCATAAGCAAGCGATACCTGACTTTGCTTCCCAAGTTTATATGCCAATGAAACCCTTGGCGCTACATTAAACTTTTCCAGCCAGGCAGCATATTCTGCCCTTGCTCCGAATTTTGCGGCAAGGTTATTCGTGATATATACATCCTGTTCTGCAAACAAGGCATAATTATTTGTAACAAACCTGCTGTTATATTTTAACCCATTATAAACAGTATAAATACTTTTGTCATCACTGTAATTATATTCAGTGCCAAAACGCAACGCACTAAGGCTTCTGAATTTCTTTTCCAATACAATACGGGCATTCAGATACAATCCCTTATTATCTAACTGAAATGTTTTATACTGTAACCCATTCAGCAATACATCCTTCTTTTGCTGATTCTGCATACCAAATCCAATTGTATCATGGTTTGTTGAAAACGAAACACCTGCACTCATTTTCCATTTATTTTTCAGATTTTCCTTCCACGAAAGATTGTGATACATATTGTTGTTCTTCATTGAGAACTTATCCAAATAACCTGCCGAATCAAGACTATTACTGGTAAATGCAAGTCCGTTAGATGTATAATAGCCATAATACTTCAGCATTCCATTTGCTGACGTTTTAATACGGAAGTTTGCATCAAAATTATGACCACCCGGAGCTTTTGAATAATCCTGCCTTTGCTTTAATACTGCAAACGCTGCGCTAAGATTTGAATAATCATAATTAAATCCCCATGAAGATTTCTTATTTTTCGACAGATGTTGTAACCCTGCACCAGCACTAATTACAGACAAGTTTAAAGTAGCAGATGATTGTTCAGGCAGATCAACAGATTCAAGAATCAAAGCCGAAGATAATGCCTGACCATATAATGCACTGTAGCCGCCTGTACTGAAAACCGTGCCTTTAAAAATGGATGGAGAAAATCGCCCCCTCGTAGCAATTCCAGGTACACTTGTATAAAAGAAATTGTTCACCAACGTTCCATCAATAAAAGTTTTTGTTTCAGCCGCTGTACCGCCACGTACAAACAAACCTTCCGACTCACCAACCTGCTGTGCACCAGGCAGCGTTTTTAATGCCCCGGTTACATCAGCATTTGCACTGGCAGTAGTTAAAATATCGATTGAAGTTAAAACCGCAGCAACACGTTTTCTGTCGCTTGCTTCAAATGAACCCGCTGTAATAACCACAGCACTCATTTCAGTAATTTCCTGCTTCATCTGTATTGCCAATTTCAGCTCACCCGAACCAGTAAGCTCAACAGGCATTTCAACCGTTTTATAGCCAACTGATGTTACAATCAGCAACTGCCTGCCTTTATCGTATGCTTTAAAAAGAAATCTGCCCGCTGAATCGGCAGTTGCTCCATCGTACGAATCTTTTATTGTAAGTGATGCGCCAAATACCGGTTGCTTTTTGGCATCTGTTATAATGCCGGTTATCAAAGTTTGCCCTTTGCTGATACCGGTTATTATTACCAAACTAAAAAACAGAAAAAGAAATTTCATAACAAATAGTAGAGCACAAACATAAAGTAGTTTATTTTATAAACCAAATATTTTATTTGTGTTTATTTTTCTATTAAAAAAGCCGCCCCTGATGGGGCGGCCGTATATTGGTTTTTGCAGATAATTCTATTGCTTTACAACTTTTCCATAAAACACCTGGTTGTTACCTTCATCTTTCACAACAACGAAATACATTCCGCTTGGCAAACCGCCTATCTGAATTTCATGATAACTGCCTGAAGCTTTCGATTGTTTCAGCACCTGACCGATGGAAGAAATCACCGTAATAGTTTCTTTCCCGGTAAGCCCTGTTACCCGTGTAGCAGATGTTGTAACGCTTGGATACAAACCGATTTTAGCTTTATTACAATCCATTGCTACAACAACCACATTACTGTATTCAAAAGTTCCGTCAACATCAACCATTTTCAGACGATATTGATTCGACCCCATTACTGCTGCACCATCGAAAAACGTATAAGAACTGTTCGATCCTTTTGAAACAACCTTACCAATAGAAACAAAGCCATTGCCTGTGTTCCTTTCTACATCAAAATGGCTCACCTCATCTTCAAGGGCTGTATTCCAGGTTAATACAGTATTGCAATTCTGTACCTTGCCGGTAAAGCTTGTCAAATGCACTGGAAGAGGGCCATCGGCAATTGTAGTGATACTCCATCCAATATTATGTCTGTCGCCAACATACTGCACTGCATCAGACCATTTTTGGTTTGCCTTTTTCCCACGCATATAAACCTTGAAAGTAAGTGACGTAATATTTGCTCCCATTATACGAACGCTGCCACTACCAGCTAAATTTCCATTAGCACCATCAAGATCAATACGGTCGCCAGGGTCAAATGTGTTTACAATTTTCCAGCCACCAGCAGGCATTGAACCAACAGCATCAGTTGTAACGGATAATGGATCGGTACCACTAAGCCGTTGCATTGTGTAACCGGTATTTACTAATTCATATTCTGTTGTAAATGCAAGAAAAGTACTGGAATTAACATCTACGTTAGTTACTACATTTCCTCCTAAACCGGTAATGTGCATTATTGGATTTGTAACTGACCGACTGAAGGTGAAAGTTACTGTTCCCATATAATAACTAACACTCGGGGCGGTTGAAGCGTTACTGTTTGCTGCAAAAATTCCTTCGGCAGAAGTAAACATAGAAAGAGCACCGTTGCTGATTGCATTGTTACTGCTTTCGGCTTCAATTCCTGTTCCTGTTGGAGAAGGAGCTGCGGTGTAATAACTGTTTAAAGGTTCGCCTACATCATTCATTGAGACATAAATAGGATGCTCTGTAGGTTGTTTTGGTTTTTGTGTTGAACTCACTCCAAACATTAATCCATTGTCTCCGTTTCCTGACACATCAAGATATTGTTGATCCGAGTAAGAAGCTGTAACAGTTAATAAAGAAAAATTTGGATAATTACCACCTGGAATATTTTCAAATAACCAAGGCTGTGTTGAATACACAATTCCACTATTTGTATTAGGCCGCTCTTTACGGAACATTTCATATGATGTTTGCGCTGCAACACCTATTGAAAGCAACAGTAAAACAGCAAGCATTTGTAGTTTTAGAATTCGTTTCATATTGTTTATTTAAGTTTGAGAGTTATGAAATTTTAGTCAACGTTTCCGGGTCTCACATATACAATACCAAAGTTTACATCTGTTACATTCCTGTTCAGATATATCCATGCCGATTTAGAATCAATTGTTCCATCTGAACCGGCAGAAGACCCAATATGTTCACCAGTAGGATAATAATATGAAGGGAGTGATGCGTTAACAGGAGCTGTTGATCCCACAGCTACATAATCTTTGCTCAGCATTACATAATACGTATTGCCGCCCTGCAGATTGGTAAATGAGAATGTGCCTTCATTTGCTGAAAGAACTGCAGGCAATTGCTGGATTGCATCTACCTTACCTGTTGTTGCATTAACCAGCAACACATATTCAGTTGGATATGGTGTGATATTAAAACCATTTACAGTATTATCAGTCAAACGGTTTGCATCATAGAACAAATTCCCGCTGATGCTGAACATCTGATCTGAACCTGAAGGAGTAATACCAAAGTCCAAGGTGAGGTTACCATTGCTGCCATCGCCATCAGTTGTTGGTTCTCCTCCAGTTGTTAATGTGATATAATTACTTCTTAATTCATTCCCAGCCAGTACAACTCCGTTATCATCATTATCCACATCATTGTTTGGAGTAGCAGATGCAGTACCTGCCCCTGGTACATATCCCGAAGGCATAACAATTCCTGCTATGTAGTTACCAGGAGTTAAATAATTAAACTGGTAGGTTCCGCCTGATGCAGTGGTTGTACTTAGAATTACATCTACAGCAGTAATAGCATTATCTCCATTCAGATCATCTGGCTGATTGTCGCCATTTGCATCAAAATAAAGATTAACCGTTACTCCGTTAATGCCAGATTCATTTGTATCATAAATACCATTATCATTCAAATCAGCCCATACAATATTTCCAAGACTTAACGTTCCACGCAACCCAAAATCAAGTGTCAGGTTTCCGTTATTTCCATCTCCATCAGTTGTTGGCTCAGCGCCTGTTGTTATTGTGATGAAATTACTCCTCACCTCGCCGCCAACCGTATTGACACCATTATTATCAGTGTTGTTATCATTATTTGGCGATGCACTTGTTGCAGTTGCTGTACCAGCCACATACCCGGATGGAACCGCTACTCCAACAATATAATTACCAGGAGTTAACCCTGTGAATGTATAAACACCTGATGCACTTGTTACAGTTGAGGCAACTACAGCTCCATCAGGAAGATTATCGCCATTTGCGTCGGTATATAATTTAACTGTTACTCCATTTATACCCGGTTCGCCAGCATCCTGAATTCCATTATTATTTACATCGGCCCATACGTAATTGCCAATCACAAGCTGATTGCTCATAAAGCCTGCATCAACCGTAAGATTATTTTCATTGGCTGTAAGTGTTACGCTTACTGTACCGCTTACAGGATCACTGTCCTTTGTATCATCACCACCCTGATTAGCAGGTGCAGCAACATAACCCGAAGGAGTTGTGAAACTTACTGTGTAAATGCCAGGAGCAAGATTAGCGAACAAGTAGTTTCCGTTTGCATCAGTTGTTGCTGTAACTGTTGCGCCACCAGAGTAAGTTAATGTAACTGTTACATCACTAATTCCTGCTTCACCTCCATCTTGTATCCCATTACCATTTGCATCATTCCATACTTTGTCGCCTATGGAACCCGTACCCTTCAAACCAAAATCCAAAGTAAGGTTTCCGTTATTTCCATCTCCATCAGTTGTTGGCTCAGCACCTGCAACTAATGTGATATAATTACTTCTCACTTCACCATTTACCATAGTAACTCCGTTATTATCTGTATTATCGTCATTATCGGGCAATGCTGATGTTGAAGTTGTAGTTCCTGCAACATATCCTGAAGGCAAGGTTACTCCCACTATGTATTTGCCAGGGGCAATCCCCGCAAACGAATACAATCCGTTTGCATCAGTTGTTGTTGTTGCAAGTGCAGCCCCATCAGGAATATTGTCAGCGTTTGCATCGGCGTATAATTTAACAGTAGCGCCATTTATACCCGGCTCTCCGTTATCCTGCACGCCGTTGTTATTCTGATCGTTCCATACATAATTACCAAGTTTTAAAATGAGCGGAACAAAGCCCGCATCAACAGTATGATTCCATGTTCCGTATGGCACACTTATATTTGCAGCAACTCCATTTACCGGATCACTGTCTTTTGTATCATCTGTTCCCTGGTTTGGAGAAGAAGGTGAATAACCGGAAGGAGTAACAAACTGCACATTATATGTAGTAGTTCCGTATTGTGCCGGGTCATAAAAATAATAGTAGCCATTTGCATCGGTAGTAGTTGTAGCAAGAACAGTTCCTGAAGTTGTTTTCAATTTAACTGTTACACCTTCAATACCTGTTTCTCCAGCATCCTGTATTCCATTCCCATTTGCATCGAGAAAAACGAAATCACCTAAACCATTATCTTTCCAAATGCCTAAATCACATGTGGCATTGTAATTTGTATTAACAGCACCGGTTCCATCAGGTTCAGTGGAAGATGAAAGTGTAACAGGCAAAGTTGATATAGTATGAGTAGTTGTATTCTGTGTTATTCCATTATTATCCTTATCAATATTATTATCGGGGTCTCCACCATTTATTGTACTCTTGTAAAACCATGTTTGATCCCCGATTGTTACAAAATAACTGCCTGCTGCAAGATTTGAAACAATGTACTCCCCATTATCATTCGTTGTAGTAACTACAGGAGTAAAGCCTGCATCAGCTACACCATCATTATTGTTATCCTGATAAACTGTAACAATAATCTGTCCCACACCGGGTTCACCTGCATCCTGTAATCCATTATCATTTTTATCAAGCCATACTGTATTTCCTAATGCCAATCCTGAATTTGGCGTTACACAAAAGTCATCAAGATATAATTGGCCGTTTGCATCTTTCCAGAATCCCACAGTAGCATATACCGCTCCTGCAGGTGCTATTGCTGAAACATTGTATTTCTGCCAGCTTGTAGATGTTACCTGAGTGTAACTTTCAACCCCAATTTTTTGCCAAGAGGAATTGTAAAAACTTATATCAATATCGGCCCATCCGGTTCCTGATAATACTTTTGCAAATGCAGTAACACTATAAATTTTTCCTGCAGTTACGTTAAATGACTGCCCTGCTCCACCTTGCAAACCGCTGGCAATAGTTGCAGATTTTGAACCTGAATATACTGGCGATGTAAGAATAGTTGTGTTTCCCCAATTATCCCAACTGGTAAGCCCACTTTCAAAACCCGGGTTGGAGATAAGATTGCCTGTACATGCACAGCAGGCTGCACATGTAATATTTCCATTGAATTTTGCAATATGTAACTCCCCTGCATTGGGTTTTGTAAAACTTTTTGCCACAACCTGGCCTGTAATATTACCTGAAGCAGTATATGTAACTGACGCATTAGGAGCAAAAACTGATCCTATAATTAAATTTGAATTTGTAATTGCAAGAGATGTAGTATTATAAAAATTCCAGATTACATATGGAGCAATACTCGTTTCCAGGTAATTGTCAGATTGAGAACCCACAACAATTTTTACATTACTCCAGGAAAATGTGCCCGCCGCATCAACATTAATAACTAAGGGATTTGAAGCAGACGGAAGATTTCCTGTAAGATTAATCTGGCTGTAAGTGTTCAACGCTGAACCAGATACATTCCATACATTGGTTGAAGTTGAATTCAAATTCAATGTAGCTTGCCCTGTTAACAAGGTTGCAGTAACATTTCCGGCACAGCCTGCCATTGTAGTTGCCTGTGTCCTGAAATCTGTAAATGCTGTACTGAAATTTACAAGTGAAGTTGAATTCTGTACAGATGAAGCCGACTGAATCGTAGAGTTTACTCTCACATATTGAGTTGATGTTGCTGTAGGCGGGTTGCCTATATCTATTCCACCGCCATTAGCGACAGCACTACTTCCTGAAAGAGAAGAAAATCGAACATAATGATCATCAGTAAGGCTGTTTTTACCATCAACTTTAAAAATGTTTCCGCCATTAAGCCCGGTAAGTCCGCCACCAACAACTAAAGCATATTTAATTCCACTAATGCTTACATACGGCTGACCGCCGGTTGCATTATTTGCGGTTCGCTGTGCATTTCCTTTTACAACCAGATTGCCACCAACAGCAATTGCGCCTTCTATATCACCGGCAGTAATGCTCAAATCTCCTTCTGTAAAGATGTTAAAATCCTGAGCAGAAGTAAGTGGATTTTGTGCAAACAAGCTTGAACTATTGGCAAAAAACATCATGAGCAGAACTATCGGAATCTGCAAATACGATCTGATTTTTTCAGAGTAATTTTTTTTCATTTAACGTCAGTTTTAGGGTAACTAAACGGTTAAACAAAAGACAAAGGATCCAAACAAATACAGCTTTTTCGGGGAAAATTGGAAATACGGATCAATCAGATATTTTGGACTTTAAGCACTTATGAAAGCCATCCAAGCGAATAAACTTCTCAACATAACGTAATTAGGTTGAGTTTACTTTTAAAAAAAACGTTACTAAATATTCGCTTACAACAATTATTACATTGCCGGAAGCAAATAACGGGTATTCATTTTTTCGACCTGAATAATAAACTTTCAGCTTAATTTAATTAAGCCATCAAAAAAGAAATGATAAGGAAAACATGTCTAAAACAAATCTGCAACAGCAAAAAGCCCAGACAAAAATTGATAAGGTAACGGAATTCAGAAGGATTGGAGAATTTTTCAGCAGGATAATGTGATTCCGATTAAAAACTATTAAAGAGCTGTAAAATTATGGAATTAAAATTAAATTCAAATTTTTTTTGCGTTTTTGCTAACCCTATGCCGTTATAAGAACATAAAACAGGTTTCCGCAAAGACAATAAAATTTTTTCAGTTTATGATATACTGCCTAATGTTGCAACATTAACGTACAAGATTGGCTTTATACCCCGATATTATCCGACCATGCAAAAGCATACTTATTTTACAAACTGCCATTTCATTTCTGCATCATCCCAATTAAATTCATATACAGTTTCCTGTTTTTCTGTAGGTGCAGTAAGATTAAAGTTAAATTCAACACCATAAATCTGCATTCCACCAAATTGAGTAAATCTGAAACGTCGTACTTTATCATCACCCCTTGGCCCGAGATTAAGAAGAGATAATACCACTTTCCGCTTACCTGAAAACTCTCCCTTTTTATTAAGTGTAATGGCATAAATATCACTTGTTCTTGCACTACCCATGTAAAGAGTTCTTTTACCCGGTGCATAAGAAATTCCCATTCCAAGTATGTCAATACCTGTAATTTTATCAATCACTTCTCCGGTTGAGGCATCAAGCGCATACACAACACCTCTTTCATGTGTACGATCACTTCCCATGACAGAAGACGCATACAATGTATTTGTTTCACACAAGTAAGCCAACCCAAGTATTCCGTAAGGATTCTGAACTGTAACTGAATCAGAAACGGGCAACTCTGCAAATACACTCATAATTCCCGATTCTGAATCGACCCGATAAAGCATGTTTTGTTTTGCAGTAGGATTATTATAAACATTTACCACTGGTACCGGGCCAACAAAACAATTTCCAAATTGATCAAGCTGTATTGGCCCCATCCATCCTGCTGCTTTCCATGACGGATGCTGATACCGCCTTGGTTCTCCCTGGTTTTGCAGCTCAATTAAAACTAACCCCATCGTCTTTTTCTCCGAAGTACTGAAGGCAGAACGTGCTGGATTAAACCCAACAGCACGAACAAAAGAAGGTAGCTTCTTACAATCATTGCTCTGAAATTCCACTTCTTCATTACAGGAAACAAAAAAAGAAGAAACAATCAACAATGTTATTGTAAGAAAAAGAAGACGCATAAAAACCGGTTTATTATTTTTTTGCAGGTATAAACATTGGCCCACAGAAACAAGGGAAAATCTTTGTTTCGTAAACCCCTTTGCTGTTCAGCACATTTTCGGCCCAGCAATATTCATTTCCTTTCCTGTCATCATTACGTAATTGAGCAACATACCAAACTATCAGTGACGCATTTTGAATGTCTTCTGCATCGGGCTCAATAAATTTTTCAGGCCCTTGCCTGTAATCGGCATTGCAACATGGGCCAATTGTTACCAGATCGCTTTCTCCTTCATCTCTTGCATTATCATGCTTTGAAACATACACATAAGCATAATCGCCTCGCCCACCATCTTTAAACTGCCCTTTTCCCGGCTCCATAAAGTAACTTCCTTTTGCACCATCAATTCTGTATTGAAATCCTTCCGGCGTAAACATGGTTGCAGGCCCCTGCAATTGCCATTGTTCTTTTTTCCATTGCATCCAGTTGCTATTTTTCCATTCATAAAAATTACTGTGATCGTCAGCAAATGCAATGCGAAAAACAGGACGGTAGGTTGCTGTACTGCTACACCCTCTTCCAAGACTTGCAGCAGTTATCCTAAATCTGCCATCATTATAAAACTCATATCGTTGCCTGTAATTATAACTGCACGGGGTTGGCCACCCCTCAGAACGGAAAGTCTGTTCTAGTACAAACCCAATTTTTTGCTCTGCATCATCCAGCAAGTCAACAATCTTTGGCGGTTCCCAGGCAAGTACTGCAGCCTGGCTGAAAAAAGGACAGCCTACTGCATCACTATAACCAAAACCATCTGATCCGCTATAGTTAACATGAACATCAACAAGTTTAGCGTTACGCAAAACAGGTTTACCATTATATAATACGTTGTTTATTCGCAAACCATCACTGCTTGTAAGCATATACTTCATCTCCCATCCGTTACGGGCAAGCTTTTGTTCCTGCTCACAGAAGCAGGCTGTTATTTTATCATCCTGTAGTTTACGTTCAGAAATCAAGGGGGCTGCAGGACCCGTTTTTCCTGAATAGATCCAACGAACACCCACCAGCCTGTAATCTGTAAGATCAACAATTGCCCAGAGCGTTTTTTCACCAAGAAGAAAAGTAGGTGCAACACACAAATGCCGGCTTCGTTCACAACGTGTTTGGTTAAGCGACGTTTTATAATACTGGGCAAGCAGTTTTTTTTCATCGGGTTTAAATCCTAATGCTTTTTCTACTTCAGGTGATTCCATTGCAATTTTGTTTGCCATAGCTACAAGGCTTGGGGGCAAATCGGGCTGGGATTGGCTGAAATAAAATCGGTTTAATACTCGCTGCGTACCAGCATCAACAATAGCAACAGAAGTGTTGTTTAGCGCATAATTATACATTTCAACCCGGTAGCAGTCAGCAAGATTGTATGCCAACTTTATACCAGCCATATCGCTTTCTCTTGCCTGGTGAATACCAAAAATTTCATTACGAAATGGAAGATGTGTTGCCGGATCAAACAGAAATTGTGTAAAAACAGAATCATTCAGTGCCACTGATTCTGCAAGTTTCTGTTTTCCAGAAGCGCTGTCGGCATAGAGTAAAACAGGCTTTTTTTGCTGAAGTGCATCTTTAATTTTATCAACCCGCTGCTGCACAAAAGGAAAAGTAATTAAGGTATCGGCCGCAGCCAGTACCGATTCAAGTGCATCTTTATCATAACCTTTATGTTCTGTAACACTATTGCCGCTGTTACAACTATTGCCAAAAACAATAGCAGCAGAAACAATAAAAAAATTAAACCACCCTCGTATTATTTTATTTTCCATGGATTCTGGTACTCCGTTCTATATAAAATTGTTGAATCAGTTAAGCACAGAAGAAAACGAATTAAATCACTCCGCTCCTGTAAAGATAATTTGAAACCTTGTATGAAAGGATGTTTGTTTTGCTGATCAGATACATTCCCTTTTTCAAACATATATACAACTTCCTGTAAAGACTCCACACTCCCGTCGTGAAAATAAGGAGATGTAAATGCAAGATTACGTAATGTGGGAGTTTTATATTTACCTATATCATTACTGTTCCCTGTTTTTGAAGCTAATCCCTTATGTATAAGTGTGTCGGAGAAAAAACCGGTATTAAAGTGCGGCGAAGATTTAAATGCCGGTTCATTAAAATTAACACCACTATGACATTGATTACATTTTAACCGAGCTGACTGAAACAACCGCATGCCACTTATCTGACCGGAATCTAACGCCGTTTTCTTACCTCTGTAAACATAATCATCATAAGGCGAGTTAAACGATACAATTGTTTTGATAAATGATGTAATACTATACTGCACATGTTTTACTGTAAACAATTCACTTTGCTTTGCTCCTGGAAATGCTTTTGAGAAAAGCAACTGATAAAAACTATCTGCCGACAAACGTTTCAGCAATTCTATTTCGTTGTTTTTCCAGCCAAGTTCTACAGGCTTATCTGCAAACATTGGATTATTTATTTGCTGTTCGGGAGTATGTAAAGAAGAATCAGCATAAGTAAAGTATCGGTTGAACACCAGATTGATAAGCGGAGGAGAATTAAACAAAGTTAAATCGCCATAAGCACCAACAGAACGGCGATAAGTATCGGTAAAAGAAAAACGTGGATCATGACAACTGGCACAGGATTTTGTATTGTTAACCGACAAGCGTTTATCGTAAAACAAATAACGGCCTAATTCAACTTTCGCATCAATTATCGGATTTGATGGATCTGAATAAAACTGATTCCTGATTGCCGGCGGAATTTCCTCTTCGTTTTTTTCAATTACAGTTTTTGAATTAAAACCAGTACAACCAGATTGTATAATAATGTACAACCAGACTCCAACAAACAAAACCTGTTTCATAAATTTTACTTCTTCCCAATTTTATCTTGCAGCAGTTTCCTGATTTCATGAACCTCATCGCTGTTACTGAATGCGTCTTTTGGTATCAGGAAAAAAGAACGGTCGTCAATATACAAATGAAAAAAATCTGGAGTTTCAAGAAAGTACTGAAAGGATTTATAATTCCAGTCCTTACTGCCATTCGGATTTTCAAGATGCATATACGCATCCATAAATGTAAGCACAAACGAATCCTTAAATGTTTTGGCTCGGTTATAAACAAGCATGGGCAAAATAAACCAAAATGCCATCATCAATGACATCCATAGAAATGAACTGAGCAGAAATGCTACAGGCGATACTTTTTTAAAAAAGAACATGGCAGCCGCAAACAAAGCAAACACATTTACTAATATCATAAGGATGCGTATTTCTTTTTTTGAAATAAAATGATAGCGTAATGCACGCATTACCTGTTTGCGGTTATATTTAAACGATATTGTCATATTACTATTTGGCTTCTGTTTTCAACTCATTTTCATTAATTGACCATTCTCCGAGTTTCTCTCCTTTTACCCCAAAAAACTCAACGGTTAGTTTACGATGATTTCTTATTCCGCTAAAACTGAACTTTGCATAATTCTGTTTCTGGTCAATCCCTATTTCACGATAAGGGTTATTTTTTTCAACACCACCAAATACATGTGTACCTGATGTAAGCGGAGAAGAAGTAACATCAATTAAAGGATAAGTGCCATCCCGTTTTACTTTAATGATTTCGCTATGATGCCTGTCGCCAGTTAAAAACAACACACCATCAACGGCATTACCTTTCAGAAAGTTCATCAGATCATAATACTCGGCAGGAAAATCAAGCATACGGTCAAACGGCGAAACAGGATTCAGCACCTGACTACCTGTAGCAATAATTTTGAATGTTGCTTTACTATACAGCAACGAATTTTTGAGCCATTCCATTTGTTCTTTGCCCCACATGTGCTTATCCACATTGGGCTGTCCGTTAACAGAATCTTTTGTTTCATCAGCACTGCGGAACCAACGGTCATCCATCAGGAAAACATCAACATCACCATAACTGATCATTGAATAAATTCCCTGCCCGTTCATTCCCCATGAAGTATTGCACCAATAATTAGTGAATACTTTTTTTGAAGCATCTTTCAAAATATAATTACCGCCAATATCATTGGGGCCAAAATCATGATCGTCCCAGATAGCATATTGCGACATTGATTTTAAGAAGTTTTGTATAACGGGAATTTTCCGGTCGTGATGCGCTCTGCTCCATAATCCCCATTCGTCAAAATAATCCACTTCTCTTGTGTACCATTCATCGCCCAGCCAAACCATAAACGCTGCTTTTTCTTTTGCCATACTTTCAAAAATGGACGAATCACCGCCATAAGGCTTACCGGGACGGTCAACAGCAGGTTCATTAATATATGCACAGGATCCTGTAAGAAAAGAAAAATCAGGAGCAGGTTTGCGCCATTGCCATAGATCTTTTGTAGTAAACGCTCCGTCGGCCTTTAATTTGTTCAATGCAACAACCTTATTGTTCACCAATACCTGGTATTCATAAGAAGTATTTACTTCCAGATTAACCAAATCAAAAATCAACGGCGAAAACCAGTCATTTACCGATGATGTTTTATTCAACAGCATGGCATGCGCCATATCACCTTTTTTCCAGTAAGCAATCGTTGCTGAGCTTCCCGGCTTTACTTCAATCCAGATTTTTGCTGTACGATATTCTACCGGGCCAAGCATTGGGCCGCTTACTAATTGAGCAGAACCTGTTGCTGTAAAACAAACAATTAACAAAACGCTGAAATAAAAATGTATTTTTTTCATAAACAGATGTTATATAAAGTTTCCTGTAAAGCAATTGCAATGTAAATAAACTTTGGTTATCCGCCCCGATACGCCTGGTTATCTTATTCTTTATCAGTTTACTGATTTCAGGAATCTTATTTACAGATAGTATCTACATTTACATTGTATTACCAAAATAACAGCACATGAAATGCCTCATTATTGACGATAATAAAATTGCCCGGACCACGATGAAACAACTTGCAGGCCAGGTAAAGGATCTGCAGGTTGCAGGAGAATGTACAAACGCAATGGAAGCACATCGTTTTTTACAGGATGAGCAGGTTGATTTATTGCTGCTGGATATTGAAATGCCAGAAATGAGCGGGCTGGAGTTAACCAAAAACCTTGGTACAAAAAGGCCAATCATTATTTTCACCACTTCAAAAAAAGAATACGCAGTTGAGGCTTTTGAATTAAATGTTGCTGATTACATACTTAAACCAGTTACCCCTGCCCGTTTTTTACAGGCAATAGAAAAAGCAAAAGAAATTCTCGAAAGCAATAAAGAAGAAATAAAATATACCGATGACGAATTTCTGTTCATAAGGGATTCAAATGTTATTCGCCGGTTAAAGATGAATGATCTACTTTACGCAGAAGCTATGGGTGATTATGTAAAGCTGCATGTTGATAAAAAATTTTACGCTATTCATACAACACTCAAAGCTGTAGAAGAAAGGCTGCCTGCTGCAAAGTTTATCCGGGTACACCGTTCATACGTAGTAGCAGTAAATAAAATCGACAGTTTACGGGATGGCACAATTATTATAGGCGACAAATCGATCCCCGTTGCCGATGCTTACAGAGCTGTACTTAATAAACGCATGAACATTTTATAGTCGGCCTGCAACTCCTTACCGTTCCCAACCATTAAAAACAGTCATTCATCTACTGAATATCCTTTGTTACCGATTACACTTTACAATTGTAGCCGGTAATAAGCAATTTTACAGCGGTGTTTATAAATGATACATTGGCAGTTGCATAAAGTGCTGCAGGTTTTGGTTAAAAGGCCGCATTTTCATGCGGCCTGATATTTTTGACTTACCATGAAAGCAAAATATTACATATTATTTCTTGTATTTACCCTGCTGTTGGTTACGCTGTTTTACATTTTACTATCAGGTATCGACAAAGGCACTCACTGGTTTGTGAATGCCATTGTGGGTGTTGGCATTTGTTTCTCAATTATTATTCTTTCAAGAATTTTCTCCAGCTATATGAAAATTCCTTCCGGCAAGAACAGTTAACTTTCTTTATTGTAAATTACTGCTTCTTAATGTTATGTTACGCCGCCATTTTAAATATCTGCTATTGGCAATTTTCTTAACTGCCATTTTGCTGATTGTATTTATCCAGTTCAACAGCAACAGGAGTATCAATCAGCTTATTAACGGCAATGAAAGTCTTATTCACGAACTGCAGACGAAAAACAAATTGCAGCAATTAGAAAATGAAATTGCGACGGTAGAAAATAAAATACGCTCCAAAATTCTTCAGAAAGATACATCTGGCATCAGCAACATCAAATCCGAACTATCACACATTACAACCACTCTTACTGAGCTTGATAGTATGGTAAATGATAAAATATCCGACTCACTTGTTTCTGTTTTACAACAAATGGTGAACAGAAAAGTTGCTCACAACCTTACTATTGCAGATACGTTTTCACTTAAAGGAAAAGAAGTTACCGAAAAGATGTTTGCAGAACAATCACCACATCGCCTTACCGATTCCATTAAGCAGATTGTTACAGTAATTGAAGACCAAAGACATGAAACAGTAACACGCCTTACCACCAAAGCCGATGCAGATGGCGCAAGAGCAAAAGCACTCGGAAGCATTCTTGCCTTAATGGCTGCCCTTGCTGCGTTGCTGAGCTTCGGGTACATTTCATTCAAATTCAGGCAGCAGCAGCAATTGATCCGCAGGTTGAATGTTTCAGAAAAAAAAGCAAAAGAAGCCGCCCAGCTAAAAGAGAATTTTATGGCAAATATGAGTCATGAAATACGTACGCCCATGAACGCAATCATCGGGTTTACCGGTTTACTGCAAAAAAAACCACTTGATAAAGAAGCAAAAGAATATGTTGAAACAATTCATCAATCGGGCGAAAATCTTTTAACCATTATAAATGATGTACTTGATCTGTCGAAGATAGAGGCTGGTATGATGCGTTTGGAAACAGCACCATTCTGCCTTCCGGTTGTAATTGAAGGTATTGAAACAATGTTCAGTGAAAAGCTGAAAGAAAAAAATATTACACTTGCAACAGATGTGGACGAATCTGTTCCTGAATGGCTGACAGGTGATGCTATACGACTTAACCAGATTTTAGTCAACCTTGTAGGGAATGCTATAAAATTTACCCGAAAAGGCGGCATTTTTCTGAAAGTGATTCTGAAAGAAACAGCAGATGAGTTTATACGGCTTCAGTTTATTATAAGAGATACTGGTATTGGAATGAATGAAGAAAAACTTCAACACATTTTCGAACGTTTTAGCCAGGCTGAAGATAATATTACAAGAACGTATGGAGGAAGTGGCTTAGGTCTTGCAATTGTTAAAGACCTTGTTGAACTTCAGAAAGGCGAAATTGAGGTTGAAAGCAAACCTGAAAGCGGCAGCACTTTTTATGTTACCCTGCCATATAAAAAAACAGACAAGCAGCCTGTAACGGTGAAAAAAGAAAAACACTTTGTTTCGGGAGAGATAGGCGCTGCCGTCCTTATTGTTGAAGATAACCTGATCAATCAATCGCTGATACGGCACCTGTTTAATTCCTGGCAACTTCCGTTTGCGATGGCTGTCAACGGTAAGGAGGCTATTAATCTGCTGAAAGAGCAACATTTCGGTTTGATTCTGATGGACATTCAAATGCCGGAAATGGACGGTTACACTACCACACAGATTATACGCAATGAACTGAAGCTGCAAACTCCGGTTGTTGCTATGACAGCACATGCACTGGCTGGCGAAAAAGAAAAGTGTATGATGAATGGCATGAATGACTATTTATCGAAACCTATTCGTGAAGATGAATTATATAATGTAATTGCAAAATACACTCAAGTTACTTCTGAACTAAAAATACCTGAAAGAACGCCCGTTAAAGTTCGTGGATATACAGTCATCAACCTGGAATACATGAAAGAAATCAGTGCAGGAAATACAGAATATGAAAAAGCAGTTACCGAACAGTTCCTTGAAATTGTGCCTGAAAGTATTGCTGTATTGCAAAAGGCATTTAAAGAGAACAATTTTCAATTACTGAAACAAACAGCACATGATTTAAAAACATCGGTTTCAATTATGGGGTTAACACCACTTCTTGATACCATCCTCAACAAAATTGAGTTTACATTTCAAGGAGATGAGAACCTGCAGGAAAACATCTCCCGGCTTATATCTGTCTGCAACCGGGCAATGGAAGAAGCAAAACATTTCTATGAAACGCTGGAGTAATATTGGTCTATCAGCATACGTTTATACCCCTTTTCTTTTATATGGGCTATTAATTTGGCCTGTTGACCGATTCTCATTTTCATCTGAACAATATTGCATTTAGCTTCATAGTGCAATTCAATTCATAACCATAAAAAAAGAGAAATGAAAAAGTTATTGTTAATGATTATAACTCTTGCCGGTTTTTCAATTGCAGGTTTTTCACAAACTACTGCCCCGGTAAAAAAAGAGCCCGTTAAAGCAAAATCAACCCCTGCTGTAGTTCAAAAGAAAACAGAGGTTAAAAAGGCTGACATGCCTAAAAAAGAGCCGGTTGTTGCAAAGAAAAAAACAACCCCTCCAACTGACAAAGCAGCAACAACTAAAAAAACCACTCCGCCACCGGCAAAAACAACAGCCCCCGGGCCATTGAAAAAAGATGGAACACCCGATAAGCGTTTTTCAGAAAACAAACATTTAAAGAAAGACGGAACACCGGACAAAAGATACAAAGAACACAAGAAAGGATAAACAGATATGATGTAAAAAGCCCCGTTCGGGGCTTTTTAGTTGTATTTATTTCGTTCTGAAAAAAACAGGCTGCAACGCCAACAAAAAACAGCCACTTTCTTTTATGATTTAACTCTTTTCAGAAAAGAAAACGCCACTTCAAGAAAAGTGGTGTTTCTGCTATAAACGAACTTTATTTCTTAGCTATCCATTCCTTCTTTAACTCATCTGCAGAAAGAACGCCTTTATATCGCCACACTTCCTTTCCATCTTTTAACAGAATAAATGTTGGCAATCCATCGGCCTGTACATAATTCATCACATCAGTATGCACACCTCCATCAATTTTAAATAAGAAAACATCTCTGTTGGCCGCTGTAAAATCATTAATAATCGGTTCCATTTTTTTACATGGCGGGCACCATTCAGCGCCAATATCAACCAATACATATTTTTTACCGGCAATCTGCTGGTTGTACTCATCAATCGTCATTTGTTTTACATCAGGAGCGCCTTCAAAAGGTTTTCCAAAACGCTTCCATGTTGAAAATCCGCCCTGCAGTTCACTTACATTGGTAAAACCGTTTTCCACCAGCCATTCTGCAGCTTTATGACTGCGTGGACCTGCTGCACAGTAAACAAGTACAGGTTTGCTTTTATCTAAAGCGGCTGTACGTTCTGTAAATTCAGTTTCATTGTTCCAGTTTGCCTGCAAAGAGCCCTTAATATGCCCCATACGATATTCTCCTGCTGTACGCACGTCAAGCAACTGAACATCCTTAACTGCTGCGGCCTGTTGAAATTCTTCAACTGTTAAATACTGACTGCTTTGCTGGGCACCTGAACTGCAGCCGAATAATAAAAGCAAAAACAAAAGTGGCATATTTCTCATGTCTCAATTTTTTTGGATGCAAAACTATACTTTGTAAACATTAATATTGTAAGCAATCTCACCACAAACTTCATAATTAACACTTATCTTCGCACGTTTTTATGCTTAACAGGGTTATTTCTTTCCTGCATGATTTTATTGACTGGTTTTATCCGCCATTCAAAAAAATTATGCCTCTTCAAACATTCCGCTATGCTGCATGCGGGGGAGGAAATACCATTCTTGACATCACGCTATTTTACATCAGTTACAATTTCATTTTGCACAAGCAAATGCTTGAAACACCTGTAATGACATTGAGCCCTCATATTGCTGCTTTTCTCATGGCATTCTGCGTAACTTTTCCGGTTGGTTTTTTCCTCAGCAGGTATGTTGTATTTGAAGGAAGAGATGTACGCAAACGGGAACAGCTCCCTAAATATATGGTTGTAGTTGCAGGTTCCATTCTGCTCAATTATTTTTTCCTGAAAGTATTTATTGAAACATTTGGCATGTATGCCACATTAGCCAAAATATGCACAACCTTTTTTGTTGTGGCATTCAGCTACTTTTCTCAAAAGCATTTTACATTTAAATAAACGGCTCTGTTAAACAGGTGTAAACAGCTTTCTTTCACCATGTTTATCCCTTACTTTTGTTATCATCAAAAATTCCGGTTATGAATATCAACAGAAAAGTTTCTACACTGGATGAATTCACTATTCAGCAGCTACGCAATTTCCCTCAGGCAACAGGCGAACTCAGTAGCTTATTGCGGGACCTTGGCCTTGCTGCAAAACGTGTAAACGTGGAAGTGAACAAAGCCGGACTTGTAGATATTCTTGGCGATGCAGGAAGCATAAATGTGCAGGGCGAAGATGTAAAAAAGCTGGATATATATGCTAATGATCAGTTTATGAAAGTACTTCAGCATGGAGTTAGCTGTGCCGGTATTGGAAGCGAAGAACTGGATGATATAACTATTTTTAACGACGAGATCAGTAACAACGCCAAATACATTGTATTGATTGATCCGTTAGATGGAAGCAGCAATATTGATGTAAATATTTCCATTGGAACAATCTTCAGCGTGTACAGGCGTGTAAGTGAAAAAGGCAAACCCTGTACAAAAGAAGATTTTCTGCAGAAAGGCCGTAACCAGGTTGCAGCAGGTTATATTGTTTACGGAACAAGTACCATGCTTGTATATGCTACAAGAAGAGGTGTAAACGGCTTTACGTTAGATCCCTCCATTGGTGAGTTTTGTTTAAGTCACCCTGATATTAAGTGCCCCGAAAAAGGAACAATTTATTCTGTTAATCATGGCAATTTTTTCCGCTACGATCATACAGTAAGAAATTACATAAATGCCTGCCAGAAAAAAGAGAAGCAGGATGGCGGGCCTTATACACAACGCTATATAGGGAGCATGGTTGCCGACGTTCACCGCAACCTCATAAAAGGAGGTATTTTTATGTATCCGGGCACAGTTGATAAGCCAAAAGGTAAGCTGCGTTTGTGTTACGAATGCAATCCCTTTGCCTTCATAATAGAAATGGCGGGAGGGAAAGCTACCAATGGAGAAATTTCAATTCTTGATACAGAAGTAATTGCACTGCACCAGCGAACACCTTTCTTTGCTGGAAGTAAATTAATGATGGAAGAACTTGAATCCTATCTAACTAAATAATACAATTATGGCAAAGTTAAATTCAATCGGATTAGACGAAAAGAAGTCACACCAGTTGGCAAATAAGCTCAATAAATTACTTGCCAGCTTCCAGTTGTTTTACATGAACACCCGTGGCTTTCATTGGAATATTAAAGGCGAAAAGTTCTTTGAACTTCATCTGAAATTTGAAGAATTATATACCGATGCGTTAGTGAAAATAGACGAAATAGCTGAACGTGTTTTAACACTCGGACACACTCCTATGCACACCTATTCCGACTATTTAAAAACCACTTCCATTAAAGAAGCAAAGGATGTGAGTGATGGAAAAAAAGCTGTGCAACTGGTAGTTGATGCATTTCAGCAACTGCTTATTATTGAACGTGAAATACTGGAACTATCTGCCGATGCAGGCGATGAAGGAACTAATGCACTGATGAGTGATTATATTCGTGAACAGGAAAAAACAGTATGGATGTATTCTTCATTCCTGAAAAAATAATATGCAGAAAATCATTATTGACGTAAAAGAGTTAGTAAAAAATTATGGCAGCTTCCAGGCTGTAAAAGGCATAAGCTTCAATGTATTGGAGGGTGAAATATTTGGTTTGCTTGGGCCAAACGGTGCCGGCAAATCAACCACCCTTGAAATTATTGAAACACTTCGTGAAAAAACAAGCGGTACTGTATTTGTTGACGGATTAAACCTGGATAAAGATGCAAACGAAATAAAAAAACTGATTGGAGTTCAACTTCAAACATCCGGTTATTACCCGGGACTGAATTTAACAGAGCTCATCCGCCTGTTCAGTGGCTTGTATAATCGTGAAGTTGAACCAATGGAATTACTGAAAACTGTGAACCTGGAAGAAAAAGCGAAAGCCCGTTACAAAGAACTCAGCGGCGGGCAAAAGCAACGCTTTTCAGTTGCAACCACACTTATTAACGAACCAAAAATTATTTTTCTTGATGAACCTACCACCGGACTTGATCCGCAGGCAAGGCGTAATTTGTGGGAGTTAGTAAAAGGTATCCGGTCAAAAGGAACTACAGTGATTATTACAACACATTATATGGATGAAGCAGAGTATCTGTGTGACCGTGTTGCCATTATCGACAGTGGCAAAATAGTTGCACTTGATACTCCTGCCAAACTTATTGACAATTTACTTGCAACAGGCTTTGAACGTCCTGTACAGGTAAAACAGGCAAATCTTGAAGATGTTTTTATTTCTTTAACCGGTCATGCTTTGCGTGACGAATAAATCAACATTTATAAAAATGCGCATTTTATTTTTAGCTATCACAGTTTTTACATGTTTAAACATTTCAGTTGCTCAGGTAAAAAAAGCACCTGTTAAAAAAACAGCCACTACAAAACAACCTGTAAAAAAAGAAGAACCAAAATTTGTTTTAAAAAACGGTATTGACAGTTTAAGCTATGCAATTGGCATGAATGTAGGATCGAGTATGAATGCCCAGGGCATTGACCAGATTAACTACATCGCTTTTAACAAAGGCATGGCTGATGGCATTAAAGAAAACCCAAAAGCATTAATGGATATTAACACAGCAGGCATGACAATACAACAAAAACTACAGGAGTACATGGCAAAGAAAATTGCCCCTGTAAAAGAAGAAGGCAAAAAATTCCTGGCAGAAAACAAAAAGCAACCGGGTGTTGTTGAATTGCCAAGCGGCATTCAATACAAAATAATTTCGCAGGGAAATGGTATTAAGCCAACCCTTGAAGACACCATTAAAGTACACTACAAAGGATCTACAATGGACGGGAATGTTTTTGACGATTCATACAGTCGTGGTGAGCCGGTTGAATTTCCTTTAGGTGGTTTAATTGAAGGATGGAAACAAGGGCTTGTACTGATGCCTGTTGGAAGCAAATGGCAACTGTTTATTCCAAGTGATTATGCTTATGGCGATATGGGCAGGCAACCTACAATTCCCGGTGGTGCTTTACTGATTTTTGAATTGGAATTACTGGATGTAAAACCGGTAAAGAAATAGAAAGTTCATAGCAGATAGTTCATGGTTCATCGAAAATTCCATGAACCATGAACTATTAACCATTAACACAAAAAATATGGATCCACGTTATCCCATTGGTAAATATGAACCGGCACCCTTTAGCCAGGAGTTAAAAGAACAACGTTTGGCTGATATTAAATTTTTACCGGGGCTTCTTGAAAAAGCAATTGAAAATTTAGACGAAGCCCAGCTCAACACGCCATATCGTGAAGGAGGATGGACGGCTCGACAAGTAGTGCATCATGTTGCCGACAGCCACATGAATGCTTTAAGCCGTTTAAAATTTACTTTAACAGAGCAGAATCCCACAATCATGGGATACAATGAGGAAGCATGGGCAAAAACAATTGAATATACAATTGTCCCAATTAATATTTCGCTTACCATGATTCATACACTGCACGCAAAAATGGATGCACTGTTTGCAAGCTTAAGTGATGAAGACTGGAAACGTACTTATATCCATTCCGAATCAAAAAAACAATTTGATCTGTGGTATTTGCTGGGCATGTATGCATGGCATGGCAAACATCATGTAGCACACATCACATCGTTAAGAGAACAAAAAGGATGGTAAAAAAGCAAATAGTTCATGGTTAATAGTTCATAGAAACGCTGCCTTTAACCATAAACAATAAACCATTAACTATGAACAAATGAACTGGAAGACCCTTTCTTCTAAATATTTATTCAGGCATAACTGGCTTACACTTCGTGAGGACACTTGTGAACGGCCTGATGGAAAAATTATCTCACCTTACTATGTGTATGAGTTTCCCGAATGGGTGGCTGCACTTGCACTAACGAAAGATAACAAAGTGATTCTTGTTAAACAGTACCGTCATGCACTTGGGGAAACATTACTTGAACTGCCGGGCGGATGTGTGGATGACACAGACCAATCGTTTGAAGAAGCCATTGCAAGAGAGTTATTGGAAGAAACGGGCTACAGGTTTGATAAAATAGAATATATCTGTAAAACATCAGCCAATCCATCAACCAACAATAATATTCTGCGGGCTTATCTTGCAACAGGCGGAGAAAAAATTGCCGCTCAGAAATTAGATGAAGGAGAAGATATTGAAGTGTTGTTGCTGAGCATTGAAGAAGTGAAACAGTTGCTTCGTGAAAACAAATTAATGCAAAGCATGCATGTTACTGCACTGCTGTATGGACTGGAAAAATTAGGTGAACTGAAGTATTAACGCCTCGTTGGACGACAAGATGAAAGCTTGTTTTAAATCCCGTCAGACGTGGGTGTCAGACGGGTGATATCAACTTCTCCTGCTAAAAACACACTTCCGCAAATTAAAATCAAATCATCGGTTGAAGCATTTTGCAGTGCAATATTCAATGCATTGTTTACATCAGGATAAGTTTCACCTTTCAATCCAAACACCTCAGCTTTTGCCTGTAGCTGATCTTCGGGCAAGGCTCTTGGCAAATGTGCATGAGTAAAATAATAGGTTGCATCTTTTGGCAACAGCGATAACACTTTTTCCACTTCCTTATCCTTCACCATGCCGGTAATGATGTGCAGTTTATTATACGTTGTTTCCGCAAGCTGCGCAACGATCTGTTTTATTCCATCTTCATTATGGCCAACATCAACAATTACAGAAGGATGCTGATGAATGGTTTCCCAACGTCCATGCAGACCATTGATTTTTTTTACCTGCGATAACGCAGTATGAATTTGTTGTTCACTGATATTCCACCCTTGCTTCTGCAACAGTTTTATTGATGAAAGAGCGGTCAGAATATTTTTTGTTTGATAAATGCCCGGCAAATCAAGCTTGTACGATTGTTGATGTTTTGATTTCACATCTTCCGCTTCAACAAATAAATAACCATTGCTTTGTTCTTTGCTGATGATATTGAATTCATCGGTTGCAAGATGCAAAGCAGCTTCTTGTTCGATGGCTTTATTTTCAAACACAGGTTTTGTTTCAGCAATTACTTCACCTACCACAACAGGTATTCCCGGCTTGATGATACCGGCTTTTTCACCTGCAATTTTTTCCAGCGTATCTCCTAGTAAGTTCATGTGATCCCAGCCAATGTTGGTGATGATGCTTAACTCAGGTGTAATGATATTGGTACTGTCGAGCCGGCCGCCCAAACCGACTTCCACCACTGCAACATCCACCTGCTGCTGAGCAAAATAATCAAAGGCCATGGCCACAGTAATTTCAAAAAAGGAAGGATGAATCAGATCAATCTGCGGCTGAATGCGTTCAGTAAACTCCACTACAAATTCTTCGCTGATCATTTCACCATTTACTTTTATCCGCTCACGGAAATCATGTAAATGAGGCGAAGTATATAATCCGGTTTTATATCCCGCCATTTGCAGCACTGCTGCCAGCATGTGACTCACTGATCCTTTACCGTTTGTACCGGCAACATGAATGGTTTTAAATTTTTGGTGCGGATTGTTCAGTGCTTCGCATAGTTCAATGGTATTGTGCAGGTCTTTTTTAATTGCAGCAGCACCAATTCTGCTGAACATGGGAAGACGGGTAAATAAATAGTCAACTGTTTCCTGGTAATTCATGAACGTCAAAGATAATTGTCTGAACCATGATTTGGGGAGATTATTGGGATTAATAAGATGAGAAAACAAGAAGATTTTTTTAAACACAGAGGCACGGAGTACGCAGAGAATATTTTGCCGGGAAGTCGGAAAGAAAAGAAGAATACAATATTAAAGTTTAAATCTCGTCAGCAGCCTGGTCCTGATGGCGGTTAAAAAGTTTTGAGAAGAATTAAATTAACTTTATAAGCATATATTTACTTCAATTGAAAACTAAAACCAAAGCAAACCTATGCAACAGAACTTTAAGTTTCATCCTTGGTTAAGACTTGGGCTTATCGTGTCCAATTCGCTTTTACTTACTACGACTTCCCTGAACTATTGCCAGCACAAAAAGACAGGGTTTACAATCGATCTATTCTTACATCTTTTTATTGGCTGCTGCTTTGCTTACTTAATTGCAAGAACATTATTTTACAAAAACTATATTGTCGTTTCGGCAAACAGTATTCTTATCAGGGATTCGTTTTGGACCAAAACAATTATGCTTGATGAAATCAGCAATTTAACTCTGGTGAAAAACAAAGAAAATGAAATTAGAAAAGTGCGTCTTGTTTTAAAAAACGGAAAACAGGCGAGAATTCTGAAAGGGAATATGTTGGAAAAAGACTTGTTTTCTTTTATTGATCATTTGGCAGGAATTGGAATACCCATCAAGTATGCAATTAAGAAATCACACCTGCTGCTTTGAAAAACCGGACGTACAAGTGAGTGAAACAACAGGCGATGCTACGGAGTTCTGTGGTTGGCAACACAATTATTTCTTACCTTTTTGCAAAGCAATTAACAATTAGCGGTCAGGTCGCTGGGAGCGCCCCGACCTTAATGATAACTATCAGCTTTTTAAATGATTTAGTGACTGATCACAAAAACTAAAACTTGTTAGTTTTGCTTCTCCTTCCTAACGATAAATTTGCCATAATGGAAGAAAAAAATATTTCTGCTCCAGCGGCTGTAAAACAGCGCAAAGTAAAAGGTAAGGTTGTAATTGATATACAGCGTTGCAAAGGTTGCGAACTTTGTACTGATGCTTGTAAAGAACATGCACTTTCGCTTTCATCAACCATTAACAGCAAAGGTTACCGCTACATTATTGCCAACAACGATTTGTGTACCGGTTGTGTAAACTGTGCATTGGTTTGTCCGGATGCTGTGATAACAGTCTATCGAACCAAACCGCAAAAGAAACCCGTTGAGCTGGGCAGAGAAGAAGCAAAGCAAATTATTGAGGATGCTTTTAAAAAAGAATTACGCAGTGAGTAACTGCAATAACGATACATTTTAATTGCATATGGAAACAAAACTGATGAAAGGAAACGAAGCATTGGCAGAAGCTGCAATACAGGCAGGCTGTGATGCTTATTTTGGTTATCCTATCACTCCCCAATCAGAAGTTCTTGAATATTTGGCAAGAGAAATGCCTAAACACAACCGTGTTTGCCTGCAGGCAGAAAGTGAAGTGGCTTCTATTAACATGGTGTATGGTGCTGCCGGTGCAGGCTTCAGGGTAATGACAACTTCTTCATCGCCGGGTTTTAGTTTAATGCAGGAAGGTGTTTCGTACATTGCCGGCGCTGAACTTCCGTGTTTGCTGGTGAATGTAAACAGGGCAGGTCCTGGTCTTGGAACAATACAACCCGGACAAGGCGACTATTTCCAGGCAGTGAAAGGTGGTGGTCATGGCGATTATAAACTGATTGTACTTGCACCATCATCGGTTCAGGAAATGGCCGACTTTGTTTTTCTTGGATTTGATCTTGCAGAAAAATACCGCAATCCTGTTTTGCTTTTATCGGATGGTGCAATTGGGCAAATGATGGAGAAAGTAACATTCGGCCATCATGAAGTACACATCTCAGAAAAACCATGGGCAACAGTTGGCAAACCTGCAACAAGGCAACGCAACTACATTACATCGCTTCATATAAGACCTGAAGAAATGGAGAAGCACAATCTCCGTCTTGAAGAAAAATATCAATCAATCAGGGAAAACGAAGTTCGTTATGAAGAAACGAATACAGAAGATGCTGATTACATTTTTGTAGCGTATGGTTTAAGTGCAAGAATCTGTAAAAAGGCAATGGATCTTTGCCGGGCGCAGGGATTGAAAGTTGGCTTGTTTCGCCCCATTACTTTATTCCCCTTCCCTTATGACGCATTGAACAAACTTGCTGATAAAGTAACCATGATGATGACGATGGAACTCAATGCAGGACAAATGGTGGAAGATGTAAAGCTTGCAGTAAACGGAAAAATTCCGGTTGATTTTTACGGACGTATGGGAGGTATGATACCCACACCTGAAGAAATAGTACATCATTTTGAAAACGTAATTCATCCAACATATGCAAACTGAAGAAATGATACTACCCGAAACAAAAGTGACCGAATTGCCCGCAGCATGCAGCCGTGAAGAAGAATATGAACTGGTGTATCAACGTCCTTCAACAATGGTTGATACAACCATGCATTATTGCCCCGGTTGTGCACACAGCCTTGTACATAAGCTAATTATGGAAGTAGTGCAGGAAATGGATATACAGGAACAAACGATTGGCATTGCGCCTGTTGGCTGTTCTGTTTTTGCCTACGATTATATGGATATTGATATGCAGGAAGCTGCACATGGAAGAGCTGCTGCTGTTGCCACTGCTGTAAAACGTTTAATGCCGCAGCATTATGTGTTTACTTACCAGGGCGATGGTGACCTTGCAGCGATTGGTATTGCAGAAACTATTCATGCAGTAAACCGTGGTGAAAATATTTTGATTGTGTTTATGAACAATGCAGTGTATGGAATGACGAGCGGACAAATGGCACCAACTACTTTAACCGGGATGAAAACAACCACAAGTCCTGATGGAAGACAAAATGAAATATATGGTGCACCAATGAAAATTGCTGAACTGATGGCGCAATTGCCCGGTGCCTATTTTGTAACAAGGCAGGCTGTGAATAATGCAGGTGCTGTAAGACATACAAAGAAAGCATTGCTGAATGCATTCAAATATCAACAGCAGCATAAAGGAACATGCTTCGTTGAAATACTGGCCAACTGTCCGTCGAACTGGAAAATGACACCTCTTGAAACATCGCATTTTATTGATGATGAAATGATGCATGCTTTCCCGTTAGGAGACATTAAAGTGCCAAAAGGCGATTTGAAAATTTTTTAAACAAGTAAACAATGCTTGAAGAAATTATTATTGCAGGTTTTGGCGGACAAGGTGTTCTTTCTATGGGAATGACACTTGCCTATGCTGGCATGGTGGAGGATAAAGAAATTTCATGGATGCCTTCTTATGGTCCTGAAATGCGTGGAGGTACAGCTAACTGTATTACAATTTTAAGTGACGAAAAAATAAGTTCACCCATCATTGCTGCGTTTGATACAGCAATCATTCTCAACCAGCCTTCGATGGAAAAATTTGCAGGCAAAGTTAAACCGGGTGGTGTGTTGCTGTACGATTCTGCAACAATCATTCATGCAGTTGAACGTACAGATATTGAGATCGTCGGTATTCCTGCAACAACAGAAGCTATAGCAATGAAGAATCCACGCATCATGAACATGATTATGCTGGGAGCTTATCTTCACCTGAAGCCAATTGTTGCATTGGATGACATTATGAAAGCACTGGAAAAAGTATTACCTGAAAAATACCATCATCTGCTTCCGTTAAACAGGCAGGCAATGGAAAGAGGAGCTGCGTTAGTGCAGGAACATCATCAGCTTGTCTGAACCGGGATCGTTGAGATGCTTGGGACGGATTGGATATAGAACCAAAATACATATATACATAAAAGCACAAAGTAAAAGAGTAATTGGTCTTTATACTTTGTGCTTATTTTTTTCTCTGTGCCTTTTCCTACAACGGAATATTTCCATGCTTCTTTCTTGGTTGCTTGGCTACTTTATTCTCCAGCATGGCAAAAGCCTTGATGAGTTTTTTTCTTGTTTCTTTTGGTTCAATCACTTCATCAATAAATCCACGTTCAGCAGCTGTGTATGGATTGGCAAACAACTCTGCGTATTCTTTTTCCTTTTCTGCAAGTTTGGCTGCGTGATCTTCTGCTTCTGAAATTTCTTTCTTGAAAATGATTTCGCTTGCACCTTTTGCGCCCATCACTGCAATTTCTGCTGAAGGCCATGCATAGTTCATATCGGCACCAATGTGTTTGGAATTCATTACATCATACGCACCGCCATAGGCTTTGCGTGTAATCACTGTTACTCTCGGCACAGTTGCTTCGCTTAATGCATACAACAGTTTTGCTCCGTTTGTGATAATGCCATGCCATTCCTGGTCGGTACCGGGCAAAAAGCCGGGCACATCAACCAGCACCAGCAATGGAATATTAAAGCAATCGCAGAAACGTGTAAACCTTGCTCCTTTCTTTGAACTTTCAATATCCAATACACCGGCAAGACTCATCGGCTGATTGGCAACAATACCAATACTTCTTCCTGCAAGCCTTGCAAAACCAACCACGATGTTTTCTGCATAATACTTATGAATTTCAAAAAACGAGTTGTCATCACAGATACCATTGATTACATCCCGCATATCATAAGGCACCATTGCACTTTCAGGAATAATATTTCCCAATGCTTCTCTTGTTTCATCAACAAAAGTGTAAGGCAGTTTGGGTAATACATCTTCACAGTTCTGCGGCATATAGCTCAGCAGTTTTTTTACCTGCTGAATACAATCCACATCATTCACAGCAGTTAAATGAGTAACACCTGATTTTGTTGAATGAGTTGATGCTCCTCCCAGTTCTTCAGAAGTTACTTCTTCGTTGGTAACTGTTTTTACAACATTTGGCCCTGTTACAAACATATAGCTTGTGCCTTCAACCATAATAGTAAAATCAGTCATTGCCGGCGAATACACTGCACCACCAGCACATGGCCCCATGATAGCAGAGATTTGTGGTATTACACCTGATGATTGAACATTGCGGTAAAAAATATCCGCATAACCTCCCAATGAACGAACACCTTCCTGGATACGTGCACCACCAGAATCATTCAATCCAATCATCGGTGCGCCATTTTTCATTGCCATATCCATAATGCGGCATATTTTTTCAGCATGCGTTTCTGAAAGTGCTCCACCAAAAACGGTGAAGTCCTGTGCAAATACATACACCAACCTTCCATTCACAGTTCCATAACCGGTAACAACACCATCACCATAAAACTGCTGATCTTCCATTCCAAAATCTTTGGTGCGGTGTGTAACCAATGCTCCTATTTCTTCAAACGAACAGGGATCCATCAACAACTCAATCCGTTCTCTTGCTGTAAGCTTTCCTTTCTTATGCTGTGCTTCGATTCGCTTCTTACCACCACCCAGTTTTCCTGCTTCAATTTTTTGTTTTAATATTTCAAGCTTTGATTTCATAAAAATTTTTTAATTACACACAATCTTTAATTCTCAACCATCAATTTTACTTATTAAGTTGCCAGCCTGCGTTTCCAGCTCGCAGATTTATTTTCAACAGGTTTCAGCATTTTTTGTTTTTCCATCCAGCATCGCAGTGCAACAAGTGCTGCTACTTCTGCATTGGCCCTTTCTTTTTCTTTTATTTTCTCAGGAGTGTAATAATTTTTGACAAAGTGTGTATCAAACTTCCCGGAGAAAAAAGCATCATGCTCAAAAACAAATGTGCCAAACGGAAGTGTGGTGGTTACTCCTTCTATTTTATAATCCTTTATTGCCTGCAGCATTTTCTGAATGGCTTCTGTTCTTGTTTTACCATGAACAACTAATTTTGAAATCATAGGATCATAGTAAATAGGGATCGTCATTCCTTCTTCATAACCATCATCCACTCGCACTCCTTCGCCCGTTGGTCGTTCATAACGAATCAATGTTCCAATGGATGGCATGAAATTATGAAAGGGGTCTTCAGCATATACACGTAATTCAATAGCATGACCATTCAAAACAAGATCTTCCTGCTTTAACAAAAGTTCTTCACCTCTTGCAATTTCAATCTGTATTTCCACAAGATCAAGACCAGTAATCATTTCTGAAACCGGATGCTCCACCTGTAACCTTGTATTCATTTCAAGAAAATAAAAATTGAGTTTATCATCCATTAAAAACTCAACTGTTCCCAAACTGCAGTAGTTACAAGACTTTGCAACAAGCACAGCAGCTTCTCCAATTTTTTCACGAAGCTCAGGTGTAATAATAGCTGATGGTGTTTCTTCCACTACTTTCTGATGACGGCGCTGAATACTGCACTCCCGTTCAAAACCATGAATTACATTACCAAACTTATCAGCAATAACCTGCACTTCAATATGCCTTGGCGAAGTCACATATTTTTCAATAAACACTGAGCCATCGCCAAATGAAGAAGTTGCTTCACTGATAGCCCGTTCCATCTGCTCCTGCATGTCTTCTGCTTTTTCAACAATACGCATGCCCTTACCACCACCACCTGCCGATGCTTTAATTAAAACGGGATAACCAATTTCATCTGCAATTTTTTTTGCCAGCTCAACATCTGTAATTGCATGATCGACACCCGGAACCATAGGAATATTATACTTCTTCACACTTTCCTTTGCAGCAAGTTTTGATCCCATGATACGCATTGCATGAGGGCTGGGGCCAATAAATGTAATACCTGCATCTTCCACTTTTTGTGCGAAATCGGCATTTTCGCTGAGAAATCCATAGCCAGGATGAATGGCATCCACATTGAGCTCTTTACAGGCGGCAAGAATTTTATCGGCATTAAGATAAGATTGATTGGATGGTGCCGGGCCGAGAAACACTGCTTCATCTGCAAACAACACATGCGGCGCATAGCGATCTGCTTCTGAATAAACAGCAACAGACTGCAAACCCATTTTGCGGATGGTACGCATAATCCGCATTGCAATTTCACCACGGTTGGCGACTAATATTTTTTTCATTGAAGAATGGTTAACGTTTTTAGTTTATTGTTTGTGGCTGATTTGATCTTTGCCTCTCCCCACAACTCAGGTTTTCTGTGTTGAATATTTTCATTCCAGTTCCACAAGTATTTGTCCTTTCTCCACGGGTTGTCCTTTTTTTACCAGAATTTTTTTAATAATGGCTGTGCAATGCGTGGTAATGGAATTTTCCATCTTCATCGCTTCAAGAATTAAAACACGTTCACCTTCATGTACTTCCTGCCCAACTTGTACAGCAATATCCAGTACAAGCCCTGGCATGGGCGCTTTAATTTCTTTTTCATGTTTAGCTGAAACATTGTTGAAACCCATTGTATCAAGCATCTGATCGAGTTCGTCTTTTATTTCAACCATATAAGGTTCACCATCAACTTCAATTTTGCTTTTTTTAGCTGTAAAATCACACTCAAGCAGCTTTGTATTCACTGAACGATAATTTCTTATAAGATTATACTCGCCGGGAGCTGTTTGAATAATATTGGCTTCAATACTTTCTTTTTCCGTGAATAAAAAAACAAACTCATTCACTTTTACCTGGAAGGTTTTTATACGGTCAGTCATAATAATAAATATGATTTATTAAGAGAGAGTTGGCAACATCGCTTTCCATTTAAAAACAGGCTCAAAAAACTGCCTGCTTGTTATTGTAAGTTGATTTCTTTTATCTGGATAAACTATGACATTACTCATCATTTTTCAGAATTCAGATCAATTTACAAAAAAATACCCCGCAGGCAAATTGCAACGGGGTATTCGTGAAATCGAACTTCATTATTTTGCTCCCGGAGGGCATTTTTCTTTCAGGAACGAAGTATATAATTTCATTAAATGTGCAAACGTTCCCTGCCCTTCACTAATACTGTGCGTACGGTTGGGGTAAGGCATAAACTGGAACAGTTTGCCATACTTAATCAGCTCATTCACCAGCGCTTCAGCATTACTGTAATGTACATTATCATCGCCAGTGCCATGTATATACAATAAATTTCCTTTTAGATTCTTTGCATAGGTTATTGGCGAACCTTTAATAAAATCATCTTTATTTTCCTGTGGCAAACCCATGTAACGTTCCTGGTAAATATTATCGTAATACAGTTGATTTGTTACGGCTGCAACAGCAATACCTGTCTGGAAAATATCCGGGTACTGAAACAGCAAATGCAAAGTTGAAGAAGCACCACCGCTCCATCCCCATACAGCAACTCTCGACTGATCGAGATATTTACGTTGCTCCAGTAATTTTTTCATTCCCATTGCCTGGTCACGGATATTCATGCGGCCAACCTGTTTGTATATTGCTTTTCTCCATTCGGCACCTTTTAATGTTGGTGTACCACGACTGTTTAATGAAACATAGAAATATCCATCATTATTCATGCTGCCATACATAAAATTATTGCCAGCATAAAAATTATCTTCAACAGTTGTTGCTGCCGGTTCACTATACACATACAATACAACAGGATATTTCTTTGTACTGTCGAAATTCTTTGGCTTGCTCATCCAGCCATCCATTGTTATACCATCTTCGGTAGTTACAGTAAAGAACTCAAGATTATCCCGTTTTACAGGTTTCATCTTTGTAAGTAAATCATCACCCGCAATGGCTTTGTGCGTTGGCAAAGTGATCATTTCGGATGAAGGCATTACTGTGTGACTTGTAAAACTGTGCATCCCGAATTTTGCATTGGGCGAAAGTTCGTATGTATTTGTTCCATTATAACCTTCAGGCGTTACACGAACGGCTTTGCTTTTGCCATCCATTTTTACTTTGTACAAATAACGTTGAATGGGGTTATCGGGCGAAGCAATAAAGTATAATTCATTGGAGGCTTCATCAACCGCACTGATGGTTTCAATATCGTAGTTACCAATGGTGAGTAATGTTTCCTTACCATCCCTTGTTACTTTGTAAATATGCCTCCAGCCATCTTTTTCGCTCACCCACAAAAAAGCTGAATTATTGTTGATAAAATCCCAACCCCTGGGATCATCATCATTCCACCTGCTTTTAATATCAATCCATGCTTTATCTGTTTCGCTGTAAAACTGTTTTGCTTCGCCGGTAATTGTATTGCAGAAATATAACTTGCTTTCGTTTTGTTTACGGTTGAGTTGCTGTACCACAATTTCATTTGCTGCACCCCATTCCATACGTGGCAGGTAATTATTTGCAGGATCGCCGGGGATATTCATCCAAACAGTTTTGCCGGTTTCAACATTCACCACTCCTATTTTTACAGGCGAAGGTTGTTCTCCAACCTTTGGATATTCTACCGGAATAATTCTTGAGTAAACAGAATCAGTTGTGTTGATCATGTAATAATCACGAATCTGGTTTGCATCCACCTGCCAGTAAGCAAGGCTTTTACTATCGGCACTCCAGCGAAAACCATCACGGGCACCAAACTCTTCTTCATACACCCAATCAAACGTTCCGTTGATGAGTTTTTTTGTATTGTTGGTTGATGTTACTGCCGTAGTATTACCTGTTGCAATTTCTTCCACATAAATATTGTTTTGCGAAACATAAGCGACTTTCTTTCCATCGGGCGAAAGTTTTGCGTACAATAAGGACTGAGACGGGCGGCTCTTTCCAACCTGTACCAGTTTATTTGCGGTTGCATCATACAACCAATAATCGCCTCTTGTATTGTAACGCCATACACGGGCAGCGTTGGTAAAGATCAATACCTGCTGTTCATTTTCACTCACTGCAAAATCAGCAACAGTAATTATTTTGCCTTCACTGTTTTTTAATGAGGCTGCAGAAGCTATTACTTTCTGCGCACCTGTTTTAAGATTTGTTTTTACAATGGAGCCATTGTCATTTTCATACATCGAGATGCCATCATTGGCCCATTTAATTTTGTCTGCTTTAAACTGAGCAAAAGAAAAAAAAGAGAAAAGAATAAAACAAATGGCCAAAAAGAAAGATTTCATAATCATGAATTAAGTTCCCGAAAATAACCAAAAGAAAGATGTGATGAATTTGTAATTTTATATAGTGAAAGAGCTATCATTAAATAAAACTTTGTTTTGGGATATTGATGTTGACAAAATAAACCCTGATCAACATAAAGATTTTATCATCCAACGTGTATTTGTAAGAGGTGGAATGATTGACATAAAACGTCTGTTTAGTTATTATTCAAAAAACGAAATTGTTACCTCATTAAAAAAAAGCCGTGAATTAGACAAGGTAACACATAATTTCTGCATCAATTATTTTCATATTCCTAAAGAAGAAATGAATGCTCCATCTGAATTCTATTAATGAAATAACATACTATCTCCTTCAATCACTTTTTTCCAAAGATTACCTGAAAGATTTTGCATTGGCAGGAGGCACATCACTTGCTTTACAATTGGGTCACAGAAAAAGCATTGATATTGATTTGTTTTCATTTGATGATGCTGAACAAAATGCCGCTCCGGATTTACTTCTTCCATTTCCTGAGTGGAGAAAAATAAAAACTTTCATTACAAAAACAGTAAACGATTACAAAATTTAACATGCCCGAAAAAGAAAAACTACGCATTGATAAATATCTCTGGGCAATCCGGTTGTTTAAAACCCGTAGCCAGGCAGCAGCAGCATGCGAAAGCGGTAAAGTAAAATACAATGGCGATTCATGCAAGGCTTCGAAGCTGGTGAGCTTAGGTGATGAATACGAAGTAAAAACAGAAGCCAAAAGATGGCGGATAAAAGTGAGCGGCCTTCTGCACAACCGTGTACAATACAATGAAGCTGTTAAATATTACATTGACGTTACTCCTGCTGAAGAGCTGGAACGCATTCAGTTCATCGCATCATCCTTTCATACAGGTAAGCGTTTGAGCAAGGTTGGCCGCCCCACAAAAAAAGAACGGAGAGACCTGGACGATTTTATGGAAGATTAATTATCCGTTGGCGGAAGATCATTTACACTGTAATAATGATTTTCAATTTCAAAATAATGAACTTCCCTGCCATTAACTATTTTATTTCGTTTGATCTTATCGGGCAAACCGTTGTAATTGTAACTGATATCTTCAATCCATAAAACACCGGTTTTCTTTTGTCGCAAAACTTTTTTTATAATCAACCCGCTGCTGTTATAAATACGCTCCAGTTCAAACTTTGCATAATATGGTTTATCGTTTTCTTTATTCAGAATAATGGCTTTTTCAACACCATCACCATACAATTTATAGTCAGCACGGATAACTGCCACACCATTCAGCATTATCCTTTTTGAAAACACATTAACAACCGAATCCATCCTGTACTCCCATTCGGGAAATGCAGGATAGATTGACCGGTGATCTTCAAACAGGTAAATATCATAATTAAAGAAGTGACGGGTAAAATCATCCTTCAACGAAGTGCATGTTCCATCAAAACCAAATTGCAGTGAAAATATTTTGGGTTCAGGAATTTCATCCGGCCACAGATGTATCACCTGTTCTTTCAGTATCTCACCCATGTAGTCAATCTGATCTTTATATTTAAGACCAATACCTGCCATTTTCCTGTAATAAAATCCATTCGCAGCGGGTATAGCTTCCGACGAACCTGCCTGTTTTCCAATATCATTAATCATTAAAGCATCAATACCCTCTTTCTGCGCCTGTTGTTTCAGCAACTTCAGCATTTCATCTGAACTTACCGAAGCCAATGCTTCCACTTCAACTATCTTAACACGGTAATATGGTTTAACTGGTTTTTCGCCTTGAAAAAAAACATCAACCTCATGTGTATGTGGACGCAACGGAATTGATGATAATGAATTTTTGGGAGGCACGAAATATTGTCCGCTTTGATAAATTTCGCAGGATGTAAACATCAGTAACACCAAACTAAAAGTGTAAAACAAACGCATAGGCTAAATATTTCACTAAAAGTAAAATAGCATTCTAAAAACAAATTGTTAATTAAGTTTGCAGCATGAACATCCACATCATTTCTATTGTGCCTGAACTGCTGGAAAGTCCGCTGAATCACTCAATCATGAAACGTGCAAAGGACAAAGGTCTGCTCAATATTACTGTTCATCACCTGCGCAAATGGGCAGTGAATGAATATGGACAGGTGGATGATTACCAGTATGGCGGTGGTGCAGGTATGGTAATGATGTGTGAACCATTGGAAAAAGCCATTCTTGAATTACAACAGGAAAAAAAGTTTGATGAGATTATTTATCTCACTCCCGATGGCGAAACCTTCAAACAAAAAATGGCGAACCAGCTTTCATTGAAAGAAAATATTCTCATCATCTGTGGTCATTACAAAGGCATTGATGAACGCATCCGTGAACATTATGTAACCAAAGAAATTTCCATTGGTGATTATGTATTGAGCGGTGGCGAACTTGCTGCTGCTGTTCTGGTTGACACTGTTGGCCGTTTAATTCCCGGAGTGCTGAATGATGAAACTTCTGCATTAACAGATTCGTTCCAGGATCATTTGCTGGCACCTCCTGTTTACACAAGACCGGCTGATTACAACGGCTGGAAAATTCCAGATATTTTACTGAGTGGCGATTTGAAGAAAATTGAAGAATGGCGTTACGAACAATCGGTTGAACGCACAAAGCAAAGACGACCTGATTTACTCGAAGGTGAATAACCAAAACTTATCTTTGCAGCATGCAACAATATTACAGCATTGGTCAGATAGTTGGCACATTTGGTTTAAACGGAGAAGTGGTACTGAAACACAATCTCGGCAAGCGCACTTCATTAAAAGGACTGGAAGTATTGTTTGTAGAAGAAGCAAAAGATAAATTTCTTCCTTACTTTATTACCGGCACAAAAATTAAAAACGAAGCTGAAGTATATATTGCTGTTGAAGGAATTACATCGAAAGAATCAGCAAAAAAAATTACAGCAAAAAAAGTGTGGCTGCGTGAAGAAGACTTTAAAAAACAGGCCGGCAAAACGGCACCTATTTCACTGATTGGTTACATGATGATTGACGGAACAAAAGAACTGGGCAATATCATTGAAGTGATTGAGCAACCTTTGCAAATCCTCTGCAAACTTGAAATAGAAGGAAAAGAAGTGTTGATTCCGCTACATGAAGAAACCATCCGCAGTATCAATCATAAAAAGAAACAGGTAGTGGTTGATTTACCTGATGGATTGCTGGAAGTGTATTTGGGATAAAATTATTTCTCCGGCAAATTCCTCAAAAAGAAATCACGCACATTTCCTCCCATAATCATTTCAATTTCTTTGCGGTTAAATTTTTCGTTCAGCAATGCGTTTACAATAAGCGGCAGCCCTGTTACATCAAAATGAGTTTTGATTGCTCCGTCGAAATCAGAACCAAGCGCCACTTTATCTACACCAATTTTATCAGCCACATAACGGATTGATTTTGCAGTAGCAGTTGCATCTGTTCCGCACACTGCTGTTTCCCATAAACCAATTCCCACCAAACCATTTCGCTGGCCAATGGCAATTAAATGAGCATCGGATAAATTTCTTGTATTGTTACAAACGCCCTGCACACCCGTATGTGAAACAAGTACAGGGCTACTTGTAAAGGCAAGTACATCATCAATTGTTTTGGGTGAGGCATGTGCCAGATCAATAATTACATGCAGACTATCCATTTTCTTCACAAGAACTTTTCCCTTTTCTGTCAATCCTCCTTTCGTTATTCCATGAGCCGAGCCAGCCCAGGCGTTATCAAAAAAATGTGCAAGACCAATATAACGCACACCTGCACTGTAAACTTTATACAGGTTTTCGATGTCATCATTTAAACAATGCGCTCCTTCAATACCCAGCATACCTGCTGTAATGCTGTGGTTTGTTGTACGATCAGCAATATACTTCTGCAACTCCGTTCTGCTTGTAATTACCCTGAACTGTCCGTTTGATTTTTCTGCAAATACATGTAATTCCTTACACTGATTCAGCGCCCTGTTTGTAACATTAAACCATGTATTGAAAGGCCGCAGTTGTGCAAAGCTCAGCAGGGTAATATTATCGGTTTTATCATCGTTGTGTTCAATGTTCATGTGCTTGGGTGTTTTACTTACAATGGTAAACACCTGCAAAGCCATATTTGCTTTGAGCATACGTGGCACATCAACATGCCCGTACTGATGTTCAGCAAGCAGATTCCTGTCCCATAGCAATTCATCACAATGCAGATCGGCAATAAAGGGAACAGAATCGTACCAAAGCGGCTTAGATGGATTAACTACTTTTAACGTAACAGCATTTTTTGATTTATCGACCATACCCGGCACAAAGCCGAAAAACACAACGGCAGCAATAACAAGAATAAGCAGAAAAATACGGGCCACTTTCTTTAGCATAACATTCAGTTGATTGATGAATGAATATAAGCATTCTCATCATATTTCAAAGAATCATACTACCTTGCCTTTTTATTGTATCGTTATGAAACGAATTTGCTTGCTGCTTCTGCTTGTTGTCTGTACCCGTTTATTGGCAACAGCACAAATCTTATCGTCTTCCAATCTCCCGATTATTGTAATTAATACCAATGGGCAAACGATTGTTGACGAGCCCAAGATAACAGCCGACATGGGTATCATTTACAACGGAGCCGGCATCAGAAATAACATCAGTGATCCGTTTAATCATTACAACGGCAAAATCGGGATCGAAATAAGAGGACAATCTTCTCAATCGTTCCCAATGAAATCGTACAGCATTGAATTAAGGGATAATGCAGGCAACTCAACCGATAAATCATTATTCGGTTTACCAAAAGAAAGTGACTGGGTGATGTATGCGCCTTACACCGACAAAACCCTGATGCGCAACTTTCTTGCATATACCATGAGCAGGGAAATGGGGCATTGGGCTGCAAACTGCCGCTATGCAGAGGTGATACTTAACGGTCAGTACATCGGGATTTATGTATTCATGGAAAAAATAAAACGCAACAGTGGCCGGGTGAACATCAGTAAAATGGCAACAACTGATATCAGCGGCGATGCTTTAACAGGTGGCTATATTTTCAGCATTGATAAAGAAGCCGATGGATGGGTCTCTTATTTCAACCCACCTTTTGGTACTAAAAACCAGTTTATTCAATTCAGTTATGTTTATCCTAAAATAACTGCAATAACTTCTGAACAGCAGGATTATATTAAAAGCTATGTTGACAGTTTTGAAAATGCCCTGTATAATTCAAACCAACCTGCAAGAAAAAATGAATGGAGGAATTTTGCCGACGAGGCATCTTTTATTGATTATTTTATTGTAAATGAAGTAAGCCGGAATGTTGACGGATACAGACTGAGTGCCTTCTTTTATAAAGACCGGAATTCAAAAAACAGGAAAATTTTTGCCGGGCCTGTATGGGATTATGATCTTGCCTTCAGAAATGCCAATTACTGCAACGGCAGCAATATTAATGGATGGGCTTATGATTTTAATAATACCTGCACCGAAGATTATTGGGAAATTCCATTCTGGTGGTACAAGCTTACAGAGGATGAAACCTTTATGTCGAACCTGCGTTGCCGCTGGAAACAATTACGCCAGACAACATTGAGTAATACCCACCTTTTTTCGTTGATTGATTCAATTGCCGGTTTAACAAGCGAAGCAAGAACACGACATTTTCAGAAATGGCCAATACTCGGGCAGTATATCTGGCCTAATCCTGAACCAATTCCTGCCAGTTATTCAGGTGAAATGGATTATCTAAAAAACTGGCTGGGTTCAAGACTTGAATGGATTGATAACAGCCTGCCAAACGAAGGCAATTGCTATGATTATCCTGCCAATGCAAAGGAAACAATCATCATCAGCGGTTCGCCTAATCCGGTTCAAGGCAATTATACTCTTGTAATAAAATCAAAAACACAACAACAAATCAGCATTGTTGCAACAGATATAACAGGGCGAACAGTTTACAACAATCTCTTTACTGCAAATGCAGGTTATAACCAGCTTGCTGTACCGATGCAGGCATGGCAAAGAGGTATGTACATCTTCAGGTTTATATCAGCAGCCAAAGAAAAAATTGTACAGAAAGTAATGAAGATGTAATATTTATTTCATTGTTTTCACAATTTCGTGAATGCCTTGCTGATAGCTTGTAGCGGAAAAGCCAAAACGTTTTTGAAACTTACTGCTGTCGAAAAAATAATCCTGGTTGTTCTGGTACTGCATTTCAACCAGCTCTTTTACCATTGGTGAAAAGAGACCAAACAAACGCATCATCCATTTTTTTAGCAAATAATAACGTGGCTGTACATTCATTGCCGCAGCAATTATTGTAATAAATTCTTCACCAGTAAGTTTTTCATCTGATGTTGGCAAATGCCATACTTCACCAAAAGCATCAGATGTATTACCAAGCAATGCCGTTGCTTTGGCTGCGTCGGGTGTGTAAGTAAACGAATGTATTTTATCATCAACTTCCTGCCAGAAAGCCTTACGGCCTTTTTTAAAATTATCAATCACTGAAATTTTTAATGCGCTTGAGTTAACATCGGGACCATAAAAATCTGCACTTCTTGCAATCAATGCAGTCAGCTTTCTTTCTTTCACTGCATTCATAATCATCTGCACAAGTTGTAATCTTACTTTTCCTTTTTCACTTGGAGGATTGAGTGCTGAATTTTCTGTCATGTGCGGAATTTCATCTGCAGCATACATATAAACATTGTCTAAAAAAACAAGCTTTGCTTTGTGCTGCACACAGGCATCAATTACATTCTGCATCAGTACCGGCCATTCTTTTTTCCATACTTTGATATTGTACAAAAGCCCAACAGTTAAATACACTACTTCCGATCCTGCAACAGCCTGCATCACTTCTTCTCTCTTAGTAAGATCAGCAGTAAATAATTCATCTGCATCATTTACTTTTTTGGGATTTCTTCCAACCAAACGGATGCGATTGGTATAAGCGGTTAATTCTTTTGCTAATGGAGTTCCGATTGCGCCGCCTGCGCCAAGTATTGTTTGCATAACAAGTAATTTTATGCAAAGCTACCCGGCTGCTTTTTCAAAAACATTGACTTAGGTTAAGACTTTGCAGCCACCATCATTCTTTTCTTAATGCGGCTTAAACTTTCAGGAGCAATACCAAGATATTGCGCTATTAATTTCTGTGGTACACGCTGAAAAATATCAGGACGTTGTTCAAGCAATTCGTTGAATTGTTTTTCGGGAGAAAATGACAGCAGGTTCTTTGTACGCCTTATACTTTCTGATGCCACACGCTCTACAACAATTCGGAAGTACTCTGATATTGCAGGAGAAAACTTAATCAGTTCCACCAGGTCAACACAGGTTATTTCATAACAAACTGCAGCTTCCAATGTTTTGATGGATGATGCAGATCTTGTTTGCTGGGAAAAGCTTTCAAGATCAGTTACAAATTCATGTTCAAATGTAAAATTGCAGGTACGTTCGTTGCCTGCTTCATCAATATAAAACTGGTGCAATCCACCACTTTGAACAAAGTACACATAATGAGCAACTTCGCCTGCACGCAGCAGCACATTGTTGCGCTTGTATTTCTTTTCTTTAAAATAATAAAGCGTTGCAGCTATTTCCTCATCGGTAAGTGAAACAGATTGTTGTACAATACTGATTAGTGGATGTATGTTTGGCTGTAATGTCAACAATATTCTGCCTTAAAATCTTGGACAGCTAAGTTTTTTCTTATTTGGATCAACATGTTTTTTAATCCAGATCAATGATATTTCCAGACCACCCTGCCTGCGTGATGCTGCTGCAAGTCTTGATACATTTACATCATAAGAAACACCCAGTCTGTAATCGCCAAACTCAAGCCCTGCATAAGGAATAATTGCATCGCCTAAACGAAACCATGCTCCTGCATAAACATCAGTTGGTTTTTCAAAATCGTCATTTACTGTAAAACCAACGGCTGTACCCAGAATTGTTTCACTTGCACCTGCCTGCCTTTGGTAATTGGCACTTACAAATAATGTTGTTGCATCTGCAATAGGGAAATAACCTCCGCCATGAACAGTAAAACGGGGATTTAGTAAATAGGTAGCTCCCTGAAAACTTACTTTTGGACGATTGATGTGGTACATTGATGCTCCAAGATAGAAATTGTTATAATCGCTGGTAGCACCACTGTAAACAAACCCGGCATTTACATCGGCATATCCAATATTTACAAAACCTTTATTGTTGAACACTTCCGATGTAACACCGGTAAACCCGATGCTGGTGAGTTCATCTGCAAAATCAAGTTTATTAATATCCAGCCTACGTTGCGCATAGCTGCCGCTGAAACCTACACCAATCTGGTGATAACCACTTTCATCAATTCCTTTATGATATGCAAGCGAACCGGAAACAAAACTGCTTTTCAGAATGCCATCGCCGTTTATATCATACATGCCCATTAAACCCACACCAAACTGGTCAAACTCTGGTATGCGGTTACCAAGTATTCCAAAATCGGCCGAAATTGTATTTGTTCTGAAAGCATTGTTGATTGTTGGCCACTGGTTCCGGTAATTTACTGCAACACGGGCAGTGCCATTAAACTTTCCAGTTAACGCAGGATTAAGTGTTAATGGTGATGCAAAGAATTGAGAGAAATGGGGATCCTGTGCAGAAGCATTCTGCACAAGTAAAACGATTATAATAAAGGGTATAAGTTTTCTCATCAGGGAGAAGTTATTTTTTTCAGACGTTTTTCAGTTTTATTTTGCTGCTTTACTTATTTGTTAAACCTTTTTTAGTTTTGAATTTTGGTTCCGTATGACAAATCGCCTGCATCACCCAAACCCGGCACTATATAACCTTTTGCAGTTAGTTCATCGTCAATTGCTCCGCACCAGATTTTTACTTTCGGCTCACTTCTCTGTACATATTCAATACCAACTGTACATGCAATTGCGCAAACAATATGTATATCAGTGGGCTGGCCTTCGGCACGTAAATGCTGTACAGTTTTTACCAGTGAACTTCCGGTTGCCAGCATCGGGTCGGCAATTATCACTACCCTGTCTTCCAGAATCGGGCAACTTACATATTCCAGGCTTATTTCAAAACTGCCATCTCGGTTATGTTTACGGTAAGCTGAAATAAATGCGTTGTCTGCCCTGTCGAAATAATTCAAAAGTCCCTGATGTAACGGCAAACCGGCTCTTAATATTGTTGCCAGCACCGGTTGTTGTTTCAGTACTTTGGTAAGCGATGACCCCAACGGTGTGGTGATTTCTTTTTCTTCCCACGCAAGCTCTTTGCTTATTTCATAAGCGGCAATTTCACCTATACGTTCCAAGTTGCGGCGAAACCGCATACGATCTGTCTGAATTTCTGTATCTCTTAATTCTGCAACCCAGTTGCTTACCAAAGAATGCTGTTCACTTAAATTAATCACCATAATGTAAGTTCTTGTATCGTTTATTACAGGGATGTTCCGCCAAAGTTGTTATTCATTTTTATCGAAAACCCGGCTTATTGACGGTTTTAATAGATGCCTGCTTAATTTTACAAATCTAAATGATAATGACTGAACCCCGTAATCATTGGGGAACAAAATTGGCCATCTGCATAAAATTCAACGCAAATGATATATAGGGCAATGGGTTTAATGAGCGGCAGTTCACTCGATGGGCTGGATATTGTTTTTACAGAATTTGAAGTTCAGGGAAGTAAATGGAGCTACAGGGTAATATGCAGCGACTGTTATTCCTACAGTAACGAATGGACAGAAAAACTGAAGAATGCACCCATGCTTTCTGCTATCGATTATATGCAACTGCACAGCGATTATGGTCATTTACTTGGGCAGATGGTGAACAGGTTTATTAACGAGTACCAGCTTCAGTATAAAGTGCAACTGATTGCTTCGCACGGGCACACCAGTTTCCATTCACCTTCCACAAAAATGACGCACCAGCTTGGAGATGGCGCTGCAATTGCAGCAGAAACCGGAATAAATGTTGTGAGTGATCTGCGGGCAATGGATGTTGCTCTCGGCGGGCAAGGTGCCCCCATTGTTCCTATTGGAGAAAAATTACTATTTACCGATTATTCTTACTTCCTCAATATTGGCGGCATTGCCAACATTACTGCCAAAACAGATCCGTTTGTTGCTTTTGATATTTGTCCGGCAAATCGGGTGCTGAACCTGCTTGCCCTGCAAACCGGTAAAGCATTTGATGCTGGTGGTGAAATGGCAAGAAGCGGAACAGTGAATGAAACTTTATTACAGCAGTTAAATGCGCTGCACTATTACAGTCAGCCCTATCCTAAATCGCTGGCGAATGAATTTGGAACAGGGGAAGTTTATCCAATCATTCAGCAATCAGGTTGCAGTATTGCTGATGCACTGGCTACCTACACCGAACATATTGCCATGCAGTTGAAACATGCAGTGGAGATGATTCATCTTTCATCAACAGAAAAACAAAAACTGCTGGTTACCGGTGGAGGAGCGTTGAATACTTTTTTGATTGAACGCATGCAATATTATCTTCCATCAGTAGAAATAACTGTACCCGGTGCAGAACTCATCAATTATAAAGAAGCCATCATTATGGCATTGATTGGAGTATTGCGTTGGAGAGAAGAAAAAAATGTACTCAGCAGTGTTACAGGTTCTGTACGCAGCAGTGTTGGCGGTGCTATTTGGATGGGACAGGTATAATTTTTTTGTCAACCGCTGTTAAAAGCAAATACTAAAGACCAAGAATTGATTTGAGTTTTGGATAACCGGCCCTGCTTACAGGAATCTTTGCGCCTGATTTCAGCAAGGCTATATGATTTTCTTTTTCGTAAGGATCAATTCTTGTTATTTCCTGAATATTCACCATGTACGAACGGTGTGTGCGAACAAACAGCGAAGCATCGAGTACATCTTCAAAATAACCCATGGTTTGTTTTTTGAGAAAAGCACCTTCGGCAGTAATAATTTTTACATAATCATCAGCCGCTTCCATGTAATGAATTTCCTGCACAGGAATAATTTTGATTTTGCTACCGGTTTTTACAACAACCCGTTCATTTTGCTGCGGATGCCTGGCTGCTTCTTTCAATAAATTTTCTGTTGCTTTTGTATCGGCTGCATTATTTTTTTCCATCCACTTGCTGATGGCTTTATCAAAACGCTCCTGCGAAAAAGGTTTTAATAAATAATCAACCGCATTGGCTTCAAAAGCCTGCATCGCAAATTCATCGTAAGCGGTTGTAAAAATTACATGCGGCGGATTTTCAATCAGCTCAAGCATTTCAAAGCCGGTAATTTTGGGCATTTGTATATCAAGAAAAATCAAATCGGGCTCATGTTGCTGTACTGCTTTTACACCTTCAAATCCATTGGAACATTCTTCTGCCAGTTGCAATTGTGTATGCTTCTCCAGATATTCTTTTACCACAGCCCTTGCCAGCGGTTCATCATCAATAATCAAAACTTTATAGCTCATTGTTGTACTTCTTCGTTAATGGTTTGCCATTGCGGTATCATAACAGTTGTGATAAAGATATTTTCTTTTGTTTCAGTTTGCAGCAATTCATTACGGCCAAATAAAAGAAAAAGTCTGCGCTGAACAGAACTCAGTCCAAAGCCGGTTCCTTTTTTTGCGGGAGAGGTTTCAGCATCAAAAGGATTTTCAACTGCAACTTTCAATTCATTATCTACCACCATTGCTTTAACCGTTATCTGAGTTGATTCAGTAGTATCGTACAAGCCAAACTTAATGGCATTCTCCACCAATGGCTGCAACAGCAAAGCAGGCAACTGCATAGTGAGTGTATCCACATCGGCCTCAATTCTGGTTGTAAGCCGGTTGCCAAACCGTACTTTTTCAATATCAAGATACAACTGCAACGAATGCAGCTCTTCATCTAATTTCACCCATTGCTTTTCTTCTTTCTTTAATGTGGTACGCAGAAATTCCGAAAGCTGCTGCACCATTTTTCGTGCTTCATCAGGTTTTATTGAAATCAATGCATTAATTGAATTCAGTGCATTGAATAAAAAATGAGGCTGTAACTGCTGACGAAGTTTGTACAATTCAGCATCACGGGTTAATTTTTCAGCTTCATTTTTTTGTTTATCTGTATCGGATTTTTCCTGCCAGTTGTAATAAGCATACGCAAACATTGTAACGCATCCGTTAATAAGAAAAGCAATTCCAATACGCAGAGGAAGTGTATTGTTAAGCATTTCCCGGTATTGTGCATTACCTGGATAAATTACATTCATGATAAATGATTGTGCAAAAAACCATGCAGCAGTTAACACAATAACAAGCAAAAACAAATTAAAAATCCCTTCTTTACGGGGCAAATAATACCGCATAATTGTAAACACCAGCCAGGCACCCCATATCAGCAAGGTATTGCTTACAATACTGTCTGTTAATGCAGCAAACCAATCAAGACCCATTTTGTACAGCACAAGCTGGTGTGCTGAAATCCATACAAACCAGAATATACTGAAGGGCACCATGAACTTTTTTGATTGAAAAGGAGAAACTGCCACAAAAAACTATTTAAGATTGAAAAATTTCAACTGCATCATTCAACAAATCGTTTGAACGGAGTTTAGCCAAATAAATAAATGCGTCAGCATCTTCTTCTTCTCTTGTTCCTGAAAACAATTCAGCACCATCCAGTTCTGTATTAAATGGATATATATCTGTAACTGCAACCATCTTCCAGCAGATCATTTGATTCGACAAACTGAAAAAGCTTTCTTCTTCGTTTTTAGCAAGTGTATTTGCTTTTGTAAAAGCAGCAGCTTTATCTGCTGCCTGTATCAGGCGTATCTGTTCTTCAAATTGTGCAGGATGTTTTCCATTACCGCAAATAACCTGGAAAATTATTTTTGCAAGAAACCAGTTCATTGTACAGTTGTTTTGAATTGAAAGTATTTACTGCTATTAATAAGCCGATTTAATATCAATGCCACCGAACATAACAAAACCATCAAGGATTAAAATCTTATCGGCACTAACACCTGATGTATGCGGACGTTTATCTTCAATACCGCCAAACACTGCTGTTGCATCAGAACGTATCTGCCAGTGTGAAGGAACAATTAGTGTACACCCGCCAAACATACAGGTAACATCAAGCCTTGCTTCTTTATCAAAATCCGCATTCATTAAATTAATTTCAGCACCACCAAAAATTGCTGCTATATCCCCGCCCTTTAAATCTTTGGCGTAAACATTTTTTTTAACGCCACCAAATACAGCCGTCGCATCAATTACTTTGTCTGAGCTGTATGATCCTGATGAAGACATTGTTGCCTGTGCATTAGTAGTGTATGAATTCTGGGTGGTTGATTGCGTACTGGTTGTATAATTATTCTGAGATTGTGTTTCATCTTCAATCCATCTTCTTTTTTTCCGGCCAAGTAAAAAACTAAGGCCTATTGCAATCAAAATTACCGGCCAGAAGAATTGACGGAATTGCCAATCAGGATTAGCATGCGTTACTAAAAAGTAACCGCCGATCAACATCATAATCCACCATGTATTATTCCTGAAACCATCTTTTGCACCAATCACCAATCCTACAGCAATCAAAATCATTGGCCATGTAAACAGGTATCCGGGAACAACCATGACATTAAGGTTACGTAATAAAATAAGGATACCCGCAACAATAATGATTACGCCCAAAAGAAGCCGATCATTTACCTTTCTTTTTCTTCTCTCAAAATTTGCCATAACTGTAAATTTTATCTGGTTGGTTATTATTTCTGTATTTCAGTGAAGTTATTGGTTTGCTGTTTTTCTTCTTCTTTTCTTTTATTATTAAGCACAATCATTAAACCAACAGCAATTAATACAGCCGGGAAAAAAAGATGACCGAACCCCAAAAAAAGAAAATTGTGCGGCATTAGAAAAACACCTCCAATCAACATGAATATCCACCATTTGTTATTTTTAAATCCATCACGAAATCCAAGTACTAATCCAATCAGGATCAAGATCAAAGGCCAACTGAAAACAAAATGGGGAAAATAGAAAAAGTGTGACCTGCGCATTAACAGAAAAAGGCCAATCAGAAGGATGATAACGCCAAGTGTAGTGCGGTCATGAACTTTTTCTTGTCTTCTTTCAAAATTTGCCATAACAATTAATTTTCACCAAAATTATTATGCAGCAGCCCACCAGTCAACAGAAGAAAGGTTAAGAGAAACGGTTTGTCGGTTAACGACAGGTTGCCGTCGGTAAACGGTAACTCCAATTCACGTCACAGGGGTTACTGACATTAGTCATTCATTAAAAAACCCTTCATCGCTACCTTAAATGGCTGTACAAAAAACAAACATGCTCACTTTTTCGCCCAATATATACAAATTGCTTCAACACGAAAACATTGAAGATAACAAACAGCGTTTTCAGCAATTGCAAAATCAGTTTGCATCTGAATTTGCAACAATTTTTCCCGATAAGATGGCATTGAAAACAATTGTTGTTATTCCAAGCCTTACCGTTGACCAGGAAATTTTAACGAAAGTAAGAGGCCACTTTTTTTACGAAGAACGGCTGCTTTGTTTACTGATGCTTCTGCGTATGCCACGCACACATGTTATTTACGTTACAAGTGTACCTATTGATCCTGTAATTGTTGATTATTACCTGCATCTATTGCCGGGCATTACCGGCTTTCATGCAAGAGAACGGCTAACACTGCTGAGTTGTTTTGACGCATCGGCCAAATCATTAACCGAAAAAATTCTTGAACGCCCACGGTTAATTGAACGAATCAAAAATTGTATCCCACAAAATTCACCGGCACACATCACCTGCTTTAATACAACTGAACTTGAAAGAGTTCTTGCCGTAAAACTTGGTTTACCTGTTTACGCCTGCAATCCCGATCTTAATTTTCTTGGCACAAAAAGCGGAAACCGTAAAATATTTAAAGCCTGTGGCGCTCCCGCTCCTGATGGTTTTGAAGATGTGCGGAACAGAAACGAAATAGTTCACTGTCTTGTGCAGTTAAAAAAAAGCAATCTGAAACTTGAGAAAGCTGTTATTAAAATGAATGATGGTTTTTCAGGTGATGGAAATGCTGTTTTCTTTTATGACAATGCTGTTGCAAACAATGATCTGGAAGAATGGATCTCCAAAAAATTCGAAGATCAGTTAAAAGTTATTGCTGCGCAACTCGGCACCTCAACATTCATCAGCAAATTTGAAACAACAGGAGGAATTGTTGAGGAGTTTATTGAAGGGGAGATAAAAGCATCACCTTCTGTGCAATGCCGCATTAATCCGTTAGGACAAATTGATATTCTCTCCACACACGATCAGATGATGGGTGGTGAAGACGGGCAGGTTTTTCTTGGTGCCACATTTCCTGCCAATGAAGAATATGCAAAAGAACTTGCAGTGATTGCGTACCCTATTGCAGAAGAATTAAAAAAACATGGTGTACTTGGCCGGTTTGGAATTGACTTTGTGAGTGTAAAAGAAAACAATCAATGGAAACATTACGTTGCAGAGATTAATTTACGCAAAGGCGGCACAACACATCCGTACATTATGCTGCAGTTTTTAACTGAAGGTGATTATGATGCAGCTTCAGGAAAGTTTTATATGAACGATGGCAAACAACGTTACTATATTGCCACCGACAATCTTCAAAGTGATTCATATAAAGGGATTACACCTTATGATTTAATGGACATCGCCATTTACAACGGACTTCATTACAATGGTGCAACAGAAGAAGGTGTAACCTTCCATTTAATCGGCGCACTATCGCAATATGGCAAAGTGGGTGTTGTTTGCATTGGCAGCACACCCGACCGTGCAAAAGCATATTTTAATAAAATAATTGAAGTGTTGGATAAAGAATGTAAAAGTCACAAAGAAACCGATTATTCATAAACCAGAATATCAGCGTAAACAAGCAAATTTGATTTGTCTAATTTTAACCAGGAGTATTGAAGAAGATTCGATTGCCGCATCCATGTTGTTTTACTATTTTGGCTTCGTTTAAAAGCAATTTGTGGTTGTTTGTAGTCAATGGTATCTTCCTGAATATTTAACCATTGCATAGAGATAAAAAAAGAACGTTGATCAAGCACTTTATTTGGTTCAGGAATATCAACAACTAAATATTTCCCTTTCAAAATAATTGAAGACAGAACTATATCAGTCTGTAACAAATCATCCCCAGGGCTTCCATCACTATTTACGTTATAAACATGAACACGTACAGGATTTACATTTCCTGTTTTGGCATTTTTAGTATAAACTCTGAAGTAAATACGCTGAATGGCATATTTTTTAAATTCTTCGGGAATCGTAATATGGGTAGCATATTCCGAACGATACCCATGACTTGCAGCCATTGAAAAGTCCTTCTTTGCATTTGTTATTCCCACTTGAATTGTTTTAAACTTACCTACATACACACTGTTCAATTCAATTGGTTTATGAACAAGGATAATTTCAGAAAGACCGGTAGATAAGTCTATAATTTGCTTGTCAAAATAACCAACACATGTAATTAAAATCGTGTCATTCTTTTTGGGAACATACATAAATTCACCAGAACTATCGGCTTCGAAGAATAATTGATTCCTGACATTTACAGTTGCAAAAGGTATCCGTTCATTCGTTGCAGAATCAATTATCTGGAATTTTCGGATTTGTTGAGAATTAGCTGTAATGCAGATTAGCAGCAAACAGGTTAATAAATTGTTTTTCATTTTCATTATTTCAGAACAGGTTACTTGACTGACTGAAAATAAGTAACAATACAAAAACCCGAATAGAAATAATGTTAAAGTTGTTTTACAAAAATTTTATCCCTTTCATATTATGTTTAAACAACTCTGATATTAATATAAAACATTACAACCCGTACTGATCCACCACATACAACAGCAGCACCATATTAATTGCACCCAGTTCCAGTTCACGCTTACTTACTGCTTCAAACACATCATTACCTGCATGATGATGATCGAAGTACCGTTGTGAATCAGGACGAAGTCCGCTAAGCAATGCTCCGGTTTCTTTCAGCGGGCCAATATCAGCACCACCGCCACCTTCAGCAAATTCACATATACCATAAGGTTTAAACAGAGGTTCCCAGTTCTTCAATTTCTGCAATGGTGCGCCACCACTTGTAAATCCAAATGAACGTGGTGTAAAACCACCGGCATCGCTTTCCAATGCAAAAATGTATTTATTGTTTTTATCTGCTGCCGCAACTTCGCCATATTTCTTTCCGCCACGCAACCCGTTTTCTTCATTCATAAACATCACCACACGAATGGTGCGTTTTGGCTTTATACCAAGTGCTTTATACACACGTATGATTTCCATACTTTGAATACAACCTGCACCATCGTCATGTGCGCCTTCCGCTAAATCCCATGAATCAAGATGACCGCCTACTGTAATAATTTCATTGGGAAATTCTGTTCCTTTTATTTCACCAATCACATTATAACTTTTTGCATCAGCCAGCATTTCACATTCAGTTCTGAAAAACATCTGCAACCCTTTTTTCTTCTTCAGTTCATTACTGATATATTCTGCATGACGTGTTGAAACTGCAATGGCAGGAATTTTTGGAAATGAATCATTATAGGTTGTTGTGCCGGTATGCGGATAATCGTCGATATTACTTGCAAGCGAACGCACCATTGCTCCAACTGCCCCATACTTTGCAGCCATGGATGGTCCACGTCCACGATATTGACCAGCCTCGCCATACGAACGGAATGTTTCAATATTGGTAGGATTCATCGGGAAATTATAAAACACAATTTTTCCTTTCACACCTTTCTCTCCCAGTTCATCCAGTTCTTTAAACGAATGTACTTCCACCACTTCGGCTTTAATTCCTTTTTTACCTGTGCCAACACTGTTGCCCAATGCACAAATGTTGAGGTTTACCGGTTTGCCATTTACATCAACAATAAAAGCACTTTCTTTTGCACCACGTACCCAATGCGGCACCATACATTCCTGCAGGTACACGGTATCCGCACCCAATTCTTTCATCATTCTGTACGTTTCCTTTACGGCTTTTTCAGCTTGTGGCGAACCGCTTAATCTTGGCCCCACTTTTTTACATAAAAACCAAAGGTTCTGGTAAGCTTTGCTGTTGGTAAACACATCATCTGAAATGCGCTTAAACATAGCAGAATCATTTGTTTGAGCAACTAATTCAATAATTAAAAAAAAACACAGGAGTGAGCTGATAATATATCTCATGCAGTATGATTTAGAATAAGCCCAATGTAAAACAACTCCGGCAACCGGCAAAAAAAGGATTGAATGATGACTGTAAAATTTTACAAACGGCAGCATACTGGAATATGTACTGATTTGAAATGACTACCTTCGTCGTCTTAACCTGTCAATTTATCCTGCCCGTTTAAATGGCATGATAAATGTTGAACAGTAGCAAAAAATAAGGAAAATGAAATGCCCATCAACAAAGCAGACCAAATTGATGATGAATATCTGGGCGTACTACGTAACAATAAAAAAACAGCCGCAAAGCGGCGCACTAAAAAAATAACACATGAAAATTGGCATAGTTTGTTATCCCACATTTGGTGGTAGCGGTGTTCTGGCAACTGAACTCGGAAAAGCACTTGCCGACAAAGGTCACCTGGTGCATTTTATTACCTACCAGCAACCCGTACGCTTAAGTGGTTTTTGCGCCAATATATTTTATCACGAAGTAAGGGTACCGCATTATCCTTTGTTTGATTACCCTCCTTATGAAACTACGTTAGCCAGCACAATGGTTGATGTGGTGATGAACAACGATCTTGATCTGTTGCATGTACATTATGCTATTCCGCATGCCTCCGCTGCATTTATGGCCAAGCAGATTCTTCGTAAGAAAGGAAAAGACATCCCGGTTATTACAACATTACATGGCACCGATATAACACTGGTTGGCAAAGACAAAACATTTGAACCCGTTGTTACTTTTTCCATTAATGAAAGTGATGCCATAACAGCAGTTTCAGAAAACCTGCGTAAAGAGACTTACCATAGTTTCAATATTGAAAAAGAAATTGAAGTCATTTACAACTTTGTTGATGTAAAACGTTTTTCTAAAAAACCACTTGATGCTTTTAAGAAAGCCATTGCCCCGAATGGCGAACGTATTCTTGTGCATGCTTCCAACTTCAGGAAAGTGAAAAGAGTGAACGATGTGATCAGAACATTTGCCGGCATAAGAAAAGAAGTTCCTGCAAAATTACTGATGGTGGGCGATGGCCCCGACAGACCTGGTGCTGAAGAACTTTGCCGTGAACTGCATACCTGCGACGATATCCGTTTTCTTGGTAAGCAGCAGGAAATGGAAGACATTCTGGCTATATCGGATTTATTTATTCTTCCTTCAGAAAGCGAAAGTTTTGGATTATCAGCATTGGAAGCAATGGCAGCAGGTGTTCCTGTTTTATCAAGCAATGCAGGCGGTTTGCCTGAAATAAACATTAACGGCGAAACAGGCTATATGGCCAATGTGGGTGATATTGCAGGCTTTGTAAAAGCAGGCATTGATATTCTGAAAGGAGATGAAACGCTGAACAACTTTAAACAAAAAGCAAAGGAACATGCAGAGAAATTCGATATTCACCACATTGTTCCTTTGTATGAAGAGTTATACGAACGCTTTGTTCACGCCGCTGTTTAATTAATTACTGCGACGTAACCAGCCGGAAGGATTTAAAAACTGATTTTCTCTTGAAAGAATAAAATCAATCTGACCTTCACCATCGAGATTGGTACCAACACGACCAACTGTTTGACCGGTTTTAATATTCTGCCCTTTACTTACGTTCACACTTGAAAGGTTACTATATGTAGTGAAGTATTTACCATGCCTTACAGTTACCGCACTCATTCCTCCCACATCAAACACACTCACAACTTCACCATCAAAAACAGCTTTTACGCCGGTTCCAACTGGAGAAGCGATGGTAATAAAATCCTGAGTTCCTTTAATATTTGTACCAGGAACAACATACGGACCAAAGCCAATGGCTACATATCCATTATCAACAGGGAATGGCAATCTTCCTTTATTAGTTTCAAAACTATTACCTAATGCTAAATCTTCCTTATTATATTCAAGATAGCTTACATCCTTTTTCACTACTGGTGCTGTTGTAGCCGGAGTTGTTTTGGGTGTGGTAGCAGCAATTGATGAATTGTTATTTGCTACAGGATTATTTTTTGCATTTTCTCTTGCTTTTGCATCGGCATCGGCTCTTGCCTTTGCGTCTGCTTTAGCTTTCGCTTCGGCTTCTTTTTTTGCTGCTGCTATTTCCCTGTTAATAATTGCTGTAATAGAAGCCTGTAACGATTGTGCCTGTTTTCTTTTTGCGGCAATATTCTTACTGATTTCTTTTTCTTTATTCTTAAGGTTCTTCACAACATTATCCTGTTCCTGTTTATCCTTTACCAGTTCGCCCATTTCTTTATTCTGATCCTGGAGTACAACATTTTTCTGCTTCCTGTTATTGGTTAGTTGTGTAATTTTTTGTTTATAAAGCTCTTCTGTTTTAATAATGGCATCTAATTGCTGTGCCCGGTAATTCCTGTATGCACGCATGTATGAAATACGCTGAACAGCATCGTTGAAACTGGTGGCCGAAAAAAGGAAGTTGAGAAAATCATAACTGCTCCTGTTTTTATACGCATATACCACATTTTGTGCATAGTTCATTTTCAGTGTATCAAGATCTCTTTGCAAACGGCGCATTTCAACATAAGAAGTGTTAATGTCGCCGTCAATTGCCCGCACCTGTTTATTAATAGTGGAAATAACCTCGTTACGCAAACGGATTTTATTCTGGATGAGTGTTAACTGCCCTATACTTTCTTTTTTGTTCTTCTTAATTTCATTGTACTGGTTATTGAGCATATCAATTTCCTGCAATGTTTGTTTGCGTTTTTTCTCCAGCTCAGTTTTATCCTGGGCAAAAGCAACAACATTCAGTACAACGAAGGCCGTAAACAAAAAGAATTTCCGCATAGGCATGGTTTAAAAAGTACAAAATTAAGGTTTCAGGTGTGCATTTATTGCCGTTTTTAATTGACACATGCTATTCGCCGAAAAAATTATCATTGTATTTATTAAAAGTACTTGATAATTTTTTCAGCTTATTTCAGGTTAAAAAGAGTAAACGCACTGTTCTGCGAAAACGTATCTCTCCCTAAATTCTTTTGAATTTTTTAGGAATTGAGAATGGAAAACTTAACACTTCATTGAACTTATAGTCTTTAAACTTTAACTGAACATCTAATTTATTCTGCTGTGAAATAAAAATTTCTCTGTACGCAGAAAAGGGGAATCCTGCCTTTGTTTCATATTCCGTATAAATCAAATCGCAGGTTCTGTTAAGAGAAGGATCATTGTCATCCAGTTTACTTTTCTCAATTAAAAAGTTATTGTTGATGGAGATGAGATTTTTAAACAAAGCATCAACACTCAACAATGTATATCCCCTGTCATTGTTTGTGTAGGAAGTAATACTGTCTCTGTTAAAGAAAACCGGGTTGCCTAATAAAAGATTCTGCAGGTCAGCAAAAGCAAAGGGAATCTGGCTCAGCTCCTGGATATGAGATAAAGGGCGAACCTGGTACGTATTGGCCAGTTTATCTAATACTTTAATGCTGTCGGGAGTAATCAGCACACGAAAGCCCTCAATGCCCAGTTCATTTCCCAGTGAAAGCCATATAATACTGTCTTTCTGCATGCGAACATTGGCTACAAAATCGGGCTGTCGTCCTTTTGAATTAAAATAATCAACCTTAATCTTTGCTGAAAATGTAGTAAACTCAATTCTGTTTTTCTGAACACTTGAAATAAGGTTAGTAACCATACGTACTGTATCAGCATGAGTTGGCAACAAATCCGGTATTATAGTTGCAACAGTATCTTTCTTAACAATAGCCTGTTGTAATTTCCTGGTTGACCGGCAGGCAGAAAAAATAACAATAAGCAAAAGCAATCCTGCAGCAAAAGAAAATTTCTTCATGAGTTTTATTGTTTTCCAGTACTGCCAAATCCTCCGGCATTACGGGTTGTTTGATCAATTTCTTCGGAAAGCATCCAGTTTACTTTTTCCACTTTCTGAATAACCATCTGTGCAATGCGCTCTCCGCTCTGGATGGTGTGCGGTTGTTTATCAAGATTAATTAAAATAATTTTTATTTCGCCCCGGTAATCGGCATCAATTGTACCGGGGGTATTAAGACATGTAATGCCCTGCTTGGCAGCAAGTCCGCTTCGTGGTCTTATCTGCGCTTCAAACCCATCAGGCAATTCAATATAAAGTCCTGTGGAAATTAATGCACGTTCCATTGGCTTCAGTTCAATTGCAGCCTGCAAATAAGCTCTCACATCCATTCCGCTTGAGCCCTCTGTAGCATAAGTGGGTAAAGGATTGTTCGAGCGGTTGATAATTTTTACCGTCATGATTCCGTTTTTTCGAGTAATACAGTGGCATTTGCAACAAGCCCTTCTTCTCTCCCGACAAATCCCATTTTTTCAGTTGTGGTAGCTTTAACTGAAACAGCATCTGCATCCAGTTCAAGAATAGCGGCAATTGTTTGCTGCATCAGGCTGATGTAAGGCTTTATTTTAGGTGCCTGCAGGCACAAAGTACTGTCAACATTCACCACACGATACCCTTTTTCCCTGATTTTATTGTATGATCGCTGCAACAGTATCTTACTGTCAATATCTTTAAACTCGTTTGATGTATCGGGAAAATGGGTTCCAATATCGCCTAACGCAAGGGCTCCAAGTAAAGCATCGCAAATGGCATGAAGCAACACATCGGCATCGCTGTGCCCCAATGCACCTTTGTGATGCGGAATTTCCACACCCCCAATAAAAAGCTTCCTTCCTTCAGCAAGCTGATGGTAATCGATACCAGTTCCTATTCTCAATGCCATATTTAAAAATAAAAAAGCGAAGGTAAATTACCTCCGCTTTTAACAAAATATCTTTTAGAACCATTAATCATTTGTTATACCGGTTCCGCCATCTCCACCAAGATCAAATACAAGGCTGAAACGGGTGGTATTGCTTAACGGATTACGGGTTTGACCCTGACCTGAAGGAACAAGATAAGAGAAATTAAAACCAAGACGATTGTATTTAACACCTAAACCCACACTGAAATATTTGCGGTTTCCTTTAGTTTTTGATTCATAGAAGTACCCAGCCCTTGCAAAAAACAGATCATTATAGCTGTATTCGGTGCCTGCCGATATCTGGAATTCTTTCAGTTCTTCACTAAAACCGCCAGGAGCATCGCCAAACGATGAGAACCAACTGGCCGGAACACTTTTATTACGGTAGTTTTCAAGCGCACTGGCAGTAGTATCGGTTGGAGGAGTGGGAACCATCAGTTTATTTATATCAATACCGAAACTGATTTTATTTGTTTCATCAATTGTTTTCTGATAAGCGCCGCCAATACCAAAATTTGCAGGAATGTAATCTTTGCCTCTTGCATCATTTGTATATTGAATTTTACTACCAAGATTGCTGAGAACAGCACCGGCAGTAAACCCGTTGCCTTCTTCGTTTATTCCATTATAGAAAAAAGAAAGATCGCCGGCTACAGCAGTACCGGCCTTATAGGTTACACCACCTTCACTGTAGCCACTCGCAAGATTTGAATAAATGAACCGCAATGCAACTCCAATGCCAAGTTTATCACTCAAACGGCGGCTGTAACCACCATCAATTGACCATTCACGGGGCATTGCAGTTTTAATTGGATTACCTGAATAATCGGTGAACTGAATATTACCTAAGTTGAAATAACGCAACGAACCGGACACAGCCTGATCTTCATTAATCTGATGATACCCTGCTACAGCGCCAATAAATACATCATTTAATCCAAGATCTTTTAACCATGGGGTATATGTTAAGCCAATAGCTGATGGCTGTGATGCAAAAGGAATTTTTGCCTGGTTCCAGAACGATGCATTTGCATCGGCCGAAGTGGCAATACCAACATCTCCCATACCTCCTGCACGGGCATCGGGCGAAATACGGAGCATTGGAACTGCGGTTGTAACTACATTAATGGATTGCGTGGTTTGGGCAAACAAGGCTACAGAATAAAAAGAGAGAAAAAAAGTCAGGATAAATCTGTTTCTCTTCAGCATTTTGATTTGGGGCATAAAAAGTTTTTTTCAATAAAGCTTAGTAAGACAGGACAGATAGCATTTAAAGGACAACCAATTTTTGCAGTGCGGACTGCTTTTTACCATTTGAATCTTTTACTTCCAGTTGGTAAATATAAACTCCCCTGCCTATTTTCTGTCCATAATCGTCCTTCCCGTCCCACTCAATTTCAAAAGAACGGTTTCCTTCATTATTTATTGTGCGGGTAATTGTTTTTACAACCTTTCCCGAAACAGTGTAAATACGGATTAATATCTGCAGATTATCGCCCGGCCTGTTATGCTCAAACATGAATGTTGTTCTGTTTGTAAACGGGTTGGGATAATTATAAACATGCGCCAGCTTTAAATCTCCGTCTTTTACCACTCTGAACTCAAGTTCGTATTCACCGCTGTTATTCTGCACATCCCAGGCTTTTATTTTCAAGGTATGGTTTCCCTCGGTCAGGTTCTGAAGCTGAAATCGTACTGTTCCTTTCTGGTAGCTGTCTGTTTCAGCTTCATAGTAGTCGTTTAAAACAAAATACTGGTTGTTGTCATTGTCAATTGTAGCTACCAGGTCGTGACCAATACCTGTTGAAACAGTATTAATTCCGCTTGAATCGGATAATTTCAGAAGTAAAACCGGGTTTTCATTGGTAATCCCGCCATTAACAAACTTTTCATCATTTAGCCACCCTTTTATTACGGGGCCAATATTGTCAGTAACAGGATTGTTTGATGCTCCGCCAACTATAATTGAAGTTTCAGCTCCAGCTCCGTCTTTCACTCCATCTTCCGTATAATAGCTGATTTTTCCATTGCCATATTGGTAATTAATATCTTTAGGAACAACAAAACTGTAGCTGAATTTTCCGTTTACAACTTTTGCCTTACCTCTGAAAATGATATTTGACTGATTGCTGAACGAAACAACCGGACTTGCCGCATCATTCCCTAACGTTTTAGACAACTGGGGTTTATCAAAAATTACAGGATATACATTACCGTTAAAGCTGGTAAGAAGATTCCCTGACACATCAGTTACTTCGCCCTTAATTGTATAACGATCCAATGCTTTCAATGTGTCGGAAGAAGGCGGCTGATTATTGATTTGTTTTGAACGTACTTTTAATACAGGAAAGGCCAGCCGTAACGCAGGATCGCCCAAAAGGGTAAACTTGCGGTTATTGATATAATCGCCGAAGTTCTGGTATGTGTAATTCTTTGCCCTTTTCACCGCCTCACCTAATGTTGGAAAAACTCCATTCTGATCTGTGGCCAGAGCCATTTTCAAATAATTATTGTTGATGATCCGGTTACTGAAAGCAAATACAACTCTTGTAGTGGTCATCATGGCAATTGCACCTGTTTTTTCTTTCAGCAGAATGCTTTCTCCAATTGAGTTATTTAAAGGATCGTCATAAGGAGCAAAATCACATGTAGCAGTAATAAACAAGGGGAGTTTGTTTTTGTTGGTCCAACTGTTTACCATATCCGGGTCAAGAATATCTTCTTCGGCAAGTCTTTTTGAGCCTCCATGACCGCTGTAATTCCATATCAAGGTTCCCGAAAAAATATTATTATTGATAGCTGTATTTACATCTGGATAACGGCTGCCGCCACTGCCGCTTTGCTGGCGGTAAGCATCAAGATAAATCTTTGCAATATTAAAATTATTGTTCTGCTGAATGAGTTGTGCATGCAGTTCAGCATCACTCAGGTGGATATTATTATCTTCATCATCAGCCACCAATGTTATTTCATTTCGCCAAGGGCCAAAACAATCTTTATCGCTGTAATGGATAATTTTATCAACTACATAACGGGCTTCATCAACCGTTTTTGCGGGAATACGTCCAATGCCAATATCCAGCATATTTACCGGGTACGACTGATTGATGTTATCCCCATTATCCAGAAAACCAAAAAAATCATCAGAAGTATAAGTCGAGAGCGGATCTAATGATGAAGCACTTTCATAACAGGGTACAAGATTTGTATTACTCTTGATCCTGTTCTGGTAATCGTATGAAGCATCACCAAAAAGCAGCAAATACCGGGGTTGTTTTGAGGTGTCACCACCCGCCCTGTCGTAAAACATTTTTACAAAATCTCTTATTGCAACCGGATCGGGTGTACCCGAAGAAAATTCGTTGAACACCTGGTCTGTAGTGGCAACCAGCACGCTTAATGATTGATTTTGCTGATGCCATGCAGCCAAGCGCTGTGCTTCGGTTAGCAATAAAGGATTTACAACAATCAGGTACTCTTTTTGTGATGAGCTATGCAGATTCTGGTTGCTGACTTTACCAATTGCAGTTGGCACAAGAAATTCCTGCGGGTTAAATGCAACATACTCATGAAGTTGCTCATTACGGTTAATAAACCGGAATTCGTTTCCGGTAATATTTCCCTGAACATTAGCTGGCCTTAGCTGATCCGTAATATCCCAAACTACTGTACCGGTTGATGCCGACTGAAGCCTGAACTCGGCTGCATTTCCTGCCCCAATAGATTCCCAATCCAGGAACAAAAGCTGATTCACCCCATTCATACTTAACTGCCTTACAGGGAACAGCTCAAACCAGTTCAGCCAACCCTGAGCATTTACGCTCAACGGCTGGTAGGTATATTGAATAGTAATGCCTGGCTGATTTGATGTGAAAGAAGTAACAAGTTCGTGAGGTGATGCAATGGGGTCGTAAGTTCCTGTGCCAACCAGTTGAATGGTTTGCTGCGCAACTGCAACATCATTTGCCTTAACAAGAAATGAGCTGTTACTGCCGGTACTCCTTGCCGCCACATTTGAAACCATTGTAACAGGAGCAGAAGTTACAAGATTGGGGAAACTTGCTGAAAAATTTCTGGTAAGGGTTAAGCCGGGTACATTACTGAATTCTTCACCATACCATTCCTTACCGCTTTTTAGAAAATTTACAGTATCCAGTTCATAAGCATATCTGTCTTTGAAACTGGTTATTACAGAGCCGGGCAATAAACTACTGTTGTTGATATTTTGTACCCGCAGGCCGGTTCCGCCAATAGTAATAAAAAAGAATGCTTCTTTTGAATAAAGATTTTTCTGGTGTCGAAAGCGCTGGTTAACCGAATCTTTTACCCAGGAATCAGGCCCGGAAGCATAAAAAAGAAAATAATCTGTTCCACTAAAAAGGCCATCTCCACCATCAACCACCTGGATGGCATTTTCAGAAAGATCATCTGCACGGGAAATATTATTTGCCTCAGATAGCATTTGCCCGCCATTCCCATACAATCGTATGCTGTTGCTTGATAAGCCGGAAGTACTGATACCTAAAGACTGCAAAAAAGCAGCATCAACTTTATAAACACCGGCTTTTTTTACTGAAACCTTATACCAACTGCCATTTGCAAGCACTGAATTGTTGCTGTAAACACGCTGGGCAGTGCTTTTAAAGAAGAAAAAAATCGCCAATAACAGTGCTGTGTAACGCATAGTGTCGTGAACAAATATAAACGATTCAGTCTGGAGATGACATATTTCAAAAAAATGCTGCAAATGCCCGTATTTCTACTAAAAAAAATAAAAGCGGAAATACTAAAATTTATACATTGAACGTTTAATGTGCAATAATTTCAAAAAGATTACATTATGTTTGTGATGATCTCATACCAAAATTTGGGATGAAAATCCAATATAATAATTTTGAATTTCACTCGTTAACTATCAAAACGAAAAGATGAAAAACCTTTTCCGCATTAAAAATCTTGGAATCCTTTTAGTTGGGGCCGCATTGTTATCTTCCTGTAACTTATTTAAAAAGAAACCGGAAAAATCAACCAATACCGGATGGACTTACAATGATCCTACAGGCAGTGGTTTCCGTGTTTCAAAAGAAAAAGAACAAAAAACCGGGCCCGGGCTTGTTTTTGTTGAAGGTGGTACATTTACAATGGGTGCCACTGAAGAAGACGTGATGCGAGACTGGAACAACAGCCCACGCCGTGTAACAGTTGCGTCATTCTACATGGACGAAACAGAAGTTGCCAATGTTCACTACCGTGAATACCTCTATTGGCTCAACCGTGTGTTTATGGATACAGCCATTACCAACCATGCTTTGCCAGATACATTATGCTGGAGAAGCGAACTGGCTTATAATGAACCTTATGTTGATTATTATTTCCGTCATCCATCTTATAATTTATATCCCGTTGTAGGTGTTAGCTGGAAACAGGCTTATGATTATTGTTTATGGCGTTCAGACAGGGTGAATGAAAACATCCTGTATGAAAAGGGCATTACAAACAAAAAAGCCGAAATGCAGAAACAAATGCAGGGTGGCGGTCAGGATAACTTCAATACAAAAGCTTATTTGTTAGGCGAATACCAGGCAACTCCTGGCAAATCGCTCAAAACTTATAAAGATCCTCTTACAAAACAGGTTCCCACTTCTATTTCATTTGAAGAAGGAATTCTTCTCCCAGACTACCGTCTGCCAACAGAAGCTGAGTGGGAATATGCTGCATACGGGTATATTGCACAGAACCCGAACCCCCGCCGTAGCGAAAAACGTCGTGGGGAAGAGTTAACCGCAAACAAACAAGTTTATCCATGGGCACAGAACGTAAATGGTCTTCGTGATGCAAAACGCAGTTCGTGGCAAGGACAGTTCCTCGCAAACTTTAAGCGTGGCGCAGGTGATAATATGGGTGTTGCAGGTGGTTTGAACGACCGTGCAGTTATACCCGGCCCAATTAATTCATTTTACCCTAATGGGTTTGGCCTTTATAACATGGCAGGTAATGTAAGCGAATGGGTTGCCGACGTTTACAGACCTCTTACTCCTACTGATGGCGATGACTTTAATACTTATCGTGGTAATAAATTTCAACGCATGGATTTGAGCACAGGAAAACCCGAAAGAGATTCTCTTGGTCGTATTAAGTACCGTGATGAAACTGAGGAAGAAGTGAAAAATCGTAGAAATTACCAACAAGGATATGCCATCAACTACCTTGATGGTGACTCATTGAGCCAGGTTCAGTATGGTTATGGAATTACAACATTGGTTAGTGATAAGAGCCGTGTTTATAAAGGTGGTAGCTGGAACGACCGTGCATACTGGTTAAGCCCCGGAACACGCCGCTTCCTTGAAGAAGATCAAAGCAGCTCTACCATAGGTTTCCGTTGTGCAATGACCCGATATGGCAGCCAGGAAGGTAATGGACGAAAAACCGGCAACTGGTTCCAGAAAAGGAAACAAAACAACAGGAAAAGAAATTAAGTTATTGAATGTTAATAAAACCCTTTGCGATTGCAAAGGGTTTTTTAGTTTATAAAAATAAACCTCAATTGATCATCTATCCTGCTTCAAGATAAAAAAACAACAAATATTCAACATCATTTTTATCCCAAAAGCTATCTTTGAGTTTATGCTGATACAGGAACTTTACCAAGTATTTCTTCAACATCCGTTTATACAGACTGATACAAGGAAACTAAAATCAGGCGAGATTTTTTTTGCTTTAAAAGGAGACAACTTTAACGGTAACAGTTTTGCCCTGAAAGCCATAGAACTTGGAGCTGCGGCTGTAGTTGCAGATGAGGAAATACAAAGTGAAGATAAGCGGATATTTAAAGTGGATAATGTGCTGCAAACGCTTCAGCAATTAGCCAAATATCACAGGCAGCAATTTCATATACCTTTTATTGCCATTACGGGAAGTAATGGTAAAACAACTACAAAGGAGCTTATACATACAGTTCTTTCATCTCACTACAAAACATATACTACCGAAGGGAATCTGAACAATCATATTGGTGTTCCTCTTACAATTTTAAAAATAAAACCCGATGCAGAAATAGCCGTTATTGAGATGGGCGCTAATCATCAGAAAGAAATTGCTTCCTATTGCAAATACACATTGCCTACGTTTGGCCTTATAAATAATATTGGTAAAGCACACCTTGAAGGTTTTGGTGGAATTGAGGGAGTAAAAAAGGGAAAAGGCGAATTGTATGATTTCATCAGAGAAACTAACGGATCAATTTTTATAAATTCAGACCTTGAGTATCTGAAAGAAATGAGCCGTGGCATTAGTAAAAAAATAACATACGGCACTTCTGATGCTGAAACTACGGGAAAAATGATTGAAAGTGATCCTTTCATAAAAGTAAAAATTGATCATGACCCTGAGATTAATGTAATTCATACCCAACTTGTTGGAGAGTACAATCTTCCCAATATTCTCGCAGCAGTTGCGGTTGGAAAATACTTTAAAGTGCCTGCTGAAAAAATTAAGCATTCTATTGAAAGTTACATCCCCTCAAACAGCAGATCCCAGCTAATTGAAAAAGGTTCAAATAAAATTATTCTGGATGCGTATAATGCTAACCCGGCGAGCATGAAAGCTGCTATTGAAAATTTTGCCAAAATCGACGCTCCTAAAAAAATGCTGATGCTTGGGGCAATGGCCGAACTTGGGCCTGAAAGTTTAGCTGAACACCAGGAACTGATTAACCTAATAAACAGGTACAAATGGGAAAAAGTAGCACTGGTTGGTGGTGATTTTGAAAAAACACATGAGAATTTTCTTTTTTTTAAAACCTCTGATGAAGCCAGCCATTGGTTTCACAATCAATTACTTGAAAACACTTATATCCTTATCAAGGGATCACGCAGCATGAAAATGGAAAAACTTTTAAATTAATTAGTTGTTATTTTCGGATGTTTCCGTAATTTTACGGTCTATTCTTATCCTTTAGAACAACCTCCATTTCCAATTTCCCCCTATAATACAGAGTCCAACCCGCTGAAAAGAGCCGTTTAATGTTTACGCTAAATTTTAGTTCCGTATATGAAACGACTTTTACTTTTATCTTTTTTTATCATTTTTTCACTCAGCATTTCTGCGCAGGTGTATTGGCCTTATAGCTTCAAATATCCAACTTGTGCAACAATGACTACAAATTGTACAAAATGGCCTGTACATACCACAGGAACATGGTATTGGAACGACCCTAATACTTGGAATGGGGGCACAATTCCAAAGGATGATGATATAGTTTGCATTCCAACCGGGTATTCTGTATACGTAAAAAACAATGTTTATACAAGCAGCACTTGTCCCACTCCTTCTGATTCTACTCAATCACCTCGTCTTAACATATTTGTATGTGGTTCGATAGTTTTTGAACCTTCGGGCAAGTTATACTTAGCTTGCTTTAGTTTTATTCAGATTTGGCCCGGCGGTACTGTGTATGCAGCAAACGGAAGTTCTGATTTAATTCAAATTGGACCAACAGTACTTTGGGGAGGGCCTGGATCAACAACACAGAATAATCTTACCGGACCAACTTATGTTGCAAGCCCATCAATTGGTCAAGGTGTTTTGCCCGCAATGTTTGATTTTATAAAGGTCAATCAAACCAATCCATATCAAATCACAGTCGATTGGGGAACTATACAGGAAATCAATAGCTTAGTTTTCATTGTTGAAAGAAGTGCAGATCAGAAAACATGGTCTGAAATAGGCACTGTAAAATCGGTTGGTAATTCTTCTATAAAAACAAGTTATTCTTTTACTGATAAAAACCCGCTATCCGGAACAAGTTTTTATCGCCTTAAACAGGTCGATATTGATGGTGCATTTGCCTATTCCGATATTGTTAATGTAACCAAAAGCCAGTCGGCAAAAAATATCAGCATTTACCCAAATCCGGTTTCCGGAACTGCTAATATATATTCAAAAACAAACTTTAAATCAGGGCAGCAAGTATTTTTGATTGATGCTTCAGGTATGAAGGTGAAAACATTTAATACGGCAATAAACAGCAATACTATTCAGATTGATTTGTCGATGCTCAGATCAGGTCTTTATCTTTTACAGGTTGTAGAAAATGGTTCTGTTGTAGAAAGCACACCGTTAATAAAGCAATAACAAATAGCAGCTTTAAACTTATTTTAAATGGCCATCCTCGCAGATGGCTATTTTTTTTCCTGGCACAACTCCACCAAAACGCCATTGGTTCCTTTAGGATGAAGAAAACATACGAGCTTATTATCTGCACCACTCTTAGGTATTTCATTAAGCAAAACGAAACCCTCAGCCTGCAATCGATTCATTTCAGCTTCAATATCGCTTACATCAAATGCTATGTGATGTAAGCCCTCTCCTTTTCTTTCAATAAATTTCGCAATTACTCCACCCGGATCGGTACTTTCCAACAATTCAATTTTTGTCTCTCCTTTCTTAAAAAAAGCAGTATTCACTTTTTCCGATTCAATACTCTCTGTTTTATAGCATACTGTATTCAGCAGTTTTTCGAATAGAGGGACAGATATATCCAACTTTTTTACAGCGATTCCAATATGTTCAATCTTTTGCATGATTTTTTTGAAAGCAATTTACACAGCATCGGTATAAATTTGTACGATGGCTGTACAAAAATCTGTTCTGTATCTTGACTACAATTCCACTACTCCTGTTGACCCAAGAGTGCTGGAAACAATGTTGCCATTTTTTACAGAAAAGTTTGGAAATGCCTACAGCAATTCACATGCTTATGGTTGGATCGCAGCAGAAGCTGTAACAATAGCCAGAGAACAGGTTGCCAATTTAATAGGAGCAATAAAAGAAGAAATCATCTTTACTTCCGGTGCTACAGAAAGCATAAACCTTGCTATTAAAGGAGTAGCAGATGCTTATAGTGGAAAAGGCAATCACATCATAACATGTACAACAGAACATAAAGCTGTTCTTGACACCTGTGCATCTCTTGAAAAAAAAGGATTTGACATCACTTATCTGCCGGTTAATCATGAAGGAATGATTGATCTGAGCCTGCTGAAAAAAACGATTAAGCCTGATACGATTCTGATATCACTCATGTATGCCAATAATGAAACCGGTGTTGTGCATCCTATAGCTGATATTGGAAAGATTGCGAAGGAAAGTAAGGTTTTGTTTTTTTGTGATGCAACGCAGGCTGCAGGAAAAATCCCGATCAGCGTTTTAACTGAAAATATTGACCTGCTGGCTTTTTCCTCGCATAAACTATATGGCCCAAAAGGTGCAGGTGCTCTTTATGTAAGAAGAAAAAATCCAAGAGTTGCCATAAAAGCACAAATTGATGGAGGTGGACATGAAAGAAATCTGCGTAGCGGGACACTCAATGTTCCAGGAATTGTTGGATTTGGCAAAGCCTGTTCATTAGCAAATGAAGAAATGGAAATGAGAGTTGCCAAAATGGCATTGCTGAGAAATACATTAGAGAAAGGTTTGCTTCAGCTAAAAGATGTAACAATTAATGGTTGCAAAAAAAACCGTATTCCCAATACAACCAACCTGAACTTTAAAAAAATTCCAGGTTCTCTTTTGCTTCCCCGAATTTCAAAAAAAATTGCAGTTTCGGCAGGTAGTGCCTGTACAAGTGCTTCACAACATCCAAGCCATGTGCTACAGGCAATGGGGCTAACACCGGAGGAATGTAAAAGCTCCTTACGTTTCAGCATTGGTTTAACGACAACAAATGAGGAAATAGAAGATGTAATAAAGGAACTAACCAAAATTATAACTGCATTAAGAACTGACACTGCAGAATAACAGTACAACAGCCGTCTTTTTCATTTTACTTAATTTTGCATTTATAAAAGTTGGAATCTTTGATAGAAAGGTTCAACAGATGATAAACAATAATAAACCGAATTATGATTTTTGTTACTGAAAAGGCGAAGGAAAAAGTTGCGGTGCTTTTACAAAAAGCAAATGTGGAAAATGAAGATGCTTATTTTTTGAGGGTAAGTGTTGTTGGAGGAGGATGCAGCGGTTTGAGCTATAAACTTGATTTCGATAACGAATCAAAACCTGGAGACCAGATATTTGAAGACAATGGAGTTAAGGTAGTAACCGACATGAAAAGCCTTCTTTATCTCTATAATACTACTCTTGATTTCAGTGATGGTTTAAACGGTAAAGGCTTCCATTTTAATAATCCAAATGCAACACGAACCTGTGGTTGTGGCGAAAGTTTCGCTGTATAATATCACAATGTGTAAAAACAAAAGCCCCAACGCAAAGGTCGGGGGCTTTTTAGGCAGTTGGTTTCGGGTCGTCATTTTTTGACAAAAGGCCTTGTAATGAGCCCATTTTTATCCAGAATACGCAGATAATACATTCCCGCTTGCAATTGAGATATATTAATTTCAGTTATAAACTGAATGGCATTTACCTGTTTTAGTACCTGGCCGGATATATTGACAATATCAATTCTGTAAATGCTGCGTGGTTCTGAGAAATTTATAACAATTTTTTCTGATGCCGGGTTCGGGCTTATCCTGATTTGCTCACCAAGCCCGTACCATACTTTAACCGACTGCGAAATTTTTTGCCTGTTTTGTTTATCGTAAACCTGAATTCGGTAGTAATTCCATCCATACCAAGGCTTTGTATCGGCTTCAGAATAGGAGGCCAGATTAAGAATTACTTTTGAGCTAACTACCTTCAGCACCTCAAAATTGACTCCATCTTTACTACGCTCAAGAATATATTCATCCTGATCGTTGTTATTCATAACACTCCATTCTATTAAAACATCTGCTTTTCGTGAAACGGCAGAAAATGAAACAAGATTTAAAACCTGAGGTAAAGGGTTATACCTTACATCGGTTGTTCCTAATGAAAATGGACTGAAAGAAGAAACTGCATTCCAGGTTACAGTTCCGGCAGAATTATCCCCGGTATAACCTCCATTGTTACCATGGGAATTCCATGTTCCCGAAACAGCATCAAAATGTGCTATAACAAGGTATTGAGGATTGTTAACATAGGCCTGGTTACAAGGACTTTGTGATGACCAGCTAAGTGTAACATTTGCGGAGGATGAGCCGGTATTTCGATCAAGTTTCCAGTATTCACATTGACTAACCCATTGCAAAGGCGGAGGCCCCGGAGAATTAACTGCGCCCAGTAAACGGGAATTTGCACGCATAAACTCAGCAGTAAACGCATTTGACGGATCAGATGAAAGCCCTGAAATTCCAATCAACCTGTAATGAGGCGTTGTGAAAACCAATTTACCAACAGGGAAACTAAAAGCATCATCCCCTATTTTTTTCACCGGACCGTTTACAAAAGAAGATGTACTTGCTCCGGTTGCATTGGCATTATCAAATACAACCAAAGGATTATTTGCCGACGAAGTAATAATGCCTTTATTAAAAGTAACCAGCTTAATAATTCCAACAGGGCAATTAAGTGTTATGATTTCGGCTCCTGTTGATTTATCGACCACAGCATAACTGAAGTTTTGTGTGGGATCTGTTGGGGTAATGGCAATATTTGGTGTGCTGATTGATGCATTGGCTGCACCTTTAAAGAAAACAGCCCTGTCATTATCTGTATAAAAACTTCCGTTGTACCTGCTGAAATTTCCGTACAACCACAAATCGCCGCCAATTGATGAAGATAAAGACAATTCACTTGAATTAGATAACGCATCAACCGAACCAATAATCAAATTACCTCCAACGGAAAGCGGCTTATTCATACTGTTATTCATATAAACCTTACCCCAGCCTGTAGAATTGCCAATTGTAAGGTCTCCTCCCATTTCAAGCTGTGCAATTGAAATTGAATTTGTATTCAGATCAAGTATAGTATTGGCCTGCACCGTTACATTGTAAGGATAACCCGGTAGTCCAACTGTATTTCCCCACTCCGCATTTCTGGAGTATGTTCCCCCGGTATTATACACAAGAGACGACCCGGAATTATAATAAGGAGCAGCAGTTACGAAAGCACCACTGTTTAGCTGTAGCTGGTTCATAATAGCCGCTGTGTGAGTATTGGGCGAACCATTAAAATCAACACCTCCATTTAAAATTACCGAATACAAACTTGGATTTTGCTCAGCATATCCGTTTGTTGAACCTGCCCCTGTAAATTCTATATTACCTGCACTGGCACTGTTTGGATTATTTCCGCCGTTGCCATAAACAATCCCGTTATTTGCAACTTTTAATGTTTGATTGGTGCCTGATGCAAAAAAACCGTTATTGAGATACAACAATGTTGCAGTTGTATTATTAATGGATAATGTAACTGTATTATTTCCACTACTACCTGTATTTGCAACAGTAAGCGAATAAACTGTATTTGCAACGGGTGTTGTTGTGAAATTACCTGTTACCTGGTTTTCACTTCCGTTATATATGTAATTAGCGCTGCTGCTGTAACTGCGTCCTGTTGTCTGGATGTTACCTGAAGCTGATCCGGAAGTAATTCCATTGGGCGAACCAATTCCTAATTTACCATCAGCAGAAAGGAAAAAGTTTGACGAGCCCGACACCACAAAAGTTGAGCAGTTTAAAGTAGCACCGCTATTGACATTAAAGGGAAAAGCGGAGCCATTGATAGTTTTGTCTGATATAAGCGAAACAATAGCCGGACTTATAATTTGCAGGCCGTTGCTATTTCCCAAAGTTATTATGCCCGAACCTCCCAACTGAGCCGATGTTCCATTTATGATAAATGAGCCGGAAGTATTATCCTGTACCAACGCACCTGAGCCAATAATTCCATCACGAAATGTCTTTGTTCCCGCACTTCCCCAGGTTACAGACCCATTCATTTCCAACAAACCATTTATTATGGTGTTAGAGGCCCCACCAATAGTTCCCATTGTTGAACTGATTTTGAAAATTGGCTTTTCTGAGTTGTCAGGGAAAAAAGTAATCCCGCTTGTATTAAAAGCTAAAGTAGTATTCCAATTAAATATACTGCCCGTTTTAAATAATACTCTTGTATTTGAACTCCAGGCAATATTGTCTGCTGTTCCTCCTGAATTTCCATCAGCTCGTATAGAAGCGCCATTTTCAACAACATAAGTCCCTGAACCTGCCGGCACTGATCCGTAAATAACATATGTTCCATAAATATCCATGTCCGTACCAGTACCATCGTTAAGCGTAAACGTATTAGTATTGGTATGAATCAGTATTCCACCGCTTTCAATTATTAACTGATCGGCAGATATTGAAGCATCAATCGTAACAGTGTGCCCGTTTTTGATTGTAATTGTATTAGCAGTGCTTGTTGGGTTAAGCGTAGCCGTTATCCAGTTAACAGCATCAACAGAAGATTCCCATGTGTTTGCGGTTCCCCAGTTTCCCGATTGACGAGAACGAAAGTAATCTGTTGAATTTGATGCACAATAGCCATTCTGAGTTATACTGACAGATGATGAAGCAGATGTTACAGCAGGATTACTACTTACAACCCGTACAAAGTAACCTGACCCTGTTAATAGCCCAGCAGGAATTGTAAAATCGATTGTTCCTGAATTGGATGTACTGCTTAGTGTTCCAATAGTTGTTGGAGAACTAAAAGAGCCGGCAGAATTGGACAATTGCACAGAATAAGTATTACCCGTGTTAAAGATTCCGGTTGAAGAAAAATTTAAGGACGAAGAAGATGTAGAAGAGCAATTAGCCAAAGCAAAAGAACTGGATGCTAAAGAAGTTGTTGAGATTGTATTAGTTGAAACAACAGAACCATTGAAAGAAAAACTATTAACACTAAAAGTTCCACTACTACCTGATGCGTTCCAAGCGTACAGGCGAAAAGTTACAGAAGAACTAATATTCTGATATAAAGCCGAGCTAAGGTCAATAGTTGCCCCTGTTGAATTTGTAATTGAGCCAATATTAGAAGCAAATCCATCTAAGCTTGAGCGAAGTGCAAAAGTAATCGGCCCTGTACCTGAAGTCTGTGAAGTAAAAACAAAACTATTTAAATTAAGAAGAAAGGTAGAGTTAGGAGTCAAAGTAAAAGAAAAGTAATCGTTCACATCTAAAGTGGCACTATTCCATCCGCTGGCATTATATCTATCTACTGCTGTAACTGCAGATATTCCAGTACCACGCCCTATTCCTGAAACATTAAGATTAACATCCACAATGTCCCCGCTTGTAAAAGGATCAGACAAACTTGGATCTGTTGAAGTTATTGGATTAGTCCAAACGCTTTGTGCGAAGACAGAATCAAAAAAACCTAAAAAAATAATACAAAGAAAAATTCTGTAATAAAAATTCATTCTTTTAAACAATAACTTTCCCATCCGGTTTTCAATTTGTTGTTATCAAAATTGATTGCCGTCAGCTCTCAGGTAAAATTTGGAGGATATGGGTTTAAAAAAGGTGAAATTTTTACAGGGTTGGATCATGCTGATTAAGATGGCTAAAATAAGTTTTTAAGTTCAAAAATCACTTATTATAAGGGTGAAAAATTAACATTATTTCACTTAGCCAATCCCGCCTTGTAACAGATTATTTGCTCCTGTTCATTTCATTTTTATTAAAAAACCCGGAAAGTCATTCATTTTAGTAAAAGCTTCTGGCAGCAACTTACCCGTTTCCTTTATTTTTGCTGCCTATGTGGGCAATTTGTAAAAAAGAATTCCGGCAGTTTTTCAGCAACCTTACAGGATACATCACCATCATCCTTTTTCTTTTATTGAACGGGCTCTTCCTGTTCGTTTTTTCAAGTTTTAATATTCTTGATTATGGTTATGCAACTCTTGAAAATTTTTTCAACCTGGCCCCCTATATCCTTTTATTGCTCATCCCATCGGTAACCATGCGCCTTTTCCCCGATGAATGGAAAACCGGAACCATTGAAACATTATTTACACGACCGCTCACACCCTGGCAGATTGTTCTCGGAAAATACATCGCTTCGTTAATTGTAGTCATCATTGCCATTCTGCCAACACTCACCTATTATTTTGCCATGAAAGCCTTGGCTGCTGAAGGTGCTCTGCCCGACACTGGTGGCATCATTGGCTCGTATATAGGTTTGTTATTCCTGTCGGGGGCATTTACATCGGTAGGGCTTTGCTGCAGCAGCTATACAAGTAACCCTGTTGTTGCTTTTTTACTCAGCGCTTTTTTTTGCTTTGTTTTATACAGCGGCTTTACCGCATTAAGCAAACTGGTTGGCTCAGGAGCCGATTACTACGTTGAAATGCTGGGTATGGATTTTCATTATCGCAGTTTATCAAAAGGAGTAATCGATAGCAGAGATGTTATCTATTTTCTGAGCATTACCTTTTTTACACTTTTTTTAACCGTTCAGCATATCAGCCGCAAAAAGTAACAAGATCAACAATGAAACTATTTTCCAATAAATACGGGTGGCTTGTATTACTGGCAGCGCTCTTTGTTGTAAACATGCTGGCAGGTTTACTTAAGTTCAGGCTCGATTTAACTAAAGAAAAAAGGTATTCACTTTCGCCTCAAACAAAAATATTATTAAAAAATATTGAGGAAACAATTACGGTTGATGTGTTTCTGAAAGGCGACTTCCGATCATCTTTCAGAAAACTGAAAAACAGCACAAGCGATCTTTTAGATGAGATGAAAGAATACAGCGGCAACAAGCTGCAGGTAAATTATAAATCGGTTGATGAACTGTTTACAGATGAAGCAAAGGCTGCCATGCTGAACAATGTGCTGAATGATTTAAGATATAACGGAGTTAATATTGACAGTTTGAAACAAGCACGCCCAAATTTTAATGAAGAAGTAACGCAGCAGCTTATTTCAGATTCGTTGAAAACATTGGGCATTATGCCTTATACACTTGAAGTGCAGGAAAAAGAAGAAGCAAAAACACAGCGTGTTATTTATCCATCGGCTATCATTCATTACGAAGACAAAATTATTGCTGTTGATTTGCTGAGTGGAAAAACGGAGTATAGTCGTGATCCCTTAACAGGCCGGTTGGTTACCGACGAGGCAAAAAGCATCAGCAATGCCGAAGCCTTACTTGAATTTAAATTTGCAGACGCAATTGAAAAAATTCAGCGAAAACAAAAACCGGTTGTTGGCTATTTAACAGGAAACGGAGAACCCGGCGGTCCAGAAATCTATGACCTTGTACAGGTATTAAGCAGCGATTATAATTTTCATACGTTAGACCTGAACAGCCACCCGGTTATACCTAAAGAAATGTCGGCTGTGTTAATTGTAAAACCGTCACAACCTTTTTCTGATTCTGCAAAAATGAAAATTGACCAGTACATTATGCAGGGTGGAAAAGTGATCTGGATGCTTGATATGCTGTATGCAGAAAAAGACACTCTTGCATATACAGCACAAACACTTGCTTATGACCGGGGTTTAAATCTCGATGATATTTTGTTTAAGTACGGCATTCGTATCAACAGGGATTTGTTACAGGATCAGCAGTGTGATCTAAGCAAGCTTGTTGTTGGTAACGCAGGTGGTCAGCCGCAACTGGCCGATGTTCCGTTTAACTATTATCCGCTGCTGGTTGCAAGTAATCAACATCCCATTACAAAAAATCTTGAGCCTGTTTTAAGTCAGTTTACCAATACGCTTGATACTGTTAAAGCCGAAGGCATTACCAAAACAGTTCTTCTCTCATCCAGCGAAAATGCAAAGTTTGTAAGTACACCTGCCATCATCAGCCTGCAGGAATTAAGAACAATTGAGGATGTAAAACTTTACAATAAAAAAAATCTTCCTGCTGGTATTTTGCTTGAAGGCAAATTCAATAGTTTCTATGCAAACAGGGCTTCTGCTGAAACAAGGCAATATTTTACTTCTAACTACGGTTCATTTCAGTCGCAGTCGCCGTTAACACAACAAATTGTTATTGGCGATGGCGATATTGTGTTAAACAGCTATACACAAAAAGAGCCGTTCCCTATGGGTTACAGCCGTTCGCAGGAACGTAGTTTCTCCAATAAAAATTTTTTACTGAACTCGCTGGAATATATGACGGGAAATGCAGGCATCATTTCATTGCGAAACAAAGATGTGACACTGCGGTTGCTCAATCCTCAAAAAGTAAGTGAGCAACGTTTGTTCTGGCAAATCATTAATATCATTGTTCCTGTTATACTCATCATCTTCGCAGGTATTGTGTACCTTCAATGGAGAAAAAGGAAATACGGAAAAGCATAAAGCTTTCTCCTTTGTTTTGAAACTTCAATCATGAATCCAACACAAATTACTTATCTCGTATTTGGCATAGTGCTATTACTTGCTGTTATTTTCGATTTAGGTTTACTAAGCAAAAAAACGGCTCAGCTTACAACAAAAAAGGCTTTAGGTCAAACAATCTTCTGGGTTATACTGGCTTTAGCTTTTGGAGTTTTTGTTTTTTTTGAAGACGGGAAACAATCGGCTCTTGAATATCTCAGTGCTTACTTAATGGAATGGAGCCTCAGCATCGATAACATTTTTGTTTTTGTTTTAATCTTCAGCTTTTTTAAAGTAAAAGAACGTTTTATTCCAAGGGTATTACTTATTGGTATTCTTATGGCTATTGTTTTCCGTGTCATCTTTATTACTGTTGGGGTAGGATTAGTAAACAGGTTTCACTGGCTGCTGTATTTCTTCGGCGCATTTCTTATTTATACAGGATTTAAAATGTTTACCTCTAACCAGGAAGAGGAATTTGACCCAAAGGAAAGTTCTGTTTTCAGATTTCTAAAAAAGTTTTTGCCAATTACGATGGATGATGGCGATGGCAAATACCGTATTAAGCAACATGGCAAACCGGTTTATACTGTTTTATTTGTAGTAATTATAATGCTTGCTACAACTGACATTGTTTTTGCACTCGATTCAATTCCGGCTGTAATGGGCATCAGCCGCAATGTTATGATCATTTACACATCAAATATTTTTGCAGTACTTGGTTTACGGTCGTTATTCTTTTTGCTGAGAGGAGCAGTAAGTAAATTTGATTTCCTTCAACAGGGCATTGCCATTGTGTTAGTATTTATTGGCTTAAAAATGCTGGGCGAAGAGCTTATTAGCACTGTAGTTGACAAACCAACACAGGTGCTTTTATCACTTGGAGTAATTGTTGTTTGTATAGGTGGCTCAATGATTTATTCTGTTTACCACAAGAAAAAAGGAACTCCGCCCGATATGCCCAAATAGTTTTTGCATCTTTGCGTAAATGAGCTTCTTTACTATTGACAAAATAGCATCTGTTTTAAATGCTGTTTACCTGCAAAAGGCAAACATTACCGATAACATTGAGTATTTACAAACCGACAGCCGCCGTATCATTCATCCGCAAACAACTTTATTTTTTGCTTTAAAAACAGGCAGAAGGGACGGACATGATTTTATACATGAGTGTTACAATAAAGGTGTAAGAAATTTTATTGTTCAAAAACACATTTCAATAAGCGACTATTCTGATGCAAATTTTTTATTGGTTGATGATACACTGAAGGCCCTGCAGCAACTTGCCGCCTTTCACCGTCAGCAATTTTCCATTCCCGTAATTGGCATTACCGGCAGTAACGGAAAAACAATTGTGAAAGAATGGCTCAACCAGTTATTAGCAGAAACACTGCCGGTTGTACGAAGCCCCAAAAGTTATAATTCACAAATTGGTGTTCCATTGAGTGTGTGGCTTATGAAGCCCGTACATCAATTGGGAATTTTTGAAGCCGGTATTTCACAAACAGGCGAAATGATTCATCTGCAGAAAATCATTCAGCCTACAATTGGCGTACTGACTAATATTGGCGAAGCTCATGAACATGGCTTTGAAAGTAAACAGCAAAAGCTCAATGAAAAACTGCTGTTGTTTTCAACCTCCGATGTAATCATCTGTTCAACAGAAAAATTAAACGGCCTTACAATCAACAGCAAGAAATTATTTACATGGGGGCAGCATAAAAACAATAACATTCAGATAACAGGTATAAAAACAAACGTTTCATCAACAGAAATAGAATTCAGCTACAAAAACGATCCTTCATCCATCACAATTCCTTTTATTGACTCAGCTTCTGTTGAAAATGCTTTAAGCTGCCTTGCTGTTTGTTTATATCTTAATGTGTATTCTTCCGCAATAAAAGAAAAATTCAGTCAGCTACGCCCCGTAAGTCTGCGGCTTGAACTCAAAAGCGGCATTCACAACACTACAATTATTAACGACAGTTATAGTGCCGATTTAAGTTCGTTCAGCATAGCACTCAATATGCTGCAACAACAACAGCAACACAAAAACAAAACATTAATTATTTCTGATTTCCCGGCATCGGCAGAACAGGAAAAGGAAGTTTATACATCATTGGCAAAGCTGATTCAAAGTCATGCAGTTAACAGGCTTATAACTGTTGGCGAAAAAGCAAACTATTTTTTTAATCATCTGCTTCCCGGAATGCAGATGCTTCATTTCGCATCTACAAAAGAATTAACCGGGCAACTTGCATCTGTAAACTTTCATAATGAAAATATTCTCATAAAAGGTGCCCGTGCTTTTGAACTGGACAAAGTAGCGCTTTTACTTGAACAGAAAACACATCAAACCGTTCTTGAAATAAATCTTTCGGCCATTACAAGAAACATTAAGGAATACCAGAAACTGCTGAAACCATCAACCCGGTTAATGGCAATGGTAAAAGCATTTTCGTATGGAAGCGGCAGTTATGAAATTGCCAATCTTTTACAGTTTTTACGAGCCGATTATTTAGCTGTAGCATTTACCGATGAAGGCGTTGAATTACGTAAAGCAGGCATTACTCTTCCAATTATGGTAATGAATCCTGAGCCATCCAGCTTTGATGCAATGACAGAGCATAACCTTGAACCTGAATTGTTTTCATTTTCTATTCTCCACGCATTTGAAACTTATCTGGAAAAAGAAGCAATTACAGATTATCCTGTTCATATAAAAATTGATACTGGCATGCACCGGCTCGGATTTATGCAACACGAATTACAACAGTTGTGCATTGATCTGAAAAAGAAAAACTATTTTTCTGTACAATCAGTTTTCAGCCATCTTGCTGCAAGTGAAGATGCTGCTGAAGATGCCTTTACACTTCGGCAGGCAGAAGAATTTGAATACGCCTGTAATTTTATTGGTAACGAACTGAACTATTCTTTTATCAGGCACCTTGATAATTCAAACGGAACAATGAGGCATCCGCAACTGCAATACGATATGGTTCGCCTTGGTATTGGCATGTACGGGATCAGTACTGCTGCCGGAACACTTCAGCTTGAAGAAGCACTAAACTTAAAAACCACAATTGCCCAGATAAAACATTTACAGCCGGGCGATACTGTAGGATATAACCGCAGAGGCATTATTACAAAACCATCAGTTACTGCAACTGTACGGATAGGATATGCCGATGGCTATCCACGCAGTTTAGGAAACGGAAAAGGTTATATGCTTGTTAATGGTCAAAAAGCCCCGGTAATCGGCACAATCTGTATGGATATGACCATGCTTGATATTACAGGCATAGCCGATATTAAGGAAGGTGATGAAGTAACTGTTTTCGGCGGAAGCCTTTCCGTAAACGAACTCGCAGCATGGAGCCACACAATTCCTTACGAAATAATGACCGGCATAAGCCAACGGGTAAAACGGGTTTATTTTGAAGAATAAAGGCACAAAGGCAAATTTTGGATTTCAGATTTTCAATTTCAGAAAACCATAAAAACACTTCCCTTATTTTTTATGAAAATATCTTTTATGTTGTTTTCCGCCGTGCTTGTTTCGGTTTAGAATAACACGCAACTTAAATTGTACCCGGTTCAGAGGCTTCCATCTAACGCCTGACGTTTCACGGCTCACTATTCACCATTCACCTTATCTTTGCTCACTAAAATTTAAGCAGTGAAGCTCCGCCACGTAATATTAATTGTACTGATTATTTTATTTGCAGACCAGGCTTTGAAGATATGGGTGAAAACCAGTTTTTTTTACCAGGAAGAAAGACATGTTATTGGCAACTGGTTCAGGTTGTATTTCATTGAAAATGCCGGCATGGCCTATGGATGGAAGCTTGGCAGCACCGACTGGGCTAAGCTTGCTTTAACACTTTTTCGTTTAGGAGCAGTGATTTTCGGTAGTTGGTATATTGTTAAAATCATTCGTGAAAAATATCATCCCGGTTTTATTATCTGTGCTGCTTTGATTTATGCAGGAGCATTGGGTAATCTTATTGACAGTTTGTTTTACGGGATGATCTTCGATAAAGGAATGGGGTACAATGCGGCCTTAGATTCATACATTGCTTATGATGGACTGGCAAAAGCAACAGGCAAAGGCTATTCCTCATTTCTGCATGGCCATGTGGTTGATATGCTTTACTTCCCGCTTATCGAAAATAAAATTATGCCCGGCTGGGTTCCGTTTATCGGGGGGAAACCATTCACTTTCTTTTCTGCCATTTTTAATATTGCAGATGCGTCAATTTCAACAGGCGTTATAACCATTTTATTATTTCAGAAACGTTTCTTTAAACATCATAAACACGAAGATAGCAGTGCCGTTGCTGAGGAAGTTACTGAAGTAACGGATGAATCAAAGGAGTTGTAATTCCAAAAAAGTGTTATTGACTTGATGAGTACTATTTGTTTTTCTCGCTGAAAAATATCTATAAATTCTTTTGCATTATTAACGATGAACAAAATTCAGTTACCATTACATAAAAAAGATTATTGGCTCATTTAGCCGAAAATATAAATTTAACTACAACTATTATTTTTTCTGAATTACTTTATTGATAACTCCAGCAGATGACCTAACCTGTAGAATATAAGTTCCTCTTTGTATATAGTTCTCAGTTGGAATAGAAACATAATTATAACCATTTTGTAGTGTCATTTTCTGAAACTTAATTATTCTTCCTGTAATATCACTAATTAATAGTTCCACAGGTTGATGGCAGGGCGACGAAATAAAAAATTTTACATAGCCAACAAATGGATTTACAAGATTGAGAATTCCCATCTTTTCAATTTGAGGCATTGACAACTGTACTACACTGGTTGTTTTAAACGAACCATTTGCTGCTACCAGTTTTAACCGATAAAACACTTTATTACCTGTAGCAATTCCATCATTAAATTTATACAGGCGGTCTGAGCTTCCGTTCAGTTCAGAAATTACCTCTCCCGCTTTCTTGAAATGAATCCCATCATCACTTCGTTGTATTTCATAAGAAACAATATTTTCATCGTTTTTTGCTCGCCAACTGACAACAGAGTTATTATTAAGAACTTCAGCTCTAAGTTGAATCAGTTCAGAAGATAAAATTTCACATGCAGGAAGTACATTAACAGTTATTATGTCGGTGTTATTATAAACTGCACAGGAGCCGTTTGACAGATTTGACAAGGATGTTGCAATCCGAATTCGATACATATGACCATTCATTACAGACGTAGCTATAAAGGATGGATATTTTACAGTGTCGATATAATCTGGTGCAGCATAAGTATATGAAATTATTTGTGGTGTTGGTGCAAGTGGAGCATTGCTCCATGTTGCACCACTATCGGTGCTTAATTCCCATTGATAATAAGAATAATTACTGTAAAAAGATTTAACAACTACAGATATATCAATCGCTCCGTCTATACAATAGGATGGAGTAGAGGTTGGTTTCATTTCAAGCCCGGGTAAGCAGGTCGCAAACATAACATCATCCATCACCCAATCATTACCACCACCACCTGGTGCATTATTTCTGATAACTATATTCAATGATGTTTGTGATGCTCCTGTTTTATATAAAAAGCCCTTCTTTATCCATTGGCCGGAGTAATCAAGATTACCTGTAGTATAATAATCAACTCCATCAACCTGAAATGTAAGATTGGGCAATACACCTGCAGAATCATTTGTATTTGGTATTGATGGCGACAGGTAACTTTTAAAACCTGTACTGCCTGAACCTTTGCCGGATGTATCACAACTGCATCGCCTGCAAATATTCCTGAACCAGGCTGAAAACTCATAATAAGTATCAGGGCAAAGACCGGTTACCGTTTGTTGAACTGCATTATTAATTCCGTAAGCAGCATTTACAACAGCCATATATCCACCCATCTGGCCGGGTGTTGTTGGAGAATTGCCCAACAATGGATTTGTTGCGTTTGTATGATCACCTATAATATCCCAAACACCAAACAAACGTGCAGGTGAGCTTGGGTATGGCAATGAAGAAATGATGGATCCATCAGTGCTGGTATTGTTTGCAACGGTAAACATACTGTCGTTTGGACCCGATCCTGAAGTAAATGGTTGCCACTGGTAACCAGGCACAACAGTACCTGCAGCTGGTGCAGGACTTAAATTTTGAGTAGAACCACTACCAAAATTCCCTCCGTTTCCTGAAATTGAATTTGAACCTACTGATGAACAAGTTGACAACGGACTTGAAACCATAACCGTCATTTTATTAAGTGGCTTAACAATACTTGGTAATGTTACTTCACTTAATATGTTGGCTGTTTTATAACGGAAGGCTCCTCCCGGAATATTAAAACTGTTTCCGGCAGTTGTATTAACATAAACTCTGTAGGTAACCATGATAATACAGGTACCGCCATAAAAACTTGGTCTTCCATTATTAAAGATTCTGCAACCTGAAGCAGGTGGCAATATATCAATAAGGGCTGGAGCAACAACTGCATTATAAGCTGTAGTTTGTCCACCTGATTTTGTTAAGCTTCCAAGATTAACACGTAATACACCTGCATTATACGTTGCTTCATCATCAGCACCGGCATCAGTAAGCAATCCTGTTACACGTAACGGTGTACCATAATACATTCCCTCATTTGTAGAAAAACGAATTGAATTGGCTTTGTAAGTAGTACCTGCAGGAATTGTATCATTATATCTTGTATAATATGTGCTCCCTCCTGTTACAGAAATAACCGCCCTGATTTCTAATTCATCTCCATTTTCAATTATCCCGCCTGTTGGTTTTGTGATATTGATATAACTCTTTCCTGCTTGTACCCGCAACTGACCATTTACACTGTTACATAATAACAGCGAATAAAAAAAGATCAGTATAATAAAGAAACTGAGTAGAGTTTTCTTCATAAGATCGGATTTAGGAAAAAAATAAGGCAACACGCCTTCACATCAAATCAAAAGTAATATTAGCCAGACACTACTGCAAGAGCAATTAACGCAAAATTTTTTTAGCTAATAACACTGATTTCAATAGTATTTTTTCGAGAAAAACCACGAGCACGAAAAAATAAATATTCTTATTCTTTTTTGTCATTCGGTACTAACCCGATATTTTCTGCAACGTATATTCCGAAAATCAGGAAGTGAAGTCACTCTTGCAGACAGATTGAATCAGAATTATTTTTACCACTCCAATAACCATTTAAAACCATGAAGAAACTATTTCTGTTTGTACCCGTTGTACTTCTTGCTTATCAGTTTACCAATGCTCAGCCTTCAGCAACCCGAATGAAGGAAGTTTTTTCAGAAACAATCATCGCAACAAATGGTGCTAACTTAAACAGTCCATGGGAAATAACATATGGAACTGATGGTTATCTCTGGATAACAGAATCAAAAACTTTTTTGATCAGGAGAATTCTGCCAACAGCAAGTTATACTTCTACTCCACCTGCATCAACTGTTGTACTTGATTTAACCAGTGCATCATGGGCAACAGGAATCAGGAAAAATTATACTGTTGGCGCTATGGTTGCGGGGACTGCAACTCCTGATCCGCAAGGTGGTTTGATGGGAATTGCATTGCATCCTGAATTCAGTACAAACCCTGCAAAGCGATTTGTTTATGTTGCATACAACAGGCAATACCTCGGCCTCAATCAATCATACGCAGGTTCAACTGTAAATGGACACTTGTTCTTAAACAATATTGTACGGTTTACATACAACACTTCAACAAATGCTTTAGAAAGTCCGGTTGTTATTTGTGATACAATCAGGGGGAGTAATGATCATAACAGTGGGCGAATGATTATCGCCCCTGTCAGTGGAGCTGATTATTTATTTTATGCGGAAGGAGATATGGGTGCTGGACAATTTTCCAACATCAACAGGGAAGAAAAAGCACAGCTTACCCAATCATATGAAGGAAAAATATTGCGTTTTAATTTAGAACCGGATGCAGATGCAGACCAGGGAACTGTTGATTACAATCAATGGATACCAAATGATAATCCTTTTAACAATGTTGCTCCTGTTACAGGACAAAGTGCGGTGTGGTCAACAGGAATAAGAAATAACCAGGGATTTGCATTTGCAAACGGCATATTATATGGATCATCGCATGGACCCTTCAGTGATGATGAAATAAATATTCTTGAACGACAAAAAAACTATGGTCATCCGCAGGTGATTGGTTACAGTACTGATGGCAATTATAATAATGCAAAAGCAGGCCCTTCAATAAGTATTCTTCCATTGATCAGTTCAGAAGCTACGGAAGCATCAACCATCGGCGCAAACTATAAAGATCCGATCTACTCGTTCTTTCCTGCCCCTGCTGGTAATACAAGCACACTTTGGTCAATACAATATATTTATACAAATCAAACCTATCCCGGACCACCATCCAGCGGACAAGCACAAAACCTGAACCAGTATTGGGCTTCCATTGCGCCTTCAGGGATGGATATTTATACCAATACAAAAATACCCGGCTGGAAAAATTCATTATTACTCGCCTCACTCAAAAAAGGATACATAATGCGTGTAAAACTAAACACAGCAGGAACAGCAGTAATACCAACTGATGGCTATGATACAGTCGCTGTGTTTAACGTACAGAACAGGTTCAGGGATCTTGCTTTTGATCCGGATGGTGTAACTATATATAGTGTTGTTGACAGAAGCGGCAGTACGTCCGGCCCAACTTCAACAAACCCTGTTTCAAGTGTTTGCCCTGGCTGTGTAATCAAATACAAATTTTTGGGTTATGCAGACAATGGAACAACAAGCACTATTTCAACAGGCATTCCAATTGATGCAGGACAGGCAAATACCTGTGTACCCGGTTCTTCATTAACAATTGATGCAACAAACAATAACATCTGGGTGCCAATAACAGGGCCAAATGGAGATATTGTTGCCGAAATAAAAGCAAACGGAAATAATCTTGGAACAGTAACATCATCATTCTACGTAAACACAGGAAGTGTAAGAGAAGACATGAATTACAAACCATACTCCAACCGGAATATAACTATATCATTATCCGGCAACCCGGTTATTTCCGGCAATGTCAGTATCAGGCTTTACATGACAACAACTGAATACAATGCACTACGTACTTATGTAAACTCACAATTGCAACCCAGTGGAATTGCGACAGTGAGTGATATTTCGATTTATAAAAATTCAGACATCTGTGGAAGCAGTATTCAAAACAGTGCCAGTAAATTAACAACAACAGCATATACACATGGCACGTACGGATATGCATTGCAGGCAAATGTTACCTCTTTTTCTTCATTTTACGTTGCAGCTAACGTGTTTACAACATTGCCTGTAAACCTCATCAGTTTTACAGGAAAACCTTTCAGCAATACTTCTCTTCTTCATTGGGAGATTGAAAACAATGATAAAATCGAAACTTTCGAAATTGAACGCAGTATTACAAAAAATGATTTTGAAAAAATCGGCGGCCTTTCAGCAAATGAAAATGCAGGCAGCTTCGCCGTTTACAATTTTAAAGACTATGATGGCAGTAAATCAGCCAATACTGTTTACTACCGCATTAAGCTGATTGAAAAAGACGGAGCATACAGTTATTCGAACGTAATTGCTATTTCGTTTAAACCAATCAGTGAATCAGCTATGAATATTTACCCCAACCCTGTAAAAAACAAAATACAGGTTGTGGTTAATTCAGCAGATAATCAAATAGCACAGATAAGAATCGTTGATAATAAAGGACAGGTAATTTCAACCAGGACAATTCAGCTTAAGAAAGGAACAAACATATTTGAACTGAATGCTGAATCATTAACACCCGGCATTTATTATACTGACATTACCGGGCAAACAATCAACCGAAAAGTAAAATTCATCAAACAATAACATACTGTTAAAACAAACTCCCGCCGTTGCATACGGCAGGAGTTTTGATTTATTACCCATGTAAAACCTTTCAAATGAAAAAAGCAATTATCCCGGCTTCGTTTTTATCCGTAGCAACGAAAAACAACAATGCTGTTCTGGAAAATGAATCTTACATGTATATCATCCGTGAAGAAAGCACATTTAACCAGGCTTCAAAATTATATTCATTATTCTTTGGTTCACCAGTCAAACCAGTTGTAGCTATTTCAGAGGAACAATCTTTATCAGAACCTGATTATTACAGTAGTTATGAATAAAAAAAAGGGAGAAGCATTAAACTTTTCCCTTCTTTTTAGTATGTGTGCAAGGTTAAATCTTACCAACCATGTTTGCTGGCACCACCCATTCATCAAATTGTTCAGGAGTTACATAACCAAGTTTCACTGCCATTTCTTTTAATGTAGTTCCTTGCTTGTGTGCTTTCTGTGCAATTTCAGCAGCTTTGTAATAACCAATTTTTGTGTTGAGCGATGTTACAAGCATCAATGAATTTTCAACATGCTTTTTAATATTTGCTTCAATTGGCTCAATACCAACAGCACATTTATCATTAAAGCTTACACAACCTTCACCAATTAATCTTGCACTGTGCAGGAAGTTGTAAATCATCACTGGTTTAAATACGTTCAGTTCAAAATGTCCGGTTGCGCCACCAATATTAATCGCCACATCATTACCCATTACCTGTGCTGCAATCATGGTTAATGCTTCGCACTGTGTTGGGTTCACTTTACCCGGCATAATGGAAGAACCCGGTTCATTATCAGGAATAAAAATTTCACCAATACCGCTGCGTGGACCGCTTGATAACATACGGATATCGTTTGCAATCTTCATCAAACTAACGGCAACAGTTTTCAACGCACCATGTGCTTCAACAATTGCATCATGAGCAGCCAATGCTTCAAACTTATTATCAGCAGTTTTAAATGGAAGCTTAGTGAGTTTTGCAATGTGCTTGGCAACATTTACATCGTAGTTGGGAGGAGTGTTGATACCTGTACCAACTGCAGTACCACCAAGCGCCAGTTCGCTTAAATGAGCCAATGTATTTTTGATTGCTTTCAAACCATGATCAAGCTGAGAAACATATCCGCTAAACTCCTGCCCCAGTGTAAGCGGTGTTGCATCCATAAAGTGAGTACGGCCAATCTTCACCACTTTTTTGAATGCCTTTGATTTTTTATCCAATGTATTACGGAGTTTTTCAATTCCGGGAATGGTTGTTTCAATCAGAATTTTGTAGGCTGCAATATGCATGGCAGTTGGAAATGTATCGTTACTACTTTGCGATTTATTTACATCATCATTTGGATGCAGGTATTTCTCCTTATCACTTAATTGCCCGCCATTCAGAACATGGCCACGATAAGCCACCACTTCATTTACGTTCATATTGCTTTGTGTACCGCTTCCCGTTTGCCATACTACAAGAGGAAAATATTCATCTAACTTTCCTTCCAGAATTTCTTTGCAAACTTTACCAATAAGTGTGGCCTTCTTTTTTGTAAGAACTCCTGCTTCGAGATTTGTTAGCGCCGCTGCATGTTTCAGGTAAGCAAATGCACGTATAATTTCTTTCGGCATACGGTTAATATCCTGAGCAATTTTAAAATTGTCAATGCTGCGTTGTGTCTGAGCGCCGTAATAAGCGTCAACGGGCACTTTCACTTCGCCCATCGTATCTTTTTCAATTCTGTATTCCATAAAGAAGTTTTTTAATTTCTAATTTTGGGCAAAGGTATGTTTAAGTTGAGTTTAATTTTCTATTCTGAATTATCAAAATATATGACAAAGCTCATTTCTTTCCTGTTAGTATTATTCGCAGTAAATAGCTGTTTACCGCAAACTAAACAAACTGTTCCGTCAAAGCAGCAGATGAGATGGCACAATTCTGAATTTTATCTTTTCACTCATTTTGGCCCCAACACATTTACTGATAAAGAATGGGGCGAAGGAACAGAAGCCGAAGACTTGTTTAACCCAACAAATTTTGATGCCCGCCAATGGTGCCGCATTGCAAAAGCAGCCGGGGCAAAAGGCATCATTGTTACGGCAAAACATCATGATGGTTTTTGTTTATGGCCAAGCAAATATTCAAAGCATACCGTTCGTGAAAGCAAATGGAAAAACGGCAAAGGCGATGTGCTGAAAGAAGTATCAAAAGCCTGCAAAGAATATGGATTGAAGTTTGGTGTGTACATTTCACCGTGGGACAGAAATCATCCTGACTACGGAACAGAAAAGTACAACACTGTTTTTGTAAATATGATGAAGGAAATTTTCACCAACTACGGACCCATTACTGAGCTGTGGTGGGATGGTGCAAACGGTGAAGGTCCTAATGGCAAAAAACAAGTGTACAACTGGAAACTATTTAAAGAAACAGTAAGAAAACTTTCGCCCAATACAGTTGTGTTCAGCGATGTTGGCCCTGATATCCGCTGGGTTGGAAATGAAAATGGCATTGCAGGAAAAACAAACTGGAACACGTTGAATATTGATGGCTTTACTCCCGGAGCTGGTGCACCTCCTACCGATACATTAAACAGCGGCAATGAAAATGGCAAGTACTGGATACCTGCTGAATGTGATGTAAGTATTCGCCCCGGATGGTTTTATCATGAACAGGAAGATGCAAAAGTAAAATCGCCTGAACAGTTGTTTGAATTGTACCTGAAAAGTGTTGGTCGTGGTGCAACAATGCTGCTTAATGTTCCTCCCGACAGAAGAGGCATGCTGCACAGCAATGATTCGGCAGCATTGATGGGTTTTAAAAAACTGAGAGATGAAAATTTTAAAAACAACTTTTCTTTAAAAGCAAGGGGCGAGCAACATTATAAAGGGATTATTTACAGGAATAAACTGGTTGATGGTAATACTGCCACATCTGAAACATTTCCCGATTACCACGAAGGAAGGTTTTGGATTAAATTAAAAAAAGAAGAAAAAATTAACTGTATTGTTTTACAGGAAGCAATTAAAAAAGGGCAGCAGATAAAAAAACTGAAAATTTCACTGGTAAATGGGGCCGATCAGGTTGAAGATATTTACATTACAACCGTAGGTCATAAACGTATCATTACCTTCCCGGCAAAATATGTGAGTGCAATACGAATTGAAATTGAAGATGCTAAAGAAGCACCATATTTAAGTGAGGTTAGCGTTTACCTGATTGATGAAAACCTGGTTGAAAAATAACAGAGGTGTCTTAAAAAAGAATTTCACACAACGAAACAAAGAATACAATGCACACAACGCTTTGGTTTTCTTTGTTCCCTTCGTCTTCGTTGTAGCTTTGTGTGAAATAAACAGGCTTTTGAGAGAACCTCTTTTTTGAAAATACTGCCTCATTGCAGTAAGTTTGATTTTATGTTGTCGCCATCGTTTTTTTTGTTATGCTTTTTATCACTTTGTAATTTTTCATACAAAGAACCGTTGCATGTACACACAACTGCTGCAAATCGTATTTCAACAATCAGTACAGCAGTCAACCCTTCTTCACACAAACCAAAAAAGAAAAAGAAGAAAAAAATAACATATCCCCCAATTAAGATCAACACCGGCTATACAACTCCAGGCGAGATTATTGATTATGCAAAAACATTCATCGGCACACCTTACCGTTATGCGCATGCTGATCCTGAAATTGGTTTCGATTGTTCAGGGTTTGTGATGTATGTATTTAATCATTTCAACATTACTGTTCCACGTAAATCAACTTACTATACACATGCAGGCATACAGGTAAAAGAGAAAGATGCAAGACCCGGCGATATCATTTTATTCACCGGCACCAATAAAAAAGTACGTATTGTGGGCCACATGGGTATTATGGAAGATAATAGTGATGGCAAGCTGAGTTTTTTGCATGCTTCTTCAGGAAAAGAATATGCAGTTACACGTACTACATTAGAAAACAGTTACAGTGGAAGATTGATAAAAATCATCAGGATATTTCCCGCTGATTGCTTTAATTAATATCGGTAAAAGTTAGAATTTATTTAGTACAGAAACGAAGAAAAATTATTGAGTCCCTTTTTTATATACAACTATTGTATTTGCAATTAAGTCCCCAATCCTTTGCTTATTTGGAGTAAAAAAAGCTAAGGCTCCGGCAATTATTGGCATAAAAAAAAGTTCTGGTAAATCAAAAAGCCGTCGCTTAACTATATCAATAAGAGTAAGGTTTGTGCCATCTGCTTTTTTAACATATAATAATAAAACCCTTTTCCCTATTGTTGTTCCCCATAATGTTTCAAGAGATACAAAATAAAGGTACCAAACAAGAATCAAGGGCAAATAATAAATATCCCTCCAAGTATAGCCTCCATCAACTTCCTTTCCAAACAATAAAAAATAAGGATATATAATTATAGATAAAGTAATTATATCAAGATAATAAGCTATTAAACGTCTTACAAGAATCATAACTACATTTTTTTGTGATCATGGTAACAAATCGATATAACTAAATTATTTTTTGGAACTAAGAGGTTTTCAACCTTGGCTAACTATCAGAACATTTCTTGATTATCTTAATTGAACGATGCTTTTCTTTTTTCAAGAAATGCACTCACTCCTTCTTTCATTTCATCAGTACCAAAACATTCACCAAATAATTTTGCTTCAGCAACAAATCCATTCTGTGTTTTATCAAAATGAGCGTTAACTGCAGCAATCACTTTCCCAACAGCATTCGGTCCTTTGGTCATAATCACTTTCAGAATCTGCCTGGTCTGATCAAGTAACGCTTCAGGAGTTGTAACATGATTCACAAGTCCAAGTTGTTTTGCTTCATTCGCATCAATCATATTAGCGGTCATCATCAGTTCCATTGCCTTTCCTTTACCAACAAGCTGCGTTAAACGTTGTGTGCCACCATAACCTGGTATCAATCCTAAATTCACTTCGGGCTGACCAAACTTTGTATTGTCACTTGCTAAACGAAAATGACAACTCATCGCCAGTTCACATCCTCCACCCAACGCAAAACCATTCACTGCAGCAACAATTGGCTTGGGGCTATTTTCAATTTTATGAAACACCAGTTCCTGTCCACGTACAGCAAAGGCTTCTCCCCCGCTTGAATCAAGTAAAAGAAATTCGCTGATATCTGCCCCGGCAACAAATGCTTTTGGTCCGGCACCGGTAATGATGGCGCTTTTTATTGCAGCATTATTATACACTTCATCAACAGCTGTTGAAAGTTCTTCGATCACTGTTTTGTTGAGTGCATTCAGTTTATCAGGACGATTGATAGTGATGGTAAAAATTCCATCCTCAAGAGAAGTAAGCAGAGTGGTGAACATTTTTTTAATTTATACGCAAATCTAACAGAAAGCCGTATTAATTTGCATCCACATGAACTTTTTGACCTTTATTACTTACGCCGGTATTTTTGTTTTTGCGTTGTCGGGAGCATTTAAAGCAAGAACATATAAGATGGATGTCTTTGGCGGCATTGTGGTTGCTTTTGTTACAGCATACGGCGGAGGTACTGTAAGAGATCTTTTACTTGGAATTAAACCTGTAAACTGGATTAATGACAATATTGCTTTTATACTTGTATCAGCCGGAACTTTTTTTACCTTTCTCTTGAAAGAAAACATCAGCAAATTCAAACGTACAATTTTTTACACCGATGTGATAGGTCTTGGTTTTTTTACAGCTTGGGGAATTGAAGTGGCGCAACGCAGCGGAACAAATGATCTGTATGCTTTGGCAATGGGTGTAATTACAGCAACCTTCGGAGGTTTGTGCAGCGATATTATCTGCAATTCCATCCCCAATTTATTAAAACGTGGCGAACTGTATGCAACTGCCTGTGCAATTGGCGGAGCTGTTTATCTTTTTTTAGAACGTATTCCGATTGAACACAATTATAACCTGCTCATTTGTGTATTGGTAGTTGCCGGCGTTCGCATTTATTCCAAACGCAAACGTTTAATGCTTCCCGATATTTAGAAGATGCGGTGATTATTCACCCAATTAATAATATAATCGGCAATTTCATGTGTGTTGGCCCCGGGATGAAATAATTTTCCAACGCCCATTTTGTTCAGTTCATTCATATCTTCTTCAGGAATAATGCCCCCGCCTGTAAGCAGCACATCGTCCATTTCTTTTTCTTTCATCAACTGAAGAAGTTTCGGGAAAACAGTCATGTGTGCGCCGCTGAGAATACTTACACCAATTGCATCCACATCTTCCTGTAAGGCAGCATTCACCACCATTTCAGGAGTTTGACGAAGACCGGTATAAATCACTTCCATTCCTGCATCACGCAATGCAGTGGCAATTACTTTAGCGCCACGGTCGTGGCCATCTAATCCAACTTTTGCAACTAAAACTCTGACTGGTCTGTTCATATAGCAAAATCTTGTTCTGTAAATTTACAGGGTTTCGGTTATCGTTTTGTAATTTAAAGCATGAACTACAGAAAATTTGGATCAACTGATCTTAACGTTAGCGAAATTGGATTTGGTGCCTGGGCAATTGGCGGAGGCGCAATGATAGGGAACACTGCTATTGGCTGGGGCGATGCTGACGATACCGTTTCGGCAACATCCATTCGTGCAGCAATGGATGCCGGTATTAATTTTTTTGATACTGCAGATATTTATGGCCTGGGTCATTCAGAAGAATTATTGGGAAAAGAGTGCGGCAGCAATAAGGAGATTATTATTGCCTCCAAGGCGGGCAATGTTGCACGTAATAATGAGTTTACAGTTGATTATTCAAAACAACATATTCTTTCTGCCTGCGAAGCTTCACTGAAACGGTTAAACCGAGAAGCAATTGATTATTACCAGTTACATACAGCACGCATCAGTCATTTAAAAAATGGCGAATGTATAGAAGCCATGCAGCAATTGCAGCAACAGGGAAAAATCCGTTACTGGGGTCTTTCATTAAATACATTTGAGCCTTTGGCCGAAGCTGAATATTTACTACAGAACAATTTGGGAAATGGTTTTCAGCTGGTGCTGAATATCATCAATCAAAAAGCATTGCCATTGCTGAAAACATCTGCTGAAAAAGGTTATGGAATCATTGCACGGATGCCTTTACAGTTTGGTTTGTTAACCGGAAAGTTTGATCTGGCAACAAATTTTTCCAATACCGATCATCGTAAAAACCGTTTAACAAAAGAAGTGATTGACGCAACATTAGAAGCAACTGAACCTGTATGGCAGCTTTGTTCAAAATACCATTGCAGTAAAACACAACTTGCCCTCAGTTACATATTAAGTTATGATGAGGTGTCAACAGTTATTCCCGGAATAAGAACTGCAGAACAGGTAAAACTGAATACACAAGGACTATTTAAGTTAGATGAAGCTGATAAAAAAATGATTGAGCAACTTGGAACGGGGTCTTTTAATGAATTAATGGAACTGATCAGGAAACAAGGCTGATACTTTAACATTCATTTTTACAACAATAATTATTCAAATAAAATTAATGAGGATCTTTAAGCAGTAAATACTCAACTCAAAACTATGAATCCCTCCATTCACTCAGAGGTAAGCGAACATCTCCGGAACAAAGATTATTCTCTTGTTTTAAGACGTATGCTTGATCTCAGTTACGACACCGGTAATCTTTCCATCATACGTGAGGCCACAGCATGGAGCAGGCAATGGAGCAGCAGCATCAATCAGCAGGGAAACGAACCCGGCGAACAGTTTTTTACAAGCATCAATCAACTGCTTGAAAAAGCCGATGCAGCATTAAAGCGTGAAGAACAAAATCACATTATGCTGCTTGATGCTGTAAACATTTCCAAAACTTATACAAAAGGAAACTTCACACTCAATCCCATAAGCATCAGCATTCAGAACGGTGATATACTTGGCGTGGTTGGAGAAAACGGAAATGGTAAAACAACATTGCTGCGTTGTCTTGCCGGACAGTTATACCCCGACAGCGGAACAGTTCATTACAGTCTTTTATCAAATCCTGACTATTACAACATCAAAAATTATGTAGCATTTATTCCGCAGCGTATTCCACGCTGGTATGGAATGCTGAAAGATAATCTTCATTTCAGTGCTTCCATTGCAGGTATGCATGATGAAACAAATGAAACTATGGTTGAGTTTATGCTGGAACGTTTAAATCTTACTCAATATGCCGATTTAAACTGGAACCAGATCAGCAGCGGCTACCGCACCCGTTTTGAACTTGCAAGAATTTTATTGCAGAAACCACAATTGCTGATACTGGACGAGCCGCTTGCTAATCTGGACATCAAAGCCCAGCAAACAATTTTAACTGATCTGCGCTATATGACAGCATGGCGAAATCATCCAATGGGTATTGTATTAAGCTCACAACAATTACATGAAGTGGAGAAAGTTGCCCACTCAGTGATGATGATTAAAAATGGCAACTGTATTCATCATTCATTCGGTAATGAAGATGCGGTGAAAGGAAATGCAGTGGAAGTTGAAACAAAAACAGATAAAGAAACATTGCAGCAAATATTCCGTGAAACAAATGCACTTATTCAGTTTAACGGCGGATTTTATACCATTATTTCTGAAAGCATTTCGGCACAGCAAATCATTGAACTGCTGGTGAAGAATAATATTACTGTTACTTATTTCCGTGACATTACACATTCAACCAAACGTTACTTTTAAAACACCTGCTTAGTATGAAAACAAAAAGACCATTAGCTCCGTCTTTCATCAACCATCTCGATGATTATCTGCTATTAAACAAACCTGTTACCTGGACAACAAGAGCTCATCTTGTTATTTATTATACGCTCGTTTTTTCAGCAGTTCTTACGGTACTGAGTTTTATTGTTCCTTCCGATCCTCGAAGTGACAGTTCTGTATTTGTATGGGTTACATTAACCGCTGTTCTTTCTGTTATTGGCTTTATAACCTGGTGTATTTTTCTTTTCCGCTTTAACGTGTTTAAACGTTTTGGCGAAGACAAACCTTTTGATGCATTGAAAACCTTCCTGCTTTATTTTATTGCAGTACTGTTTATGGTTGCACCCTGTTATATTCCTCCGGCTGTTGAATCAATCAGAGCAAATAATGCTTTTGGTAATGAAGAGCTGGTGAGTGACATAAACAGCATCAATACCAAAATCTGCCAACTGGAATACGACTCCATTGAACATACATGGTACGAATCAAAGTATATAGTAAGAAATGCCTTAATAGATTCTTATAACGATAGAGATGAGGAAACCATTGAACGGTCATCACAAAACAATGAATACAAAATCATTGACACAGCAACATTCAGAACTAAAAAATCATCAGCCGACAGCACCTTAAAAATCAACGACTCAACCTGGCATTTTTACACTTGCCCTAATTATAATTTTCTTTCAGTGTACGATCTGGATGAATATACAAAAGCGAAAGTCTTTAATTCAATTAAGCTCTTTAACCTTACAATCCGAAATTACAAAGAACCTGACTTTTCAAAAACTAAAAAGGAGTTGACTGAGTTATTAAAAAAATACAGCTCGTCTAATTACAACTACTCTTCGTATTATGGCACAAATGATGTTGTTATGAGTGACAGCAAATACAACAGCAAAATTCAAATAAGGTATAATCTGGCACACATTAGCAACAGTTTTAATAATCTGAAAGAAAAGAAATATCGCTGGCACGATGGAAACGAAGGCAGAATAAGAATCTGGCTTTACCTGTCGCTTATACTTTCTTTACTAGTATTTATTTTCAGACACTCAACTGTAAAAACATTCTTCCTTACACTACTCAGTAGCATTATTTTGCTTGTATTATCAAGCCTTTTTATTGCTTTTCTGCGTTTTCGTGACACTGGCATATACAATATAATACTGTTTTATTTTATTGCATTTTTGGCAATTGCAGTTACATCATTGATCAGAAAAATCAGGCTTGCACTAGACGGCATTGCTATTAACTTGATTACTTTCTTCGTGGCTTTCATCCCTACATTTATTACGCAACTGTATTATGAAATTGATGAAAAAAAATATCACTATGGCATTGAACATCCTCCAGGTTACAGAGAACAAAAAGAGACATTTCTGCTGTTTGCTGAAATTGCAGGATTTATTTTGTTGATCATTTTAATTGAACCATTTTTTAAACGATTGTACCGAAGCTGGTTTTCAAAACCAGAACAATAAAACAGAAAGGAGAGCAATGCTCTCCTTTTATATTCAGAACTCAGCTAATGCTTTTTGTATCCGTGCAACTGTTTCCTCTTTTCCTATCAGCTCAGCTATCTGAAATACAGCCGGGCCAAACTTACCTCCTACCAGCATAATTCGCATAGGCAGCTGAAGTTCGCCTGCTTTGATATTTTTCTCTGCAGCAAGATCTTTAAACAATTGTTCAATACTATGTAAATCCCATACAGAAAGGTTATCCAGTTTTCCTGCAAACAATTCAAAGAATTGTTTTTTCTCTTCTGTCCATTTTGGTTTGAAAGCTTCAAAATCAAGCGTTGCAGGAGCTTTAAAGAAGAAGCCTGCATGTTGCACAAAGTCAGTTAACAATGTACAGCGTTCTTTTACCAGCTCAATAATCTTTTCGAGTTTTGCATCATCATCCGTAACAATATCATGAGCAGCAAGAACAGATCGTACATCATACATCATACTTCGCACATCTTTTCTTTTTACCCATTCATGATTGAACCATTTTGCTTTTTCATAATCAAACTTTGCTCCGGCGCTGTGTACACGTTTAATATCAAAATCAGCAATCAGTTCATCCATGCTGTACAGTTCTTTTTCTGTACCATCATTCCAACCAAGTAATGCCAGCATATTTACAAATGCTTCAGGGAGAAATCCTTTTTCTTTAAAACCTTCAGTCAGCTCATTTGTTTTTGGATCTTTCCAGTTCATTGCAAATACCGGGAAACCATATTTAGCTCCATCACGTTTACTCAGTTTACCATTGGGGCCAAGTATTAATGGAAGATGCGCCCATTCAGGCATTGATGATTCCCATCCAAGATATTTCCACAGCAACAGGTGAACCGATGCGCTGGGCAACCATTCTTCACCACGAAACGCATGTGTTATCTTCATCAGGTAATCATCCACCACCACTGCAAGATGATAAGTAGGCATACCATCTGCTTTCAGCAATACTTTATCATCAACCAACCCTGTCTGGAAACTTACTTCACCACGAATCATATCGGTAAAACTCACCACATCGTTTTCCGGCATTTTAATGCGTATAACATGCGGTGTATTATCAGCAAGCAGTTGCTTCACTTCATCATCTGTAAGCGTTAAACTGTTGCGCATTTTTTTACGGAGACGGTGATCGTATTGCGGTGAAGGATTTTCCTCTGAGCGGTTTTCATCCCGCATTTTCTCAAGTTCTTCCGGTGTATCGAAAGCATAATACGCATAACCATCAGCCACCAATGCCTCAGCATACTTGCGGTACATGGGCTTTCGTTCGCTCTGGCGGTAAGGACCATAATCGCCACCATGCTTCACACTTTCATCGGCATCAAGACCACACCATTTCAAACATTCAAAAATGTATTCTTCAGCTCCGGGAACAAACCTTGTCTGATCGGTATCTTCAATACGAACGATAAACTCACCGCCATGATGCTTGGCAAATAAGTAATTGTATAACACTGTGCGTACGCCACCTAAATGCAATCCACCTGTGGGACTCGGGGCAAATCTTACTCTTACACTCATGCCACAAAGATAAAGGGTTCATCCACTATTGCACATGAGATATATTGCTTTACTTTGAACAGGAATGAGAAAAGTATTTTTTGTATTATTCTGTTTTCTTTCTTTGGTTGGTTTTTCGCAATCAACTTTCGTTTACCCTTCGCTGTACGTTGAATATGACAGTGCTGTTATGTTCAAAAATTTAAACCTCATCCCGGTAAAAAGAACCGACAGCAGCGAAATCATTTTTCAGCAAAACAACCAGTCTTTTTACAGCCTGAAAACAGCTTTAAAAAAAGGTTGGGTGAAAATAAAAGAGCGTGGCAATTACATGGTTGATAATATCAATGTACTTATCATTGAAAACAACAGCAATGAAACTATTTTTATCCGCAGCGGGGAAATGGTTACAGGTGGCAGACAGGACCGTGTAATAGCTGCAGATACGATTCTGCTGCCCGGAAAAAAAGAATACACCATCCCCGTTTATTGTATTGAAGAAAGCCGCTGGAGCGAACATGAAAGAAAATTCAGCTATGGTGGTAATGCGGCTTCAGGTTTGCAAAAAATTATCGATTCAGTGCATAACCAGAAAAAACTTTGGGAAGAAATCAGGCGCTTACTGGTACTTAACAATCAAACATCGTCTTCATCGTACGCAACACTTCTCAGCAATCATAAAATTGCCGACAGTACAAGTGCATACATAAAATATTTTTTACAGCAGTTCAGCAAAAGAGACAGCAGCATCGTTGGCATCATAGCATCAACCGGCAATAAAATTCTTGGAGCTGATGTGTTTCTCAATGAAGGTTTGTTTTACCAAACATTACCTGAATTGCTGAACAAATATTGCATTGAAGCCATACTGAACGGCACTCCTGCTTCATCCGTTCATCAAAGAGAACAGGCATATGCAAATGAAATGCTTGACGAAAAAACACAACCCAACTTTCTGCATAAAAAAGGAAAACGTATTTTTTATAAAGGAAAACTGATACAGATAACGGGCTATTAAACTGCGTATATTAATTTTACTTTTATGTGGTACATTGTAACAACACCATGGTGGCTGCGGATGATGTTTCCGAAAAACCTTACCTGGCATATCCCAACCCAGGAAAAAATTCTTTACCTCACCTTCGACGATGGGCCACATCCTGAAGCAACTTCTTTTGTTCTGGATGAATTAAAAAAGTACAATGCAAAGGCTACTTTTTTTTGCATTGGGAAAAATGTAGCAGAGCATCCGGATGTTTATAAACGGATTTTGAGTGAGGGACACCGTACAGGTAACCATACACACAATCATCTCAACGGTTTTAAAACAAAAGACGAATTGTGGTTAAACAATATTAAAGAAGCAGCCAAATGGATTGACTCTGATCTTTTACGCCCACCTTACGGAAAAATAAAAGCTTTTCCTGCCAAAGTATTGCAGCAATCAAATCCACCCTTTAAAATTATTATGTGGAGTGTAATCAGCGCTGATTTTGACCGCTCCAAAACACCCGAACAATGTTTTCAGCACGTCAAAAAAAATGCAAAACCAGGATCAATTATTGTTTTTCATGATAGTGAAAAAGCATTTCCGAATATGAAGTATTCGCTGGAGGAAACATTAAAATTTTTTGCAAGTGAGGGTTACAGGTTCGAGGCAATCAGGTAATATGGAAGGTCTTAAAATAAGGAGGGCCGGGGTGGAAACCCTGGCCCGTTTTTAATCCGTACCCTATGAAAACTTTTGCTAAGGTACAATTTCTTTTATCAGTTGCAAGAGTTTTTTCTTAACGGAGAATAATAACTTTTGTGTTTCCGTTTACAGTAAGAACTGCCTGATTATCACAGTCTCCGTTACCGTAATCAAGTGTTCCGGTTTTGCCATTACGGGTAACCTTGATAATTCCTTTTGAAATCCAGCGGCATGTGAACTTTTTAATCAATGGATCAGTTACTTCATGGCTCCATGTTCTGCCCTTGCTGTTTTCTCCCTGGCCAGCCCCGGTAATTGAAAAAATGTCATCTAAGGGAAATAAAGGAGTACCATTCCCTTCCAGTTGAGCAACTGTACGGGTGTTGCTCCATGCTACCCAACGACCACTATCCCAGGTAAGCTTACCAGAAATGACTTTCGTTGTGAAAATCAAATTGTTACTGGTACTGTTATTTACTACTTCATGTGTACCAGCTACGCTTACGCTATCAATTTTATAACCATCAAAAGTAGTTGTAGCCTTGCTGCCCGGTTCTCTCATCCTTCCTGTGAATACTGTAATAATTTTGCCTTTTCTTACTTTCCCATCTTTGCCAACACATCCTGCTCCAAAATCAATGGTAACTGTTTTGGGAAATACTCCAACAGTTACCGGACTAACAGTTAAAGTGAAGCAACGTACGCTATCGGGACGACCGGCATAATAGCCAGTTTCAGTTCTTCCGCCAAATACGCCTACGCTTCCGGTAATACCAATTTCTTCGCCGGTTTCGGCTCCAATGCCCATGGTGTTATCAAAAACATCATCATATGCTGCTTCAGCTTCGTTATCGTTAACGATGCTTTCTTCAGTAGCCGCCTGATCTGCAGCAGAGCTGTTTTCTTTTTTACAAGAGGTAAGGGTTAATGCACCAAACAGAATGAGTGCCAAACTGCTGGTGATGATAATGTTACTTGTTTTCATGTTTACGCTTTTTTTTGAATTGTGAATAGTAAAACGAACGAATAACAGACTACCATACATGTTTGCGGTTTAAAGGCTGTTAAAAATTCTTTTTGGCCGAAAGGGTGGAGGAAAGGAAGGCTGATGCTTTATTTTTGCGTTTATGTATTTGATTGACACACACTCACACCTTTATTCGGAGGAATTTAAAGAAGATATTGACCAAGTAATTGTACGTGCAAAGGAAACAGCGGTTGAAAAAATTTATATGCCCAATATCGACAGTACTTCTATTAATGATATGCTTTTGCTGGAAGCTGAAAATCCAGGATTGTGTATTGCAATGATGGGGCTGCACCCTTGTTATGTTAAGGAGAATTATAAATCGGAGCTGTTAATCGTGGAAGAATGGTTCGGCAAACGCTCTTTTGCAGCAGTAGGTGAAATTGGGCTTGATTATTACTGGGATCAGACTTTTGTAAAAGAACAAAAAGAAGCATTCCTGTTTCAGATTGAGATAGCCGTACAGCACAACACCCCAATTGTAATTCACAGCCGTAACTCCACACAAGATTGTATTGAATTGGTGAAGCAAAATCAGAAGGGCAACCTTAAAGGCATTTTTCATTGCTTTGGAGGAAGTGTTGAGGAAGCAAAGCAGATAATTGATCTTGGATTTCTGTTAGGAATTGGCGGCGTTGTCACTTACAAAAAATCGGGACTGGCAGAAGTGCTGAAAGAAATTTCATTAGATCACCTGGTACTTGAAACTGATGCCCCTTATCTTACACCAGTACCTTACCGTGGTAAGCGTAATGAACCATCATACTTAAAATATGTGGCTGAAAAAATTGCTGAGGCAAAAGAGTGTACGGTAGAAGAAGTAGTGCAAAAAACAACAGAAAATGCAGAAAAATTATTTGATAAAAAATAAGCCCGCAAATGCTGGCTTATTTTTTATTTAGGAATAATTGTGATTAATGATGTTTAGCACTCATTTCAAACAGCAGCGTTCCTCCCTGTGCCAACTGCTCATGCGTTATGGATGTAAGTGTTATTGGTTTCCCGTTTAACAATACACGTTTTACATATACGTTTTGGGCTGATTGATTCTTTGCCTCAATGATCAGCTTCTTTCCGTTTTCAAAACTCAGTATGGCTTTCTTAACTGCCGGGCTACCCAATTGATAAAGATTATTACCCGGTGCAAAAGGATAAAATCCCAGCGATGAAAAAACATACCATGCACTCATTTGTCCGCAATCATCATTGCCACCTAAGCCATCAACTGATGCTTTGTATTGCTTTTTCAGAATCATGCGTATGCGTTCCTGTGTTTTCCATGGCTGGCTGGTAAAGTTGTAGAGATATGCAACATGGTGCGATGGTTCATTACCATGAACGTAGTTTCCAATGATCCCTTCTCTTGTTATATCTTCTGTTTCTTTAAAAAATTCATCAGGAAGTTCCATCGTAAATAATGAATCAAGATGTGGAATAAACTTCTGATCGCCGCCCATCATTGCAATCATTTTTGTGGGATCCTGCGGAACAAACAAACTGAAGTTCCATGCATTTCCTTCAATAAAGCCCTGGTCGTGTGTAGAAAGTACATCAAAATTTTTTCTGAAAGTACCATCACTCAGTTTCGGCCGCATATATCCGGTTGATGCATCATATACATTCGTCCAGTTTTGCGACCGTTTTATAAATTCATCGTAAATCGCTTTTCGTCCAAGCTTTTGTGCCAGCTGAGCAATACACCAGTCATCAAACGCAAATTCCAATGTAGTTGAAACAGAAATACCACGCAGTTTATCTTCAGGTACATAACCATACGTTACATAATCGCCCAGCTTCATATAATAGTTGGTCCTGGCAGTTTGCACGCAGGCATCCAATGCTTTATTAGCATCAAATCCCTTTATCCCTTTAGCAACTGCATCAGCTATCACACTCACAGCATGATAACCACTCATACACCAGTTTTCATTGGCATAATGGCTCCACACAGGCAACATATGCTCAGCACTTTGTTGCTGGTGCACAAGCATACTCTGTACCATATCAGCATTTCGTTTTGGCTGAATAAGATTAAACCACGGATGCAATGCCCTGTAAGTATCCCAAAGTGAAAAAGTAGTATAGTTCGTAAACCCGTTAGCGGTGTAAACATTCTGATCGAGACCTTTGTACTGTCCGTTTACGTCCATATAAACCGTAGGGCCTAAAAAAGTATGATAAAGTGCTGTATAGAAATTCACCATATCATCCTTATCGTCAAGTTCAACATCAACTTTTGAAAGTTCGGTATTCCATTGCTGTTGTCCTTTTTGCTTTACAGCATCAAAATTCCAGCCGGGTGTTTCAGTACGCAGATTTTGCAAAGCATTGTTACTGCTCACAGGCGATAAAGCAAATTTTATCTTCAGTTGCTCACCTTCTTTCATACTGCCGAAAGAAAACCATGCACGCAAATTTTTAGAAGCCATTTCAGGGAAATTTTTGCTTTGATCAAACTTGCCCCAGAATCCCCTGTACACCTGCTTCTTACTGTAGTCTTTATTTCCATACTCTTTTATTGGCTTACTAAAGCTCATGGCAAAATAAACAGTACGGGTTCTTGCCCAACCATTGGTTTGCCTGAAACCTGTAACCAACGTATCGTTTTCAATTCGGATGTATGTCCATGTATTCTTGTCTTCATAATTATAAATGCCATGCATTAAATCGAGAATAATATTGGCATTGTCGGTTTGAGGAAATGTGTATTGATGAAAGCCGACTCTTGTTGTAGTCGTTAACTCAGCAATAATATTATGATCGTCGAGTTTTACTTTGTAATAATTTGGCTGAGCAACTTCGGTGCTGTGTGAAAACTTAGAGCGGTATCCGGTTTCAGGATGATCAGCCGTTCCGGGATTTAATTGAACAGTTCCTGTTGTTGGCATAATCAAAAAATCACCCAGATCACTATGACCTGTACCGCTGAAATGCGTATGACTGAAACCTACAATTGTTGCATCATCATATTGGTAACCCGCACAATATTTATATACATCGCCATTATATTTTCCATTCATTTCATAAGGAATGGTGTCTGTATCGGGACTTAGCTGCACTGCACCGAAAGGGACCGTTGCACCGGGAAAAGTATGCCCCATTTTTTGCGTTCCGATTAAAGGATTTACATACCGAATAAAATTTTTTTTCTGTGCGACGAGTTGTATGTTGAAGAAACAGAAAAGAACAATAAAAAAATTTTTCATTGAAGTAAATTTGAAGAAACCAATGGCTTATTCAAAGTAAAGAAATTGTGAGCAATAAACTTTGGCGAAGATGATCATTTTATGTTTAATTGTTTCATTGTAAATTTATTCCAGCTCATGTTGAGGCAATTGCTTACGCCTTTTATCAGCTATACAATTCGTCATCACTGATTTATTACACTAAAATATGAAAGCATATATCTCTGTAAACTTCAGCAAACGGCAATCTGTAGAAAATGAGCTGCAAGCTATTGCCGAAACGTTAGTAGATTTTCAAATAAATCCATTTGTATTTGTTGACCATTACCAGTTTACTCCGGAACAGGAGCGTGAAATGATGATGTTCGCTATAAAGGAAATTGACAACAGTGATTTACTGATTGCAGAAACCTCACATAAAGGAATTGGAATTGGCATTGAAGCGGGTTACGCAAAAGGAAAAGGGAAAACCATTGTATATATGCGTCATCAAAACACAGCACATTCAACAACAGTTTCAGGAATAAGCGATTATCACATCATCTATTCTGATGTAAGTGATTTGAAGGAAAAATTTAATACCGTGCTGCAAAAAATAACATCTACCCATCGGCAGTAAACGCTCAAAAAACAAAAGCTGCCTTTGTCAGACAGCTTTTGCTATGCGGAGACTAAGAGATTCGAACTCTTGATACGGTTTCCCGTATACACACTTTCCAGGCGTGCCTCTTCAACCACTCGAGCAAGTCTCCGTAAAAGCGGGAGCAAAAATAAGAAGTAAATAAGTGGAAATCAAAATCAGTTAATACCCAGTTTTTCTACTGCAGTCTGTGCAGCAATCTGGCTTGCATCTTTTTTATTAAATGCTTTCCCATCAGCAATCAGTTCACCATCTACAACAGCACCAATGGTAAATAAACGTCGGCCGTTTTCAACACGTTCATCCAGAGTTTCAAATTCAAGTACTTTGCCATTTTTATTTGCCCAACCGTATAGTTTGTTTTTGTGATTAATCTCCAGCACTTCCAGTTCTTCCATGAATAAGTGAGGAATAATCACATTCTTCATAATCCAACGTTGTGTTTTCCTGTAACCAAGATCAAGATAAATGGCTCCAAGTAAAGCTTCCAATGTATTGCCGAAAATCTGAGAAATTTTAAGTGAGTTGTCTCCCTTGTTATACAACGTGATTTTTTTTAAACCCATGCGCAAAGCAATATCGTTCAACGTGGCACGGTTCACCATTTTGCTGCGCATTTCAGTTAAAAAACCTTCGCCTTTGTATGGATATTTTTTGAAGAGATAATCTGCAACAACTGCACTTAAAACAGCATCGCCCAAAAATTCGAGGCGCTCATTATTTTGATCGCTTCCTTCTTTTACAGAACGGTGGCTAAGTGCTGTTTTGTAGAGCATAACGTTACCTGGACTATAACCAAGAACATTACGAAGATTGCTTTCGAATTTATTCCTTGCCGGTAATATTTGACGGACAAGATTCCGTACCATAAGAGTATTTACATCACCATCTGTTAAAAGAAAACATTTCTTCTATACGATGATGCTATGAACAAATCTAAAAATAAATCAGGAATATTTTTTTACTATCACTGAAGCATTATGTCCACCAAATCCAAACGTATTACTCAAAGCGGCACGTACAGTGCGTTTCTGAGCTTTGTTAAAAGTGAAATTAAGTTTTGGATCTAATTCCGGATCATCTGTAAAGTGATTGATTGTAGGTGGCACAATATCATGTACCACACTCATTACACATGCAATAGCTTCCATGGCACCCGCTGCTCCCAGGCAATGACCCGTCATTGATTTGGTTGAACTGATGTTAAGGTTATATGCCTGGTCACCAAACACATTGAGAATAGCCTTGGTTTCAGCAATATCGCCCAATTGTGTGGAAGTGCCATGTACATTTATATAATCAATATCCGATGGTTGCATACCTGCATCTTTCAATGCCGCTTTCATTACATTATTTGCACCCAAACCTTCGGGGTGAGGAGCCGTAATGTGATGAGCATCGGCAGTAGCGCCGCCACCTGCTATTTCACAATAAATTTTTGCTCCACGCTTTAAAGCATGTTCAAGGTCTTCCAGAATCAGCATCCCCGCACCTTCGCCCATTACAAAACCATCACGGTCTTTATCAAACGGACGACTTGCTGTTTTAGGATCATCGTTTCTTTCGCTGAGAGCCTTCATTGAATTAAAACCACCCAAACCCGCTGCACTAATAACTGCTTCGCTTCCTCCTGTAAGTACAATATCGGACTTGCCTAAGCGGATATTATCATACGCATCAATAATTGCATTGGTTGATGACGCACATGCCGAAACAACAGCATAATTTGGACCTCTGAAACCATGACGCATCGAAATTTGTCCGGCGGCAATGTCCAGAATCATTTTTGGAATAAAGAACGGATTGAACCTTGGCGTACCATCTCCGGTAGCATACGCTGAAACTTCTTCCTGAAAAGTAATTAATCCCCCAATTCCGCTGGCGAAAATTACCCCTACCCTGTCAACATCCACATTTTCTTTGCTGATGCCGGCATCCTTTACTGCCTGATCGCTTACGATCAATGCAAATTGGGTAAAACGATCAATTTTCCTAGCTTCTTTTTTATCAAAATAAGCGGTGGGTTCAAAATCCTTTACCTCACAGGCAAATCTTGTTTTGAACTTGGAACAATCAAATTGCTTGATGAAATCAGCGCCCGATACACCATTAATCAATCCCTCCCAATATTCATCAAGAGTTTTGCCTAATGGTGTAAAGGCACCAATTCCGGTAACTACTACTCGTTTGAGCTGCATAAGTTGCCTGGTAAAAAGAAAGGTTTATACCGCCAAAGACGGTACTTAATTTACTTAGCGTGTTCTTCTAAATAAGCTACAGCCTGACCAACTGTTGTAATGGTCTCAGCTTGTTCATCGGGGATAGAGATGTTGAACTCTTTTTCAAATTCCATGATCAGTTCAACTGTGTCTAACGAATCAGCTCCTAAATCATTTGTAAAAGAAGCCTCAGGATTTACTTCTGATTCTTCAACACCTAATTTGTCAACGATGATTTTTTTAACTCTTGCTGCGATGTCTGACATTGTCTTAATAATTTGGTTACAGGTTGCAAAAATAGAGTTTTTCAGCATTTGACAAGCGATCTTAAAAAAATGTCTTAATTGCCTCATTTTCTGGCTCTATCAGCCAAGGAAACTCTTATCTTCAGGGCACGATTTAAAACAGGCTTGTCCTTACAAAACAAAAGAAAACAGTTGTTTGTTTTTGGGCAAAAAACTGTATCTTAACTTTCCCGCACAATTACAGATATGGCTTTAAAACAAATTGATTTCGGAAGCAAAGAATATAAGCAATCGTTGAAATTGCGCTATGAGATTTTGCGGAAACCACTTGGGCTTGATTTCGATCCAAAAGAACTTGAGTCGGAAAAAGATGATATTCATATAGCTGCTTATGACGATGATACAATTCTCGGCTGCTGTTTTTTAAAACATGTAAATAATTCAACTGTACGTTTACGCCAGATTGCCGTTCAGAACAACCAACGTGGAAAAGGAATTGGCGAATCGCTGATGAATTTTGCAGAAAATATTGCCCGTGACAGAGGTTATAAAACAATAGTCATGGATTCACGTAAAGACACCTGGCATTTCTTTGAAAAACTTGGTTATAAGCCCGATGGCAGCGAATTTATCAAAATCACCATTCCGCATATTGTGATGAAAAAGAAGCTGGTTTAGCAACTGAGAAATAAAAAAGGGAACGATTTTCGTTCCCTTTTTGTTTCTATAAAAACTTATTATGCCTTGTATTGAGGTATAAGACTGTTTGCCAGTTCAACTACTTTTTTAAGCCCATCTTCAGGCAATGCGCCTTTTTTAAATTCAGCCAGAATATCAGGATGCTTGGTTTCCATTTCCTGTAAGAAATGTTCTTCAAACGCTTTGATATTTCTTACCGGAACAGCATTGAGCAACCCGTTTGTACCGAGATAGATAATTGCAACCTGCTTTTCTACAGTAAACGGTGTGTATTGTGGCTGTTTCAGAATTTCCACGTTACGGGCACCTTTGTCAATTACAGCTTTAGTTGCAGCATCCATATCGCCACCAAACTTAGAGAAGGCCTCCATTTCACGATAAAGCGCCTGATCGAGTTTTAAAGTACCGGCAACTTTCTTCATGGATTTAATCTGAGCATTACCACCCACACGACTTACAGAAATACCAACGTTAATGGCCGGGCGGATACCTGAGTTAAAGAGGTTACCTTCCAGGAATATCTGACCATCGGTAATTGAGATTACATTCGTAGGAATATAAGCAGATACGTCGCCTGCCTGTGTTTCAATAATTGGCAATGCAGTTAAAGAACCACCGCCTTTTACAAGATGCTTAATACTGTCAGGAACATCGTTCATGTTCTTAGCAACATTATCATCGCCAATAACTTTTGCAGCACGCTCTAACAAACGGCTATGCAGGTAGAATACGTCACCAGGATAAGCTTCACGACCAGGGGGACGGCGAAGCAACAATGATACTTCACGATAAGCCACAGCTTGTTTAGAAAGGTCATCGTAAATAATTAAAGCCGGGCGACCGGTATCACGGAAGTATTCACCAATGGCAGCACCTGCATAAGGAGCGTAGAACTGCTGAGGAGCAGGATCGCTTGCAGAAGCGGCTACAATGGTTGTATATTTCATAGCACCATTATCTTCCAGTGTTTTCATAACACCGGCAATAGTTGATGCTTTTTGACCAATAGCTACATAAATACAGTAAACAGGTTTACCAGCTTCAAAGAATTCTTTCTGGTTGATAATTGTATCAATAGCGATTGCTGTTTTACCAGTCTGGCGGTCACCAATGATCAACTCACGCTGGCCACGGCCAATTGGGATCATCGCATCAATGGCTTTGATACCTGTTTGCAACGGTTCTTTTACCGGTTCACGGAAAATTACACCAGGTGCTTTACGTTCCAGTGGCATTTCATACAATTCGCCTGCAATTGGACCTTTACCATCAATTGGTTCACCCAAAACGTTAATTACACGGCCGCTCATTCCTTCACCTACTTTAATAGAAGCGATCTGGCCGGTACGACGAACTTTAGAACCTTCTTTGATATCGGTTCCTTCACCCATCAATACAACACCCACATTGTCTTCTTCAAGGTTCAACGCAATGGCACGAACACCATTTTCAAATTCAACCAGTTCACCGTAGCGAACATTGTTCAGTCCATATACACGGGCAATACCGTCGCCCACCTGTAATACGGTACCCACTTCTTCCAAATCAGCACCAACATTGAAATTGCTTAACTGCTGGCGAAGTATCGCTGAAATCTCATCTGGTTTGATATTTACCATAAAAAATGCTTGTTTAAAATTTATCTATCGTATGTTCTGCACATACACGTTTTGGCTAAATTGTTTTTGTATATCTCTCAGATCCCTGAGAATGCTGGCATCAACGAGGTTGCCTTTGTACTCCAGCTGAAAACCACCAATAATGGCATCTTTCACTTCTGTTTCCAATTCAATATTCTGTAAACCAGTATCGGCTTTTACTTTACTGATAATGGCTGTTTTCAGTTCTTCGCTTGCTGCAATTGCTGTAGTCAGTTTTACCCTGTGAATACCTTTGATTTCGTTATATTGCTCAATAACAGAATCAGCAATTTCAGGAAGAAAACTTTCACGACCTTTTTTTACTAAAAGATGAATAAATGCGCTTGCAAGTGGGCTTACATTTTTACTTATAACCTGTGCAACTATTTTTTCTTTGGCTTCCCCTTTTATTATAGGGCTGCGCAGGACATTCGTAAAATCTTTGCTTTGTCTGCAAACTTCCTGTAAATATTTCATGTCGGCTACAATGGTTTCCAACTGGCTCTGTTCCTGTGCCAGATCAACCAGTGATTTTGCGTACCGACTTGCAAGACGTGGATTCTGCATATTTGAATTTGAAAATTTTTCAATTTGAGTTTTTGAAAATTAAGGTTTTCAATTTCTCAAATTTTCAAATTAGTTTAATTTAATTTCCTTTGCCAATTGGTTAATATAAGTTTCCTGATCGCCTTTATTCGCCAGTTCACGACGCAACACTTTTTCACTTACTTCAATAACAAGGTTACCAACCTGGTTTTTCACTTCAGTTAAAGCCGCCATTTTTTGCTGGTTAATAGCAGCCTGTGCTTCCACAATAATTTTATTGGCTTCGGCTTTAGCCTGATCTTTTGCTTCGTTCACAATTTTATCTCTTGTTTCACGGGCTTCCTTCAGCAATTGTGCTCTTTCTTCACGGGCCTTTGTAAGCAATGCTTCATTTTCGTTCTGAAGCTGTGCCATTTCAGCTTTTACTTTTTCAGCCGTTTCAAGCGCCTGAGCAATACCTTGTTCCCTTTCCTGCAAACCTTTAATAATTGCAGGCCATGCGTATTTCTTTAAAATGAGAAACACAACCAAAAAGGCCAGTAATGTCCAAACCAATAAACCAAGACCCGGAGTAAGTAAATTCATAATCTGTTTATTAAAAATTAAATTCTTGAATCGTTAAAAATACTGCATCCGCCGTCCTGTACTTTGGATGCAGTAAAATTGTTTGGCGATTGGATTAGAGTACCATCGCTAAGAAGCCTACGATAATAGCAAACAGTGAAGCTCCTTCTACTAGCGCCGCAGTAAGGATCATGTTTGCACGGATATCGTTAGAAGCTTCCGGCTGGCGTGCAATTGATTCCAATGCACCTTTACCAATCTGACCGATACCGATACCAGCACCTATAGCTGCTAAACCAGCACCTACTGCACCACCGGCATTTGCCAACGCATCTAATAAAATAACATGCATAATTGTGAATTTATATTGATGATTAAAAAACGATTAATGATGTGCTGCCTCCTCATGCCCATGATCGCCTGCAACAGCTTCTCCAATAAACACAGCCGTAAGCATGGTAAAGATGAACGCCTGCAGAAATGCAACCAGCACTTCAATAAAATAAATAAAAATGGTAAACCCGATAGATAAGGGTGATGCTGCCCATCCTGCCCATTGTGTCAGCCCGGCAAAAATGAAAATCAGGGATATTAAACAAATGATAATGATATGCCCTGCAACCATGTTTGCAAACAAACGTATCATCAAAGCAGTAGGTTTAATAAACACACTGATAAATTCCACCGGAACCAAAATCACTTTTACCCATCCAGGAACTCCCGGAGGATTTAAAATATGTTTCCAGTAATGGCCATTAGAACTGAACAGGATTACAACAAACGATATAACAGCCAGCACTGCTGTAAAGGCTATATTACCGGTTACATTCGCTGTGCCAGGAACCAATCCGAAAATGTTATTGATAAGGATAAAAAAGAAAACCGTAAGCAAAAAAGGAAGGTATTTATTGGCTTTATGGCCAAGATTTGGAACAGCCACTTCGTCTCTTACAAAAGTTACAACCGGCTCAAGTAAACTTTGTTTGCCCTTTGGTGCAGATGTTACCCCCTGTCCTTGTTTGTATGAGTTCGCAATACTGATAAACAACCAAACCAGTAATGCCAGCGCCAGCATCATCTGAACAACATTACGGGTTAAGGAAAAATCATATACTTTTTCAGCCGGGTCGGTTGAAACAATTTTTTCTCCAATAGTTTCTTTCACCAGCTTGTATCCATTGTATTCAGCGTGGCCATGCTCAAAGCGTGAAGAAGAGAAAATGCTGATGCCTTTTTGTGCTGAGTAAAGAATTACAGGTAAAGAAATGGTAGCAGCATGTTCCTTTCCATCACGGCCTTCATATTCAAAAAAGTGAAATTCATGGGCATCCATGATATGGCCAAAAATCACTTCTTTGGCATCAAATCCTTCCTTCTTCTGTTCGTGTTCAGCTTCCTGAGCAGCAGGAGCATGCTCAGCCGGTTCGTGCTGGGCAAAAACGGCAGTAGAAAAAGTCAATAAAATTCCGCTGAAAACCGCAACCATTAAGGATTTGAAGCTCGATAAACGCATACCTTTTCTCAAATTTGGCGCAAAGATAGGGAGCGTGAGGTGAAAAACAGGGGAAAACAGGCCCTGAAACGGAAAAAAGTTTTCGGGTTAATCCAATCCCATTTTCTTACGCTCTTCCTTAATTTTTTCAAGTTCAATAATATCAATTTGATCTTTGGGGCGAAAGACAGCCTTCTTGCTTGCAATTAGGTGATTGATGTGAAGAAGTGGGATTGTAATACCCTCAATTTCGGCAGTTGAGGCCATGTTATAACATTCACCAAAGCTAAGGTGCTCAAGCCCTTTCATTTCAGTCATACTATCTATCTGATACAATTCCCTGCCCTACATAAAATTGAGACCATCCGGGTATAAACTGTGTAGTTTTAAAACGGGAAAAATATCCATATTCAAGATCAATAAATGTCTGCTGAATTTTTTTCTGTTTTCCAATGTGTCTTTAAGTCAAATATTAAGATCATCAGTAACACGGCTGTACTCATTAAAAACAACTGACAGGCCGCCAACCATTACATACTTAACGTCATTGTTGTTCAGGGCTTTCCAAAACTTCAACAGTTCTTCATCAAAAACATCTATTGCCTTTATTTTATTTTGATTTATGTGTAATAACAGCCTTATTAAACATTATACCCCTTTTCAGCATACGGCAAAACAAGATGAATTTTTCTTTATCATTCATAACAATCGCCTGCCTTCTTTTGGCAACCTCATATTCTTCCTGCTTTGATTAGGGAACAATCGACTCGTTCAGGATTGAATCTTCTTCGCTTGTATGGTATTTCTTTTTTCCACTACCTGCAAGTTGAAAAATAAAAATGAAGCCATTGCCCGGTTCGGTGTAATTCAATGCGAATGATGATTCAATCAGGATTTTGTAGTTTGAGTGGCCTGTGCAAATTGCATAGCATGTAATTTGGCATAATAACCACCAAGAGCAAGCAATTCTTCATGCGTGCCCATTTCCTTGATTTCGCCTTTATCCAGCACAATAATTTTATTGGCCTTACGGATAGTTGATAAGCGATGGGCGATAACTATTGATGTTCTGCCTTCAATCAATGTATCAATTGCCCGTTGAATAAGCTGCTCCGTTTCTGTATCAACAGCCGATGTTGCCTCATCCAAAATAAGTACAGACGGATTGTACAGCAATGCCCTGATGAAACTCAGTAACTGCCTTTGTCCCTGGCTCATTGTAGCACCACGTTCCATTACATTAAAATCGTAATTGCCGGGCAAACGCATAATAAAATCGTGAATACCGATGAGTTTGGCAGCTTCAATTACTTTTTCCCTGCCGATAGATTCATTTCGAAGTGTTACATTCTCTGTAACTGTACCCGCAAATAAGAAAACATCCTGCAAAACAATTCCGATTTTACTGCGTAAGGCTTCAAGGTTATACTCTTCAATTTTTACATCATCAATTTTTATTTCTCCTTGCTGTATATGATAAAGCCGGTTTAACAAACTGATGATGGATGTTTTTCCACTTCCGGTATGCCCTACCAACGCTATCGTTTCGCCGGGTTTTACCACAAAAGAAATATCTTTCAAAACCCAGTTTTCATCATTATAAGCAAACCATACATGATTAAATTCAATTTTGCCCGGCACGGCTCCTGTTGGATTAAGTGCTGTGGATTGAGAAGCCGCAATTTCATCAGTATTGTCTAATACTTTAAATACACGTTCACTGGCAACCATTCCCATCTGCAGCACATTAAATTTATCAGCAATTACACGCAATGGCCGGAACAGCATATTCAGCAAAAGAATAAAAGCCATAATTTCACCGGCCATTTTCATTGCTTCGTCTTTCGGTGCTGTTACCGCCTGCCCCGATGCAAACCACACCAGCAAACCCAACGAAACTGCAAGAATTATCTCTACTACCGGAAAAAAAACCGAATAAGCAAAAATGGCGTTGACATTGGCGTTCCGGTGTTCTTTATTAATATGCCTAAACTTATTAAACTCCTTTTGTTCTGCTGCAAAAGCCTGCACCACCTGCATGCCTTGTATATGTTCCTGCACAAATGCGTTTAGTGCGGCAACCGCATTACGTACACGGTGAAAACTTTTATTGACACTTTCTTTAAAAAAATAAGTAGCCAATATGAGAAAAGGAAATGGAATAAGGCTGATTAATGTAAGCTGCCAATTAATGTAAAACATTGCAAAAAGTACTGCAACAATCGTCAGCAGATCTGCAAGAATTGAAATAAAACCTTCTGCAAAGATATCGCTGATGGTTTCAATATCATTAATGGTTCTTGTGGTAAGCGTTCCTATCGGAGTCTGATCAAACTGGCGCAAATTCAATCCCAGAATTTTTTTAAATACCTGAACCCGCATGTCCCTTACAACAGTTTGCCCAAGCCATGAAGTATAAAAAGAAAAGAAAAAGCGGAAAACAGTTTCAATAAGTATCAAAACCACCTGTACAGCGGTAATAATCATTATCATTTGCACTACCCCAAACACAAACTCATTTCCAAATAAATGATAGATAAATTTCTGCTGCGTACTGCTTGCCTTAGTAATAAAATTATTTACTGTATAATTAATAAGCCAGGGACGAACCGGAGCAATGACTGCAAGCAAAACAGCCAGGATAACAGAACTGTTGAAACGTTTACGGTACGGCGATGCGTAGCCAATAACACGGCGCAATAAACTAAGATCGAATAACTTTTTTTTCTTTTCTTTTTGTTCCAAATCCCGTAAAATTTACCGGCAAAGGTAACTGCTTTGTGCCAGCTATTTCAAAGTTGAATCTTAAAGGAAACTAATGCGGATAAATGGCAATAAGCGTTAACCATATTACATTTCGCCTGTTGCTTTTCTGTATGCCTTGATAAAGATGGCTCCGAGATTTTTATGCGGAGGCACATAATCTTTCAGCAATTCATTGGCCCTCGAATCACTTTTAACCGATCCCTCAATCTGTTTCCACAAAGGAATCCATTCAATATTTCTTCCGTTACGGATGGCATCATTAACAGCACGGAGAATAGGTTCATTTACTGAGTAACTGCCCACCTGCTTTGTTGAAATAATATGTGCATCTTCATTTACATTGAGAATTTTTGCAAGGTTCTGATATCCCCCACATGAACCAAGCATTACAATACGTGATGAAGGAAGCATTTGCTGAATGGTATATTTAAGATGATAGCTATGGCCACGATGCACCACAAATGTTGGCTTAATATTATTCTTATCTAAATACTCAATTAAATGTTGCTGAGCAGCGGCATCAAGATCGGTTTTGTTGTCTAAAGGAAGATTGGCATAAATGGTATAGGGCTTTGGGCTTTTTAATGCCCTTATAGTAACCCATTCTTTTCCTGTAGTTGCCTGCCACTCGTTTTTATTTGAAAACAAACCCATAAAGTTGCGGAAAGAAGTTACACCATCCTCATCGCCATAAAAGAATACGTGCTGTACTACCCCATTGCTGTCGCTTGCCAAACTGTTGTAATCAACTTTATATACCGGTGGTATTCCAAGCAGTGCAGAAAGATTCATGGATGTATCGGATGCAGAAGCAAACAGCGTGCGGAGAATATTATAAACCACCTCTCCTTTATTGTCTTTTTCCTTTAACGCATTATCATAATTATACTGAATCTGCTCCTTTAAAAAATCCTGCAATTTCACATCGGTAATGCTGCCATAACTATCGGCCACATCAACAGCATCTTCAAGTGAATTCGTTTTTTGCAAATCTTGTACAAAAGCATACATGAGTTGATTGCTGTGCAACTCCGGCATTGACTTCAGAAAATCATCCAAACGATTGTAGTTGGCAGCCATTTTAATAAATTTCTTAAACTTGTCGAGATGCACACTCATCAGCAACGAATCGCTTCTTCTGCCGGGAAAACGATCCATCATACGTTTATACAGATTTGTATATGTACTTGTGTAAATCACATCCTCTGTAGTTACAATAAGAAAATAAATTTCCTGCGAGCTTAAAGGATCAGCTACACGAAAACGTACAGCCTCCGGCGATTCATGTAAATCATTCATCACATTCACAAATACATCGGTAGCCTTGCGTTCAAGCATTTTAAAAAGCACATCGGCAAGTACAGGTGTATCGCCGGCAGTAATACGGTCGTAGTATTTAATTTGGGTTTTAACCAGAAGCTTATAATACGCCAGTTCATTTTCTGCAACTGCTTTAATGTCTTCAACAGATAATTGTTTATTCAGCAGTTCATCAAGAAAAGGAAGATAAAGAGTACCATTAGTAATAGAACTGAGCTGTGCAATCGTTTTTACCTTCTCGTTTGAATTGCGCCTGATGATTTTTGCAGCAACAGTTTTAACAGCCTGTGCATACGTGTACACATCAAGGGGAGTTTTTTCTGCGGCAATAACTATAAGACTGTCAGCAAAAGGTTCGTTTTCAAAAGCATCAATTCCCCGCATAATAAAGGAAGGATCAACCTGCACTTTTTTAAGAAACGTAATTTTTTTGATTTCGGGCAATTCTTTGCTTTGAGAAAATACGCTTGAAAGCAGATCGGCTCCCTGGTAAGGAAGTTTTTCAAACACAGGCAATAAGCTCTTACCCTGATCCATCAGTTGCATACATTCCTCATAACTGCTGAACACCTGCGGAATTATTGCGGGAATATCTTTTTGCTTTGCATGTAAACCTATGGCCTGCAACAATTCCTTTAAAGAGCGCAGGTAACCTATTTTCGTGTTATTATCAGCACTCATACGCTCAATACTGAGCTGCATTTCATCCACCCTTCTCAGAATAACATCAGTAATTTGTATGTTAAGATCCTCATTATTGCTCAGTTTCAGAAACAGGTCTATTTTCCCGTCAATCTTATCTGTGCGTTTTTGTTCTTTATCAATATCCTCATGCCATTTCTGCCGCTGAATAGGAATTTCAACTTTACCACCGGCAGTATCAAACAATATTCTGCTCTGTGCTTTCGTAAATGAAACAAAAAAAACGAATGCCGAAATAAAAACGATTATATACTTTCTCATGTTCATGATTGGCAAAAATAACTTCAATTTTTTAATAAGATCATTTGTAACTGAAATGGTTGCAGTTAAAATCAGGCCAAATTGCCAAAACCCGTTAACAATTATATAATATTATCTTCGTGTTATGCAAAGCACCAGCATTTAACTTTGCAGCCATCTCATGGAACCCAAAGGAAAAAAAATTCTGATTGCCGACGATGAGCCGGATATTCTTGAAATTCTTGAATATAATTTATCGGCCGAAGGCTTTACAGTTGTAAAAGCAAAAGATGGTGCCGAAGCGTTAGATGTTGCCAGAAACGAAAAGCCCGATTTAATTATACTTGATGTAATGATGCCACGCAAAAACGGCATGGAGGTTTGCCAGCTTTTACGATCACAAGCCGAATTTAACCAAACGCTCATTATCATGCTCACCGCTTTGAGCGATGAAAGCAGCCACATTAAAGGATTTGAAATGGGCGCTGATGATTATGTAAGTAAACCCATCAGCCCAAAAGTTTTGATTAGCCGGGTCAATGCGTTATTCAGAAGAACATTCCGTTCAGATGAAGCCGTTATTAAGCTGGGCGATCTGCAGATTGACAAAGAACAGTTTGTTGTAAAATACAATGGCAAAGATATTATTCTTGCCAAAAAAGAATTTGAATTGCTGGCACTGCTGGCTTCAAAACCCGGACGTGTGTTTTTGCGCCACGAAATACTCAGCCAGGTTTGGGGAGCCGATGTAATAGTAGGTGATCGTACAATTGATGTACACATCCGCAAAATCAGGCAAAAATTAGGCATTGATTGTATTACCACTGTAAAAGGAGTTGGGTATAAGTTTGAACTTACATCAGCCTGATTCCTGTTTAACTTTGCTGTATAAATTATTACAGTAACAGACATGACTAATCCCCGCCAGCTTACTCCCAACCAGGTAGCAGCTATTAATGCCGTCACTATTTCTTTGCTGGTAGCAGTAGCTAATTATCTTTTTATACGCAACTGGTGGATAGCGCTTGTAACTTTTTCTTCTCTTTTTCTCATCAGCTATCTGCTCATCCGCTATTTTACCGAACGGTTTATTTACCGCCATATTAAACTCATTTACAAATTCATTTCCCAAACCAAAGCCACCAAGCGTGAAGAGTTTTACAACAAATCACTTCTGCCAGAAAAAAACCTTGAAGAAGTAAGTGCCGAAGTTGAAAAATGGGGTGAACAGAAACGACAGGAAATTGAACTTTTACAAGCCAATGAACAATACCGGAAAGAGTTTTTGCAAAACCTCAGCCATGAGTTAAAAACACCCATCTTCGCTGTACAGGGATATATTGACACGTTGCTTAATGGTGCTATGAACAATGAAGAAGTTGCAAAAAAATTTCTGTTGAATGCCTCCCGTAATATCGACAGGCTGGTAAATCTTGCAGAAGACCTTGATGAAATTTCAAAACTGGAAAGTGGCCAGCAGGAAATGTTCAAAGAAAATTTTGTTATTCACGATCTCGTAAATGAAGTATTTGAGAGCCTGTCTATCAAAGCATCGGGCAAAAACATCAAAACCTCGGTTAAAAAAGGTTGTGAGCAACCTTTAACTGTTTATGCTGATAAAGAAAAAATCAGGATGGTACTTATTAATCTCATTGATAATGCTATAAAGTATGGCAAGCAAAACGGTGCAATTATTTTCAGCGCTTACAAAACACATAGCAATCTTGTATTAATAGAAATAAGCGATGACGGTTTTGGTATTGCCGAAGAACACCTGTCAAGAATATTTGAACGTTTTTACCGTACCGATCTTGCCCGTAGCCGCAAAGAAGGCGGAAGCGGCCTGGGACTCTCCATCTGCAAACACATTATTGAAGCACATAACCAGCGCATTCATGTACGCAGCCGACTTGATGTAGGTACAACTTTTGGGTTTACTTTAGAAAGAAGGAAAGAGTAACCCTGTAAACTTGATCAGGGATCGGCATGTGTTTTTTTCATTCTGCATTAAATAAAAACATCTCACTGAAGAATCAGCGTGATGTTGAAACATGAGAAAAACTGTATAATTTTTAACCACTGCAAAAGTGCGGCACAGGTTTTAATTTGATGTTAGCAAAACATATCCTTTTGGTTAAATCATTCATCAGCACCAATAACTCCCGCAGATAAGCAATTTTATTAAAACAGCATAATTCATACAGCATTCTGTTCTGTTGATTCATTTTTCAACTTTTCTACCAAGACAAGCAAAAAAATGCCCCCTGAGAACAGGGGGCAGAATAGAGGATACTTGCTTAAGGAAAATCGTTATTCTCTGTGATTAATTATAAAATCAAGATTAATAATTGAATTTAGTCCAGCCTTTCCACCATGTAGCCAATGCACCTGCAGGAGCAATACCACCACGGAACGTTACTGTTTTATCAAAGAACGTATCGCCACTGAATTTTGGATCAGTAAAATCACCGCCGGTTAATATTTTCTGATTACCATTTGAACCAGCAAAAGGAGTTGGATCCGGAGCAGAATAGTTAAACGGCTGTATCAGTTTTGCATCGGAAGTGTTAGTTAATATATCGTTGTTGTAGTATGTTCTTAAAAACCAAGTTGAAAAATCTGCATCAGTTAAGATCGTTGCTCCGACACCACCTGAAAACTTGGTATTCACTGTATTTCCTGCCAAAGTATTATTCCTGAAACGGATGGTACTGTCTTCCACATTCAGAATAGTTGATGTGCCGGTTGTACCATCAATTTCAATTCCAAGAGGCCAACCCATAATGATAGAGTTGTAAATTGAAATACCCGTATTTCTGCGCACATGTGCTGCACACCTGAATAATGCATTACCAACATTAGTTAAAGTAGCTCTTGGTCCAATAGCAGTGATATTACTGAAAATAGCTGTAGTTTTTGGAGTAGCAGTTGTACCACTTGAATTATTATCACTTTCAAATGCTTCAGATTTGGAAATATCAGCGATCAGTGAATCACGGATAATCAAACCAAACTGAATTTTACCGCTGAAACCGTTATCGGTGTCAAAATCATCATCCTGAGTTTTGTAGGCAATAAGGTATTGGGCATTTACGGTGCCGCCAAACCATTCAAACGCATCATCTTTTGCATATACAACCTGAATATGATCCAACACTGTACGGCTTCCAACTGCAGCAAGTGTTAAGCTGTTAATTTCTTTATCGGGCTGAAATGCATAGCCAGCATATTCAATACGGGCATAAGAAATTACGCCTGAAGAATCGGTTGGAATAGCTGTTGGTACTACAGCGTCACCTGAACCAGCAAGTCCGTCACCATTTGCATTATCAATACCCCCTTCAACCTGGATTAAACCATTAACTCCATTGTAAGCAGTATTAACAGGAGCTTTACCACAAATTACAATACCACCCCAATCGCCTGACTGCGGATTTGGAGAAGCCGAAGTAAAGATGATTGGTTCAGTTGCACTACCAACAGCGTTGATTTTTGAACCCCGTGTAATTACCAATGCAGCAACATCTGTACCACTGAACGATCCTTTAACGGTTGTACCTGCTTCAATAGTCATGGTATGATTACCTACCATGTAAACAATTCCTTTCAGGATATAAGTATTTTGTTTTTTCAAAACAGTGTCGGCATTAATACGGCCCGTAAGCGTAATCGTTTCTCCTGTTGTAGATGTTCCTCCGCCATTTACAACCACAACCTGTATTTCACCGTCGGTTTCAATTTTTCTGCAACCGGTGAACACAACTGCTCCAATGGCTAACAAGTAAAAAATGTACTTTTTCATTTCTCTATTTTTGATTTTTTTATAATGAGTAATTAAAGGAAATACTGAATGTAGTTCCGTCTCTCCTGGTAAAACGATACGCATCAACACCTTTTTGTAATGATGATTTATTGTCTGCATTCTGATAGAAGTACTGAGTGGTATTAAGCAGATCTGAAACAGTTAACTTAAACTCACCTTTTTTATTAATCACTTTTTTTGTGAGTTGTAAATCAACAAGTGAACGGGGGGCTTCATAAATATCAGGGCTTCCCGAACCCGATGACAGATCGCCTACCAGGTAAATTCTATGACCAATTCGGTTAAATAAAATCGTACCGGTTAAGCCTGCTTTTTCCAGGTCATATAATAATCCCAGATTCAGCACATAAGGCGACTGGCCCTGCAATGGCCGGTTAATTTTATACAGGGTATCTTTTACACGGCTGTGTATATAAGAAACATTTGACTGGAAAATAAAATTCTTTAAAGCCGGTGTAATGAAATCTAACCGCTTTCGTATTTCAAACTCGGCACCATAAGTATTTGCTTCTTTTGCATTCTGATAATTGAACGTACTTGCTCCACCTGAGCCTTCGGCAAACAGTTGTTCAATAGGGTTTATAAAGTTTTTATAGAACACACCAAGTGTAAATACCTCGCCCGGTTTTTGATACAACTCATAACGTAAATCAACATTGGAAATCTTGGTACGTTTTAATGCCGGATTTCCCTGAACAGAGGCGTTTAATTCAAAATCGTAAAGATTTAAATATGCCAGTTCACGCAATTCAGGACGAATGACGGTTTGCGACAAAGAAAAACGCAGATTTGTTTTCGTGGAAATTTTAAATGTGGCATTCATGCCGGGCAGGAAGTCGATAACTTTTGAATAAGTGTGCCTTGGATCCCATGTCTTTACACTTCCAACCAACTGATCGAAATGCTCTACCCGTACCCCCCATACAACACGTAGTAAATCTGCAAACTGGTTGTCAAATTGAACAAAGCCCGAGTTCAATATAGTATTGGCCATGTAACGGAAAGTCTTTCCTTTAATCGCATCAAATGCAAATTTGTTATCCTCCCCATTACCAAAATTCTCAGCGCTGAAAACAACATCAGCAGGTAATAATTTAAGCTGGTCATTAAGATTAGGCATGTAATTCGCAAAAAGCTGAGCATCGTATAAACGATCCTTTACCTGAAACATATAGCCGACTTTTACATTCTGTTTTTGATTAAACAAGGTAAACGTATAATTTAAATCACCGCCAGTAGTATAAATATAATCGCTGAGAGTTTGAAATATTCTGCTTCCGCTTTCCTGTGAAAGGGAATTAGAGATAAGCAGGCGGAATGGATTCTGTGTGCCGGTTTGACGTGTATAGGTTATTCTCCTTTGATCTGGCGTATAACCGTCAAGAATATTAAAAGATCCATACCATTTCAGCTTAAGCGTTTTGGTAATGTTATGGTCGCCACTAAGCAATGAGGTAAAGAAAGTATTTTGCTTAAATGTAATTTCACTACCTTCTATATCTTCATCTCTGTTAATATTAATCCCCTCACGCCTTGTAACACGCTGTGGCGAGTTAAGATTGATGATTGATTTCAGCGACAGCTTGTTTCTTGAGTTTAATTGAATTGCGATACTGCCGAGCGCTCCTACTGTAACCTCTTCAGCATATCTTATATCGCTATAATCGTAATTTTTTGTAAACTCTCCGTTTGATAACGCATTTGAGCGGTTAACCAGTTCTAATATCTTAGCGCTTTTTGCATAGTTGATACCAAAAGTTCCGCCTATTTTCTTACCAAATAATTTTCCTGAAAATCCAGCATTTGCCTGCAACGAAAAATTAATGGGTGTAGATCGCTGCACAGGCATCCAGGAATTCCTCATCTGCTTACCAATAGCTGTTTTTTGCGCAGAAGATAATGTATCAAATGCAGACTTGCGTGTATAAGATGAAGGCAACGAACGTGTACCATCATCTATTCCTAACCAATCGGTTCCACCTCTTTTATCAGTGTAAAAATCTCGGCCAATTGTTTGCGAGTTAACACTTGTACCCACTTGTATGTTAAAAAAGTTTTTTGAGGGGATGTCTTTTGTATTTACCTGTATTAAACCGCCGGCCCACTCACCCGGATATTCCGGTACAAAAGCCTTGTTGATAATAATATTATCGATCATTGAAGCCGGTATCAGATCAAAGGAAAATGTTTTCCTGTCAGGCTCGGTGCTCGACAACAGTACTCCGTTCAGCATTGCCTGGTTATACCTGTCGGCTAATCCACGAATAATAATAAACTTTCCTTCCTGAACACTAGCGCCGGTGGTACGTTTTAAAATTTCACCGGTATTTCTGTCGGGGGACCTGCGGATTGTTTCTGCTGAAATAACCGAAGAAACTGTATTGGTATTTTTCTGATAAGAAATCATGGAGTTAGTTGATTCTTTTTTTGCAGTGCTCTGAATAATAATTTCGGTTCCCTGCTTTGCAGCAACCTCCAACACAACTTCCAATACATTAGGATCATTAAGTTTTACTTCTACTTCATCAATCGATTTAGTTTGATAACCAATAGCAGTTACTGTTATTGTATATTTTTTACCAGCTTCGAGTTGTAAAATAAACCGGCCTTCAATATCTGCAGCTATAGTTTTTGTTGTACCATTTATAGATATAGAGGCTGCAGCAACTGGCTCGTTTTTCTGATTCAGAACACGACCATTTAATTTTAGTCCCTGAGAAAAAACAGTAAATGAGAAAAAAAGAAAAGTAAGACTATAAGCCAACCTCCTTAAAGCATTCCTTTGCATACGTTCTTAATTGTGCGGCAAAGAACGTTTGGCAATGTTACCACAAGATAAAACCAACATAAAAAAATTGTTACCCAAATGTTACCTTAATGTTAAGCCGGTTTAAATATGAACATCTGTTTATTTGGTGCTAAAAAAATTCCGCAATTATTAAAACAGGCAATTCAAACAACTTGCAAAATTGTTGTTTGAATTACCTGCTACAGAAATTTCAGATTACTATATTTTGACCTCTGAAGAAAAGATTTTCCCAAAACGATCAGTAACCCGAACCATTATATGATGTGCATTTTGTGAAGGCCGTGCAAAAAACAAATGATCGGCCAGTGTTGGCTCAACAAACTTATGTTTCTTTGGCAGCTCAGGGCCGGCATATAACTCAACAGCCAACGGATCATAAGCCACTCGTTGTTCCATTAAACCTTTTTCAACGCCATCTTCAATCCATTCTACTTTCCATCCGGGATCCCAGTTCCAAACATTGGCAACAACCTCATCTGGAAATTCTTTCAATGCCCCTTTCTTAAACAAATTCAACTGGTAATTTGCAGGCTTGCCTGTCGATTTGTAATACCAGCTTATTTCATTTCCTTTTACTTCATACACACCATAACCGTTGGGTGTTCCGTCACCACACACAGGCCCTGTCCACCATGCACCACATACAGTACCATGATTATGCTCCATCATATTACCCTCTTCCCACACATCATTAAAATGTGTATGCCCCGACATGAAATGCACTTTGTATGGAGAAAGAATTTTATACAATTGCTTCCTGTTTGCTACAACAGAACCAAGCTCTGCTTCTTTTTTATTTCTTCTTGCAGCACCTGTATTTGTGGGTATATGCAAACTAACCACAACTGTACTTCCAGGTTGAACATTTTTCAGATCCTTTTCTAACCAGCTTAACTGGTTTTCGGTAATATAACCAATGTATTGTTTCCCCGCACCAATGAAAAACACATCATCCAGAACAACATAATGAATGGAACCCCTGTTAAACGAATAATATGTAGGCCCAAACTGTTGCTTAAATGTTTTTGACGACATTTCATCCGACCGGGTATCAATATCCATATCATGATTACCGATTACATTAAAGAATGTAATACCGGTTGTTTCAACAGCTTCTTTATAACCTTTGAATAATTCAAATTTATCCCACACAAGATCACCACAGCCAATTCCATGAAATAAACTGTTCGTAGGATACGTTTTTACAAGCTGCTGCAAATCCGGAACTGATTGCGACTTCAGCAATTCAACATCACCGTTTGAAATCATTTGTGTATCGGCCCACACTACAAAAAAATGGTTCTCATCATTTACATCCAGTTTCTCCAATGAAAAATCGGCAATAATACTGTCTGTAGCATTGAGTTGCTGATAAAATTTTGCAATACCCTTTTCATGTGTAAACGCATATCCCGCAGGTGTGCTGATATATACAAACTCAGAACCGGGAAGAGCATCAAAAGAATAATTACCGTTTTTATCGGTTAACGCAATCACTGTTCCATCAGTAACTGCAACGCCTGCAATTCCTTTTCCATTGGAATGAACTTTGCCCTTTACTCTTGTATATCCTACTTTAACAGCATCTGCATCCCTGCCTTGAGATGTAAGCGGAGATAAAGAAAAAGCTGTACCCGCAAGCCCGAAAAATTTTAAAAAATCTTTTCTTTTCATAATCATCATTTTTAATCAAGTACTTATTTTTCCCACCACACTTTTGTTGTATTTAAATCTCCCCCCATTGCTTCTTTGGCTTTATTATAATTATCAGTGTTACTTGATCTGATAGAAATGGGATATTGAAAGCGTGTAGGCATTTGTTTACCAACAATTCCATCATTTACCGGCAATACAGGGAGCCCTGTTCTTCTGTACTCAAACCACATCTGAAAATCAACAAAAAACAGCCCGTAATATTTTTGCAGCAAGATACGTTGCAAAGTTTCATTATAAGCAGTTGCACCTGCATAGGTTGCATTGGTGAAATAATCCGTCGGCACAGTGGCTCCCCATTGTTCAATAGCAGCCTTCACTGCTTTTTCATAAGCCGATTTTGCTGCAGTCTGGTTACCATATATAAATTCAACTTCTGCTTTTATAAATTCAACTTCACAATAAGGCATGATTACGCAGATCATAGGAGATGCAGTTGATGATGCAGTAACAAGAGCCACATTAACATTGGAAGGAATATAATTAAACTGACTTTCGCTACCGGCGTAGCCGCTTGGAATACCCATGTAGCCAATACTGGTTGAACCAGATGCGTTTTTTGCCTGCGTAGCAAACTTTGCTCTGCGAGGATCATTAAACGCATTTAAGCTATCCAGGAAAAATTTTCCTACAGCACGATACGAAGTAAAATCAACCGGCCTTCCCCAGGGCGAAACCAGCGGAGTAATTCCGGTAAGTTTCAACACTGCTGCGTCGGTATTGCTGGTAAATACAGGATATTTTGTGGGGTTATCAATCATTGCCCGAAGCTGGGAATACACGTTCAGTTCAGTTCTTTTTGATAAACGCAACAGCAAACGCATTTTTAATGAGTTTGTAAATTTCTTCCAGCCTGCAACTGAATTGGAATACAGAATTTCTGTTCCGTAAATCATACTTTTGGAAGTATTGTAAAGATTATTAGCTGAATCGAGATCAGTAAGAATTGTTGTATAAATATCTTTCTGACTGTCGAATGCAGGCCGGTAAATGCCTTCGTCGCCCATTACTGCTTCTTTCATCGGCACATCACCAAAACAATCTGTAAGGTTAGAATAAATCCATGCCTTAAGTGTAAGTGCAATTGCCTGGTAATTTTTATCATCAGCTTTTACTGAAGCATTGTACATTTCTTTTACGTTGTTGAGCCAGCGGTAATATGTATTCCATGTACCGGCTCCGGCATTTTCGGCCAGATCGTAACGATGCAGCCCACCCGAAGCGCTTGGGTAAGGTAAGGCAACCTGCATCAGGTTAAACGTAATATCATCACTACGCAGCATGTTATAACTGGCAACAGAATAAATAATCGGGTTCAAAAGTGTTCCGGGGCTGATTGATTCAATTCTGTTTGGATCAGTATTGATTTCATCAAAGTTTTTTGTACAGGATGCAAATAAAACAACTGCAACCATTCCTGTAATGATATATTTAGAAAGATGCTGAATTGGTTTCATTTTTTACTTAATTAAAATTTGAACGTTAGATTAATACCCATTGTGCGTGTTGAAGGCATTTGCCCCATTTCAACACCAGGCAATAAAGTGGAGCCATTTAAGGCCGCTGTTTCCGGATCGAACATGGGGAACTTCGTCCACATGTACAAGTCCCTTCCATAGATGGCAAAAGAAGCTGCTTTTACAAATGCTTTTTTCAGGTAAGAAGCAGGTATATTATACTCAATACGTAATTCACGAAGTTTCAGAAACGAAGCATCGAATGAGTTTGCTTCCACATTAGCTCTCCTGTAATACTCTACATAATAATCAACAGGCAGCACCTTCTTTGTATTTTCTTCATATTTTCCGGTTGTTGAATTAAGTACAACTCCATCACCAATGAGATAGTTATCTTCTCTTCCTCTTAAAGTATGCTTTAATTTACCCTGCTCCGTCATTTTATGGTGCGTTTGGGAATAAACCATTCCTCCATACTGACCATCAAGCAGGAAACTGAAACGGAATGCTTTGTAGCCAAACTCATTTTTAACACCGCCTTTCCACTTAGCATACGCATCGCCTATATACTGAATCTCAGAAGGGCGTGCAGGTAAGCCATCAGTTGTATAAACAATTTTACCTTCAGGCGAACGCACAAAACCAAATCCGTAAATTGCTCCGGTTGTTCCTCCAACTCTTGCCTGAATAGTAGCATTACCACCATAACCTATATCCTGTTTGCCATCCATCCCTTCAGCAAGTTCCATTACACGATTCTGATTTTTTGACCATGTGACAGTTGTACTCCATTTAAAATTCTTCAATTTCAATGGTTGAGCATTCAGCACAACTTCAATACCTCTGTTACGAACCGAACCTGCATTTAATACCGCTCTTGTATAGCCTGTTGTAGGATCAAGAGGCACTTCCAGTATCTGGTTTCTTGTTAAGTTGTTGTAAACAGTTACATCAAAATTTAAACGGTTTTGAAAGAAACGAATATCTAACCCAGCTTCGTAACTGGTTGAAATTTCCGGCTTAAGATTGGCATTAGGCAATGTTGTAGGCACTGACCCCGACGCAGCAAATTCACTTGTTCCGTAATATTTCTTTGTTTTATACGGATCGGTATCATTACCAACCTGGGCTGCCGACAAGCGTGCCTTTGCAAATGAAATTAATTTGGGAAGACGGAAAATTTCACTAAGTATAAAACTTGTGTTTACCGAAGGATAGAAAAATGAATTATTCGCCAATGGTAAAGTGCTCGACCAATCGTTACGTCCTGTTACATCAAGAAAATATGCTCCTTTATAACTTACTGATGCAAGTCCATATACACTGTTTACATTTTCATTGGCATCGGTTGCAGTTGTTACAGGATTGCCTGATCCGTTAGCAAGTTTATATACACCGGGAATAACAAGCCCATCAACATAAGCATCCAAACGGCCGTACCTGCGCATCATGGCATTGGCACCCGCTGAAGCTGACACATCAAAGTTCTTTCCAATCCTGTCGTGATAAGTTAATAAGAAATCTGAATTCGATTCAAAGTCTGTAATATTCTGCATTTTGAAATATCCTTTCAGATAGTTAGCTGTGCTGAAAGGACGGCGTTGCTGCCTTTGCTCCCCTGTCATATCAACTCCCGACCGCAACATCAGATCAAACTTTTTTGAAAGTTGAAAGGTTGCTGCAAGATTGCCGACCATATTATTATTCCGAACAGAGTTGGTCATTTCATAAGCAATCAGAAAAGGATTATCAATGAAAGAACTGAAAGGATGAATCTGATCAACTTCTTCATATCCTTTTTTCCAGCGGTCTCTGTACCAGTTTAAATCCACATTCGGATTCTGAAAAATCATGAAATAAGCAATTGACTGGTTATTGTATCCTGTACCCGGAAGATTATCGCTTTTTTTATTTGTATAGTTCGCTTTTGCCGTAAGTTTTATACGATCTGATACTTTGTAGTTAACACTTAATGCAGCGTTGATACGTTCAAATCCTGTATTGGGCATTATCCATTCATTCTTTGTGTGAGTAACGGAAGCACGAACGGAAGAGTTTTTATCATTACCTCCTTCTAAAGCTAAACTGTTTGACAAGGTATAGCCCATGCGCCAGAAGCCGGTAATATTATCGGTATGAGGTCTCCATAGGGTACGTTCCGATCCTGCTCCCTGTTTTGATGGATCATATTGAAAATAATACTGACCATCGAACTTAGGACCGTATGCACTTGAAGTTCCGCTGGTACTTGCACCATCGGCTGTAGCACCATAAGAATAGTATTTTTGCCCGCTTGCATTTAATGCCTTCCCTGTTCCCTGTCCATATTCATATTGGTAATCGGGCCATTTTAAAACTGTATTAAAACTTGTATTGGAATTAAACGTAATGCCAAGTCCTTTTTCCTTTCTTGCGCCTGTTTTGGTTGTAATAATCAAGGCTCCGTTTGCAGCACGGCTTCCATACAAGGCTGTGGCACCAGGCCCTTTTAATACGGTAATGCTTTCAATATCGTCAGGATTAAGATCAGCAATGCCATTACCGAAATCAATTGGAATATCATTACCCGATCCGGCACCATAAGCATTGGTAACACCGGCACTTGTCATCCCGCTGTTTTTTGGAATACCATCAATAACAATTAAAGCATTGTTACCATCCGGATTTAATGACACATCGCCTCGCAAGCTGATGCGCTGTGAATTCATTGGACCCGATCCTGCTGAAACCAGATTCAGTCCTGCAACTTTCCCGGAAAGTGCGCTTGACCAGTTGTTTGATTTTGCATCAGTCAATTCACCTTCACCAATATTCTGTACAGAATATCCTAATGCTTTTTGTTTTCGTGTAATACCCAATGCTGTTACAATTACACCTTCAAGCTCTTTTGAATCATGACGAAGGGTTATTACCTGCTTAACCATGTTCTCGTTTGCGGTAAAGCGAAATGCCTGGTATGAAACAGCGCTGAATAAAATAACAGATCCCTTTGGCACCTGCAAATCAAAACTTCCGTCTTTTTTTGTTACTGCAAGATTTTTCTTTCCCGGAATACTAATTGTAACACCTTCAATAATATCATTTGTTTCTACGTCTCGCACAACTCCGGAAAAATGAACCGGACTATTTGCTTGTTCTTTTAATTTATTTGTTTGTGCGTAAAGTGGAACTGATACAGTTGAATAAATCAACGCAATCAGTGATACTGAAAACAGCCATTTCATTTGCATGTCAGGTTTGGTATTAATAAATGATACTGCGTGCTGCAGATAAATAATAAGGCCGCAAATTGTACCACCATTGTTTCCAAACGGTTAACAGAATGTTATTGCAGGGTTAACTCTGATGAGTGGTTCCGTAAACTCAATTAACAAACATCATAAAAAAATCACATTGGCTTAACACATAATCAGTCAGCTTTAAATATATTTCAGCCAACTTTACTTAATGCAACCAATCAATTCTTCTTCATTTGGTAAAGATTTTTTGTGGGGTGTTGCAATTGCTGCGGCACAAAATGAAGGTGCATGGAATAAAGATGGAAGAGGCCCTTCAATATGGGATACGTTTGCAAAACGGAGCGGAAAAATAAAAGGTGCCGCAAGGCCAACAGAAACCTGCGATTTCTACCACAGATATAAAGATGATCTTTTGCTTACAAAAGCACTGGGATTTAAAGTATTTCGTTTTTCTTTTTCATGGAGCAGGTTATTCCCTGAAGGAACAGGAAAAGCAAACAAAGAAGGCGTTTTATTTTATCATAGAATTATTGATGAATGTTTACAGCTTGGGCTTATCCCGTTTGTTACATTGTATCATTGGGATTTACCACAGGTACTGCAGAATGAAGGCGGCTGGACAAGTGTAATGATGCTGAAATGGTTTACAAAATACACCACGTTCTGTGCAGAGGAGTTTGGCAGCAAAGTAAAATACTGGCTTGTATTAAACGAGCCAATGGGTTTTACATCACTTGGATATATGATAGGCAAGCACGCCCCTGGCAAAACAGGTCTTGATCATTTTTTTCCTGCTGTTCACAACGCTGTAATTGCCCAGGCTGAAGGCGGACGTATTATCAGAACAATCGTAAACAATGCCAAAATAGGAACAACTTTTTCATGCAGTGAAGTGAATTCCTTTTCTGAAAAAAAGGAAGATCTTGCTGCTGCAAAAAGAATAGATATTTTATTAAACCGATTGTTTATTGAACCGGCACTCGGCAGAAACTATCCTCATGATGATTTTCCACTCATGGATAAACTGCACATGCAGACAAAAGCCTGGAAATACACAGAACGAATGACATTCGATTTCGATTTCATCGGACTGCAGAATTATTTTGCTGTAACAGTAAAACATAATTCCATCATTCCGTATATACAGGCTACAGAAGTAAAAGCAACGAAACGAAATGTTCCGGTTACTTCACTTGGTTGGGAAATCAATGCCGAAAGTTTTTATAGAATGCTTAAACGATTCTGGAATTACGGAAGTATTAAAGAGCTGATGGTTACTGAAAACGGTGCTTGTTTTAAAGATACAGTTCTCAATGGAGTTGTAAACGACCAGCAACGGATCCATTATTTTCAACAATACCTCAGTGCTTTACTCAAAGCAAAAAAAGAAGGAACAAATATCAGCGGCTACCTTGCCTGGACTTTAATGGATAACTTTGAATGGAACGAAGGCTTTAATGCAAGATTTGGTTTAATTCATGTTGATTTTAAAACACAGCTTCGCACAATCAAAGAAAGCGGATACTGGTGGAGAACTTTTTTACACAGTTAACTTTCAGCAAATCCCTCATGCTTAATTCGCCGAATGCTGAACTATATCTGTTACAGAATAAGAATTCATTTTGCAACAATATCATATTTTGATAATACAAAAAAACAATAATCAAAATCTGAATTGCAAACGGCAGGTAAACACATCATCTTTCACATCGCTCCTGTAGCCGGCAAGGCTGGTGTGTTCATTCATAACCCTGGCATAATAAAGAGTCAGCTTGATATTTTCTGTTACATAGTTCACATAGCCAAGTCCCAGCGTATTGTATTTAATATTTGCCGTTGTAAAGTTTGACCCGTCAGCACCAATTTCGCCTCCTTTTACTTTTGTATCAGGATCATACCAATCATACTTCAAAACAAGCTGATGTTTTTCTGAAAAAAGGTGCTGTAAAAAATAAAAATAAGCTCCATTAAAATGGCGTATATAAAAACCATCGGCTCCTGTAATTAAAGCCGAGGGGGTTTCATTACTGCTCGCTGTACCGGTTTGCGTACCAAAAACATATTCAGCCCGTAATTCAGTAAAGCCTTTTCTGTTTCGTATTTTTAATTGAGCATCGGCACCATAATAAATTCGTGGTGAAACTTTGTAAAGATTATCGGCTTGCGAATCCACAATAACTTTTTTTATTCCGGCAATCTCCGTTGTTTCATATTTATACCTGGTATTCTGTAACAAACCACCATTCAAATAGGATACACTGCCAGAAAAAATAATTCTTTTCCGTACACTATATGGCTTTAAAGAAATTCGACCTACAAAATCTTTACGGTTATCAAAGTCACCGGTTGCAGTAAGTCCCTGCCCGTTAAATACACCGGCATCAATGCGCAGAAATTTGAGCTTCTGATCTTTTCTTCTTGATTCAAGAGAAAGCATAGCGCCAAGGTCTCTTTCGCTTTTCATTAATGCCTGGCTCATACGCCCCCGCTCAGGAGTTTCCCGGTCGCTGCTGCTGTAGTTAACCTCATTACCAAAAGGGCGGGCAAACATCCCGGTAGCCAAAGAAAAAAGCTGGTATTTGTTTTCAGAAACCCTGCCCCAAACATCACGTATTGTAAACCCTCTTTCTGTTACATCAAACTGAAAGGCAACCTGAACACCTGGCCGGTTTTCTTTTCCAAAATGCACATAATCTATTCTCAAGCGACTTCGTTTGAGCATAAAGCGATTACTCACTTGTGTGGCAAAATCGCCTCCTTCATAACTCTTTATACCTCTCGATGCTGCAACCTGAAACTGCGGTTGTATATATCCACCTATACGCAAATGATCAAATTTTTTATAAATAGCAAGCATTCCTTTACCGGCATCGGTAGTTGTATCAATCATATCCATTAAATACTGGGCATGTGCATAGAAAGGGCTGATGAAAAGCAGGTACATGAGCATCCTGCCAAGCTGGTTGTTCATATTTTTTCCTTAAGCGCAGCAAAGGTAAACAGGCGTTTTAAGCCGAATATTAAGAAATCATTACCAATATTAAAAAGGGACAAAACATGTTATAAAGTGTTGGTTTTCATAGAAAACCAATTTCTATGTTAAGAAATTATTACCAAATTGTTTTCATTTTACCCGGAATAACTATCATTTACCTTTGCCCAAATTTAAAAAACCAGCTATGTCAGCGTTTAACTCTATCCTTAAAATTTTCTTACCTAAGGATAAAATTTTCTACCAGTTATTTGAAGAAGTATCTGTTACCTCACTTGAAATGGCCGTATTATTAAAAAGAATGGTTGCAGAAAGATCATTTGAAGGAAGAGAGCAATTCTTACTTCAGATCGAAGATCTTGAACACAAAAATGACGATCTTACCCACAAAATTTTTACTGAACTCAGCCGGAACTTTATCACTCCTTTCGACAGAGAGGATATTCACTACCTCGCCTCTGCGATGGATGATGTTGCCGATTACATTTTTGCTTCTGCAAAAAAAATCAACTTCTACAGAGTTGATCCTTCACACGATTCTTTTGGCAAAATGGCCGAACTGATTGTTCAGGCTTGCGAAAGCATTAAACTCGCTGTATCTGAACTGAAAGACATGAAAAACATGCGCCAGATTACCGATGCGCTTGTGCGGGTTAACAGTATTGAAAACCAGGCTGATGACATTTTCGATTTAAGCATTGAACGCCTTTTTGATACTGAAAACGATGCAAAAGAAGTCATCAAGAAAAGAGAAATTTACCAGGTAATGGAAATCGCAACTGATAAATGTGAAGATGCTGCTAACGTAATTGAATCCATTATCGTTAAATACGCTTAAACAATTTGAAAGTGATACAGTCATTTTCAATTTTTCAAATCAAATCATTATCAAATTGTTTTTATGGCTCTTCTCATTGTAATTATAGCTCTTGCTTTGATATTTGATTACATCAACGGATTTCATGATGCGGCCAATTCAATTGCAACAGTTGTATCAACAAAAGTACTTACTCCATTTCAGGCAGTATTATGGGCAGCGTTCTTCAACTTTGTTGCCTTTTATATATTTAAAGATCATGGAGTAGCAAATACTATTTCAAAAACTGTTAAGCAGGAGTTTATTACACTTCCTGTTATTTTCTCAGGTTTGGTTGCAGCAATTTTATGGAACCTGTTTACATGGTGGTTTGGGATTCCTTCTTCATCGTCACATACTTTAATTGGCGGGCTTGCAGGTGCTGCATTAGCACGGGCGCATTTTAATTTTTCAAACATCTCCGCAATTCTTGAAATGGGTTATGTAATCAAGATATTTCTGTTCATTTTTGCGGCCCCGTTAATAGGGATGGTAGTGGCCTTTATCATATCGTTATGGTTCCTGAATTCTTTCAGTAAGAAGTTGTTTCCGAAATTGGTTTCCATTGCAGTAATGATATTTGTGCTTTGGTTCCTGAAAGAAAACCTGGAGTTCAATCCTGAAAAATTAAAATCGCATTTTGAAGCATATTGGCTGAAAGTAATTTTCTACGGTAAAAATTTCAAGTGGATATTGCTGGCGCTTATTCTTTTTATAATGGCCTTCTTTTCCTTATTCCTTGGTAATCTCAACGCACACAGGTCAAACCAATGGTTCAAGCGTTTACAGTTGGTTTCATCAGCAGCTTTCAGTATTGGCCATGGTGGTAACGATGCCCAAAAAGTTATGGGGGTTATTACTGCAGCATTAATCACGCATGGCACAATTGGCAGTTTTGAAAACATGCCGACATGGGTGCCGCTTGCATGTTACGCCGCCATTGGCCTCGGAACAATGAGTGGCGGCTGGAAAATTGTGAAAACAATGGGCACACGTATTACAAAAGTTACCCCGTTTGAAGGCGTGGCTGCAGAAACAGCAGGAGCCATTACCTTGTTTGTTACCGAGGCTTTGAAAATTCCGGTAAGCACAACACATACAATTACTGGCTCAATTATAGGTGTAGGTGCCACAAAACGTTTAAGTGCCGTACGGTGGGGTGTTACTACAAACCTGCTTTGGGCATGGGTGTTGACCATTCCTGTAAGCGCCATACTGGCTGCTATTGTTTATTATGTAGCAGCACTGTTTATATAATGAATACTAAAAACATCATATTTCTAAAAACCGGTTTATTCAACCGGTTTTTTTGTGTCTCAACTGTATCACATCTTTATCTTTGCGCCACAATGTCCGAAAGGCTGCGTTTTAGGTTATCATCAGCCAATGCTGTAACATTATCAAAATAAACCAGTTTCACTTTCAGGCAAAAAAAAATACAGATGAAAGGAATTATTCTTGCCGGAGGTTCCGGCACCAGGCTACACCCCATTACTTATGCCATCAGCAAACAAATCATGCCTATTTACGATAAGCCGATGATTTATTATCCGCTTTCGGTTTTAATGATGGCTGGTATTCACGAAATCCTGATTATTTCAACGCCACAGGATCTTCCGAATTTTAAACGGCTGTTTGGCGATGGCAAACGTCTTGGGCTTCAATTACACTATGAAGAGCAGGCTGTTCCAAATGGATTAGCACAGGCATTTGTAATTGGTGAAAAATTTATTGGTGATGATAAGGTTGCCTTAGTGCTTGGAGATAATATATTTTACGGAGCAGGTCTTGGTAAATTGCTGGAAAACAATACTGATCCTGATGGCGGAATAATTTATGCCTACCATGTAAGCGATCCCGAACGTTATGGAGTTGTTGAATTTGATAAGAATTTTAATGCTTTGAGTATTGAAGAAAAACCAACCGAGCCAAAAAGCAATTACGCTGTTCCTGGTTTATACTTTTACGATAACGAAGTTGTAAAAATTGCAAAGGAACTGAAGCCGAGTCCTCGTGGTGAATATGAAATCACTGATGTAAACAAAGAGTACCTCAAAAAAGGAAAGCTGAAAGTTTCGATTCTCGACCGTGGAACTGCCTGGCTTGACACAGGTACTTTTGACAGCCTTATGCAGGCTTCGCAATTTGTACAGGTTATTGAGCAGCGGCAGGGAATAAAAATATCCTGTATAGAAGAAATTGCATGGCGCAAAGGATTTATTACTACAGAACAGTTACAGGAATTGGCTCAGCCTTTATTAAAAAGTGGTTATGGCCAGTACCTGATGAATCTGATTAAATAAAAGATGCACAAAATGAAAAAAATTTTAGTTACCGGCGGCTGTGGTTATATTGGCTCGCACACGATTGTTGATCTTGTACAAAACGGGTATGATGTTGTTTGTGTTGATGACAACTCCCGGTCAAATCTTCGTTTACTTGAAGGAGCTGAAAAAATTCTCAACCGCAAAATCAAAAACTACAAAGTTGATCTTTGTAACTATGATGAAACCTTTGCAGTAATACAGGAGAACCCGGATATTGTTGGTGTTATTCATTTTGCTGCGTATAAAGCAGTAGGTGAAAGTGTTGAAAAACCATTGATGTATTTCGAAAACAACCTTATTTCTCTCATAAACCTGCTCAAATGTGTGCAGGAATTCCAGATACCAAATTTTGTATTTTCTTCATCATGTACAGTTTATGGCAACCCCGATGTTGTTCCTGTTACAGAAGAAACGCCTCCAAAACCAGCCGAAAGTCCTTATGGATACACAAAGCAAATGGGCGAACAAATTGTAAGCGAAACGGTAAAGCGCATTTCAACTAATGCAATTCTTCTCCGCTATTTTAACCCTGTTGGCGCACATCCAAGCGGCATTATTGGTGAGTTGCCAATTGGCCGGCCTCAGAATCTTGTTCCGGCTATTACGCAAACTGCTATTGGCAAACTCCCCCAGATGATTGTGTTTGGTAATGACTATGACACAAGAGACGGGTCCTGCGTTCGTGATTTCATTCATATTTGTGATCTTGCCCATGCACATACCCTGGCATTAAACTATTTGATTGAAGATAAAAACTTGTCAAAGTGCGAAGTTTTTAATCTGGGTACGGGAAATGGCGTAACAGTACTCGAAGCCATTCAGGCATTTGAAAAAGTAAGTGGTGAAAAGCTGAATTATAAAATCGGCCCACGCCGTGATGGAGATGTAATTTCAACCTATGCTAATAATGATAAGGCAAGAACATTTTTAGACTGGAACCCGCAATATGGTCTGGATGATATGATGAAAACCGCCTGGCAGTGGGAACTGAATCTCAAAGAAGATGAAAGCCTGCACAGCAGCCAGAATAGTAATCTGAACTGATAAAAAATTATCACACACCCATTAAACTAACATTCATAAAACCCGTCTTAACCGACGGGTTTTTTAATTTTACAAGAGCTACGTTAATAAATTAAAAATCCAGAAACCAGAAAACCTCTATTCATGACGCAACCAGACGACAAAGAATTACTTATTCAATTTCACGAGCCAGCTACAAAAGAGCAGGCTTTTACCCGTATCATAAAGAAATACCAGGAAAAATTGTACTGGCACATACGCCGTATGGTTGTTGAGCACGAAGATGCGAATGATGTGTTGCAAAACATGTTCATCAAAGTATGGAACGGGTTGGAAAATTTCAGGGAAGACAGCCAGCTCTACACATGGCTTTACAGAATAGCCACTAACGAAAGCCTCACTTTTCTGGAGCAACGGAAAAAAAGATCGGTTGTTCCTATGGAAGATAGTGAATCATCACTCAGTAATTCCATTAAAGCCGATAAACATTTTGATGCCAACAGACTTGAATGGAAACTACAACTTGCCATTCAGCAACTTCCTGAAAAACAAAGAGCTGTGTTTAATCTCAGGTACTACGATGAAATGCCATATGAAAAAATGAGCCGGGTGCTTGATACAAGTGAGGGAGCTTTAAAAGCCAGTTATCACCACGCCGTAAAAAAAATTGAAGACTTTATATTAAACCGTTAAACTTTTTTAAAATAATTGCATCTATTATTCAGTAAATGACACGTAGAAGAGATATATTAAATGAATTAACAGATTTGAGCACCTTACTTTCACAGTGCAGCACAGCAATGCCTTATTCTGTTCCTGATGGCTATTTTGACACATTAGATACGGTGATTATGGCCCGGATAGCAGCCGGGGGAAACGAAGAAGATTCTCTTCTGCAGGTAGTTGATAAACAAATGCCTCATGAAATACCTTCAGGCTATTTCGATACACTGGCTGGTTCAATCCTTTCAAAAATAAAAGCAGGTGGCCAATCTGTTGAGGATGAATTAAAAGATATGGCACCTTCCTTAATTGGTTTAAATAAAATCAACGTTTATGAGGCCCCGCAGGATTATTTTGATGCGCTGGCTGATAAAATAATAATCAAATCAAACGAACCTGCAAAAGTGGTTTCAATATTCAGCAGAAAAATATGGATGAGATTTTCTGTAGCCGCAGCTTTCATTGTTTTTGTTGGCTTTGGACTGAAATTTTTTGCCGGAAAAACAAACAACAGTTCTGCAATTGTACCACAGGTTAAAACAGAAGAACAGATTAAAACAGAGTTGGCACAGATAAGCGATGAAGAGATTATCAGCTACCTTAAAATGAACAGCGATTCAAAAGACGCAGAGATGATTGCATCCTATATTGATCAGAGTAAATTACCGGAAGCTGTTGATTATATGGATGATACTTTTCTTGATTCCTTTATGAAAGAGCTGGAAAAAACTGAACATACAACAAATTAAACCCATCAATGTATCATAAACGAACAGGAGGATAGCTAAATGAAACAATTATTTACACTTATGATTTTTTTTCTTGGCATAGCCGGAGTTGCTTATGCACAGGAACCCACACAAAAACCAGATATTAAACAGGAACAAAAAATTCAGGCTCTTGAAATTGCATTCATCAGCCGTAAACTTGACCTCACTCCTGAAGAAGCTCAGAAATTCTGGCCAATATATAACGAGTATAAAAAAGAAATGAGGCAAGCTATGATAGCACAGAAAAACGATCCTAACACAGATGTAGTTGTTACAGAACAAAAACTTGTTGATATAAAAAAGAAATATCGTGACAGATTTATTGGTGTTATAGGACAGCCCAGAATGAATAAATTATTTGAAGCTGAAAGAGAATTTCGTGGCGTGCTATTAAATCAGTTAAAAAACCGACCTGACAGGCCAGCATTACAAAGAAAACTGAGAAATTAATTTGGAAATATAATTCCTAATGCTATAAATTTGCGAATAGGTGTTTTTCATAGGTTAGCAACGGCCGACTCTTTTCAGGGTTGGCCTATTTTTTTGTATTTACATCAACAAATTGAACATAAAAATCATCAACTGCGTACCATGTAAAATAAATTATAACGCAGTATTGAAGTAGCAACTTCCTGCGCCTACTTATTTACAAAAAACAGACAATTCTATTTTGTAAGAAGGTAATAAAATGAACGCAAACTAAAAGCGAAAAACAGGCACTTTAATGTCATGATAAAAAAGAAACGTCCATTTTTCCTCTTCGCCTTGCTTCCACCATTTCTTTCTTATTTCAGAAGCAAGTTTTCCATCGAAATCGTATTTAGCAACAAATTTTGTTTTCATCTGAACTAACTGAGGTGCGACATCGCCTCCGTAAAAAACAATTTCATTCTCTTCTTTAATCCAGAAAGCCTGGTGCCAGGGACTGTGAGCTCCTGTCCATTCATAATAAATATAATCATCAATTATACCACTGCTTTCAATAATTGATAACTGATCGCTTTCAGCAAGAAGGCCTACATCCTCAATCTTATACGACTTTGAAAGTTTACTCAAAGCAATTTCGAGTTCCTGTTTATTTACATAATAAGTTGCATTGGGAAAGCTGAGAAAACGCTGGTTCAATACTTGGTCACTTTTACTTATGCCTGCTGCATGATCGTGATGCAAATGACTCATAAGAACCTTCGTAACATCCATCGGGTTTATTCCAGCCTGCATTAGGTTATGATGTATCTGAAGCGTACCATCGGGCAAAGAATATCCCAGACCAGTATCAAGTACAATAATATCTTTTGAAGTAATTACAGCAAAAGGCTGAACCTCAACCAGCATACTTCCTGCCGGCCTGTCTTTCAGCTTATCAGTTGAATGATTAAATGGAATAAGTTTTTTTGAAGCATCTACAGTAAAACTCCCTTCTGAGAGCGGAATAATTTTCATGCGGCAAAGATAACGCCGCAATCATTTAAACAAAATCAGTTCATCACCAGTTTTGGTGCGCCTATCATAGAATCAAAAATAAAAAGTTCGTCCAGCTCGTAATGAAAATAAGGGCGAATAGGAAACTTTTCAATATAATCTGCCGCATCCCGTTCAGATTCTGCGTTAAGTACAACCCACCCCTTTGAACGGGTATCATTTACAGAATAAGTCACAATCACTTCATCACGCATTAAACTATTGACATAAATTCTATGCTGCGAAATAATTTCCCAGAAACCACGATCAAGATTGGAGGATAAATAAAATGTACAAAGGAATTTCTTCATTCAGAATTTATTTAAACTTTTCAGAGAAACGGAACACAAAGTTTACCAAAAAAAACTGATATAAACATCAACGCAAAATCATTTGCCTGTCGGCATCAAGGCGAAGCATAATAAAAATGAGAATAGTAAAGGTTACCAAAGACGAACCTCCGTAACTTAACAAAGGCAGTGTAATACCAATTACAGGCATTAACCCAATCGTCATACAAATATTAATGAACACATGAAAGAACAGGATTGATGCTACACTATAAGCATATACCCTGGAAAAAACACTTCGCTGACGCTCAGCTAATGCAATGATGCGGAATATGAGAAAGAAATATAAACCCAGCATCAATACACTGCCCCAAAAGCCAAAGCTTTCAGCAATAGCTGTAAAAATAAAATCGGTGTGTTGTTCCGGTACAAAATCGCCTTGTGTGGTTACGCCTTTCAAAAATCCTTTTCCCAAAAAACCACCTGAACCAATTGCAATCTTAGATTGCTTTACATTGTAAGTATAATCCTTTTTCTTTCCTGCTGCTTTCTCTTTTTCAAACAAAGCAATTCTTTCAGCCGACTTCGCTTCATAAGTTTTACCAAACATACTTAATACACGCTCGGCCTGGTAAGGCTTTAATATCTTATCAAATACAATATTGTCAACAAAATATTTAAAGCCAACACAAGCACCGCCAAGGAGAATAATAAAAAAAAGTAAAATAAAATTACGCTTCACCTGCCGCCACAAATAATAGATTGCAATTAAAACGATAATCGCAATCATAACAGCATAAACAGGAAATGAAAGCAAAATAGCAGTAACAAATAAAACTACAATTGAAAAGCCAACAATCAGGTACAAGGCAGGCAACCCTTCCCTGTACATAACGAGGAAGAATGAAAAATAAACAAGTGCAAGTCCTGTTTCTTTTTGTGCAATAGATAATAACGCCGGACCTAATGTTATTGCAAAAGCAATTAAATGCGAACGAAATGTTTTAAACTCAGTTTCCTGACGGCTTAAATACTTAGCTAATGCTAATGCAGTAAAAACCTTACACAACTCAGCAGGCTGAAGATTAAAACCTCCACCCAATGCAATCCATGACCTGGAACCACTAATGTCTTTACCAATTACAAAAGTTAACAGCATCAGTAAAATACCACCAGCGTAAAGCAGATTGGCTATTGCAGTAAAAAACTTACTGTCGATGAGTAAAATAAAAACACCAACAAGCGAACTTATTCCAATAAACAAAGCCTGCTTTGAATAATTTTTTTTCAGCTCCAATAATGATTGCACAAATGAATCGCCCGACCTGTATTCAACTGAGAAAATTGCAATAAACCCCAGCAGTACCAAAGCATAATACAACATCAATGTTGTTTTATCAATACCCTTTCCGATTGTTGCTTTTTCCTGCATGTTATTTTCCGATTACAAAATTTTAAACGAAGGAACAATTAATTCCTCGAAGTATCTTTCTGAACCCTTCTCTTCTCATCCGGTAATATTGCTGCTGGTTTTATTTTCAGCGGTATGCCATTACTGTCACTATCCTTTTTATCAGATTTCTTTTTTTCCAGTTTCAGATCGGGTTCTTCTTCTGTTTCAAGCGTATCTTTTGTTGTTTTCCAGAAACCCGATTTTTTCAGGTAAGCTGTATCGTTCAGGTGTTCGATTGAATCTCTTGTACGCATTTCTTTGTAAATACGAGGAGGAATAAGGCTGAGGTTAGCCATTTGCTCTAACCTTTGCTTCCTTGCATCTCCTGCAATTGAATCTTTGAGATATTTTTCAATTAAAAATCCAACAATAGGAGCGGCATAAGTACCACCAAAACGTCCACCATTTTCAACCACACACATAATTGCAATCCGAGGATTTTCTCTTGGTGCAAATCCGCAAAAGAAACCATGGTTGGGTTGTTTCACTCCTTTATAATAGTTTTCAACGGTACCGGTTTTACCACAAATGGTTATGCCGTCAACTTTAGCACCAACACCCGTTCCTCTTTCAACCACACCCTGCATACCATTTTGTACTACTTCAAAAACATCTTCAGGTATATCGGTTGGTTTTATTACTTCCTGAAATTTAGTAAGCAATCCATATTTATCGCCACCTTCAATTGAATCAATCAGGTGAGGGGTTTTATACCAGCCTTTGTTAGCTATATAGGCCATTTCATTTGCAACTTGTATAGGGGTTACATTCACTTCACCCTGACCGATACTTACTGAACGGAACGTACAAAAATTCCAGTGCCCTTTACCATACACTTTATTATAGTACTCAGGTGTTGGTATGTGCCCTTTTCTTTCAGTTGGGATATCAACACCAAGCTTATGACCAAGACCAAACGCATACATATACCTGTCCCAAACGGCAAGACTGCTGTCAACCGAAGGATATTTTGGATTATTGATGATGCGTTGCATTACTGTTGCGAAGTAGGTATTATCAGAAATAGTAATGGCATTTTGAAGATTAAAAACACCTCTGTCCAAACAACCCATTGGATGACCGCCACCACAACCATAAAAAGCACCCGAACAAGCAACTGTAAAATCGGTGGTAATTACACCTTCATGCAAACCAACTAATGCCTGTAATGTTTTAAAGGTTGATCCAGGTGAATATTCTGCATTAACCCCACGGTTAAGCAATGGATTTGCCGGATCACGAAACAATTCACTAAAATGTTTTCTTCTTTCAGAACCGGTTAATAAATTAGGATTGTATGATGGTGCGCTCACCAACGCAAGAATACCACCGGTTTTTGGATCAATTGCAACAATAGAACCAATCTTATTCTTCATTAACTTTTCGCCTAACTGCTGTAACTCAATGTCAATTGCAGAATATAAATGATTCCCGGCCACTGCTGTTGTATCATAATCGCCTTTTTCATACGCACCTATTGGACGATTGAGATTATCTTTTAGAATGTATTGAATACCTCTCTGCCCCATTAAAACCTTTTCATAACTTCTTTCAAGCCCGGTCATGCCTGCGTAATCACCCATTAAATATCCTTCCTCTGCATGCTTTTTCAAAAAATTAGAATCAACCTCACTCAAATACCCCATAATATTTGCCGCCGCATTAAACGGATAATACCTGATTGGCCGTTCCTGTAAAAAGAAAGCCGGTTGAAAACGATAAAGATTTTCGTTCACCTTCGCATATTTCTCCGGCGAAAGCAATGCTTCAAAAACAGATGCACGGTTTCGTGTATTTTTAATAATAGCAGCAATAACCCTTTTTCTGAATTCTACCGTATCAATATCTAATATGCGGCAAAGTGTAAATGTATCAACACCCTTCAGTTGTGATGGTGTAACCATCAGGTCGTACATGGTGGTGTTATCAAGAATAGCCCGGTGTTTTCTATCGAAAATGATTCCCCGGCTGGGATAAACAACTTTACGCAATATGGCCTGATCGTTGGCTAATTTTTCATACTTGGATGAAAACAATTGCAACGTCATTAACCGAACAACAATTACAGCAAAAACAACTCCTATAATTATCCGGATAGTGGTTTGTCTTGAATAATTAAAATCAGCCATACTGAACTACTTTTTTCAGCTCTGCAATCAGGTATTGGTTAAGAATTTTTGTTTTCTTATAAAAATAATTTCAACAAGAGCAATCAGTAACAAACTCACAACAGCCGAACCCACCGTTTTTAAAACCAGGTACACAATATTGCCAAATTGAAATGCTTCAACAGTAAATAAAACAAGGTGATGAAATAAAGTAAGTAATGAAACATATGTTACATACTGCGTAAATCCTATACTTATGACGGAGGGCTCCCGATAATTAAACTCTACGCCTTGCTGTGGCATAAGTACATTAATAAGATAAGGCCTCAGATAACCAATAAATACACATGCCGAAGCATGAAGACCGGGTGTCTTTGTAAAAAAATCGAGAAACAAGCCCGTAAGAAATGACACCAGCAATAAAGCACTTCTGCTGATATTAAACGGCAACCACAATATAAACAGGAAATAAATGTATGGTGTAATGTACTGATGCAAAGGCGGTATTTTGTTCAGCACAAAAAACTGCACCAGGATAAACAAAACCAAACGGATAATATTTCTTAGCAGGTTACTCATTTTTTCTTTTTCAGTCTGTCTTCGAGCTCCTTTTGTTCATTACGCTGAAGGTTTGCCACAACAAATACATTCTGTAACCGACTGAAATCATTTGCCGGGCGAACCTGCAGAAGGTAGTTATTTGTGCTTTGCTCCAGTATCGCTTTTTCAATAACCCCAATCATAATTCCAGGAGGAAAATCGGAATACTGGCTGGTAAGTACAGTATCGCCTTTCTGCACTTTTACACTTTTGGGAATATCTTTTAGCTGCACTAATCTCGGATTAACACCATCCCATTCAATACGTCCGCTTTCTCCTGTTTTTTTCAACCTTGCACTAATGCGGCTTTGTTTGTTCAGCATACTCATAACTGTAGAAAAATTTTCAGTTACATCATATACCACACCTGCCACGCCATTTGCCGACAGCACTACCATATTTGGCTGCACTCCCTGAGCGCTGCCCCTGTGAATAGTAAAGAAATTATTGGGCTGTGAAATAGAATTATTCACTACTTCAGCATCCATGTAATAATATTTGCGGCTGATGCCTGAAGTATCAAACGAAATACTGTCTGCAACAATATGCCTCGAAGTATCAGCACTTTGAAAGTTTTCCGCAAGTTTATTCTGTACTTCATTTAAACGGCGGCGCAGTTCTTCATTTTCTTTTTTCAGGTGAAAATAGCTGTTCACTTTTTTGAACTGAGCTTCCACACTTCCGGTAATTTCTCCGGCTGTATCCATATAAGCAGCCTGGTGAAATTTGTTGTAACTGAAAAGCAGAACCATGCTGATGGTTTCCAATAACAGAAACAACAACAATACTGAAAAACGCCTGATAAAAGCGAAAAGGTTCCGCACTGAGTGATGGGTAGTTTATTTTGATTTCACCGATGAGATGCACATTGTCAGTTACGCATCACAAACGGATAACGATTGTAATTTTTCAATGCTATTCCTGTGCCTCTTACAACACTCTTTAACGGATCGTCGGCAATATGCACAGGTAATTTAATTTTCTGATTCAAACGCTTATCTAATCCACGCAGCAAAGCGCCTCCGCCAGTAATATAAATGCCCCTGCGATAAATATCGGCAGCCAGCTCAGGAGGAGTCATTTCAAGCGCTTTGAGAATAGCTTCTTCAATTTTGAAAATGCTTTTATCCAGCGCTTCAGCCACTTCCTGGTAGCTAACCATAATCTGTTTGGGAATACCAGTTACAAGGTCACGACCATTTACCGGAATATCATCCGGCGGATTATCCAGGTCTTTCATAGCGGCACCAATCTGAATTTTAATCTGCTCTGCTGTGCGCTCACCAATCAGCAAACTGTGATAGCGGCGCAAAGCTTCCATAATATCAGCAGTAAATTCATCGCCAGCAATACGAATACTCTGGTCGCACACTATTCCTGCAAGAGCAATGACTGTAATACCGGTAGTACCACCGCCTATATCAACAATCATATTTCCAACCGGCTCTTCCACATCAATTCCAATACCAAGTGCAGCAGCCATTGGCTCGTGGAGAAGGTACACTTCCTGAGCACCAGCCTGCTCGGCACTGTCTCTTACAGCTCTTTTCTCTACTTCGGTAATACTGCTTGGTATGCAAATCATCATTCTCCACTTGGGAGTGAATAATGGCTTTTTGGTTAAAACTAATTTGATGAGTTCACGAATCATCAGTTCAGCAGCATTAAAATCGGCAATTACACCATCTTTCAACGGACGAACTGTGCGAATGCTTTCGTGGGTTTTTTCGTGCATCATCAATGCCTTTTTACCAACTGCTAAAACATTCTTTGGATTGTTACGATCAAGTGCTACGATAGAAGGTTCATTAACAACAATCTCATCGTTATGTATAATAAGGGTATTGGCAGTACCCAGATCCATTGCTATTTCCTGGATGAAAAAATTAAAAAGTCCCATAAATTTTATTGATGGAAAATGTTTTATTCCGATGATTGCAAATTTGAGTGAAAAATTTGGAATAACAACACGAAAACCATGCCTGCAAAAAGATTTTTACAGATTTTTTCTGAATTATTTTTTCAGACAAGGATTTGCTTCCAAATTCAGAACAACAAAGGGTTTGAAGAAATCTGCATAATTTCGTTTATTGATCTCAGTTAGCATCAGGAAATTCATAACCGATATCTTTCCTGAAATACATATCCTTGAAACTGATTCCACTTAAAACCTGTTTTGATTTAGCTACACAATCCTGTACTCCTGCACCAAAAGAGGTAACTGTAAGCACCCTTCCCCCGTTGGTTACAATTTTGCCATTTTCGGCTTTTGTTCCTGCATGAAAAATCAGTGAATCGCCCGCAGCATTTTGCTCCAAACCCTTAATGGGAAAGCCTTTCACATAATCGCCTGGATAGCCGCCACTCACTGCAACAACAGTTACAGCAAGGCGCTCATCTTTTGCAATTTCAATATTCTGTAGTTCATTTTTAGCAGTTGCTGCCAGCAATTCAACAAGATCGTTTTTCAGCCTTGGGATCACTACTTCTGTTTCCGGGTCGCCCATGCGGCAATTGTATTCAATTACCAACGGTTCGCCATCAACCTTAATCAATCCTATAAACACAAATCCTTTGTACACTATACCTTCGCTGTTCAGTCCGTTGATGGTTGGTTTTACAATCCTTTCTTCTACTTTTTGCATAAAAGCAGCATCGGCAAAAGGCACAGGGCTTACAGCTCCCATTCCACCTGTGTTTAAGCCAGTATCGCCTTCTCCAATTCGTTTGTAATCTTTTGCTTCAGGCAAAATGCAGTAATTCTTTCCATCAGTCAGAACAAACACACTTAGTTCAATTCCGTTCAGGAACTCTTCAATCACAACTTTTTTGCCGGCATCACCAAATTTTGATTGATTAATCATCAGATCAAATTCAGCTACAGCTTCTAATGTGCTGTTACAAATGATAACCCCTTTACCTGCCGCCAAACCATCGGCTTTTAGAACAACCGGCAGCGGATGATTTAATAAATATTCTCTCCCTTCATCAAAATTATCGTTGGTAAACTCCCTGTAACCGGCGGTTGGGATGCTGTGCCGCTGCATAAATGCTTTTGCAAAAGCCTTACTTCCTTCCAACTGGGCTGCATATTTCGACGGGCCAATCACACCCAGCCATCCTTCGGTAAATGCCTGTCGCTGATGAGCCTCTTCAAAATAGTCATATACTCCATTTACAAGCGGATCTTCAGGACCCACCACAACAAGATGCACATTGTTGGTACGACAAAAATTCTCCGCTTCCGAAAAATTACTGCCACTTGTTTTCAGGTTCACATTTGTACCACATTGAGCAGTACCAGGGTTGCCCGGAGAAATGTAGAGATTTTCGCACAAAAGACTTTGAGCTAATTTCCATGCAAGTGCATGTTCACGGCCGCCTGAACCAAGGAGTAATATATTCATTCGTTAATTTTCTGGCCCGAAATTAATTGATGCTGTTTAAAAAACTGTAACTGATTATAAACAGTCAACATAACTAATAAGTGTTACCATTATTTTCATACTTTCGGAACTTATCTTACTTACACAAACCAATTTTATATGAACGAAGCCGTTGCTCAAAAAGGTCACCCAAAAGGACTTTGGGTTTTATTCGGAACAGAAATGTGGGAACGTTTTAACTATTATGGCATGCGGGCTGTATTAGTTTTATTTATGACAAAAGCTCTTTTATTTGATAAAGCTTTTGCTTCAAATCTATATGGCAGTTACACAAGTCTCGTTTATCTAACACCTTTGATCGGAGGTTTTATTGCCGATAAATATTGGGGAAACCAGCGGTCAATCATTGCTGGCGGAATTGTAATGGCTTTAGGTGAATTTATGTTGTTTTTCTGTGGATCAACATATCAATCAGCACCCGGACTTTCTACAATACTCTTTTTTTCAGGGTTGGGGCTCATGATTGCGGGCAACGGATTTTTCAAACCAAATATTTCTTCACTTGTTGGTCAGCTTTATAAAAAAGGAGATAGAAGGATTGACCCGGCCTACACCATTTTCTATATGGGTATCAACGTAGGCGGTGCAATTGGTCCTTTTATTTGCGGCCTTGTTGGAGACACAGGAAATCCTGCAGATTTTAAATGGGCATTCCTGGCAGCCGGGATCGGCATGATTATAAGTGTTATTGTCCAGCTTCTTTTTCATAAAAAATATGTGACGGATCCCGATAAAAACATTTTGGGGCTTACTCCAAAAGGAACGCCTTCCATCTGGATTAACCCAATCACAATTGTAGTTGGATTAGCTGCATTTTCAGCACTTACAATCGGGTTAGTTTATCTTGATGCGAAAGTTGTTCCGTATTTAACCTACTTATTAATAGCTGCAACTGTTTTTATTGCAATTGTAATCTTCTCAGATAAAACGTTAACAGGAATAGAAAAGCAGCGAATAGGCGTTATTTTTATTGCCGCATTCTTTGTGATATTTTTCTGGAGTGCATTTGAACAAGCAGGAGCCTCACTTACCTTTTTTGCTGAAGAGCAAACTCAAAGAGACCTTGGCTTTTATGTCGTTCCCGCAAGTTTCTTTCAATCATTAAACTCAATTTTTGTAGTATCCTTTGCTCCGGTTTTTGCCTGGCTTTGGCTGAAACTTGGTAAAAGAGAACCCTCATCGCCAACAAAAATGGCAATTGGGCTATTATTATTAGCAGCGGGATATTTATGGATAGCAACAGGGGTTAAAAATGTAGGCCCGGGTATTAAAGTAAGTATGATATGGCTAATTGGAATGTATGCATTGCATACATGGGGAGAATTAAGTCTTTCGCCAATTGGATTAGCAATGGTAAATAAACTTGCCCCAATGAAATTTGCATCCTTATTAATGGCTGTATGGTTTCTTGCAAACGCAGCAGCTAATAAGTTAGCGGGTGTTTTAAGTGCTTTATATCCTGACAGTGGTAAAACCACACATTTCTTGGGATATCAAATGAATAATCAATATGATTTCTTTATGTTGTTTGTAGTAATGGCAAGCGTTGCAGCTTTGGTACTTTTCCTTCTTACAAAAAAACTACAAAAAATGATGCATCAGAATTAACAGGTTTGATGTATTGGAGCAAAACCCCGCTGAAAAAATTCATCGGGGTTTTTTATTACCTTCCTCGATCAAAACCAATTGCAGTATGTCTGAACAAAAATTTCACCCCTTTGTGCCCGACGAAAGCAAAATGCCCGAGTTCACTGTTAAAAGTGTACTTGTAGGGGCCGCTTTCGGAATTATTTTTGGCGCTGCCACTGTTTATCTTGCATTAAAAGCAGGTTTAACCGTAAGCGCTTCTATTCCCATTGCCGTGCTTGCAATAACTCTCGGCAGAAAATTCCTTAAAACAACTATCCTCGAAAACAACATTATTCAAACTACAGGAAGTGCAGGTGAAAGTATTGCGGCAGGAGTTGTATTTACATTGCCTGGTTTTTTGTTTTTGAGCGAATCAAAAAGTGCAGAATTTTTTAATTATTTCACTATTCTCACGCTTGCAATTTTTGGCGGTATTCTTGGCACATTAATGATGATTCCGTTACGGCGTTCATTAATTGTAAAAGAACATGGAGTTCTCCCTTACCCCGAGGGAACAGCCTGTGCAAGTGTTTTAAAAGCAGGAGAACGTGGTGGCGATTTTGCAAAAACTGCCTTTATGGGTTTGGGCTTTGCGTTTGCCTATGCTATCATGCAAAAAATTCTGCATGTCATTGCTGAAACTCCTTTCTGGATGACCAAGCAGGCAAACAAATTTTTTCCTTCGGCTAAAGTAAGTGGAGAAATTACACCGGAATATATGGGTGTTGGTTACATTATTGGGCCAAAAATCAGTGGTGTACTTGTAGCAGGCGGTGTGTTGGCGTGGATGGCCGTAACTCCATTACTTGCTTCAGTTGTGCCACCCGATACAATTGCAGCACAATTAGTAAAACTGGGGTATTTAGGGGGATTGGATAAAACAGGCGGCCCCGGCGGATGGGATCCTGTTACCCATAGTTTTGCCGATTATTCAGCCGCAATCTATCGTGCATACATCCGGCAGATTGGCGCAGGGGCTGTAGCTGCAGGTGGCTTTATTACATTAATCAAAACAATTCCCACCATTATTTCATCATTCAAAAGCAGCATCGGCTCCATCAAAAAACAAGATGGTGAAGAAGTGTCGGTAAGAAGAACAGAAAGAGACCTTAATATTAAAATTGTAGGAATTGGCAGTGTTGTTCTGATAGTTCTGATGGCCTTGTTGCCACAGGTTCCAGGCGATAATATCGGCAGTAAATTATTACTCGGTTTATTGGTAATTATTTTCGGAGCTTTCTTTGTTACTGTATCATCACGAATTGTTGGATTGATCGGTTCCAGTAACAACCCCATCAGTGGTATGACAATCGCAACCATTATGGGAACTTGTTTAATTTTTATTTCAGTTGGCTGGACTGGTAAAGTATTTGAACCAATGGCGTTGGTTGTTGGGGGAATGATTTGTATCGCTGCAGCAAATGCCGGAGCTACATCGCAGGATCTGAAAACAGGTTATATTGTTGGTGCTACTCCAAAATACCAGCAAATGGCATTGTTTGTCGGCGCTATTGTTTCATCCCTCGCAATTGGAGCCACAATTAAAATTCTTGACATGCCTTCAGCCGAAATGGCTGCGCAAGGTATTACCCATGCTATTGGAACAGATAAGTTTCCTGCACCACAAGGAACATTAATGGCCACACTTATTAAAGGCATTCTTTCATTTAATCTCGATTGGCAGTTTGTGCTTGTTGGTGTTGCTATTGCCATAACAATGGAATTGTGCGGCATTAAATCATTAAGTTTTGCCGTTGGCTTGTACCTGCCGCTTTCTACAACGTTGCCAATTTTTATTGGTGGCGCAATCCGTGGATTGGTTGATTTGAAAAAGAAAAAATCTGGCGAAGAAATTTCTGCCGAAGAAGAAGATTTGGGAAAAGGCAATTTATTTGCTACAGGTCTTGTTGCCGGTGGGGCTCTGGCCGGTGTACTGATTGCATTTCTTTCAGCACCGGATTCTACTCAAAATTTTTTAAAAGCTGTAAGTGCCGAACATGGTTTAAGCCATGCCCTTTCTTCCAATGGCTACTTCCTCTTAGGCGTTTTATTCTTTGCCTTGATGGGATATACGCTATACCGAATTGGTATAAAGAAAACAGAAAAACTTACTGAAGAATAATCATCAATAAAAATGCCTCCAAAACGGAGGCATTTTTTTGTCTCAATATTCATAAAGGCCAGTAAGCACTATGCAAGGCCCAGCAACGAAGCCGCAGCTTTTGCCTGGCGAAGCATAAAAAATTCCTGTGCTGGTTGTGCTGCAATTTGCTCGTACAACTCGGTGTACTTGCTGGTAACATTTTCAATACTGTACTTGTAACGCATTTTCCATCCGTTATTTACTAATGAATCTCTGTATTCTTCGTTTTCAATCACCTTTAAAATTCCTCTGCGGATGTCAAGTACATTGTAGGGATTTACTTTGCAGGCAGCATCATCTGCAATTTCATCCATGGGCGAAATACGGCTGGTTATCAACGGGCGACCTACGGCACATGCCTCAAGAATAGGCAGGCCAAATCCTTCATAAGTTGATGCAAAAACAACCATATCGCTTAATTCGTATTGTTGCTTTAATTCATCAAAAGAAAGATTCGTGTATGTTTTAAAATCAATTTTATTTTCCTGTAAAGCAAGCTGTGTTTCCACATCAAGACTGCCAATAATATGCAGTTCGCAATTCACTCCCTTTAATGCAACAGCAAGATTCTGAATATTCTTATTTTCTTTTGTGCCTATCTGAAGAATGCGTGGACATTCAGCATTAAACGCTTTAGGTTTAAATTCAAATCTCGGATCAAAGAAATTAGGAACCACTTTAATTTTTTCCTCGTTCACACCGGTCAGTTTAACCAGCTCTTTTTTTGTTTTTTCACTTATAACGGTGATGGTGTTTGCCCGCCACATTGGCAACTGATACCAGAAAAATTTAAACAACCAGTATTTCAGATTCAGCTTGTTGTATTTAGTAAGAAACACACAATCATGAATTGTAAGAACGGTATTTCTTTTTTTCATACCAAGTGATACATAGTGAATATCGCCTGTAATATGATTAATCTCACCCTGATTGGCCGATGATTTGGAAATGTTTTTTATGACATTTATAATTGAAGGAACTTCAAATTTTCTTGTGCTGAATTCACTTTGTAAACTTACCTGAGAAGTTACATTATCGAAGAGAGATTCGATACTGAAAGCATGAAGCCTTTTTTTACGGAAGAAATAAGATACTTCCATGGATATTGGAATATTTGGTTTTTGAATATTGGACAATACAAATGTAGAAAGATCCTGATTTCTCAGCAAGAGCAGTTTTCACCTAAAAAAAGGGCAGTAATTTTACTTACTGCCGCTATAAACCTGTTGGATAGATTCACTTCAGAACTCAGACAAAGTCAAGTGGACTAATGCTTTGCTTCAAAATAGTACTTGCATCGGCCCCCAGCCAGTTATTCAATACCGTTGCATATACCTGCCTGAAATCAACCTGGTATTTCAGATCGCCATCATCAAGATTACTTAAGTCGGGCAAGGAATTGTACAACCCCTGTTTCTTTAATCCGCCCCCAATAAAAAACATATTATTTGCCTTTCCATGATCGGTTCCACCACTGGCATTTTGAGAAACCCTTCTGCCAAATTCGGAGAAAGTAAATAACAGCACATCATTAAACCGGTTATTGACTTTTAAATCTTTTACAAATGCTTTTACGGCATCGTTCAACTCAGTAAACAGGCGTTTTTGCTGCGCCTCCTGGTTAATGTGTGTATCAAAACTTCCCAAGGAAATGTAATACACTTTTGTATTAATATCGCTGAAAATAAGCGAAGCAATTGTTTTTAACCCCTTTCCTAAATCTGTATTTGGATAAGTTTCGCCTGACGGATGCAGCCTGCTTTGTTTAAAAATATAATCGGCGCTTGAAACGGTTTCAGCCATGGTTTTGTACAAATACTCAACTGGTTGCTCATGCTCAGCTTTGTGTTGAGCAAGCATATCTTTAAAATATTTTTCCTGGCTTGTATTATATAGCCTGCGTGGATCTTCTAATGCTATACCTTTTATATTGTCTCCTTTTAATGCCAAACTCAGTACATCATCAATTTCCAAAGCCTGAGTTGGTTTATCGCAGCCTTTACATTGAGCATCTAAATATCTTCCTACCCAACCGGTATTCCAGTATTCACTGCTATTGCTTGCAGTGTGCCAGATGTCCATACTGCGGAAATGGCTTTTATCGGGATTTGGATAACCTACACTGTTGTATATTCCAAGACTTCCATCATCATACAACTCTTTGAAGGCTGTAAGTGAAGGGTGTAAACCAGCATCATCAGTTAATAATAATGCGTCGGTTCTTTGAATACCTAATTTGGGGCGATTGCTGTAATACAAATCATTCCGCACAGGAATAACCGTATTTAATCCATCATTACCACCGCTGAACTGAATAATAACAGTGACCTTGTTACCAGGCGGAACAATTACTCCCTTTTCAAATGCCTTTAGAAACTCCGGCATTAGCATGGAAGCCGTAGCCAGCGAACCAAGTTGAAGAAACTCTCTGCGTTGTATGAGCATAAAATATTTTTATTTTTTATAGTCAATTAGAATAATTAACACATCTGATACTCAGGTGTGCTCATGAGCTGAATCATTGCTGTCTGAATGTATTGCTCCCTGCCCGAAGCATCAATATACTTCTCCAGCAAAGCCTTATTAAATGTTGATGAATTGACTTGCCAGACGTACTCTGCAATAGAAGCCAGTAAATTTTCCCTCGATGTTTTTTCAAGTTGGTGAAACAAAATATCCCAGTTCACCGTAGCCTGAATCATTTTCCCACCGGCTTTATTCCGCTGCACTTTCCCCATTTCCTGGTCATCGTCTGATTTGGGTTTTACATTAATAGATTCTTTATTCCATACAAACTGCGGAATGCGCATTCTGAACATGAGCGATGAACTGTCGATCCAGTTTAAACCACCCGGCCAACCGGCAACGTTGGGAGGATAAAACAAAATCTGACCAAGAATTTTCTGCAACTGCAGTTGCACTTCCTCATTTTGTATCTGCATAGGCAATGAACGCCTGATGCCCGCAAGTAATTCAACAGGTGATTTTACTCTTGTACCAATATTTTTTGCATCATAAAACCATTCGCTTGTAAAAATATCCTTCAGTAAGGCCGCAATATCATACCCCGATTTATAAAACTTTTCAGAAAGAAGTTTTACCCGCTGTTCATCAACCTCATCATTCACAAAATAGCGGTAGATTTTTTGGGTGATGTAATTAGCTGTTTGCTTTTGCCCGAGCAGTATATCTAAAATATCATCTCCGTTAAAATTTCCTGTTTTTCCTAACACCGTTTTTTGACCATCGTCGTGCAACATTGGACGGAAAACAAAATCACCATTCAGTTTAAACTGCCACCCTGTAAAGGCTCTTGCAGCTTCTTTAATATCCTTTTCTGTATAGTTGCCTCTTCCCATTGTAAACAACTCCATTACCTCACGGGCAAAATTTTCGTTGGGATGCTGTTTACGGTTTTGCTGATTGTTCAGAAAAGCAAGCATTGCTGCACTGCGACTCACCTCTTTCAGCAAGTCTCCAAAATTGCCCAAAGCATTTTTGCGAATGATGTTTATTAAATCCTGTTGATACAATGCGTTGAGATTGCGGCAAGCAAAATGACCATGCCAGAACAAAGCAACCTTTTCACGAAGCTGTTGCTCACTGTTCACCATTTCATCAAGCCATTCAAGATTCAGGTTTCTGATTTCTTCTCTTGATTTTTTGTGCATTTCCTGTTTCTGGTCCTGGCTTAACTCTGTTTTGCGGATGCCATCAATTCCGTTCATTAATCCATCGGCAAAATTTGTTGCAACCTTAAAAGGCATTGGCTCTTTGCGTGAAGCTTTTTCCAAAGCTTCGTAAAACTTATGAGGAGTTGATTTTAAAACATCATTCCATTGTTCAACAGCAGGACCAAAGCCTGCACGCCACAACAGATGTTGATTTTTTTGTTGTACTGAAACCGGCATGAGTAAGAGATTATTTTGCTTTGACTGATTATTACTGTTATAGTTTAATACAAACAGATAACGTTGTACTGAAAGAATAATTGGTTAAAACTCATTATAAAAAACTGTTTTTACTCAGTTTTTTATACATACAACCTTCAATCCCGATTGGCAACCAGTGTTTTTTCCTGGTAAAATCACTTTTTTGTTTGATGGCCCGAAAAATTTCTTTTAAAATCTTTGAGTACGTCAAAAAAAAAACAATAAATTCACGTTTATCATTTTATTTAACTCTAAATCAACTAACAACATGAGAAGAATTGCATTACTTGCAACCCTGGGAATTATTGTTTTCACTTCTTGTAACAAGAAAAAAACAGAGGTGGCTGCAACAGAAGAAGCAACTACAATAACTGAAAGAAAATGTGCTTCGTATGAAGTACTTCAGGCACAGTTAAAAGCAGATCCTTCATTACAAAAAAGAATGGATGAAATTGAGGCTTTCACTGCACGCTTTGTAAAAAATCCATCAGCTTTCAGAGTTTCTGGCGACACCCTTTATTTACCGGTGTGGGTAAATGTACTTTATAAAACCACTGATCAAAATATTTCAAATGCTCAGATTCAATCACAAATTGATGTGTTAAATGAAGATTATGCAGCACTTAATGCAGACTATAACACGACTCCATCTCTTTTTACAGGAGTTCGTTCCGGAAATATTAAAATCAAATTTGTATGGGACGCAACAAAAGTAACCCGTAAATCAACAACAAAAACAAGTTTCAGAACAGATGATTCAATGAAAAAAAGTGCAAGAGGCGGTATTGACCCTACAAGCCCAACAACTACATTAAACCTCTGGTCATGTAACCTTGCCAATGGTATTTTGGGTTATGCTCAGTTCCCGGGTGGAAGCTCTGCAACTGATGGTGTAGTTATCCTTTACTCAGCATTTGGCAGCCGTGCAAAATATCCCGGCGGCACATATATTTCTACTTATGATTTAGGAAGAACTGCAACTCACGAAGTTGGTCATTGGTTTAACCTTCGCCATATTTGGGGCGATGCAACTTGCGGAACTGATTATGTAGATGATACACCATCTCATAACACAGCAAATTACGGCTGCCCTTCATACCCTCATTTAAGTACTTGTTCAGGTACACCAACTGAAATGACAATGAACTACATGGATTATACTGATGATGCATGTATGTATATGTTCACAGCTGGACAAGCTACACGTATGCAAGCTACTTTTGCAGTTGGCGGACCAAGAGCAGGTTTAAGACCATAATTTTTTTAATAATACAAAAGCAAACGCCCCGGTAATTTAATCGGGGCGTTTTTTATGTTATGCATAGGTTATAAATAGCTACGTTCATTTTATGATCCATCTTGCACCAATACCTATATTACTGAGGTAGCCAAGACCAAGGCTTGAGTTGAGTGAAAAGTTATATTCAGTTATATCGCTGCCGCTATTTGTTTGTGTTTTCCGAATGTAATATCCCAATGAAGCAAAATCGGCAAACCTTACATCCAGCATAAAATGGTTATTCCATTTATAAGCAAGGCCAGGATACAAACCAACGTTTACACTATACTGTGAATAGTCGGGATTTGAATTATTTGTATTGTTTTGTTTAAGATAATTAAGCCCACCCCTGCCCTCGGCATATACAAAAAATCCTTTCCCAAGGGGTTTATACATTTTTGAAAAATATCCTGCCCCGGCATTAAAATTTTCGGAAGCATAATCAGCCGATGGTGTTGGGGAATTTTCATACTTAGATTTTCCATAACCGGCATTCAAAAAAAATCCATTTATCCTGTTTGGTTTTGTTGCAAACCCCAAATCCAGCGAAATATTTGTGCCTGTGCTTGTATATTTATCCGACGCAGATGAAGATTTACTTCCCCCTGTTTGAAAATTCAAACCGGCACCTAATACTTTATTTCCCTTCTGAAATTGTGCATTAGCGGTAAAAACGAAAATGGAGAATACAATGAGTGTAAGAAATTTTTGCATAGTGTCATGTTTTGGTGAAGTGCAAGTGTACTTCACGCTATGCTAAATGGATGTTAACGAAAACGATTTAGCAAAACATTGACAAGGGAAAAAGAACAAGCTTTCTAAAGAATGTTTCACACAAAGGAACAAAGAAGGCAAAGTTCACTAAGCATTGGTTTTCTTAGCGAACTTTGTCTACTTGGCGAGCTTTGCGTGAAATATCAACTCGTTTTGAAATATCCTGATCTATTAAAAATATTATTGAAGAATATCGGCTCCGTAATAAGGACGAAGCACTTCGGGAATTACAATTCCGTTTTCGGTTTGATTATTTTCCAGCAATGCAGCAAGTATTCTTGGCAATGCTAATGAACTTCCGTTGAGTGAATGAGCAAGCTGTGGTTTTCCTTTCTCATCTTTAAAACGGATTTTCATACGGTTGGTCTGGTAATTTTCAAAGTTGCTTACACTTGAACATTCCAGCCATTTCTTTTGTGCACCACTCCACACTTCAAAATCGTAAGTAAGTGCAGAAGTGAAACTCATATCGCCGCCACATAAACGAAGAATGCGGTATTTCAATCCAAGCGATTGTACAAGCTTTTCAACATGTGCCACCATTTCATCTAATGATTCGTAACTTTTATCGGGATGAACCAATTGCACAATTTCAACTTTATCAAACTGGTGAACACGGTTCAGCCCACGAACATCTGCACCAAAACTTCCTGCTTCTCTTCTGAAACAGGGTGTGTACGCTGTCATTTTAATGGGCAGATCTGTTTCCTTTAAAATATCATCACGATAAATATTCGTAACAGGAACTTCTGCTGTTGGAATCATGTAAAAATTATCTGCAGGCATGTAATACATCTGCCCTTCTTTATCGGGCAGCTGGCCCGTACCATAAGCTGTTGCTTCATTCACCATGTATGGCGGGATGTATTCAGTATATCCTGCCGCCGTATTATAATCCAGGAAATAACTGATCAATGCTCTTTGCAGTTTTGCTCCTTTTCCTTTGTAAACAGGAAAACCGCTGCCGGTGATTTTTACACCCAGTTCAAAATTTACAATATCGTATTGCTTAATTAAATCCCAGTGAGGAACTGCATTTGCTGGCAAAACAGGATCAGCACCGGCTTCCTTCACATTCACATTGTCTTCAGGCGTTTTTCCTGCAGGCACAAGTGTGGATGGAAGGTTGGGCAACTTTACCAGCAAATCGTTTACCTGCTGTTCAAGTGCAGCTAATTCATCCGCAATTTGTTTTGATGATTCTTTATACTGTGCAACTTCTGTTTTCTTTTGTTCGGCAGCTTCTTTCTCACCTTTGCCCATCAGCATTCCAATTTCTTTGGATGCAGCATTTACTTTGGAAGCAAGCTCATCGTTTTCCAGTTGTGTTTTTCTGCGTTTCTCATCAAGCGAAATAATTTCATCCACAAGATCAAGATCAGCAAAGTTTTTTACGGCTAAACGTTCTTTCACCAGATCTCTGTTCTGACGGATAAATGCCAATTGTAACATAACTCAAAATTTTGCGGCAAAGGTAACGGATGGATAGGATAAGAGCAATGACAGCTTAGGGTTCTTTCCTGAATTGCACAGTGTTGTTTGCGGGAGGAAACATATTGATTGCGGAAACATTAACCTGACATGACGTCAATAAAATGGTCTTTGACACATACGAATTTGCCTTTGACACTATTGAAATGCGCTTTGACACAACTGAATTTGCTTATGACGCTGTTGAATTGCGCTTTGACACACTTGAATTTGCCTATGACGCCATTGAAATGTGCTTTGACACACTTGAATTTGCCTATGACGCTATTGAAATGCGCTTTGACACACTTGAATTTGCCCATGACGCTGTTGAAATGTGCTTTGACGCACTTGAATTTGCTTATGACGCTGTTGAAATGTGCTTTGACACTCTCGAATTTGCCTATGACGCTGTTATATTTTGCTATGTCAAGGCAAAACAGGTGAATTTTGATTACGTAGAGGAGATTTTCTGTAATTGTGACAGCTGTGACTAAGGTTGGCCATGCTTTTTGCAGGTGAGTTTTTTCACAAAAGGAGCTTGCTGTATTTTATACATATCATCTTTATCTAACGATGAGCCGGTTTCACCAGATTTCTGTTATAACGGATGAATACAATGATAGTAAGGACTGGTTACAGTTCTTTCTTATACCTATCGGGGTGATGAATATGCATCCATCTGTCGGTATATGTAAGCGGCACGAAGCCGAACTGTGCATACAAGCCATGGGCATCTTTTGTAGCCAGCATCATGCGTCGGAAACCCTGCAGATCGGGGTGATTGATGATTTCTTCCATCAACCATTTGCTTAAACCCTGTCCACGGTAAGCTTCATCAATAAATACATCAGCCAAATAACCAAAGGTTGCTTTATCAGTTATTACTCTTGCAAAACCAATTTGCCTGCCGAGATGAAACACACCAAAGCAAAGTGAATTTTCAATTGACTTTTGAACGGTTTCGATTGGTATGCCTTCTGCCCAATAAGATTTTGAAAGAAATGCGTGGATGTATTCTACATTAAAAAAATCTTTTTCTGTTGTGATGGCAAAACCTTCTTTTGACATAGTATATTTTCCCTTTTTAAAACTCATTTTTTTATGTTCTGAATGCCAATTTTAAATGACAAAACCACATAGAATTAATTATTTCGCATAAACGATGGAGGGCTTTTTATTTCAGGCAAGTACTCACTTTTCAAATAACAATCTTTTATTGACTGTAAAAAATCATTCGGAATATTAAATGGATTGACCCCTGTACGGTTTTTTCTTACATAAAAAACATTATCCAAAAGATCATCCATTTCTTTGAAGGATTTTGATACAAAAGGAATTATTAAACAAACTGAATCAATTGTCCCATCCGAATATACTACTCGATAGTAATCATAACTTCCGGCATAAAATTGATTTTCTTTAAGTTTCTTTTCCACAAGATTAGATGTCAATGATTTTTGTGAATTAATCACTGAAGCAATTTTCTCTAATTCGTATCCTGATAATTGCAAAGAATAATATTTATAAGGAGGCCCATTAACATCTTCTGGGTTATATACGGTAACGAGGCCATTTGAGTTTATTGTGCAATATAAGCCAACAAAAACACTATCTTTTTTAGTAGTCCTATATGAATTCACATCAAAAGAAGCGTATTCAATTTTCTGAAAAACAGATTTTTGAGTTTGTAATTGCGTACTTGTAAATAGAAGAACAAGAAAAAATACAACAAAAGATTTCATAAATAGCTTTTAGTCTTACTTAAAAATACATCAACTCAGATATTTCCCTACAATCGGCACTCTTCTTCCTACGCCAAATGCTTTTGGGCTTACACGAATGATGGGACAGAACTGGTTGCGTTTGTATTCATTTACATTCACCATCTTCAGCACACGATCAACCAACGCTGCATCGTAACCCAGTGCTTTAATTTCTTTTGGGCCTTGCCTGCGTTCGATATATTGATACAGCACTTTATCAAGAATGGTATAATCAGGAAGTGAATCCGAATCTTTTTGGTTAGGCCGCAATTCTGCACTCGGTGGTTTGGTGATGATATTGTCGGGAATAACCTCTTCGTCACGGTTAATGTACTTTGCCAGTTCATATACCTGCAGCTTGTAACAATCGCCCAGCACACCAAGTCCGCCAGCCATATCGCCATACAATGTTCCGTAACCTGTTGAAAGTTCACTTTTATTGGATGTGTTCAGCAGCACATATCCAAACTTATTGGCAATAGCCATGAGCAGGTTTCCTCTTGTACGGCTTTGAATATTTTCTTCAGCAACACTGAAAGGAAGGTCTTTGAATATTGGTTTCAGTTCGGTTAAAAACGATTCGTAAATATTTTTAATCGGGATGATGTCATAAGGATTGCCGAGATTTTTGCTTAACTGTTCAGCATCGCTTACACTATGCCCTGTTGAGTATTGCGATGGCATGAGTATAGCCCGAACATTTTCTTTTCCCAATGCTGAGCATGCAAGTGCAAGTGTAACTGCGCTGTCAATACCACCACTGCTGCCAAGGATTGCTTTGCTGAAACCCATCTTTGAAAAATAATCTTTGATGCCGAGAATAATGGCATCATGTATTTCAGCAATGCAAAGTGTTTCTTCAAGATGAGGAGGATTGTATTCGGCAGAAGGCAACTCCTGAGCCTTTGTAACAACAGCTTCAGCAAAAGTTCCATCATCGTTCAGTTCAACAAAATCGAGCGCTTCATCAAAAAGAGGAAGATGCTTTACCATATTGGCATCTTTATCAAACACCAATGAACCTCCGTCAAAAACAATTTCTGTCTGGCTGCCGGTGCAGTTGCAATACAGCATGGGCAGTTTGTATTTCTGCACATTCAGTTTTACAATCGCCTTCCTGTCTTCCACATGCGTATAATCAAATGGTGATGCAGAAATGTTCAGCATTACATCCGGTTTGTACTGCATCAGTTCATCCATGGGGCAATAACGGTACAAAGGATTATCACCAAGGTTCCAGATATCTTCACAAATGGTGATGGCTAATTTCTTTCCTTTAAACTCAACGATATTCCAATCATAAGCTGGTTCAAAGTAGCGGTATTCATCAAACACATCGTAAGTAGGCAAACAGGTTTTATGTACAACTGCTTTTACTTGCTTTTCGTAAAGAAACCAGGCTGCGTTATGTAAATCCTTTCCTTCTTTACGTGTGTTTCTGTCGGGCGAACCAATAATCACTCCAATCGTATCAGCATGTTCTTTTATTCGATCGATGGATTCGTTGCATTTATTGATGAAGTCGTTGAACTCAAGAAAATCTCTTGGAGGATAACCGCAAACACTCAGTTCGCTGAACATAATGAGATCGCCACCCTGTGCTTTTGCCGCTCCTATTGCCTCAATTATTTTTTGTGTATTGCTTTCAAAATTTCCGATATGATAATTTTGCTGCGCTAAAAAAATCTTCATTACGAACTGTTTTTATTTGCGGAAGTAAATGAAAGGCAAATTTCACGAATTTCGCCCACAGAACAACACAACATTCACATCAATCTTTCGTTTCAGAACATCATGAAAAATATTGTACTTCCATTACTGCTTGTTTTAGCTTTTTCCTGTACTGATAAAACCAAAGCACCTGATGTTTCCGGCATTAAACTGAAACTTGATGTGCAGCGTTTTGACCAGGATTTTTTTGCAGTTGACAGCAACAATACCAAAGCAGGTCTGGCTCAGCTCCAAACCAAATACCCTGCATTTCTTCCATTATTTATTCAACACGTGTTAGGGCTTGGCCCAATGAGCGACAGCAATCAACTGGCGTTTGATGGTTGTAAACGTTTTCTTCACCTGAACGGGCAGGTTTACCAGCGTTCGCAGGAGTTGTACAAAAATTTCGGAGATGAAGAAAAGGAATTAACGCAAGGCTTTAAATATGTAAAATATTATTTCCCTGATTACAAAGTTCCAGCTCATATTGTAACAACCGTTGGTCCGATGGATGCACTTGCACCAATGACCAACCAGGAACCTTCACCAAATTTTATTGGACAGGATTTTATTGGAATAGGATTACAATTTTACCTGGGTAAAGATTTTTTTATTTATAACGATGCAGGCTTTATCAGCAACGTTGCGCCACAGTATCGCAGCCGCAGGTTTACTAAAGAGTTTATTGCTTCAGATGTTTTTAAACTGGTGATTGATGATATGTACCCCGACAGCAGTAACCGCTATCCACTTATTGAACGGTTTATTGAAAAAGGAAAACGTTTGTATTTGCTGAACCAGTTTTTACCTGAAGCAAATGACACATTGCTCATTGGCTTCACCGGCAAACAACTTAACTGGTGTAAAGACAATGAACGCAGCATTTACAACTTTTTTATTCAACAGAATTTATTGTTTGAAATTGATCCTGCACTTACACAGAACTTTACAACTGATGGCCCCTCTACACAAGGCATGCCGGAAGAAAGCCCCGGTAATGTTGGAGCTTATTTGGGATGGCAGATTGTAAAATCGTACATGAAAAAACATCCTTCAGTAACACCTGAAAGATTGATGCAGACAAAAAACAAAATTATTTACGATGAATCGGCTTACAAACCGAAATAGAATATTTGCCACAAAGACAGTAAGACACAAAGCAGCACAAAGAAAATGCAAACAAAATAGTTCTTGTTGTAATAAATTTTTTAATTGATTTTATTTAACGACTGACATGAAAAATTTGTAATTAACTTTTCATTCGTGCATTCGTGGCAATTTAGTTTGCTTTAAACGGCGCAATCATTTCAAAAACAGGAATAGAAACTTTAAAGAGTTTTTTATTGTTGAGATTTTCCATAGTGTAAAAACCCTCCATCTTACCCATTTCTGTTTTCAAATTACATCCGCTTACATATTGATATTGATCGCCGGGTTGTACAACAGGTTGTACACCTACCACACCATCGCCATCAATTTCTTTGTAAGAGCCGTTGCTGTCAAATACATTCCAGTGACGAAGTAATAATTTAACAGGGAAAATATTATTGTTTTCAATGGTAATACGGTAAGCAAACATATACTCTCCCGCTACAGGGTTGCTGTACTCTGGCTGGTAAAATGTTTCTGCGCTGATGGTTACGCCTTCTGTTATTTTGGAAACCATGAATTAAAAATAAAATAAAAATCCGGTTTACAGGGCATTTGACAATTCTATTACACAACCGGTTTAATTATCGAACCACCAACCAATGTTTGTTTTGCTAAGTAACCATGTAACAGTCATTACAAAAACAAGCACGGCAGTTACGATCATTAAAACCACGGCCCTTCTTTTACTACGCTTCCTGCTGTTAGAACCGGATGCGTCGAAATATAAAAAGAAACTCCAGATTAGCGCTCCAAAAACGAAAAAGAAAAAGAACTTGAACAGCTCTACCCTCGCTGTGTACGCTCCTAATAAAATAATTGACATCATGTGGTTAGTTGTTAAATAATAATACCGAAATAATCAATAATTCAGATGATGGTAAAGTTGTATAATTAGCCTGATTTTTTTGTTTTGCTGTACCCGTTCTTTAACAGAAACTGCAAAACTTTTTCACGTTGATCGCCCTGAACAATAATCTCTCCATCTTTTACAGACCCACCTGTACCACAGAAATTCTTTAATTGTTTTCCCAGCACTTCCGCATCTTCTGCAGTACCAATAAAACCATCCACCAATGTAACAATTTTTCCTGCCCTGTGTTTGGTTTCTAATTTTATCCGCAGGTTTTGTTGTGCTGGCACCAATGTTCGCTGCGCTTCACTTTCTTCTTCTTCAAACCTGAAATTTGGATCGGTGCTGAACACAAATCCACGGTTGTCTGGTTTATGTTTCTTTGACATAGTTGATTATTTATTGGATTCAATCAGTTTAGCTTTTAAGCTAAGGTCAAGACTTCTGGCCTGGTGAATTAAAGCCCCCACACTGATGAAATCAACATTTGTTTTTGCGTACTCTTCAATATTATCAAAATTAATTCCGCCGCTTGCTTCGGTTTCATAACGACCATTGATGATTGCTATTGCCTCTTTAATCAATTCGGGCGAAAAATTATCAAGCATTATCCGATCTACTTTTCCAACTGCCATTACTTTTCGTACATCTTCTATTGATCTTGTTTCCACTTCTATTTTCATATCCGGCTTAACCCGTTGCACATAATCATATGCTTTTTCAATTGCCGCTTCAATACCGCCACAATAATCAATATGGTTATCCTTAAGCATAATCATATCATACAAAGCAAAACGATGATTATATCCCCCGCCAATTGTAACTGCTTCTTTCTCCAGTAGCCGGAAGTTGGGTGTTGTTTTTCTTGTATCAAGAATTTTTGTACGGTAACCCTTCAGTTTATCAGCATACTTCTTTGTAAGAGTGGCAATGCCGCTCATGCGTTGCATGCAATTCAGCACTAAGCGTTCGCATTGCAGGATAGTATAAACTGTTGCCTCCACTTCAAATGCAATTTCTCCCACCTTCATAATCTCTCCATCCTGTTTAAATACAGTAAATACACAATTCGGTTCTTTATGCCGGAAAATTTTTTCTGCAACCTTCACCCCTGCCAGAACACCGTCATCTTTTATCTTCAATATTGCTTTACCTTTTGCATCGGGCGAAATACTACTCAATGTAGAATGATCGCCTTCGCCAATATCTTCATTCAAAGCATGTACAATCAACTGGTGCAGCAATTCTTCATAATTTGCTATCATGGCACAAATCTAATACAAATCGGTTTTTTTTATTATAAACAAAACCCCGGCCTTTGGGCCGGGGCATAAGAGTATAATTTCTTCATTGTTTACTTTAATTCAAATTCAATTCCCTGGATTAACTGTTTATCCCCTCGTGATCTCATATACACTGTTGTGCGGTATGATGCTCCATTTGTAGTAAGAGTGCCAATAATAAAATTGGATGAAGGGTTGCTGCCTGAGTGCTGTAACTCAAAGTTTTTCACCTTGTTCAGCGTAAAGAAATCTTTAACAACCATTTCAGCCTGTCCTTTGCTGAACGTGTTACTCTTGCCGGGAACGCTTACATCAACCATATTGTCGAAATATTTTGCCAGCTTATCGGCACTGCCGGTTTTTAACGCTGCCACAATATCGTCTTTCTGATATGTGAATGATACCAGCAGAACTACCAGCGGAAGTAACAGTAAACTGCAAAAGCCTTTCTTTTTCATTATTTGTTGTTTACACCTAATTATACGAAAAACATGCCAATCCCATTTGTAATGACAGCTAAAACTAACCATTTGCTGCTGTTTTGACTATAAACGACAGAGCTTTTATTCAAAAAAACAATCCCAAACGATTAAAAGGGCCGGTAAAAACCGGCCCGATCAGACCTCAAAGGGCCTACTCTATCAATTCATTATAAGTTTATTGTTTCAGGAATACTTGTGAAAACGTTTCTGCTCCATCAACATATTGTAATACATACGTACCATTTGCAAGTACACTTACATTTACTAAAGAAATAACTGCATTTCGAGGAATCATTCCTTTTACAACCACTCTTCCGGAAATATCTGCAATAATGTAAGCTGCATTAACAGCTTCGGGGTGACTGAATCGGAGCTGAGACGATACCGGATTCTGCAACAGCCCCAATTTGGTTTCTTTTTTTCCACCAACTGCTACTATCTGGCTGTATGTTATTGAGCCATTATAATCAGTCAGTTTGAGCTGGTAATATTTTTTCTCAACAAATATTCCTGCGTCAAGATAAGAATAACGTATTTCCTGACCCGGTGTAACTGAATACAGATAATTAAAATGGGTACCATCACTACTTTCCTGTAGTTCAAAATTTTTGTATTGAACAGCATTCTCTACTTCCCATATGAGCTGATTACCACTTCCTGTACTTGCTGCAGTAAACATTTTTATCGCCGAAGGCAAAATTGTTATATTACCAATAATGTATGGATAGCCCGTTCCGGCAGTTCCAAAATTGCTGACTGCGCTGGAAGCAGTGGAAGCATAATTTGTTGAGTTGTTGTTACTGAATACAGTAGGCGAAGGAATGAGTAACCAGTTTGTTCCTGAATATCGCCAGATTCCAATTGATGAATTTGCAAGCGATGTAAATCCGGCACCTTCAACAGCATCTGTGTACCAATCAAGCCGTATATGTGCATTTGCCGATCCAGATGTCCTGTCTATTTGCCACACAGCATCAACCTGCCCACTTCTGCTTCCGAATGCCGGACCTCCCGGAATGCCATTTGTGGTTGTACTTCTGAAAACAGATATAGAAAAATCTGAGCCCGCAGTATTAGGAGTAATTGTAGCTGGCAAATACAAGCTTGCCGTTCCAACAGGGAAAACTTTTGCAGATGCCGACAAACCATTCTGTCGCAACCTGCCGTTGGTACTGGTAGTTGGCTGAGTAACAATATACCGGGAAGAATTTGCCCCACTGATATTTCCCGTGGAAGCAATAGTAAGATTATTTGAGCCGATATTCAGCTTCCCGTTTGAGGAAGATGACAATGAAAGCACATTACTTACAGATGCGCTGGTAAGCAACGACAACCCCGTTACATTGGTATTACTGTTGGTTAAATTATAAAAAGCAGTGTTGCTCGTTCCGCCAATTGTTTGGGCATCAGTAGTACTGTTGAATGTTACATTTGCAGTACCTGGCGCAAAGCTCCCATTATTAGTCCAGTTTCCTTTTACAGTAATATCTGTGTTATTGGTTGCTGCATCAAGTACGCCACCTATTATTACATTAACAAATGTGGTTGGTGTAAATAATCTGAGGGTTGGTGTATTTGTAGAGTAAACCACCATGTTGTAAAACTGAGGTGTACTCTTCATATAAAATAATGAGCTTGTTGGAGAAGCAGGATCACCAAACTGAACCGTTCCGCCTGTAACTAACGAAGTTGAGGAATAGTTAATATAGTCATCATACGATGATGATGGTTTTTGAATAACAAGCAATCCTCCGCTCATAGTAAAGTCTGAGCTGCTTGCCTGTATGCCAAATGATGGAACTGAGTAGGTATTTCCAGCAGTACATATTGTTACGGTTCCCCCACTTTGCGAATAGGAAAGAACCGAAGAACCTGTACTTCCAAATAAAGCGCCACTTACATTCAATGCTCCCCCTTCAACAATGAGTGAAGCTCCGGAACTATATTGAAGCCACCAATCTGCACTAACCCCTACATTATAAGTTCCTGCTGTTATTCTGAGCAAACCGGATAACTGAGTATCTCCATTCTGGCCGGTAACTGTAACATTCGGGTTATTTAGCCAAAATCCTTCATCAGAAGCTATTGTTGGATTTGCTGTTGAAAAGAACGTATTACTCAAACTATATGAACCCGATATTTTAAAAATCCCCTTCGTTAAAGACAGAAATCCGGAAGAAGCAGTTAGAGTTGCAGGTACAAACTCAACAATATTGTGACCTGTGGTTCCGGCATTATCAATATTAACCGTATTTAAGTCCGTAGTGCTTCCGCTTCCACTCAGTTGCTGATTGTCTGAACCATTAAACGTTATATCTGCAGATGAAGAACCGGTATTAAAATCAAGAGTTCCGTTGTTGATTAAATTTCCTGCAACATCAAGATTATTTCCGCCGTTTCCGACAGTAGTCAGGCTACCCCCGTTATTAATCGTTACATTACCGCTTACAGACAGGCTTCTGTTGGAATTATTATTTCCGAAAACCAAAGAACCAGAACTACCAGACCCGATAGCAAGCGAACCAATATTTTGCGACGGACTAACATTCAGAACAACTGAATGCCCGTTTTGTATAGTTACGGCCCCCGTTCCAGTGTTTTGGCCAGGATAGCCCTGAGATGGATTTGAAACCCATGTTGACCCATTCCACCGTTGCCAGCTTGAAGCGGCATTCCAGTTCATACTTGTAGCATTGCTACGATAGTCTCCAACAGATTGTGCTGAAACATTTATTGAAGTAAAAAAGAATGCTGTTGTTAAAAAGAATAAAAAAGAAAAATGTGATGACAATATTTGTAATACTCTCCTGTACCATATAAATACAGTAGGCTTACCAAGGGGTATTAACGGATTTAAGAGTTGTTTACTCATCGTTTTTCGACAAGAGGATTTGGAATTATACTTAGTAAAGGTAAGCCTAACTACTAAAAAAAAGCACAGGTCACTTAAAAAAAATAAGCATTTACCCCTAAAAAGAGTGATTCTACCCGAAAATTCGTAATTTTTCGATCATTGAAAAACGCTGTGGGTTTCTATAGTGTTACAAAATATTCTTCAATTTTCCGCTGTTTAAAAACAGCGTTATTTCTAACTGGCTGCAACTTCGTTCGGATCAAATGGAGTAGCTTTGCGAACGAAAAAAGTTACTGATTTCTCTGATTTTATGTAAGATCGCAGACTTCGTACAGCAAATAACAAAAAGATAAATCAATTAAGATGACACAGAAAAAAGCAATCCTCGTAATTATGGATGGTTGGGGACATGGCCAGGTAAAAAGTGCCGATGCTATTCAAAATGCAAATGTTCCTTTCGTTAAAAGTCTTTATTCAAAATATCCCAATACAACACTTACAACCTGCGGAGAAGCTGTAGGTTTACCTGATGGCCAAATGGGCAACAGTGAAGTTGGTCACCTCAATCTTGGTGCCGGCCGTATTGTGTACCAGGAATTACAACGTATTCATGTTGCTGTTCGTAATGGTGAGTTTGCTGCAAATCCAACATTGAATGCAAGTATTGACTATGCAATCAGCAACAATAAGCCGCTACACCTCATTGGCCTTGTTAGTGATGGAGGTGTGCATTCACACACCAGTCACCTGAAAGCAATAACTACAGCATGTAAAGCAAAAGGTTTAACGAATGTGTTTGTACATGCCTTTACCGATGGAAGAGATACTGATCCTAAAAGCGGTCTTGGTTATTTAACCAACCTGCAGGCACATCTTGATCAATCAACAGGTGTGATTGCTTCTGTTACAGGACGTTATTATGCCATGGATAGAGATAAACGCTGGGAACGTGTAAAACTGGCTTATGATGCGTTGGTAAATGCAGTTGGAGAAAAAACAGACAATGTTCTGAAAGCAGTTGAAGCATCTTATGAAAATGGTGTAACAGATGAATTCCTGAAACCAATCATCAATGTAAATGCTCCTAACTCAAGCATAAAAGAAGGTGATGCTGTGATCTGTTTCAACTTCCGAACCGATCGTTGCCGTGAAATTACACAAGTACTAACCCAACAGGATATGCCTGAATTTGGTATGAAGAAAATGAAACTTCACTATACCACAATGACGGAGTATGACAAAACATACAAGGATGTGAATGTAATTTTTGCAACAGATAATCTTAACAAAACAATTGGGGAAGTGCTGGAAGAAAACGGGCTCAGGCAAATACGAATAGCCGAAACCGAAAAATATCCGCATGTAAGTTTCTTCTTCAGTGGCGGCAGAGAAAAACCATTTGAACTTGAGAAACGCATCATGATTCCTTCCCCAAAAGTTGCAACATATGATCTTCAGCCCGAAATGAGCGCTGTAGAGGTTACCGATGCAATTGTTCCCGAAATAGAAAATGAAACTGCCGATTTTATTTGCCTCAACTATGCCAATGCCGACATGGTTGGTCACACCGGCGTTTTCAGTGCAGCAGTAAAAGCTGTTGAAACAGTTGATAAATGTGTTGAGCGTTTAGTAAAAGCAGCTTTGGATCATGATTATGCAGTATTTATTTTAGCCGATCATGGCAATGCCGATTATATGATTAATGAAGATGGCACACCAAATACAGCTCATACGTTAAACCCTGTTCCTTTATTTGTAGTTGACCGTTCATGGAAAGGAAAATTAAAACCCGGAAAATTGGGTGATATTGCACCATCCATTTTAAAAATGATGGGGCTGGCCATTCCCAAAGAAATGACCGGGGATGTACTGCTTGAAGATTAATGCAACCGGCTAAAACCATACTTACTGTTCTTTTATTGGCAGCATTCAGCTTTCCGCTGATGCTGCCTGTTTTTTTGCAGGTTCAACAACAGTATGCAAAATGGGAAATGAATGAAAAACTGGAACTGAAAGAAACAATTACTGTTCAGTTAAAAAAAACAGATATACACTGGATAAAACTCAATAAAGAGTGTTTCATAGCCGATGAAATGTTTGACGTTAAGAAAATCGAAAGACACAGCGATATACTGATTCTTACCGGCTTATTTGACAAAAAAGAAAAAGCAATTAAAAAACAACTGGAAGATATTGCCAATGGCGATCAAAAACCTTTCAATAAGCAAAAGCTGAAACCATTTTCATTACTCCTTTTTATCTCTGATTGCATTTACGCTAATAATTCAGGGCATATAAAATCCAAAACAGAATCCTTACACAAACAAATCTTCTATTTACAGCCCATTGCAGGAAACAGCACTCCTCCTCCACGATTATCCTGAATCGAAAAAAATGTTTGAATAATTGCAGCATTAACAAAGCAGTTATTCAATATACCAATTTATTGTTTCTAATTTTTAACTGAATTAAATGAGAAAACTTATTTTATTAGCAGTAAGTGTATATCTGTGCGTAACTACATACGGGCAGGATACACTTGCGAAAGAATTAAATGAAATTGTAATCAGCGCAAGCAAGTTTCCTGAAAAAAAAGTAAACGTAGCTCAAAGGATAGATGTCATCAACTCGAAATTTATTGGAAGGGTTAATGCACAAAATACAGGCGACCTGCTGATTAATACCGGAAATGTGTTTGTACAAAAAAGCCAGCAGGGAGGCAGCAGTCCTGTTATACGTGGCTTTGAAGCAAGCCGTGTTTTACTGGTTGTTGATGGTGTGCGAATGAACAATCTTATCTACAGATCAGGTCATTTGCAGAATGCAATTACGGTAGATCAAAATATGCTTGAAGACGTTGAAGTGCTATACGGGCCTGCTTCTACTTTATACGGAAGCGATGCACTGGGCGGTGTTGTTCACTTTAAAACAAAAACTCCTAAATTATCCTCAAAAGAAAACACAACCTACGTTGCCGGAAATGGATTTGCACGCTACAGCTCAGCCAACGATGAAAAAACAATACATGCCGATTTTAATATTGGCGGAAAAAGAATTGCCTGGCTGCAATCATACACATACAGTGATTTTGGAGATATGAAGATGGGAAGAATTTACCCCAACAAATATCCCGGATTCGGACGTAGAGATTCATTTATTACCCGCATTAACGGAGCCGATACTGTTGTAAAAAATGCAGATACCAGGGTACAAAAGTTTTCGGGATATAAACAATGGGATATTTTGGAAAAAGTTCTCTTTCAGCAATCTGAAAAAATAACACATAGTGTTAACTTCCAATTTTCAAACACAAGTAATGTTCCACGTTATGACCGGCTGCAGGATAAAAAGAACTTTGGCGGGTCAATCGGCAACACTTTCCGTTATGCCGAGTGGTATTATGGCCCTCAAACAAGGTTGTTAGCCTCTTACAATTTACTGATAACAAAAGCAGGCTTTTTTGATGCAATTAACGTAAACATAAATTATCAGGACATTGAAGAAAGCCGTATTACAAGGGAATTTAGGAGATACGACAGACTTGATGGGAGGTTTGAAAAAGTAAAAGTGGGTGGTCTTGTAATTGATACAAGGAAATTATGGGCAAACAATGAATTAACCATGGGTATCGATGGCCAGTTGAACGATCTTAAATCAACTGCAACAAGGACAAATACCAGCACAGGTGCTATATCAAAACTGGATACCCGTTACCCTGACGGCAAAAACAAAATGAACAATTTCGGAATGTTTGTGCAGCATTTATATAAATTTAAAAACAGGAAATTTATTTTGAACGATGGATTACGGATTCAGAGCATATCCCTTCGCTCAACTTTGGTTGATACTGCATTGCTCTTTCATTTACCTTATACAGAGATTAAGCAGGACAATTTTACTTTAACAGGAAATGCAGGAATAATTTACACCCCATCAACCTCAACAAAAATGTCCTTAAACTTTTCAACTGGTTTCAGAGCTCCAAATGTTGATGATCTTGCAAAAATTTTCGAATCAAGCACGTCGGCTAAACAATTGGTTGTTCCTAACCCGGATATTAAACCGGAAAAAACATTCAATGTTGATATTGCTTTAAATCAAAGCATTGGTAAAAGCATAAGAGTTGAGTTAAGCGGTTTTTATACATGGTTCAGGGATGCACTTGTAAAAGCACCGTTTAAACTCAACGGACAAGATTCGGTTGATTATTATGGAGTAAAAAGCCAGGTGCTTGCAAATACCAATGCCAATAAAGCTTATTTATATGGCTTCAGCGCTGCATTACATGCAACATTTGCTAAATACTTTTTGTTCAGCAGCACTGTTACACTTACTAAAGGAAGGTTTGAAACCGATAACAGCAAAAATTCATCAGTTTACGAAAAGCAAAGCAATGGAACATACGCCCTTGTAAGCAAACAGGTGTCATCAAAACCATTGGATCATATTCCACCTGTATTTGGAAAAACAAGTATCAGTTATCAGCAAAAGAAAATGTTCGCCGAAATTTTTGCTCTCTATAATGGATGGAAACACCTTAATGAGTACAATGCTGATGGTGAAGATAATGCACAGTATGCAACTGCCGATGGCATGCCTTCGTGGATTACCTTCAACTTCAGAACAAGTTATAGCCTTACAAAAAAGGCAACACTTCAGTTTGCTGTTGAAAATATTTTCGACCGCAACTACAGGTATTTTGCATCAGGATTTTCTGCTCCGGGAAGAAATTACATTCTTGCACTGAGAATAGGCATGTAAGATTTTATCTGATTTTAGCCGCTGCAATAGTTTTTTTAACGCAAATGCAGCGGCTTTTTCATTGATTTTGTCTAAATTCAGGGTTGCAAACCCATCTGTGAATGACTGAAGAAGCAATCTTGCAAGGTTGTTTGAAAAATCAACCCGTTGCACAACAGGAATTATACAGCCGTTACAGCCCCAAAATGCTGGCTGTATGTTACCGTTTTGCCCGCAACCGGGAAGATGCAGAGGACATGTTGCAGGAAGGTTTCATCAGGGTATTTACACAGATTCATCAGTTTCAGAATAAAGGCTCTTTTGAAGGCTGGATCAGGCGGATTATTGTTCACACTTGCATTAATCATCTAAAAAAACATAAGAAGTTTAATGATAGTGTTGATATTTCTCAGGCGCAAACTGTGCAAATAAGAGAAGACAGTGTTCCCTCTATCATCCAGGCTAAACAGGTAATTGAATGCATAATAATGTTGCCTGTTGGCTACCGAACGGTATTGAACCTTTTTGCAATTGACGGTTATACCCACCGTGAAATTGCAACAATGCTCGACATTGAAGAAAGTACAAGCCGGTCGCAATACACAAGAGCCAAGGCCATGCTGGAACAGATTTTAGTGCAGAAGAAAATTATTCTGAGACCTCAAAGACAGGATGAATGGGTTGCAGCAGCCCATCCTCGGTTTTAAATAAAATTCTTCCGTACAACCAAACAAAACTGATTATGGAGCGCTATATGTACCAGGACGAATCATTTGAAAGGATGCTGAAGCAGAAGGCAGATGAATATAAAATGTATCCATCGGGTAAGCTTTGGGAAAACATTCAGCAGCAGGTTCAGAAAAAATCCTATTTGCTTAATCTGAAATCTATCAGTCTCACCATTCTTCTCCTAACTACTTTTTCACTTTATATTTCCAGTAACCAACAAGCGTACAGCAAACTTTCAACCGAGAAAATACAACAACTTACATCTTTAACTAAAGCAACTGTACAAACAACAAACGGGCCTTTAACTCAATCAATTCCTGCAGCATATCCAAACATCAAAGCAATCACTACTGTTCAATCTGAAGAACCGGTACTTATCCAACAGCCTGAATCAGTTGCTGCAACTATTCCCGAACATACTTCAGCAACCGTTCAACCCGAGAATTCAGGTGAAAGTTCATCTATAGAAACAACGAACAACAATGCTGTAATTACAAGCGTAGATATAATAAAAGAAACTGTAATTGAAAAAACAGCACCGGCGTTAACGCATACTTCTTTAACTCCGGAAGTGTCATTGACAGAACCCGAACAAAAACTGCCATCAGCTCCTGAATCGGAAACCATTGTAACCGAACCCGAATCAATTACATTAAAAACTGATGCTGAACTCAACTACGAAGTAAATATTCCGGTACAGCTTATGCCAAAACTGAAAAAAGAAATTCAGTATTACATAACTCCTTCGGCAAGCTACCGTATTTTATATGCTGAAAACCTGTTTGCGTTTGGTAATATTCCCCAGCAAGATCCTGAAAATGCAGTCACACATAAGCCTGCAATGGGGCTCGAAGCAGGCGCAGCAGTTCGCTTCCCGGTTACGCCTAAATTCAGGTTTGTTGCCGGTTTGCAACTTAATTATACCCGTTATACTGTAAATGCTTACAAATCTTCTCCGCAACTAACTACGGTAGTATTAAATTATTCCGGCGTTCAGCAGCGTGTAAGCACACTAAACAATAACAATGGTTACTGGCCAAACGACGTAGCAAATGAAACCTACCAGGTTTCAATTCCGTTAGGCTTCCAGTTTCAGTTAGCCGGAAATAAAAAACTGCAATGGAATATTGGCGCTGAAGTTCAACCAACCTACATTATGAAAGCTTCGGGCTATCTTGTAACAAGCGATTACACAAAGTATATTCAGGCTCCCGATCTTTTAAGCCATTTAAATGTGAACACATCGTTGCAAACGTTTTTAAGCTGGAATGCGAAGAAATATAAAATTATTGCCGGGCCTCAGTTCAGGTATCAGCTATTCTCCAATGCCCCGGATTATCCTATACAGGAACACATCATTGATTACGGTTTCCGTATAGGATTAATTAAAACACTGCGATAACTCTTTATTGATTTTCTGTATTAAAAAACCAGATTTCAATATTTTTACAGCATGATGAAATACATGTATGTGATTAGTTTTGCTGCTGTATTATTAATTTTCAGCAGTTGCAAAAACAAAAAAGCTGATCCAAAAGATTATATAAATGTAAGTGCATACCTCAAGGGACAATTAAAATACATCGACACAGTACCTTTTGCATTTCTGAAACTTACAAAGAAAGACAGCCTCTTTACAGATTCGCAATACATTACCCGGGAACAGGTAAATAAAATAGTTAATGAATTTCTTGTAAAAGAACTGGAGAAGGGAAATTTTGAAAAGAACTATAAAGAAATTTCTTTTGCCGATGCTACAATAAAAACAGTTACTATCAATTACGAAAGTACTGACAAGGATAACCCCATTTCAAGAGTTGATGTTTATGTAAACCCTGACAAAGAAAGAATAAGCCAGGTTTATCTTGTACGTTCAAAAGAAAACAGCGATTCCACACTTACGCAACAATTATTGTGGAAACACAACAAAAGTTTTTTGCTGATTACCACGATCAGTAAAAAAGATCAGACCGAGAAAACAATTACTGAACAAATTATCTGGGACGATAGGCCTGATGAGGAATAAGTATGACTGATGAAGAACTGAAAAAGATATTACCAGGAATTCCTGCGCAACCCGGCATTTACAAATATTATGATGCTGACAAAAAATTATTGTATGTAGGAAAAGCAAAACATCTACGCAAAAGAGTTTCTTCTTATTTCACCAAAACACTTCAATCTTATAAAACACAGGAGCTTGTAAGGCGCATACACAGCATTGAATTCACTGTTGTAAACTCGGAACAGGATGCTTTTTTCCTTGAGAATTCGCTTATTAAGCAATTTCAGCCGGTATTTAATATTGATCTGAAAGATGACAAAAGCTATCCTTTTATTGTAATTAAAAAAGAACCTTTCCCCCGAGTATTTCTTACACGGCGTAAGATGGATGATGGCTCAACCTATCTTGGTCCATTTACTTCAGTAGCCAGAGTGAGGGATTTAATTCAGTTTATAAGGCAGAATATTCCAATCAGAAACTGCAAGCTGAACCTTACCGATGCCAATATAAAAAAAGGTAAATTCAAAGTTTGCCTCGAATATCATCTGGGAAACTGTAAAGGGCCTTGCGAAGGTTTGCAATCTGCTGATGATTACATGAGCGATCTTGACCAGGTTAAAAACCTGCTGAAAGGAAATCTTTCGCCTGTACTCAGGCATCTGAAAGAAGAAATGAAAAAGTTTGCTGCTGGTCTGAACTTTGAAAAAGCAGAAATGCTGCGAAAAAAAATTGAACATCTCGAATCGTACAAAGCAACCTCAACAGTTGTAAATCCAAAAATGGGCGATGCAGATGTTTTCTCAGTTGTAATCAGCGATGATAAAGCGTTTGTCAACTTTATGATGGTTCAGAACGGAGCTGTTATTCAAACAGAAAATATTCAGCTTGAAAGCCATCTTGAAGAAAACGAAAAACAGATTCTTGAATTTGCCGTCAGTTTTATCCGCAATAAATTTGAAAGTATATCGCAGGAAATCATTGTTCCGGTAGATATTGAATTACTCGACGATCAACTGAAAGTGACCGTTCCAAAAGCAGGCGACAAGAAAAATCTCCTTGACCTATCGAAGAAAAATGCAGCTATCTTTTTTGAAGAGTACAAAAGGAAAAAAGCATTGCATTTGTATGATAAGAAAAAAGATACTGCTAAAACCATTCTTCAGCAATTGCAGAAAGATCTTCACCTGCCACAGCTACCTCTGCATATTGAATGTTTCGATAACTCCAATTTTCAGGGAAGTTACCCCGTGGCTGCAATGGTTTGCTTCAAAAACGGCGAACCCAGCAAAAAAGATTACAGGCATTTTAATATAAAAACAGTTACCGGCATTAATGACTTTGCTTCAATGAAAGAAGTGGTAATGCGGCGATATAAACGCTTAACAGAAGAAAATGAACCACTGCCACAACTTGTAATTATCGACGGAGGAAAGGGGCAGTTATCTGCTGCAATGGAAAGCATAAGAGAGCTAAAACTGGAAAATAAGCTTACAGTAGTTGGCCTTGCTAAAAATGTAGAAGAAATTTTTTTTACAGGCGATACAGAATCATTAAAGCTTCCTTATACAAGTGATTCTTTGAAATTAATCCGCACAATAAGAGATGAAGTTCACCGCTTTGGCATAACACATCACCGACAGAAAAGAAGTAAAGGAGCTTTTACTACACAATTAGAAAATATTCCAGGTATTGGCAAATCAACGATTGATTTGCTGCTCAAAGAATTTAAATCTGTTGCAAATATTAAGAATGCACCAATAGAAGACCTCGCAGAAATAATTGGATTTAAGAAAGCAGGAATAGTAAAAGATGTACTGAAAGATTAATTCAAAAAAAATGGGGCCAGGATAGAAATCCAGCCCCGTCTTTAAAATCCAATATCCTATGAAAAACCGAAACAAAGATACAGGTTATTGAGTGAAAAGCAATACCACGAAGTGGGTATTTTCATGGTATTTTCTTAAAATAACACATCCATACAATCATTGTCCCGTTTATTTTTTTTACTACAATAAAGTAGAAGTTTTGGCAGTTAAAGAATCATATTTACCAAAGAAAAAAGCCGCCCAAAAAGGCGGCTTTGCTAATATCATTTTCAGTTATTAATACGACCACAAATCCTGTTCGTAGTTAAATATTTTTTCTTTGATGTTTTCTCCTTCAAGCAAACGAAGAATGGGATCTTTTATATAATCTTTCAACCTTCTGTCGTAAGGATTATCCATGGTTGTTTTTGTAATGTAGCTGCTGAACATTCTGTTTTCAAACAACTCTTCCCATGTCATGCGGGCACCATAGTTTTTACCATTAAATGCTTCGTATTTTGAAAGAATCGGGCGGCAGTCAGGATAATATACCCAGAATAAAGGAGAAGGCCCGATATAGATCCCTGATGAAGTATATGTTTGTTTAACAGGACAAATACCGAGAATACGTACAAACATTCTGGACGATTCTTTATCAAATACCCATTCTTCTTTTATTCTGAACTGGTAAATGCTATCCGGATCAACTTCACGGGCTCTGACTTCATATCTTACAATATTTCCCTGCATATCATAAACAGGAACTGTATCAAGACCTCCGGAAAAAGATTCCATTACTTTGGAAGGTGTAAGAGGAGTTGTAAACCGATCATCAAAAGGATCAAAAGCTGTTACTTCCCGGTTCCTGATTGCCTGTAAAAGAATAGAAATAAAACGCTGGTTACCATTATCCTCATCAGCAGCATAACGGAAAGGCAGATTCATTTTTTCACGAGTATCAATTTCCCTCCATACACGCTGGCGATAAACCGCATCATCTTCACGAATATGCTCATAAGCTAATGGCTGACGGTCTTTAATCAAGTTACGCTCAATTGAAGCATCATTACGTAATGAAGGCTTAACTGAATCCATTGCGGCGTTACCAGTTGAAGGCACTACAACAATAGGAATATTCGCCTGCGGCTGATTACTTGGCTGCTGCTGGTTATTATTACCATAGCCTGATTGGTTGCCATAACCCGACTGGTTATTTCCGTAACCAGATTGTTGCGGCTGCTGTTGCTGCTGATTCTGATTACCATAGCCAGATTGCTGTTGCTGAGCTGGCTGTGTGCCATAACCTGAGGACTGGTTACCATAGCCTGAAGTCTGGCGTTGGGTTTTAGTTCTTTTCTTTTGTTGAGCATCAACACCGCTTGAAATCAGCAGGCAAATAGCTAAAACATAAAAACCGAGGTTTTTCATTTTCATTTCTATACTCTTTAATATAAGTTAAACGCCATTGTTGGCAATTTTCTTGTGTTTCCACCAGGGCCAACAGCTTTAATTTCATCTAAAACAACTGTAGTACCGGGACGGCAGCGTTGAATAAGATTCTGAACTGCACCAAAACTGTTACCTGAAACACCTGGTACAACACCCGGATCAGGAAAACCTGCACCTGTTGCATAAAAAGTGTACCCTGTAACAGTAAACGTTACACCTTCAAATACAAAGTTTTCCAGTTCAGCACGGATACCCTGCTGAGCTTTAAATACGTTTGCAGGAATACGGCCACCCTTACTTGCCCCAACCATTGGAGTAGGATCGGGAACAGTTTTAACTCTGAATTCAAAACTGCTTGGTTTTCCATCAGACATAACTGTTATTGTAGCTTTGCCCGGTGTAGTTGGATTTGCAACATATCTTCCCGGTCCTATTTTCTTTAAAGAACCATTATTGATGCTCACAGTTACTTTTTCATCACCTACATTACCACCACTAACTGCCAGTTCATTATCCAGTCCAATGTAAAGCACTTTCACTTTTTCAGCGCTTACAAAAGCACCTGTAGCTGTGCCAACTGTATAAGGCACCTGAACAGTTTTCGTTTGAGGATTACCATCCTGGTCGAGATAGCTTACAACCACATTTACATTACCGCTTGTACTTCCTACTTTAAACTTCTTGGTTGCAACACCTTTTTCATTCACCGCAATGCTTTCACCACCAATTGTAATGTTTGGTTTTTTAGTGCTGCTGAAAGCACCTAAACCTGCTGTAATTTCCAGTTCCTGTCCGGGAAATAAGTAGTTTGAACTTGCGCCAACAATTGGCTCAAACGCATCGTAACGGATTACAACCTGGCCAACCTGGTTATGGCAGAAGTTTACAATTCTGTTTTCTGTATTCTTTACGTCGTTCTGGTATTTACTCAACATGGTTAAAGCAGCAACGGCAGGCATCATGTGAAAATTCTTTGTAGGAACTTCTGTTGTAAGTGGCAATCCATTTGCAAATTCCTTTGCAATAATGGGATCAATTGCCAGAATTTTCTGTTTGTATTGTTCCAGAAGCTTCTGCAGTTTTTCGCCACCCTTTTCAGTGTCCATAATCCTGGTTGCTACATCAATATTTTCTTCTCTGAAGCTTGTATCGCCCTTTTCAGGGTTGTAACCGGAAGAACGTTTGATTTTATCTTTAAACTCTTCTATTGCATCATTAATTTCTTTTGTTAGTGCAACGGCAGCATCAGCCTTTGGCTTCCAGATACCTGCCTTAACAGCAGATTTTTCATCTTTTAATTTATCTTCAAGCGACTTTAATACGGTTACCGTTGACTGATCTATAATACCGTTAGTTGATGTTAAACTTTTATCAACCACTTTAAAGGCATTGATAATTTCTGCTGATACATTCAGTGCCAACAATGCTGTTAACACCAGATACATCAGGTTAATCATCTTCTGCCGGGGCTCTTTAGGTAGTGCCATGATGTTCGGATTTTGGTTTTAATTCGGGAATTTAATTTTGATTATTCTTTAATGATTAACGTCCCTGCATGGCATTGATCATGTTACCATATATATTGTTCAGCGTACCCAGGTTTTTGGCCAGAGTTGTAATTTGGTCGTGTGCTTTTTTAGCGTCATCAACGGTTCCGTGCATTGCTTCAGAAGCCGCAGCCAGGTTACCATAAAACTTGTTCATCGATTTAAGATGGTTGTTGGTATCCTGCAATTCAAGCTCATAAATTGTATTTAATGAACCGAGGTTTTTGGTCATTACCTGCACTTGTTCATGATAAGCTTTCGTGCCTTCAGCAGCCAGGTTAAATGAAGAAACTGTAGCAGTAGCTTCCTGGTAAGCATTCTTCATACCGCCAAGTACTTCAGCAGCTTCTTTTGATTTTGCACTGAGTTCGCCTGTAGAAGCAACCACATCACTAACATCTTTAATACCACCAACAGTTGAATTAAGTTTTTGGAAATTATCGCTCAGGCTGCGAAGACTTGCAGGTGTAATTTCTGCATCCTGCATCATCTTATCTAATGAAGCAAGAGCCGGTGTACCAGCCGGTGCAGCCGCAGGTGCTTCATGGCCATGCGCATTTAATCCATAACCCTGTGTTGACAAATATGCATATATAAGGAAGATAAATGCTTCTGTTAAAAGACCTACTGTAAGCATAAAATCAGAGAATGGCATACTACCTATCATAGGTTTAGCCACATGTAATATTTTGGCCCATGCACCAAGAATAACGATAGAGGCACCAAGGGAAACAATGATGTTTGATGTTTTTTCTGCTTGTTGTGAAACTGCCATAAGATTGGTTTTTAAAAGTTGATTGATAATGTTTTAACCGATGGGTTTAAGCCATACAGTTCAATTTTGGGATTTGATTTTTTTAAAAGAAAGTTTAAGAGGTTAACGTTTACGCATTACAGGTGGCAAATCAATTACACAACGGAAACCAATATATGATTTTGCTGTATCCTGGTATTCGTAATTGCGGGTACTTGTCTGTAGAAAATAGCCCACATCTTTCCAGCTACCGCCACGTACCACTTTGCGTTTCATACGGGGAGGATCGCTTTCTTTAGCATTATAACGAATGTCAGGATTCATGTCATGAGCAAAATTGTAACCACCCTCATAATATAAAGAGCTGGTCCATTCTGCCACATTTCCAGCCATATTGTACAAACCAAAATCATTTGGCCAATAAGCATCAGCACGAACAGTATAGAAACCGCCATCTTCAGGATAGTTACCACGGCCTGGTTTAAAGTTTGCCATGAGGCATCCTTTACGGTTGCGCAGGTAATAGTTACCCCAGGGGAACATTGATTGTGAACGGCCGCCTCTTGCAGCATATTCCCATTCTGCTTCTGTTGGCAAACGGAAATTTGATTCATTTGCCTTTTTCTTTGTATCAAGATAACTGTTCAGGTATCTTGAACGCCATGTACAGAAAGCAGTTGCCTGTTTCCATGTAACACCTACAACAGGATAATTAGCAAACGCCGGATGAGCGAAATAGCGCTGGCTCATTGGTTCGTTATAAGCATAGCTGAAATCACGAACCCAAACCAATGTATCGGGGTATACCTTTACGGGGTTTTTGATTATAAATTTTGAACGTGGTTCATTGGGCTTGCGGTAAGCTGCAGCTTTATAATCTACATATTCCTCCATGTAGATGAGTTTGTCGGGGTCAATTTCCATTTTACCGAAAATCCGGTCGTCAGGAGCCATCACCAAACCGCTTAATTTTTCATACACATTTTTTTCCTTCCATATACCATTGGCTTTTTTCCAGTCAATGTTATTTGTTTTGGGATCGATGTAATTGAGTGCTGTTGCTGCAAGAGAGTCCCTTACATAAAACACAAACTGCTTGTACTCGCTGTTGGTGATTTCTGTAGCATCCATCCAGAACCCGCTGATAGAAACCTGGCGGTTACGTGCAGTGTAAGCATAGTTAATGTCCTCATCACTTGGGCCCATATGAAATGTTCCCTGAGGTACATGCACCATGCCAATAGGTTTGGTTAAACCCGCAGGGGCTCCATAATTCACACCTACTAACTGGCCATTGTTTGCAGCAGATTTTGTGGATGACTTAGACTTTCCGCAGCTAATCATTAGCAGCGATAGGGCGGCGACTGAGATGCAACTTAACAGTTGGTTCTTCATTGTTAAGAGTTTAATTTTCTTATTAGGTATTGGACAAAAGTAAGTTCTCCGGTCCGGGGTTTCTTACAATTCGTCGCAATGCTAACATTAATTTTTAAATAATCAAAATGAATAATAATACTTTCCCGATAACGATTTTTGAGATTGTTTATTGTTTAAATGCCTTTAAAAGATAAAAGTTCCTTTATTTTCAATGGATACGGAGTGGGCGACTGGCATGAATAGTTTCTGCACAGGTAAATGAGGGTTTCACCAAAAGGAGGAGTTTTCCCCGCCAATAACGGGAATTTACTATCCTCTTTTTCTCCTGATTGAAGTATAACATCCGGAAGAAAAAAGGCAAGAAGGGCCTCTCTTTTTTCAGCAAAATCCATCCCAACCACTGCCAGTTCGTTTAACCCATCAATCATATTTAAATACAAAGCCGACCATACGCCGAAAGAGCCCGGGTATTTAACAACTGTTTCCTTTAAACCATCAAGCATTCTGACACTTTGCTTTTTCCATTCAGGAGTATCGTAAACAGTTCCAAGATACAGCAGGTTCGCTGCCATAACAGCATTTCCCGAAGGTGTTGCTCCATCATACACCTCCTTTTTTCTTACAATCATATCAGGCTGACTATCGGGCGTAAAACAGAAGTAATCCGAATCTGGTTCAGAAAAAAAGCGAATTACAACAGTCACCAAATCCTTCGCCTTTTCGAGCCAGACAGTATTGGAAGTAATTTCCTGCAAATGAATTAACGACTGTATAAGAAAAGCGTAGTCGTCAAGAAAAGCCGAATGCTTTGCCTGGCCATCTTTGTACACATGGCTAAAAACGCCTTCCCCGTTCTGAAAAGTCTTCAGTAGAAATTCCATGTTGTTTATGGCCGTTGTACGGTATGCTTCTATTCCGGTTGCTGCAAAAGCCTTACTATAAGCGCTATTCATGAGAGCATTCCATCCAAGTATAATTTTGTCATCAAGCAGCGGTTTTTCCCTTTTATTACGTGCCTTAAGCAGTTTTAAAAGGCAGTTTTTCATTACCGAATCAAAAACATCAGTATTAAGTTTGTGAACAGCGCAAAACTCATCCCTGCTCTGTACTATTCTCGGAATATTTACATGCTCCCAATTACCCTCTCCCGATATGTCATAAAAGCTGCAAAACAAATCTGCGTCTTCTTTCAGTAATTCTTCAATTTCTTTTTTTGTCCACGTATAATATTTTCCTTCAACCCCCTCAGTGTCGGCATCAAGAGCTGAATAAAAGCCATACACAGATGAAGTCATTTCCCGTTCAATAAACTGAAGTGTTTCTGTTATTGCTGTTTTATAACGCTCCTGCTTTGTGATTTTATAAGCATCACTCAATACAATTACGAGCAGCGCATTATCATACAGCATTTTTTCAAAGTGAGGAGCCAGCCACTCAATATCGGTGCTGTAACGGGCAAAGCCACCTCCCACCTGATCATAGATGCCCCCATCAATCATTTTGTCAAGACTTAAACAAGCCTGTTTTAAAGCTGTTTGATTTTGCGTAAAATAATAATACTGAAGCAGGTACCTGATTGTAAATGTTTGAGGAAATTTGGGAGCCTTTCCAAAACCTCCCCAAACCGCATCGGCCGATTGCATAATATTTGCAAACATCACATCTGCCTGCCGTTTTATAAAAAGCTCTTCAGCAGGTAAATCAAGAACTTGTTTTTGGGCCAACCCAAATGAATTAGCATCCTTCAGATGCTGTACTAACTGATTGGCTTGTGTTTCGACTTCTGCCCTTTTTTCTTTGAAGGTTTGAGAAATGGCAAACAGAATTTCTCTCCATGAAGATCTGTTATGCAGTTTAACCGGGGGGAAATAAGTACCCCCGTAAAAAGGTTTAAGATCGGGAGTAAGAAAAACATTCAAAGGCCATCCACCGCTTCCTGTCATTGCCTGCAAAGCATCCATATATACATGATCCAGATCAGGCCGTTCTTCCCTGTCGATTTTTATATTGATGAAATGTTGATTCATGAACTCAGCGACCTGCACATCTTCAAAACTCTCCCGCTCCATTACATGACACCAGTGGCACGAAGAATAACCAATGCTTACAAGTATGGGCTTATCTTCCAGCCGGGCTTTTTGTAATGCCTCATCGCCCCAGGGATACCAATCAACAGGGTTGTGTGCATGCTGTTGCAAATATGGACTTGTTTCCGATAAAAGGCGGTTTGTATAAAGCATATAAATAGAAAAGCAAACCTACATGGTTTGCTGAAAAAAGTATGTGATAAAAAACGTATTACTTACTTTGAAGTGCCAGAAATTTATCAAGAGCAGACACCATGCTCGGAGCTTGAGGCTCGGGGGCTTTTATCTGCAGCTTGAGACCGGCTTCTTCTACTGCTTTAAATGTGTTTACTCCAAAAGCTCCTATAAATGTTCCGTTTTGCTTGTATTTAGGAAGGTTTTCGATAAGGCTTTTAACACCACTTGGTGTAAAGAAACAAATAACATCAAAATCGCCTGTTGAGATAACTTCCTTTACATCATTGCTGACAGTACGGTAAAGAATAGGAATTGCAAATTCGCAGTTATTATTTCTGAGCCATGCTGCAATTTCATTATCATGACTTTCACTACAGGGATAAAGAAATTTTTCGTTGCTCTTATGCTTATTGATTACATCAAACAGGCTTTTATTTGTACCATCAGCGCCATAAAATACTTTACGTTTCCTGTACAAAATAAACTTCTGTAAATAAAGTGCAACTGCTTCAGTAATACAGAAATACTTGGTTTCCTGGGATACTGAAATCCTCATTTCCTCGCAAATGCGGAAGAAATGGTCAATTGCATGACGACTGGTAAAAATTACGGCTGAAAAAGAAACAATATCAATTTTTTGTTTTCTGAAATCTTTTGCCTGAACACCTTCAATCCGGATAAAAGGATGAAAAGACATCTCAACACTATACTTCCTGGCAAGTTCATAGTAAGGCGACTTGTCAGATTCGGGTCTGGGCTGAGTGATCAGAATCTTCCTGATTTTTTCTTTCTTTGACTTGACAGCGTTTTTTTCCATAAGTGGTTGGAAAATTTCTGCAAAGGTAAGTACAATTTAGCTTAAATAAACTGAACGGCTATTTTATAAATCACCAAAAGCGGCGCTATTTCAAATGCAAGAAAGAAAATAAAAAAATGGAACTTGCCTACTTTAAGGTCGGCTTGTATTGGATTATAGGCTCTCAGAAAACGATACAACAACATTCCGGCAATTAAAGCCAGCGAAATTGTAATTGCAATTCCAGAAAGCTGCCGTTCAGAAAAAGCAATCACTACAATAAAAGGCAGCAGGATTACTCCGATGATTTTGTTAATCAGAAACACGATAAATGTATATGCCTCTGTTGCATTTCTCATACCAAATAACCACCCGCTGAATTTCAGAAAAATGAATTTCCCGAGGTAAAGCACAGCAATGATTGCTGAAGAAATGAGAGGTATAAGTAATGCGGGCATTTTTACCGATACATTAAACCATGCACCTAACAGGTACACATAAGTGCCAGCGGAAATGGCAAAGAAAATGTTGTACAACAACGATTGCAATCCCGATTGTACCAACTGCTCCCTGATCTGGTTTACCCGCAACGAGGTACGGAAAAACACCCTGAATAAATCATTAAAGTAACGGGTATAACTCAGTTTCAGCAAAGCAAACAAAAAGCCAAGGCCAAGTATGTAATAAAACAACCAGTCTTTATCGTTCGCCTGCTTTTCCTTTTCAATAAAAAATTCAGGTTTGCCATATAGGTTCAAACGAACAAGCTTTTTCAATACATAATTCCTGCATGAGTCAAATGTGGGAAGAGTACTAAAAGTTATTTTATAAACCGAATCTTTTTTCAGCGAATCAACCGTGCTGGTGTTAGCTACAACTTTATCAACAGGGGTTGCCTGCTGCACCGAGTCCTGTGCAATAGCTGCCGAACAAATAAAAAAAACGAAAAGAGAAAAGATTAATCGCATGGAGTTGAGTGCAAAAATAGGATTACCCGATTAAGTACAAACAAACTTTCTGTTACTATTCTTCTTTAAAAAATATTTACATAGCCAAAGTGAATTTTACTTTGCCGCAGGTTAAGAGGCAAATCATTCCTTTTTCCCGAAGCAAAGGCGATATTGAAAATTCCTGCTTTCGTTTCAAACGCAAGTCCTAAACCTGTGCCAAAAAATGTATTGGTTGTGTTTGCATACTGGCTGTTGTTCCGCACCCATCCACCATCTGTAAACGCATAGATGTAACTGTTAAGCCCAATGAGAATTCTGTATTCGGCCGATACAACTGCATAAGCTGAAGCAAAAATGCTTTCTTCATCAAAGCCTCTCAGCAAACGGAATCCTCCTATCTGATACAACTCATTACGGAAAATTTTCGGGCTCTGAACCAAACCCGCATTAAACGAAGTTTTTAATGCTGTTTGTTTTCCTGTACGGAAAAACTTTGCCGCATCAAGTTTTAATCTGAAGGTATAAGAACGCACACCCACTGAATCGTATAACGATTGATAATTGTAATCCGGGTCAAGCGGGTCTTTAAGATTAATAATATTGTTATTGGGTTTAATTTTTCTGATACCTGCTGAACCTGTAAACTTCAGATCAATTCCTTTTCTTGGGTTAAACCGGTAATCGGTTGTAAACCATTCATACTCCAGCCCGATGTTTGAAGTTGTCTGATCAATCTGATCGGGCAATTGTTTGTTTACCCTTACCGCATTTGTGTCAATATCAAGCAAGCTGGAAATAAACTGCTGAAAAAATATTTTACCACTCCTGTTACCACCAAACGAATACTGCACACCGGCTTTTAAATTGATATTGAGATAAGCAGAATCCTTCTTAAAACCGTCAAACGCCACATCAACACCAAATGGCGAACCAAATAAAAAAGGCTGCTGGTAATTCATCTGCAACCTGGGCGATTTTTGCTGTACCTGCTGAAATACCAAGCCGAGCGATTCACCCAAACCAAAACCGTTTTTCAGACTCAGATTAAAATCGCCCGATATATTGATTTTACTTTTCCCGTTTGCATCGGTTGTTGGAAGAAATCCAAGCAAACCATTTACCTGGCTGCTTTTTTTATCCTTGAGGTAAAGGTTCAGTATTGACCCCGTTCCCAAAAAACTCATGTTCCATTTCTGCTGCTCAATAACATAAGGTAACTGCCGTAACCTGTTTGAGATATTTTGCAATTTTTGTTTCTGATAAACCGATCCATTTTCAATTTCAAGATAGCGTTGCAGAAAACGGTTACTGATACGTACATCACCATATACCCGTATGCTGTCAATTTTATACAAAGGCCCTTTGTCAATTTTTAATGTAGCTGATATTGCTTCCCGTTTAAGATCAAAACTATCAATAGAAATACTTGCAAACGGGTACCCGGTGTTTTCAAGTTTATCAAGCAGCCGTTGCTGAAGTTGCTGCATGGCTGAGAAATCAAGAAACTGGTGCTCAAAATTTTTATCCCTGTAGCCAACCGCATTCAGCAGGTCTTGCGAAACAGAAGATATATTCAGCATGGCCCAACGGTATTGCTTTCCAAGAAACAATACGGCATGAGCCGATGAAGAATCAAACCTTACAGTATCAACCGATGCGGTAATAAAGCCTTTCTTTTGTAAAAGCTTCGGCAGATCATATATATATTGGTTGCAGGCAAGTTTATTGCTAAACTGTTGCTGAAGTCCGAGTGAAACAGATATGTCTGCAGTATCTGCAAAGCGATAATGCAACTGATACTTTGTTTGTGCAGCAGCATTCTGCATCATGCTTATTAAACATGAAAAAAAAACCAGTTTAAAGAATGCTTTGAATTTTTGATGCACGATCTGTTAGTTTTGCAGTTTCACCACAGGTTATAAAATTAAGGGTTCATTGGCAGGTATCTACATTCATATTCCTTTTTGCAGGCAGGCATGTCATTACTGTAATTTTCATTTCAGCACCAGTCTGCATTACAAGAACGATTTTATTACTGCTTTATTGAAAGAAATTGAACTGCAGTCAACAAATAATTATTTACAGAATCAACCTGTTGAAACTTTGTATTTCGGTGGTGGAACACCCAGCCTTCTATCGAACGATGAAATTAAACTCATTACCGAACAATTACATCGTTACTTCAGCATTAAGCAGGACGCAGAGTTTACCCTTGAAGCAAACCCCGATGATATTACCAATGAAAAACTCAGCGGCTGGAAACAAACAGGCATCAACCGTTTAAGTATTGGCATCCAATCGTTGTTTGTTGAAGACCTGCAATGGATGAACCGCACTCATACTGCAGCACATGCAAAAAAAGTAATTGCACAGGCAAGAGATGCAGGCTTTGAACATTTTACCGTTGATTTAATTTACGGCACACCGGGATTAACAGACGATAAATGGAAACAAAACCTCGACTGGGTTGTGCAGCAAAACATCACTCATCTTTCCTGCTACGCCTTAACTGTTGAAGAAAAAACACCGCTCGACAAACAAATTCGTCAGCACAAAAAGGAAAATACCAATGCTGAGCAGCAAAGCCGGCAATTCATTCAACTGATGGATTATGCACAGCAGGCAGGCTTTGAACATTACGAAATTTCAAACTTTGCAAAACCCGGTCACCGCAGCAAACACAATAGCAGTTACTGGCATGGTATTCCCTATCTTGGCTTAGGACCATCGGCTCATTCGTTTAACGGGAACAGCAGACAGTGGAATGTAAGCAACAACCGGCAGTACATTCAGTTGCTGCAGCAAAACAGTATTCCGTTTGAAAAAGAAGAACTCACCACAACACAAAAGCTGAATGAATACATTATGACAAGTTTACGTTTGATGGAAGGCTGTGATCTTGATAAAGTAACGAAACATGCTGGAGCAAAGCAAACAGAACAACTCCGTAAAGAAGCATCTGCATTTATTCAGAACGGATGGTTAAAAGAAGAGAACAATCATTTAATACTTACACAAGAAGGAAAACTATTTGCCGACAGAATTGCTTCTGATTTATTTTTCTGATTCCTATTTGCCAAACTGCTTTCATTCATTGAACGAGGATTTTAACTTTGTAAAAAAACAAGCATGTACGAAGCTGTTTCAGACTTAGCCGGAATGCCGAAAATTAATTTATTCGGCATTGCTGTGCTTGAGCCGTTTACTGTTCTTACCAATCTGCTGATTGCATTGGCATGCTTTATTGCTTATTACGGTTTAAAGAAACATTATTCCAGTCCCTCTTTTTCACAAAAATCGTTGCTGCTTTTCTTTTTATTGATTGGCTGGGCAACAATCATTGGCGGAGTGGTTGGTCATGCTTTTTTATATGCAACCGGATTGTATGGAAAAATACCGGGCTGGTACACAAGTATGGCAGGAGTTGTGGCCTTTGAGCGATCGGTAATTGCACAAAGCCGGTCATTGATGAATCAGTCTGTCGGACGTTTTTTTTCAGTATTAAATATTGTGGAGGTGCTTACGTTTATGACACTTTCCTTTGCCACATTAAATTTTGCTTTTGTAGAAGCACATGCTGCTTACGGATTATTTGTAGTGGTATTTTGCTTTGAACTGTATGTTTACAGTAAAACAAAAAACAACTCATTCCGGTACATTGCACTTGCAACATTGTTTGGATTGATGGCCGCACTTTGTCATGCGTTTAAAATCAGTATCAATTACTGGTTTAATTACAACGATGTAAGCCACCTCTTTATGGTTGTGGCTATATTATTTTATTACAAGGCCGCTTTGCTGATGAAGAATTATGAAACGACTGTTGAAGAAAATTATTCAACCGAATGATTTTTTTTGAAGTGATCTGAAAGTGATGTCATCAAATCAACACCTACTCCAGTTCCTCCGCCGTGGTTCGTGTCTCCACGAACCAATAACAAGCATTTCAGCCAGTCATTTCAATTCTTAAATCTTTTAAGAAAGGAAACCTTAATTCATCCTTTTCATAAAAAGATGCAGACGAATAGAAATAATCCGACGGATCGGTTGCCAATTGCCAATGCTCTGCTAACGGATTCAGGTGTATATATTCCAGCTTTTGATAGGCAACTTCGGGTGTGTACAAATGAACGGCAAGGGAATCTCTTTGCCAGAATTCGTATTTTTTATTTTTTGCCTCAACTGCAAATCCGTTTAATACAGAAGGCTGCGTTTGCAGTAAGAGTTGCTTAAAACGATGTGCTGTGAATTTCAGAAACGATCCCTGTACAGTTTCTTTTCCGTTGAGTTTGTTTGTTCGCCAGATTAGGTGAATATGATTAGGCATAATTACAAAAGCAAATACATCTGCTAATTCTTTACTGCTTAGGTACTGAAGCGAATCCAGAATTACATTACAGTAAAACGATTCTTTCAGCAATGGTTTCCACTGGCGGATAGTGGCTGTGAAGAAGAAGATTTCTCCCACTTCCATGTATGACTTTCGTTTGTTGGGTATATTGTTCATAAGCAATGAACAAACAAGGTAATAAATTGCAGATAAATTTTAAGGATGTACAAGAAGTGGTTCGTGAAGACACGAACCATGGCGTGAGATTATTAAAAAATCCCTTGAATATGTTTATCCCAAATTGTTCCACCTGCTACTATTACTCCTAAAACTGGACCAAGAAATAAAAGAATTAGAGGCAACAAAATCATTATAAAATACAATACCAATCTATTTACAGTATATTTTTTGTATTTATTTTCAAGCTGTTTCATTCTGTCTGTTTTGAAAAATATTTTATATAAAAACTTATTTAGCTTTAATAATACAAGAATTACAACAAGAAATATAAAAAGAGGATAAACAAAATTTATATCAAAGAAAAATAAATGTTCAAGCAATCGTACGATTGGAATTAAAATAGAAAAAAATAACAACATCAATATTAAAGAAAGATAAAGCGTTAATCGATCTTCTGGGTTATAAGTATTTGCCCTTTTATATTCTTCATATAGTTTAACAAAAAAGAAAAGCACTTTTCAATTTAAATTTCAACATGAACAATGTTTTTATATCAACACCTGCTCCAGTTCTTCAAAGGCAACGGCTGGCGGCACATCTTCCCACAGAATTTTATACACCGTTGTTGCTATGGGCATTTCTGCGCCTACCTCTTTATTAATGGTATAAAAACTTCGGCTGGCATTTACACCTTCTGCAACCATGTTCATTTCAAGCTGTGCTGCTTTAACTGTAAATCCTTTGCCAATCATAGTACCAAATGTACGGTTGCGGCTGTACATGGAATAACAGGTTACAAGCAAATCGCCCATATATACACTTGCTGCATAGTTAGCCGATTTACGGAAAGATGTTTTTAATAACTGTACTCCCGGAATTGGTTCTTTGTGTACACCAATTTCAATATTGCGGATACCCACTTTACGCAGAAAGCCTGCCATTTCATCGGCAGCATTAGCAATCAGTACACTTAAAAAATTATCGCCGTATTCAAGCCCATGTGCAATACCACTGCCCAGTGCGTAAATATTTTTTAAGATGGCGGCAAACTGTACGCCATACACATCATCATTAATAATTACGTTGATATAATAATTCTTAAACTGATCGGCAATCCATTGCGCTGTTTTATCGTGCAGACCCGTTATGGTGAGATAAGATAATTTTTCTGATGCCACTTCTTCTGCATGGCAGGGTCCCATAATTGTGTAGTAGTCATTTGCATCAAAACCAAATTCGTTTTTCAGGTAATCATTCAGTAACAGGTTTGTTCTGGGCATAATACCCTTAATTGCCGAAATAACTTTTTTGCCTTCAAAAATATCTCTGGGTAATTTATTCAGTACTTCTTCTGTATAGGCTGAAGGGATAGCAAGAATAATATACTCGGCTTTGCGGATAACCTCCGTATGATCTGTTCCCATTTCCAGCAACGCAGTATTAAATGAAACCGAACGCAGGTAACTGGGGTTATGCCCGTATTTCATTACATGATCGATTATATGTGAACTCCGCACACACCAGTGTATGGGTACATCATTACCGTTCAGAATCTTTGCTAACGCTGTTGCGAAACTTCCGCTGCCAATAACGGCAAATTTATTTTTCAATTCTTCCTTCAAGCAGTTTGTATTTGAGAACAACTAAAAGTAAACCCAAATTCGGCAGCAGCAAAATTTGAATAAAAAAAGAATCCTGCCTTTCGGCAGGATTCTTCTATAAAATTTTCATTATTATTTGTCTTCATAAACTTTATCCTTCGGCACCACTTTTACTTTCATTCCTTCTTTCAAAGTTTTGCTGATGGTGTTATATGGTGCACTTACCACTTCATCCCCTTCTTTTAATCCCCCCATTACCTGAATGTATTCATTATCCTGAATACTTGTACGAATTGGCACTTTTTTCACTGTTCCGTCAGGATTGATAATAAACACAACTTCTTCCATATCATCGGTAAGCAAAGCATTATCTGTACTACCTGCATCCTGCCCCTGTGCTTTTTTCTTATCCTGCTCAGCTTTTGCTTTTGTTTGCGATTGCTTTTCGTTTTTATCTCTTGTTGTTACAGCAAGAATAGGAACGGCCAGTACGTTTTCATTTTTAGTTGTCATAATATCTGCACTTGCACTCATGCCCGGACGGAAAGGAAGATTTTTCCCTTTTGCAGGATCAACCATGTCAGCATAAGAAGCAGGATCAATACGGATATATACTTTGTAATTAGTTACATCGGTAGTGCTTGTTGTAGTTGTTTGCGCCGAGGTGCTGCTGCTCGAAATTTTGGTTACAACGCCTTTAAACTTTCTGTCGTTGTACGCATCCACTTCAATAATAGCGCTATCGCCAAGTTTTACCTTTGGCACATCATTTTCACCAACATCAACCCGCACTTCAATTTTACTCATATCTGCCACACGCAGAATTTCAGTACCAAGGCTGAAACTGTTACCTGCAACACGTTCTCCTTTTTTCACTGCCAGTAACGACACAATACCATCCATTGGAGATACTACTGTTGTACGTGAAAGATTTTTATTTGCTGCAGTTAAGCTTGCCTGCGCACTCTGCACGCCTGCCTTTCCGCTGCGGATTGTTTGCTTCGCAGCATTCAGATCGGCTTTAGCTGTGAGATAAGAACTTTCTGCCGTTTCAAATTCTGATTTTGAAATTACTTTATCGTCAAATAATTTTTTCTGGCGGTCGTAATTCTGCTTTGCCTGGTTAAGTCTTGCTTCAAACGAAGCCATTGATGCTTCTGTATTATCAACCTGGGCCTGTTGCTGATTAACCACCGATGCCGCCCTGTCCCTGTCGGAAGTAAGTACATCCGCAAAAACTTTGGCAAGCACTTGTCCTTTACGAACACTGTCGCCTTCATCTACAAGCATTTCAACTACTTCACCACTAACGTCAGAGCTCACTTTGCGTTCATCTTCGGGATAAACCTTTCCGCTGGCGCTTACAGTTTCAATGATTGTACGTTTGGTAATTTTTTCTGTTGCCACTTTTACTGCCTCTTCTTTACCTATTACGCCGGTTTTTTTTAGTATTACAAGTGCAATGATCACCAAAACAAGTGCCCCGATGATCCACCATATTTTTTTGTTCATAATCCGATGTTATTCCTGTTAATTAATATTGTAATGATGTTATAATTTCAACCCCTGGCCTTTGTAGAATTCAAGTACTTTCATTCTGAAAACATATTCAAACTGGTTAGCCGATTTTTCCAGCCTTGCTTTAAATAAATTATTCTGGTTAGTGATAAGATCAATAGAGCGAAGCAATCCTGCCTCATATCTTTTTCTTGAAAGTTCAAAAGAATATTCAGCAGTACTAACTGTTTTTATTGATGCCTGATAGCGCTGGTATGCTGCCACTGCATCATTATAGGCTTTGTAAATATCCTGCTTCATCGACTGGTTATCCTTATCTACCTGCAATTGCTGGTTAACGTAATTTAATTTACTGCGTTGCCAGTTTGCCTTTGCCTGCCAGCCGTTAAAAATGGGAACACTTAAAGTAAGCCCAACCGATTGACTGAAGTTATTATTTAACTGTTTAAAAAAACCAACATTTTCATAAATGGGTACCTGCACCTGCGTATATACATTTGGGTTTGAAGGAGTACCTGTGCCTGTATATCCAATCGCTTTCTGAACAGGAGAACCATACCCGCTTAATTGCTGGTACAAGCTTGAAAAATTTGAATTAATCTGCCCGAATGCCCTGATAGAAGGATACAATTTTGCTTTTGCTGCTTTCTGGTAGTAATCCATCGACTCAAGTCTGAATTGGTTTACACGTTGAATGGGCATATTTTTTAAGGCCAGTTCATAAACCAACTCCGGTTGCAGTTCAGCAAATGTTTCAATAGGAATCATTTCAACCGGTGGCGTTTCAAGATCGAATGGTAAAGCCGGGTCAAGATTCATCCAGTTTTTAAGAGAAAGGATATTTCCTGTATAAGTTGATAGCGCAACAATATATGTACTGCTGTCTTTAGCAAGCTGTGCTTCCAGTTCGGCAGCATTCAACTCTGGTAAACTGCCTGCATCAACCAGCTTCTTTGTATTCTTTAGCTGTTCGGTTGTAAGCTTCAATTGCTGCAAGCTGATGTTAACCTGTTCTCTTGAAAGAAGACATTGCAGGTAATAATTTGCTACATACAACGAAATATCATCTTTTAGTTTTTGAACTCCGGCCAGTTGCGCTTTCAGTTCTTTTTCGTTGCCAAGAATGGTATTTTTCTGTGAAAAAAAGCTGAATAACGTTACACCTGAAGTAAGACTGGTTTGAGATGATGATATCTGCTGGTTAATAAACCCGTTAGTGGTAGGATCAATAGAACGACCGAACTGATAGCCATAGTTACTTGAAAAATTAGCTGTGGGCCACACTCCCAGCTTACTTTGTTTTAAAGTAAGCTCTGAAGATTTTGCCTGTACATCAGCCTGTTTAACACTGATATTATTGGCAACAGCATATTCAACGCAGCGGCGTAAATCCCATTTTTCCTGGGCAGGTAAGCTTTGCATCATAAAAAGCAACAAAACCGTTGCAAAGGATGCGTAAACTGATTTTCTCATAAAACAAATATAGTGTGTAACCAACACGAATGTATTGAAATTTGATTAGCGGCGCTGCTTCAGCTACAGCCTGCTGCAGGTTTTTACGAAAAGGCTTTTTCAAAAGCTTGTTTAAGGTCAGAAATAAGGTATTCCGGCTCTTCCAGCCCAACATAGATCCTGATCATTTGATGATCGGGAATGTCCGGTTTAAATTCCTCATCGGTTATCCCTGCACATCTGGGTAGTAACAGACTTTCGTGCCCGCCCCAGCTAACTGCCATCTGAATATGTTGCAGACTTTCACAAAAAGTTACAATTTGTTGCCGTGATATTGCTTTTAAATAAAAGGAAAACAGGCCGGGTGCTTCCTTCATCTGCTTTTTTGCTAATTCGTATTGCCCAAAACTTTCATCAAATGGATAGATGATGGACGAAACAGCCGGGTAACTTTTTACAAACTCCACCACTTTCTTTGTTGTACGGTTAATACGTTCAAGCCTTGCAGGCAGGGTACGCAACCCACGGATCAACAGCCAGGCATTAAACGGCTGAATACCACTACCGATGTTGAGATACTCGCTGTCGAATATTTTCTTCATCATAGCTTTACTGCCACTGATTACACCACCCAGCGTATCGCTATGCCCGCCGATATATTTGGTTGCAGTTTGCATTGCCATATCAATTCCCATGCTGATGGGTTGCTGGTATAACGGCGTACAATAGGTGTTATCAATCAACGTTGTGATTTTCTTCTCTTTTGCAAATGAAGCAATCGCTTCAATGTCCTGTAATTCCAGGCTCCAGCTATTGGGAGTTTCAAGATAAAAAAAAGTTGTTTCGGGTAGTGTTGCTTCAAAATAATTTTCTGCTCTGCGGCCATCAACATAAGTAGTGTTTACTCCAAAACGGGGAAGAATTACATCAAACATCCGCTGTACCCAGGTGTAAGGCTTCTGCACACTCACAATATGATCGCCTGTTTTTACATTGGCCAGAACAGCCGCAAAAATAGCCGCTGCTCCATTGTTGAACACCAGTGCATCTTCAGCACCATCCAGCGCTGCTAATTTTTTACGGAGAATATCTACTGTTGGGTTTAATCCACGGCTGTAGAGATAAGTACTCATTTCATCAGCAAAAGCACTGCGCAACTCATCTACTTTATTAAACCTGAAATTACTCGTTTGCATAATGGGCGGCGCAATGGCATTAAAATACAGTTCCCGGTCTTCGCCCAGTTCATTAATAATTTGAGAGATGTCCATCTTGTTTTTTCTTTTTATAATAAAACAGAAAATAGATAAGCAGGAAAAAAGCAAGCAGTCCGGTTCCGATAAATGCAGCACGTACATCTTTAATCACCACTCCAACAGCAATCATAAAATAACTGAAAACAAAGAAGCCTGCAAAAAACGGTGTAAACTTATTCCAGTTTCCGGTGATCATGATTTCATTCTCTTTCCGTTTCCTCAGAATAAATAACGTTGCAGCAGATGTACTCATGCCAATACTGTCAAGAAACATGGTAAAGTTTAAAATATTATCAACCCCTTTTCCAAAAAAAGCTACAGTAATAGTAACAAGTGAAAATACAATCAGCCCCGGAACAAGGGCTCCTGTTTTGGGGTGACGGTAAGAAAATATCTTCGGAAAAACCTTGTCTTCACTCATGGCAAACATTACCCGGGGATTACTCATCAGTACAATATTTACATAAGCCATCACCGAAATAAACATCAACGCATCAAACACTTTACCACCTGCCTTTCCAAACCATGCCTCGCAAAGCAGGGCACCTATTGCTGAAGCATTTTTCATTTTATCATAACCAATCACCTGTGTATATGCAACGTTAATAAGCAAGTACAACAAAATCACAATAATAATTCCGATAATAATTCCTTTGGGAATGCTTTTCGAATCTTTCACTTCAGCGCCAAAGTTGATGGTTTGCTGGTAACCTCCATAAGCAAAGCAAACAGGAATGAGTGAAATAAGAAATAATGAAACAGCGCTTTTGTCATTCAATGTATAAAAAGGCGAACCTTCCTCATATCCATGTGGTTCAATCATGACTCCTTTCAGTACAGCAGCAATCAGCAATACAATCAAGGCCATCTTTACAACAGTTAATACATTCTGTGTGCGGCTGCTGGTTTTTAAACCCATCATATTTACACTAAAAAAAACTGCCACAGCCACAATGGCAACCATGGTATTAAAGAAGATGCCGCTGGGCTTACCAAATAATAAATCACTTACATAATCGGCACCGATTAATGCAACAATGGCAAGCGACGCAGCATTACTAATAAGTATAATTGCATTTACACTAAACCCTACTGACGGATGATAACAATGGGCAAATATTTTATAGTAACCGCCCATTGCAGGCAACCGCTGACCTATTTCTGCATAAGTTAAAGCCCCAAAAAGAGCAATTAACCCACCAGCAATCCACAGCATGAAAAAAATTGAAACAGTTCCCGATGTAGCTGCTACTGATGCCGGGTTACGGAAAATGCCCATTCCTATAACAAGACTAACAACGATAAGACTGATGTCGAACAGATTAAGTTGATTGTTTGATTTCGTCATGCTTTTTTATTCGGGGCTGAAGATAAATGTTCTTATTCATCAGCACAAAAGAAATGACTGCTAACTTTATTGAATGAACAAGGGTTTGCTAATTCTGTTTACAGTATTTTTTTATACAGGAATCAAAGCACAGGAAAAAATTGATTCCGGTTACAAGGACTTAAACGAAATCATTATCCGCTCTTTTGAACAAAACAAAAAAGCAAGTCTTACAACTGCAACAGTAAAAGTTCTTGAATTCAATAATGCCGACAGAAATAATAAAGTTTCATTTGTTAATGCCTTTAATACAATTGCCGGTGTTAGAATGGAAGAACGTTCACCAGGCAGTTACCGCATCAACATCAGAGGAAGTTCTGTACGTTCACCATTTGGAGTACGTAATATAAAAGTATATTGGAATAATATACCTGTAACCGATCCCGGCGGAAACACGTACTTCAACCAGTTTGCATTTAATAATTTTTCCAGCATTGAACTTTATAAAGGACCAGCATCCAGCATATATGGCGCAGGCACAGGTGGTTTAATCCTTATCAATAATTTTGATCGCTGGCAACCAGGAGCATCACTTGAATTTATGACGGGAAGTTATAACCTGCAGAACATCTTTGCATCTGCATCGTTTGGCACAAAAGATAACCGCAATCAACTCACGTATGCACATAATGCAAGCGATGGTTACAGGATTCAGTCGGCGATGCGCAGAGATAATTTCACCTATCAATCACAACTAAAGTTAAACGACAAACAACAACTCAGCGCATCGTTTTTATATACCGATCTTTATTATCAAACACCAGGTGCATTAACATTAGCAGAATACAATACCAATCCAAAAGCTGCACGGCCGACTGCAGGAACACTTCCATCGGCAGTTGCAGTGAACGCATCCATCTGGCAAAAAACATTACTGGCCGGTTTTACCAATCAATACAAATTCAGTTCGCATTTCAGCAACAACACAACATTGTATGGCTCATTTGCTCATATAAAAAATTCTGCCATCAGGAATTTTGAACGGAGAGTTGAACCATCGTTTGGCGCAAGAACTGTATTCAGTTTTAAAGAAGAAAAACTTTCAGGCAATGAAAAAAGTTCGTTCCAGCTTATTGCCGGGAGCGAACTGCAGCAGGGATATTTCAACACACAGGTTTCAAAAAACAAAAACGGCAGACCTGATACATTACAAACCGATGATGATATTAACAATAATGCAGTTTCTGTCTTTACACAGGCCGATCTTGTGCTGAATGAAAAATGGTTTTTAAGTGCAGGCATCAGCCTCAATCATCACCATGTTGAATTTACAAGGTTAAACAAATATCCTGTTGTTCAGCAATCAAGAACTTATCGTAATCAGGCCACTCCAAGGTTTGTTGTAAAACGAAAACTTATTGATAAATTTTTTCTTTCAGTAATTGTATCTAAAGGATTTTCACCGCCAACGATTTCAGAATTACTGCCATCCACAGGAGTCATCAGTACTAATCTTGAAGCAGAAAGCGGATGGAATTATGAAGCAAATGCAGATTACAGTTTCTCTTTTCATCACAGTTTCTTCAACATCAACTTCACTGCTTTTTCGTTCAGATTGAACAATGGTTTGGTGCAGCGCAGTGATTCTTCAGGAGCTGATTATTTTGTAAATGCAGGGGTGTTAAAAGAAAAAGGATTGGAAACACATGCACAATACATTTATTCGCTCATTAACAAACCCATTGATTATATAGTTATTTCGGCAGATTATACGTACAACCATTTTCGATATGGAAAGTTTGCACAGGAAGCTGCTGATTTTACAGGCAACACAATTCCATCTGTACCTACAGGCACATTTTCACTGATAGCCGACATCAGTTTCAAAAACGGATTATATTTCAACAGCACATATTATACTGCATCAAAGATTTTTTTGAACGATGCCAATACTGCTGTTGCCAATGCTTATCATTTACTCGGTGTAAAAACCGGCTGTCGAAAAACATTTTTCAAAAAATATAAATTCATTTTTTATGCAGGAGCTGATAACCTGCTGAATGAAACATACAGCCTGGGTAACGACATTAATGCACAGGCGGGCCGTTTTTATAATGCAGCGGCCGGCCGTAATTATTTCATCGGTCTTTCATTTCAATATCTTTCAAAAAACAAATACAACTATTGAATCACTTTCGGGCAGTCCCATGAATTTTTTCTACCGAAACGATAGATCACACCAATAGCAATATTATAATAATGATCCTTGAACTTTGGATTAGCAGCCTTGCTGAACCCATCTAAATAATCGGTAAACAACTGCCTGTAAGAAATTTCTCCATTCAGAACAATGCGTGGAGAAATGGCATACCGCAAGCCTGCCCCTACCGGTATAGAAGGTAAAAAAGAAGGCGTGCGATGAGCTGCATCTTCTGCAATACGTGCAGTAAGATTTTCATTGTCGCCAAAATGCGAAGCATTAAATCCGCTCCAGTCTCTGTGTATGCGAACAAAGCCCAATCCAATTCCCGCAAACGCATAAGGAGAAATTCTGGCACCGATTTCATTCCAGCCTGATGGACTCCAGACTATTTGTGGTGAAATTTCAATGAGCCTCGTATTAAACTTAAAATTTCTGTACTGGTGATATGCAGGGTTACTGTATTTTGAATCATCACCACTTAATGATGCAAGCGAAAAATTAAGACGTGCGGCAAATGTTGAATTTATGTATCTCGTACCCTGGATAATTAAACCCGGTCGGATGGTTTTGTACGATCCTAAAACTGATGGAGCAAGATCGCCCTGGTAAATAAAACCACCAATAGCAACCCCTACTTCATACTTTGATTTCTTTTGCTGGGCATCAGCAAAGAGTGCAAAAAAAGAACTGATAATAGCTGTGAGTGTGAAAGCTCTGCAACTGAACATAACCGATTGTTTTTAAGGTAAAGAAAAATCTGATAAGACCAGTTGCTTCGGATGGGGCGAATAGATGTATTACAAGCTCATGCAATTACAAAACGCACACTAAAAAATTAAATTATTGACGAAATGTTAAAAACTTCTTTAAAGGCAGGAACTCTAAAATTTGATTGTACTTAACCATCATCCTACTTTTGCTGGCGTAACGGTTGGCGCAGCATGCGCCATTAAAAGGGAAGACCGGTGTAAATCCGGCGCTATCCCCGTAGCTGTAAAGCGATGCCTAAACTCCAGAAGGGAGTAAGGCAACAACTTAATCTTCTTTGCCACTGATGTATTTCGGGAAGGCTTATTAAGTTGGTTGTTAAGCCAGAAGACCTGCCGGTACAGTTAATTTTCATTTTGCTTTCGGGTGAAAGGCGTGGAGTGTAATTGTCGGAGGACTTTTATATTTCTATCTTTTTTTTCTGAAAGCAGTCACACTTAAATTTTTCTTCAATGAAAGTGAAATTCTTTTTTGTGGCTGCTGTATTATCAGTCGGCTACTTACATGCGCAGGAAGACACAACTGCAAAATCATTAAACGAAGTAATTGTTACTGCAGGCAAGGTGCAACAGAAATTACTTGAAACAGGAAAAGTAATTACTGTCATCAGCAAACAAACCATTGAACGCAGTGCAGGAAAAGACATTGCCCAGTTATTAACCGAACAGGCAGGCATTGTTATTAACGGAGCAACCAGCAACACAGGTAAAGACAAAAGCTTTTACTTACGTGGGGCAGCAAACGGTTATACTGTTATTTTAATGGATGGTGTACCGGTGAACGACCCTTCCTTTTCCGGCGCATTTGATCTGCGTATGCTTCCGCTCGACCAGGTTGAACGTATTGAAATTGTAAAAGGAGCACAATCAACTTTATACGGCTCAGATGCTGTAGCAGGCGTGGTGAATATCATCACAAAAAAAGGAGCAGACAAAGCTTTACGTTTTTACGGTAATGCGTCTGCAGGTTCATATAACAGTTACAAATTTGCTACTGGCATAAGAGGTACGGTTGAAAAAATTAACTACAACCTTGTATATTCTCATTTTGAATCAAAAGGCATTTCTGAAGCTGCTGATACAACAACGGCAAAGAGTTTTGATAAAGACGGATTTCTCAACAATGCAATCAGCTTTAATGCCGATGCGCCTGTTATGAAACAAGTACGCATTCTTCCTTTTTTCCGTTACAGTTATATACAGGGAGGTTATGATGGCGGCGCTTTTACCGATGCACCTGATACCTATAATTCATCCCTTACAAGTACCGGTACAGCTTTGGAATTCAAATACAAAAAAGGCCTGGCAAAAGCTTTGTTCTGCTACGATAAAATGGAACGGAACTATACCAGTGCATGGGGACCATACGGTTATAATGGCAACAATAAAATTGCCGAGCTGTTTGCCCATTACCAGTTAAATGATCATGTAAAAGTGCTGGCAGGCACAGAATACCGTTTTCAGCAGAACCTCGATTCAAACGTAAATACAGGTAGTATATACGCTACATTGTTTCTACAGAAGCTGAATGGATTTTATCTTGAAGCTGGTGGGCGTTACAACAAACATTCAAAGTACGGCAACAACTTTACTTACAGCATCAATCCATCATTTGTACTTAATGAACGTTTTAAATTTTTTATCAATGTTGCCACAGCATTTAAAGCTCCTGGTATCAGCCAGCTTTACGGAATTTTTGGAGCGAACCCATTATTAAAACCTGAGCAATCATTTACATGGGAAACAGGTGCAAACACAACTCTTTTCAGCAACAAAGCTGAAATCCGCATAGTGTTTTTTAACAGAAGAATGAAAGATGTGATTATCTATAACAGTATGACTTACCCGTCAAAATACACAAACCTTGATAAACAAAACGATCATGGTTTTGAAATTGAACCAAGCATACAGTTCAACAAAAAGCTGCAATTGAAAATGTATTACAGTTTTGTTGATGGAAGCGTAACAACACAATCGGCTTCCAGAAAAGACACGACCTATTTCAACCTGTTACGCCGTCCTAAACATTCTGTTGGCGCAACAATTTCTTACCAGGCAACTCCTCAGTTATTTGTAAGTACAGGTTTCAACAATTACAGTAAGCGAAGCGATAAAAATTTTGATGTATATCCGGCCCAATCTGTTACACTCGATTCATATTTACTCTGGAATATTTATGCCGAGTACAAAGTGGCAGGCAGTAAACTGGGCATTTTTGCTGATGCAAAAAACCTGTTCAACAATAAATACCAGGAAGTGTACGGTTACAGTGCTGCAGGGTTTAATTTCATGGCGGGCTTACGGCTTAGTCTTTAAACTATAAAGAGTGATGAAAATGAGTTAAAATCAGTTTCTGCTTAATTCATCACTCTTTATTCTTTATTCCTCTCTCATCATTCATCTCATGAGCAAACACGAAGAAAAAAACTGTCCACGCTGCGGCGCAAAGTTTGAATGCAAGGTTGGTGATATTACCAATTGCCAGTGCTATGGTATAGAATTCAGCGCAGGCGAAGAAGCCTTTATTGAACAATCTTACTCTGATTGTCTTTGCCGTAACTGCCTCCTCCAGTTAAAGAGCCGCTATTCGCTTTTTACCGAGCAGAAGATATTTTACATCAACCGTTGAGAAATTCCGTTATGTGAACACAAACGTTGTTAAAGTATTTACATTTGTTGAAATCAAAGCTATGAACTGGGATATTAAAGAACTGCTTACACTCAGCTTTACCCTTTTTGCGGTGATAGATATTATTGGTTCTATACCCATGCTGATTTCCCTGAAAGAAAAAATGGGGGGCATTCATGCCCTTCGTGCAACACTTATTTCCGGCGCACTGATGACGTTGTTCTTCTTCATTGGAAAACCATTCCTGAATATTCTTGGCGTGGATGTAAAATCATTTGCCGTTGCCGGTTCAATTGTGATTTTTATTCTGGGATTAGAAATGGTGCTGGGCATTGAATTTTTTAAGCCCGATAATAATCCTAAAGCAGGAACAGTTGTACCAATTGCTTTTCCGCTTATTGCAGGTTCAGGCACATTAACCACAATCATGTCGCTTAAGGCAACTTTTGAGCGCAGCGATAAAAACGAATGGATGATTTTGCTGGCTATTCTTATCAATCTCATTATTATTTACACTGTACTTGTTTCATTGAACCGGATTGAAAAAGTATTAGGGCCTGCCGGATTAATTGCAATACGAAAATTTTTTGGCGTAATATTGCTGGCCATTGCGGTAAAAATATTCGGCAGCAATGTTGGAGGATTGATAAAGTAATTTGAAAATCAGCCGTCAGGCATTTTCAAATTGATCCATGTTCAATTAAATGGCCTCGTAGTACAATGGATAGTATAAGAGTTTCCGAAGCTCCAGATTCAGGTTCGATTCCTGACGAGGCTACTACACTTTTTTACAACTAACTATAGATTAATTATTCCTGTCAATCTCTTTCCGCAGGAGATACAAATAGCAATATGCTTTTAAAGAAACTACAACCTGTAATCTCACTCCATAAAACGACACTTTTACTTACGAAAATTAATTCAGAAACAGAGAAAAGCCCATAAATCTTACAGGCATCTACATGCAGGTATTCCTGCCTGGAGCAGGGCTATGACTGCTTTATAAGAGGCCTTATATACGAAGGATTAACGAAGGATGGTCGCTTTTAATACGGCTTTGTATTATTTTACGAGACATCAAAACCTTATTATTTATGGCTACAAGTGAAAACAACTTTCTTTTACAGAATGTAAGAGGACAATTAGGCAAACAGATTGTAATAAAGCATTATGGAGATAAGATCGTTATTACTGCTTACCCTGATATGACGAGAATTGAACCAAGTGAGAAACAGAAAAAACGAAGATCATTGTTTTCAGAAGCGGTGGTTTATGCCAAGGCAATTATTGCTGATCCTGAACTGAACGAACTTTATAAGACAGAAGTGAGAAAAGGAACAGTTTACAATTATGCGATTAAAGAATTTATGAAGGCTTTTAGTGTTTGAGGTTGGGCATGAAGTAATGAACAACTTTTGATTCCTCAGCACTCCCCTTTTTTAAGTTGATGCTGTACCTGTTGCTGAGCCATCTATTATCCTGCAAGTGTAGTAACCGTTTGTCATCCTCTGTTACGAGCGGAAAAATTTCATCGACCACTGTTGCAAAGCCTCGTCAGCATTTTTTTAGGGAACTAATTGCATGTTTTTTTATCGGTACCAGCAAACGAAGTGATTCTTGAAATAAAATTTCTTTACAGCTAACACAACAAACGATTTCATTCATTATCATTTATTCTTTTATTTATTCAAAACAATAAGAACAGGTGAAGCATAAAGTTTCGCCTGTTCATTTAAATAATTTCTGAAACCAACTTCTGTTTTAAAAAGGGGTTCACTCTTTTCCCATCCTGCAAAAAACCGGAAAATAAAGGGCTGGTTTTTGCTGACGGCAGCCGACACATAATAGGTATTCTGTACATCCGTCCCTTCATTGGCGGTTTGACCTGTTTTGTATTTTAGTCTAACAGGAACCATAATACTCATTCCAAGATTATCCTTATTTTCTGATTGCTGATCAAACGTATAAATCAATGATGCATTTTTGTTATGCAGTTCTTTCACTTCTTTGCTGTGCAGATTTACAATGCCGGTTACAATTTTTGCATTTACCGGAGCATTTTTCACTGTTACTTTACTTTGATAAAAATATTGACCACCCCAAATACTGATTTCTTCTGTTAGAGTTACCGGAGATATCCCATCATTAACTTTCCATTCAGGATAAGTTAAACGGATGATAGCCCTGATTGGCCCATCTGCTATTTTGTTGTAAACAACTTGGCCCATATTGCTTCCTCCCAAGCGTACCATTTTATCTTTTCCATTAACAGGAATAATCATTGCAAGAGATCCGGCTCCAAGGGATTTGCCAACTTTCAGAATATCCATACCCCACGCAGCCTGTTCGTGATAATTATTTGCAGGATTCACTCCCACTTCATCCATCATCATTTGTGAAGTTGTTTTTCCCCAGATATCTTTTCCATTGCGCACATCAAAATAAATTCTGAAACCTACTTTATCGTTTTCCCATGCCGGTCCTTCAGTAAGAAATGGAGGCAACTTTACAACATTAAAATCAGCTCCCAATTGTCCGGCAGGTATGGAGTCTGTCAGCAGATCATTTCCAAAACTATCATCTGCATTTTTACGCTTATGACGGGCATGTGCGCGAACAACAACTTTTACAGTTGCTGGATTATCTGAAACAGTTAATAAAAGCACTTTGGATTCTAATGGCTTGAAATTTTGCAACAATGCAATTTCATCCCATTTCCCATCTCCATTCAAATCATCAAACTGTACAACACATGGAATCGACCCTTCTTTAATAACAACATATTTTGAAACTGGAATTTTCCCCAATTTATTTTCAAGTTGTTTTCTGGAAAGAACAATTAATTCATCTTTCCTGTTTGCATTTAGCGGGTTCGTAAGTATAAGGTTTGAACTGGTTTGTGCAATTGAAAACACTACAGGCAAACAAGCAATAACAGAACAAATAAATTCTTTCATCTTATTATCTGACATGTTAAATCTTAATGTAAAAAACCACTGACGGGGTTTGTAGCCGCCGTCAGGGTCAGGTTTATGGCTATGGTTATAAAAGCGCCTATCTTGCCATCCAGCCACCATCAACAAACAGTACTGTACCGTTTACATAATCAGATGCTGCTGATGCAAGGAATACAACTGGTCCCTTAAAGTCGGCAGGTACCCCCCAGCGACCAGCAGGAATACGATCCAGAATTGATTTGCTTCTTTCAGGATCTTCACGCAAGGCCTGCGTGTTGTTGGTTGCAATGTAACCGGGTGCGATACCATTTACACAAACACCTTTGCTTCCCCACTCGTTACCAAATGCACGTACCAACCCTGCAACTGCCGATTTACTTGCTGTATAGCCCGGAACATTGATACCGCCCTGGAAACTTAATAAAGAACAGGTGAAGATGATTTTACCTCCGCCTTGTTCAATCATTGTTTTTCCAAATTCACGGCCAATAATAAACTGTGCATCGAGGTTGATGGAAATTACTTTATCCCAATATTCATCGGGGTGTTCAGCAGCAGGCTTACGCATAATGATACCGGCATTGTTTACGAGGATATCAATACGGGGATTTTCAGCTTTTACTTTATTAATGAATGCATACAAAGCTTCTCTGTCTGAAATATCAACTTTGTGATAAGTAAATTTTCTGCCGGTTGCTTCTACAGCTTCTTTTGTTGCAGAATAATCGTCAACAATTGATGCGCCTACAATGTCGGCACCTGCTTCTGCCAGTGCTACTGCCATACCCTGACCAAGACCAGTATCGCATCCGGTTACTACGGCTGTTTTACCTGAAAGCTCAAACGATTTTAATGTGTTCATGTTTATTTTCGATTATGTTGAAAGTTTTTAAAATAATTTAATGGGAATAGTAAACAACAATGTATAGCATCCCTGATTATAGCTATCAGAAGTTCAGTTTTAGTATTCTACTTTATAATCTTTCTTTAATTCTTCTCCGCTCCATGCTTTTTTGCTGGTCCAGGGTGCTGCTGCGTTTGTCCAGAACGGATGATCGGCCGGAAGGCCAAGCGGTAAAAATCCTAAAGTGGCCATGTACAAGCTTCCTGTTGAAGTATATTGATCTGCAACCATTGGCTGATGTCCGTTAAAACCAAGTACAAGCCAACCGTTTTGGTCAAAATTCTGGTTACCGTCATAAAGCCGGTGCATTACAGAAGTTAAACCACATCTAACCTGTGCCGGCAATACATGAGCAGGTAATTTTTCCATTAAAGCAACCTGGCCTAATACCTGAAAAGCAGCGGTACGGTATGTAATAGATCTCCCGTACGCCGGATAAGATCCATCTGGTGCTATAACCCGTTCAAGGTATTCCGAATAGCGAACCATTCGCTTAAGTGCAGCATCATAATCCTGCTGCGCTGCTATTTTCTTTTCAACCAATATCTGTAGCAAATCAACCAGCATTGGATGTATAACGTAAGAATTGTAATAATCCATACTGAATTTCTCTCCATCGCTGTACCATCCGTCGCCTTCATACCATTCCTTCATTTTTTTTACTGCGAAATCAATGCGTACCGGATCATACTGTTCTCCGATCTTTAATAAAAAACCTTCTGTTAAACCCGCAAACAACAGCCAGTTATTGTAAGCACCTTTACGGTTTCTTAAAGACTTAAATTCTTCAACAAAGCGATGTTTGGTTAATGAGTCCAGAGGCTCCCATAATGCTTTAGGTGCACGTAAAAAAGCCTGTGCAAGATATGCTGCATCAACAATTGGCTGACTCTCTGACCTGAAATTTAAATAATCAGGATGACTGGGATTTACAGCATTCGTTAATCCTTTCAGCAACTCTTCTTTCATTTTTTTTCGGAGTTTACCTTCTGCAGTTTCATCATCGGGTAATGCAAGCCATGGCGCAATGCCGGCCATTGTTCTTCCTACAGCTTCCAGATAAGTAACCTTTGTTACCGGGAGATTGTACTGATGCCCCTGTTCCAGGGGCATGTTTGTTTTCAATGTTCCTTCTGCAAGATTATGCACAACAGGATAAGCAATTTTATACAGTGTTGTTACCCAGAAAGCTCTATCCTGTATGCCTGATGCAGCAACTCTTTGTTGCTCTTTTACTTTTTGTGCGTTTGCATAAAAAATATTAAAAAACAAAAATCCGGTCAAAAAACAATAAAAACTCCGCTTCATAAATATGTATATTAAAATCAGTATTCAATTCCACCTGTTGCTTTTTTCCTGAACAAATATTAAGACACAGTGTGCATTTAAATATCAAGCTGTATCCCAGCAAAGCATCTCATAAAAAAAAATTCCTCATCTGTCGGCACACCTTGTACTTCTGTTGTATAACATCAAACAGAACAGCGTATTGAAAGTAAAGAAGTACACAACATCTCCATAGCCAATAAAATATAAACAGCAATATAATCCAACTGTGAAGTTGAGTTCTTAAATAAGAAACTCATGGGCTTAACAGAACCTAAAATGGGGTAAAAATGTTTCAGTCAGCTAAAACAGAAGACCCCAATTCCTGTTCATTATTCCAAATTGCTTTTTGAAGAATAATTTTATTGTCTTGCTTAACCTGCACATTTATCTCTTTTGTTTTTTGTGTAGGCTCGGCTACCCAGATTTCCATATTTGCTGTGCTGAAATTTTTCACCATCAACAAACAAGGTTTATCTACAGTAATACTTAATCCATCGTAATTAACTGTTCCTTCCACATAAAAACAGGCCTGTAAAATCTGCAATTGCGTATTTAAAACAGCCTGCAAAGCTTTACTATTAGACAACACTTTAATACCGGACAATGAATATTTTTTTGCTTCTTTCAATGAAATTGCAGGTACTACTCCATACGAATAAGATGCTTCGTGAGGTTTTACGCCGTGCAGAACGCTGAGTTTAAAAACATTGCCGGCAATTTCATTAGTGGTATAAGTATTATTTATTTTTTTCCAGTTTCCAACCTGTTTTCCATTGCTTAAAGCTACTACATGGTTCCCTATGAAATAATATCCAATACTGTCATGCCAAACTAATGAGGGATTTACGAGTGTATCAACCGCCTTCACTATTTTATTAACTTTTCTATTGTAAACGACTGTATTACCCCTTTGCCAACATTGATTCAGCGTGGTTGTTACAGCTTCGTCTTCGTTACACGAAATGCCGGCACCTAAACAAATCACCTGCTTATCAAAAAAAAACCATGATTTTTTTGCCGAAACTTTATTATAACTCATATCATAAGCTGTACAACCATACCTTCCATCGCTTACACCACCGGCAAATACCGTGCTGCCTGTCTCGCCCCATTGTTTTACTGCGGGCTGGTCGGTTGCAAAATCCCGACAGGTAATTCCTGGTATTTTATCCCATTCCCAAACAGGCATAATATTATAATATTCATCGCCTCTTTGTTGAATGTTTGTTGAGCCATCCGGCAAAAAACGGCCTAACAGATTTTCGCCATTACCGGTTTCAGTCCTTACAGTTCTCTCTGATACCATTCTTACATTGAAAGAATAATCTTTTCTTAAATGCAACGTATAATCGGCTCTATAAAAGAATTTATGATATGGTTCAACTGCATAACCCGCTTCTTTCCATCCCTGTATCCTTGCTATTGCATTTGAAATCTCCGGTGTATCTGACGGATTCAGTTTTTTAGCCATTTCAAGAATAGTATTTCCTTCATCCGCATATCCATCCTGTTTACCTGATTTTTTATTTAATGCATTGGGCCTCGAAACGCCTCTCCCTTCTATATTAAAATCGCTGTAAGAACCTCTGATTGCTTTTAAATACGTTTTAGTAAGATACGTCTGCAGTAAATTCAATTTCTCTTTGCCCAGGGCAAACCCGGTACCAGCAACCCATGTAGCTACTTTGTATGCACCCATCAGAAACACAGTACCATAACCCGATATATACAATTGCCTGCCATGCTGCAAATAAGAAAAATCGTTTTGCAAACCACCTGCTTCGGTTGTAATCCGAATGGGGTCAAAAGCCTGCTGTACTGCCGAATCCATCAATGCTGAATTTTTGGTAACACAAGCCCTGTACAGGTAATGAATGGCAATATCTAATTTATTAGCCCCTGTTTGTTTATATGGATTTCCTTTTATCATTGAACGCACAAGAGAATCCTTCAAAGATTTGGGATATGAAATTTCAGCATCTTCCAGCAACAGCAAAATTCTGCCCATTGTTTGTGGCACTGCTATTTCGTTATGCCACCAGTTAGTACTTGCAGGCATAATGAGTAACCAATATCTTAACCCGGCCACAATTCTTTCCTTCAAATCGTTTTGAGAGTGATTAAGCGCCAGGCAATAACTTTCAATATTCTGCAAGTGCTTTATCGGCGACCAATGAGTAATGGCAGAATCCCTGTAATCAATATCCTTCCAACTCCCGTCAGGTTGTTGAGTCTGTTTAATCAATATATCTGTTTTCTCTTCGCCCCTGGAACGATTCTTTAACCCGGCAACAATATTTCTTCTGATCGTATCGAACTCATCCTGAGCAATTGCAGCTTTGGAACAACTCAACACACAAACAATGAGGCTGAACTTAAGTACTAACAATTTCATCTTAGTATATGTGTTATAAATAACATTCACTTCTATTTCAGAACAATCGTAATTTATAAAACTAAAGAACACTGACCGCTTTTATTCATCTATCGTATTACTTTATACAGTTCTATAAAACTCATCTCTGCTTTATTTTAATTAACCGTAATGCTTAATTTACTTTCTGAAATTATTTCTCCCTTTTTCCACTCACGTTTGCCTTCGATGGCGTTTAACACAAGTATATCTGTGTACCGGGAGGATTTTATTTTGGAAGCTGTTTTATAGATCACATTATTAGGCGAATTAAGATATAAATTCAGGTCGTCTACGCTTACAGATTTTGTCAGAGCCTGATAAATTTTTCCCGATACTGCTTTTACATTGAATTGCTGCTGGCCAAGTTTCAGCATCCTCGATCCCTTTTCATATATCCAATTGGGGTTATTAAGGATACCAAATGACAGTGTTTCAATTGAATCAGTAATACAATGCTGAATGGCAGTAAGTTTTTCGCTGATTATTAGTTTGCCATCAGGTTTTGATTCGCACTTAATAGCAGCCTTTACATATTTGCCATGTTCAATTATCAGATTAATGATAAAACCGTTTTTAGTCTGTTTCACACGAACTGACTTCAGGATAACAGGCTGTATGGTATCATTAACTTTTACAGATCCTATACCATTTCTCTGATCGGGAGAAACAATATGATCCTTTGCCAAAGGCATTAACTGAATCATTATTTTTTCCCCCCAGGAAGCACTGTGAAATGTGTTTTTAGTTCTGTGGATAATAATCTTTCCATCAACAAAATAATTGATCCCCTCTTTTTGCAATACCGGTTTTAAATCCTTTTGTGCAAATTGTAATTCCAGCCAAGCCTGTGCCAGCCAGAAAGTTGAATGAGCCTGAGCTGAAGCAAAGAAGTTTTCACCGGGCGCATAAATTGCCCCGTCTTTATTTCTCTGTTGCATTTTTTCGGCGGCTTCGAGACCTGCTGACAGAAAATAAACAGCTTCAGGATCATTAAACCTTGCTACCGCAGTTGCATGACAAACGATCCAGTCAGCATTTCTGAACAAAGCCCAGTCCTGTCCGTTAGGATAACAATAGCCTCCATCGGGTAAAAACATCCGTTTCTGATTGTTGTAAATCTGTGGCAGATTATATAAAAAAGCCTGGAACGGTTTTCTCCCGCTCAGCAAATAATCAAGATCATTCCCGGCATTAAGAATCCATGCTCCCATATAATCAGGATGAACAATAAAGTGGTTTTCTAAAGTGAAGTCATTGTAAATATTGGCACCGTTAAATTGCTTTGATACCTGCACCTGATCGAGAATGGCAGTTGAAGTGGAATCGGCCGGACGCAGATAACCTGACATGGCCCATTTTTGTAAGGCTTTCTCCCATTGAGAAGAACGGGAATCATAGGGCATTAACAATAATGCTGTAGAAATCACCTGGCTGTTCCAGGCATTCTCTTCAGATTTGCTGTCAAATTTAATCTGGTGAGGAGGAATTGAATCAGCAATCCTGTCAGCTTCGTATGCTACAACCTTCCTTACTTGCAGTTGAATATCCGCAGGCAGGTAAGCCCATACCCACCATGCTCCGGTTCCCATAATGGAAGTCCAATGTGCCGATTGCCACGCATTTCCCCAGGCTTTTCTGTCATCTGTTTTTAAATCACCGGTAATGTGGGTTCGTACCAAATACCTGAACAGAGGAATAATTTCATTATTCAGCAGATCGTCCTTAGGTATCCCAACAATGGTATCGTTATATTTTCCAAAACGGTACAAGAAAGATAACCCTGCTACAAAAGCAGCATTTGGGCGAATGAATGCTTCTGCTGACCCGCTTTTAGTAATCAGCTTCATAGAAGAATCAGCTTTCCAGTTCCTCAACCCTCCTCGAAGGTGATGCGCCTGATTTTCAATTAACAGGTAAATTCTGTCTTTTTCCCCCTGATACAATGAATTTTCAATAAAGCTACATGTTAAAACTCTGCCACCGCTGCCTGCGCCATCCTGAGCATGCAGGTTGTAGTGAAATATTCCTGCACTTAAAAATACAATCAGTAAGAACGCTTTCATTAGTTTCCTTTTTATTATAAATATTCTCTTCATCTAATGTTCTTGTGCAATTTGAAGCATTTCAGTGCCTGCCATTAAAAAAGCACCTACTCCGTACACTGCGGTTGTCTCACGGGAAACCTTTCTCGGATCAGCGCCAACCGGTTGCACCCAACACAATTTACCACTGGGGTCAATGGCATTTGTCAATGCTTGCCATCCCTTTTTAACAACGGGCAGAAATTTCTTTTCATCAAGATACCCGTTGTTTATTCCCCATGCCAGTGCATACGTGTAAAGACCAGTACAACTGGTTTCAGGACTGGGATAGCTATCAGGATCGAGCAGACTTGCGTGCCAGTAACCTTCTTTTCCCTGCAATCCGGCAATTCTTGTTGACATTTCAACAAACAAATCTTCATAAAATTTTTTATTCCTGAAATCAGCAGGCAGTTCCTGAATAATCATTGGTAAGCCGGCTAAAACCCATCCATTGCCCCTGCCCCAAAACACAGGTTGCCCATTAGCCTCCTTTTTATCGAAATACTCATCATCTCTGAAAAACAAGTGCTGCTTTTTGTCGTAGAGATAATTATAAGTGTACTGGTATTCACTATCAAGAAATTCAAAATATTGCTTTTTCCCCGTAATGTTAGCCATTTTGGCCCAAACAGGAGGTGCCATAAATAAGGCATCGCACCAGCTCCACCGTTCGGTACATAAACTGCGGGGCTCCCAGGTATGTTTCAGATCCCTGGTGGAAGGGTACATCAATATGAAATCAAGGTAATTTTCTATAGGGCTATACATAGCCTTATCATTGAAGCTACGGTACATTTCGGCATACATCATTCCAACAGCATAATCATCAGCGTGATAACGCAGAAAAGGATTAATCTGCTGGTTTTGAGCCCAGCGTAATTTTTCCCCAACCCCTTTCAGCCATTTAAAAGCTACAGTATCTTTAACGCTTTTTGCATACTCAAACATGCCGATATATAAAACAGCATCTGTCCACCCGGCTGTTATTTTATCTGATTTTTTTTGCGCTATCTGCCATGCTGCAACTTTTTCCATGATTTTTTTTATTGAAGTTGCATTTTCTGTTCCCTCTGCGATTGGAAACTGTCTTGAATATTTCTCCTTTTTATCGGTAACAAGTTTTCTTTCTTCTCCCTGAGACAGGCATAGCAGAGTATAATTAACAGCAAAAAAAACAAGAATCAACTTTTTCATTTTTTTATTTGAGTGTTTTTTTGACAGGAAGCGAGTCTCAGCTTTTCTGCCTTTCAAAAATTATTATGACAATTTAACCGATGGAACAACCACCCTGTTTTTTAAAACTTCATACGTTTATCATTGCCCCGTAAATCATAATCAGAACAGAACATTTTGAACTTTTTCTAAAGCTGTCTGAAATAAACCACTTCAAAACATTTGAGCATTTCTCAATGATTTTACTCAAATAAATTATTTTAGTTAAGGGCATTTGTTTCCTTTTCTTCCCACACAAAACCACCTTTACCCACATAATCTTCTTTATATCCGGGAATATATTCCCATATACAGGAATCGGTCAGTTTTTGACCATTGCTAAAACGTGCTGTAATTTTTATACTGTTATTGCCCCTGGAAAGCTTAATACCCGACCAATTTGCACACCTGAGCGAATCGGGTTTCAGTGTTCCGATAATTCTTCCATTAACCTTTAATTCAACTTCTTCCGCATTTGAGAAAACTTCAACAGGGGTTAAGGCATTCCCTCTTTTTACATACCGGCGGCTTGCTATATAGGCAACGGGTTCTTCGCTCCAGTTAGACTTATAGAAATAATAGATATCTTTTTTCACCTTCCTGTCACCGGTAACGATCCCTTTATCATTCACCCTTGGCTGGTCTCCTTCATTACGGTTCCAGCTAACAAAATCGAACATAACCCAGGCAAACGACCCCCAAACATAAGGTCGCTTTACTATGGCTGCCCAAATACGCTTATGGCAATAGGTTTGCCATTCCTCGGGATGCCAGAAACTTTTGGGTATTGACCAGTCTTCAATTCCGGTAATATTTTTGTGCTGGTTAACAGATGCTCCGGCACCATACTCGCCAATGCAAAAAGCAGGGATACGGGGTATATACCGCCGGTCATCATACATTTTTCCTGGATCATTGCCGCTATACCAGAAAGGATAGGTATTAAAACCAAGCCAGTCGGTAATACTGTTCATTTCCGGCCACCAGTTATTAGAAGAGGCTGCAATTGTTGGCCGTGAAGGATCCTCACTGTGTGCAAGTTTATTCAGATCCGACAAAATGCGGTGAGCATCCTGTGTGGGAGGGGTTAGTTCGTTAAAAAGGCTCCAGGCGAAAATGGATGGATGATTCATATTTTGGCGAATAAGGTCGAGCAATTGATTGCGGGAAGTTGTTGCAAAGCTTTCACCTTTGCCCAACTCACTAACCAAAGGCAATTCGGCCCATACAAGCACACCGGCTTTGTCGCACAGGGAATAAAAATTTTCGCTATGCTGATAGTGGGCGGCACGAACTGCATTTGCACCCATATCCAGAATCATACTAATGTCTTCTTGCTCATCTCGGGCAGTAATTGCCCAACTGCCCATGCGATCCTGATGCCTGTTTACACCTCTGAGCCGAAGTACCTTGCCATTCAATAAAAATCCCTTTTCCGGATCAACAGCTATTGAGCGTAATCCAACTGAGTGCTCAACACGATCTGTTTCTGTATCATTATTCTTCAATATTGCCACTACTTTGTACAGGTAAGGATCAATACGTCCATTCCACAAATGAGGATTCTTCACAACAAGCCGTCTTCTATATTCCGGGGTAACATACGGCTGAATAATAATTTCGGAATTGTTTTGAGCAACCACCCTGCCTGTTGCATCAATCAAAGAAATTGACAGTAAACGGCGTGCATTATTTTTTGCGTTGGGATTGGTGAAGGCCATTATTATTGGCATTTGGGGCCTCTCGGTTAATCCATCATTCTTTTTAGCCAAAAAAGACACTTGCCCGGCAATATCCAAAACAGCTTCGTCTGCCCCGATCTTCGTCTGAAGAATTGTAAGGCCTGAAGAACCATGATCTAATGGTGTAAAACAAATTTCATCCGTTTCAATAAGACTTACGGGTCTGTAAATACCTCCCGGTACACAAAAATCGCCAGCCAGAGGAGCTATATCAGTGAACTTTTCATTACTTACCCGAAGCTCAAGCAGATTATCGGCATCAGGATGGACAAAATTCGTGATCTCAAATACAAAAGCACCAAAAGCTCCTCTGTGCTCACCCAATCGTTCTCCGTTCAAAAATACCTGAGCAACGGAGGAAACGGCCTGAAACTTCAGGAAAAGGCGACGCTTTTTGATGTTATCCGGTATTTTAACAATGCGCCTGTACCATGCAGGGCATCGTATGTAATCTTTAAGCGACCAATTCTCTGTTCCATACGAATGCGGAATATTTACATTCATCCATCCGGCACCTTCGGGAGGAGCTTTATCTGCAAACTCTCCAGATTTAACATAAATAAACTTCCAGTTATCAGGTAAAAAAGTCTCGGTACGTGACTGCCCGAAAGAGGAAAAACCTGAAATACTGAAAAACAATATAAATAGTTTAATTCTTGCGGCTCCTTTCATAAAACAATTTCGTTTTATTGCATAAGTTATTTCTCTTCATTTACCATGAGTCTTGCTCTGGTTTTCAATTACAGAGAACCTGATTGCAGTTATTTACAAAAAATTTATGCAACGGAGGGTTTGTCTATCGCTTTTTAACTACCATTCAACTGCAACCTTACTTTATGCAGACATCAATATATTTTTCAGAAAGTATTCAAAGCAAACGCATCATCTCCCGTTTAATTCGTTATCATTAACTTTTCAGATTTCATGATTAATAAAATCAGCTACTTCTTGTAAGAGTCGATTTATCATCAAAACTGTTTTGAGAAAGAAATATTGATAACCGTTCTGGTGAATCCGGATTTTCAAAAACAGATCGTATGGTTTAACCGGAAATGCCATTTATCACAGCTCTCTACACAATTTCAGAACCCTGCATACAATTACATATCCCTTAATTTGCATTTGTTTACTTCCTTTTTCTTTTATCAGCTATTGTACAACAACCGGAATTTTTCTTGAAATAGTATCTGATGTATAGATCGTACGGTTTGTGGCCGCAAAAACTGCATCGTACACACCTTTACTTAAGTAAGTGTATTTATAAGACGAAGGTTTTACAGTCATATCATTAATTGCAACAGCTAAATCAGGAGTTACAGTGGTTAAATCAAGGTCGCCCATCAATGCCCAGGACTCTTCATTGGAAGTAGCGGCGGCGGCTGTGGCTGCACCTGTTATTACCAGCGATGTGCCAGATGTAATGACCCAGTTATATGTTGCTGTTTTATAACCCACCCAACCCGGACTGTAAGTCGTTCCTCCATAATTCGATATTGGAGTTGTGTTGGCTCCCAGGTTAGCAATGTTATAAACTGTACCATCAGGCAGGCTATTGCTAACATTCAGGCTGGTAATCGTCCATTTATTTTGAACAGATCCTTGCTGAGCAGTATACTTAAAGGCAATAAAAACTTTTTTTCCGGCTGCTGCATAAGAGCTAAGGTCTATTGTACTGGTAGTGGCAGTAGAGTTAGTTGCCAGATTAGCAGGAGTTATATCCGTCCAATTGGCGGCAGCAATATTGGCCAGCGTTGCGGCACTGTCATATACCAGTATATTGGTGGTAAGGCCATCAACAACCTGAAAATTGCTAACAACTCCTTTAAAATCCGATGAAAGCATCACTCGCAGAGAGTTTGCCTGTGAACCTGCATTTAAAGCAGTTTTGAAAACAAGATTGCAAACACCCGGAGCTGAGGTCCGGTTACGATAGTTATACCTGTGCCCAACTTCACCTGAATAAAAAGAAACAGTGGCCGGATTGCCAGTGAATGTAAAAGTTGCTGTACTGCCCAATCCATAATAAGCGGTATCATTGGCTGGCTGCGTAGAATTTGTTCCATCGGCTTTTACAGAAAACTCATTGATGTCATCCAGTTTAACTGGTGTCTTATCGCATGAAGCAACAAGTACAGCACTAAGTATTACCGGAAAAATATTCTTTAATGAAAACATAGCTTTATTTTTTATATCATGATAAATATTCCTTAGGCATGCTTACCATCCGGGATTTTGTAAAATATTTTTATTAACGCTGATTTCAGAAGATGGAATAGGTAATAACAGGAACTTTTCAGGTGCCGATGAAGCAACAGTTGTATATCCAATAATAGCATTGGCCTTAGTATTTGTGGCATAAGTAGGCCAGGTATCCATTTGATTGAACACGGAAACCATTGTTGAATAAAAAATACCCCAGCGAACCAGATCCAGCTTACGTGTACCTTCAAAACAAAGTTCTCGTGCACGCTCATCCTGAATATCCTGAAGCGTTACTGAAGTTTTATCAACGTCTGCCTTTGTTAACAAGGTTCCTGTGGCAGTGGCAGCAGTACCTGCATAACTAAACACCACTCCTGTTTGTGACGCAGCAGATGAACCGCTCAGATGTGTTGGTGGAATACTGCTGGAATTACCTGCAGCAACTGTAGTATATAAGTTGCCATTATAAATTACCTGCTGGTTTGCCGCATACGTTGTATTGGCCGCCCAGGGTGTACCCAGGTAAATAAGGGCTGCACTGGCTGTTGTAAAACCTAAACCACCTGAAGTAAGTTGCACATCAGTTACTTTACCATCGGCAGCAGTAGTACTTCCTGTAATGGTAGACGAATAACCCAGCCAATTACCAAAATTGGTATTTCCCAAACTGGCATTGTTATAGTTATTGAAGAGAAGATTATTGCCTTTGTAATACCCCGATCCCTGCGTTAGTAAGGTTAAAGACTTGAGCGGTGCTGTAGCGCCTGCTAAACCATAACCTCTTTCCCGCACTGCATTCACAGCGTCAATACCTGCAGATGTACAGGTACCACCATTCAGTTGCAGATCGGCTTCAGCAAACATCAGCAGTACATCAGCATAGCGTAAAATGGGAAAATTGATGGATGAATTATCTTTCCCTTTTGGTAAAATTGTTTCATAATTTCTCCTCCATTTGGCAACAGTTCTGTTATAGGAAAATACTGCTGTATTGCTGATAGGTCTTCTTGATACATAAGGTAAAGTGGTTGTACTTGCAGCATAAGTGAAATTGGAAACATTCCAATCTCTTCTTGCATCATAAGAATCGTATAAATTATATAGTTTTTGATTTACATAAGCATAGGCGTAACAGTAGCCAGAGTCCAGCCAAACCTGATTCGTTGAACCAGGAATTACTGTGGTAAGAGTGAACTGAATCCCATTTTGCGAGCCTAAATAACTGCTTGATTTAACAGTTGAATTATCGTTACCCGAAAAATCTGCCTCCCAAATACTTTCCTGTGTATCATAAGTATCTGCCGCATGATTAATAAATACCTGGCTATAACTTGGGTTAAGGCTGTGCAAACCGGAGTTGATTACTTTGAGGCTGTAGGTTCTGGCGCTATCATACATTGCCATGACACCACCTGTGCCACCATTCAGAGGATAACCAGCCATCGTAAGGTACACACGGGCAAGAATACCCTGTACCGCACTTTTTGAAACATGACTGGCGCTTGTTAATTGTGAGACAGGAAATACTTTTCCCTCTGCAGTTTTCATGTCAGCAAGTATCTGGTTATAAACAATCTGCTTATCAGTTCTTGGCGATTGCAGACTGCTGTCGGGGCCGGTAACTGGTGTTAATCTAAGAGGTACATCCCCAAAATTTGAAACCAATATGAAGTAATAGTATCCCCTCAAAAACAAGGCTTCGCCATAGGCAGCCTGTACATCAACGCTTGGATCATGAGGATCAACATAAGACAAAAGTAAATTTGCCCGCTCAATGCCGGCATAGCACCTGGTCCAAAAATTATTTACGTTGGTACTTGAAAAATCGTAGGCATTCGCAGCATAACCTCCTACTGTTCTTCCCGCACCCCCGTAAAAAGTTTCATCGTTACAAATAAAAACTCCTTTGGCAAACTCATTATGAATGCTTAATGGATTATAAACTGCTGCAAGGGCATTGGTTAAATTTGCTCCTTTATAATAATCGGCAGGTGATAAAAAGCTTCCTGGCTGAGTGTTTAAAAATTTTTGACAGGCCGTAAAAGAAACCAAAACAAGACCGGCGATGATATATATATTGCGTTTCATATTATTGTCTTTTAAAAATTAAAAACTAACGTCTATCCCGAAAGTGATTGTTCTTGATCTTGGATAAGATGAGTAATCAAACCCACCGGTTAATGCCGAATTATACAGGCTCACTTCCGGATCCTGACCCGAATATTTCGTCCAGGTAATTACGTTCTGAACAGAGCTGTACACTCTCACAGCTTTGATTTTAATACGATTTAGAAGTGATGCCGGGAGCTCATACCCTAAAGAAAGAGTTTTAAGTCGCAGAAACGAGCCATCTTCAATATAATAAGTGGAAGCACCAGAAAAAGATCCGTTAAATCCTTTTGCCCTTGCAATGTTGGTATTGGTATTGTCAGGTGTCCAGCGGTTTTTATATTCTTCATACTGGTTTACAGTGGTAGTTCCTCCCATAAACACATAATTATTATAGTTCATAATGTCATTTCCGGCCGACCATTGAAAGAAAATATTCAGATCGAAATTTTTATACTTCAGATTGTTGGTAAAGCCTCCATTATGTACAGGCAAACTACGGCCAATAACTGTATAGTCATTAACATTAATTATTCCATCACCATTCAAATCTTTGTACTTAATATCACCAGGCTGAATAAGAGCCCTGGTATTACCATTAGTAGGCACTTCATTCTTTAAAACATAAGTACCGGCCGTACTCAGGTTAAAATCACTGAACTGGTAAAGTCCATCAGCTATCAAACCATACATTAATCCTAACGGCTGCCCTATTTTAGCAATATAATTGGTTACATTGTTAAGTGGCCCAACTGCACTGCCTAATGATTCCTGGTTTTCAGTCAGCTCTAACAGCTTATTTCTGTTAAAAGAAATATTAAAGCTACTCCTCCAGGTAAAATTCTTATTTTGAATATTGGTAGTATTCAGAGCAAGTTCAAGACCACGGTTGCGTACTCTGCCCATGTTCTGATACATTCTCGAATAACCTGTAGAAGTGGGGATGTTTGAATACAGGAGCAAATCTGAAGTTAATTTATTATAAACCTCTGCTTCCAGTGCTATCCGATTTTTAAAGAAAGCAATTTCTAACCCCAGATCGGTTGAAGCAGTAGTTTCCCACTTTAATTTAGAGTTACCGATAGAAGAAACATAAGCGCCATATATTGCCTGATTATTAAATGTATAAGCAGCACCTGCATCCTGGTTATACACAGACAGATATGCGAAATCAGTTACCCTGTTATTCCCGATTTTACCATAGGTGATTTTTAATTTGGCATCAGATATCACATTCTTAAGGTTATCCATAAAGCTTTCTCTTGAAATACGCCAGGCAAATGCTCCCGATGGGAAATAGGCCCAACGGTTATCGGAAGAAAACTTGGAAGAACCATCAGCTCTGTAAGACAATGTCAACAAGTATTTTGATTTATAAGAGTAGTTTACCCTTCCTAAAAAAGAAGCCAGTGTGTTTGACGAGCTTAATGATGTAATTGTTTTGGCAGTTCCCTGACCTAAAGCGGCTATTCCTAATTTTTCATTAGGAACATTGGTTGCTGAGAATCCATCAGACGATGTTTTGACCTGCTGATTGCTCATTCCAATCATCGCCGAGAGATCGTGATCTTTTTGAATTTTTTTGGTATAGGTTAAATAATTTTCATTCAATATTGATGTGAATCGATTATTCATAATTGAACCATTCGGCCCGCCACCTCCACTTAAAAAAGACCCTTGTGCTGTGCCGGAACCATAAAACACCTGGTTTACAACAATCCTGTCGTCAATGCCTCCAGTTATTTTTAATAAAAGGCTAGGCAAAAACTTATATTCAATATATCCATTGCTGATCAGATCCTTTGTATAACCTCTGTTAATGGTGTTCTTTAACGATTTATAGGGATTGAACCGGTAATCGTTATTGGTTCCTACAAGGGGGTCAGTATCGCTATCCTCAGTAAAGTCTAAATCCGGATTTTTAAGAAAAGCCAGACTTTGCGGGCTTGCATTTACCGGCCTTGATCCCCAAACGCTATACATGAGATTGAGACTGGGAGTTATAAGGCCAGTGCTTGCACCAACGCTTAACCCGCTTCGCTCCATGTAACTGTAATTAGCATTTAATCCTACTTTTAATTTGTTGTTAATGGTTTGATCCAAAGAAAATCTCCCCTGGTATCTTTTATAAGCAGAAGTTATAATTATCCCGTTCTGATCAAAGTAGTTCCCGGAAAAAGCATACTTCGTTTTATCGTTACCACCTGTAACTGAAATAGTATGACTTGATGTATAGCCCGGCTGAAATATCTGACCCTGATAATCGAGGGCTGATGCCGTATCCTTATAATAGTTGAGAGTGGTGCCTCCGCTCAGATAAAGTTGCCGGGGTGTAACAGTGCTTCCTGCTCCGGCATAATCTGCTGTACTGGGATTCATTTCCAATTGCATTACAATGTAATCGTACGGGCTGAGTACACGCATTTTCTTAATATTCTGCTGCACACCAAAATAGCCGCTGTACTTTACTGTAGGCGCACCGGTTTTTCCACGTTTGGTAGTAATCATGATCACACCATTGGCACCACGGGCACCGTAAATAGCAGTAGCCGAAGCATCTTTTAATACTTCAATTGACTCAATATCAGCAGGGTTCAGTGTATTATTGTCCATATCCTCAATTGGAAATCCATCCACTACATACAATGGTGCATTGGATTGGGAAACCGAATTGGGGCCACGTACCACAATATTGATAGAATTACCAGGTTGCCCATCTGTTGAGTTCACCTGTACACCTGCAATTCTGCCCGCCAATGCCTGATCAAAGGATGCAACTGGCGCTTTTACAATATCAGCCATGTCAACCCTGGCAACTGATCCGGTCAGGTCTTTTTTCTTCACTGTGCCATAACCAATCACCACCACTTCTTCAGACTCTGTAACTTTTAATTGTAATACAACATTCAGTACTGTACCGCTTTTGGGCGAAAGTTCCCGTTGAATATATCCAACCGAACTAAAAATAAGGAGCGGGTTTGAACCGCTAACTGCTATGGAATAAGCACCACTGCTGTTAGTAATTGTGGCAACTTTCGTTCCTTTCAGGGCAACAGTGACATTCTCTAAAGGCTTTCCTTCAGTATCTGTTACGGTTCCCTTAATTGTTTGTTGAGCAAAAACGACATTGCCCAAACACATCATTACTGCAAGTAACCAATTTCTCATCATTTACATTTTTGGTAAGTAATATTTGCAATCAGCCATTGCCTGAGAAAATATCTTTTCTCAAGAGTTTTTTTTATTCAATTTTGTATACCGCAACAACGCTTCCAGATAATAATAATCAGCATATACCAGAGGAACATCCACCTCCTGATTATGCGGAAAGCTACCTGTACAATGTTTTAAAAGAAAATGCCCGTTATTAGAAGCCGGTTCGGCTAAATAGGCATTGGATCCCAGACTTTTTAAAGTAGCAACAGCAAAATCCTCATAGACTAACCCTTCCTTTCCGAGAAAACTTCCCAGTTCAAACAAAGCAGAAGCAACGATGGCGGCAGATGAAGCATCCCGAGGTATGTAAGAAAGCTTCCTTGCAGCATAATTCCAATCAGGGATATATCCTTTCTCATCTACATTAAAATCCCAATAAGGCACTTTATCCTTTGGCAATCTGGGATTATTGATATAAAAATCTGCCAATTTTCTGGCCTGTTGCAAAAAACGCTTGTCACGGGTTTCCCGATACATCATTGTATATCCGTAAATAGCCCATGCCTGCCCCCTTGCCCAGGTTGAATTATCAGCAAAACCCTGACAAGTTTGGCGATTCAGCACTTTACCTGTAAGTGTATCATAATTTACTACATGGTACGAACTGAAATCGGAACGAAAATGATTTTTCATCGTCACTTCAGCATGCTTTATTGCAATTTTCCGGAAGCTGGAATCACCTGTAACTTTTGAAGCAAAGAATAACAGTTCCAGATTCATCATGTTATCAATAATAACAGGGTAATTCCATAATGTATGGCCATCCCATGACAAACGGGAATTCCATGATTTAATGCACCCAACTTTGGGATTGAAGCGTGAAGCCAGTGATTGTGCCGATTGAATCAGAATTTTTTTATAGGCTTCATTCTTTGTCAACCTGTATGCATTTCCGTAGCTGCAATACATCATAAAACCAAGGTCGTGATGCTGAGTATTAAATTGATTTTTTTCGAGGCTTTCTGTCCATTTAACAGCTTGTTTTTCCCAACTGCTGTCGTGTGTGATTTCAAACATATACCAGAGGATGCCAGGCCAAAAACCTCCTGTCCAATCAGAAATAGGCACGTAAGATGTTTTACCAGTTGAGTCAACAGTACGGGGATACCGGCTGATGTCACCAGAAACCTGTAGCATATCAGTATATTGCGTTTCAGCAGTTTCAATTGTATGGCTGACTAAATCCGGATATTTCTTTTCTGAAGGAGTAAAAGCAAAACCGAACATTACTGCGCTGATAATGACCACTAATACCAACCATAATACTGATTTATTTTTTTGCATATGGGCACACAGTTAATCGTGATTTGAACTCAAAACACAAATTTCATTTACCCAAATGACTTGCTATGGTCAAAATCGTAACAGAATTGGGGCAGTTCTTTACCTAAAACTACGATTGCCGCCATTTTTCAGAAAATCTGAGAGATATTCAGAAGGACTAACCCCGAAAAATTTCTTAAACTCTTTCCCGAAGTATTTGCCATTGCTGAAACCAACTTCCCAAGCCACTTCTGTTACAGTAAATTTGTCATGAGTAAGCATAAAAGCAGCCCTTTTTAAGCGGAAATTTTTCAGAAATTCAGCAATGGGAATTTTTACAAGCGCATTAAACTTCCGATAAAGCACCGTCTTGCTCATGCCCAATTCCCTTGAAAGATCCTGGATATTAAAACTGGAATTACTGAGATTGGCTTCGATAACAGCCATCAGGTTTTCCATAAACTTCCTGTCAATTGTTCCAACTTCCACATCGGAAGGTTCGAGGTATATCTTTTTACTGAATAGCTGCCGGAGTATTTCTTTTGCTTTCAAAAGATTGCCGATATACTTTAATAAAAGTTGCTCATTAAACGGCTTGGTCAGATATACATCCGCCCCACTATCAAGCCCTTCCAACTGCTGATCTACGGCCACTTTTGCTGTAAGCATAATCACAGGAATATGGCTGGTCCGCATGTCTGATTTCAGATTTCTGCAAAACTCGTTGCCATCCATTTCGGGCATTGCCACATCTGTCACAATCAGATCAGGCAGTAGCGTAGTAGCAATCTCCCACCCTTTCAAACCGTTTTCTGCTTCCAGTACACTATATTCTTCTTCAAGGCATTCCCTGATGAACTCCCTTAGATCCTTATGATCCTCTACAATAAGTATTTTTTTATCAGCCATTTGCAAAAATTAGTGCGCTAATCAACAGACACTGTTGTAATATCTTCTCCATTAAAATGCTCTTTTCCAAGGAGCAATGTTATTGAAAAACATGTTTCCATTTTGCCGGTTTCAGGATTTATCCCGCTCACGAATTTAAGTTTCCCTTTATGCAGTTCAATCAACATTTTTGAAAATGCCAATCCAATACCAGAGCCCATATTCTTAACACTGCCTGTTTCTGCCTGGTAAAATTCGGTAAAAATCTTTTGCTGACTCGCAAGCGGAATACCGATACCATTATCAAGAACCTTAATATATAGGCTTTCGTTACCATTCTTCTCCAGCGTTAATGAAATCTTTCCTGATTCGGGAATAAACTTGAATGCATTTGACAACAAGTTTGTAAGTACTATTTCCAGATGATAAGTATCGTACCATGCTAAAATACTTTCGTTTGTAGTATTGAATTGGAAGTCCACCGACTTTCTGATTGCCTCTTCATTAAATTTTTCATATACAGATTTTGCTAATGCTACAATGTCGGCCTCTTCAATTTTTAACTGCGTATGACCCGCATCTGCTTTTCTGAAATCCATTAAATCGTTCGTCAGTTTCAGCAGTTGCTCGGCATTGACCCTAATCGTATTGAGCATTTTCTCAACCTTTTCATTTCCCGTAAAGAGTCGCCTCATTCTATCTACTGGCCCTATAATAAGTGTCAGGGGAGTTCTGATTTCATGTGAAATATGAGTAAAGAATTTCATTTTTGACTGATGTAATTCCTGTTGCTTTAAATACATCATATGCTCATACTCAAACTTCCGTTTTAATGCAATCCGGGAATTAAAAAAAAAGATAATTGCAGCCGTAATAACAGAAATCAATAATACATACAGTGTATAAGCCCACCATGATTTCCAGAGAGGCGGAAAAATTCTAATTTGAAGAATTGGCTGTGCTGTACTCCAGATACCGTCATTATTACAGCCTTTTATAAGTAACTTATATTTCCCAGGAGGTAAATTAATAAATGAAGCAGAATGAGCATCAGTATAAATCCAGTCCATATTCACCCCTTCTAACCTGTATGCCGACCTGTTTTTTGCAGGCTTTATAAAATTCATTACAGCATAGTCAATAGTAAGCGTACTCTGATCATACCGCAAATCGATGTTGTCTGTTTCATAAATGTTCCTGAACAGTACTTTCGAATTATCATTCGGATTAACCGGATTTTTGTTAATCTGCAGACCGGTTAATATAATTCGGGGAGAATACTCATTGATCTGAATTTCATCCGGTACAAACTCAATCATACCTTTATAACCACCAAAAAAAACATGCCCTTTTTTGTCTTTATAAGCTGATCTGTAGTTGAACACATTTCCGGGTAACCCATCATTGGTATTGTAAGAATAAAACTGTGTTCTTGATATACTGATCCGGCTGATGCCATTACCGGTACTTACCCATAAATTGTCATTATTATCTACTACAATACCTACAACCTTATTATCAATGAGCCCATCCTTTACAGTATAAGTACTAAACACTTTTTTTACGGGATCGTAACATGAAAGACCCGAATAAGTTCCAAACCAAATCATGCCTTTTTTATCTTCGGCGATACAATTAATAAAATCAGATTGTAACTGGTCCGAATAATTTTTTTGCCGGAAATTTTCCACACTTACACTATTGCCGACAAACTGTAATAAGCTCAGGCCATGACCCGTTCCTATCCAGACATTCTTTTTTGAATCCTCAAAAAGGCAGTTAATATTCTTGCTGGAGAGTTGCTTCCCAGGATAAACAACTTCAAATTTTTCTAATTTATTCCTTTTAATGTCATAAATACGAATACCGCTTTCCTGCGAGCCTATCCATATTCTGTTTTGACTATCCTTAAGGATATCCATTACATTATCCGTTAAATAAACAGCATCGGAATCCTTAGTACTGAACTGAAACAGTTTTTTACCAGAGTGATCAATAACATCAATGTAACCATCGGTAGTCCCTACCCAAATGCGGTTCTTATTGTCCATTGTCAGCGCTTTCACCAGGTTGGAACTCAAACTATTCACCAATGTTCCGTTCCTTTTAAACCTTTTGAAAACACCCTTTTGCCTGTCGAAGTAATTCAGGCCTTCAGCTTCAGTGCCAATCCATAGATTATTTTTTTCATCACCAATAATGGGCTGAATAACATTGCTGCTAAGCCCGGTTTCGTCGTTTTTGCTTTGATAAATAACAAAGGGAGTTTTTATCAATTCTGCGTAATTCAATCCACCAAAAAAAGTAGCGATCCACATGATCCCCTGCCGGTCTTCAAAAACATCGTATATGGAATTAAAATTCAGCGTTTTGCTATCATCCGGTTGCTGAACATAGGTTTCAAAATATTCTGACGACTCATGAAACAGGTTCAAACCTTCGAGTGTACCTATCCACAAAACACCTTGCCTGTCAACTTTCAGCTTCCGGATAGTATTACTCACTAAACCGTTTTTCTGATTAACCTGATGAGTATAGTGTTTCTCCACATCACCTTTTTCATTCAGCTTAAACAAACCGTTCCCGTGAGTTCCAACCCAAATTGCTTTGGCTTTATCTTCAGCAATACTCCGGATGGTGATATTTCTTAACGCAACTGAAGCAGAATAGTTTTTAATCCCGTTTTGCTTTTGCTCAGATAAAAAAACAATTCCATTAGCAGTACCAACCAGTATTAAACCAGAACTACTTTGAAAAACAGAATACACATCATTAAATCTTTGATTTTCATTCTTATTACTTAGCTGGACTGGCTGAAAACGAAAATCACTTCCTCGCTCCAGCTTACATAAACCATTGGATGTGCCGACCCAGATATTCTCATCACTGTCCATAAACAGCGCTTTAATATCATTGCTGCAAATGCTGTTTATGTCTCTATCTGAATGGTAAAACACCCGAAAAGAATCAAGGCGATTATTATAAACATACAATCCGTTTTGAGTACCAATCCATAAGTTTTGTTTTTTATCGGTCAGTAACTGGGCAATTTTTATTCCCGAGCCAATTGGGTTATTACCATAAAACGATTTATATACTTTTATTCTTTTGCCATCATACCTGTTTAACCCATCCATTGTACCCACCCAAAGAAAACCTTTGTCATCCTGCGCAAGAGAAAGCACTGACCCGGACGACAATCCATTTTCAACTGTGATATGTTTAAAGTCTAAAGGTACCTGACCATAAATACTGCCATTGCCGGTTGGCAATAACAACAGTAATATAAATTTTATTATTGCGCCTATACCGTTCTTCATTAACCAACTATTTCATTTTTTTGAACAGGGAGGAAAACAAATATAGCTTAAAAAAAATGGAGCTTTGTTTAGCATTAATGCTAACTATAAAATAATCGAAACATGTTCAAAATCAGTATTAATACTCTCAATGCTTTTTAATTTGAAGAAAGAAGGAAAAGAAACGCTCAAAATGAGAATTTTATCCAAACGCTTATGAATGGATATGAAGATCATAAAAAGCTGATAATTGGCATTACACAACTAAAACATTACCCATATCTTCAGTAATAAAGCAAATACTTTATCTGGTCATTGGTTCATTACTATACTTTACCAGCAAGCCTTTTCAGTGTCGCCTTCACGCTTTTTTCATTTAGCTTATCATTTGCTTTTTGTATAGCACTATTACCTAATTCTAAATAACGCCTGAACGACTTGTCATCTTTATGCCCAGAAATTTTCTTCACTTCCATTTCAGACATACCAAGGATCAAAGCGTTCGTAATAAACATCTTTCTATCGATACAACTACTCAATACTTCATTTAATGGCATATTAATGTGCAACGACCCCTTTTCTTCGCTCTATAATGGAACTGTTCTGGTTAAACCAACTTCTGTCACCATCTCTTTCAGCAAAGCATTAAATCTTTGTTCTTCAAATTTTGGGAGCGAATACCCTTTTTTCATACTTCTTTAAAATCTGCAGCGCATAATACGTTATTGGCAAAACAATAGAGTTAACTGTTTTGGACTAAAACTCATTAAGTCTGATACACGCTGTCCAGTCGGTGACATGAATACAAATAAATCTCTGACTTATGAAAGTGTATTTGATTTATATTTATGTTTAGCCAGCTTCATTCCCCTGTTCAAATAATCTGACAATTCTGAAAGTAAGACTGTCTCCGTTTTAATAATATTATCATTACCAAAACACAAATCAAGAGCAAGTTCTGTAAGTGGCTTTGCTCTTCGTTTTCTATTATCCCAAAACTTGGGAGCATTACTCGATTCTCTTTTACTGGCACTGCTAACAAAAGCGGTATAGCTTTGCTTAAATAACTTCCGTAAAATTTATTGTTCTTTGATTTCAATATAAGAAGGTTGTGCTCAGCGATTGAACCTCTCAGGCAAAAATTAATCTTAATTATATGTTTCAAAATTATTGCGGGGTACAGAAAAGGATACACAATTGGAAACTATTATAATTAATAACAACTTTACCCAGCAAAGATTTCGAGACAATAGAAATTAATAAGAATAAGCAAAAATCCGAAAACTTAGCTGACGAGGCTACTACACTTTTTTACAACAACAATAGATTAATTATTCCTGTCAATCCCTTTCCGCAGGAGATACAAATAGCAATATGCTTTTAAAGAAGTTCTACGTGTCACGTTAAAACCGCCGGGTCAAATTAAGGAAACTATTTCCCAAACAAGATAAGAATAGATAAATTTTACAGGCATGCAAACAAGAAACCTGATTTCAGTAAAAAACGAGTTGCAGATTAAATCTCTTTTTATTCATTCTTTGCAGGAGAATCATATAGTGTAACTTTTTGAATCTGCCAGTTACCGGCATCAATTCTTACATGCCTGCCCTGATGGTCTTCATCTCCATTCATCCGCTTTATAAATTTTTCTTTCCCTTCTTTGATTTCAATTTCATCAACCTTTAGCAGGTTGGTTACAAAATTCCTGTCGTTGTTTTCAAACGTTACAACTGCACCTGTTCCTGCTATAATAAACTCTTTTTCCGAAAGCTGAATAATTATTACTCCTGCAGAAGGCCATACTGAATCTTTTGCATTTGCATTCCAGCCCATTGAATATTCATGACTTATTTTCACTTTATAATTTCTCATCTGCACTTCCTGTACACCATCTTTTTTATCAATCAGAAATCCATCATAGTTCAGCCATGTCCTGCTTAGAATTAAATCTGAAAGCTGGTTAATCAACGCATAGCTGTTACTAAGTTCATCTTTTGCTTTTCCTTTTGCATTTTCAATCGAAAAGGGTGAAAAACCAATTGCGTGATAGTGACCAAGAATAAACAATGCTTTAGCAGAGCAGGATTCTTCAAAACGCATTTCCGGCACAAATAAAGCATTACTGTTTCTTACATACAAATCACACCAGTACTTTGTATCAGGATTGTAAAAATCGGGAGAAAGCATATCAATGGAAGATGCTGCTGCCTGCCATATATTCATAATGTGCGGTAAAGGACCTGCACTTGGATATTCACCAGGCTTTCTTCCGGGTCGTGGCAAGGCTGCATTTACGTACATGGGCAGATTGTATTCCTTCTTTCCTGCTGCTGCAACTTCATTGGTATATTTTGCATAATACCATGCCTGGAAAATTTCTTCTGTGTAACTATCATTGCCAAATAATTCAGTCCATGTTCCTTTTGTTTTACTTCCCTGCTTTGTCCATTTATCTTTTAGCTCAGGAACAAGTGCCTGCTGATTATTCAACAGATAAGCAGACAGTTCTTTTGGCACCTGGCTGTTATAAAAACCGTTGGCTGTTTTAGAAATTTCCCTTGCTGTTGTAAGCATGCCAATTTCATTTTCAACCTGCACCATGATGACAGTATGCTCTTCAGCATCTGCTTCTTTAATGTGCTTCATCAAAGCAGCAAACGCTTTTTTATCGGCTTCGAGGGTTTCTTTACCGAACACTGAAAAAATTTCATGGCTTCTTCCTGTGCTGTCGTATGTTCTCGGGAAACGTTTCGAGTTTGTTTTCATCCAAACAGGAGTGTAACAGCTCATACTGTTTTTCCATGTGCCAAACCAGAGAAAAACGAGTTTTAAATTATTCTTCCTGGCTTCAGAAATCATTCCGTCAACCAATGAAAAATCAAACTTGTTTTCTTCCGGTTCAAGAAACTCCCAATAAACAGGAGCAAGAACCGTATTGAGGTTCATCGATTTCAGGTAAGGGAAAAAGGGTCTTAAATAATCTATACTTGAAGCACTGGAATTTCCTAACTCTCCTCCAAGTATTAAAAAAGGGTTTTGATGAACAAATAACTGAAGGTCTCCGTTCTTCTTTTCCAAATGAGGTAAGTTATTACCCTGTGAAAAAGAAGAATTAAGATTTAATAATGTACATAAACAAATGATTATAATTTTTTTCATCATAATTATTTAATCCAGATCAAAACCCCTTCTTCTTAAGAAAATTTATTTACCCTGTAACGCTTTTGACACAGCCGAATAAGCAGGCTTTTTGGCAAAATTCTTATCCCACAATACCGGCAATTGAGATGATCTCCAACTATCAGGGTCATCAACTCCCCAAAACGTAATGCCATAACGCTGTGCAACAGGAACATTTTTAAAATAAGAATTAATGATGTACTGATACATTGCTGCCTGATAACCTAACATTAACGGATCGGCAATGGTGGCATCTGTAGCCGATGCTTTAATCGTAACATCCAGTTCAGATATTCTTATCTGTAAACCAGTTGCAGCCAGTTGCTGGAACATATAATCGATTCCTGTATAGGAGGTAGTAAGCGCATCGCAGTGCATTTGTGTACCTATGCCATCTACCTGCCCACCATTGGCCTTGATATAACTTACTAAAGCCACTAAAGAATCGGTCTTCGCTTTGCTTGATTCAAGATTGTAATCGTTAATAAACAGCTTTGCATTAGCATCTGCCTGATGTGCATATTTAAAAGCATTAACAATTCCGTTTTTGCCCATATAATCGGCCCAGAAGAAATAATCCGTACGACCACTTGGTACAGTTGTATTACTGCTTGTACGTATAGTACCGTTTTCTGCCAACACTTCATTGGCCACATCCCATGCGATTACCTTACCGGCGTAGTGTGTAACAATACCAGGAGCAGTAGATGTACCTACAATCCATAATTTCATGAGTGAATCTACCCGTGCAGCAGTTGCGGGTCCGCTAGCAGCAGCTTGGGCTGCATCATAGTCTGCTTTTTTCATGAATATAACATCGTCTATCCATGTTGATGAAGCAATCAATCCGCAATCAAAAGTCAGGTGTACACTGGTATTACTTCCTGTGTTAAAAATTTTAGATAATGAGGTCCAGCTTGTCCCTACAGCTAAATTGCCTGAATAACCGCCAACGTTTCCATAAGAAGACGTTTGTAATTGTAATTGAATAGTACCACTCGCATCACTGCCTTTTACGTAAGCAATAACAATATAATCGGTACCAGCATCAACCGCTACATTGGCACTAACACACTGAGCGCTATAATTTGCAGATTGTTTTACAGGCAAATTCAATTTCAGGCTGCGTTTACCCGTCCTTACATTAGCAGCAGTTTCATCAATGGATCGTGTGATGCCTCCGTTATAAGAGTTCCAATCCGGGTATGGATCGTTTGCTCTATCTTCAAATCCGGAGTTAGGAAGAACACTTGTCAACACCGCACTACCATTACCTGCAATACTTTTAAGATATGTAGCATTCTGCTGTTGATGCCACATCAAAGTATGTCCAAATACTTTTATTCCTGCTGCATTGGCCTGGCTGTACAAAGCATCTGCCTTAGTAAAATTCATTGTGCCATCATTCTGCACAATGGAACCATGTTTCATTTCATTGCCTGGAGTAATAACCGACCCTTCCTTAACAATAACAGGAAAATATTTTGCAAAACCCGCATCGCCCTGATAAGCCGCAAAACCAATGGCCACACTACCTGCTACAGATTTTAATGTACCGGAAGTATCATTGAAACTACCGGTATTCAGTATCCCTATACCTTTCATTTTGCTACAAGAATTTAATATGCCCGTAGCCAACAGTACAAGTATCAGATATTTAAATTGATTATTCATATCTTAAAAATTTTAATTCTTAATTAAATTACCATCCAGTATTTTGGAATTGAGATGCATTTGGTACGGTAAGGTTATCTAACTGTGATTTTGGAATTGGCCTCAACAACATATAATCCTTTATATTGGCTGCTGCCGGCGGATTGTAGAGTTTTACACGATTTACTAATTGCCCACGCATCGCTAAATCCACCCAACGATTTGCCTCGCCAGCTAATTCACGGCCATGTTCATCCAAAATAAAGTCAAGTGTTACCTGTGCAGGAGTAATTTGCATAGCTGCAACACGGGTTGTCAAATCGGCAGACGACAAACCTGTACGATAAGCTGCTCTTGTTCTCAATACATTAATTAACGACGCTGCTTCTGTAGTCCCAGCTCCTGCACCTTTCAGGCAAGCTTCTGCTGCCAACAAATACACTTCGGATAATTTGAGTACCGGATAAGGTCGGCCGCCACCTTCATTTGCACTGCTTCTTTTGGAATCCCAATATTTCTTCATGGGAGGCATTAAAACAGGCTGAGAAGCTCCGCCTGAACCGGGGTAAGTACCATTAATCCCTGGCATTTCAGCCGGACTGATTACCCTGTAGGGTTTTGCCGATTTTAATTGTGCAGATACCAACGCAGAATACTCAGTGAGACTATGCGCTATTACAATAGCTGTATCACCTACATTATAAGTAAAGCTTCCTGAATAAGTACTTCCTGAAGGATAAGTGGAAGTGGTTTGAACGGTACATAAATAGGCATAATTAAAAGTACCATCATAACGACTGTCGTTTATTTTATCGGCAAAAAGGGTATTGTATAAAAACGAAGTTGGGCAGATTACCCGCATAGGTCTGCCGTACAGTGGTGTACGTGTGCCACAGGGGTTCTTACCACTACTTGCAAGAGGAGCAGGAGTTGCATCATAGCTCATATTATAATCATTCGATGCATTTACATCCTTGCCGCCGGAAGTTGCAGCCAGTCCATTAAAAGCACTTTCTTCATTAGCTCCAGTATTACCCGGGATACGCTCTACTGCAAACAATAGTTCAGTGTTATAATCGTTCCCCTCTGCTACTACATCTGCATAATTTGCTAATAAGCTACAACCGTATTTCGATTGATTGTTTATTAACTGCATAGCTGCATTATAGGCATTTTGCCAGTCGGTAGATTCCGCATTTGCAGAATAGCCCTTGAAAATATACGCCTTTGCCAGCAAAGCAAAAGCGGCCGGTTTTGATAAAGTAAAAGCGCCCGTTGCACCTGTAGTGCCGAAACCACGTTTATCGGGCAGATTTTTTGTAGCATAGATTAAATCGCTGATGATACCAGCCCAGTCTTTGGTTAAAATATCGTTCGCAGGCAAACGGTTAAACCCGGCGAAAGAAGACTGGTTAAATGCCCAATCACCGCTTCCAAGATCCACAGGTATGGCACCAAACTGCGATACCAGATTCAAATAGTTCAAAGCTCTTAAAAAATGTGCCTGTCCTAAAATATTGGCAGTATCTATGCCGGGAATACCCGGTGCCCATGTAATAATACCATTACACATGTTGATATTATTAAACGTTCTGTTCCACAACGTTAAAATGGAGCCATCAGTATAGTCAAATGTATAACTGCTAAGTTGATATGCTGCTGCAGAACCGCCGGCATTTCCCCACCACATATCTGTACCTACATCGCCTGTTAAATTGTCGCCTTCAGGGCCATAAATGTAACGTAACCCTGAGTAAACGGAGTTCACAGCCAATTGAATTCCCTGAGAAGTTTGGAACATTGCTACTGTATTAACAGTTTTGGGCTGCACGTCTAATTTTTTACTGCAACTGTCCATAGCAAATAGAACTATGGCTGCTGTAAACATGGAGCCTATGATAACTTTTATTGTTTTTATTTTCATAACAATCTTTTTAGGAATTTAAAAATTCACGTTTAATCCCAGCATGTAATTCCGGGTAAGCGGTGTTGATGCACTAATTGTAGTGATAGAGTTCTGCCCTGTACGTAAATTATCGGGACTGCTAACTCCTGACGGCCCCTGATTAGTAGCAATTGGCGCAATACCTGTTTTACGCATATATGGAGAAAACAAGAATCCTACATTATCCACCGAACCGTAAACACGAACAGAACGTACGCCTATTTGCTTCAATAATTTACCCTTTAATGTATATCCGACATTAATAGCTTTAATTTGTAAAAACGAAGCATTGTAATAACCCAGCGTTTGCCAAGAAGTAGTCGTTCCTGCACTGCTCCATCCGCCTGTACCATTCGCAATAGTTGGGAACCAGTTGGAAGGATTGGTAGGTGTCCAGTAATCTACTTTTATAGAGTTTCTGCCGAAACTGGAACCTGAGCCCAAAGTTGTTAAATAAGAAGAAGACCATTGATGTATCTGGCTCACCAGTAAACCACCAAAACGGGCATACATAGTAATTCCTAAATCAAATCCTTTGTAAGAGAAAGTGTTGGTCATCCCACCCTGTAAAACAGGGTCGCCGTTACCGATAATATGCCTGTCGGCAGTAGTAATTGATCCATTTCCATCATAATCCTGTAATTTAATCATCCCAGGTGATGAGCCGAATTTGGCAGCTTCGGCAGCTTCTGAAATTTGCCAGATACCTAAGTTTTTATAATCGTAAATTGAACTCATCGAATAGCCGGTAAATAGCTGGTTTCCTATATTTTGAGTAGTAGAACCAATTTGTTTAGTCAATTTGTTCTTGTTGAAAAACAAGTTTAAATCCGTTGTCCAGCTAAATCCATCAGTTGTTTTCGGTTGAATATTTACAGAAGAAACAGAAAATTCCATACCCCAGTTTTTCATTTGCCCTACGTTTACGTTAAAAGGATTACTTACGCCGGAAGAAGTAGGCAATTGCTGAGAGAACAATAATTTATTGGTAACTGCATTATAATATTCAATAGCGCCTGTAATACGATTATTTAAAAAACCGTAATCCAAACCTATATTCAGAGTATTGGTATATTCCCAATCCAAATCCGGGTTAGGCAATCCTGCTAAATAATAACCTACTACTATGCTTGAACCATAATTATATTTTACAATGGTACTCTTGCTCATATCGCCCGCTTGCCCACCAAGACCATTGTTATTGGTAACACTGCCTAATGCGGAATAAGCGCTTACTGACTGAGAAGCGGTTTGCCCGTAACCAGCTCTAAGCTTTAATGTACTAATCCACGCCAGTTTTAAGCTGCTTCCTATAAACTTTTCGTTCATAATATTCCAACCGGCAGATACAGCTCCAAACTGGTGCCAGTTATGTCCTGTAGCTAATACAGAAGAACCATCTCTTCTGTACGTTCCGGTAATCATATACCTGTTGTCGTAAGCATAATTAACACGAGCCATGTAAGAAATAATAGCAGAAGATACTTCTCCGCCTGAAATGGAGGCATTAGCTGCTGTTAATGGCACTGACTGGGACATATCAAAATACTGTGTTTGGTCGGAATACATCGAATCTTTACTAACCTGCGTATTATGATATTGTTGTTGTTGAATACTGTATAAACCGGTAAAATCAATATGATGTTTGGCGATATTTTTTTCGTAAGTCAATAAATTTTCTGCCGTGTAAGACCATGTTTCAGCATTATTCACCACTGCATGGTTGCCGGTTGTAGGTCTGAAGTAACTTGGGTTAGAGTTGGTAGCCGGATTGGTAGAACCATTAAAATGGTCGGCTGCCTGGAACTGGTCATCTTCTTCCTGTGAGTAATCCAAACCTAAATTAAAGCGGTATTTCAAACCTTTGTAGAGGTTTGCTTCTGCAAAAAGGCTGTTAAACGTATGGATGATTCTCTTTTTATCAACCCACATACCATTATTATTCTTTAACAATAACGGGTTGTAGTTGCCTTGTAAATCATTGCTGTTACCCTGCCCCATTGCATTGAATACAATTTTACCGGTACTGTCGTAAGGGCTTACCAAAGGACTGGTTGCCAGTGTTGGAAACATAGTACTGCCGGCAACAAACTGTGCTCCTTTTTGAATACTCAGGCTATTCATTGTGTTTACACCTATCTTTAACCACTTGCCTATTCTGGAGTCAATGGATAATTTTAAAGACCCACGCTGATAATCCTGACCGGGCAATACAGCAGTTTCCTTGTAATAACCACCGCCGAAAGCATAAGTACTGCCATCGTTACCACCCGTTACTGTAAGATAATGGTTTGTTTTTATGGAATTTTGATACATCAAATCCTGCCAGTCGGTATAGTTACCTGCTGCCATATTTTTCAGTTCATTCGGTTGAAAAACACCGTTACTTGCTGCTCCTGCAATCGTATGCATGGCAATATATTCCGGCCCGTTAAAAACAGGATATTTATTAGCAACAGTACCAACACCATAATAGCCATTATAAGTTACCTTAGCCACACCTGTATTACCACGTTTTGTGGTAATTAATATAACCCCATTAGAACCACGGCTTCCATAAATAGCTGTAGCAGATGCATCTTTCAGGATGCTTAATGAAGCAATATCGTCAGTATTAATATCATTCAAATTACCTATGTAAGGAATACCATCCACAACTATTAGTGGCGCATTGCTTCCCAATACAGAACGCACACCACGAATACGCATAACAGCACCTGCACCAGGGCCAGTGCCTACGGTTTGAATATCCACACCCGGAGCATGCCCCTGCAAGGCATTTTGGAAATTAGCTGTTGGTACTTCTTTCAAAGCCTTGGCACTTACAAGGTTTACTGCTCCTGTAACATCTTTTTTACGTTGAGTACCATAACCAACAACTACCACTTCACCCAAAGCTTTATCAAGTAATTCAAGCTGTATTGTTATAACAGCATCGCTAACTTTAATTTCTTTTGTGGCATAGCTAACTGCAGAAATTACAAGAACCTGTCCTTTTGATGCCGGTAGGGAAAAGTTACCTGAAGCATCAGTTGTGGTACCCTTGCTGGTACCTTTTATAATAACGGAAACACCTTGTAATGGAGCCCCCCCTTCTCCCATTACTTTGCCTTTAACGGTTATATCCTGTGCAAATACAGATTGCGAAAACAGGAATTGTAAAAGCAGCGTTGACATGAGCATTGCTGCGTTCACTAACATTCTTTTAAAGAATGATAAAGCGAATTTTTTGTTTGGCATAATCAATTCTGGTTTTTTGTTTAAAACATGATAACAATCGGGCGTTTTTCTTCAGATAGTTGTTGTTTTAGCTTTTGAATAGTATGAAATGAAATATTTATTTTTCGATATATGCTTAGCTGTTGCGTGGATAAAGAATGAAATTCAGCATAAGCGGATTTGATAACAATTCCTGCACGGAATGAGGCCTCACCCTTTTCACAACTTCTCACTAAGAAAAAGCTGCTGCATTGTTGTTCAGGGGAATTATTATTTCTCTTGAGTCTAACTAAGTCAATACGATTTATAACCGGAAGGAATGAAGGCCAACCCCTTTCAGAGTTTTCCTTTATAAAGCAATTAAGAGAATTATCAAAATTTCTCATAAATGACAGCAGCTTTCGTTTTATAATCCTAATTGAAGGAATCTATGACAATGCAATCGGTTGCATAAATTTGTTTTAAAAAATGGATTTTAATTTACAAAAAACAAAAAGGCTCAATCAAAATCCATACTCCTGAAATATATTATCCAGACTAATATCAGATCAAGTTATCTATATGCGCTATTCGCACTCAAATACATTCATCTGAAGTTTTCTGTATCGCAATTTCAAGGCTAATGTAGGAAATATTTTGAAAAATGCAACCGATTGCATTTTTTTTTAAAAAAAAACCTACCTTAGTCAGACAAACAGTTCTAATTTTCCGCTGCACATGTCAGATGAAATTACAATTTACGATCTTGCCAGAGAGCTAAAACTTTCCCCTGCTACGATCAGCAGAGGGCTAAAAAAAAACAGCAGCATCAGCAAAAACACCATTTCACGTATTTTAAAAAAGGCTGAAGAATTAGGATACCGCCCCAATACTTTTGCAAGTAATCTAAGAAACAAAAATACACATACAATAGGAGTGATTGTTCCTAAGCTGAACAGCAATTTCATGTCTGCTGCACTGGCAGGCATGGAACACATTGCAAGTAAAGAAAACTACAATCTTATTATTACACAATCACTTGAGAAATCTGAAAAGGAAAAAATAAACGTTCAAACAATGTTTAACAGCAGAGTTGACGGTTTACTTATTTCGCTTGCCTATGACACAAAAAATATCAATCACCTTCAGATTTTTTTTAACAAAAAAATACCTGTTGTGTTTTTTGACCGTGCTTATTTATCGAACGATAGTACCGCAGTTGTAATTGACAATTTCAAATCGGCTTATGCTGTTACTTCTCATCTTGCAGAGCAAGGTTGCAAACGTATAATGCATGTTAGTGGAAACCTGATGCGGGATATATATTCAGACCGCATGGAAGGATATAAAACAGCCTTACAAGATCATAATTTAAATTTTGACAATAAGCTGGTTTATATATGTGACCTGAGTGAACAGGCAGGTGAAGAAGTTGCAAATCATATATTAAATATGAAAGTAAATATGCGGCCAGATGGCGTTTTTTGTGCAAATGATACAGTGGCAGTTCACTGCATGCTTGCCCTGAAGGAAAAGGGCATTTCCATTCCTAGGGATATTGCTTTCGCAGGCTTTAACAACGACCGGATAAGCAAAGTAATTGAGCCTAATCTTACTACTGTAAATTACTCCGGTTATCATATTGGAGAAGTGGCTATTACAAATCTGCTGAATCAGTTAAAAAACAAAACATCAAAATCACCCTCGGGTAAAATTATATTACAATCTGAGCTTCTGATTCGTAATTCATCATTAAGAATACAACAAAACGAACTTCCTGTACAGAATGAGCATGAAAGAAAAGAAAGAAATAACAATTTATGATATTGCTGCAAAACTCGATATTTCCACTGCAACCGTAAGCCGTGCATTAAAAGATCACCCGGCTATTAATAAAAATACAAGGAAGAAAATTCAGGAAACAGCAAAGGAACTTGGATACAGGCATAACAGTTTTGCAAGCAGCCTGCGTAAGCAAAAATCGCATACAATTGGAATTATTGTGCATGAATTGAACAGTAACTTCATCACTTCAGTTCTTGCAGGAATTGAGAAAGTAAGTACAGAAGCAGGCTATGATCTCATTATTGCACACTCATCAGAAAGTTCAAAAAAGGAATCTGCTAATGCTTCTAACCTTTTCCACAAACGTGTTGACGGGCTAATTGCATCCTTATCATTTGACACGGACTCAATGGACCATTTTCAACCTTATATTAACAGGGGCATTCCTTTGGTATTTTTTGACCGTGTTGATGAAAAATCAGACAATCCCAAAGTTATCATAGACAACTACAAGTGTGGATACGAAGCTACACAACACTTAATTGAACAGGGCTGCAAAAGAATTGCAATAGTAACTGCAAGCCTTACACGTAATGTTTATGCCCAGCGTTTTGGAGGATATAAAGACGCATTGTTTGACCATGATATAAAGTACAACGAGAAATATCTTCTTATAAAAGATTTAAGTGAACAATCAGGTGTTGAAGCTGCGCTTGAAATTATGCGATTAAAACCAATGCCTGATGCCGCTTTTATTACAAATGACTTCTCGGCAGCCGTTTGCATGCAAACTCTTAAAGAGTATGGAGTAAGAATTCCGGAAGATATTGCCATTGTAGGATTTAATAATGATGTTATCAGTAAAATTGTAGAACCTCAGTTAACTACAATTAATTACCCCGGTATCGATATTGGAGAAATAGCTGCAAGAAACCTTATCGGACTTATTAATAATGATGCCAGTGTACAGCAAACAAATACGGTTATTGTTAAATCGGAGCTGATTATCCGCAAATCATCTGTAAAGAAAAACTGATTGCTTATTCAATGAATAAACTAATACTATACATAGCTGCCTCTTTTTTTAGCATTTTTCAGGCAATAGCTGATGATGGCCATCGTTTGTGGCTCAGGTATGACAAAATAAATGACAGCCGTTTGATTAAACAGTATGAAAATTCAATTTACTTTCCGGTAATTTATGGAAGTTCCGCTACTATTCAGGCTTGCAGAGCAGAACTGCAGAACGCCTTATCAGGATTAACCGGAAAAAAATACACTGTTTTCTCATCTCCGAAAAAACAAACTAATTTCTTTGCTACACTTTCATCTTCTCCCCTTGCATCCTCTCTTATTTCTAAGGATGACCTGAATAAAATTGGTACAGAAGGCTTCCTCATTCTGACAACAAATTCCGGGCAAAAAAAAATTATTATAACCGCCAAAACAGATATTGGCTTAATGTATGGCATTTTTCATTTTCTGAGGTTAATCCAAACCAATCAGTCAATTGAACAATTGCATATTCTGTCAAATCCCAGATTAAATCTCCGTTTATTAAATCACTGGGATAATTTAAACAGAACTGTTGAAAGAGGTTATGCAGGTTTCAGTATTTGGGATTGGCATAAATTACCTGGATATATCGACAAAAGATACATTGATTATGCAAGAGCAAATGCTTCTGTTGGCATAAACGGTACAGTACTAAATAATGTAAATGCCAATTCACTTATTCTTACAAAACCCTACCTGCTCAAGGTTAAAGCATTAGCCGATGTTTTTCGTCCATATGGAATTAAAGTTTATTTAACTGCAAAATTCAGTTCGCCAATTGAAATCGGGGATTTGCAAACTGCAGATCCTTTAAATGACCAAGTTCAGAACTGGTGGAAGGCCAAAGCAAAAGAAATTTATTCGCTCATTCCTGACTTTGGTGGTTTTCTTGTGAAAGCCAACAGTGAAGGACAACCGGGACCACAGGATTATAAACGAACACATGCCGATGGAGCCAATATGCTTGCAGCAGCAGTAGCCCCATACAATGGAATCGTTATCTGGCGTGCATTTGTTTATTCATCAGAAAATACTGATGACAGGCATAAGCAGGCTTATGATGAATTTCTTCCTCTTGATGGAAAATTCAGTTCCAATGTAATGCTTCAGGTTAAAAACGGAGCCATCGATTTTATGCCAAGAGAGCCGTTTCATCCATTATTTGGGGCAATGCCAAAAACGCCTTTGATGATGGAATTTCAACTTACCCAGGAATATACCGGCCAGGGAACAAGTTTGGTTTATCTGGCTCCATTATTCAAAGAAGTATTAAACAGCGATACCTATTCAAAAGGGAAAGGCAGTACTGTTGGAAAAGTAGTTGACGGATCGCTTGATAAACATCTATTAAACGGCATGGCAGGTGTATCAAATATCGGAAATGATATGAACTGGTGTGGGCATCCGTTTGCACAAGCCAACTGGTATGCGTACGGCCGGTTATGCTGGGATTACAACCTTAGCAGTGAAATCATAGCAGATGAATGGCTGAGAATGACATTGAGTAACAATGCACAATTCGTGGCTGTTGCAAAAAAAATGATGATGAGCAGCAGGGAAACAATGGTGAATTATATGAATCCTTTGGGTCTGCACCATATTATGAGAACCAATGATCATTATGGACCAGCACCGTGGGTTGATAATATTAAAAGACCCGAATGGAACCCTGTTTACTATCATAAAGCAGACAGTGTTGGAATTGGTTTTAACAGAAGCTCAAGCGGCAGTAATGCCATTGCGCAATACAAACCTGAAGCAAGAATTCAATGGGAGAATATTACGACCTGCGATGAAAAACTTATTCTTTGGTTTCATCATGTGCCCTGGAGTTTTAAAATGAAAAGTGGCAGAACATTGTGGGATGAACTTTGCTTTACATATTATTCAGGAGCAGATGATGTAAAAAAAATGCAACATACATGGAGCAGTATGCAACCGTATGTTGATGCAGAGCAATTTGACCATGTAAAACAATTATTGAATATTCAATATAACGAAGCTGTATGGTGGCGTAATTCCTGTTTGTTGTATTTCCAGACATTCAGCAAAATGCCAATTCCAACAGGTTACGAACAGCCCGACAAACCACTAGAATATTATAAAAACCTAAAATTCTATTTTGTTCCGGGAATATAAATACGACCCGAGGTTGCCAATTATATGAAAACTCCGTCATCCGCTTTTACTGAAAACAAACAGTAAACCGGAATTTGATTTTACCCTTAAACAATTCTTTGCCAACCAAAAGGCAGATGAGAAATTTTATCAAAATCTGCATTTCTAAAAAGAAGAGAAGCAAAAAGGCATAGATATGAACCCTGGTTATCTGTTACCGATCCGCAGAAATTTTGCAACAGCAAAATCCGGATTAAAATATTATGTGATAAAAAATAACATGAAAAAAAGTATTGCGGCTATATTATTCAGCGCAGGAATTTTACTTGCTTACAGCGCAACTGCACAAATTCAATTACCCGCAGTTGTAAGAGACAGTATGATACTTCAACGTGATGCCAAAGTAAATATGTGGGGATGGGCATCACCCGGTGAAAAAATAATTCTCAGAATTAAAAAGAAAAAATTCGCTACAACTGCCGATACAAAAGGCAACTGGAAAATTGTATTACCCCCCACCCCTGCCGGCGGCCCATATACATTTGAGTTTACAGGAAAAAATAAAATAACACTTACAGATATTTTATTTGGAGATGTCTGGTTCTGTAGTGGTCAAAGTAACATGGTTCACCAAATGAATATTCATGATGTGCGTTATGCAAAAGAAATTGCTGAATCAAACTTTCCTGAAATACGCCAGTTCTGGATTCCAACTCTCACAAATTTGCAATCGCCTCAAACCAATTTACCATCGGGCAACTGGCAGCCGGCAGTGGGCGAACAGGTAAGGCCATTTTCTGCAGTAGCCTATTTCTTTGCAAAAAAACTTTATGAAGAATATCATATTCCAATCGGAATTATTAATGCTTCAGTTGGCGGCACACCAATAGAAGCATGGATCAGTGAAGAAGGAATGAAAGACTTTTCATCCATCGGATCAATCATACAAAAAAACAAAGACACTGCTTACATCAATAGTTTCAGCAGAAACACAGGAAATTTCAGACCCAGGCAACAAACCGATCAGGGTTTACTCAGCACAAAAAAATGGTTTGATCCTGAATACATTCCTGCAAGCTGGCGCAACATGAATATTCCCGGATACTGGGAAGATCAGGGCCTGAAAGATTTAAACGGTGTGGTGTGGTACAGGAAAGAGGTTGACATTCCTGCGACCATGACTGGAAAACCTGCAAAAGTTTTTCTTGGAAGAATTGTTGATGCTGATGAATTGTACATCAACGGTAAACAAGTTGGCTCAACTACTTATCAATATCCGCAAAGACATTACACAATTCAACCGGGTATTTTAAAATCAGGAAAAAATCTTTTTGTAATACGTGTTACAAACACCGTAGGGAAAGGTGGTTTTGTGCCAGACAAACCTTATTGTGTTTTTGCAGGAAATGATACAGTTGATTTAAAAGGCACATGGCAATATAAAGTTGGTGATGTATTTGCGCCATTTGGAAGAAATGGTTTTGGCGGCGGTATTTCATTTCAGAATCAGCCGGCTGCTTTATACAATGCAATGGTTTCTCCATTAATTCATTACACTGTTAAAGGTTTTTGCTGGTACCAGGGCGAAAGCAATACCGGAAAGCCTGATGAATATGCACAACTGATGCCTGCTCTTATTTATGACTGGCGTACAAAATGGAATGAAGGCAATCTTCCTTTCCTGTTTGTACAGCTTCCAAACTTTATGGATTATAACTATCTGCCCTCAGAAAGCAGTTGGGCAATGTTAAGGGAAGCTCAGCTTAAATCATTAAGTGTATCCAATACTGCAATGGCTGTTACAATTGATCTTGGTGAATGGAATGATATTCACCCCGACGATAAAAAAGATGTTGGTGAACGCCTGGCACTTGCTGCATTAAAATTAGCATACGGAAAGGATATTGTTTATTCAGGGCCTCTTTATCAAACAGCTTCAACTGAAGGAAATAAAATCACCATCACTTTTTCAAACACAGGCAGTGGCTTAATAACAAACGACAATGAAGAGCCCGGTGAGTTTGCCATTGCAGGCGCTGATAAAAAATTTGTATGGGCAAAAGCAAAAATAGAAGGGAACCATGTGGTAGTGTGGAATGATAATGTTACAAATCCGGTATATGTACGCTATGCCTGGGCAGACAACCCGGTTCATGCAAACTTATATAATAAAGAAGGTTTACCCGCATCACCATTCAGAACTGATAAATAACTGATACAGTAAAATCTGAAATAGGTCAATATGAAAAAAAATATCATCCTGTCTCTGCTGTTTGTATTATTACCTGTACTGCAAAGTTTGTTTGGGCAAAATATTCATAGCGACAATAGAAACGGCACCTTTACAAATCCTGTTATACCTGCCGACTTTCCCGACCCCGATGTAATACGTGCAGGTGATACATATTACATGGTAACAACCACTATGTTTGTTTTTCCCGGTGTTACAATATTAAAATCGCAAGACCTGGTTAACTGGGAATACTGCAGTAATGCTGTACCACGTTTTGATTACGGCAAATGTTATAACCTCGACAGTTGTAACAGGTATGGGCATGGGCAGTGGGCAACAAGCATGAAATATCATAACGGAAAATTTTACCTGTTGTTCATTACTCTTAACGAAGGCGGTTTTATGTGTACTGCTGATAAAGCTGAAGGCCCCTGGAAAATCACACACCTGCCCAAAGGTTTTTATGATCCCGGATTATTTTTTGATGATGATGGTAAGATTTATGTAGCGCAGGGTTATGGAAAAATTTCAATAACAGAAGTAAATCAAAATCTTGAACCTGTTTCGAAAGATTCATTGGTTTTTACAGGCGATATACGTGGCGGATTAGAAGGAACACATGTTTATAAGATAAACGGCTATTACTATTTGTATTGCACTTATGGTGGCGTTGATGGCATACAGGTGGCTTTACGTTCAAAAAATATTTATGGACCCTATGAACAGAAAGTAGTAATAAGAGATACTACTCCGGGTGTAACTTATGGAATTCACCAGGGTGCATTAATTCATACACAAAGCGGAGAATGGTGGACGATGCTCTTTGTTGACAGTGGTCCGTTTGGCCGTTTCCCATCATTGCAACCTGTAACATGGATTGATGGCTGGCCGATGGTTGGCATGGATGGTAAAGCAGTTATTACTTACAAAAAACCAAATGTTACTTATCCAAACAATCCATCCGGCCAGGATAAAAAATATCCGGTGCTTGTATTTCCGGCTTCAGATGAATTTAATTCAGGCAAATTAGGAATGCAGTGGGGATGGAATCATAATCCCGATTCTGCAAACTGGTCGTTCATTCAAAAAAAAGGTGTACTTCGTTTAACAACCGGGAGAGTTGTATCAAATCTTACACAGGCGCCAAACACTCTTACGCAAAGACCTTTTGCACATTACGATCAGTCGGTGCCAACATCTGCTGTAACAAAACTGAATGTATCGGGAATGAAAGATGGTGATATTGCCGGGCTTGCAGTATTTCAGGATCCGTATGCATTTATTGCTGTAAAACAAACGAATGGGAAAAAACAAATTATTATGGTGAATAATGGAGAAACAGTTGACTCCGTCAGTATAAAAAGCTCAACAGTTTTTTTGTGTACAACTGCTTCCAACAAAACAAAAAAAGCCGGCTTTGAATACAGTTTTGATAATAAAACATTTCAACCGCTCGGCAATGAATTACTGATACGCTTCAGTCTGAAAATATTCACCGGTAATAAATTCTGTTTGTTCAATTATGCAACAGAGAAAACAGGAGGACATGTTGATTTTGACTGGTTCAGAGTTAAATAAAATCACAAATACAATTTAAAAATTGCAGATGCTTTATAAAAATATAACCCGCTTTTTTCATTACAGCCTGTTTACAACTGCAACAGAAAAGAAATGGCTGAATAAAAATGCGTTGCCCTTTTTTAGCTTCATTACCCTTCTTCCATTATTTCCATCTGGACAAAATCTTCTTACCAGGAATCAGTTTTCTGCTGATACAATAAACTACGGCAGAGATTTTACAATTAGTGTACATAGAATTGTCTCAAAAATATTTATTGATAAACACGGAAATCCGGATGAAATACAATGGATGAAATTGAAAGAACAAAAATAATCTGGATAAACTTATAAATATGTACGGGAAAAATAGAGATCATCGTCTGGCAATAAAAGTAATACTCACATGGTTTTGTGTATTTATCTTTTCAGCAGCAGGTGCACAGCTCGTTTCATCTTCAGCAACAACATTTAATCTTAACAGTACAGTGATTTATATTGATACTGCTGATTTTGTTTTGGTAAAAAAATCAGCAGTATTTCTACAGCATGATATTGAAATGGTAACCGGTAAAAAACCTGAAATTATAAATGATCCTTCAAAGAAGGCAAAGAATTGTATTATTATCGGCACAGCAGGCAATTCAAAATTTATTGATGAACTTTCAAAGTCAGGTTCGGTTAATCTTGCTTCAATAAAAAACAAATGGGAAGCATATTATATTCAATCAGTTCCAGTTAACAAAAATTCATCTTCCTTCTTAAAAGGTTCAACTGTTCTTGTAATAGCAGGCAGCGACAGAAGAGGTACTGCCTACGGTGTTTTTGAACTGAGTAAACAAATAGGTGTTTCGCCCTGGTACTGGTGGGCCGATGTTCCTGCTAAAAAACACAGCAACATTTATATCAATCTGTCAGCAAAAATCACCGATGCACCTAAAGTAAAATACCGGGGCTTTTTTATTAATGATGAAGCTCCCTGTTTAAGCAACTGGAGTAAAGCAACCTTTGGAGGCTTTAATCATCAGTTTTATGAAAAAGTATTTGAATTGTTACTTCGCCTTAAAGCAAACTATCTGTGGCCTGCAATGTGGGGCAGCGCATTTAATACCGACGATCCTTTAAATCCGATATTGGCAGATGAATATGGAATTGTGATGGGAACCTCTCATCACGAACCTATGTTGAGATCTCAGCAGGAATGGAAAAAGTTTGGGAAAGGAATGTGGGATTATACAAAGAATGACACAATGCTGCATGCCTTCTGGAAAAAAGGAATTGAAAACATGAAAACACATGAAAGCATTGTTACTGTTGGAATGCGTGGCGATGGAGATATGCCGATGACTCAAGGCACTGCAACCGAACTGCTGGAACGTATTGTTGCAGATCAAAGAAAAATTATTGAAGATGTAACTCATAAACCTGCATCGGCTACTCCGCAGTTGTGGGCACTTTACAAAGAAGTGCAGGATTACTATGATAAAGGTATGCGTGTGCCTGATGATGTAACATTGCTGCTGTGCGATGACAACTGGGGCAACATCCGCAAACTGCCCAAAATAACCGACAAACCGCACCCGGGAGGCTACAGTATTTATTATCACTTTGATTATGTAGGCGGCCCGAGAAATTACAAGTGGCTTAACACAAATTCATTACCGAGAGTATGGGAACAAATGCACCTTGCTTATGAATACAATGTAAGAAATATCTGGATTGTGAATGTTGGCGATATTAAACCAATGGAGTATCCCCTTTCGTTTTTTCTTGATTACGCATGGAATCCTGAAAAAATTGGCCCGGCTGATATTCAAACCTATTCTGAAAAATGGGCTGCAGCAAATTTTGGGAAACAGTATGCAAAAGATATTGCAGATATTCTGGCAGCCTATACCAAATATAACAGCCGAAGGAAACCTGAACTGCTCGATGCCAACACCTACAGCCTTAATAACAACGAATGGGCAACTGTTGTAAATGATTACAATAACGTATTAAAAAAAGCAGAAGAAATTAATAAGCAATTGCCTGCTGAATACAGGGATGCTTATTTTCAGTTGGTACTTCATCCTGTAAAAGCATGTGCAAATTTAAACGAAATGTATTACAATGCTGCTTTGAATAAACAGGCTTATACGGCAAAATGGAAAGAAGCAAATATCTATGCCGACAAAGTGAAAGAGTTATATAAAACTGATTCGTTAATTACATTGGAATATCACCGGCTTAACAATGGCAAATGGAATTATATGATGAGCCAGACTCATATTGGGTATTTTTCCTGGCAGGAACCACGGCAACAACGAATGCCAATGGTGAAATATGTTCCGGCCGATTCTGTAATGATACCTGTTGATACTTTTGTGATTACTAAAAAAGCAAAATATCCTGCAAATACGAAATACAATTTGTTTTATGAACTGAACAATTATGTTTCAATAGAAGCAAATCATTATACCAAAGCTGTTAATGCAAATGGAGTTACATGGAAAGTATTGCCCGATCATGGCAGAACAGGTTCAGCAATTACAACGTTTCCTGTAACAGCAAAAGAACAGCAACCGGGAAAAACATCGCCTTACATTGAATATGAATTTTACACTTACAGTAGCGGTGAATTTAAAATCAACTGTTACTTCTCCCCCACACTTAACTTTCATGATTCACCAGCAGGCTTGCAATATGCTGTTTCGGTTGATGATGAACTACCACAGATGATCAGTGTAAATGGTCAGTCAAAAGCAAATGAAAGCGGCATTATGTATAAATGGGTGGCCGATAACATTATTATTAAACAAAGCAGTCATAAAATTTCCTTGCCGGGAAAACACATCCTAAAATACTGGATGATAAACAGCAGTTTGGTATTACAGAAACTCGTCCTTGATTTTGGTGGCACCCAACCATCTTATCTCGGGCCTGAAGAAACAAGAAATCTAAACAATTAAAAAGAATATAAAATGAAACAAAAACGATTATTACTTGCTCTATGTGCTGTATATTTTGTTATTACAGCATGTACGGTAACAAAAAATACATCACAAAGAATTCCCTCGCTGAAAGAGCTGTTTAAAAATGATTTCGGCATTGGCACTGCACTCAACGCCACGCAGATTGAAGAAAAAGATCCCAAAGCCGATGCATTAATTAAGCAACAATTCAATATGGCCACGCCTGAAAATGTAATGAAAGCTGAAGTTATACATCCTCAATGGGGCGTTTATAATTTCGACCTGGCCGATAAAATGGTTGCCTATTGCCAGAAGAATAATATTAAAGTAAACGGTCACACACTTATATGGCACAGCCAGATGCCAATGTTTGCCCGCCGTATACACGATGTTGATTCGTTTAAAACATTCTTTACCGATCATATTAAAACAGTTGCATCACGTTACGAAGGAAAAGTTTATTCATGGGATGTTGTAAACGAAGCACTGAATGAAGATGGCACAATGCGCAAATCACCCTTCCTTACTATGCTTGGTGATAATTTTGTAACAGACGCATTCAGGCTGGCACAGGCTGCAGCACCAACCACTCAATTGTATTATAACGATTATAACAATGAGCAACCTGCAAAACGTTCGGGCTGTATAGCTTTAATCAAAAAAATTCAGGCTGCCGGTGTACGTATTGATGGTGTTGGTATTCAGGGGCATTGGCATGTGGGCCAGGTTCCCTTAAAAGAAATTGAACAAAGTATTCTTGACTATTCTGCACTTGGTATTAAAGTAATGTTTACCGAACTGGATATTGAAGTATTGCCACGTAATTTCCAGGGAGCAGATATAAACCAACGTATGAAAGAGGACCCTTCGTTAAATCCTTATGTAAATGCGTTGCCCGACAGTGTTCAGCAACAACTGGCAAATGATTACGAAGCGTTGTTTAAATTATTCCTGAAACATAAAGACAAAGTTGTAAGAGTTACATTCTGGGGTGTTAATGATGGACAAAGCTGGTTAAACGGATGGCCTGTAAGAGGAAGAACAAACTATCCATTATTATTCGACAGGAACTTTGAACCCAAACCTGCATTTTATAAGGTTGCAGCATTAAAAGCGAAAAAGTAAGTACAGTTTTTTAATAAATCAAATAATTACAATGGACAATCAATCGCAGAAATTATCAGTACTTGAAAAGGTTGGATATAGTTTGGGAGATCTTGCTGCCAATTTAGTATTTCAGACTTTGGTTACATGGATCGCTTATTACTACCTGAATATTTTTGGTCTGAAACCGGAACACGCATCCTTAATGACGCTGATAGTTGGCTTAACTGCTGCTTTTGCATTTAACCCTGTAATGGGAGCAATAGCCGACAGAACAACTACAAAATGGGGAAAATTCAGACCCTGGATTTTATGGACAGCAATACCGCTTGGTGTTGTTGCTTTGCTTGCATTTAAAACTCCCGATTTCCCTTACCAGGGGAAATTAATTTACGCAGTAGTTACTTATGCACTGTTACTAATGCTATACGCTGCTAATAATTTACCCTACTCAGCATTAAGCGGTGTAATAACCGGCGATATGAAAGAACGAAACAGTTTATCTTCCTATCGTTTTGTTGCGGTGATGTTTGCACAGTTTTTTGTGCAGGTGTTCATGTATAATTTTATTATTAAAGCAGGCGGTGGTACCGACATTGCATCGAAAGCAATTGGCATTTCAAAAGTAATGACAGTACTTGCAATCATCGGAACAATCATGCTCATTATTTGTTTTTTAACAACGAAAGAAAGGATTATTCCCAAACCTGAACAAAAATCAAGTTTATCAGAAGACTTATCAGACCTTGTAAAAAACAAACCCTGGGTTATTATGCTGGTTGTTACCACATTAATTTTTGTAACACTGGCATTAAAAGGTGGCTCCTATGTTTATTATTTTGAAAACTACGTTGACAAAGCAGAACTGACTGCATTCTTAGAACCCTTTAAAAAATTCCTACCCACGTTTGAAAATGACACCTCCTTAGGTCTCGGTGTATTTAACGGCGGAGGTATTTTGGTAGGATTAATTGGTATCATGATTTCTCCACGGTTCACCAATAAATATGGCAAGCGGAATGTGTTCATGTCATCCCTGTTTATTTCAACGCTGTTCATCATCTTCTTTTATTTCTTTCCGCCAAAATCAATCGGAATTATTTTTATTGCACAAATCCTTCATGGCTTTTTCTACGGAATCAGCACACCTGTACTCTGGACAATGATTGCGGATGTGGCTGATTTCAGCGAATGGAAAAACAACAGAAGAGCAACTGCAATTATCTTCTCAGCAATGATGGTTGGTTTAAAAGCAGGGTTAAGTATCGGAAGCTCGTTAATATCATGGATACTTGCCAAATACCATTACGATCCACAGATTACCGGCACACAATCAGCAACAGCAATTAACGGAATTAAAATGCTGGTGAGCATTTTTCCTGCTATTCCATTCCTCATTTCTGTTGGACTTCTTTTCTTCTATGAAATAAACAAAGCAAAAGAACTGCAGATTGAAGCCGACTTAAAACAAAGAAGAATCAATTAATAAAACTTATTATTTACAACTTAGAATTTTATGCCTGAAGATTCAATTGAACATATCAACTTCGACGATTTAAACAACAGGGCTATTTCGCAGCCACTGGTAAAACATATTTACACGGCCGATCCTTCGGCGCATGTATTCAACGGAAAAATTTACATCTATCCTTCGCATGATATTGATGCAGGCGATGCATTTGATGATCTTGGAAGCCATTTTGCAATGGAAGATTATCATATTCTTTCAATGGATTCGCCCACAGGTGAAGCAACAGATAATGGACTTGCTTTGCATGTAAACGATGTATCCTGGGCTGAAAAACAAATGTGGGCACCTGATGCTGCAGAGAAAGACGGCAAGTATTATTTGTTCTTTCCTGCAAAAGCTTATGATGGAATTTTCAGAATTGGTGTAGCCATCAGCAATTTACCTGTTGGGCCATTTGTACCGCAACCTGAAGCAATCAAAGAAAGTTTCTCTATTGATCCTGCTGTATTTAAAGATGATGATGGAAGTTATTACATGTACTTTGGTGGTATATGGGGTGGACAATTGCAACGCTGGCGAACAGGAACATTTAATGCAGAACAACCCGAAAGTCCGTTTGCATTTTTACCAAATGATCAAGAGCCTGCTTTATGTGCAAAGGTTGCAAAACTTACTGACGACTTACTGGAGTTTGCTGAAGTGCCAAAAGATGTGGTGATTGTTGATGAAAACAATCAGCCGTTATTGCAGGGCGATAATGACCGTAGATTTTTTGAAGCAAGCTGGCTGCATAAATACAACGGCAAGTATTATTTCTCCTATTCAACAGGTGATACGCATTTTCTATGCTATGCAATTGGCGATAATCCATATGGTCCGTTTATATATGCAGGAAGAATTTTAGAACCTGTTGTTGGATGGACATCACATCACTCCATTTGTGAATTTAAAGGCAAATGGTATTTGTTTTATCACGACAGTAGTTTGAGTAAAGGTGTAACGCATTTAAGAAATGTGAAAGTAACTGAACTGGAACATGATGAAAACGGGATGATAAAAACAATAGAGCCATATAAATAAATAGTGATATAAACACGGATGACACGGATACTACGGATTCAACAGATATAAAATCAGTGCTTCTATCAAGCTAGTAACAAAATGAAAAAATTTTTTTTCTTACTTAGTGTTTTTACAAATCTGCATTATGCAAATGCACAATCATTTACCAATCCTGTATTGGCAGGATATTATCCGGATCCAAGCATTTGTAAAGCAGAAAATGAATTTTATATTGTAAACTCCTCGTTTGCGCATTACCCCGGGCTGCCTATTTTTCACAGCAAAGACCTTTTAAACTGGGAGCTGCTGACTTACGCATTAAACAGACCGGAGCAGCTTAATTTAGAAGGTCGTGGTGCCGGTGTATCCCGTGGCTTGTTTGCACCAGCCATAACTTATCATAAAGGCATATTTTATATTGTTTGCACCAATGTAAGTGGTGCAGGTAATTTTGTAATTACTGCAAAAGATGCCAAAGGACCGTGGAGCAACCCTGTAAAACTTCCGGAAGTAAACGGCATTGATCCTTCATTGTTTTTTGATGACAATGACAAAGCATACATTGTTTTCAACAGCAATCCACCTAATGATGAAACAATGTGGAACGGGCATAGAACTATACGTATGTACCAATTTGATGCAGACAGCCTTAAAATTAAAGGCGAACAAATACTGTTGGTAAACGGAGGAACAGACGTGACAAAAAAACCAGTATGGATAGAAGGCCCGCATGTTTATAAAATCAACGGTTGGTATTACCTCATGTGTGCACAAGGCGGCACAGGTTATAACCATACAGAAGTAGTTTTCAGAAGCAGGAATGTTTACGGGCCGTATTGGCCGTACGAAAGAAATCCTATTCTTACCCAAATGTACTTAGATACTGCCAGGGCAAACCCAATAACCACCACCGGCCATGCCGATTTGGTTAAAGACAACAACGGCAACTGGTGGGGTGTATTTTTAGGCTGCCGCCCTTACCAGGGGGATTATTACAACACAGGCCGGGAAACTTTTATGGCCCCGGTTAAATGGACTGCCGATGAATGGCCGGTTTTTGATTTAGGGGGCGATGAAGTAAAATATTCCTACCCCATAAATGCCACTATTGATAACAACATTGAAAAATTCAATGGCAATTATACATTCCGTGACGAATTTGTAAATGCCACACTCAACCTTCGTTATCGTTTTTTAAGAACTGTAAAAGACAACTGGTACAACCTCACTGAACATAAAGAAGCATTAACGCTGCAATTAAGAGAAGAAACCATCAGCGGAATATCCAATCCATCCTTTGTGGGCTTTGCACAACCACACCTGAAAGGTTATGCGGCAACGTCATTAAAATTTTCAGCAGCAAGTCCCAATGAAAAAGCAGGATTAACAATTATGCAAAACGAAAATCATTATTATTATTTAGCACAATCAGTTAAAAATGGCAAATCAGTAATAGAACTTTATAAAGACAGCATGCTCATTTCCAGCAAACCAGTCTCCCTAAAGAAAAACAAAGAATTGTACCTGAAAATAGAAGCCAATAAGGATACCTATTCATTTTACTATGCCACCGCAATAAATAAATGGAAACTGTTACTGGCAAATGCAGATGGTAAATACTTAAGCACAAAAGATGCCGGTGGTTTTGTGGGAGCTTTGTATGCTATGTATGCTACCTCTAACGGGCAACCATCTTATAACAAAGCAATATTTAATTGGTTTGAAGTAAAAAATGATGATGATGTTTATAAAAAATAGAAAGCAGGAAGGATGTTGATGTAATTAATCTGGCAAAGCAGATATTTTTTTTTGTGAATGGGCCGTTGCACCCTGATTAAGCTGTAGTGGCGACGCTCCGTTCAGGTGTTGAATATATATTGAACGATTATTAACGATGTCACAAGTGCTTATTTTTTTGCACTTTCCGGGAAAGGAAACACGAATGAAACTGATGATATAGATATGAACAGATTAGTGTAATCAGCATCCATCTGTATCATCTGCGTTTCAATTCGGTATCATAATTTATAAATGAAGCCCAAGGCACAAACTATTATGAAAAAAATTCTCTTCTGCGCAATTGTATTTGCTGCCTTACAGTCAGCAGCCCAGGATTATAAAACATTTCCCATGTGGAATTATAACCTGCCCATTGAGCAGCGTGTAAATGATGTGGTAAGCCGCTTAACGCTGGAAGAAAAGGTGGCGCAAATGCTGCATGGCACACCTGCCATACCAAGGCTTGGCATTCCTGCTTATAACTGGTGGAACGAAGTTTTGCACGGCGTGGCAAGAACGCCTTATAAAGTAACATCGTACCCGCAGGCAATTGGGATGGCCGCCACCTGGGATACCAGTTCATTAAAACTGATGGCACAATTCTCTGCAGAAGAAGGCAGGGCAATTCATAATAAATCCATTGAGCTGGGCAAAGAAGGAGACCAGTATGCCGGACTCACTTACTGGACACCCAATATCAATATTTTTCGTGACCCCCGTTGGGGCCGTGGCCAGGAAACCTATGGCGAAGACCCGTTTTTAACAGCCTGTCTCGGCTCTGCATTTGTAAGAGGGTTACAGGGTAACGACCCCAAATATTTACAGGCGGCAGCTTGTGCCAAGCATTTTGCCGTACACAGTGGCCCAGAGCCCACGAGACATTCAGATAACTTCAATCCCACGGCGTATGATTTATGGGATACCTATTTGCCTGCTTTCAGAGAGCTTGTTACAAAAGCAGATGTAGCCGGTGTAATGTGTGCCTACAATGCTATCAATACGCAACCCTGCTGTGCCAATGATTTACTCATGAATGATATTTTGCGCAACCAGTGGAAATTTACGGGTTATGTCACAAGCGACTGCTGGGCCATTGACGATTTCTTCCGATATCACAAAACACATAAAGATGCCACAGCATCGGCTGTGGATGCACTGATACATGGCACTGATGTAGAATGTGGCCGCAGTGTGTACACCACACTGGTAGATGCAGTAAAAAATGGGTTGGTAAAAGAAGCGCAAATTGATGTATCATTAAAAAGACTGTTTACTATCCGTTACCGTTTGGGGATGTTCGACCCGGCATCAATGGTGAAATACGCACAAATTCCTTTCTCTGTACTTGAAGCGCCTGAACATAAAGCACATGCTTTAAAAATGGCACAGCAAAGTATTGTGTTGTTAAAAAATCAGAACAACACATTGCCATTAAGCAGGAAAATTAAAAAGATTGCAGTGATAGGCCCCAATGCAGATAATAATATTGCTGTACTTGGTAATTACAACGGAACACCCTCTTATGTATCGACCATTCTTGATGGTATTAAAACAAAACTGGGAAAAGATGTGGAAGTGATCTATGAAAAAGCCATCAACTTCACCAATGATACTTTGCTTGCCTACTCTGAAACAGAAAAGAAATTTTTATTTAACGGAAAACCCGGAGTTCAGGCAGAATACTTTACCAATGAAAAATTAGAAGGTGCTCCTGCTGTAACACAGATTGAAAATAACATTGATCATTTCTGGAGCGAAGGGGAAGTACCTGTTAAAGGAGTTCCATCCATTCATTTTTCTGCACGTTATACTACTTCACTAATTGCTGATAGTGATGAAGTGATGAATTTCGAAATTGAAGGCAACGATGGTTACAGTGTGAAAATCAACGACAGCACCATTATTGATGCGTGGGAAAGAAACCGTTGGGGCAGCAAACAATTTAATTTATCTGTAAAAAAGGGAATTTCTTATAAGATTGAAGTCAGCTTCCGGCAAAGTGAAGGTGATGCGGTGATTAAACTAAGAGGTGGCAATTATGTAAAAACCGATTTTGCAGCTTTAGCTAATCGTTTAAAAAATGTGGATGCAATCATCTTTGCCGGTGGTATTTCGCCTCAGCTCGAAGGTGAAGAAATGCCTGTAACCGTTCCCGGTTTTAAAGGAGGCGACAGAACAACGATTATGCTTCCAACTGTACAAACAGAATTAATGAAATCATTAAAAGCAACCGGAAAACCTGTTGTATTTGTAATGCTTACCGGCAGCGCCATTGCCGTTCCTTGGGAAGATGAACATATACCGGCTATTATAAATACATGGTATGGCGGGCAAAGTGCAGGTACAGCACTTGCTGATGTGTTGTTTGGGGATTATAACCCTGCCGGACGTTTACCTGTTACGTTTTATAAAAGCGATCATGATTTGCCCGACTTCAGTGAATACGGAATGGCAGGAAGAACTTACCGTTATTTTAAAGGAGAAGCATTGTATCCGTTTGGGTATGGATTGAGCTATTCAACATTTACTTATTCAAACCTCTCTGTTCCGGCACAACTGAAAAAAGGCATCAACTGCAAAGTAACTGTTACAGTAAAAAATACCGGAACAAAAGATGGTGAAGAAGTAGTGCAATTATATCTATCGCATAAAAATGTTAAAGGTGAAGCTCCGGTAAAAGCATTAAAAGGTTTTAAACGTATTGCATTAAAAGCAGGCGAGAGCAAAACAATCAGCTTCACACTTACACCTGAGCAACTTTCAATCATTGATCAATCAGGTAAAGCTTATCAGCCATCCGGAAAAATTGTGTTGAGTGCAGGTGGTGGTCAGCCAGGTGTCAGCAATAAAACAACAAGTAATGTGCTGAGTAAAACAATTACAATTCTATAAAATGAAATTTATGTTCGTGCTGGTACTGGTATCCATCCAGTTCATCAGTGTTCAGGCGCAATTTAACATTGCATGGAAAGGAAAGAAATGTGCAGTGGTTTTAACATACGACGATGCCATTGATCAGCATCTTGACAATGCCTTTCCTGTTCTTGATTCATTAGGACTGAAAGCAACATTTTATATAACAGCTTCCTCATCATCTGTACACAACAGACTTAACGAATGGAAAGCACTTTCTGCAAAAGGATACGAGCTTGGGAATCACACCCTGTATCACCCCTGTGCAGGAGGGATCGGAAGAGAGTGGGTAACAAAAGAGCATGATCTGAACAACTACTCAATAAAGCGGATGGAAGAAGAAATCAGAATGACCAACACTTTTCTCCAGGCACTGGATGGAAAAACAAAACGGACTTTTGCCTTTACCTGCGGCGATATGAAAGCAGAAGATTCAGCTTTTATGAACGGAATGAGAAATGAATTTATTGCAGCAAGAGCAGTGCGTAATGAAATGCACAGAATTAATGAAGTTGACCTCTACAACACCGATTGTTATATGGTTAACAACCACACCGCAGTGCAAATGATTGAATGGGTGAAAAAAGCAACTGAAACCAATTCATTCCTCGTTATACTTTTTCATGGAGTTGGTGGTGGTAACAGTCTGAATGTATCGCTGGATGAACACAGGAAATTTCTTTCTTATTTAAAACAGAATGAAAAAGATATCTGGATCACTTCACTGATTGAAGCTGCAGAGCATATTAAAGAATGGCAGGAAAGAGACAGGCAGAGTAAGGCAATTCTAAAAAACAACTAACAATTAAACTACCTGAAAAAAGATTCAGGTACAATAGCTCTCCCTCCTGAACTAACAATATTAGCTGATGGATATATTGCATTTCGCCAACAGGTATTTTAAATAGCCGTTCCTGGTGTTATTTCATCTTCTCATTTGAAAACGAATATGGAAAAGCAGATGCTGATGTTCCTCTTGACTTGTTTGGTGTTGCTCCCATTTTAAACTGGAGCAAACCTCCCTGCTGCAGATCAAAATGATTGAGCCAGTTCCTATTCCAAAGCTTTCCGTTAATAGTTAATGTTTGCACATATTTGTTTTCACTGCTGTTGCCCGGTGCAGAGATTATAAGCTTCTTTCCATTGTCAAACTGTACTGTAATTTTTTTGAATAAAGGCGTTCCTACAACATATTGATCGGTTCCGGGGCATACAGGATAAAATCCCAATGCAGAAAAAACATACCAGGCTGATGTTTGCCCGTTGTCTTCATCTCCACAATAACCATCAGGTGTTGCTTTGTACAACTGCTCCATTGCACGGCGAACCCAGTATTGTGTTTTCCATGGCTCACCACCATAGTTATACAGGTAAATCATATGTTGTATCGGCTGATTACCATGCGCATACTGTCCCATGTTCATGATCTGCATTTCACGTATTTCATGAATCACACCACCGTAATAACTTTCATCAAATACAGGAGGTATAATGAAAACTGAATCAAGCATTCTTACAAACATTCCATTACCACCCATGAGTTGTTTCAATCCCTCAATATCATGAAACACACTCCAGCTATAGTGCCAACTGTTCCCTTCAGTAAACGCATCGCCCCATTTAAACGGGTTGAACGGTGATTGAAAATTGCCGTCTTTATTTTTACCACGCATCAGTTTGCTTTGTGCATCAAAAAGATTGCGGTAGTTCTGGCAACGTTTTGCATATAATTCAATTTCTTCTTTCGGGCGGTTTAATGCTTTCGCCAATTTGTAAATGGTGAAATCATCATAAGCATATTCCAATGTACGTGCTGCACTTTCATTAATCCCCGCATCATAAGGCACATAACCAAGCTCATTGTAATACTGCACACCTTTACGTGCAACCGCTGTTAACGGTCCTTCATTGTTTGCATCTTTCAGCAATGCTTCATATAATGTATTGATGTCATACCCTCGCAGTCCTTTAATGTATGCGTCGGCAACTACGGAAGCTGAATTATTTCCCACCATTACATTACGGTAACCGGGGCTGCTCCACTCAGGTAAGAACCCACCTTCTTTATAATCATTGATTAATCCTTCCTGCATTTCTTTGTTGATGGAAGGATATAAAAAGTTCAGAAACGGATACAAGGCACGGAACGTATCCCAGAAACCTGTACCTGCAAACATGTATCCCGGCAACACCTCTCCATTGTACGGACTGTAATGTACAACCTGACCTTTGCTGTTAATTTCATAATGACGTTGAGGGAACTGTAATGTTCTGTACAGGCAGGAATAAAATGTTCTTACCTGGTCAATGGTTCCACCTTCAACAAGAATTTTATTCAACTGCCTGTTCCATGCGGCTTTTGCTTTTTGCTTAGTTACATCAAACGCATCATTACCCAGTTCACTCTTCAGGTTTTGCTCAGCCTGTTCATAACTGATGAACGAAGAAGCAACCTTTAACTGCACTTTTTCTCCCCTGTTTGTTTTAAACCCAATTACTGCACCGGCATGGGTTGATTTAATTTCTTTGATGTTTCGCAGCAACACCGTATCATCCCAACTGCAACTGAAGGAAAAAGGCTTATCGGAATAAATAACAAAATAGTTTCTGAAATTCTTTGGAACACCGCCACTGTTTCTTGTGGTATAGCCAATGATTTTATTCTGTTCAGGAATCACTTTTACATACGAGTCTTTGTTAAACGCATCAATTATAATAAATGCACTGTCGGTTGCAGGAAAAGTAAACCTAAACTGTGCTGCCCGTTCTGTTGGAGTAATTTCTGTTGTTACATCATGATCTGCAAGATAAACGCTGTAATAATAAGGTTTTGCCACTTCGGCCTTGTGCGAAAACCAGCTTGCCCGTTCAGCTTCCCTGAAACGGAGTTTGCCGGTAACAGGCATGATTGAAAACTGACCATAATCATTCATCCAGGGTGAGGGCTGGTGTGTTTGTTTAAAACCCCTGATTTTATCAGCCCCATATGTATAAGCCCAGCCATTGCCCATATTGCCTGTTTGTGGTGTCCAGAAGTTCATTCCCCACGGAACTGCTATGGCAGGGTAAGTATTACCGTTAGACAAATCCGGTTTTGAATCTGTACCCATCAATGGATTGATCCATTCAACAGGATCAGAAATCATACTTAATTGCTGAGAATATACATGTGTAGCTATAAAAAAGAAAGAAAAAACAACTAAAAAAAAATTCTTTATAATCATAGTTTGTATTCTTTAAAGTCGATAGTGATTACGAAAATAAAATTTTGATTAAAGAAATTCGTTAATCCCAACAAAAACTCTCAATATTTCCATTTAATCTCCATTTTGATGGAGTAAGATTTTCCATCCAATCAATCGGTTCGCCCACAGGTAATTGTTTTGATGCTAAAGCAAAACTTTCCTTTAAAGATTTTCTTTGCAAAGATCCAACTGCTTCTGCTTGTGCCGAGATAAATAATGGTGTGCCGCTCTTGGCAACCAATTCCATCCACTGCTTGTTTTTTTGCCAATCAATTTTTGTTGTAAGTCCAACACAATCAGGATCAGCAGAATAAAAAATATTATGAGTGAAAGCTCGGGCAGCCAAAGTATTTACTCCCATTTTTTTAGTTCTTTCCCATTCATTACCAGATGTATCATCTCCTATACGGTTTAATTCAAACAAGCCAGCACTTAAATGACTGAATGTATTACACCCCATTATATACATATTTCCTGCTGCTTTGCGAATTACTGTATAGAGGTTGAGAATAATTTCTGCATTTGTTTTCTTACGATCATTAAAATGCCAGTTTGACATTTTTGCCATTTTGTTATCCGGAATCATTTGAAAACCCCATTTCTGAAAAATATCCCAGGTTGTATAATCAAATTTTATGAGTTTATAGTCCCATTCATTATAAGTTTTAAAAATTGTTGAAACCCTTTGTAGGTTATCTTCAATAGAAGGATCATAAATTGAATTCTTTGAATTTTGCAACAATAAATTTTCAGCAGAATTTTCAACAGCCAACAAGGGCCTTGTCCATAAACCAGGATACATTCCTACATCTTGAATACGTAATGCCATCTGTTGCATGTCGCCAAAACGGCTATTCCATTTAACAACATCGGCAGATTTCCCATTTTCTGTAACAACAAACCAGCCATCATCTATAACAGAGAAAGGGCGGTTTGATAATTCTTCAGTTAGTGGTGCTATTAACTCAGTATGTTGCATAATCAATTGTGAACTATTCCTGCCATATGTCAAATACCAGTCATTAATCCCGTAAACCGGATCTTTCGGCAATCTGGAACTATCACACATAATTCTTGCAAAGTTTCTTGATGCATTAAAATGACTTTCCCCTGTTTTACTTTTGTATGTTACAATTTCAGCAGCTATTAATTTACGTTGCTCCAGATTCACTCCATCTGCACCATTACGGGTGTCAGCAATTAAAGTCATTTTCCCATTTGAAAGCAACCAGCCACAAAAAGAATTGCATCCTGTCTTTACTCCAAAGCCATATGTTAAGCCGGCATTATACTCCATAAAAAACCAAGGGAAAAATTCTTCTCTTTTATAGCGGTGCCAACTTGAATCTCCGTAAGTCCTTTCCCAATGATCATTAAATAAAAGGGCACCTTCATTTACTTGTATATTCCAGCTTAATCTTACATCACTTATTGAAACACCAGGAGCCTCGACTTCTATCAAAAGTGATGTCCCTGTTTTTTTAAGGTGAACAACAACATTGTGATATTCCCAGAAATTTTGCTTCCCATTTAATTTTATCAGTTCATTATTTACAATTACATAAACTTCAACTGGATAATCAATCATGCTCATATAAATCTCTTCAGCAAATAATTGATGAGATGGCATTAATAAACATGCTCCTAATGACATACCGGTAGTTTTTAAAAAATGTCTGCGGTTCATTTGATTCTACTTAAAAAGTATTAGCAACCTAAAGCAATAGCAATAATTATTGCCATTGTATATTACCTCCTTGTAAAGTTTCAGGACAATATTCGCCGATTTTCCCTATACACTTTCCACACAAATTCACCAAAAATAGTATTGGCCCATGCAAACCATTTCCTTGTAAACTTATAAGGATCGTCCTTATAAAACGATTCATGTATAAAGCCTGTGCCTGCATGAGTTTTCTGAAGAGCATCAAGACATGCTTTTATTTCGATCTCATTTTGAGAGGTCATCCCTTTCATAATTATACTCAAAGGCCAAATCATATCAACGCCCATATGAGGCCCTCCAATCCCCGTTGCTATTTTACCCTTAAAAAAAAAGGGATTTTCCTCAGACCAAATGTATTTTCGTGTTGATTGATACACATGATCTGAAACTTTAACTGCACCAAGGTATGGTAATGATAAAAGCGAAGGTACATTGGCATCATCCATTAAATTAAATGAGCCAAAGCCATTTACCTCATAGGCTAAAATTTTACCAAATAAAGGATGATAAGTTGTGCTGAATTTTTTCAGAGCCTCACTCACCTGATTTGCTAACTGTAAAACATCTTTAATTTCATTTTCATGTTTACCCGTTGTTCCAAAAATTTCAGATAGCTGCTTCAGAGAAGTTACAGCAAAATAATTACTCGGGATTAGGTATGAATAAAACGTAGCATCATCACTCGGCCTGAAAGTTGAACAAATAAGCCCTGTTGGTTTTACGGGATAACCATAACCGCCAAGAGGAACCCCATCTATAGCCCTGCTGGTTTTTCGTTCAAAATGATATGGGCCTTTATCTTCAAGACGTTGCTGCTCCCTAAATGTTCTTACGACAAGCTTCATAGCCATAAACCACTCTTCATCAAAGGCAGACAAATCTCCGGTTTGCCTCCAGTATCCGTATGCAAGCCTTATAGGATAGCAAAGTGAATCAATCTCCCACTTACGTTCATAAATACCCAGGGTCATATTGGTTATATCAGAATCCCAGTACTTGCTTTTTTGTGTCTCATCTTTCAAAAAAGCATTAGCATACGGATCTTTTAAAATCAATTTTGTCTGCCGATTTATAACTCCCTTAATCAACTGTTGCAACTCTTTATCATCATTACATAACAAAAGATATGGCCATACCTGCGCTGAACTGTCTCTTAACCACATTGCATCAATATCACCAGTTATAACAAATGTATCCGGTTTGCCGTCAATAATATTAAAATCAACAGTAGAATCCAATGTATTTGGAAAACAGTTGCCAAACATCCACGCCAACTCTTTGTTACCCGCATTGGCCTTTATTTCATTTACAATTTTTTCAACAGCCTTGCTCCTGAATTTTCTTTGCGATTCCGGCACACGAACATCAGGAAAATCAGCAGTACTTTGTATTGCTAATGAAAGATTAGAAAATTGAACCGCCCCAATTGTTAAAGCTGTTTGTTGTATAAAATCCCTGCGTTTCATAAAAAAAATTTAAACTATCAGAATCGAAAACAGGTTTATTATGACATTATTAAATTCATTCAGAAATTACCTATTCTATCTTCCCACTATGTTGATATGCAGCGCCAATTACTTTATTATATTTCATAAATAATTTTGATGATATTTCTACTGAATTCCCTTCGGGCTTATCATTATATTTTTCATGGCTGTTCACCCAGCTCCACTCCCACTCTTTGATTGTATTATCGAAATCCTTTTCATTAACAGTTTCGTTCTTTTTCATTTGCTGAAGCACATAATCAAAAAACTGTTGCCACCTTTTTTTATAAAACCCATTCAACAAACCAGACCATTGCCTCCAAGAGTATTCACGTAACGTACTGTTTTTATTACCCCAAAGCGTAATAAGATTCCTGGCATTTTTTTCATACAAATTTTTTTCATACAAAGTTGTTCCCCAACCTCTTGCATCATTTAACCATTTGCCTAGTAAAAATTCTTTTCTTGTTGCAAGTAAAATATCCATATCACTAATAAGTTCTATAAATGCTTCACTCTGTATCTTAAAAGAATCTATGTCGCCCTTTGTATACAACATTTTACACTGTTGCTGAAGTACATTAGCATAATTGGCCATTACCTGTCTTGTTATATCTACAAGATCATATTGAAAACCATCACTGCCTTTTAAATAAGGAATAGCACAATTAAATAAAGTCCATGCAGATAACAAATCTTCTGCACGGTACGACAACTTTGTAGTTATTCCGATGGTATTTTGTGCAAATGTCGGCCGGCCACAAATAATCGATTCTGTACCTCCGTTCGTAATATTGTCATTATATACTGTATTTCTCAAAATCTCCCACGCATTTTCAACATCAGTATTTCTTGTACCATAACGTCGTAAAATATAATCCTTTATCCATTCAGATAGATTTATTGGTTGAGAGCTCCATACATTCTCCATCATCAGTTCATACATTACCGGGTTTTGTTCAATCGCTTCTGGCGTTAATCCAAGTCCAATTAATTTACCTTTTTTACTGTTATGAAATGTAGTCGCAGGATCTTCAGCTACACTTTTCATTTTACCATACATGCTATTATTGCCTCCAAAATTGTGAAGCATACACCATATCCATGGTTTTCCATAATATGCTTCTGTCCTTGTCCAAACAGGATTTTTTTCACTCCATAAATCCAGTATAATCATTTTATCATCTGGCACGGCATTTAACAACGCTTTAATCTGAGTTGGTTGCCAGAATTTTGCAGAAAAATGAAATAGCCATCCTTGCATTAGCCAAATCGCATTGCTGTCAGCAGCCGACATTGACTGGTAAACCTTTTTGCTTATGTCGTTCAAGAAAGCCGAATCATTTGTTGGCGGTGTATTTTCATTAAAAGTATCTGCAGAATATATATGATCTGTACCCAATGTTTTGGTTTGATCTTTAATAAACATTTCCCCTATAATTATAAATAAAGGGTCAGAAGGATCAAGCAGGCAAACCTCATCAAAATTCTGGCCCCATTTCGTCTTTCTGAATTTAGCATTAGGAAATTTACTGATTAAAGCTGGTGGCACATGGCCTGTGAATGCCGGAAGTGCTGGTGTCATTCCCAGACTTCTTTCCGCTTTTAGAATCTTTTTTTGCAATTCCTCATGCAATATTATCCAGCTCTCAGGTAAAGGGCCTCCCCAACCATCCAGATTTCCCATCCAAAACCAACTGAAATATGCAGGTCCGCTAAAAAAACCTTTCAGATCATTTGAAGTTAATCCCATTGATTTATATACTCTATTCCATATCGCTTCTTGTCCTGTTATTGCAAGAGGTATATTGATTCCATTAAGTGCCATCCAGTCAATTTCCTGTTGCCACCTTTCCCAATTCCACCAACTCATTGAATAATTGAATGTGCAATAATTTAAATAATACCTGTATTTGTATGATGTTTCCTGCTCCACTTTCTCATTAACAACAGGCAAAGGATACGACAAGTTAAGATTACATCCATTCCAGGTAATACTTGAATGAGTAAAGTTCTTAAGATAATAATTCAAAGCACTTGCTATTGAAACCCCATTATTTCCATGCAGGACAATTTTGTCTCCTTTGCTTTCAATTTCAAAACAATCATTCCCATTCTTTTTTTCAATCAGATCAACAATAAAATATTTTGCATGAGAAGGAATCACTCTCTCAATCAAAGCATAAGCGGCACTTTCGGCTTCTCGTGCATCAAAACTCTTGTGTTCACCTAACACGCTGCAAGTGATACACAAAAAAATTAATACTGAAAAAAAAACTCTTTGCATCATGTGTTTATTTTATTCTTAATACAGCTTTAACCGGCCTATGATCAGAAGCATAAGATTCTTCAATTACACTAATAGACAGGACAGAAAAATCATCAAAAGATTTAAAAGCAATATAGTCAATTGTTCTGTTTGGGTTTTTCTCAGGAATCGTAAACGGGCAGACACCAATACAGGTTCTTGTAAAATAACTGTCAAGTTTTTTAATCACATCGCTTTCCGGCACAGCATTCAAATCACCCGCAAACACCACAGGTAAGTTTAGTTGCTTTGTTAGCTCAAGAATTTTTTTAATCTGCAACTGTCGGTTGGTATCATTGTGCTGTGCATCGAGATGAGTGCAGGCAAACACAAATTTTTTATTGCCCGGTAAAATGATCGTTGCGGTTGCCAGAGTTCTGTGTTCGCCTTTGGTGAGTTCATCTGTTGGCAGTGGATAATTTTTCATATTCTCCATTGGAAATTTCGAAAGAATAGCTACACCATATTCACCACCATCATAATCAATAGCTTTTGCAAAAAACGCTTTCATTCCTGTAAGTCTGGCAATTTCTTCTGCTTCATTCAGAGATATTCCTGAACGCCCGGTATGTACATCCACTTCTTGCAAAGCCACAACATCTAAAGGTTGCCGATTTATTACACTGGCGATTGCATTTACATCAATCAATCCTGGTTTTGAAGGTGGATTAGCGTGATGAATATTATATGAAAGAACAGCAATTATAGCTGAGTTGTCCTTTGTAACAGTGGGAACTGTTTTTATTCTACAGCCAATTATGCTGAAAAAAATTGCGTATGCTAATGAGACTAATTTCATTCTTTTTATTTGTAATTCTATTATTTCAACAATACTGCTTCTGTTGAAAATCCGTTTTCAGGAAATGAAAGATTGTATGTCTTGTTATTAAACATTAGCGAAACAGCTTTAGCAGTTAACTGCTTCGGATCACTTGCATATATCTTATCATTATGCAACATAATCAGGCAAGCCATGTCAACAGACAATTTATTTTTATTGAATTTAATTGTACCCTGCCGAAAGAAAGCCGCCATCAAAGTTCCATCCGTAAATAAAACAGCCTGGCATAACGAATCGTTACGGATCAGCTTAAAGCCTTTCTTCTTATTAATGGTTTTAATATCATCAGTCGTTTTGCAATACGTCATCATATAACCAAAGGATATTGGTTTTGATAAACCAGTATGCAAAAGCACCGGCATAAAAATTTTATCATGGATAATTTCCGCAGATTCAGATGCATTGATTGATGACCATGCTCCCGAAACATTTTGCAACTGAACCGAAGCTTTCATACCGTACAAAGGCATGTACAAAAAATTATGATGATACACCCATTTTAATTTATTGTACGGGTAATCACCTACTACCAGTTCTTTATCAGGATTGTTTGCAGTAACTGTTCCGTTCAGCCTGCATTGATCCATTGCCGTGTAAGCCGAATCAACATTACTGCCTTTTAAACCTGCAACGAGGCAAATAATTTTTCCATCATAACAGAACCATGATTTTTTTGCTGAAACAGAACGGCTGCCATCTTTATTCTGCAAGACATAATTCATGCTGGTGAAACCCTGCACACCATCACTCACACTACCTGCAAAAGCATTTCGTTTTATTCTGTCTGCATTATTAAAACTGGTAACACCCGGTAAGTATTCCCAGTTCCATACGGGCATCAGGTTAAAATATTCCTGCCCGTTATGAATAAGATATGCATCACCGCTGTTAAGTAAATGCCCTTTTGAATTTTCCCTGTTGATCGATTCAGTTGCAAGCGTACGATCAGATATTGTTTTCAGAAAAAAACCAAAATCTTTCTGCTGATAAACTGCAAAATCTGAATAAGGATAATAACGAAAACCATTTAAAGCGCCTTCACCATCCTGGTGTGCAGCTATCATTGTCAGTTCCTGTTTTTTTTCAGGCAATAATTCAGTTATAAATGGAATTAATGAACGGATATCCGGACTGTGCAGTGCATCTTTCCTGCTCGCTGAGCGATCCATTGTTCCCGGAACTGAATTAATTCCTCTTGCCATCCATTGCCATCCTTTAAATAAAAAATCAGACAACAACGTTATTTTTTCAGAAGGAAAAGCGAATGAAGTATTTCTGAGTTCCCATGCCAGCCGGATATTATCTTTGAAAAATGCAGCTCCATACTGGTACATTTGAAGGCGCTGTAGATGTTGATGAAAACTGTAATCCGGTTGCACCCCGTCGTTAGTATTTATTTTTATTTCATCTACTATCAAATCTCTGCAGCTCTGAGTTAATGAATCATTATTGGTAAGTAATCCATAATGCAGTCCAATATCCGCACTCCATGTAAGATTGGCACCCGAACCCTTTTTATTAACTTTAAATTGCCCGATTACCTCCAGCGCTCCCTTCAAGCGGGCTTCGCTTAAACAATCCCCTATAAGAACAACAATATCCCGCATTTGCTGAGGCACACCAATTTCATTGTGCCACCAGTTTGGACATTTATATCTTTTTTTCAGCCAGTGATCCAGTGTAACATTAATTCCTTTTAATAATGACTCTTTGTGATAGTAAGCAGATAGCGGATAACTATAAGCCCACGCTAATTCTTCAACCCTTTTAATATGGATTAGCGGTTGCCAGTTTGCCCATTCTTTATCTTCATAAACAAGATCACTCCATTGGCCGTTTGCATTAATTCCATTCAGCAAATCCTGCACATTAGTCAAAATTTTTTGTGTAGCGAACAAATAATTTTTATAGCGATTTAGAATCGTATCACTCTGTGCATATAAACAATGTGCCAGAAGAAAACAACTTATAGTAACAATAATTTTTCTCATCACTGTTATTCAATAATTATTGCAATACAATTATTTTTTTAACTCTTTATACCGCTTCATTGCCTCGGCAAAATAATAGTCAGCATAAGTAAGTGGCACATCAATTTCTGCATAACCAGGAACACCACCAGTACTATGCATTAAAATAAAATTTCCGTTAGTTCCTGCTGCTGCCTTGTACTTAGTGCCAGATAAAGCATACAAAATATCTTCTGCCTTTTTAAAATATTTTTCTGCCTTTTTTTTCTCCACATAACCGGATAATTCAATCAACGCAGAAGCTGCAATTGCCGCAGCCGATGCGTCTTTTGGTATTGCTGAAAAACGGGATGGGTCATATTTCCATCGGGGAATATATCCCGGTTGACCAACATTAAAATCCCAGTCGGGAATTGTATCGTCGGGAAGATGACTGATAAAATAATCAGCCATTTTTTCAGCAGTTTGCAAAAACTGTTTTTCTTTCGATTCCCGATACACCATTGTAAATCCATAGACACCCCAAGCCTGCCCCCTTGACCATGTAGAATTATCGGCAAAACCCTGATGTGTTTCTTTCGCCACCACTGAACCGGTTTGGGGATCGTAATCAACAACGTGATAACTGCTGTAATCAGCACGAACATGATTTTTCATGGTTGTACGGGCATGAGTAACCGCAATATTATAGTAGTTTGAATCGCCTGTAAGATGTGTAGCATAAAATAATAATTCAAGGTTCATCATGTTATCAATGATCACTGGGTAAGAAAAATACCGCTTTCCATCAAGTGTTTTCACCCTGTCCCAAGAACGGATGCAACCCACATTCGAGTTAAACCTTGTAGCCAGTGATTTTGCACTTGTTAATAAGATTTCCTTGTATTCAGGCTTTGGAGCAATGCGTTCTGCATTTCCAAAACTGCAATACATCATAAAACCAAGGTCATGTGTTGATTTGTTACCTTTTTCATTTTCCAATACCCTTAATATTCTTTCAGCTTCTACCAGAAGTTGCGGCTCTTTTGTCTGCTCATAAATATATAATAATGTGCCAGGATAGAAGCCACTACACCAGTCAGTAGAATATGCAAACTGAAATATATTATTTTGTGAATAATATGTTTTTGGAAAGCGGTTTTGCGGCAACCGTTTCATCATCTCCTTATACTGCTGTGATGCATCAAAAAAATTCTGATTAATCATTTGTAAAAGGTCTTCCTTTGGAAGTTGTAGTTTTTTTTGAACAACACAACCCACAAGTAACAGAAAAGAAAAGATGAACTTCAGTTGAAATGAACTTATCATCAGTGTATTATTTTTTTGGGATTCCATTCAAGCACTTTGATTATTTGTGGAGGCATATCAGACAACCCCTCTGAGTCTTCTTGTTTTACATTTTGTACAAACAAATGCAGTAATCCTTTTTCTTTCCAAAGTTCAGTATCATAAGTAGGCTCCCATGAACCAACAGATTCAGGCAACAAATCAATTATCTTCCATTTTTCGTTTCCAAGATCTCGATTCACTGCTACTGAAACTCTATTTCCCCTTTCTTTATCACAAAAAAACATAGCTGCCATCACCTTTTTCCCTGAGTTCCAGGCAATAATCTGAGGGCGTGACATAGGTGCATATTTTGTTCCAAGACCTCCCTGTAGAGTAAAGTCTGTTACTCTTTTTCCAACTACATCAGTCCTCCAACCCTGAATTGTTTTATATGTTACATGGTATTCAGGAACACCAGAGCCTTCTTTCCAATAAGAAGCGATGTAAGAAAAACCCTTACTATCTGCAAACATGGAAGTTTGATTCATTAGTTCGGAGCCACAAGGGATATTTACAATCGTTTCAGCATTTTTTAAATTAATTGGCAATTGATATTTTGAACCATCCGATCTTTCCCATGTAACACCACCATCTTTTGAACAGGCATAAGCCATATCATGATTTCCCTGTACACCAACATTCTCTCTCCAAACCCACGAAAGATGTATAGTTCCTTTTGCATCTATATATGATTGCCAATACGGACTTCGCTTGTGTTCTCCATCAATCAGCTTATTATGTAATTGCTTCCATGTTTTTGTTTTTATATCATATTGATTTATTACCAGATTTCCATCACCTGATCCACCATCACGATAAAGAAAAATGAGATTCCCATCAGGCATTTTATAAAATTCGGGGTAACAAACCTTTTTCTCAGTCAATCCTGTCATAGGCATTTCTCCAGTTAATAATAAAGAACCTGGCTCAATCCCCCTGGCATAGTGTAATTGATTGTTGTGGTGATTCCACGACATATGCAAGTAGCCATTTCCGTCAATCATTATACTTATCATATTATGAGCATCGGCAGCATTACCTTTAAAACCTGTTTTCTTGAACTCCCATTTAGCGGCATTCAATTTTCTTTTGCCAATTACAACACTTCCCTCTTTATTATAAAAAGCAATGTATTGCCAATCATGAAAAGTTACCAGTGAGTTTTTCCTGAATACAACCACATTAACAGAATTACGAGCCCATCCACTATCGACGTTCACCAAATTAACCTTATTACTTTGAGACTGGCCCCTTAAACCAGACAAAATCAAGATCATTGTTATGCCAAAGAAACGGACAGCAACAAATTTTTTTTTTCCGAAAAGAAAAGTAAATAACATGAGCATTTATATATTTTATTATTAATAACCGACTTTAAACACAATCATGATCTATGTTAACTATGAATAACATTCATTGAATTTTCCATTATTTCCAGCAGTTGCAAATGCGTTCTACAGCCAAAATGCATTGCGTTTTCTTCTGTTACTTTTTTTAGCTCTTTTTTTGCTTTCTTAAAATCATTTAACCCAAGAAATCCTAACCCCATCATATAATGACAGTGTATTCTGTTTCGTTTATTGAAATCATCATCAAAAATTAATAAGTCAGGAAGTGAAACAGCGAAATAATCAATTTTTGTTTCATCGTTCATATGTTCAGTTCCAAACAAAATCAGCTCATTAAAAATCTCGTTTGCCTTTTCTATTTCTTTTAGCTTTAACCATGCCAGTCCCTGATAAAATATTTTATCAGGCTGCTGGTCATTATAAACAACAGCAGAAAAAGGTGACAAATTCCCTTGTGTTGCTTTTGTATAGTATTCATTTGCCAATGTCCTATTGCCCATACTTTCGTGGGCAATTCCAATCCAGTAATGAATATCATTTTCTTGTGTGCCAAATAACTTTCCTTCACCAAGATTATCCGGGTAACAATCAGTTTGTTTTAAAAAATCAATTGCCTTATGGAAATTCCCTGATTGCAAATTTTTCTTAGCTAACTCTATTAAAGAATAACAAAACTGTCCAGAAACCTTACCTTCACCACCTTCCCAAGGATGGAATTTCCTTTGCATAATTAACTCATAGCCAATTTCGCATTTGCCCAGATAATTGTATAAAGCAACTCTTTCAAGATATAAATCGTCACGATCTTCTACTATGGACAAATAATTTTCAAGAAAAGCAAGACGCATCTGAGGATCTTTGTTTACTCTTTTATAAAGCTGATCCAGTTCCATAAGAACTCTTGCATCAGATGTATTCAACATAAATGCCTTTTCGTATTCATTTAACGCATTTTGCGGGTCTTTTAATTTATTAAAACTGGCTATACCTAAGTTTCGGAAAACTGTAGGAAAACTACTTTCAATATCTGAAGACAATCTCCAGTTTAAAACAGCCTCCTCATATTGCCGTTTATCATACCAGAGATTGCCTAAATAATATGGTGCTTTTGCATCGTTCTTATTAAGTCTAATAGCCAGTTCTAGTACTTCAATGTCCTGCAATCGGTTTGGAAAACAATAAGCGCCCTTTACATGTTGTGCTTTTTTTAAGCAAGTCAGAACTTCATCTTTGTTTTCAACTTGGTAGTACAACCAGGCGAGATAATACCACACCATAGGAGAAACTGACGCATTTCCCCCATCGGCAATCATATTAAGCATATCAATTGCTTCTCTATATAGACCCCCAGCAGCATAATCCAAGGCATATTCAATATAATTTTGCTCATAATTCCTCGATAATTTCCTTAATTGATTCAAAGCTTGTTCTGCGGCTTCGTCGTTTTTCAGTTCTCTGTTGATAAGACTTTGTTCAAAATAAACACCAAGATTAAACATATCTTTTTCTATTGCAGTACCACAGGCATGCATTGCATCATTTAACATGTTTAGTTTTCGTAATGCAGCTATTTTAATTACATATGCCTTGCCGTTACCGACATTACGGTCAAGCGACTGCTGAATATGTTCAAGGGCTAAAGAAAAATTTCTGTTTATACAATCAATTTGAGCCAAAGAAAAATAACAACTATGCTGCCAAGCACTATTCCAAACACCCTTATAAAAATATTTGTATGCCTCGTTGTTTTTCTTTTGTGCTTTTAAACTAAGCCCAAGATTGTAAAAAGGTTCACCATCATATGGGTTAGGGTTTTTTTCAGTCAATGTCTCAATAGCTTTCTTAAAAAAAAGCTCGCTTTTTTCAAATTGCCCTCTCCTTAAATACCACAATCCAAGAGCATTATTATTTCGTATATCGCTTGCATCACGTTTTAACGCTTCTTCATAATAAGGAACAGGACTATAAGTAGCATGCCGGTATTGTTCAAGGTGAAGACCAGCTAAAAACAATTTTTCATTTGTTTCGATATCTTTTGGAGCTAAAACAGGTTTAGCAGGCTCAGGAATTACATTCTTTTTGGTTGTTAAAGTATTGTAATGCAAAATTTCATTCTCATAATCATCCAACACAATAAGCTTACTGTTTTTGATATTCATGTTTTTTTCTATAAAAACACTCTTTGAAAAAACTTTATCAGGGCCCACGTTCACTTTTTCATCAAACAGTTTTCTATGATCACATTCTAATTGCACCCGAACAATGTAATTTGAAGTTGCTAACAACTTGAAATGAATTTGGTTTTCATTTTGCTCTAAACCAATTAAAAAATCCTTTGTTGCATTTTTAACCAATCCCAATTCACGATATGGAACAAAATACTGGGTAAATGTTTTTTCTTCGTAAGGCATTAACCAGCTAAAATCAGGCTGATTATCAGTAAAAACACCTGCCATTAATTCAACATAGGGGCCATCTTCATCCGTAAGATTTCTGTCCCATGCAAGTCCAAAATCTCCATTTCCCCATGTCCATTGTTTTTTCCCTGGCGATACAAAATGATTTGCTACATGTAAAACACCCGCATCTGCATCATACTCATATCCGCCTAAGAAATCATAGTCTGACTCAATTGCCATGTATGATGTTGGAACAGGTATATTTTTGTATCGTGAAATATCTGTACCTGGCGCATAATTCACTTTATAATAAGTACCCGTTGCAATCGGGAAATCGGATACGTCTCGTTTGCCATGATCAAAAACAGCATTTACATCTGGAGGAAAAACGGATTGATAATCAGCATTAACTTTTACAGCCGGATTAGCCCACCATAAAAATGTTTGTGGAAGTGCTGTACGATTAAAAAGCTTAACCTTAATTTCAAGATAAGCTTTGCCAGGGTGAAGGATAAAACCAGCCATTCCTTTTGTACCAGACATCCGTTCAATTTCATTTATCCAAATTGTTTTGCTGCCATCAAGATTCTCTTCAATACAAAAATCAACAGGCTCAAAAGTACTTGGGCGATGATGTTGTGGCCAGTTAAACTCAATACCACCGCTAATCCAGGGACCGCATAAACCAACAAGAGCAGGCTTTATAACCTGGTTGTAATAAACAAAATGGCGTTGCTTTATTTTGTCATAGGCCATTTGTATCCTGCCCCCAAGTTCAGGCAATATCATTATTTTCAGATATTCATTTTCTATGAAGAGGCCGATATATTCTTTGTCTATCTTTTCATCATATATTTTTTCAATGACAGGATTTGGATACACAACACCACTGCTTCCTTGATAAACACGGTTTTCAAAGAACATAGGATTTTTATCCGGTAAGCCTGCTTCATATGTAGGTATTAAAACTTGCTCCCTCCAAACTTTTACAGACGGTTCTTTCATTTTATTTATTATTATTTCCTCTATTAGATTTTATATAGGAACTTATTTCGCAGGCGATAAAACAGCCTTATTAATGTTGTATAATATTTTCCAGCTCTTCCAAAGTTTTGCCTTTGGTTTCTTTGACTTTTAATTTAATAAAGAAAAATCCAACAACGCAAACCCCAGCATATAACCAAAAGGGCCCATATGTTCCTAAAACTCTGGCAAGGACAGGAAACGTGAACACTAATATGAAATAGGAAATCCATAACGACACCACTGCTATCGAAGTAGCCAAGCCTCTGATTTTGTTTGGAAAGATTTCAGAAATCAATACCCATGTTATAGGTGCAAGCGATGTTGCATAACTTGCTATAGCCAGCAATACAACAAAAGATACCCAACCTGCCCCTGCTCCATTCTTCAGCAAAATGGCCATAATAATATACATAATTGATAAGGCTAATGAACCAAACAGCATTAATGGTCTTCTTCCTAATTTATCAACCTGCCACATAGCTATTACAGTAAAGGCAAGATTAACAACACCGATAGCAACAGTTTCAAAAAGCTGTCTGTCAAGATCAGCTCCAACAGATTCAAAAATTGTAGAAGTATAATTAAATACAACATTAATTCCACATAGTTGCTGAAAAACGGCCAATATAATCCCGATAATAACAGCAGGGCGAACAGCCTTTTCAAATACGGCGAGGTATGATTGCTTAATTTCTGAAGTAAGTGTATTACTAATATCTCTTATTGTTGTTGCCGCAAATTCGTGTCCCCCTATTTTTTGCAAAATTCTTTCTGCTTTTTGCTTCCGGTTTGCCTTAAAAAGCCATCGGGGGCTTTCGGGCAACCATATAATACCTACAAGAAAAAACAAAGAAGGTATTATCCCCATTCCGAACATCCAACGCCAGGCTTCTACACCCTTCTCTGAAAGTTTATAATTAACCAGATTAGTAATCAATATACCTAATACAATTGTCAGTTGATTTATTGCAACATTTCTTCCACGAACCGATGCGGGCGAAATTTCAGCTATATACATAGGGCTAAGCAATGATGCCATTCCCACACCAATACCCGCTACAAAACGCATTGCAACAAACACTTTTAATGAAGTTGCTAATGCCATTCCAAGAGAAGAAACCGCAAACACAGCAGCAGCAGTCATTAATCCTGGTTTACGGCCATATCTGTCGGCAATATTTCCAGCAATCAAACACCCAACAATACAACCCAATGCCAAAGAACCGGTTAAAAAGCCTTCTAACCATGTGCTTAAATGAAATGCATTCCTTAAAAAAGGAAGTGCTCCCGATATCACAGCAAAATCAAATCCAAACAAATACCCTCCTAATGCCGAAATAAACGAGATACCCGTTACATAAGAAAACACTTGCGTTTTTAACTGCTCATTCATTATAAAAAATCAATAATTTTTCTTTAATACACAAACATAATTTTACTAACCTGAACCTGCAATGGAATTTACATTGAAAAAGATGGACAATATTATTTACTACACATTTACAATATTTTTATAGAAAATGTGATAAACAATTTAATAACTCCTTTTTTTATAAAACTTCATTTATATTATTATTCAACCCCAAATTCATAAATTGTTTCTGACATATGTTTATTTCCTGGATAAAGAATTGTATTAGGAAAATAAGAATGATTGGGACTATCGGGATATGATTGTGTTTCCAAAGCAATAGCCCCGTGTTTTTGAAAAATTTCGCCATGTAAACCAATACTTGAACCATTCCAAAAATTGGCCGTATAAACTTGTATTGCAGGCTCAGAAGTATAAACATTTACAAACCTTCCGCAATGTGGTTCATAAAGTTTTGCAGCAAAAGAAATAATTTCTGAAGGCTCTTTATTAAGTATAAAATTATGGTCGTACCCTAAATCAAGAGGAAACTGATCAATATCAATCCCTATTTGCTTCATTTTTCTAAAATCAAGCGATGTATTGCTGACAGGGAAAATATTGCCTGTTGGTATGTTCTGCTTATTTTTCTCCGTATAGCTCGTCGCATTTACTTGTAGAAAATGATTGTAAATAAACGGATCATCAAATCCTGTTAGATTGAAGTAAGAATGATTAGTTAAATTAAGTGGGGTAGCTCTATCGGTTTTAGTTTCATATTTCAAATGCAACTGATTCCAGCTATCCAGAATATATGATGTTTTCACCTCAAGGTTTCCCGGATACCCTTCTTCACCATCTACACTCATATATTTAAATGTAACACCAACATGATTTTTTTCATTGATAACTGCTTGAACATCCCATACTTTTTTATTAAACCCCTGCCATCCTCCATGCAGATGATTTTCACCGTCATTTACAGCTAACTGAAAAGACTTGCTTTCCAAAGTAAACCTCCCCCTCGCAATACGATTTGCATACCGTCCGATTATGCTTCCGAAATAGTCTTTATTAACAAGGTATTCTTCAACATTATCAAATCCTGAAACAATGTTTTTATAAACATGAAATTTATCGGGAGTATTAATTGAGATAATACTACAACCCAAATTACAGATAGTAATAGAAACTGTACCATTTGTTAAAAAAAATTTAAACACTTTTTTCCCATGTATTCTTTTTATTTCCTTAAAGGAAAGCGAAAAAACTCCAACCCGAATTGTGGCCGGGGTATTTGTTTGATCAAATTCATCACCTGCTTTCATTGTTGCTTTTTTAATTTTAAAACAGTGCTTTGGTAAGCTCCCGATATTGGCCACGCAATTCCTGTTTTTATAAGATATTTACCTGACAAAACAGTTGCATTCTTATTATCTACCTTATAATTAGCACCTGGATTAAGTCCCTGTAACAACAATTGATAAACAGATTTGCTATTATCTGCTCCTTCTGGCACCCTGTTCATATTATAGAAAAAAACAACAGCTTCTGTTTTATCAGATGATACATATTCAAGAGCAACTTTTTGCCCTTCAAAAGGAGATGCCAATCTGTATAAATTGCCATTTTGTATAAGGTGCCGAATACTTTTATATTCATCTATTTTACTTTTTGCAATTTCTTTTTGTTTAGCATTCCATTCCAGAATATTATCGCCAATACCTAACACTCCTTGCATTGCCACATCAAAAACATATTCCATTGAAAGATTAATAGTTTTACGGTCGTAGCCTGTTGCCCAGCATACCATTGTATTTGCCGGATATGCGCTCAAATATCCATATTGTATAAACAGCCGATCCAGTGGATTTGTGTTATCACTTGTCCAAGTCTGATCCATTCTTGAGAGCATTCCCAGATCTGGCCTTCCTCCGCCACTTGAACATGATTCAAAAAGAACATCTGGAAATCTTTTTTCTAATTCATCAATAAGCCTGTAAAGGTTATTGACATAGCGAAGGCGAATTTCACGTTGTATATCAAACGGCGCATCTGGCCAACCTGGCTCCGTTAAACCCCGGTTACGATCCCATTTTAGAAATTTAATATTGTGGCTGGCCAACAAATCCGTCATAGACTTAAGAAGATAGTTGTAAACATCTTCTCTTGCCAAATTTAATGTAAGCTGGTTGCGCCATTCCGTTTTTGTTCTGTAAGGAAAATAACATGCCCAATCAGGATGTTGCTTGTATAGTTCACTATTAGGATTAACCATTTCGGGTTCAACCCAAATACCAAATTGCATCCCCAATTCATTGATTTTTTTAATCAAAGGATTTAATCCTCCCGGAAATTTTGTTGAATCAACAACCCAATCGCCTAACCCAGCCTTATCATTTTTCCTTCCTTTGAACCAACCATCATCTATAACAAATAATTCCACACCTAATTCTTTTGCCTCAATTGCAAGTTTTAACTGGTCGTTTTCGTTTACATTAAAACCTGTTGCATACCAACTATTATAAATAACCGGCCGTATTTTATTTCTTAAAGAAATTCGTAGTATTTCGTTTCGGGTATATGAGGCATAAAGCCTTGCTGCTTCATCTATGCCATACTCTGTAAATCCAAAACTCATTTTTGGTGTTATAAAAGATTGACCTGCTGACAGTTTTAATTGAGTATCCCAAAAATTTATTCCACCAGCAATTTGAAGATGTCCGCTGATAGTCGATTCCATATCAATACGCCAGTTACCGCTATAATGTACCTGACCAAACCATATGTTTGTACTTTTATCTTTACAAACAGCGAACCAAGGCGTATTTTCAAAAGAGGAAAAATCTCTTGACTGCATGGTTTTAATACCAGTAGTTAAATTTGTTTGCTGCAATTGAAATTCATTAAACCATCTGCCACCATGATGTATCAGACTATATTTCCCCGCTGGAAGAAGTACTGATGCTGACAATAAATTTTCAATCTGAATTACTCCTTTTTTTCCATTATTTTTTACTTCTATCCATTTTTCAATTATATCATATTCAGGTAAGGGCCTGATAAAGGAAGTAACTATAAAAGAATAATATTTATCTTTTTGAATAATACGTAGTGTGTTTCTGTTTCCAATTTTTATAATATCTGCCTTTTCAAAAACCAATTCACAATCACGGGTATGATCAGGGAAAACAACTTCAATCACTGGAATTTTATCGGCAAATTTTCCCCGCACGGGAACTTCATTTAATTGAAATGGCCCATTTCCTCTGCTACGATCCTGTGACAAAATCATTTCAGCTTGTTCATTAGACCCAAAGAAAGTTGGGAGTACATCTCCTTTATCATTAACCATTACCTGATATGAAGAAGATTGTGTTGAAATATTCCAGCCGGTGCATTTATCGTTACTTTTCAAAATTTCAATTTGTGCAGCCACATGAAGAGAAAGCACCGCAAACACATAAGTAACTATTTTTTTTTGCATAAAGATTATTGGCTGATTTTTAAGAGAACAACACCATGATAAGGAACTTCTGCTTCAAAGTATTTCTCAAATTCACCACAATTTTTCTGAGTCCATAAATTTCTTACTCTGAATTTTCCTTTTATTCCTATATCAGAAGCGCTGAATTTGATTTTTTTTGCTCCATTACTATTCTCATCCCAAACAAAATAATCAACTGGGTTCGTTTTACTTCCTGGAAAATTAAAAAGTCCAACTGCCAAATCATCATCAGCTAATTGCTTAACCATTATCATTCCGGAAGAATCATTTCGGATAATTCTCGCCTGTTTTCCTAAAACATCCTGATTAACTGAAATAACCTCTGAGTTACATAACACATTTATGGAAAAAGAATCAAGCATGCTCAGGTTACCACTAAAAAAAAGAGGAGAAGCCATCATAGACCACATACTCATATAAGAATATTGCTCATTAGGTGTTAAATCAATTTTTCTGAAACTCCCTTTTTTATTCGTTCCTACCCATCCAATATTTATATAATCAGGATCATTCCAACCCCCTGGTTTTGCATATTCCCAATGCGATGAATTTAAAATCCCTTGATTATAAAAACCAGGTATAAAACTTCCTGTTGCAGTACCCAAATCAGGGCCAGTACGCCAACAATGACCAACTTCTGCACCCCATTTCCAAACATCACCCATACCGTATTGGCATAAATTAAAAACAATATCTCTGCCTGAGTTTCTCAACAAAATATTCATTAGTTCAAAAGGGGCCTTCAGTTCCTGAAGTGAATTGTTTTTAGCAATAGAACCATATGAACACCAATCATATTTAAGAAAATCAAAACCCCATTCTGCAAATGTTCTGGCATCAGTAAGTTCATATTTATAACTGCCTGTATAGCCAGCGCAGGTTTTTGGTCCAGGCGATGAATATATTCCAGCCTTTAACCCTTTTGAATGTATATAACTAACTAACGCTTTCATATCAGGAAAAAACATATTAGAAAGTATTTTTCCTTTTACGTCACGTAAAGAGTTGCTATCCTCCGGAGCCTGGCTATCGATTTTTTTCATCCAGCCATCATCAATATTTACATACTCATAACCATAATCAGCCATCCCTGAACGTATTAATTCATCAGATGCTAAACGTATAACCGAATCTGATACATTGTTGTAATAATTGTACCAACTATTCCATCCCATTGGAGGTGTTAATGCTAATTGCTCTCCTACAACAATAGTGAACACTTTTTTAACTTCACCATATTTGTTTTTTGCAGCAAGCAGAATTTTATAATTACCAGTTTGATTTATCTTACCTGTAATAATCCCCTTTGCTTTATCTAATTCTAGTCCTTGAGGAAGATTTATTGCTTTATAAGTTAAAGGTCTTAATCCTGTTGTTGGAATACGATATAAAACCGGCGAACCTAAATGAACACCATAAACAGCAGGGCTGTTTATCTGAGGCTTTTTTGAAGGAGCAGGTGTGAGTATGCCAAATTGTTCAGACTTAACCATATTATCCATAGCATACGGTTTTATTCCAGAATATATAATTTTTGCTTCAGCCCAATCAGCATAGTTTTCAGATATATCTTCTCTGTTAACCGTTACCAAAAGCCCTATTTTTTTTACTCCTTTGATATCTATATTGATATTTTTGGCCTTATCACCTTTTTTAAAAGATCCACTCTGCCATAATATCTTTTTATCTCCTACAACATAAAAAGTGATGGAAGCTGCAATATATGCAGCATCATCAAGTCCTACTTTGGCAGTGAAATATTTTGCAGTGCCATTAAGCTGTATAAGCATCCTACTGTATGCGTGCGTACCAACCCCTCGTTCAAATTCCTCTCCACCAATACGCAATGTACTGCCGGTAATGGCCGTATTTACTTTAGGCACTCCCATTACACATGTCATTTTAGTTAAATCAAGGTCTGATAACCATACAGTTTTTTCAGATCCTGACTGAGAAAAAGACTTAAGTATAAAAGATGTAAAAACTATAAAACCGAATAAATTCTTAATTAAAAAGTTCATGCAGTTTGATGATGTTAATTTGTAAATACCCACCCCTTAATAATATATTTTTGTTTGTTATAATTTCCCATTCTTTTAATCTTTCCCTTTCCTTTTTCCACAAACAGCGAGACAGAATTTGATATTCCTTTTTCATAATCATAAGTAGTACCATCATCTTCAAACAAAGTAAATGGAGCAGGGTTTGTTCCAAATACCTTACATATAATTTCAAACGTAGTATTTTCACTAATATAATCGACAGGTGCTGCAACAGGAATAATAGAATTTCCTTTCACAAAAAGCGGAAGCCTGTCAGTAGCAATCTCAACAGAATAATATGCTCCTCCTATATATTGTTTTCCTGTGTAATAATCATACCATATTCCTTCAGGAAAATATACTGATCTTGATGAACTGTCCATGGTTGTTGGCGCAGCCATTAACGATTGCCCAATCATAAACTGATTTGAAATAGAGCGAACTTCTTTATCATAAGGATAATCTATAACCATAGCCCTGAATGGAGGAATACCTTTGCTAGAATAGTCGGCAAAAGCAGAATATAAGTATGGAACAAATGCCATTCGTTCCCTGAACAATTTCCTTACAAGAAATTCTAACTCATCAGCCTTTTCATATTTTACATCTTCATTATTCAACTTACGATTTAACTGAAACCATGGAGTATTTTTCAAAAACCAGGCATCCACCACTGATTGAGGAGCTAATAAAATTGTTTGCAACCGTCTGACAAAATCAATTTCTGATTTTGAATCACGTAATTCAGGAGACCATAACAACCCGCCAAAAGAAGAAGTGGCAATCATGCTTATATAGTCATTATGTCCATAAATATCACTGTACAAAACAGCAGGGAGAGAAGATGTAAATACATTTGAAGCACGGTAATCAAAATATGTACGCTGATTTTTCTTTTTATATATCTGAAATAATGTATTTGCATAAAGAGAACCAAATATTTGGTGCATCTGTTCGCCATCGATTCCCGATGGAAATTTCGTCATATCAGGAAAGCCCCAGGTTGCTTTACCATCGATAATATTTGAATTGTCGCATTCATCCAATTTAAATGAAGCAATACCCTTATTTACAAAATTTCTTTCATGATAATCAGCAAAAATTGCAGCGGCTTTCGGATTTACAAAATCAGGTACTAACCCACGCCAAACCAAAAAATCTCCGGAATGCTTTTTCAACTCACTATAAAACGGAGCATGAGGATTTACATAAGCATGTTCCCAAAGATTCAATCTGAAATTCATTCCACTAAGGCTGTCAATCATGTTTTGCGGACGGAGAAATTTATTTGACCATACATAAGAGCAGGAATACGAATTACTATGCCACCCAGGTTCAAGACCTAAAACATCACATGGGATTTTGTTTTCACGGAAATACGATGCCATTTTCATAACACTTTTCTGATCAAAATCACCTTTAACTCTGTATTTTATTCCTAAACCCCATAAAGGTGGCATCGCTCCACCACCAGAAAAAAGATTATATCGCTGTACACTTTCTTTTAAAGTTGGCCCTTGAAAAAAGAATATTTCAACTCCTTTTGCGTTAGGTATATCAACCCAAACACCCGCAGTTTTGGGTGATTGCTGAGCATACAGTTCTTCCGGTGTAAATTTCAACTCATTGCTGTTTTTTTCATCAGCCTGAGATAACAATTCCTGATTAGACCCACAGAGAAAAGTAACATATCTTGATGTATTAATCAACACGCCGTAACCTGCTGTTGAAAAATAAAAAGGCTGAGGTGCATGTGTAAACCCTATTGAGCCGTTTGGATTGTCATTCACAATTGGTCGTTTACGTAACCCTCTTTGCTCAAAGCTTCCTATCTGCATTCCGAAACCATATAATTGTTCATTACCTCCAAGAGGTATACGAACCTGAACGCCCCTTTCATTTATACGTACAATAACATCTGTTAAAGAAAAAGGGAGCTCTTTCTTATTCAATTGTTTTATTTCGTTCTCTTTTGGCTTTGCAACACAAAAGTTATAAGGAGCAAATCTATCAGGTGTGCCTGATGTCATTTTTATTACGCCTGCTGCAACGCTTTTAATATCAACATCTGACTGAGCCTCTATGCCCTGAACAAAAAAAATCGAAAACAGGCCAATTAAACAACCTTTCATTTTCATTACAGTTATTTTGACATTTACTTTTTAATCCGAAACAGACGGCAGGTTTTTTGAATTTAAACCCCACCCGTTAAATTTATTACCCATTACAAATTCAAGCGCCCCCCCATTTTTTATATCCTCATAGCTAAACCAAGTATTATTCAATACGTTCCCATTTAATTTGACAGATTGTACATATTTATTTTCCTTTGAATTTTTATTAGCAATTATCCGAAACAGTTTATTATTACCAATTTTTAATTCAACTTTGTTAAATAAAGGCACCCCGATCAAATATATATTTTGACCTGGTACAGGATAAAAACCCATTGCACTGAATACATACCAGGCAGACATACATCCAGCATCGTCATTACCAGGCAATCCGTTTCTCGAATTGTTAAAACTTGTTTCTAAAATCTGTTGAATACGTTCAGTAGTTTTATCATGACGGCCAATATAATTATACAAATAAGGCACATGGATATCTGGTTGATTTTCATTATTAAAAAATCCTCCATTAAAAAAACGTTCCAGGTAATTAAAAAAAGCATCTTTTCCGCCAATTCTTTTAATCAACCCATTCATATCATGCGGCACATAAAATGAATACTGATATGGAGTTCCTTCATAAAAATAACCACTTTGCTGATGTACTCTTTTATAATCGGGCTTAAAACCATCCACCCATTTACCAGCCGTATCTTTTGACCAAAAGAAATCAGTTGCAGTATTGAACAAATTGAATACTTTCTGAGAACGTTGCCGGTATTTCTGCGCATCTTCAATATAACCTAATTTGTTTGCAACTTGGGAAACACAATAATCGTTATAAGCATATTCAAGAGTATAAGAAGTTCCGCAATTTATCAACGATGTACAAAAACCATTTTGAAGGTATTCTTTATGTCGCCCATATAACCAAGGTCTCTGGGAAATTTCTTCAGCATTTTTTTTAATTGCATTGTAAGCCTCGTCATAATTAAACCCACCCAGATTTTTGAGTATTGCATCAGCAATAACAACGTCTGCATTTGTCCCCCCCTGCTTCCCGGCATATTCACCAACAATCCAACCATCAGGTAACCATCCCCGATGTTTATATATATCCAGCAAACACCTGATTAACCTGTTTTCAATTTCAGGAGCCATTAAACTCAATAATGGATTGGTAGTCCTGAAGGTATCCCACAAAGTATAAAAATCCCAGAAAGCAGGTTCATCTGATGTCCAGTCAGGGTTTTCGCCAGTAATGTCAGACGGCATTACCAATGTGTGATAAAGCGCTGTATAAAAAATTTCTCTCTCTGTTTCTGAACCACCCCAAATTTTTATTCGCTGCAAATACTCATCCCATTTATGTTCTGCAGCAAGGCGAACCGCATTAAAATCCCAACCGGGTATTTCTTTTTCCATATTTTCTTTTGCTGCCTGTTCACTCAACGGAGAGATACCCACTTTTACAAGAATTTTTTCATTTTTCTTCGTAGAAAATGTAAGTACTATACCACCGTCGTTACCCGATAGTTTTTGTTTGCCATAACCGTTAAAAATGGAATCCTGATGCCATGTACCAACCTGGTGAATTGGTTTATTGATTACAATGTGAAAAAAAATTTTGTTGGGCTTATTGTTTCCCCAACCTCCAACATATTCACCAAATCCCTGAATTGTATTTCCAATCACTTCAGCTTCTGTTCTTATATTATGCATAAAACCATTTGCTTCATTTTTCTTAATCATACTGCTTATATCAAAGAGGATGTGTGATTTTTTTGACGAAGGAAAAGTGTATCTGTGTAAGCCTGTTTTTTCTGACTGAGTTAACTCAACAAAAATATTGTAGCGTGAAAGGTTTACTTTGTAATAACCGGCCGAAGCAAATTCGTTTTGCCCGGGTGATTCGTAATGCGTTAACCTTAATTCTCCTGTAACAGGCATGAAAGATAAATTTCCATACTGCCCGTTACCTCCTGTGCCACTTACATGTGTATGACTAAACCCTTTAATTGGTTTTCCTGAACTGTAGCCTGAAGTCGGGTGTGGAGCAGGAACATCGGGGCCCAGGCGCATAAAACTAAACGGAAGACATGGTCCCGGCAATACATTTCCATTATTATCTGTTCCAATAAACGGATTTACATAGCTATGGGGTAACTTCTGGGCAAAGAGATTAAAATACCATAATATCAGCAAAGCTGCACAACACCATTTCATTTTAAACATACCAGTAAAAAAATAATTGGTCAACTACTACGGCAAAATTGCTGGAGCAGCAATCCATTATTTCAGGATTGCTGCATATCAACAATACTACCAACTGCTATATATAATCAAAACAACTCCTATCAAAAAACATCCACCCCTCTTTACTGCAAAGGGAATAAACATATCACTCCCTGTATTATTTAAAGCGGGTATGGGCTGTATGGCGCAATGGGCGTTAAATTATAATCCGACCTCTCATCTTTTACCGGGGCTTTAATATCAAAAGTCATTATAAAATGTCCATTGGCTTTTTGTGTAACCGATTTTATAAGTATGATACCAAAAGCTTCATTCAGAACCACAGATGTTGCAGTAGGATGTGAACGGTATCCCCAGCCAACCATAAATCCTTTGTTAATTGATGCATTGGCTGTAAATACATCGGTAACACGACGGTCGCCGCCAACAAAATTGTAATTGTTACCACCAACTGAATTATACGCCTGTATTGAATCATTCAAATACTTTGTCAATTGAACATCATTTGTAATTGAGTTAAACACCTGTGGCACAAGTGAACTTCGTGTTGAAGTAAAATATGTGTAGCTGAGATTTGTAAATCCGGTCAATGCAGTTTTTGAAGAGTTATAATAATCTGTGCTTGCGCCATAAGCATGTGGTGCAATAAAGCGGGCACCACCACTCATGCTGATAATGATAAAATCAATCCTGCTTTGCTTTTGCAATGCTGTGGCTCTCCCGAAAACAGGTGTGGGTTCATAAAATGAAAAGAAATTGGTATTATCATCAGGGTCTGTTGACATCACCACATCGGTAAGTGTTTTTACAGCAGATGTTGAAGGATTAATGTTCTTAATGTTAACGCTCTTAGAACTCATTCTGCCAGCTTTATCATAAATAATTACAACAACAGACTGAAGCCCGAGGCGAACAGGTACATTAATTGTGGTATCAACAGTTTTACCTGTAAACGGAATAGAAATTAAAGGGCTCTGCACTAAAAGAACAGCATTTGTTCCTGAAGCACGGTTATTAACCACTTTATATCCGGCGCTTGCTATACCAGAATCGCAGGGGCTGGTAAATTTAACAGGTATTGTAAGTGTTGAATTTTCATCCAACGATTCATACGTTTCAGTTGCGCCCACATTAATAGGCGTCATTGGAAGTGTTTCCGGTTCAAATTTTTTGCAGGAAATGAAAACGGCTGTTGCTGCAATGAATAAAATTATATAAGAGAGACGATTATTTTTTTTCATGTTGCAAATAATTTATTATTTGAAATCTTTTTTATTTCCCGTTTAGTTTTGCGGGAACACTTTGAGGTAATTTGCATCAATTACTGATTGCGGAATGGGGAACAGGTTATTTTTTAAAGTACAGTTATCAATTGTACTCGCACATAACGGATACCCAAAACGTTTGGTGCGGCTGTTATACATTTTAAGCCTGCAAAGTGTAAGAGTGCGTAGTTCTTCGCCATAAAGTTCTCTGCCTCTTTCATCTAAAATATAATCTATATCTACATTAGCTGCAGATACAGGTGTTGCATGAGAGCGTGCCCGTACTACATTAATATCAGCCGCAGCATTAGCTAAATCTCCAAACTTCATATAGGCTTCTGCTCTCAGCAAATAAGTTTCAGCTAAACGGGCTACATAGTAATCCTGAACAAATGAGTTACTAGGATCGGTTGTATAATGCCATTCTGAGCCCATTTTTATTACTCTTGGGTACCACCGGCTCATCGTATCTTCACGTGTTACCAACCATTCTTTTCTTATTGTATCGCCAGGATGCAACTGAACTGTAATTGTAGATCCATTTGCCAGTGTTATAACCTGTGGTGCTGTTGGCCAGTTACGGGTAGGATCGGGCAAATTCTGGTAAGTTTTATCGGGGTTAGGAACTTTTAATACCCGGTTAATGTTCCATTCAGCATTGCGTGTGTCCTCAGGGCCTGATTTATCCCACAGATCATAAATGAAATAACTGGTGGGTCTTACCCAGGCTACTCCACGACCCATCCAGTCGTAAGCAACACCTGTATAACCAAACTTGGTATATCCCCAGAATGCAGGCCAGAACATTCTTTCCTGGTCGCTGCGTGTGCTTAAACCTGATGGTAATCCACCTGTTTTAAACTTATCAAGGTGAATGATAAAAATGGATTCTTTATTTCCACCCTGGTAACTAAAGTTTGTTGTACCATCATCTTTCGTCATCTGGAATAAATCCCAGAAAGCATCTTTACCTGCAACTGTTGAGCGGTAACCAAAACGGCTTGTCATTAAAGAATATGTGCCGCTGTTAATTACCTTACCTGCAGCATCAATTGCCTTTTGATATAAAGTTTTATCTGTCCCACCTTGTTCATCGGCCAGTGCTATATACATTTCTGAAAGAAAATGATAGGCTGCACCACTAACCAGTTTACCTACTTCACTTCTTGTAGCCGGAAGGTTTTCTGCAGCGAACTTAAAGTCATCAACACATTGCTGGTATATTTTTGTCCTTGGGTCTCTGCTGTATCCCAGGTTGGGAACAGTAACAGGTTCGGTAATCAGTGGCATATCACCCCACATTTCAGCAAGAAAACGATATGCCCATGCCCTGAAGAAACGTGCTTCGGCCTGTATTTGCAGTTTTTCTGCATCACTGGCCCATTTCACTTCAGGGTTTCCTGATTGTTTCAGAATGTTGTTGGCGTTATTAATCATTATGTACTGGCGGTTAAATAAATCCGCAAGCCAACTGGCATTACTATTCAGGTATGAATAATTAGTCCATACATTTTGCTCATTCTGACTGAAATTAATATCTGCTCCGCTACCAAATTGTATTGTTCGTGTATCACCATCTGTTGAAATATAATTCTCTCTTAAAAGAGAATACAAATAGTTTAATCCGGTTCGGAACTGAGCCGCATTTAAGAATGCATTATCAATAGTTAAAAAGTCGCCAGGTTGTTCACGCAGAAAGGCATCTTTTTTACAGCCAACAAAAAGCAAACTTGTTATGAGTATGAGAAGTGATAATATTTTTTTCATTTCTGAAGTTTTAATCGTTTTTACTGGTGTTAAAAACTTACGTTTATTCCAAAAGTGAATATTTTAAAAACAGGATAGCTGCTTACTCCGGCAAACGTTGTACCTGATTCAGGATCCAATCCTTCCCATGATGAGAAGGTTAACAGGTTTTTCCCGGAAACATATACCCGCATAGTTGAAATGCGCATTTTGTCTAAAACAGTTTGAGGAATTGTATATGATAATGCTATATCCTGTAATCTTAAAAACTCACGGGAATGAGGGAACCCATAGTTATACGCAGAATTGTTATAATTAACCCTGGTAATTGTATTTGATGGATTGGTTGGTGTCCAGTAAGCTTTGTTAAGCCAGTTAGCTGCTGTACCACCGTAAAGTGCATTTGGATAATAAGGATAAGAATTATTACCAATGTACCAGTTATCCTTCCCGCCACCTGCAACATAATTTAAGAGAAAATAAAGCTCAACTCCTTTGTACCCAAGAGTATTGGAAAGGGTCATTGTATAATTAGGCTTATCGTATCCAACAATTGTACGGTCATTTGCATCAATTTTACCATCGTTGTTTAAATCTCTGAATTTAATATCGCCGGGAACTCCTCCATACACAGCAATAAATTCAGCATCAGTTTTCTGAATAATGCCGTCCATTACATACGTATAGTTTGCACCGAGTGATTTGCCTATGAAACGGGAGTTAGCAACATCATCATCCTCTTTGCTATCCTTATTTGCATCTAATCCATACAGGCTTACAATCTTGTTTCTGTTAAGCCAGAAATTGAAACCTGTATTCCATGAAAAATCACGGGTGGCATAAGTTTTTAAGTTTAACTGCAATTCAATCCCTTTGTTATTAACTTTTCCAATATTGTCTAATACTGTTGAAAACCCATTTATGATAGGGATAGCTCTTGTAAGCAACAGATTAGTGGTATTGGAATTATAAACGTTAACCGACCCGCTTAATTTATTTCTAAATATTCCAAAATCAAGCCCGAGGTTAAGTGCTGTGGTTTTTTCCCAGTCAAGATTTTTATTAGCAAGATTATTTACAAAAACCACTTTTTGTGTTGTGCCACCAATTAAGATAGTGCTGCCTGAGTTTATACTTGGGAAAGTCTGATAAGCGCCAATGGAAGGGTTACCATTTTCACCAAAAGAAACCCTTAGTTTGAGATTATCAATAAAACCATAATTGTTTTTTACATAGGGTTCTTCACTTATTGTCCAAGCAACAGCGCCTGCACGGAATATTCCGTATTTATGTCCTTCAGCATAACCTGAATAACCATCCTGCCTGATGGAAAAACTTGCATAATACCTGTTTTTGAAAATATAGTTAAGCCTTGCAAGTGAAGCCATTTGATGTAACTGACCAAAATCTGAATTAACTGTATAGTTTGCAGAGTTACCAAGTTCAAGTGAATTATAACCAAGTACACTTGTACCTGTACCTGAAAAATCTTTGGCAGTAATGCTCATGCTTGTGGTTCTCTGACTTTGTTCTTCTTCAAGTAATGTAAGATCGAACGAATGATTATTGATGTTTTTTCTATAATTAATCAAGTGATTCAGATACCAGTCGGTTCTGCTTGTGTTTGATTTGTTTCCATTTGCATCAACGAGATGGGTAGTAAGATCAGACAGCTCACTCAGCAACATTGTATTGATGAACATGTTTTCATGTTGAAAATTAGCAGAGTGCCCTTCCCAACGATTTATGGAATAATTAAAAGTATAAGACAGCCCTTTTACCATGGGTACATCAATACGTGCAAAAGAAATACTGCGATAATTCTGATTACGGTCTTCATTATCCTGCTGCGTAACCCACAATCCGTTTGTTGTAGTTGTTTGTCCCTGCGGATAACGTTCTATCTGGTTGGGGAAGTTTTCAAAGCCGGGAGAAATAGTACCTCTGTCATGAACATATTTGAACCCATAGGGGCTTGCTATAGTACCACTTGACAAATCTGCACTAATACCATCTGCATTTTTGTCTATTGCACTTACAGTAATACCAGTTTTAAGCCAGTCGGTAATACGGGTTTCCAGTTTAGCCAGGAAAGTGTATTTGTGAAATTTATCTCCTACAACAATCCCGTCCTGATTCATGTAGTTTCCGGAAACATAATAGTTTAAACGGTTAGTAGCTCCCGAAACACTAAGGTTATAATTCTGAAAAGGTGCAACCTGCGTTACTTCACGAAACCAATCAACTGTAATGCCTTTGTTATAAGCTTCCAGTTCATAAGGCCAGAGGTTTGTATTTATATCATACACGCCGTTAGGGTTATCGGCATAAAAGCGGTCTTTCCGCAATTGGATATATCCCTCTGGGCTTAGCATCTCAGGTCTGTTAGTGTATGTCTGGAAACCTCCGGTAAGAGACAATTGAATTGTAGGTTTCTCTGTTTTGCCTCGTTTTGTAGTTACCATAATTACTCCATTTGCTGCAAGCGACCCGTAAATAGCAGTTGCACTTGCATCCTTCAATACATCCACACTGGCTATATCAGCAGGATTCAGTTCATTAAAGCTGCCTATATATATAGCTCCATCCAAAACCACCAATGGATTCTTATTTGCAGAGATTGAATTCTGTCCACGTACAGAAATACCTGGATTACCGCCCGCATTTGTAACTGCACCTATATTAAATCCGGGCATTGAACCTTTCAACGCATCAAGCAGATTTACATTAGGTAAAACTGCAAGAGGAGAATTTTCAAGTTTAATAGATGTAATTGCACCTGTAAGATCTTTCTTCTTCAATGTACCATATCCAACCACCACAACATCATTAAGTGTTTGAGAAGAGACAGACATTACAACTGTTACATCACTGCTTCCCGTAACAGGTATTTCGGAGGTGCTATAACCAATAAAATCAACAACAAGTTTATCTCCCACAGAGGCCCTGATGTTGAACAAACCACCGGCACCTGTAATTGTACCCCCTGGTTTTCCTGCAATAGTTACGGATGCCCCAACAAGCGGAGAAAGTGTTCCCTTTTCAACTACTTTACCATGAACTGTAATTTGCTGCGCATACAAATTGCAGGAAATAATCAGCGTAGCTGTAAAAAGAAATACAAACTTTTTAGCAGAAAGCATTTGTTCACCGAAAAAATATTTAATGCCGACAGCATTAAAAAAAACGGAGTTGAAAGACTTCATCATTTCAGCAAGTTTTGATTGATCAACCGTTAACTCTTAAAATTCCTGTAAGAAAAATAATTTAATTATATAACAGCCAATCGTTAATTAAGAAATCGTTTTTTGTATTATGAATTCTGTTACAATACGTTAACAAAAATATTCCCGAAACAGATTACAGGAAATGGCTTTAATAACTTAAATGATGGATAATACTACGATTTAAAATCGTACATAAATAAATATTCGCTGTACTAAATCAAAAAAAAGGTGAAAATATTACTAATGCAGCCAGGCAAACTTATTGGGTTTGTTTTAATAAATTAAAAGTTGAAGAAAGTACACAATAAAAAAACAAAATCAGGCAAATGATTTTTACAGTTATTTTAGTTTATGATGTTGTAAACTAATTTATTACTATTCTGAAAACCGATGAATGATGGTGGAGCATCTTCCTTTTTACTTCCCCATGATTCATTTGGAATACTACCCATAATAAATTCAAGCTTCCCCCCTTTTTTCAGATCATTGTGGTAAAACCATGGCTTATTGAGAATTGTTCCATTCAGTTTTGCTGACTGTATATATTTATTATCAGCAGAACTACCTTTTGCGATAATGGCAAAGATTCTGTTGCCGGGCAATCTGATTTCTATTTTTTCAAAAACAGGACTACCTATGTTATACACAGGAACAGCAGGTGTTACGGGAAAAAAACCCATCATTGAAAAAACCACAAACGAAGTCATCCCACCACCATCCTCATCACCGGGTATTCCAAATAAATTATCTGTAAACCATGTATCAAGCAACATTCGTATCCGCTTTTGAGTTTTCCAAGGCGAACCTAAATAATTGTACAGATAAGGAATATGAAAACTCGGTTCATTACCCATAACAAACTGACCTACCAATCCAGTTGCATCAGGGAACGTATGCCAATATTCATACTTACTCCTTCCAATATTTTCTTCAAAAAGATTATCAAGTTTTTCTTCCGCCGACTTATAGCCACCCATAAGCTGAAAGAGTCCCATCAAATCATGTTTTACATGCCAGTTGTAAGTGTACACATTATTTTCAGTAGTATAATCTCTCCCCCCCTGGCCACCGGAAATTTTTGGATCAAAAGATTCAATCCATCTGCCTGAAGAATCTTTTGGCCACATAAACCCTTTATCAACCCTGAAAACATTTTTATAGTTTGAAGCTCTTTTTAAAAATAATTCTTTTTTTTCGGCATCTTTAAGCTCATTCGCAAGCTGGGCAATACACCAATCATCAAGACTGTTTTCCAATGTGACAGAAACAGCCTGTCGTTTTTCAAACGGATGGACATCTTTCACCCATTCTTTTTCACCTGGCCATAGAGCAGGCATATATCCATGCTCATTATAAAAACTGTCAAGCACAGTTGAGGCTCCGTTACGCCAAGGAAGTAAAGTAGCCTGTAAAGAATTCTTACATAATCCTTCATAAGCTTTTGCTATATCAAAATTAGTAATGCCTTTAAACCATGCATCTGCTATCCAGGCTGCAGCATGATTACCAGTCATACATGGATTGTCGCCAAATAACAATGCAAATGAAGGCATCCATCCGCTTTGTTCATACATTTTGATATATGATCGTATTTTATTTAGCTCAGTACCCGGGTTTAATATTGTCTGTAATGGCTCGAGTGCTATATATGTATCCCATAGCCAGTTATCAACATAAAATGGTTCAGCAGAATTATGAACGCTATTATCGTAAGCACTATAATAACGTCCATATTCATTAATATCAATCATCCGTTCATAACAACGATAAAGAGATGTGTAAAAGACTTTCTTTTGTTCGATGGTTCCACCTGTTACATTTATTTGCGACAATACTTTATCCCACGCATTGAAAGCTGCTCTTTCTGCCTGCCCAAACGTAACAAGTTTTTTCTCGTTATAAAGATTTTCCTTTGCCTGTTCCAAACTAATAAAAGAAATTCCATATCGAAAATCAACCTTAGATACATTGTCACTAAATTTCAGGAAAGCAATTTTTTGATTATCAGAGTATTTAGCTTCCTGAATATCTGCACTGACTTCAGCATAGAAAAAAGCTTTCATTCCATTGAAATTTTCCACACCTGAGACTGTTTGCTTACCTGAACTATTAATTTGACCAGTATTAACAATATTCAGGCGTAAATAATGCTTTCCTGATCCGCCGAAAAAAAATTTAAAAAAACCTGAATGTTTTAATGGAGTAAAAACAACCGAATCTTTTACATCTTCAAATCGTACACTATAAAAAAAAGGGCTGCATTTTTCCATATCATATCTTAACCTTTCTGTCCAGCTTTTTGAATTAATCTTTCCGCTGTAAGGAACTATGCCAAAAAGTAGTTGCTGGCGATGAGATGATATTGTCAACGGGAAAAAACTAATTTGATCATCTAAATTATCTTTTCGTACAGGAAATACACGAATCATACTATTGGGTAAATGTATCAAAGGCCGTGTTGGCTCCAGCAGAATTCCTACACCACCAATAGTTGGATTAACATATGATACATTTGAAACCTGACCATTACATATAAAAACCAGAAATGATTGAATACAGAATATAATAGGGAACCTTACTATACAAACAGTATTTCTGATCTTTAACATAAAAGCAATTTTTAACTATAAATGTGTATTCACATTATACCAGTAAAATAAATATCATTCAAACTTAGTTATGTGAAAAAACAATAAAATGGAGAATCCGTTGAATAAGATGGAGAATAAAATTATTAAGTACAAGCTCAGCACAAAGGGATCAGTGCTTCTTTTTTCTGTATTCAAGCGGAGATACTCCCATTATATTGCTAAAAAATCGTGAAAAATAATATGGATCACTAATGCCGATTTCATAGGCTATTTCTTTTATCTGCAATGTTGAAAAGTGAAGATACTGGCAGGCTTTCTGAATTTTTATATGATTAAAATATTCTAATGGGGGATAACCCGTTTTTTTCTTAAACAAAGTTGCATAGTGAGACGGAGAAATATGAGCTTCATTAGCCAGCTCAAGTATTGTAAGTGTTCTGTGAAGATTCTTCTGCATAAATTCAATTGAAATATCAATTGCATCTTTTTCAACTCGTTTATTCAAAGGGCTTCGGAATATATCTTCAAAACAAAAGGAAGAAAGGAAGTACCACAAACAGGAATTTATGTATCCGAGATTATCAGCACTGTACCCGCTTTCAAGTGTTGAATACATTGACTCAAATAACCTTACCCGCTCTTCAAGAAAATCTACTGGAACAACTATACGGCTTCTTTGTTTACTAATAAGTGAAACATACTCATTTGCAGAACTTCCTTTGAAATGGAGCCAGTAAATTGACCAAGGATCTTTTTCATCAGAGCCGTACTGATGGCTCATATTAGCAGGTATAATTACACATTGCCCTGACTTGACCTCAACTTCTTCCCCATTCGCTTCTATCCAGCCTTTGCCATCAATACAGTAAATAAGAATATTCTGAGAAATTCCAACCGGCCGTTTGCAATAATGAAACCTTGCTTTTGGATAGAAACCAATATCTGTAATAAACAAGTGTTTTGATATTGCCGATTCAATGCAGGTTTGTGTAATTTTTTTGGGTAAAACAATTGCTCTCTGTCCATTAAACCCCGCTCTTTTACCCTTAGTACCTGATGATTTGTGTAACATTTTACAGAAATTACTTAGCCAACAATTAACATTCCAGTTATCAAATCTATGTAATTCATCTGTACAAACTATATAACTATAATGTAACATTTTGAATTGTATTTCTTTGATATGTCATCAGGATTTGCTCAATTGAAATAATTTTAACATCCAAATGGGAATAAAATACAGTCCCGCTATACAAGTCATTACTGGTGCATAAGAATGTGAAATGTAACTCGTAAGAAAATGCCATACAATGAAAAATGCGAACCCGATAAAATAAAGAAACAACAGGGCTTTCGTAATTCTTTCATTATACCTGCATAAAAATGCTATTAACAATACACAGGAAATTTGAGCAACAGATGCGATTAAGAAGTATTCTGGTGGATGCAAAACAACAGCTTCTGCATTACTTAAATCAACAATTAACAGCCAAGTGCAGAAATTTATCCATGTTGTCAATATACCACTGAAAAAAACTTATACCTCCCTCAACCTGACGAAGTGCATGCAAGCCAATAGGAAGCAACCATAATTTTAAATATCTTTTAGAGTTAATTCTGATTAAAAGATTATTTCTTTCAGAAATTTAAAACTATTAGCTTAATTATTTTTCTATGTTTTATTCTTGTTTTAAATTTCAAAATTGAGAACCCGGTTACACCAATAAAAACCCAAGGCTTTTTTAACATATCCACTAAAGCAAACCCTACTGAACAATTTTAATATTGAAAGCACCGCTTTGAGTAGCGCCAAAAATACGCAGCCATAAAGGCAAATACATTTCGGTTCCTCTTGCAGAAGTTATGTCGCCAAGATCAATGATGTTTTTTTCGTTCCATCCAAAGGTCTGTAACAATCCTTTCACTGTTTCTTTTGCACCGGCATCGTTACCGCTGATAAAGGTGTGATGATCGCCTCCGCCTATCATAGCCGGATGAACCATTATGCCACACCACATAGTGTTGAGCGCCTTTACAACCTTCACTTCAGGGAAGGTATTCTGAATTTCCTCACCAAGAGAATGCGTATTTACAAAAGAAAGCGAAGGCGGCATTCCTTTACTGAAATCAAGAGGATTTGCAACATCGATCAGTATTTTTCCATTTATATTTTCTGCTCCTGCCGATTGCAGCACTTCAACAGACGACACTCCCTTTGTACAGTTGAAAATCATTTCACCAAAAGCTGCTGCTTCTGCAAATGTGCCGGCCCCGGCTTTGCCATTGTGTTTGGCAACAAATGCCAGCGCTTTTTCATTACCGGCTGTTCGTGAGCCCATCATTACTTCATGACCAAGCTCAACCAGTTTTGAACCAATGGTATCGCCCACTGTTCCTGTTCCTAATACAGCTATTTTACTCATTTGTGTTGTTTTATGATATTAAAAAATTAAAGAAACATTCCACCTGATGCTTCAATGCGTTGAGCATTTACCCATTTGGAATCGTCGGTACAAAGAAAAGCAACCACGCTTCCTATATCATCTGCATTACCTACACGGCCCAAAGCAGTCTGGCCTGCAAGAAACGATTTCATCTGCGGATTATTACGGATTGCAGCGCCGTTAAAATCGGTTTCAATAGCTCCCGGAGCCACAATATTGGCACGTATGCCCCTGCTGCCAAATTCCTTTGCCACATACCGGCAAAACACTTCCACCGCACCTTTGAGTGAAGAATAAACCGAATAACCCGGCACACAAAAACGTGTTGTACCCGATGAAATAAAAATAACGCCGCCATGTTCGTTCATCAACGGCATTATTTTCTGTGTGAGAAAATAAACCCCTTTAAAATGAATATTCACCAGGTTATCGAACGCTTCTTCTGTTACCTGCGGAATGGGTATTGTTGCTCCAACACCTGCATTATTGATTAAAAAATCAAGTGTTGAAACATTCCAGTTTACCTGTAGTGTTTCCCTGAGGGAGTGAATGAAACCATCCAAATTCTGCGTGCGTGAAATATCCAACTGTATGGCCGCTGCTTTGCGGTTAAGTGAAGTGATTTCTGCAACCACTTTCTCTGCCTCTTCTTTATTTGTATTGTATGTGAGTACCACATCTATTCCTTTACGGGCAATACTGAGTGCCATATCTTTTCCCAATCCACGGCTTCCGCCGGTTACCAATGCAATTTTAGCGATCATAGTCGTTTTATTATTTTATCCTCAAAATTTGGTATTTGCAGCGGAATAAACGTGGTGAAAAGTTCAGAATTTTACTGCATTGTTTTTCCTGAACTGCAAAGGAGTAACTTTTTCAAAGCTTTTGAAGAACTTGGAAAAATTAGAAGGATCGTAGGTCATTGTTCTGGCAATTTCAGCAATGGATTTATCGGTTGTAAGAATCAGTTCCTTTGCTGTTTCAATAAGTTTTTCTTCATAAATATCGCAGGGCGATTTTCCAAGCTGTTCATTTATTGTATTGCTCAAATGCGTTGGATGGATGTGCAGTGCGGCAGCAAAGTCTTTGATTTCAAAGGTGCTTTCGGCCCTGCCGTTTTTCAGCTCCTCTATATGAGCATTTAATACGTTAAGATACTGTTCAATAATTTCCTGCGGCCGGTTCATGATAATTCAGGGTTTATAAAATTTAATAAGCCATATAAAACTTATGATATAGAGCAGGCGCTGCATAATGCCCTGGTAATTTTTCAGTAATCCAAAAGCAACTGAGCAGCCAATTACGAGAACAAAAAAGGCAAGATGCACATACCTGGTTTTTATATCCGGTTCAAACAACATCTGCACGATTATGCCAATACTAAAAGCAAAGCCTGCTATTTGTGCAAACAGCGAATGGAGTGCGGCTTCTGTTTCGGAATAAGCTGCCTGAGCAAAAAAAGGCTTTGTACAAAAAATACCCGTTAATGCCACACAACACCCATACACAAAAACAGGAGCTACCCGCCAGGAAAATGTATTTATACCAATGCCTGCCGCAATTGTTATTCCAAACAATATAAAACCGGTCTGCATTATCCATTTCCGTTCATAGCCCTGGGCACCAAGATCGCTGATGGTATTTTTTGTCCAGTTGTACTGATGTACAGCAAATACATGGGCTGTGATGATTAACAGCACAAAAACTGCCACTGCAAGAACAGGATAATATGATTTCAAAAAAAGCATTTGTTAACCGGCAAGATTTTTTATTGCTGATTTAATGAATGTAGTTCAATGTCAGGACAACTGTTTGCCTGCCATCAAAATTAACCGAAAAATTACAGGGGGGTAGCCACAGAGACACAGAAGGCACGGAGAAAATGTTTAAGGTTTGAGGTTGGGTGGATTGCTGATTGATCTTCCTACTGATTGGAAGAGAGTTTGCAGTAGGTTTTTTTGAACCACAGAGACACAGAAGGCATGGAGAAAATGTTTAAGGTTGGAGGTTGGGTGGACTGCTGATTGATCTTCCTACTGATTGGGAGAGAGTTTGCAGTAGGTTTTTTTGAACCACAGAGAGACGGAGGGGCAGAGAAGAATGTTTAAGGTTTAAAGTTTAAGGTTTGATGTTTAACGTTGGGTGAACTATTGATTGATATGCTTACAGATTGAAAAAAGGTTTGCCATGAAGAAACAAAGGCGGGTTATGCACTGAGTACACAAACCCACCTTGATAATTAGTCACTAAACTTTGCTAACAATGCGATCCATCTTATTTACGGATTGGTAGAAAATATACTTGCTTCTTTCACAAAAATTCTTGGATGCAATTTCAACTGTGCAATGATGAGTTCGGCAAAATCTTCAGGATGCATTACTCTTTCCGGATCGCCTTTAATTAAATCGGCACTATATGCAAGATCAGTTACAATTGTACTTGGCGCTAATGCAGTAACACGTATATTATGCTTTCGTACTTCCTGCATTAAACTTTCGCTTAAACCAAACACAGCAAATTTTGACGCACTGTAAGCACTGGTGATTGCAGCACCGCTTTTACCTGCAGTTGAAGAAATGTTTATAATATCTCCTGCCTGCTTTTCAATCATCTGCGGCAATACTGCACGGATGGTGTAATAAGTGCCAAATAAATTTACTTTCACCTGGCGCTCCCATGCTTCGGGTTCAAGTTCCAGAAATTTACCAAATGTTCCTGTGCCTGCATTGTTGATGAGTATATCAATAGAACCAAGCGCTGTTGTGATAGTTTGTACCGCCTGTTCAACTGAAACACGATCGCTTACATCGGCCATTGCATATACCGCCTTCACTCCTGTTGATTTTAATTGTTCTGCAAGTGCAACAAGATCGGCCTCTGTACGTGCTATTAATCCCACATTTGCACCTTCGGCAGCGAGTGCCAGTGCCAATGCTTTTCCAATTCCTTTTCCTGCACCTGTTATCAGTGCATTTTTATTTTTTAATGATTGCATAACTGCTGATTTTATTTTGACTAATAATTACGGGTGCAAATTTACCAGATATAAAACGAAAGCAGCACATTGAGAATGAGCTTCGGCAAAAGGATAATCCCTGCCTTCACACAAAGGATGCAACTATTTATAACTCATGATGCAAACAACAGCATTGTATTTTTTTAATTACCTGTTGATTTTTTTTCTGTCGCATATTTCCATGTACCTTTCTTTATATTCAGTTTCCAGGGTTTTGGTTGCGGCAGCCATAGCTTTCCTTCTCCAATTTCAACAGGCATCCACAGATAACGTGAATCCCACTGTGCTGCAGGTTTCCATTGATCGGCCATAAAAATGACGGTTGTTCCTTTTGTGCCTTCCACTTTCAGTAACATGGTTGATTGTGAGCTGTACGTATTTGTTTCTGGTGGTGCAATATCTTTAAATACTGTCCATGGCCCTGCAAGCGAAGTGGCTGTTGCATACTTGTTAGGGTTGGGCATCCATCCTGTAAGTGCTGAACCAATAGCATAATACAATCCTTTGTAATGAACAACTGCTCCTCCTTCGAGCGGTGCATGAATAAAACAAACTTCCTTTACTACATTCAAATAATCATCAGACAAAGCGGCAATGTAAAACCCCTTAGAGGGGCGGCTTTCAAAAATTAAATACGGAGTACCGTCATCATCAATAAACTAGCCGATGTCCCTGCTTTCGTAATTCAACGGACGGAAACTTTTTACATAAACAAACGGGCCACCTGGTTTATCGCTCACTGCAATACCTACGCCTGCAAATTTGTAACTGGCATTATCAAGGTGAAAATACATCACATACTTTTTATCTGTTTGATTGAAAAAAACTTTAGGCCGTTAAAGTACCCACTTGCTGCCCAAATTTTCAGGATCGGATAATTTCAGCACATCACCCAGAGATTTCCAATTGGTGAGATCGGTTGATGTGTAACAACTCACATACCGGTAATTGGTATCAAGCCCTTTTGCCCGTTCTTCGCCATACCAGTAATATGCTTTCCCTATTTTTATTATTCCGCCACCATGTGCCTGAATATGATTTCCATTCTGATCGGGCCACAGTTCGCCCGGCTGAATAATGTGGCTGTTCTGTGCGGTTGCCTGCGTAGTAACATAGGTTAAAAACATTACTACTACCCATGTTCTAATACTTTTTTTCATCATCGTTTTATTTCAGATTGTTTATTTATACTGTATTTATAATTCCTGAAACAAAAAATCAACTATGGGAGGCATTTATTTTTACTGCTGCTCTTTTGTTTGATAAACCTGCTGATTAATCTGTTTCAGTTTTTCAACAGGCATTTTAATTACTTTGCGGTCGTATGTCATCAGTCCGTTTGTTTCCACTTCCACATCGGTTGTTTGTGTATATACGGCAGCAGACAGTCCTTTTCCAATTAATTCAGGAATACGATTAACAAACTCAGTATATTTTTCCAGCAACTCTGTTTCATTTTTAAAGCTCTGATACCCCCAGTTATTTTTCTGTTGCCATGTATGATTTTCAACCGGCAAACCAAGTCCGCCAAATTCACCAAGCACCAATATTGTTTTTTTACCAAACAATTCGGGTTGCGGCATTAATGGCTCAGGATAATTATGCAGATCGGTAATATCACCAACATCTTCAAAGTTGCCGCCACTTGCTGTGTTTACCAGGCGTGAAGGATCTTTCTGCATTGTCCATTGCACAATTTCCTTTGTTTTAAACTGTCCCCATGCTTCGTTAAACGGAACCCACACAACAATGGAAGGAAAGTTGTATAAATCCTGCATAATTTCATTCCATTCTGTGCGATAAATTGCTTCCGATTCTGCAGTACGTTGTTTATCGGTTGCACGACCATAAACACCGGGCCTTGACTCCCACTTATTACCCAAATCGCCACTTGGCATATCCTGCCAAACGATTATTCCCAAAACATCGCAATAGTAATACCATCTTGCCGGCTCCACTTTTACATGTTTTCGTATCATGTTAAAGCCCATTGCTTTTGTTTTCTCCACATCAAACTTCAATGCTTCATCTGTTGGTGCGGTATATAAACCATCAGGCCACCAGCCCTGGTCTAACGGACCGTATTGAAAAACAAACTCATTATTCAGCATCATACGCTGAATTCCGTTTGCATCTGCTTTCATGGAAATTTTGCGCATGCCGAAATAACTCTTTACTTCATCAATCACTTTTCCTTTGCGTAATAACGTAAATTTCAGGTTGTATAAAAACGGCAATGAAGGCGACCATAATTTCGGATCACTAATTGCCAGCACAACTTCATTATTATCTATCGCTGTTTGTTCAGCCACTTTTGTTTCACCATCCAATGCAGTGATCAGCAACTGATCGCCGGGCTGCATATTTTCAACAACAGCACTTACATGTACTGCATTATGATCAACATCGGGAGTTTGCTTTGTTGAAACAATATAAGTAGCTGCAACTGTTTCGGCCCACACTGTTTGCCAGATGCCGGTTACAGGTGTGTACCAGATGCCATGCGGATTTTTTACCTGTTTGCCTCTTGGCTGCGGACCACCATCCGATGGATCCCATACACGAACAGCAATATCCTGTTTGCTCCCTTTGTTTAATGCAGCAGTGATGTCAAAACAAAAAGGATCATATCCTCCCTGGTGACTGCCCACTTCTTTTCCATTTACAAAAACAATGCACTGCCAGTCAACTGCACCAAAATGCAGAATTGTTTTTTTGTTTTTTGCTGATGTGAGTGATACCGTACGTTTATACCAGAGCACACTGTCTTTTCCAACCGTTTTTCCTACACCAGACAAAGCTGATTCTACTGCAAACGGAACAAGAATTTTTCCCTGCGTTTGTACAGGAATCGTTTGTTCGCTCTTTGGCAGAATTGAATAGTCCCAAAGACCGTTGAGATTCGTCCAGTCGGTACGTACAAGTTGCGGCCTTGGATATTCAGGTAAAGTGTTAGATGGATTTACCTTTTCAGCCCATGGCGTTGCGATTTTGCCCGGAACAATTTTCCATGCTTCCTGCGCATGTAATACAGTTGCACAAAAAATACAAAGAGAAACAAATGGATATTTCATACAGATGATTTAAACGAAAGGTATTCTGAAATTACATACAAATTACAGTGGATTGATAAGCGGCTTCCTTTTTTGCACGGCTGTTCATCGTTTCCTGCTTACATTTACTTTATTCAAACATACTCCCAACAAAGTGTATTCAGTGAAAAAAATCTCCGCATTCCTTTTTCTACTCATTGCAACTGCAGCAACAGCTCAGCAACTGAAAAAAAATGAAAACATGTCAGGCAATCCTTTGTTCAAAGGCTGGTATGCCGATCCGGAAGCAACCATCTTTCAGAAACAATACTGGATTTTTCCAACTTATTCAGCACCGTATAACAAGCAGGTGTTCTTTGATGCATTTTCATCACCCGATCTTGTTCACTGGACAAAACACGAACACATACTCGATACTTCATCTGTTAAATGGGCTAAGCGTGCCATCTGGGCACCATCCATTATTCAGAAAAACAAACAATACTTTTTATTTTTTGGTGCAAACGATATTCAGAACAACAACGAATACGGAGGCATTGGTGTGGCAGTTGCAAATAAACCACAGGGACCATACAAAGATTATCTGGGCAAACCATTGATTGGTGAATTTCACAACGGTGCACAACCAATTGATCAGTTTGTGTTTCATGATAAAGATGGAAAATATTATCTCATTTATGGTGGCTGGCACCATTGCAATATTGTGCGTTTGAAAAATGATTTCACCGGTTTAATTCCATTCAACGACACATTAACGTATAAAGAAATTACACCCGAAGGTTATGTAGAAGGACCATTCATGTTTATCCGCAATGGCAAATATTATTTTATGTGGTCGGAAGGTGGGTGGACAGGACCTGATTACTGCGTGGCGTATGCCATTGGCGATTCACCTTTTGGACCGTTTAAACGTGTAGGAAAAATTCTGCAGCAGGATCCCGCCATTGCAACAGGTGCAGGGCATCATTCAGTCATCAACATTCCCGGCACTGATGAATGGTATATTATTTACCACCGCCGCCACTTAACTGAAAAAGATGGTAACTCAAGAGAAACCTGCATTGAGTATTTATTCTTTGATGAAAATGGATTGATTAAACCGGTTAAGATTACAAATGAAGGTGTGAAGATGAGAGTAATTGAAAAAGGGAATAAATAATGTAGCAGAAGCCATTGCTGCTATTAAGCTTTGGTTGCGTCGCACTCTTGTACGCACAAAGCAATATTCAACAAGATTTTTTTTGCCTTTGTGCTTTTCCTTCAGCTAATTTTCTTCCAAAAGTCAAATAAGCAACCAAAAGTCGCCTTCGTTGTGTGTCCACACCAACGGACACCTTCATACGGCTATTGAATACTTACAGATGAAATCAAACATCAAGTGAATTTTTATTTCGGCTTCCTGTGTCCCGGTTTTTGGCACTCGAAAAGAAATGTAAAAAAACTTTCGCAACTGACTCTTCCCAACGAAAATGCCAGGCAAAGCATCAGACAGAATACTATTCAGGATTTGAATATTCACCATACTTTTTTCTACCCTTTTTTAGGGATACCAGGTTTGGAACAGATGAGCAAAATTTGCAGAAAATACAGAAAGAGAAAAAAAATGATTTAAAAGTAATCACTGATTAAATGAAGTAAATATTTTTTAAACTCTCAAAACGGATTTACTATATGAAATATTCGTCAAATAAAATTACAATTGACCAGTTAAAATGCTTTCATTACACAGATAGATGAAATGCCAGAAAAAAATTTTATTTTGAAACAAACGGAACAATAACTACCCAAAAACAATATGAGAAATATTTTTCCTGCAACCCTTGTTTTTATTTTTCATTTTACAACATTGCAAGCGCAATTAACACCTGAGCAACGTATTCAGGATAGTGTTATTGGGTGGTGGAATAATAATCAATTTGATCGCTTTGTAAAACCTTCCAACGAACCCGAAAAGAAAAAAAGAATACAGGTTTGTGACAGTATTGTAAGCTGGGTAAAGAAAAGCTACACTCCTGTTGCCGGGCTTGGAACTTTTACAAGACAAATAAAAAGCAGTGTTTATGGATCGCTGTTTGAAGTATGGAATGTTAGTTATGAAAAAATGTGGACTGATGAAAAAGGCCGGTTTAAACCTGTTTCAGAGGAAAACACACTATTTACAGTTTATGCTAACGCTGTTCCGGGCGCAGAGTCTGTAAGTTTTATTAACGACAGCATACATTATTATTTCACATGGCCTGCTGATGGCTTTATTGATGAGAATGTAAAAAATGACAACTGCGGAAACGATGTAAGAAAAAACAAAAACACAAACCGTTTCTTAACCAAAGTAAACTACAATCAAAACATCGTTATACTTGCACCGGGTAATCAATTACCTTTTCAACGTGTTACTTACCAGGAATATCTCGATCGTGCAGATATGATGATGGAAACAAATCTGCTAAAGGAAAAACAACGCATAAAAGAACAATGGAGTAATACCGAACAACAACAACAAATTTTTGAAAGCAAAAAAGAAGAGTTTGAAAAATACAAATCGTACATAAGCGGCCTCCGGAAAAAATACAGTAATGTTTTAAAACAACCCGCTGTTTTGCATGATGCCCAGTTAACTATTATAGGCCAGTTCTCGGGACACACAGATCCTTTTCAACTTTCTGCTTCAGAAAAACAAAACGAACAGTTTCACTATCTGTATAAGGTTCCCGATGCTTTGCAGGTTCAATCAAAAACAGCTTCGCCGCTATGGATTGCCTTTTCATTTCCGTACGCATCTCCGGAAAGCGGAAACAAACTCTTTGAAATGTGCAAAGCATTAACAGAAAATATTAACTACGATTTTATTTATAATTATTTCTTCAATTTTGAAAAAGTAAAAGGACAAAAATACAGTCCTTCCAACCAAGACAAACTGGAAGCTCGGCTAAGTGTTTACAGGAACAAATATAAAATCAACAGTTCCACTCCTGAAACAATTGCTACTGTACAAAAGCCGGGAGGTTTTTATTTCCATGACGATTTCAGTAATGCAAACATGGGGACATTACCTTTAAACTGGTATTATTATAAAGCTGGAACAACGGGTTTCTCCATAACTAAATTAAACGGACTTAATGGAAACTGGATGAAATTAGGTTATGGTCGTATGATTACGCCTGACCTGTTAAAATATCCTTTGCCGGCAGATTTCACCCTGGAATTTGATATTGCAACCGACAAAAGTTTTGAAGACCCATATGGCGACGGTGGGGCGGTTGCAGTAATACTGAACACGAATAAAAAACGGGCAGATGGAACAATGCTTGAAGGCACAAAAAACGAAACAGTTCTGACCTTAAAATTTAAAGCAGGCCGTGAACAGGATTTTAACAACAATAATTATCGTGGCGAATTATTTGCAAGGATTAATTCCACAACAAAAAGAAATGTTGAATATTACGATGAAGGACTCAAATTCACAACAGAACTGAAGGAGTTTAACGACATAAACAACATGATTCATGTAGCAATAAAAATTAAATCGGGAATTGTTTCGGTGTTTATAAATAATAAACTGAAAGCAACATCCAGGGAATTTAAACTGATGCACAACGGAGCATGTATCGATTGCGGCATTCCGGTTGATATACAGTTTAACAGTTTGTTTTTTAATAATACCACGCAGAATGCAAAAGATATTGGTATTTATATCAGCAACATTACAATCAAAAAAGATTAAAAAGTATAACGCATGTTTTTAAAACTGAAAGCAATTACCTTACTGTTATTAATTTCATTTGTTGCAAATGCACAACGGGCAGAGTATGATCTTGTTAAATACACAATCCCTGAAGGATTTACCATTTCAGATTCTGATTCGGGCATGCGGGAACTGGTAAAAATTGATAACAAGAATAAAACATGGTGCAAAATAGTTATTTACAAAAGCATTGAATCCCGTGGAGATGTAAATACAGATTTTACAACCGATTGGAAAGATTTCGCCTCAACTCCTTTACAAGCCTATGCACTTAAAGAAAATGAAATCACAGAAGGCGGAGGATGGAAATTTAAAGCAGGTGGAGGAAAGTTTAAATTTAATAAACAGGAATGTACTGTTTTACTCACAAGTATTACCGGTTACAAAACATGTATTGCAATACTTGCCACCACTAATAACAGCAGTTATTCTAAATCGATACAGGATTTTATTGCATCCTTTGATTTAAAAACGCCCGATTTACCCGCAACAAATAACAACATGCCAACTAACCCGGAAGAAAAAAATTCAACACAAAACAATTCAACTTCTGGCAACACTACTACAACTTCAAATGGATATAAGTTCAATAATACTAAATGGGATGACGGATGGACGAGCTATATTAAAGAAAACTGGGTTGAAGTAAGTAAACCGGGAATCCAGGTTTTACTGTACTATCAATCGCCGGAAGATGTAAAAACCGGATGGAATACTTTAATTCCTCAGCGCTATGCAATACAAGGAAATGTAATGTCTGATTATGGTTCACCAACGTACGGAGGTATGGCATATGCCATTACAGGAGCAAATGCAAAAGAAAAGAGCTCAGGTGCTCAGGTATATGTTGCCTTATTTAAAGGTCCGGGCAGTAACGCACTAATTGAAATTAAAGCAGACAATTTTGAGTTGTTTAAAAAAGAATTTGCTACGGTCATCGCTGAAAAATCGCCTTGGGATGCTTCACAGGTTAAAACAACTATTTACTGGAACAAAATAAATGACATGTATGGCCGGAATAAATTTGCTGTTGGAACAAACGATCTCGCAGGCACCTGGTTTTATAAAGACATTGTTCAACTGGGCAATAGCAGCAATACATCGGCTGCAGCAAATAATATGATCACTATCATCACTCATGAATTCAAATTCTTACCAGGCAATCAATATCAATACAAAGAAGGGAATGGCACCGGAACTGACACCAGGACTGAAAACATAAAGCTTATCTATTCAACCAACAGCGGAAAATATTCAGTAACTGACTGGCAATTATCAATTAATAATTCAGCATTCAGCAGTTATTTCCAGGCAATAAAAAACAACAGAATTCTTATTATAACCGGCTTTAACGGACGCAATTTATTTTTGCTGAAGAAATAAATTTTCTGTAGTAGTGTATCATTTATTATTAAAAAACCGATAATAATGATCAATAATGCAGTCCATTTATCCGTCAAGCATTTTTCTATACAAAACCTTAAAAAACATTTTTCATTAATTTTTTAATGTTGATTGCTTTTACAGGAGTGAATGCTCAGAAATACAATCCAATGCATTGAAATACCTGTTCAGATTGGATAATATTTTCAACTTTAAAAGTTACTCCAAGTCTCTGCTTATTGATAAAAAAAACATTTTGATTCGTAGCTTTCGTTAGCTGATACATTTGTCAATTGGATGCAGACCGGTTATTCCCCCAAAAGGGGGCTGGTGATATTAAAAACACCATCCCCCGATTAATATTGTAATCTTCTTTTTTTATTCACTTAAACACCGCTCCCTTTGCCTTTAAATATCAGGTTCAGTAAAAACAAAATAACAATTGCACCAACTGCTCCTGTAAGAATAGCCCCAACCACTCCTGATCCCAGTGAAATATGCAGTTTTCCAAGAAGCCAGTAACCAACAACACTTCCAATAATACCTATAACTATATTACCCAATAATCCCATACCACTTCCTTTGAAAATAACACTGCCAAGCCAGCCGGCTGCGCCGCCAATCAGTAAAATTGCTAAAAGTTCCATAGTAATGTTTTTTGTGATTAATAATATTGTCTGCACTACACTTTGCAACTACTGTACCAGTATTTATTTTAAGCAATAAAAAGATCAGAATCGGGTTGTGTACAATTATTTTAAAATTGTATTTACAGTAAGATACAATGTGATATAACTCATAATTGTGCAACTATAATATGTTTACTTTGCTATTATAAAATTTAAGATTATGAAAAAACCAATTGCTGATTTGGTTTTTGTATCAGGACAGTTTGTGCTATTTGTATTGTATATATTTGAATTATTGCCCAAGCTTAAACTTCCTTTTTTTGTATCTGTTACCGGGTTATTTATTTCGATTGCCGGATTTGCAGTATCGCTTCTGTCTGTTCTGAAACTCGATCAGAATCTTACCGTATATCCAACACCTAAAATCGATTCAGAATTAATCACCACAGGTTTATATAAATACGTACGGCATCCTATTTATGCAGGCATTCTCTTTTTTGCATTTGGGTTTGCACTTTTCTGGTCATCCGGATTTAAGTTATTAATCAGTATTATTCTGCTGATCTGGTTTTGGTTTAAATCGGTTTATGAAGAAAAGAAATTATCAGAGAAGTACAGCAATTACAAACAATATCAACACAACACCGGCCGGTTTTTCCCAAAAATTTTCAAACGCTAACTGGCAATAACAACAGCACTACCTGCTTCTGTAATAAAGCATTTAAGAATTGCCTGTGTATGATGCTTTAAATATTATTGTGTGGCATTTTGTTTCAGGTATTCCAATAATCCATCTGCTGCTTTGTGTACAGTGTCATCTACTTTCGTTATCAGTTCGTTCATTTTTTCAGAATATCCATAGTCAATAGCATTGGCCTCCAATTCTCTTATTTCATTTGTTATTGAAGAAATACCAAGATTATCAAGAGACGGTTTTAGTCTATGTGCAAGTTTTTTTATTTTTTCAAAGTCGCCATCGGCGTATGCCAATTTTATTTCGTTTAACGTTGCAGGTCCCTGCTCAATAAACAGGTAAAGCATTTTATGCAGAAATACATCATTTCCCTGGCTTATTGCTTTCAACCCTGTAAGATCAAAATACAGGTTCTTTTTTTCATTCATTTCAGGAAATTGTTTTATTTCTTTTCGGGTGGAAATTTCAGTTTGCAGCCAATGTGCAATAACGTTCATCAGGTCATCTTCTTTAAAAGGCTTGGCAAGATAATCGTCCATCCCTGCCTCAAAACATTTTTCGTTTTCGCCTTTAATTGCGTTTGCTGTTAAAGCTATAACAGGTATATTTTTATACCCAAGTTTCCTGATCTGCCTCGACGCATCGTACCCGTTCATAACAGGCATTTGTATATCCATTAAAATCAAATCCGGCCGGGCTTCTTCTGTTATTTTAACAGCTTCCTCACCATTTACCGCCTCAATAATTTCGGCATCGTAATTTTTAAGAATTGTTGAGGCCACCAATCTGTTCATTTCATTATCATCAGCAATAAGTATTTTCTTGTTCTTCAGAAAATCTCGTGTAACTGTTATATTGTTTCTCGATGAGTCTGATACATCCTGTATTGATCCTTTTAAAAGTTCTATTACAAATGAAATCTCTGTTCCTTTTCCTTTCATACTTGCAACTTCAATTTTTCCTCCCATCAGTTCTACAAGTTCTTTACAGATACTCATACCTAACCCGGTACCTCCATATTTACGGGATACCGATTCATATTCCTGGCTGAATTTATCAAAGAGTTTTTCCACAAATTCAGCATCCATTCCTATACCCGTATCTGCAACTTTTGTACGTATGGTTTGTGATGCAGGTGTTTCGTTTATTACTTCAACAGTAATATCAACAAAGCCTTTATCAGTAAATTTAATTGCATTTGTAAGCAGATTCAGAAGCACCTGGTTTATCCGGTAAGGATCACCAATTAAAACAGGTGCAAGCCGTTCATCGCAAAATGAATTGGAAAGTTTTAGTCCTTTTTCTTCAGCCTTATACACAAGTACCTGCATGGCTTTTGCAATCATTTCAACAGGCTTAAAAGCAATTTTTTCAACACTCAGTTTACCCGCTTCAATTTTTGAGAGGTCCAGTATATCATTAATAATGATCAACAGGTTTTCTGCTGCTGAGTTCATTGTACCCAAATAAAAATTTTGCTGTTCAGATAAATTTGTTTTCGCCAACTGATTACCCATACCAATAATGGCATTCATTGGAGTTCTTATTTCATGGCTCATGTTTGCCAGAAAAGTTTCTTTTGCCTTTGCCAACAGTTCGGCCTGTTCACGGGATTTGATCAGATCCTGTTCAAGTTCTTTCTGCTTGGCAATATCAAGGCATATAATGATCGAGCCGCCGAATTCACCACTTGCTTTATATTTAGGCGCTGAGCTTACAAACCACCATCCTTTTTTCCCATTGATGTTGGTTCTAATTTCATACGCTTCGCTTATTCCTATAACCCTTCTTCTCATTCTTTCCAGAATTTCCTCAACACTTTCTTCTGAAATAAACTTAATTGCTTCAAATCCTTTTACATCTTTTTCATTCAGCCCCGTCATTTTAATCAGTGTCTGATTTGCATATTCAATTCTGCCGTCCGCATCTAATTCCATCAGCCCCAAATTCATATTTGCAATAATTCCCCGGTATTTTTCTTCATTGGCTTTTAGGGTTTGTTCAAACTCTTTGCGGGCTGTAATGTTTGTATGAGTGCCGGTTATTTTTAAAGGCTTACCGGCTTTGTCTTTTTCAATTACAACGCCTCTGTCTAAAACCCACCTGATACTTCCATCTTTACTCCTGATGCGGTATTCAAGACTGTGAGAATCAATTTCAGCATCCCTGTATTTTTTGTCGTTTTCAATTAACAAATACCTGTCGTCTTCAAACACATTATTCCACCACAACTCATGATTATTATCCAACTCATTTGTTTTAAAACCAAGCAATTCATTTTCAGATTTTGAGAAATATGTTTTCCCGGTTCTGAAATCATGTTCCCATACATTATCTCCGATACTTTCCAGCGCTTTCCGAAACATGCGTTCCGATTCCTTCTCTTTTGTAATATCTTCTTCAAGAGCAAAGAAACCTGTTAACTCGCCGTTTTCATTTCGTATTGGTTGCCCCTGCACCCGCAACCAGTATTTATTTCCGCTCTTTGAGTAATTAACAATTTCGGCATTGAAAGGCTGCCCCGATGTAATTTGATTTCGTAAATAATCAACTGTTTTTTTATCGGTTTCTGAGCCTTGTAACAAATGACCTGGTTTTTTACCAATTGATTCTTCCAGACTATACCCTGTCATTTCAATAAAGCTCTTGTTTACCCAATTGATTCTTCCATCCTTATCTGCAATTACCACAGCATTAATATTGTCTTCCGCTATCTGCGATAAAACTTTCAGTTTTTCTTCACTGGCTTTTTCTTCCGTTACATCCTGTATAATACCAAAAAATTCAGTAAGATTTCCACTATTATTCCTGATGGGCTGGCTTACTGATCTTCCCCAAAACCAGCTTTTATTTTTTTTATAATAAATAATTTCCTCGCTGAATCCATCGCCCTTAAAGAAGGCTTCAAGAATCCGGCTCAATGTTGCTTCATCCGTTAATGGGCCTTTACATAGTTCCACCGGCGATTTGCCAATAATTTCTTCCTGCGTAAAGCCGGTTAGTTTACAAAAGCCTTCATTAACCCAGGTAATAGTTCCCTGAGGTGTTGTAAAAAGAACGCCGTTATCGTTAGCGCTTGCAACTAACGATAAACGTTCCAGTTTTTGCTGGTCTTTTTTCTGCCTTGTAATATCTCTGCCGTAAATATTAATATAGCCTTCCTCTTTCATGGAAACACAAACGAAAGAATATTCTTTGTTGTTCGACTTTGCTTCAACAATCCAGCGAGGGTTTGATTGATCTATTTTTTCGGCCAGCAGCTTAAAAAATTCATCATTCCTATATATATGGTTTTCAAATTCAAAAAAATCCAGCACAGATGCAGCAGGATTATTTCTGAGTACTTCGCCGTTAAAATCTATTCGAATAAGCGGGTCGGGGTTTTGTGTAGGAAACAATGCAATGTCATGTACTTCTTTATTTGCTTTTTGTAAATCTTTTTTTTGTTTACTGATTGTGGAAAGAAGATGTTTCAAATCATCATTCGTAATTTCCTGCGACTTTAATACATGCAGCAGATCAATCAAAGGATCGTGATAGGCAAAATCATTAACAACAAGTTTCCGTTCAGTAATCTGTTCCATAGAACCAAACCAAGGCGAACCTACAAACAGTAATTCATCGCTTTGTTCCAGGTATTCAAACTGGCCACGCAATAAAACTTTAGGTGCTTTATTCGTTTCAAGTAATACTAATTGATTTTGTAATGTTAACAGTTCTGAAAATTCAGGCTGTAAGGTTAATGGTCTGGGAATGTGGAACAGTTGATTGAACAGATCATCGTTTTTAAGATCACATAATTTACTGAAAGATTTACCTGACGCAATTATTTTCAGTTCCCTGTTTATAAGTAAATAAAACGGGAAAAGGCGGTTAAACTGTAGCTCGTTAAATGAAAAAGAATCTACCATGTTACTCTGAAAATTTCATGTGTGCTCCCTTCGTTACGACTTTGCAACAAATCCACTGATGCCTCTGTTTGATACATTTTTGCCAGCCCGTTTAAAAGCCCCCGTACAAACTCCTGCAATCCATCTCTTCTGGAAAAATAATGCACATGAATGGAATTATCTGTTATATCACTAACCCTGAACTCTGGTGGAGTAAGTTTCGGATACATGAGCATAATACGGTTATGAAACAAAGGAAGATTAATTAAAAATTCTCTCAGATTATGACCTCCTGCCTCCATCAATCCTCCATATTTTTCCTTCCCTGTTTTTAACACCCAATATTCACCAAAGGCATTTAACACCTGCCCAACTGATAAGCCAAGCACTTCAGACGCAGCAACTGCGAGCCTATAAGTAATTGCATCATCATAAGGTTCGTTGCTTAAAAAAAAATCTACGTCCACACCGCTTTTTTCTTTTACTGCTTCCCACTCATCGGCACCAAACTTTTCAGTAACAAGATCCTGTATGGCTTTATTTACAATCCCGTACATATTGACTCAGTTTAGTTTTCGTAAAAAGAAGTTATTGTCATGGTTTGATTGTGTAACTGGCAACTACCCCCTTCATTAAAAGGCGATATTTCACCGTAAGAATAAAAACCCGCCAGTATCGTTTTATGTTTGAACGTTTTTGCTACAGCTTTTACTTCTTCCTCAGTTTTTTTGCCCAATATTAATTTCCTTCCCACACAACTGATGAGTAGCGAAAAATCGGGTTTTCGTTCGTCGTCAATTTTTGTAATCAATGCAGCTTCAGCAGCAGCCATTGTAAGTTTATCAAAATTGGCTTTCATAAAACGAACGGTTGATCCTACAGGAACATCACCCGCAAACGTCATACTCTTTTCGTCTTCATTAATTGAAAGTATAGTACGCACTACAGGTTTTTTTGCACCTGGAATAGTAACAGATAATGGAAATAATAATGCAGAAGAAGGAAGATGCCGGGCTTCTTCACCAAGGTATCGTTTGTACAAATCCAGTGCGTTCTGTTCTTCAAGTTCAAGCAGTACGTTGGCTGATGAATTGGTGACTCTCTTTTCTAATCCAAAAATATCCCAACCACCCTGCGATCCATGTGTTATTTTTATATTCTTCCCGTAAAATCCAACAGCAATTATTTCACCTTCAGCAGGCTGTTTATTTAATCCGGTCAAAGTCGATCTAAATTCAGCTCCATCTCCGGCAAGTCCACCTGTTATCAATGCCGTTTTATCAATTTGTGTTGTTAGCCCTTTCACAAGTTCACTGCCGTTTACCAGGCTGCCGTCGGAAAAAATAAGCACATGAGAAAGTTCTTTTGCCGGCAATTTTTTTGCAAGAGCTATAGCCGCAGAGTAGGCGCTGCTGTAATCTTTTACATTTACTGATGCTGCTTCTATTTTTGTTTTTTTAAATTGCATAGCTACTGTTACAAACGAACGGTCAAGAACTTCTTCCTGACAAATTTCACCTGCAGTGCTGCATAAAACTATATGTGCCTGAGGAAATTTCTCTTTTACTGTTTCATAAATTCCTTTTTCCTGCAACTTTTCTTTTGATGAAAAGCATAAAGCCAGGTTTACCTGCTGCTCGTCAACAGTGGTACTCATGGTATGTTGTTCCCATTTTTTATCTAATAGCCTGTAAAGTGATGTATTCATTTCATTATTTGGTTGATGGGCTATTGATAATCAAAAATTCTTCCAAACAAAAAGCCAATATAAACACATGAGTATCAACTACTTTTTAACCACAACCACAAAGGCAATTCCATAATATGGAAACCAGTTCCATTAACCGGACAGTTAATCAAAAGACAGTTCGCCTTCCTGTATCATTTTATAGATGGTGCTTTTACCAATATCCAACGCCTTAGCCGTGGCTACAACATCATTATTATTCTTTTTTAAATAATGCTTTACAATATCGCAGCTATGTTGCCTTAAAGTTTTATGTTCAGGAATAAACAGGTCGTCTTTTTTTGTTGAAGTAAAAGAAATATCAGCAGCTTTTATTTCGTTATTCTCACACAAAACCACACTTAAATCAATTACCGCTTTTAATTCCCTTACGTTTCCCGGGAAATGATATTTCAATAATTTTTCTTTTGCTTCTTTCGTAAACTGTATTGTGCCCAGTTTATTTTCTTTTGCAAACTCATCGGCAAAATGCTTTGCAAGAATCAATATATCATTTCCTCGTTCACGTAAAGGAGGCAGTTCAACCGGCAAACCCATTACACGGAAATATAAATCTTCCCTGAAGTGTCCTTTCTTTACTTCATCAGCAAGGTTTTTATGTGTTGCTACAATCAGGCGAACATCAAGTTTTACTTTTTCATTTCCGCCCACTCTTTCCACTTCCCGCTCCTGCAAAACACGCAGTAACTTACTTTGTAAACTCAAATCAAGCTCTGCAATTTCGTCCAGGAAAATAGTTCCACCATTAGCCTCTTCAAACTTTCCGGCCTTTCTGGCAACAGCACCTGTAAAAGCGCCTTTTTCATATCCAAACAATTCACTTTCGATCAATTCTTTTGGAATGGCGGCCATATTCACTGCCACAAAATTTTTTTTCTTCCTGTCGCTGTTATAATGAATGGCTTTTGCAACAACCTCTTTACCTGTGCCTGTTTCGCCAGTAATAGATACATTAATATTTGCTTTCACTGCCTTTTCCATCATAGAAAAAACTTTCTTCAGATTTTCACTCTGCCCTATTATTGTTTTCTGAAAAGAATATTTCTGGCCAAGCTCTTCCCGCAAATGTTCTACTTCTTTTTTCAGCGATTGATTTTCCCGTATGCGGATAATGCTGTTCCATAACAAATCTTTTGTTGCTTCATCTTTCACCAAATAATCACTCACCCCCATTTTTAAAAGGTTTACTGCCACAGATACTTCTTCCTGGGCGCTGATAATGATTACAGGAACAGTTGAATTTACATCCCTGATTTTTTTATACAGCTCATCTCCTTTCATATCTGGCAATGAAAAATCAATCGTGATGAGATCGGGCCTGAGTGAAAGATTTGACAGGCAATCCATACCCGTTTCAAAACGGCTCACTTTATAATCAGGATTTAACGCAAGATGATAGGCAAGAATTTCGCCATACCAGGGATCGTCTTCAACGATGAATATCTGATACTCTCCCATATGTGTATTTTGGTTAACAATTACTGAAATACTCAGCGTTATCAAGATAGAAAAAAAAGTTACAAAAACTGGATTTATTCCAAATAATAGACAAAAACAAGTGTAACCACTAATTGTTTGGATTGATTTATAACTAATTATGTTTTGGCACCGGCTTTGAAAATTTACAAGCACAAACAAAAACTAAGTATATGAAAACTTCAAGCATTCAAACCGTAGCTATCATTCCTCAGTACGCTATAATAGTACCCTGCTATAATGAGGAGAAACGTTTTCCTTATGCGTCATTTCTTTCATTTGCGCAACAACACCCCGATGTATTGCTGTGCTTTGTAAACGATGGCAGTAAAGATAAAACACTGCCGGTACTGATGGGAATACAAACAGAATGCCCGCAAAATATCTGCGTTTATTCGTTAAAACAAAACAGTGGCAAAGCCGAAGCAGTAAGGCAGGGAATGCTGTATGTACACAATCATTTTACTGTAAGCATGCTTGGTTTTCTCGATGCCGACCTTGCCACTAAGCCTGAAGAATGGCTTCAGATGGCAAAGTATAAAGAAGACTACTCACAATATGGTGCCATTGTAGGCAGCCGCATTCAACGGCTGGGAGCTAATATTCACCGTGATGACAGTAGGTCGTTGTTCAGCAGTATAATAAAAAAATTCATCAAGGTAATTTTAAAAACACCTTTCCAGGATACACAGTGCGGGGCAAAAATATTTCAACGTAACCTGGTGCCTTTTTTATTCAACCAGCCTTTTATGACCCCGTGGTTATTTGATGTGGAAATATTTTTACGGCTTCAGAAAAAGTTTGGCAAAACAACTTTGCAAAAAGGCGTACTGGAGTTTCCGTTAATGCACTGGACCGAAGTGGGCGATTCAAAATTAAAACTCAAACATACCATTAAAATTCCTGCACAATTATTAAAGCTGCATTACCAGTATAACATCGCCAGAAAATTCAAAACCAAATCAGGTTATTCATTATTCGATACGCAGAATAATTTAACCGCTGTAAAAAAAGCAGTAAAGAATGCAGCAGCTTTATTTTTCTAATCAAAACAAATAAACTTAACATTTTAATCATGAATAATCATTATGTTGCTATTATGGCCGGAGGTATTGGCAGCCGTTTCTGGCCAATGAGCAGAACTTCGTATCCAAAACAATTTTTAGATATACTTAATACAGGTAAAACGTTATTACAGGCAACTTATAGCCGCTTCAGTTCGTTTATTCCAAAAGAAAATATATTTATTATTACATCACAGGAGTATGTTTCTATTGTACATGAGCAGATTCCTGAATTGCCGCCTGCAAACATTATAGGTGAACCTGAACGGAAAAACACAGCACCCTGTATTGCGCTCATTTCACTGAAATTGAAAAAAATAAATCCGGATGCCAATTTAATTGTTGCACCCAGCGACCACCTGATTGAAAATGAAGAAGTGTTTAAACAAGATTGCATTAAAGCTCTTGAATTTACTTCAGCCCACAATGCGTTTGTTACACTGGGTATAAAACCAACGTATGCAAATACGGGTTATGGTTATATACAACATGAGGATGATACTGACATTAAAAACATGTTTCCGGTAAAAAGATTTACTGAAAAACCAAACAAAGAAACCGCCAGCAGATTTTTTAAAGACGGTTCGTATTTATGGAACTCCGGCATATTTATCTGGAAAGCTGCAGATATTATCAGCGCTTTCAGATTGTATATGCCGGACATGTTCGACATTTTTGCATGCGGCATGATTGATTTTAACACAGCCAAAGAACCAGCCGCAGTTAAACATATTTATAATCATTGTGAATCTATTTCCATTGATTATGCCATACTGGAAAAAGCAAAAAACGTTTATGTTATTCCGGCTTCATTTGGCTGGAGCGATCTTGGCACATGGAACAGCGCTTGGAAAAATTTTGAAAAAGATAATTCGCAAAATGCGGTTGCCGGCATTAACAGTATGCTGATTGAATCAAACAACTGCATTGTTCACTCATGCGACAGTAAATTATTATTGATTGGAGGTGTAAATGATTTGATTGTTGTGAACACGCCAGATGCAATCTTAATCTGCAAAAAAGAAAACGAGCAACACATAAAAGAATACCTTGAAAAAGTAAGAGAAACTAAAGGCGAACTGTATCTTTAGGAAAAGGGCAATCGGCCATGAATAATACTGCTAATCACATCTGGGATGAGTACTATGGGAAAAAACTGTTGCTTGCAGCTCTCTCATTGGCAATGGTTACTCATGGCATTATCATTTATTACACGCTGCCACAAACTTACGATGCGTTTGTTCATCTGTTTTTTGCAGATCATTATTCGAGATTTTGGTTTGAGCCCTGGGAGTACAGATGGTACACGGGTTTTTTAACCATCAGCTATCCACCATTGGTACACCAGGCTATTGCACTCATCAGTAAAATATTTCCCTTAAAAGTTGCTTTTTGTATTTATGCCGTTTTTATTATAGAGGTACTCATTATTGGTGTTTACCGGTTTACAAAGATGTTTTTTGACAAAACAACTGCCGGTGTAGCTGCTGTACTTACAGTTATACTCTCTTCTATTGTTGAAACACTGCATGTATTTGGCCAGATGCCTACACTTACCGGAATTGCTTTTTTACTAAATGCACTTCCCTTCTTATACCAGTACATCGTTAAACGGAAATTCATATACCTGTTGATGGCCTTATCATTTCTTTCAGTTACAGTATGCTCACATCATGTAACTGCTATATTCGGAATGGTGTTTTTTATTGCTCCTGTAATATTCATGGCACTCACAGACAGTTTACCTGAAAATGAACAGCCAAAAAATAGTATCCGTTTTGCATTAGCAATAATACGTGCAGGTTTTAAACGATACAGGGAAATTCTGTTATTCGCCGTGTTAATGATTGTGCTTGCAATAAGTTTAATTTTCCCTTATTGGTACTGGAGTAAAACCGACCCAATAACACAGGTTTCAATTCCGCATGCATCAAGAGATAATTTTTTTAAAAACCCATCCTCCGGATTAATATTTTTTATTATCCCGCTTGCACTGATTTTTGCTTTTTTACCAGCAATTGGTTATACAATAACCAGGCAAAAAAGATTTATTGGATGGGCAGTTTCGTTTTTTTTGTGCTTATTATTCGGCACCGGGGGAACCACGCCATTACCGAAGATGATGTTAGGCCCCAACGCATTCAATATTCTTACACTTGACAGATTTAGTTTCTGGGCTTCGGTTATTGCCATACCGTTTATGGCAAAGTTTATTTACTCCTTCATTAACGGACACGTAAAAGAATTCTGGCAAAAAAATTTCGGCACAAAAACGCATTTTATTCTTTCAGCAGTTACAGGATTTACCTACCTGCTTTTTGTTGTTTTTATTTTTCACCTGGGAAGTTTCCGTCCACTACAACCAAAGGAAATAAACATACAGCCAATGCTCAATTTTTTAAACAGGGATGAGCACATGCGATGGCGTTATCTTACATTGGGATTTGGCGATCAGATGGCGTGGCTCAGTGCCAACTCGCTTGCGGCAACTGTTGATGGAAATTACCATAGCGCAAGAAGATTGCCGGAGCTTACTACAAGAGCCGTTGAACGTTTGGAAAATGCAAAGTTCAGTGGTAATGAAGGGCTGGCATCTCTCACCAACTTTCTTACAAACGCAGAAAAGTATAATCTGAAATATGTTTTCAGTAACGACCGTTACTATGATCCGCTATTGTATTATAGTGGCTGGAGCAGAACGATACGCCTCGAAAATGGCATTATGGTTTGGGAAAAAGGGAATGTCTCCACAATAAAACCTATTCAACCGAAAGAAGTAAACCCCCTATTAAAAAAAACATGGGGAATTTTTCCAATAAGCAGCTTGTGTGTTGCGTTTTTCCTTTCCGTATTCTATTTGAAGAAATACAAGGAAAAAAATTACTTTGATCAAGTAACGGAAACAAATCACTACTATCCATTGCCTGTTATCTACTCATCGTCTCTTTTGCCGGTTATTCTATTTTCCGGATTTTTATTCAGACAGGTATATGAATTATTATTAGTTAAGGAGCAGAAGGATCCGGCAAGTGCTGTCATTAATTTTTACAATCACCTCGACTTCCAGGAGTTTGAAAACGCATTTCATTTTTTTAAACCAACTCCTTCTTATACACTCGATCAGTACTTACTTGAAAAATCGGTAAACGATGGCGGGCTGCTCCCTTCTTATGCAAAACTCGACAGTATTTCAGCAAAACAAATTCAGCAGCAGAATGATTCGGCACAAATAAGCGTATATACTAGATGGAGAACGGCATTAGGATCACTTGAAAAACGGGAAGTACTACACTTAATAAAGCAAAATGAAAAATGGTATATTCTTCCTCAGCCATTTATTGCTGAAATTCCTGACGAACAAATGCGCAGCTACACATACACTTTGTTTAAGAAACAAGGCAAACGGGTTGTCAGCAGTTTCCCTACAGTGAAAGACGACAGAGTGAAAAAGCCATTTGCCGTATTTAAACAAGCAAACTTTATTCGTGATGGCGAACATAATTTTATTACCGGAGAAATATTAAATGCAGATGATGTGCCAGTAAATATTTCATTAAGAGTAAGCATCCATTTCAAAAACGACAGTATTATAAATTACTATCCCGGCAGTAGTTTTCAATATAATCTTTCACCAAAAGCCAGTAGTTTTTTCCAGGTGGATTTAGACCAAACCGGAAAATTTGATTCGCTTCAGATAAAATCAGTTGAATTATATGCCGAAACAGATGTAAGTGAAAAAGGGTATATACATGGAGGAACTCCCGGCTATTCAGTAAAACTTCTTATGGGCAATACAGTTGAAATCAGCACACAACTATATAATGAACTGACAACAGAAATTAATATACCCGGAATATTAGCAGCAGAAAAAGATGACGCAGGCACCATTTGGCAAACCCAGCTTTTTCTCCACAATTCATCTGTAAGAAGCGGTCTGCATATTAATTTCCAAAACCAGATACAAAAAATTCAGCACAGGGCAATGTTGATGAAGTTTCCAATAACTGTATTTATTAATGGCCAAAAAAGAGAAGTTGCTTCGATACAAAAGGACGAAACGGCTTCTGCAAACAAAGGCATTGCCATATTGCCTCATTGTTTTATAAGCCAGGAAATATACCAGCAATGAAAAAAATAATTATCCATATTGTACTGATAATCTTACTGGCTTCGTGCTATAGCAAACCCGTTGAAAAACCGGTATGGCTCAATAAAAAAGCAATTGTTTCATTTCCGGCTGATACGTTCCTTTTCAAATCTGAAACTAAAAATTGGAAAGCAATCCTGTTAAGCTTTTCACAACCAGTGCCATTGCAAATAAATTACAATACTGAAGGGTTCGTTTTATTCGCAAAAAACAAAGCAGGCATAACAGAAGGAGCAGCACAATTAATTCTCAGCAATGACAACCACTTTTTCTACTATGAACTGAATCTCAACAACCATTCATACGGGACTATTACAGACAAAGACTACCGTTCACCAAAAACCGTAAACCCCGATTCAGGTCTTCACCAACAACGCATCGTACACACAATTGATGAATGGAGAAATCTTGTATATACTGAAAAACCATTTCAGTATTTTTTTGAGGAGGAAATTACGCTTGCCCCGGTTGCAAAAAATTACCGGGCTCAAAACAATAAGCCTATTACTGCATTTTATGTACAACCAGGCTCTGCTTTTTCAATCAACATCAGTGCTGTATTTGATAAACAGGAAAACATGTTCATCGTAACTGCCGGGCCTGTTAAAGACAAATACAATAACGTAGTTTCAAACGGCACACTGGTTGCTTTTTTATATAATAACAGGCAAAACTATTTTCGTATGGAAGCTGCTTTGCTAAACGGGTTTGCCACAGTAAAGATCCCCGCTGAAAAAAACACAACTTATAATCTGACTGCCAGAATAAACGAAACAGCATCTCAAACAATTCAACTACAGTAATAAATGATGCGCTTTCTTTTTATATCTTTTCTTTTACTGCTTGCTGTTTTGTTATTTCTGCAAGGCAGGTTAAATGAACGCAGCAAAACAAAACCCGTTTTTTTACAAACCGATCTTATTGCAGAAAAACACAATGCAAAAATTGATATAAAAATCCTTTCTGTTTATCAGCCCGATTCTTTTCAGCTTGCCCAGCTCAAAAAAGATTATAACAATCTGTGGGCTCATTTAAACAACCTCTATGAAACCAACAATACACAAGCGGGGAAAGAATATTATACTGAAGACTGGTTTAAACAAATTAACCATCATTACAATGGGGTATTACAAACCCATATCATTCGGCAGGACGAAAAGCATGAGCTGTATATTCAAAACTGGTCAAGCGATGCTTTAGTATGCACTGCAATTGACAGCAATATTATTTTCCGCTATCAATATCCCGACAACACAATAAAAAAAACCAGTGCAAACATTGCTGTTGTTTTACTCTTTCAGGGCGACCATTGGCGCATTGATGCAATGAGAGTCATTACTGAAGTACCATTAAGCCTGTAATCAACTACTAATTTTTCTACTTTTCGTCCCGTATAAAGAATATTCAACTCTTATTTCCAGATAATGGAATTAACAAATCTGCCAAAATTTTATTAATCATTGAAAAATAACTGTTTAGCATTGTGGCAAATGAATTGCTGGCATTAAGTAAACAAAATGCTTATGTTCAGCAATTTTAAAACACATGGCACACAAAGAATTATTGCAATTTTATTTTTTACATCATTTTTTTTAAATACTGCTTTCACACAAAAGGTGGATAATTGTTTGTGCCCCGACAGTTATTTCAGAAATAATGGCAATGGGCAGGCGGTTACTGTTTTTGCACCAAACATCAGTACAACAAGTGTCTATTTTTTATCAGCACTTAGCAGTGGCAACCAGGGAAACTTTACTTTCAAATGGGGAACAAACATTTTAAATGCACCCGTTATAAACCGTACATGGGTAACATCTACCAGTGGCATTACCACACAAAACTGGGTATGGGGGAATAACTTAACAGGATCGCCTTTTAATCCACCAGGAGTTCCCTCGGGAGGTGAAGTAAAATATACTTTCTATAATTACAACCTGCCTACTGCCGGTGTTGTAACCCTTGAACTCATTGATCCGTTTGATGGCTCTTATCTTAATACCTGCTCGTATCCCCTTTCCAGTGGTTCTTCTTCTACAGGAAGTTTAACAAGCCTTGCGGTTGAGCCTCCGTCTGGTTTAAATTATTCAGTTAATAATGCTACAGTAATTTCGGGCAGCTCAGGCAATTCAATAATACCAACTGTTAATGCAGCAGGTGGAACAATCATTTACAGTATTGAACCTCAAACAAACGGCCTATCAATACATTCTTCAAATGGTGTTATTTCATGGGACGGCACCGTAGCAACAGGCACTCACAATTTTACGGTTAAAGCAAGTAACGGAATAGCACCCGATGCTTCAACATCATACACACTTCTTGTTACAGAAGATGGTGTTGGCTCGGGCACTAATGGCGGGCTTGAAAGCAAAAGCCTTGGTAATGCAGTTGCAGAAAGAGCTTTCAATAACAGCATGCACAGCATTCCTGCCAAAATAAATTACAAAAAGCTTCCTGAAATCAGTAAAAGAATTAAAGCAAGGCATACATCATTAACCATTCAAGATTTTATGCCCGACGAACATGTACTTGGAAAAAATTTTACCGGCTACATTACCTCACCAACAGATATTCTTTCTTTTACAAATGCCGCCGATGTTATTTCAGTTGATTACCTGGAAGCCGGGTTAAATAAAGCAGTTGCTTTTTGCACAAAAACATATGCAGGAGTATATACACATACAAAGCCTGTGTGCGACAGACTGAAAGGTTCTGAATTGCTGTCAATAGACACAATTACTGAAGGAGAAAATACTTTTCTGCTTTATTATCTGCAACCTCAATCGGGTTTACGAGAATATGCTGTAAGTTTTTCCGCAGGTTTTAATAAAAATGATAATCTCTACACGTTACAATCAGAGTGGAGTACTGACAGGTATAGTGCGCAGGATACAATGTATAATTTTCAGCTATGGAGTTCTGATATGAACGTCCTGAAAGCTATGCTGAATAATATTTTACTGAAACTGAATAATGATATGCCCATAAACCAGGTTGGTGAAATTATAAAACCAACAACGTATATCACAAAAGCAGAACGAGATAAAAACAATCAGTATAATCTGTTGGTTACCATAAAAAATAATGCAGTAAGTATATCGGGCACAATTGTTATTTCAGGAAAAGCAAATGAACAATCGGGCTCTCTCATCAGTTACAGCTATCCGGTTAGTTTGCAGCCCGGCGGAACAAACATTATAACGGTTCCTTTGAAAGATATGGCAGAGGCAGAGCTGCGTTTATTTATTAATGGAAAAAATGAAGATTTTATTTATAACAATGATGGCACATGGAATATTTATAAAACTCCTGCAGGTAAGATAACAGAATTCGTTATTTCAAATGACACACTTCAACCAAAAGCAAACGAATATCGGCTGTTCAGGAATATCAAACTCACAGCATCCACATCCGATTACATTACTGTTTACCGTATGATTAAAGGAGGTGGTATGCCTATGGATATTACATCGTACAGCTATTTAAAATTTTCGGCAGCAGGTTCAGGAAATGTTCGGATCCGTCTTATCAAAAAGTCAATCAGTAATTACAACGATCAGTTTGAATACCTGTTGCCTCTGCAAAACCAGGAAAAAGAATACACAATCAGTCTGAGTGATTTTAAATCGCACAGTACAAACACGGGACTTAAAATGAACGACATCATAATTGCTTCCTTTACATATGAAGCGGGTTCTGCTCCTGTAACTATTAATGCAACAATAAACAATGTTCGTTTTGCAAAAAAGGCCATCGAAGTTCCGGCTGTTACAAATGCACTGAAAATTTTCCCCGTGCCATCAAAAACTTCAACCAATCTGGCTTTTGTATCTCCAATTGAAGAAACAATGACTCTTCAAATCATCAACATAGCAGACGGCCGGTTGATGCTTCAAAAAACAATTTATGCTGTGAAAGGAGAAAACCAGTTCAATATCAGTCTGCCGCAAAACATAACCAATGGAATGTATATGATCCAACTGCAGTCAACAAAACAACAATTACGCTCAAAGATTTTAATAAGCAAATGAATTACGTTTTAAGAGGGTTTGGTTAATTATCACAAGGCATCTATTCTTAGATGCCTTTCTTAAAATTATACGTTCATGAAATAGAACAGTTTTCCGTATTCTGGAACAACCCTGCCCGATTAAAACTATATAACACTGAAAATCAATTGCGCAAAAAATGGCAAAGCAATTGAACTGTTTATTTAAATCATTTAAAACAAAAATTATGAAAATCGCATTTGTTTCTCCGTACCCGCCAAGCCAGGTAACGCTAAGTGAATATGGCTATCACCTTATCCGCAGTTTTACAGGCAAGCCTGAAGTGGAAAAAATTTTTGTACTCACCAATCATCTTGAGGATAACAGCGCATACAGCCGTTATGCCACGAAAGGAATTGAGCTTATACCCTGTTGGGATTTCAATAGTTTTTTCAGTTTCTGGCAAATTACAACCACACTCAGAAAACTAAAACCTGATGTGGTAATTATGAATCTTCAGTTCATGACATTTGGCGAAGACAAAGTACCTGCTGCTTTAGGTTTGCTTACACCATTCATGTGTAAAATGCTGCATATTCCTTCTGTTGTTATTCTGCATAACATTACCGAAACAGTTAAACTCGATTCAATAGGCATGGCCGGAAGCAAATGGAAGGAAAAACTTTTTTTGTGGATTGGCAAGCAATTGACAAAATTAATACTGAAGGCCGATCTTGTAGGGTTAACCATTTCGCAATACGTAGATATTATCCGCAGCAAATACAAAGCAACGAATGTTATACTGCTGCCACATGGAAATTTCGAGTTGCCTGAACGTAGTTATTTACCCGATTATCCTGAAGAAATAAACCTGATGGCTTTTGGAAAATTCGGCACCTACAAAAAAGTTGAAGTAATGCTTGAAGCCTTATCTATTCTGAGAAAAAAATATCCTCAGCAAAAATTTAAAGCAACAATTGCCGGCACAGATAATCCTAATGTAAAAGGCTATCTCCATTCAGTAAAAGAAAAATACAGTGAAGTGGAAAATGTGGTATTTGCAGGTTATATCCCTGAGGAAAAAGTTGAAAGTATTTTTAAAGAAAGCACATACATCATTTTCCCTTACACAACCACAACGGGTAGCTCAGGCATATTGCACCAGGCAGGAAGCTATGCAAGAGCATGCATTTTACCTAAAATTGACGACCTGGAAAGGGTGGTGGAAGAAGAAGGATATGGTGGTGCTTATTTTGAAACAGATAATGCACAAAGCCTTGCAAAAGCAGTTGAACATCTTATGCAACACCCGGAAGAAAGGAAAAAATTTGAAGACATGAACTACGCAGCGGCCAAAGGATTACCAATGAACGAACTGGCAGAATGGTACCTGTGCCATTCAAGGCAAATCATTAACCAATACAACGGAACAAAAGAAAGCTATGATCAAAAATTTAATCCATCAATTGCTTAAGTTTTTTTACCCGCCGGTTAAGAAATTAATTCCGTACCAGGTATATGCTTACCTTGCTGTTGGTGCAGCAAATACTTTATTCAATATTGGTTTGTTTATTGTACTATACACAGTATTAGCCAAAACTTTACTGGCTGTTGAAGCAGCAACAATTTTTTCGTTTATCATCACTGTGTTTTCTGGTTTCTGGCTAAGTAAAAATTTCGCATTCACCAATGCAGGTAATGAAAGAAAAGAAAAAGCAATGCAGTTTGGCAAATATTTCCTTGTGTCGCTTCAGGGGCAGTTTAGTGATTACCTTATAACAAAAGGATTAATTGTTTTATTATGGATAAACCCAACTGCTGCTTATCTCCTTTCAACAATTATAATGCTTACATTGAATTATTTTCTACAGAAGTATTTCACTTTCCAAAGCAGAAAATTAGCATAACAAACCTTTCATATTTGACTAAAAAAAACTCAGCTTTACCCGTGGCTCTCATATTCCGATTTTGATTACAGCAAAAAGACTCTTTACTAACTCTTATAAAAGAGGAAATAAACAATTCATTCTGCCTAAAGGAATTTATGTTGCCCTCAAAAAAAGAAATCGGGTGCCGATTGCAGATGTATTTGCAGGCAACAATTAATCGAAAGAACAACTAAAATCAACTACTCTATTAATACCGGCTAACAGAACAGAAAGGCAAAAAAACAGCTCAATCTGGTTTAACATGAGCTTCCTTTTTTAAACATCAACCCAAAGAATAAAAAATATTTACCTGAAAATAAATCTCATCATTTATTTAAAAGAATATATGTTGCAATAGATATTCTTGTGACCAGGTTGTATTTTACTGCTACTTACCACTTCCATACAAATTTTATTGTAAACCAGTTAAACTTATATCCCGTACCGGTATTGCTTGCTACATTACTGGTTTGATATTTTAAAGAAGTTTCAAAGTACTGTAATCTCATACCTAATTCAGTCTGCAACCTTAAAGAGGATTCCCATTTATTCTTTTCAATTTTTTGCATACCTGCCGCAGCCTGAGTCTGTAAATAAAATTTACTCAAAGAAGGCAAAGCTGTACTGTAATCAGCAAAAATTTCAGCGTTTAAATACCTGTTGGGAGAGAAATAATTTTTTATTGTACTGTCTTTAAAATGAAGCATACTAAAATTAATACCAAGCTTGGCGGTTGGCTCTGTACGCAACAACCTGTATAACGAACCAAAAAACTGGTAACGCTGGTTATTATCACTTAATATACCTGCACTCCCCTGGCTGTAAAAACCTGTTTTCCCGGTAAACAGAATATGTGCAACATAACCTGCATTGGTTGCTCTTACATTATTTTCAAACAACGAAGCAGTAAAGTTTAGAATTTCCGAATTGCAGAAGAGACCAATCATCCGGCGGTCGTTGGGCTGATATTTAATTAATTGTTTACCTGCAAAGCCCGAAAAACTTCTTCCGGTTTCAGGGTGAATTAATTGCAACATCAAATCAGTTTCGCCGCTCCATGCTTTATTCCATCGCTCATCAATATGTAATTGTCCGAACTGAGAACTTGTTTTTTGGTTTTGTGAAGATGTAATAGTTGATAAACCGGCACTCAGACGCAACCGATATTTTTTTCCTTCGCTTTGTTGCCACCAGATGCTGTTTTCAATACGTATATTTTCAGCAATATCTTTAAAGTAAACCATTTCTGTACCGGCACTCTGTAAATGATTTGCTTTGAATTTAGTTTCCCAAAGTTTGTATTCGTTCTCAGTAAAAAGGTTTCGGGATTGCTGCATAACGTTAGCAGAAGAATGATATTCTTTCTTGCCAAATAGAACATCGGCATACTCCTGTACATAATATTTATCAGGAACTATTTTTATTAAACTGTCGTAAAATTTCAATCCTTTATAATAATCACCCGCAGTAGTATATAATCTGGCTTTTAATACAAGGTATTGTGCAGAGGAAAGTAAACTGTTCTGCTGCAATAAAAATGCCCCAGCTTCTTTTGTCTTGTTATTCCAGAGCATGGCATTAAAGTAGTTTACAACAGCATTTGAATTCCGGAAATTCTCCTGCCACGCTCTCCTTGCAAATTCTAAAGCCCTTGCAGGCCTATGGTTCATAAACAGCGCATACGACAGATTAATTTTTGTAATGGTTGGTTCATAGTTCAACGGTATAAGCTGTGAGTAGGTTTCTGCAGCCGCTCTAAATCGTTTGGCCTGAAGCAGCAGGTCGCCTTTAAACAACAGTATTGGTGCATCGGTTCGGTTGTGTACAAGAATTGAATCAAGTTCCTGCAAAGCAGCATTAAAATTTTCATTCTTCCGCATTTCAGTTGCTCTTTGTATAAAACGTTCTCTTTCATCACTGCTTAATCCTTTGTTCGGAATTTGCTGTGCATTTGTTTCAACAGAAATTAACTGAAGAATAAAAAATATAAAAAATAAATATTTGCTCAATGATTCAGTTTTATTCGGGTACAACAGCCGTTGATATAAACCTGTCAATACCCGTTGTGTGAACCCACTTTTCAATTACGCTGTTTTTCCTGAACAAAAAAACCAGTTTCCGCCCTGCAGAAGCCAGTAAAAAATGACTGTGTATAATTTCGTTCATTCCGCTCAGATCAATATTCTCAACATCTTTTGCATCAATATAGAAAACAGGAAAATTAATTTTCAGATACCTTGCCAGTTCATTACGCAAATCAGAAGCTGTTTTACTGTTCAGTTCCTGTTTGCATATAAAGCTGATGCAATCTGTTTTTTCTCCAGCCAACGAAAACTGTGAAGCAATAATATTCGTCATAGTTTATTTTTTAAAAATGATTACTTGTTTTAGAATAAATGTGCTTATTATCCAGGAATATGTGAGTGCGCCCATGCAAGCCATAATAACACTCCAGAAAGAATTATATTGAGGCCAGCCTGTAATACGTATAATCAAGATCATAAAAAAAATCAGCAAAAGCAACTGCCAGAAGTATTTGTATTGATAGTGTGATTTTGTGTGATTTTTTTCTGCCGGAAGCTGGATTATTGAATAATGCACAAAATACATTCCTGCAATACTGAAAACAATCTGTAATATATAATACAAAGGCAGTTGAAATAGTCCTGTTTTAATAATCACCTGCAATAAAGGCCATAACAATACAAAAAAACCATCGGCATGAGTAAACCCATCCCAGAACAGGTGAGTTAAAACTCCTGCAAATATGGAAATGAATACCCGCAATTTATTACCCGATGCAAATTTTATCCAGTCAAATTCTGCAAGAAGTTCAAAACGTACTTTATAAAAAGCAGGGAGATTGGCTACCAGTACTTTTTTTAAAAATCCATGAAAAAAATAACAGAATAACCAGGCAACAGGCACATCAAAAAGAACTATTCCATACCAGTGATGGCCTGCATTCTGCACTTCCTTCATCTGAAAAAAAAATTCAAAATCAGGTACAATGCTGCCTGCAATTAAACCGGTATAAGACAGTTTATATTTTAACCTTCCTAAGGGCAGAATAAGGGCAGGATGTGCTGGTGTAAAAGGCATAGCCAGGTTTTAGTTCAGAAAGTGATTAAATAATTTCTGTGAGATATTCATATCATTGAGAATGTTTTCCAGCTCTCTTTTTGTTGCATTTGATTTCAGTAAATAATCAAACGATCCGCATTTTATTGCATTTACTGCAACACTCAGATCTTCGAGTGCTGTACAAAACACAACACCTATCCCCGGAAAATAATCTTTAATTTTCTGTAATACCTTTATTCCGTCCATATCTTCCATCTGGTAATCGAGAAAAACAAGGCCCGGATTAAGATGTAAGTTTTCCAGACATTCAGTTCCATTGCTGAACGTAAAAATATTTGTATAGCCAAGATCGCTCAGCATTTGGGAAAGCATAGATGCCCAAAAAGGATCATCATCAACTATAAATATTCGTTTAATGTTTTGCATAATAAATCTGTTTTATTGATGCTATTAAACAAAACATTGTGCCGTAATATTAGTAGCTGAATTTCAACACTTTACAAAAATCAACTTCTTTACTTTTTCTATCTTTTAGAATTTTTTCCAACTTATAGAACAAACGAAACATTTTATCCAATTAATTCAGTTCCGTTTTCAATTGTTGCAATGTAATAAGTAAGCGGCAGGTTCATTGCTGCTTCATATGCAGGCTGAATTGTTTTAATTAAAGGTTCAATTGCTTCATCTCTGATGAGGTTAATGGTGCAACCACCAAAACCTCCGCCCATCATACGGGCACCCATAACCGAAACATTTTCCTTAACAGCATCTGCAAGCCAGTCCAGCTCTTTACAACTCACACCATACATTTTACTAAGACCGTCATGCGTTTGAAACATCTTTCTACCAAGTGCTTCAATATGACCATGCTCTAAATCTTCGCACCCGGTGAGTAGCCGATTAATTTCCTGTACTACAAAACGGCTGCGTTTATCAACAAGTGCGTCTTTCGGCAGCACACATTCATCAAGCATTTCTTCGTTTGCATCTCGTAATGCCTTTACTTCCGGGAAGCGCTCCTGTATCCAGGTAACTGCCTGAGCACATTCTTTTCTTCTTGTATTATATTCACTTGAAGCAAGTGAATGCTTTACATTGGTATTGAGTAAAAGAATTTTGTAACCATCCAGCTTAAAGGGTTTGTATTCGTAATCAAGCGACCGGCAGTCTAAACGTATAACATGATCTTTTTTACCCATCATGGATGCAAACTGATCCATAATACCGCACATTACACCTGCAAATTCATGTTCGGCTTTTTGTGCCATTTTCACCATTGTTAAACGGTCGATATTTGTTCCAAGCAATTCATTTAACGCAAAAACGGTGGCGCACTCAACGGCTGCAGATGATGAAAGACCTGCACCAATAGGTACATCACTCGAAAGCACTGCGTTAAAACCACGCAGCTTAATCCCTCTTTTTAAAAACTGTGCAGCGCTGCCTAATATGTAATTTGGCCAGCTTATATCACTTACAGGTTTTAAATCGTTAATATGAATAGAAAAGGTTTCGTGTAAATCCTGAGCCACCAAATGAATTTCATCATCTTCCCTAAGCGACATCGCTACATAAGCAGCTTTATCAATTGCAGCAGGTAATACAAACCCATCATTGTAATCTGTATGCTCGCCTATAATATTAATTCTGCCGGGAGAACGTACAATTACCGGAGCTGTAGAAAATGTTTGCTGAAAAATCTGTTTAATCGTTTCTTTAATCATAATTTCAGTTGATGCCTGTCAGGCAGTTTACAAATCTCTTAGATACTCTGTATTTAATCTTTTCATTAAGGTATTATAAACACATCATTTAACCTCTTGGCGGAATTAATTTTAAGATGTGACGTTTAAATATGTCATGCTGCTTTTTAAGAAAGCAACCAAACCGATTTATTTAATACGCATAACATCAAAGCGAATTTCGATAAAATACATGACCCGTTGAAAGATATTTTGAACAGTGAAACAAATAAAAAGCAAACTATAAATGAGGAAATAGCGCCAGCTTTTTCTGATTCGGAGGTCATACCATTGAGCTTAACCGCTGAATGTCTGCAAAACCTGCATCTGAGTATATGGTTAAGTTTAAAAATATCATTAGCAAAAGGCAAACAATTAAATTTGCGGAGATTTACATTACTTAAAAGATGTGAGAAATAAGCTATAACAATATCATTACAGGCAATAAAGAATATTTCAGCGGGCAATGGCAAATAAATCTGTTTGAAACCCTGATCATCCAATTAGAAGTACTCTTTCAGAACAATCAAAAAACAACAGACTACAATTATTGTTTCGCAATTGTACTAGCAGTTAGGCATAACTTAATTACACCAATGACTTAATTCAGTGTTAATTTAAAATTCCAAAAAATCGACGCAAAACAACGCCTCCTGCTTGTAAAAAAGAGACTAATATGCTGCAAAAGGCTAACTAGTATATTTGCTCTGTTAACAATCAAAGCAACCTGTTAAAGGCTACAAATACTATTCAACCCCAAACTTAAATATAGTTTTACTGTAAAAACGTTCTCCAGCTTCCAGTATAATAGATGGAAAATGCGGATGGTTAGGTGCGTCAGGAAAATGCTGGGTTTCCAAACAAAAGCCACATCTCTGGTTATAAACAATCCCGTTTTTACCTTTCACATTATCAAGGTAATTACCACTGTAAAAATGTACCGAAGGCTCAGTGGTATATACATCCATTTTTCTTCCACTAACAGGTTCCCTTACTGAAGCAGCATGTTTTAACTGATTTGTATGCTGCTGTTCAAGTACAAAGCTATGATCGAAACCTTTACTCAATACTATTTGTTCATCTGTACTCAAAATATCGGCTCCTATTTTTTTGTATTCAGTAAAATCAAATACTGTATCAGTTACACTTTTCAATTCACCTGTTGGCACCTGTATTTGATTTACAGGCAAATAATATTTACTGAAAATTTTCAGTTCATGATTATAAACAGTTTCAGACAAATTACCTGATAAATTAAAATACGAATGCTGCGTAAGATTTACAATCGTTGTTTTATCGGCAGAGGCCTTGTACTCCAGCGTAAGTGCATCTTCGTTATCTAAGGTATAAATAACTTCCAGTTTCAGCTCGCCGGGATAACCTTCTTCCAAATCTGCACTGGTGTAAGTAAACACAACACCGCTTCCGTTTTGATTTGCAAAAGATGTTACGCTGAATAATTTTTTATTAAATCCCTGAAACCCGCCATGTGTATGAAATCCAGGCTTATTTTCTGAAAGTTTATAAACTTTCTCATCAATACGAACCTGTGCCCCCGCTATGCGGTTTGCATGGCGGCCTACCACTGTACCAATATAAAATTCATCTGTTAAATAATCCGACGGATCGGCATATCCCAAAACCACATCTTCACAATAACCTCTCTTGTCTTTTACAAAAATGGAAACCAGAGCAGCTCCATAATTACAGGCAACTACTTTTGTTCCATTGGCATTTTCAATAGTAAACAGTTCAAATCCATCTTTATCAAGCCGTACGTGCTGAAGGTTGGGCACCTTTATGCTTGTAGCATTTATTTCCACTTGCTGATTGTTTTTAACTCCTCACATTTGCAAACAAACCCCGACAAAGCCAAGCCAGATGACCTGCCAATTCTTCTTTGTCGGGATTTTTATAATGACTACAATGGAATAGCCAGGAATTTAGATGTAGCAGTTTTTGCTTCAGGTATCTGCCCAACTTCAGCCCATCCTGAATTAGACTCTACAAAAGCAATATTTACATAATTCTTTACAGTTCCAAGTACACTTTTCTTAATTGAAAACTCAATTATATTCTTTCCGCTAACAGTTTTGAGGGAAGAAAATTTAAATACATCAGCAAAAGAAGCAACACCATTCCAGGCCCATGCAGAAGGGGCACCTACATGTGCAAATACATCACCCCAGTCGCCTGTAGGACTTCCTTCCATTAAGAAGTCAGCGCCTGAAGCAACAGGATAATACCATGTAGCAAAACCCGTTGCAGGATCGTTATCTGAATCCATATAGATATCAAGAATTTCCATCTTCATATCAGCCCCACCTTCGAGATATATGTTTATTGCATCCGATGAAGCAAAAGCTTTAATTGAGCGAATGCTGCTTGTATATGCCGCATCGTTTGTGTAAGCATATTGCACATATTCCCAATCACTGAAATCGCCGTCAATTTTAATATTGGGACCAAGTACAGTTACAGTATCTTTAAAAACATTCGTTTCTGTACCATTTTTTGCTGTTAAAGAAACAAGAAAATCACCCTTTTTAGTGAAAATATGTTGCGGGTTTCTGCTCGTGGATGTCTGACCACTCCCATCTCCAAAATCCCAGCTATATTCTTTAGCGTTTTCTGTAAAGTTTGTGAAACTAACTTTATATCCATCTGCAACATAACTGAATACTGCTTTTAAACTACTGCTGTTATCCTTTTTGCAGGATGTAACCGGCAACAGCGCTGTCAGCAGAAATGAATACAGGAAATATTTTTTCATATACTAATTTTTAGTTGGATTATTAATAGCCTGAGTTTTGAATAAATTTACCTTTCCCTTCTGCCACTGTTGTTAACGAAAAAGGATAAACCTGTTTATTATTACTGGTGAACGTTGACCCATGAACCTCTATACAGCGTGAAACAAATTTGCCATGGCGGATAAGATCGGCTCTGTACTGACCATTCTCACACCAGAATTCATGACTTCTTTCCAACAGTATTAAATCGTTGAAAGCACTCAATGAGCTGTAATCAGCAAGAAGTTTATTTCCAAGATGCGCTCTGCTGCGTATTTGATTTACAAGTGCCATTGCTTCTGCTGTTGGCGCTCCTGCGGCATTGGCTATCGCTTCAGCCTTAGACAACAACACGTCAGCATAACGATACATAATAATATCAACAGTAGTTAAACTCGTTGTTCTGCTGGCATCCGGATTAATTTTTAAAGGAATAGGGCCCCAGTCTAAAATATTACCTGGGCTGGATCTGTTATAAACAGTACCATCTGTAGCAGTATAATGATCCAGAAGCATTGTTTTGCGTACATCATTTGATTCAAAGCGGTCATAAAACCACCAAGTACTACTAATAGTTCCCCAACCACCTTTGGGTGCAAAATCGGCAGGCAGTACCATCAATTGCCATTGATTTTCGCTTGTTCCTGCATAATCACAAGGAATTGCCCAAATAACTTCCTTACTGGCTTTTGCACCATCCAGATCCCACATAGCTACATAGTCCGCATCAAGCGAATAATAATTGTATGCAATAATTTCATCGCACAATGTTTTCACTTTAGCCCAGTTTTTTTCATGTAACTGCAGCCGGATATTAATCATTTTAGCAAGTGCTTTGCTAAACCTGCCATACTCGGCTTCAGAAGGCGCTGGCAAATCCTCAGCAGCAGCTTCCAAATCACTTTGTATAAAGGCAACCATATCGGTTTGAGATAAACGAGCCAATGGTGTTTCAACTAAAGGTTGTTTCAACACTTCCAAAGGAGCTACTACAAGCGGCCCATATAAATCATATAATGTATATGCCAATAAGCCTCTTGCACAACGCACTTCCGCTACGGCTTTCTTTTTCAACTCATCGCTTACCGTTGATTGCTGAATGAGATCAATAGTAAGAGTCATCTGGCTTATTTTATTGTAGAAATCATCATAGTAACGGGTAAAGCCAGCATCCGTTGCTTTATAATTTTGTAATGATGCCAGTTGCTGATCGCCGTATTTGCCATGCAGTATTTCAGTTGTTGCATCACTCAAAAACATCACACCACGCTCCGACGTGGAAAAAATCCCATCATACCATGCTCCACGTAATGGATAATATGCTGCATTTACCATTGCGTTTATATCCGATTCATTTTTGGGAAATATGTTCGGGTTGATTTCCGAATAATCTTTTGTAACCAGATCCTTTGTACAACTGTTAAGCAGCAATATCAAAGGCAGAAAAAATAATTTATATAGTTTCATATATCGTTCGTTTAAAGATTGAATTAGAAAGTTACGTTTATACCAAAGGTGAATGTTCGTATGTTAGGATATGCTGCTGTATAAGAATCAGTTTCAGGATCAACCCCAGTATAAGGTGTTATCACAAACAGGTTTTGTGCGTCCATATGTACACGGGCAACCGAGAAAACTCCTTTAGCCCATTTTGTAGGTATGTTATATCCAAGTGATACATTCTGCAATCTTATGAACCATGCATCCTGCAAAAAGAAATCGCCTACGCTATATGGTGAAAAACCATAAAATGAACTTGGATGAGTAGTAGAAGGATTGGTTGGAGTCCATCTGTCTTTTACAGTTCTCAAAGCATTATAACCATTTGAATAAACACCATAAGCGCTTACTCCATAACTGGTATAATTCGGATCGGCCATTTTCCTTCCGAACAATCCGTTAAAATCAAAATTTAAACTCCAGCGTTTATATGTAATTATGTTTGTTAATCCAACCATATAACTTGGATCAGAAGTGCCAAGCAGTTTTGTATCAGCATCATCGATCATCCCGTCAGGTTTGCCAGTCCTTATAAATCTTCCATTAGCATCTACCACCGGGTTGCCCGAACCATCTCTCTGGAATCCGTCAATATCTTTAATCTTAATCATGCCAGGGATTAACTGCGGTTGTGATGCAGGTACTGTTTCTCCAATTTGCAGAATGCCATCACTTAGCCTGCTGTACATAGCTCTGATGGGATCATTATCGCTTTCATAAACTGACGGCTTCCAGTCGGGAGCCCTTTCTTTCCAGGTATCTTTATATCTTGATAAAGCAAATGATGTTCTCCACAACAAGTCAGTTGTTTGAATGTTTCTGGTATTAATTGTTACTTCAAAGCCCTTACTTTGTGTTTTACCAATATTTGCAATAATTGTATTTACCTGGTTATATGAGTTGAGCGATTTAGTAGCAAGCAAGTCCGAAATAATATTATTAAATACCTCAATTGAACCATCTACTCTTCCATTAAGAATGGAGAAATCCAGACCAAGATTAGTTCCTGTTGTTGTTTCCCATTTTAAATCTGGATTTTCCAAACGAGATAATGAAACCCCTATCAGCCTTGTATCATCGCCCGACAACCATGCTGGATAAGCACCATAAGCAGCGAATGCATTGCTATTAATAGTGGCATTACCTGTTTGTCCATAACTCAGCCTTATTTTGAATTGAGTAATTGTTTTCGATAAATTCTTAAAAAAAGACTCTTGCGCAACATCCCATGCAATTGCTGCTGACGGGAATGTACCCCATTTGTGATTTTTTGCAAAAACACTTGCTCCATCTGTACGAAGAGTAACAGTAGCTAAATACTTACTATTGAAACTGTAATTAACACGTCCAAAATAAGAGATAAGCAGGTTTTTTGACTCTGAAGAAGTAGTAGGCAATTGCACAGAACCTGCACCAAGATTATGGTACAAAAAAGCATCAGTAATAAAACCAGTACTACCACTGCTGTTAGCAGAATTTATAAACCGCTGTTCTGAAGCACCTGCAAGGAGGTTGATTTTATGCTCTTTTGCTAACGTTTTTGTATAATTAGCTGTAGCTTCAAGCAGATAGTTGTCATTATTTATATTACCAACAGTTGCACGTCCTTGTTCCAATGCACCATGTAAAGTAGTTGTTGGCAAATAGCTTCCTCTTGTTGAGTTGCCCCTGTCCATACCCGCTTTTAACTTTATTGTCAAATCTTTTATTGGAGATACATCTACATAAACATTACCAAGAAAACGTTCAATCCTGCTTTCATCTGTAATAGTTAATAATGAATACGGATTGGGCTGCAATGCCAACTGTGGATTCAGCGGATAATTTCCATTTTCATCGATTGCCTGGATATGGGGGCCTTGTTGAATAGCAGCACGGAGAATTCCCGAATTTTCATACTGATCGCCTCCTAACTGTGTATTATTATTATCAATTCGGCTGAATGACAGATTAACTCCCAGCTTAACGAAACGATTAATATCCTGATCAATATTTGTTCTGAAAGAATACCTTTTAAATTCAGAATTCTTTGCAATACCTTTCTGATCGTAATAGTTACCAGATAACAAATATTTTGTTGATTTAGTGCCTCCTGTTAATGATATATTATGCTGTTGAGTAGAACCATCACGGGTTACCAATGCCAGCCAGTCGGTTCCTCTTCCAACGTTATTAATTGCATTTTGAGTGTAAAGCTTTCTGTACAATCCGTTTATAGGATTAGCCTCTGCCTCTGCTCTGGTTTTTGTACCGTAAGGAAAAACTCCATTATCAAAATCCCATTGTTCCTGGCCCGCTTCATTACGAACCTGCATCCACTCGTTTAAAGGCAATACATCAAAAACGTTTGTATTGAATTTTTGAATAGAGAAATTATTTGAGTATTGTATTTTAGGCAAGCCATCTGCCCCCTTTTTTGTTGTAATTAAAATTACACCATTCGCTGCCCTTGAACCATAGATAGAAGTGGCACTGGCATCTTTTAATACTTCGATTGATTCAATATCATTCGGGTTAAACGAATTCAATATACTTTGTGTACCTGCCTGGTAACGGCCTCCGCTTTCCGGTTGCTGTAAATCAAAAATAGGAAAACCATCAATTACAAACAGAGGCTGATTACTTGCATTTACAGAACCAGCACCACGAACGAGGATATCCAAACCGCCGCCTGGTTGTGCACTGTTCTGGCGTATTGTTAAACCGGCAACTTTACCTTTTAGCATATTTCCAATCTCCGGACCAGAAGAAACGACAAGGTCTTTTGCCTTTACTGAAGAAACAGCACCGGTAAGATCTCTTTTCTTTTGTGTACCATAACCAATTACCACTACTTCATCCAGCCCTTTATTGGCAGAATTAAGTGTAATATTAAGTGTAGCACCACTTACAACCATTTCAACAGGTGTATATCCAACCGACGTAAAAATCAACACATCTTTAACTGATGCATTTATTGAATACAGACCTGCAGCATTTGTAGTTGTAGCTGTTTTAGCAGCTTTAATCTGTACGGTAACTCCTGCCAGAGGATTCCCTTCCGCATCGGTTACTTTTCCTGTAACCACTGTTTGTGCATACAACATGCCCGACATAATAAAGCAGGCAATAATTGAGAAGAGTCTCTTAAAAAATTTTGGTGACATGCAGTGTAAGTTTTGAATATTGATAATCAAAATTGATAACTCTAAACTATAAAAAATATCAGCAAACAAACTATTGCAAAACCTTGCGAAGCGGCATTGTTGCATGTGCAAACGTTTTACTTGGATGTGCAAACGCTTGCATAAGTTTAATAAAAACATAACAGTATCTGCATAAAGTTGGAATTACACGATGAATGTGTAAATGACAACCGATATAATGCTGAAGAAAACCATTGTATAAAAAAAACTGTCAGTACAATTAGTTGCGCTGACAGTTTAATAAGAAAACAGTTAATACTTATTTTACTCTACAGTAAGTGTATGATTCAGTTTATTATAACCAGTGGCATCTTCCCACACATTTACATTACCTAAACGAATTGCATATTCCGAGCGGGTGGCTATTGAAGCATAATTATCGGGCATAAACAACAACAATTCATATAAACCTGTTGCAATATCAGCCGGCAAAGTAAAACTCTGATCCAACTTTACCGATCCTTTAAACCATTTACGTATATCAGTAGTAAAATCAAACTTTTTAATATCTCCTGTTGTTTTATTACGAAGCAGTAATTGTACCGGCCTTGCATTATAAGGTGATGTATAACCAATGTTATCAAGATTGATAACAACTTTTATTGCTCCACCTGCTTTTGCTTTATTAGTAAACGTTCCATCTTTTAATACAAACCGGTAACCTAATTTTATTTTAATACTGTTCATACAACCACCGGTTTGCCAGTCGTTGTTTACAGCGGTGTTGTATCCGGAGTTGAGATAGCTGTAGTGCATTGCCCCCATTTCAGTTTCTGCACGACCTGCTGTTTCGCAATCATTCTGAGGACTATATGTATCATCACATGTTTCACCTCCTGCTACAACATACTTACTATCCTGCTGCTGGTATGTGCGCAAAGCAGTAACCGTTGTATTATCGCCTGTTCTTGGAGTACTACTGTTTCCATAATCACTAAACGTACCGTAATCATCTGTTCCGCTTAAAAAACAATCGTTATGAAAACCAATCCGTGCTTTATCAGTTTCCGTAAAGCCTTCTGCATCCGTTAATGCAGCGCTTGTTGTACCGGCATTTACTCCATAAACATAGCGTTGTTTAAACTGGGGTAATCTTACCTGCACCATTCTGTCTTTGGGCAACGCATTCAGCAGTGCCTGTAATACTTCAATTCTGTCCTGCCAGTTATTATCAAGCAGTTTCCCCTGGCTTGCATTAGAAGACGCATCTCCAAAATAATCTGTGTAATAATTCTCGCCCCATATACCAATGAAACCAAGCTGCATACAGGCAATAACATCGGAATTAGCAGTTAGCACAGGTTTTAATTGTGCAATATGATTCAGCACAACAGACTTTGGTGCATCACCATAAGGAGGACATGCAAAACTTTCAGGACAACTGCCTGCAACAGGAGTAACAGTGTAATTAAACCGCACAATCAGTTTTATACCTGCCTGCCTTGCTATATCAAAATCGGCTGCTATTTTATTCAGCAGATCAGTTGTTAAAGGAGCATTATTAAATCCGGTAAGTACATAATTGCGGAATACGAGGCTGCTCAATACTTTGTAAGTAGCACCGGAAATACTTTGTTCACTTCTGTATCCTTTTAGTATGGCCAGGTTCAACGGAACAAAACTGGCTGCACTTGTTTCAACATGCCGGTAAAAACCTCGTTCAGGGTTAGGAAAATCTGTCGCATCGCTTGTATAAGTAATTGTTGTTGTTTCAGCAGTCGGGGTAGTCTGACCACCTGAATTTGATTTATGACAACCAGAACCGGGTGCACTAATAATCAATACAGCAACCATCATTTTTTTGATGGAAGACCAAGAACGGAAAAATGGTTTCATACTTTTAATTTTTATTACTGAACCTGAAGATTATGTTGTAACGAATTATAACCACTGGGCTCGTTCCAAAGATTTTCGTTAGCCAATTTTACGCAATATTCCTGCCGCTTTCGCAGTAAAACGTTTGCATCGGGCAAGTAGAGAAACAGTTGATATGTACCTGCAGTAACAGTAGCCGGTAATTTTATTGTTCGTTGTATATTATGTATGCCACTGAATAAAAACTGTGGATTGATTTTTAAATCAAGAAATATTTCTTTTCCCGATTCGGCATTCTTCATCACCAATATTACAGGTCTTTTATTGTACATTGAAGCATAGCCGGCATTCTCAATCTGCATTTGTATTTTTAATACAGCATTTCGTTTTACAACTGAAGGAAGCAGTGCTTTACGGAGAATAAATCTGTATCCTAAATGCCGGGTGATTTTATAGAAGCAACCTGCACTATCCCAGTCATTAATTACATCCACATTGTATGCGGCATTAAGGTAACTGAAATGCAAACGTCGCATCTCATCTTCAGCATAACCCTGGGGGGCACAATCATTTTGAGGGCTAAAACTATCATCGCAGGTTTCGCCACCGGCCACTGTATATTTTGTATCAGCTTCAATATACCTGCGCAATACATCATTAGCAGGCTGCCTTTTTTGTGTGGAACTGCCATAGTCGTAATAAGTTCCGTAATCATCATCCGATGCGAGAAAGCAGTCGTTATGAAAACCAATTCGTGAAGCATAAGATAAGTTGAAACAGTTTTTCCCATTTAACGGCAGACTATTTACTGATGCTGAAGGGCCATATACAAACTTTTGTTTTATTTGTGGTGTACGCACCTGCACCATTCTGTCTTTAGGTAACGCATCAAGCAATGATTTTAAAAACCGGTTACGAAGCTGCCAGCTACTATCTAAAATTTTGCCAACCGCATTAGTTGAAGCGTCGCCAAAATAATCTGTAAAATAATTTTCACCCCAAATACCAATAAAGCCTTCCTGCATTACTGCAATTACATCGGCATTTTTCCGTAATATTGGTTTTAACTGCTCAATATGTTTAAAAACGATATTGGGTGGTGCATCGCCATAAGGAGGGCATATTTTATATTCGTCGGTACAAGTACCACTGTTTGTTGAATTGGTATAAGCAAAACGAATAATCATTTTAAGCCCTGCCTCTCTCACTGCATCAAAATCTTTCTGAAGATTACTCAGGAAAGCAGATGAAAGTGGTTGATTTTTGAAAATATCCAATTCATATCCCCTGTATATTAATGAAGATTTTACTGTAAAAATTGCCTTACCGGGCTGCTGTGGGTGATTACGATAATTTTTAAGTTGTTCTGCATTAAGCACAACATAATTACTTGCCTTAACACCTATAGGAATATAAAACCCCCTTTCAGGATTTATAATATCTTCATTGCTTTCTTTATAATTAATAACAACATTTTGTGCCTTAAGTGTAAATACAACTGCACAAGAAAACAAAGCGGTTATAATTTTTTTCATAATCACAGTTTGAAAAATATTTTTTTATTATACAACCAATAACACAATCCCCATTCCGCCAATAACGTAAACAATGCAGATAAAACATGGAGCCAAGAACTATTCATTCCCACTAAGCTAAAAACACCATCTGAAAAAACACCCACAGCGCCATTTAACCACTGATGGCCTACAGATTCAAAAAACAAATAAATAAAAATTGAATTCATTCCCACCACTGTTACCACCCATGCAAACCGTTGGTATTTTTTAATATCAACAAGCCAGAAAATAAATAATAAAATAAGAACAACCCAACCTAAAGAAGTTAATACAAAAGAGCTGGTACTGATGCGTTTAATAATTGGTGTAATATCGAGCAGATCGAGTGTGTAACCAATAATTAATGATACAACAGCAGTAAAGAACAACACCTTCACTTTGCTGTTGACCGATTTAGTACTGAGCAATATTTTCCCAACAGCAACACCGGCAATTGTATGTACTGCAGTAGGAATAATGTTAATAGCAACCCAACCATCACTGTTAAGCTTTCCCATTAAAACCAAATCCATCCAAGAACCAAAGTTTTTCCCAAACACAAAGGGCTGATTATAACCGGGCATTAGCACAAAACGATATAAGAACTCGGTAAGTAACAATAAAATTACAGAAACAGCTAACTGCCATTTAATCGACTTTTCAATAATTAAATACGCAATGAGTGTGGTAATTGACAGTTGTGTTAATACATTCCATAACTCCCATACCAACTTTCCTGAATACACACAATGCAAACCTGTTCCGAATAAAAACAACTTAATGCAACGTACCAGAACATGCTTTCCGTTTTGTTGCCAGCTTACCCCAGCTTTTAATTTTTTTTGATATGAAAGATACATGGCTGTACCTGCCATTGTCATAAAAGCAGGCTGTACTAAATCCCAAAAATGAAGGCCATGCCAGGGGTGATGAAAAAACTGATTTATAACAGCATTACCAATTGTTCCAAAGTTTACTCTGGCCAATGACTCATATAACAAGCAGCTTTCTGCAGCGAGTAAAACCATGATTATACCCCGCATAACATCCAGCGACAACAAACGGCCAGTAGGCGGGTTGCTTTTTTGATGTGTTTCGAGAGCTTCCATAATTCACTGCAATATCTGAACATTCAAACAACTATTTGTATCAAACCGTATAATCACACAAACGTTTGCACTATTTTTATACCTGACAATTAGTTTATTTACATGGAAAAAAGATTGCCTACAATAAAAGAAATAGCAAAGCAACTCAACATTTCAGTGTCAACTGTATCAAGGGCGCTGCACGATCATCCCAATATCGGGCTGAGAACAAAAATGAGAGTACAGCAATTAGCTAAAGAGCTTGATTACGAACCAAACCAAACAGCAATTTTTTTCCAGCAAGGAAAAACATATACTATTGGAGTGATTTTACCCGAACTAAGTGAAGCATTTTTTTCTTCAGCTATCAGCGGTATTGAAGATGCAGCTCATAAAGGGAATTATACTGTTTTATTAGGACAATCACACGACGATATTGAAAAAGAAAAACATTTACTTGATACATTCCGTAAACACAGGGTTGATGGCTTGCTTGTTTCCATTTCAAAAAACACAACAAATTACGAGCACTTTGAAGCCCTGCAACGATATAATATTCCTGTTGTATTTTTTGATCGTATTCCCAAAATTCCGAATATTCATTATGTAGCCTGCAATATGATTAACGGAACTGTTCAGGCAATTAATTTTTTATTCAAAAAGGGGCACAGAATTATAGGAATGATTAATGGCCCCGAAAAATTACCGGCTACAAAAGAAAGACTGGATGGGTACATTCAGGCAATGACAAAAAGCCGTTTGAAATATGATCCGAACCTTGTTGTGAATTGCGATCTTACAAAAGAAGGCGTTGCTTCCTCAACCGAAAAACTTCTTAGCGGCAAGCGAAAGCCTACAGCTATTGTTGCTTTTAACGACTATGTAGCGCTGGATGCTGTACAGCAGGTGCGGAAAATGAAATTTAAAATTAATAAAGATATTTCCTTTGTAAGCTTCGCCAACCTGCCAATCAGTAACTACACAGCTTATCCGCCACTTGCTTCTGTTGAACAATTTCCTTACCAGCAGGGACAGAAAGCAACAGAAACCCTGATTGAACTGTTACAAAAAAAATCTGAGGAATCGCTGGAAAACAATAATGCCACTTTTTATAAAATCATTTTAGAATCTCAACTTGTGGTACACGACGTTAAACAAGGATAACTAATCACATTTTTGTCAAGCGTTTGCATAATACTTTATTCAAAACAAACAATAATTTTATGGCATAAGATTACGCCATAAATTATGCTTGAACAAATACTCGAACGCTACAACTTCAATAAGCCTTCCGTTACAATCGCACCGTTTGGCAGCGGCCTTATTAATCATACATGGCTTATTAAAGACAATACCAATGATTATATTCTGCAACGTATCAACAACAACATCTTTAAACACCCAGAAGATATTGCCTTCAATATAAACCTTGCTGCAAAATATCTGTCGGACAATTATCCTGGTTATTTGTTTGTTAAGCCGGTTTCAACTACGAATGGGGAAGACATGATTCACCTCCATGATGAAGGCTATTTCAGAGTATTTCCTTTTGTAAAAGGTTCTCACACAATTGATGTTGTAAGCAATCCATCACAGGCATTTGAAGCAGCTCAGCAGTTTGGCCGGTTCACGAAATTGCTTTCAGGTATAAATGCCAACGAATTAAAAATTACATTGCCCGATTTTCATAATCTACCCTTGCGTTACCAGCAGTTTGAATTGGCTTTATTAAATGGCAACAAAGAGCGTATTCAGGAAGCTGAAGAATCAGTTAAACTACTCCAGAAATTCAGTTATATTGTCACAACGAGTGAAGCTATAAACAATAATCCTTCATTTAAAAAAAGGATTACACATCACGACACAAAAATCAGCAATGTGCTGTTTAACGAAGCAGATAAAGGAATATGCGTGATAGACCTTGACACAATAATGCCCGGATATTTTATTAGTGATGTAGGCGATATGTTCCGTACCTACCTTTCGCCCGTAAGCGAAGAAGAAAAAGATTTTTCAAAAATTGAAATAAGAGAAGAATACTTTCATGCTATTAAACAAGGCTACCTGAGCGAAATGAATGAAGAGCTTTCTGCACCTGAAAAAGAACATTTTATTTATGCTGGTAAGTTTATGATTTATATGCAGGCGTTACGTTTTTTAACCGACCATATTAATAACGATGTTTATTATGGCGCTAAATATGAAGGGCATAATTTTATAAGGGCAAACAACCAGCTTACATTATTACAACGTCTCATAGAGAAAGAAGAAGCACTTGTTTCATCCCCGGTTGTATAATTATAAAAGGCACCACATAAATGTGATACCTTTTTACCAAAATCAACTGCCGATTGATTGTTTCCGTGAAACGGGCAACTCAAAAATCAGTTACCCGTTTTAAATATTCTGCAACCTGTCAGAACTCATTGCTTAATCCAAAAATTCTCTTTCTTGTTTTCCATTTCCCTCTTGTAAAATCAGGAATTGCCTGCAACTGCCCACCCTCTTTAATTGATTTTTCACTCAAAGGCGTAATTGCATACCATGTTGCCAGATCGTACACATCTAAAGGAAAATCAACTTTTCTTTTTATGCTTTCTATAAAAGCATTGTCAACAAAAAAGTCCATACCCCCATGACCTGAATTAGCGGCATCTTTTTCAAAACGCTTCCATAATGGATGGTCGTACTCCTGCATATACTTTTCAGGATTTTCCCAGGTATGATGTTCGCTCTTATCTTCAAAATGAATCATCCCCGTGTTAAATTCACCTGCATGATGTTCCTGCCATATTCCATTTGTACCTTGTACACGAAAACCCAAATTATACGGACGTGGAGATGATGTATCTAACGTAATCACAATAGTTTCACCATTTGCAGTTTGTATCTGAGTTGTTACAATATCGCCCTGTTTGAATTTGATATTTGCATTAGGATGATTAGGCCCTCCTTTCGGATGATTCTTTATGTAACGGTTAAGTCCTCTTGATTTTGTAGCTATGGAAGAAAGTTTTGTTAACCTGTTTCCACGGTTTATATCAATCATATTTGCAACAGGACCTAAACCATGCGTGGGATAGTTTTCTCCATTACGGTTGATGTAATGCGGTGTTCTCCATTTGGCTTCGCTGAAACCTTTTTCTCCAAATTCAACTCCGCTGTCATATGGGGTAACACCATCATTAAATAATACTCCACGCAAATCGTGCTGGTACCCGCCCTGTAAATGCAGTATTTCACCAAACATACCCATCTGCACCATATTTAAAGCTGCCATAATATCTCTTCTGTAACACACATTTTCCAATGGCATAATCGGCACTTTTGTTTTTTCATAAGTGTTTACGAAATCCCAGCAATCCTGCAGTTTTATTGCGCCACATACTTCCATCCCCACAATTTTACCTGCATTCATCGCATCAATTCCCTGTGGAGCATGCCATTCCCATGGAGAAGAAATAATCACCGCATCAATATCATCCCGCTTCAGTAAATTTTTATAATCGTAATTGCCGTTCGTGTACTCAACAGGGGCTTTTTTACTATATTTCTTTACTAATTCTCGGGCCAATCCAATCATTTGTTTATCAGGATCAGCCATTGCAATCACTTCCACATCACTCCTTTTCAGCATTTCTTCGAGGTGTAACTGCCCTCTCAAACCAACAGCTATCATTCCTACCCGAACAATCTTTTGCTGTTCGGCAGCAAACAGCTTTAATGGAGAGTTAACCATAGCTATACCTGCTCCCGCAAGAACAGATTGTCTTATAAAATCTCTGCGATTGGGTTTATTATTCATATAAAAAAATTATAAAGAAAAATATATTCAAACTTAACAATCATTATTACATAAAACAATGCAAGCGTTTGCAAAAAAATGTTTTCATGCAAACGCTTGCGCTTTTCATATTTACGCAAACGTTTTACAGCATCTTTACACATTTACTATCATATACTGTTGTATTTTACTGCTCATTTAATAAATCAATATGACTAATAAATCTTCAAACCGTTACGCAATTGTTATTATAGGAATTCTGTTTTTTGTGTTTGGTTTTGTTACATGGCTTAACGGCACTTTAATACCGTTTCTGAAATTGTCCTGCCAGCTAACCTCTGATACGCAGGCATTCTTTGTAACCTTTGCTTTTTATATGGCCTACTTCTTCCTTGCTATTCCTTCGTCGTACATCTTAAAGAAAACAGGTTTTAAAAATGGAATGGCTTTAGGATTATTGGTGATGGCGGTTGGGTCGCTTGTGTTTGTGCCCGCAGCCAACACAAGAAACTTTGGTTTGTTTTTAACGGGGCTTTTTATACAGGGTATGGGACTTGCCTTGTTGCAAACGGCATCAAATCCCTATATAAGTATTATTGGCCCTATAGAGAGTGCTGCCAAGCGTATCAGCATTATGGGTATATGTAACAAAGTAGCCGGAATGCTAAGCCCTGTTATACTTGGCGCATTGGTACTTAAAAATGCTACAAAAATTGAAGAGCAGATAAAAACTGCTACAGATGAAGCTGCTAAAACAGCTTTATTAAACGAACTGGCATCACGGGTAATTACTCCGTATATTATTATAGCTGTTGTTTTATTCCTCCTTGCTTTTATGATAAAAAAATCATCGCTGCCAGAAATCAATTTAGATCATGATGAAGCATCAGCCAACGAATCACACCACAAAACAAATGTATTCCAGTTCAGGCACCTGGTACTTGGTGTTCTTTGTTTGTTTCTTTATGTGGGAGTGGAAGTGATGGCCGGTGATGCTATTGGCGCTTATGGCAGGCAGTTAGGTATGCCCTTAGACGAAACAAAATACTTTACAACATTTACTTTATTTTCAATGCTGGCCGGATACATAGCTGGCATTATTGCAATTCCTAAATATATTTCACAGCAAAGGGCATTGGCTGTTTCGGCAGTAATTGGGGTCATTTTTAGTCTTGCGGTATTTTTTTCCAAAGGTTATCTTGCCATAACATTTATTGCACTATTAGGACTTTCCAATGCGTTAATGTGGCCGGCCATTTTTCCGCTGGCAATTAATGGGCTGGGGAAGTTTACAAAAATTGGTTCTGCTTTGTTGGTAATGGGAATTGCGGGAGGAGCAATTCTGCCATTAGCTTATACAACTTTGAGAGACAGGGGAATTACGTCAAACCATGTAGCTTTCCTTATTTGCATGCTTCCTTCTTATATCTATATACTATACTATGCCCTGAAAGGATATACAGCCGGGAAAGTGCGCACATCTCCGGGTGTTTAAATTTTTGTGACAGTCTGTTCCAATAAATGCAATTCAAAAACAATAAAAAAGAGCAGGTGAAAATCTGCTCTTTTGGGAAAGGTGGTAGTCCCGACGAAAATACAATTGAACAAAATTGTAGCCTGTTTTAAGGATTTACATGATCGTTTTTTAACAATTGAAACATATCGAAAAAGAAATCATTTTACTGAGTTTTGATTTATCAAAACGACAAATCACATTTTACCAACTAAATGAATAAGTTTTTTTAATCGGCTCTAACGTTTCCCGATCAATTTCGTGTTATAACTCATCTACATGTGTGGATGCTGTAATAGCATTTGATGCACTCTATCTTTCAGAAATGTTACATACCCAGCCATTACAAATAATTTTAGGAAGTACGCCAGAAGCCTTTGGCTCCTACAGAGACAGCAGTGAGATGTTTAGGAAAGCCGCTTCAAATCAAAAAATATTGTAGTAATGAATGGCGCTTCACATTTTGATTTATACGATAATCCAAAGTATGAAGATAAGGCTGTTCAGAAGTTGACTACTTTTTTAAAATATTATTTAAACTCAATCAACATTATTAAACAAAATCCCTTGTAGAGACAAGGGATTGCACGAAAATTGACGGAGTGTTTATTTTTGTTCACTCATCAAACCGTCCAATAGGTTACACAGGTCTTTTTATACTTGTTGTGTAAAGACAGAAAAAGACATTTTCAATCAATGTAAACCATTATTTTTCGAACCTTTGTTTACCCCTTGTGTGCCTAACTCAATAACACTTTTAAAAATCATATTTTCTGTTATCCTTGTAATAATATACTCAAAAATAATGTGCTTTATAGGTTGGAAAAAACCAGACAAATATTATGACAGAAGGATGGTGGTAGCACCACTGAGGCGGCACTTTTAGCCGCCACGCCATGTTTGTGCATGGATGGAGGGAATAAATTCGTGAGGAACGACCATCGCTCCTAAAAGATGTTTCCAAATTTTGCAAAGGAATAGGCCATCAATCCAAGAACTAAAACAACAACCAAAATAATTAACAACATTCTTCCCGTTTGCCTGATCGAGTGAAACAAGTGTCCAACTGTTCCCGTGAAGAAGAAATAAATCACAAGCAGAAGAAGAAATAAAAGAATTATTGGTACCATTTTTTTGATTTAGGTTGTGTAGATCAGTCTTATCCAGTTATTGAAATGTGATTGAGATTTCTGTTTCAGTAAATTTTCCGAACAAGAAAATTTGCCTCTGAATTGTTTACGGAATGATGAATCGAATGGAATTACTTTCTCTATGGAAGAGACCCCTGTGAATGGTTGATTTTGCTCATTCAGAAAATCGGTCACCTGTTGCAAGCTGACTGATGCTTTCAACTGTAATGAGAAACTGAAAAAGGTTGATGATTCAGGACAAGAAATATGCGGAGTTGCTTCAACAAGATTTTTAGTTTGAAGTTGTGAAAGTAATTGAAAACATTTCTCCTGGTAGATTTTTAAAGCAGCCATTGATGATTCAAAAGTTTCGTTCAGGAATATTGCAGACAGTGGATTCATTCTACCGTTCAGCGGGGCATACTCATTGTAATTGTTGATTCCGAAAACTGTTTTCTGCTTTGAGGGATGCTGTGAGTACCAAATCAATTCTTCATACAGTTTTTCATCATCAGTAATTACTGCACCTCCTTCAAAACCAAAAAGAGATTTACCGGGGGAGAAACTCAAAATAATTGCATCTGCAAAATATCCGGCAGGTTTTTCATCCCGGAATGCACCAAAACTTTGAGCACTGTCGGAAATATATTTAAGATCATGTTCTGAACAAAATCCCTTTATGGCTTTTGAATCAGCAGGTGTTCCATTGTAATCAACGGATATCAGTGCCTTTGTTTTGTCAGTGATTGCCGAAGGCAAATCTCTCACATCCATGTTGAGCGAAACAGAGTCAAACGAAGTGAAACGAAGTTTGTCTCTGTGCAAAAGAAACGGAGCTATCGAACCGCCCCAATTTATTGGGGTGGTGAGAATTTCTGTGTCGTGCAAATCCATCGCAAGACATACTGCCTGCATAGCTGTGGTTGCATTGCAAAAGGCAACACAGTATTTTTTGTTGTAATAGTCGCATAACCTTTTTTCAAGAAGAAAAATTGCCCCTGCGCCTGTCAAATGGGTATGCTGTGATGATGGTTGCGAATAGCAACCATCAATATATTCGACAAGCGATGCAATTGCATTTGTTGTTTCCATATTTAAACATTTGCGAATGGTTGCAGTTCACGGATTTTATTATTCAGTTTTATGAAATCAATGTTAAGGTCATCGTCCAAAATCTCTTTGATATAATCCGGGAACGGATAGTTTGGGTCAGATTGTTTCTTCACATCATCGTACCAGGGAAGGAACGCCAAATTCCGGGTGTGAAGCAATGCACAATAATCGGCATAGTAATAAGACAACCTGTTTACATTTGGTATCACTTTGTAACTGGCATCTTCAATATGATTGATGCTTAACGGACCATCCATTAATGCACAGGATGAAATAAGCGCCTCCCTGATCTCTCTCGGAGTTGAACCACCTTCGTAAAACCTTTTTGCTGCACCTATGAGACGCTGATTTTTAACGTCAATATCAACTTCACTGTTTAATGAATGGGCAATACTCTCAAGAATTGCCGGGAAGTCAATTGATACAGGCATTAACACAGGAACTATCAGCCAGCGGGTCAACATGGCACTGCTGATATCTGATGGTCTGTTTGTAGTTCCTACAATAGCACATTTGCCTGATATGGATGGATCAGAGAGAAAATTTTGCAACTGAGCCGTGTAGAATGAAGTAACTCCGCTGTCACCATTGAAATTATCCTTATTCATGGGCATCAGGCATTCAATTTCGTCTGCCAATCCGATACCTCCGTTCTGTTTGAAAATATCGAGGCAAAGTTTTATTCTTCTTTCGCTCTCGCCTACGTATTGAGACTTTGGGGTCACAAAGTTGAATGATGGAACGCCTGCCTTTGCCGCTGCATAATTTGCCAGCATGGTTTTTCCCGTTGCCGGGGCACCAGCCAGCAAAATATTTCTCAGGGTATTGGGATCATTTCTTTTAAGACCATCGGAGATTTTAAAAAGAATTTTTAATGCCTTTTGAATTGTGATCCCAACCAGGTTAAGGTTTTTTACCCTGTCCAACTGGATCGGTTCAAGGGTGTGCTCACTGATGGAAATGATGTCCTCCTGTTTTCTGGAAAAGACCTCGTTGGCATTTATTTTCTCCCCGGTATTTTCTGATTTCACATAAATACTTTCTAAGCTCCTGTTTGGGGTGCTACCAGAGAGGACAGAGAGAATGCTATCATCCAGTCCTTCTTCCAATGTTGCATTCGGATACCGGTTCTTTAAAGCAGCGATAAAAGGGAGTTTTTGTGATGCTCCCGGCTGACAAAGATTTACTACAGGTACATTCTGATAAAGCAATGCTTCCAATGTACCAGGGCGGGCTTCTGAAAAGATTATATAGTTCCTGTATTTGCGCACTGCCAGACTTTTTGAAAGGCGTAAGGCGGTTTCAATACATAATAATTGTTCTTCCGAATGACTACCGGTTTGAAGAGCCGGAGTCAGATGCTCCGTGTAATGAAAAAGAACCAGGAATTTCAGTGGTACCCCGTCACGCAAGAAAACTTTACTATCGGATTGCGACAGTTTCATTAAACCCCGAATGATCCGGGTAAATTCAGGATCATCATTGTCACTGTGATGACCTGATTTTGTGCAAAGACCTAAGTCGTTTAGGCATTTGGTGACATTGCTTTTTTCTTCATTGTTAAGCAGACGAAGATCATACGTGATACCTGTGCTTTTACTGTATTCAATCAACACAAGCTGGTGTGATTTGAATGCTTCCTCTCTGAGCATTTCGATCAGAGGGGTGAGTTGGTTCTTTTCATTTACCTCCAAATCAAAAAGGTCTCTGCCTCTGAGGATAATTGCTGTCCTGCCATCCTTGTAGGGCTGCATAATATTTTGTGAATCGCTCATTGTATTCATTTTTTCAGTTTTTGATTTTAGTTTGTTTGTTAAGCTGACGGATGCGGTCTAATTCCTTATTCGCCTTTTTCTGTCTGGTTTCATTCTGGACCTGCTGTGCCGAAGGCAACCAGCAGGTCCCGCCTGTCCATTTACGATTAGCATTGGTGAATTTCACGCCATACTTTTTAAGGGCTTCGCCAAAGTCATTCATCGCCTGGTTACATTCTCCTTCGTAGAAGTCTGTCGTTTCGCTTACCAGGTCAATAACCTTCGTTTTATTGTTAGTGCGGATTTCAGAGACGATTCCCTGTCCATTTTCATTGAGAGCGGTTATAATGGGAACGGCATTTTTTATTCTAACCGTTACATTTTTAAAACCGGCTTCAGCCGAAGCCTTCTCGACAATGTTCTGTAATTGGTGGCTGAATACCGAGCTATGCTGCAATTGGATTTCGTTCATGAGATTCTCAACCGATTTTTTCATGGTCTTTGCATCTGCGTTGATTACCTGATGTAGCTTTTCCTGCACGGCATTTTTATCCTGAACGAGGTATTCCGTTTGAAGAATCGATTGCATAACTGCCGCTTTTTGTTTAGTAAGCGGGGTAAGGCTTTCAACGGATAATACATTGAGGTTAGCCGTGCAGGTGTGAAGGAAGTCTGAACGGAGTGAATTAGGAGATCGCAGTTCCATCTTATCATTCAGATTGCTCAGGGTGGTATACTTCATGTTTACGCTACCGGTAAATAATTCCCGGATGGCAGTATTTGTCATGTTGGAAACTGCATTCATCATCAGTGATGCAGCCGATACAGTGTTGGACACCATGCTGAAAGGCACGGATTCCAGTTCCGAAATATTTTCTCTTGTAACTATCTGTGACATGATTTTAAATTTTAGTGTTAAACAATAATTTCATTTTCGTTGAATACTTCACCAAATTCACCTGCTGCCTCCTCATTTGATACGCTGTTACCGTTATCATTCCCCATACCAGCATATTGAGTTTCCTGCTCTCTATTTTTATTTTGCCGGGTATTGTTCCGGTTATCCTGACTTTCATTTACTTCGGTTTCCTGAACGGGTTGCTCAATCTCCGGCTGCATTTGTCCATTTGCACTTTGCCTTGTGGGCGGCATTTCAATAGTAGTTGCAGCAATCCATATATTACTGAGTTCAGCCATATCCCCAGTCGGCTTGGTAAGCCGTATTTGAGAAATTGGAAAAACATCTTCATGGTAAATCTGATCATTAAGAAAAATCTGCTTATCAATTGAAAGGGCAAGTGCCGGTTTGGAGATTAATGCCTGGTATTCTCTTTTCAGGTCAAAGGCATTGACAATGATCTGATCACCAATCCGGTCAGATATTTCTTTCTGAGTTATAACTGCATTTTCACTGTCATTTCGCTCCTTTGTCAGTTGCTTCATTAAGGACAAGGATTTTTCAGTGTCCTTCATGAGCTTGTATTGGCGGCAATGCCTGGCAGTGGACAGATTAAGAAGCAGGGCAAGTACCAGAAAAGCAGTGAGCAAGATATTTACCGGATTACCGGGGTTTGTGAAAACCACAAAAAGGTTTGCCGTCGGGAGGAATAAAAGAGGAATAATAAATGCGAATCTGCCGATGATGTTTTGTGCATTTGTTGCTTCTCCACCTGTAGCATCAATACGATCCTCAATTGCATAAACCAATAACCAGTAGGCAATAACTCCACCTATGAGCATAGCAGGAATCCAGGCAATAGTTACATTCAGCAAGGCCTTCAGCATAACGGTTATTGCCATAAAACCCAGTATGGCATCAGCAAATGCTGTGGCTTTTATCCGATTTTTGATACGCCTTCTTGCATTTATGTTCTCTACAGACAGATCTTCAACCGGCAGGCTGCTGTTGATCCGAAGGAAATCATCAAGCCGGGTCTGTGCCTTTATTAGCAGTTTTTGAGCGTTTATCAATTTTATAGCCTCCGCTCTCCATTTCAGTATCAGGATCAGCATTGATTTTTGCAGGGAATCAATTGTTGACCCTTCCATTGAACTGCCAAACAATTTTAAAAATCCCCGGCTGAAAAAATCTTTCACTTTTGTAAATAGCTTTTTCATCTGTTATGGTTTTGAGTTAACTTTTGTATTCTTTCCAGCACCTCAGATGGCACCTGTACTTCCGGCACTTCTCCTAATATTTTCTTAGTGCTGCTCGGTACCGGGTTTACAACAATGACAGAAATATCAACCGGCTTTGGTTTGAGCTTACCGCCTACATTGTCTTCCAGATCACTGAAGGCGATAAGAAATTTTTGCAGCGAATCAGGTGAAACTTTCATACTGCTAAAGCAGGCATTCAGGCCGCCCACAGCATCAGTTCTCCTGTGCGTTGGCGATCCCACTACATACACCGTATTGTTTAGAAATGCGTAGCAGTCATTCAGGAACTGTTGTTTCTCCATAAAAAACTGTCTGGCATCAGCCATTGAATCGGCAATGAATTTTTGCAGATATTTTTCATACGCTGTTTTCTGATTGAAATATTCATAGCTGACCTCGCCTTCTTTTTGTACCGGAGCCGGATCACAGTGAGCCGGTTCAGGAACAGTGAGGTACTTTACATCATTGTCTTTTGAATAGTTGTCAATGTAAGTGAGTGAATATTTGCCTCCACCGTGCCGATACTGCCAGTCAATCAACCGGCTGATATGTACCGTGTCTATTTTCGGAATGGCAAACTGCTTGTCTTCGATGTCGGTTGCATCCACAATTTCATAGAGCCATGTAGGTGATAACGGTTTTTCAGAAACGACTGTTTCCGGTGTTGCTTTCTTCCCCAGCACATATTCATTTACCAAATGATCCGTGCCGGCTTTTACCTTATCGTTTGTTAAGTAGAAGTAGCCAACTGCTCCCAGCAGGAGGACTACTATTGTTGCGATGTTGATATTTTTTCTTCTCACATTATTGAGTTTTGATTTTTTAAAATGATTTTACCAGTAACGCCTGCGATTACGGGATGCGGGAAATATCCCCCTGAGCATCACAAATAAGCCGAACACGACAATGCCTAATGTGAGTAGTGATTGTAACAGTGCAGATTCTGCTGCTGCATTTCCTGCACCGTAAAGCCGGATAAAAAGGAACAGGGCTGCAGCGGCACTGGCTATAATGTAAATGGTTCTATTGCCGAGCAGGATCAGCAGCCCGGCAACGATGATAAAGATGATTGTACCCTGGCTGAGATTTCCCAACAGCGCAAGCCGGATGGAAAAAATAATGAGGGAAATGATGCTACAGAAACGAAGGAAGTATTGCATAATAAACTTGGATTTTGTTTACTACACAAATATTCTAAGCAAAGAGTTATCTGAAAATATCTGAATGAGAAAGGGGGCAATCGTTGGGCTAAGGCTCATTAATTTTTCTATGCCGAATAAAGGAATTTATCAACCATTGTTTTTAGGGGTGGCGACTGTAAATAGTCAGAATAACTTTTTAATAATGTCAATACTTCGCTTCTTTTTAAGTTCTGACAAGCTATTAGTGCTTTTTCAATATCAACTCGTTTAGGTGTTTTGAAATCTTCAAAAAGTCTAAGAACTTTGAGCAATTCCTTCGGTGAATTTTTTCCGAAGAACCGATTAGCATGTTCAAGTATGTTTTCAAGTATTGCAAAATCATCTTCATTCAATCTCAATTTGTCTTTCAGTTCGGGACCAATAAGGTTCAATTCTTCTATCAATAAATTACATTCTGCCTTATCTCCCTTATCAATGGCTTTAATAAAATCTAAATCATTTGCCGGATTTGAAGCTGTAGCCAAACTGGTATTGAAAACTGCTTTGGGGTTTGATGACTTGTTTTGAAACTTTTCCAAAATTTCCTTGGGTGAAAAGCTTTGGTTTGCAAGTGCATAAGCTATTCTTCTTCCAGTAAGAATGTTGTCTCTGAATTTTTTCAGCCCGTTATCTGTAACCCTTTTCTCTTTAATGGTGCAGGTTATTTCCGGAACAACTGAAGCAGTTCCTTTCTTTACTTCATCCACAAACCGTTTTGTGAATTCGTTTATTCGTGTTTCACTTTCAGGATATTCATAGCTTTCAATATGTGCTTTATAATACTGTGAAAGTGGTAAAGTGAAGCGGTTTGAGTTATCCTTTCCTTTCATTTCAGTATTAGTCCACCAAACTTTATTGCTTAATCTTGGTTGTCTCAATAATTGGAACTGAATTTTATCACACTCTTTTGCAAGATGCTCATAGAAAAATAAATTGAATGCCCCGTCACTACTTAACACATCGTCTTTAATGAACCAGTGAACTTTAAAATCAAAACTCTCCTGTATAAGATTGCTAACTGTACCTCGCTTTCCTGTTAAAACAAAATAGGCTAACGGTCTGCTGCAATTGGCTCTTACTTCTTCCAGAATTTTATAGCCCTGGTATTTGTTCCAACTGCCATCCGGTTCAATTATTCGTAGGTCAGTAATAACGGCAGTTACTTTTTTATTATTCTGAATAGTGTCCTTAGCACTTTGATAATCCCTGAACAGGTGACATTTAATATTTTTACTTTCAAAATAATCTTTCAACATGTCCCTTACTTTCTCTGTGTCGTCTATTGCTACACACTCCCAGCGGCTTTCTTTTTTCGTTGTATCAACTTTCTTTTCTACATCAGGCATCAACGAATAAACATCCTGCATGTAACGAGTACCAATGAAACTTGCCTTATTGTAACGGTAGCTTTCCAGTTTAGTGGTATCATCTTTAATATTGTCAATATCACTTTCAATATCGTTACAGTACAACTGGAAATATTCTTTAAACCTGCCGATGTTATCTTTTGGAATATGAGGTTCTGCTTTTGCAAATGCTGTCTTGACTAACGAAACCAGTTTTTCCTTTATCCCTTTCTTGCTTGCATTGGTATGAGTGGTGTACAAATCATTTTTTAAATCGTGCATAATGTTGTGTACAATTCCCCTCGGACTGAAAAAGCTATACTGCACATCGTTTAAGGTATGCTTATCAATACTCTCTGCCTGGGCAATAGCTTTCAGCAATGATTGAAGTTTATCTTTAAACGGCTCGCATATTAGATATACTTCCGGTGATTTAACGGCTTCAAATGCTTCCTTCCAATATTTGTTTTTGTTGGTGACATTTATGAGGGCTTTTTTTGAAAGGTTTGAAAGAATGAAAATCGGGAGAACAGATTGCTGCATCACTCTCAATTTCATCAGTAAGTCTATGTTACCTAAATATTTTTTGTCGGTTTCCTTAACATCTTTGTTTTCCGCAAAAAACAATACTGCCGAAAATGATTTAGTAGAAATGGCTGAAAGTAATTTATCTTCTGTATCGAAAACCTTAATGTCAATTGAATGCTTATTGAAGATTTTCTCCAAATTGGTTTTCTGAGAATTATTTAACAATACCACAATTTTTTCCATAGCGTGTATAAAATATTATTCAATAATAAAGCCCTCAATAATTTCAAATCTCACTTCACCTTTGGTCTTTAGGTGGGCAAGAAATTGACATAGATTTGCTAATACTTTATCCGAACCAGTCAAGTGGTAATTTTTATTTTTCATATTGTTGTAATCACCTTTTGTGTCCATTTTAAAACGACTGTGATTCATTGGATCAGCGTTATTATTCCAAGAATCGGTGTGGCATATTACTTGTGCATTTTTCAAATCTTTCAACCCTTTAAAACAATCAGGAATATCTGAGAAATGTACAATTATTAATGCATCGTCTTTATCCCAATCTTGAATAGTTTTGGCTCTATCGGAAATATAGTCCAATGTCTTATGGTCATACAATTCAAATCCTTCGATCTGCTCGATAATTCTTTTATGGCGTTGATATGTGTTGGCAGGGTTACAAGGATTCCCACCCGGATCAAAAACAAAGATTCTTGTTATCATTTGAAAATTAATTGATAGTGAAACCCATTTTGTAAGTGGGAATAATCCGATTGGTCGTTATTATTCTGTAAAGGATTATCCACTCCAGTTGAATATAACAGCGTTGATACAGTTCCATCATTTTTATTCACAAATTTTAAATGCACATGATAAAATTCATTCAAGAGCACAATCATTCCGCCTAGCTTCTCATGCTGGCTCTTTGACTTCTTTGCAGAATCAATAATTCCACAAAAGTCAGTAACTGGTTCTTTACCCACATGAAAAATTATATGAGGGTATTCACATTCAAAAAAGTCCATAACATTTACATCAGCGTATTGACTCCTCCCTCCCCACCTTAGCGCATTACTATAAATGCAGTTCAAAATTGCTTCAATATGGTCGCTGGTAAAAAAAATTTCAAGGTCCTTCTTCCCATTTCCATTTAAATAAATTTCTCTATTAGTGAGTCCACGAATAACAATGGTTCCTTCCAACTTTGCTAATAAAGCATTGAATGCCTCTTCAGTTTTCTTTCCCTCCCTCGCTGTTACAGCATTTTTGATATTGATCCATAATGGGCGAAACTCAGTAATAAGTGCTATGTATGGTTCAAAGACGTTCACTATATCGTTGGTTATTCCACTCCAAATTTTATCAACTGACCAATTATTTTGAACTGCATAATTTACTAAACTTTCAGTATGCTTATAATGATGATGACAGGTTTCGAAAGGACATTTAGAGTCCAATACCTTCTTAAATTCAAATAAGACCTTTCCTAAAGATTTATTATTAAGGTCAGCTTTATAGCTTTCGATTTCTAATTTTAGTAACTCATTATTATCATAAACTATTTGCACAGCTAGATTCGATGAAATGTGATTTGAAATAATACTAAAAAAGGATTGTGTCTCATCGAAAATTTCTTTTTCTTTATGCGTTCCAACTCCAATTCCGCCAAGAGTATATTTCAAATTCTTATATACCATCGCAACCGATAAAAAGTAATATATACTTGAATCATATAGGTAGCATAATAGGGAATTTACATAACCGATAATAAGCAGATCAATTGGATTGATTAATTCATTTTGCAGGCATTGTTTTAAAGAATCGAGATCGCCGTTTGCAAAATTCATTTTACTAAGCTTTTCTTTAAAGGTATCTGGGGGCATTTTCATTAGTTGCCCAAATATTTTCCCATAATCATGCGCAGATTGATTGTTTATTATTTCATACTCTGAGGGGTTGCTATTATTCTCCTTAACAAGAAATCGCTCAGAAACATCTTTTATAATGTTTTCATATTCATTGAAAGGGAAGCGCTCTTGTTCGTAAAACTTATAGGGAACGGAAATTACCAAAGTATTGGCTCTTACTATATGTTCGAAAGCGATAAATTCAATATCATTCTTCAGTTGTACTTTGAGAATTACACTGCTCCTAAAGTTTGAAGTAATAAGTTTATTAATACTTTTCCCAGGAGACAACTCCTTTAGAGCATAAACATAGAGTGAAAGGGCAAACGGAGCTATTTTATTTTTGAACTCATGAAACAAAAATTTTTTCAGGGTTATTGTATCCCATGCTTCAAAATCGACATTTTGTATTTTATCAGCTTTTAATTTGGCGAAGCCAGATATCAAAAATGTAAACTGGTCTTGCTCTTTAAGAAACGAATTCTCATATAGTTTTTTGAAAATAATAGCAAAATCCTCTTCAGCATTTTCATATCCCGTAATCGAAAATGGGAATGTGCTTAGTAGATTAGAAAACAGATTTTCAAGTTTGTTATCTGACATGGCTATTAAGTGATTTGTGCATAATTGCCCATCCTCTGTTATTGATTTTTTGTGTGTCAACTATTCTGAATCCGAGAGACGTAAATAAGTTCAAAGATGGTATGTTGGTTTCTGGAAATATTGAAATCATACAGTAATAGTCCATGTAACCATCCCTCATACCCATCTCCAGTGTTTTTTCAACCATTAGTTTGGAAAAGCCCATACGCCTATATTTTTTTGGATGAATGACCATTTGATCCAACCAAATGAATTTATCATTCAGGTTGAACAAAAAATCAAGCACCCCCTTTTCATAAAGCAGATAACCCTGAGAAATTTGCGCCTGAATTTCATCAGAAGAAAAATTAATCAACGTTCCAATTATCTTATCATTCAGTTCAGTAATTAAGTTGTACTTATTCCGGTCTAACCTTGTCTTATACTCAATGCTATTGGGGTAGTTAATAAGAAACCCGGTATTCTTATTATTCAACTCGGACAATAGATTGTCCTTGATTATATTGCTTACTACTCGAATATCTGCACTTGAACTTGGACGCAAATCATGTCGGATGTCTTGCTTTAACTCTAGTTTCATTTAAAAGGTCTTGATTTGAATAGGATGCACAAAATTTTTGTTTGCCAATTTGATTTGTGGAAATTCTCCAGCAGAAATAACAACTTGATTTCCTGTTTTCAAAACACTATCCAAGTTATGCGCAATTGTCATAATTGCACTGTAGGATAGTACTGCCGGAATTTGTGGGTCAGAGTTGAATTTGGATTTATACTTTGCGGAAAAAACCTTATAACCTGGCATTTCATAATTCGGTGAGTATGCAAAATCAAAATAAGTTATTCCTTCTCCAAGTTTACCTACAGTGTTTTTAACATCTGGCAATGTGGATTCAATACCGCCATAGATTTCCCCATTATATCTTAATTCTTTGAGTGTTTTGTAAACAAGTCCTAAGCTTTTCCCAATTCCAATTATATAAACATTTTGCGTTTTACTCTGTTTAAATTTTTCAACCAACGTTCTATAATCGTTTGCCTTTTCATCAAAAGCATTTTCAAATGTTACTTCAATATTCTTTGCCTTCAAATTATTTAATAGTGATTTGTAGATGCTGCTTCCAAATTCTGAGTTAGCATACAAGATTCCAATTTTGTTCACATGAAAAGAATCACTCAATGTACTGGCAACAATTTTTGTAAAATCATCCGGTTCAATATAATTTCTTAATGTATATTTTGATGAATCCAAAAGGTTACCAGCCCCTGAAACTGCAATCAGAATTTGGTTATTCTTTTCAGTTATCGGCTTTATCGCCAATGAAACTCCACTTAGCTGTGAGTATACAATAGAAGGTTTATTTACAGTATTGGCTTTCATAATGAGATTCACCCCTTCCTTAGGATCGCCCTTGCTGTCTTCATAGGAAATATCGATAACGTTTCCGGCTATTCCTCCTGAACCATTAATTTCTGCAACAGCCAACTGCAATCCATTCTTAGAATACTCCCCAGCAACCGCTGCATTGCCAGTTAACGGAAGAATAGCTGTAATTGTAATCTTTTCGCTTTTGTTTTGTGAGGGATTGTTATTGCAGGCTGCAAAAAGTACGATATTGAATGTAATTATAAATACTGATTTAATTATTCTGCTCATTATTACATTTTTAATTTAGTTATATAAATGTGTATTTAAGAAATTTTCATTTTGAAATTCTATTTTTGAAAAACCGTCAAGCCATTTTCCCTCTTTGATAATTGCCACCCGGTCAGCTAAGTTAAAAGCAGCTTGATAATTATGTTCAACCAAAAGCATAGTTTTTTGTTTTTCCTGTTTCATCTTTCTCAAAAAATCAATTGCCTGTTTCGCTGATTCAGGGGAAAGTCCTGCTGTAGGTTCATCAAGTAACCAACATTGCGTTTGTTGCGAAAGCAACATAGCGAATGAAAGCATTTGTCTTTGTCCACCTGAAAGGTTACCCCCCAGCTTGTCCATGAGCTTTTCCAATGCAGGAAAGTAATTGAGGCATTCTTCTAATATATTTGTTGCTTCTGTTTTGCTTTTCTCTTTTAGAGCCAATTCAAAATGCTCACTAACTTTCATTGCAGAAAATACCATCCCTCCTTGAAGGAAAAGAGAAATGCCAGCTTGTTTAATATTCCAGGGCTTTAGCATCATAAGATTTGTTCCTGCAAATGAAATTTCTCCTGAGAGATCTGCGGTTATCTGAAAAATAGATTTAAGCAAAGTGCTTTTGCCACACCCGTTTTGCCCAATAACAGCCAAGACTTCTCCTTTATTTACCGAGAAGGAAATGTTCTGCAAAACTGTTTTGCTGTTGTAACCACAAGTCAGGTTTTCTATGTGAAGCAATTCGCTCATGTAGTTGCAATGTCGTTTATAATTTTAATCGCCCCCTCTTTCATTTCAATATGAATGTCGGCAATTGCCAATGCCTTGTTGATATTGTGTTCAATGATTAAAAAAGTGATTCCTTCATTTCTCATTTGTAAAATCATGCTGCTGATTTGTTCAATCGTACTTGGATTTAAACCTGCAAAGGGTTCATCCAATAAAGCTAATTGAGTTCCGTTCATAGCTATCATGCAAAAGGAAATCAGTTTTTGTTGACCATAGGAAAGTTCTCCTGCTGTCTGATTACTCAAATCCTGTAAGCCAAATTTTGCAAGCAGAGCATTGGCTTTTTTCTTTAACATTTTATCTTCCTGCCTTGCCACTTTGGATTTAAATATTAGACTGGCAAAACTGTTTCCTGAGTTGTTATGTACTGCTGAAACTAAATTCTCCCACACCATCAAATTCTTAAACAATCTAGGCCGCTGATACAAACGGATAATGCCCAACTGTGAAATTTGCAAAGCAGATTTTGTTTCAATATTGTTTCCATTGAAGATAATTTTCCCTTTCAATGGTTTATCTAATCCCGTAATGAGGTTGAACAATGTAGTTTTCCCTGCTCCGTTTTCACCTGTGATAAGCACAATACTTTTCTTGCTCATTGAGAATGAAACATCTTTAACTGCTGCAACTCCGTCAAAGGATTTGTTAAGGTTTTCTATCTCTAAAAGTTCACTCATTGAATTAAATATTTTCCGAAAATACCTTTGGGCTTGAAACGAACAATCAGCACCAATAGTAAGCCGAATAATATCATTCGCATATTAGCCGCAATGCCTTCAGGCAGTTGCAAAAATTTTAAAAATTCTGGCAGAAGAATGTAAATGGCTGCACCGGTAATTGGTCCAATTATTCTGCCTGCACCGCCAATTAAAACAATGCTGAGAATAAGTATTGATTCATCTAATGTAAATGAAGTTGGATCAATGTATGTGGTGTATGTAGCGTAAATACTTCCTGCAATTCCTGCTACAATGGAAGAAAGGATTATACTGATCTTTTTGTAATATTTAGGGTTTTTCCCCAAACTCAGAACTTCTATCTCGTCATCTCTAGTTGCCTGTATCAATCGGCAAAGCGGGGTTTTAAGAAACCATACATAAAAAAGAATCACAACTAAAACCCAAACACCACCAAACAAAGCAAAGCTCCCGGGTGTGTTTATATTCAATCCGGAAATTTCAGGATTGGAAATTCCTGTAATGCCATAAGAACCCCTTGTAACAGAAATCCAGTTGTAAACAACTGAAAAGAAAATGATTTGCAAAGCAAGTGTTGCTAAACTGAAGTAAAACTCTCTTACTTTTCCTGCAACAAAACTGAAAAGTAAGGCTGACAACATGCAGGTCAGTATTGCCGAAGGCAATGCAAGCCAATAAGTGAACCCGAATTTTGTAATAGTGATTGCTGTTGCATATGCACCGACACCATAAAAAACTGCCTGAGCCAAAGTCAACAAACCTGACAACCCAACTTTCTGATTTGCACTCAATGCAAGCAAAATGTAAATTTCAAGTATTACAAGTATGTGGAGTAAATAGTTCATACTGTGTCCTTTCTTAGATTGTAACTAATTATACCTTCTGTTCTAAACAAAATCACAAGCAATAAAATTAGGAATGTAATTCCGTCTTTCCATTGAGCATTTAAAAACCATTCAACAGAATTTTGCAAAAGTGTCAATGCAATGGCGAAAGCAATTATCAAAAGAATATTCAATCTTGAAACAAGAATTGCTACAACTGATGCACTGAGTGTGATGTTCATTCCTGATTGTGGATTTACCCCAACTTCTATCGTTTTTAGAATGGCAGCAATTAGAGCCAACATGCTTCCGGAAATAAAAACCTTTAGCCTTTCTTTTTCCGTGTTTATACCAAGAACTTTGCTGATGGATTCATTGTCTGAAATGGACTGAAATGTCAAATTTGATTTTGAGAGTTTCAATATGACAGTAACTGTAGCTGTCGCTATAATCCCAAAAGCTACTTGGATCAGTTGCACTTTTGTTAAAATGATGTTGCCGATGACAAATGAACCTGATATTGAATTTCCTATTATTTTGTCTTCATTCCCGAATAGCAAAGCCAAAGTATTTACAATTGCCACATATAGACCCAATGAAGCAACCAATAAAATGCTTTGGTTGGACTGCCTTTTATTAATAGGTAAGTAAATGGCTTTTTCAATCAGCCAAATCATGATAGCCGTAACTGTGATGGCGAATAAAACAGCTACAGCCCAATTGTTTGTTTTTGAAAGCATCCACCACAATGCGACTGCTCCAGCCACATACACACCACCATGTGCAATGTGAAAGACCCTCGTTACCCGAAAGATATAGGTAAAGCCAATCGCCATCAGGCTGAGAATCAGTCCAGAAACGATGCTATTGATGAGAATTTGTAATGCAGTTTCCAAAACAAGGCGAATATCTTTTTTTACTAGTTATCTGAAGTTATCTAATAAAAGCATAGGGTTTCCATCCAAATGCCCAGCAACTGATTATGTTTAAAATTGTGTAAAACTCAACCACCATTTCAGAGTTTTAACGGTAAAAGGCAAATTCTGTTGATTGATGCTTTTCCAATACATACGGCTGAACCAGAAGTGGAAAGCTCAGGCATATCAATGCCTTTGCCAAACTGAAGTTTTTGCAATGCCCTGCATTGGAAAAGGTATGCACTGACCAAACAAGATTATAAAGCTCATTCCTGGTTAATATTTCTTTTTCCATGTACTTTATTTTAATATTGAAGAAGCTTATTATTAGTTCCTGCTTAATTCTATGAAGTAAATTTAGATTTTCTTTTTAAAACAATAATCAACTAAGTTGGACAATTCAGGGAGGAATTAAGGAGGGTTTGCGGAGCAATTGAATTTAATGTGCAATGATTAAGGAGGTGAAATTTCCAATGTTTAATATTGCATGAAAAACAACTTTCAGTGCTTGTTTCTGTAATTTAATAATAAAAGTATTTTACAATTTAGTAAGCTCTTTATAAAACACCTCACCTTTGCAAAAGCAAATAAATAGAAATTTAGAGCCTTTTTCAAGACATTGATAGACTTTAATCGAGTGTTCAAAATATGCTGCCAAACCATTATCTGAATTGTATAAATAATTCAAATCAGATACACGAAAAATTAAAAGCCTAAGTTGAGCGTTTGCAACAAGCAATTTTTGAAAATCATACCGTATAGCAGGATATGAATGTTTACTGGCATCTTCGATTCTATGCTTACCTAATTCGCTTTCTGCACAAGTGTTAGATGTTTTGGACAATAATCAGCATCGTCATTATACCAATGAATATCATAAAGCCACTCAGTATTTCTAAAATTATGATCTCCTAAGTCATACTTTTTTTTCGCTTCAGATACAATATTATCAATTTCATTCAGGAGTTTTTCCCTTTCACTATCAATCTCTATTTTACGTTTATTTGACTTGCTTTTTTTTAAACAAGTGTAAACACAATAACCATTTTGATAACCTAATTTAACTAAATTAAATTTTATTTGATTGGTAAATTCCTCAGACTCGCTATTTTGCCTAAGTGATAGGGGTATATTGGCAAGTTCTTCAATTATCGATTTTGATATTGCTGACTTACTTTTAATGGATAGTTTATCTTGATATTTATGCCAAGCTATTATTTTCATAATTAAACCTTAATAAAAAATTACATCCAAAAAAGCTGTTCGTCTTTTCCATATTTCAAGTTCATTCCTTTTTATTGGAGGTTTGCTGTTAAACCACGGTGACGAATGAATCAAACTCAAAAGCATAAGATAACCATCAACATCCTGGAAGTATCTTTCTGACTTGCCTAATGTTTTCCCAATTGATTTCCTAACTCTTGGTGCTGAAATTGTACAGTATAATTCTGGCTTTACAATTGCCAATAACCTTCCCCATACTTTCATTGAAGGACCTAACTCAACTAACTTGTTTAACTGAATTTTGAGTTTATTCAAATCCAAAGGATATGATAAATTGGCAATGGTATTAATTGAATTTACAATCGTTTTATGTTCTTGTGGTGTACCATTTTTCAGCATCCGCCTGAAATCGCCAGAAGCCGCAACATGACCAAAAGCTCCAAAAGGTGTCATTCCTCCAATCAGCTTTCTTTTATTCAGATTATTAAAATAAGTAGTCTTCCATGGCAAATGGAGTTCTATAGCAACTTGATTTAATAATAATATCCTTTCTTTAATTCTATCTTGGTCAAAATATTTTTTACTTCCGTTTAAAACCTTCTTCATATAAACATCCCAATCTGCTTTAACAAGCCAGGCAGAAGAATTAGAGACTTCTTCTTCTTTATTAGATTCATCATCAATGCCAGATTCTTTAAGTTTTGCTTTCCTTTTCCTGTACTGTTCAGAATATTTCTTTAACCAATCCTCATCTGGTTTAAATGAATACTTGCTGCTCCTCCACTTTTGCACATCCGCTTCAATATCTGCAAATACTTTTTCATCGGAAATCCCTTCAATTAAAATATTTGCTTCGTGGTTTTCATAAAAGCCATGATAGGTGAAGTTTGAACTTCCCATAAATACCGCTTTCCTTTTTTGCTCAGTAAAGATGCAAATTTTAGGATGGAACAAAATATCATCCTTAGCAATTTTTAAATCTTTACAAAGTGTCATTAGCAGTCGTATGCCATCGGGATGTGATTGACAAAAAGAAACTCCAACAGTTGCTGATATTTCAGAAAGGTTATAGAGATATTCAAATGGTATTACAGCATTAGGATTACCAATCCATGCAGTGTACATGGAAAGTTTAGAATATTGCCTACAACATCTTGCAAGCTCCTTTTCAAAATGAGTGTTATTAGCAAAAAAAGTAGTTCTGCTCATAAATTATAACGTTTGGTCTTTTATTGGACACCCAATTTAGAAATCTATCCATCGTAAAGGTAACTCCTATAAACTTCAATGAGCTTTTCAGTTGACAGTCTTGACAAACGACTTGACGAATAAGCAAGCAATATTTTTATTTTTCGGTCTGCTATTATAATTTCTGTTGCTTGTTGCTTTCCCAGTTCTTTTATATTGAGTTTGATGTTATTGATTGAACAAAAAATGCTGAACCAACTTAATGAACTATTGCCTTGCGTATTGCCTGAAACGATAAGAGAATCTATTGCCGGATAATCATTAAGTATTTGAACAATATCCATAAACTCAATTGGAAATAAGCTATGATCTTTTGAACTGCCTTGCTGACGGTAAACTATTTTACCCATATCGGTTAAACCCAATTTCAGCTTATTTAAAATTGCTTTTCTTTCCTCAATTGCATTTTCACCACTTAGTAATTCAAAGGAATGTTGGGCTACTGCTGCAAGTATTTCCCAAAAACGATTGGTAGAACTGCAATAAAAGAAATTGTGTTTTCTGTTTCTTGCATCTGTTGGAAAAGTGCCTATAAGCAATTTATTTGCAACTTCAGGAATATGCCAGTTCCAGGGATGAGTTTCTTGAGAAAATGTATTTTGGGTAATGGTTGGCATTATTAGATCAACTTTGTTAACATTATATACTTAATATCATTCATTTATTTTAGGTTTAAATTACGATTCCTGTTGCAGTGATTAATTGTTCTAATGAAGTACATGCATTTTCTATTTCCGTTCTAAATAAAGGACTATCAACTTGATAGTGCGAACCTTTGTTTAAAACAAACCTTCTATAATGATCCAACTGATTTAAATGTACAGTAACGGCAGGAGGTATAGTACCAGCAGGAGCAGTTCTTGCCTTATGAATAGAAGTTCTCAATAAACCGTTTAAATCATGTGGTTTATATGTACTATTTATTTGTTCATGAGGTGTTAAATACCTTTTGCAAAACTTTTCGATTGCTTGTCGGAGTGAGTTGGCAGCAGCTGCATACTCTTTGTTTTTAAGAAACCCACGAGCTTTTTGTAGTGGGTTTTTTGTCTCAATAATAAAAGGATAATTATTATGGCTGATTGGATCTTCGTCTTCATACATTTCAATAAAGTTCCAATTCGCTATAGTCCCACTACGTTTAATTCTATCGCCAACATATTCAAAAAAGTTCTTATCATGTGTAAGGATGAATAGCTGGTAATCGGTAACATATGGTGCTGCAAGAAGAATATCAAGTACTTTTTCTCTGTTATGCATATCTAAACTAATAAGCATATCATCAAGAACAATAAACTTTAATCCAGCGTAGGGCAATCTTTGGTTTAGAATACATAACCGTATAGACAGACTTATTGCAGTCAAACGAGCTTCATTTAAAAAGGAATGTGGTCTTGAAATAGTTGCAGCAATTCCGTTGAAATTAAATACCTCTAAAGTAATCTTAAAAGGTATTGCTCTGAAATGAATATCCTTCTTATCGAAAGATGCAGCCGTTAAATTCAATCTGAAATCAAAATTATATCCTAATTGTGTTCTTAAAATCTGTGGTCCATTAGTATTTATGTAAGTAATAAGCCCTTGAAGTCCAGTATTAAATCGATTTACTAAAGTATTGAATTGCCCAAATTGTTGAGTGTGTCTCTGTGCATAAATCATTTTTCCATTCTTGTTTGGAACTTTTTCAGGGCCTTTCTCCACTTCCTTCCACATTTCATATGCATTAGTAATATTCAATGTTGTCGGAGTTCCGTTAATGTTCCTGTCAATAGTTGCCGAAGGAAATTGTAAATATTTTATTACGTCTGTCAAAAACAAAATCCCTAAGTCAATTGTCTGTGAATGCCGGAAATCTTGGAGCTTAAACAGCAACTTATAATTAATGAAATCTGATGCAAAAGTTATTTCTTGGGCAGTTGGATTTGTTCTTATTGCTACGTTATTTAAGGATATTTCGTAAGTAACAGGTACTACATCGTCAGTTACTAATCTGACAAAGGAATTGTAATCACCTGATCCAGGAGTAGTTTCCACTGCATGTATATTCACTAAACTGTCGTAATCGGCAGGCCCTTTTCGAAAATATTTTTGTATATCATTATCAGTAGATTTCAACGAAGCCTCAAAAAGAGTATAAAGCGACCAATATAAGGTTGATTTTCCGCTTCCATTCTCTCCATAAATTAATGAATGCTTACCTCCAATATTTAAAGCAGGTTGTTGATCATTAAAAAACTTAAAATTATTAAGCTGTATCGTGGCAATCCTATTCATTCTCTATAAAGTTGTAGAGTTAATTTTCGATATTATTTCCTTACTATGAATGTTTGATAATATTATTCTTGTTCTTATTGGATTTTCTCTTTCTTGTAACCACTGGTAAGCAAGGCTAATTGTATTCTTATTTTTCGAATAATTTCCTTCTTCTAAAAATCTAAACTCTTTGCCTATTTTGATAAATTTCAATACATCAATTTGTAACTCTTTCATATGAGCTTCAAAATACAACTCATAAACCATCATATTTATCAGATCTTCGAATAATGGGATCAGGCTGCCATTTTCTGTGTAAATATTAACCTGAGGGCTTTTTTCGTCATTAAGAAAAATAATATAATCAACAATTAATTCAAACTTTGATACCAGCTCAGTATCATCTACTTTGATAATTGGCAATAACTCAACATATTGTTTAGTGTAACGCTTTCGCCCTCCAGCTATCTGGGCTGTTTTTTGGTAGAAATAGAAATCAATTAATTTAGAATTAAGTAATGCCAAAAGATATTTCAAATTGCTGCCTGTTAGGAAGTAAGCAGAATTTGTGAGATAATGCCTATTAGTATCTAAGCAATAATTAGCTCGATCTGATATTTCTATCCAAACGATTTTGTCATTTTCAAATTCAGGATAGTAAGCTGTGTTATCTTGTATTTCATACCATTGATAAGAGCCCGGTTTTCTCCCGATAATATCACTTGAGGTTACTTTTGGGGTTAGTTGATCTTTATATTTTTTTAGGTAGGATTTAATTGCTGGATATTTTTCAATATCAATTCCATGCTTTGTAAATATTATGTAAACATCATCAAAAAAATATTTATAACGTTTAATGTCCTTCCCTCTTAGCAATGGCTTAATTACTTCCTCACTATTTGCATTTTGAGATACTAAAATATCTTTGGTTTTATTATCTATATGGAAGACCTCATTTAATCCAGTAGTAACACCTCTGAAGAATTTTACATCCCAATTTTTTAAAGGAGTTCCGATTAGTTCAATTTGTTGTGTAATTTGAAAGTCTTGCTTTTCAGCCACAGTCCAGCCATCTTCAGACAATTCCGTGACGATTACAGAATGATTTTGTACATATTCAAACAAATCAACTTTTCCAACTTGATAGTCTGAATCAGCTTTAATCCCAATTAAGTTTTTCTTGCTTTTTTCTTTTCTAAATTGAAGTATATTGACAAAAACCACAGCGGCTGGGAAAATAACTGCTTTCGAAAAATCAATAAGTAAAATGGGATTAGTTTCTTCAATTAAAAATTTCCTAAAGCCTTTCCCATAAGCCGCATTCATCCATTTATTCGAAGTTATAAAGCAAAGGTTTCCATTATCCTTTAACAAGCTGTTGCCCTTTTCATAGAAAAGGCAATATATATCTCCACTTTTTGCGAACGTTTTAAAATTAGCTTCAGCTAAATATTCAATATCATTTCCGAGTTTTTGAATCTGTATATAAGGTGGATTACCAATAACAATATCAAAACCACCCTTATCGAATACATCTTTGAAAAACAAATGCCAGATGAAATAAGGCTTCTCCTCTGTGTTTTGTATCTTATGCAACTTTGCTCTTTTTTGTGCAAATGATGATACTTCTTTTCTTAGTTCTTCCAATTTTTTTTGCCCCTTTGCATTTAAAGCCCTTTCGTTTTCTGCTTCGCTTAGTAATCTTGCCAATTGACCTTCTCTTAATTCCAGATTTACATCTATATGCTTGTGTACAGCTTCGTTAATCTTCGTTTTTAATATTGCTTTGTCTGCTGGCTTCTTTACATTAAAATACTTTTTCATTAACCCCTGAATTTCTTTTACCGTTTCAGTTTGGGTAAAAGTCATTTTCATTTGGTTGTCAGTTATATTGCCAAACAAATCTCTTTCAGGTTCAACTACTTTAATATTCTTTTTCGTTTTAGTAACCATACTTAAATCAATACCCTCAAAACGCTCCAGCAGGCTATTGCCCTGCATAATTTTATAGTCAAGGTTCGGTAAAGGTTGTGGCTTGTCTTCATCAACCACCAATGCCAGCCAAAAACGCAAACGTGCAATTTCAACAGCACCGTGTTCAAGGTCAACACCGTAAATGCTTTCTTCAATAATTTTCTTCTTTGTTTCAGCAGGGTCAAACGCCGAAAGCGTTTGCAGGTAAGGATAAATATGGATTTTAGCTTTGTATATTTCCTGTAAAATACCAATTGGGAATGCCCCTGAACCAATGGCGGGGTCACATACTTTTACTTCGTCCAGTAATTGATTTAACTGAATCGCATTTGCTTTATCCCTCAGGTATGCAGACACATTTTGCTGCCTGATAAATTCTTCTACCTGTGCCTCTTCCGGCAAATGATTTTTAAGGTATTGCACCAGACTTTCCTGGCACATATAATGTACAATTTCTTTTGGTGTATAAAATGCACCCTTCTCCCTGTTTTCTTCCAGCAGGTTTTCAAAAATATGCCCCAGCATTTCAGGGTCAATACCTACTTCCTGTTCATCAGGGCTGTTTTCATCTATCGTAAAATTATATTGCTCAAAGAACTCTAATAATTCCTGAAAATAATTAGAAGGAAAGTTGATGCCATCAGTATGCGGTTGGTCATTATCAAACAAACCACCATTCAAATAAGGAACTCTTTTGTTTGTTATGGCGAATACATTATTCGTTCTGTCTGGTTCATTCAGGGTATTAAAAAACAGAGCAGTAAGGCATTTACCATAAAAATGTTCTTTATCATTGAAGTTCCTGAATAACTCCATCATGAAATTTGGATTTCCGTCAATCCATATTTCTTCATTCTCTTTTTTGGTTGGCAATACCGGACAGCCCAACCAACCTTTCTTTTGCAGGAAATGAAGAAAGACAATACGACCTAAGAGCTTTTTTGAAAAATCCCTGATAGGTTTTCTTTTGTCATCCTCATTTTTTTCGTCTGAATTATCAAGCAACAGTTTTTGATAACCAGGTTTATCATCAATGAACCGCCAGAAACGTTCGTAATGTTCTTTATATTTTTTGAAAAACTCTTTGGTAAGTGCTTCAACAGAAAATGCCTGTATAATATCTTTTACAGCAATAACGGGCTTTCTGTTTGCAAGTTCCAGCAGTCGTTTTGCCGCTGTAGTTCCGCTTTGATTACTGCCTAACAAATAGGTGTAACGTTTTTTCTGCGTTTCGCCTTTTTGCAGTTCTCCGGTTTCAAGGTCAATATCACTCCATTTAGCAATAAATGTAAACCGATAGATTTCCTGTGTGGGAGAATAGAAAAATACAATTGCACCATGCGTTATGTTCTGGTCTATATACTTAGCTGCAATTTCTCTTAATCCCTGTCGGTTACGTTCTATATCAACAGAATCATCTACCTGAACTTCAAATAATGCAATTGACTTTGCATCTTCCAACTTAATACGACCGTACTGCTTACCTGATATAACTTTTTTATCTTCCGCAAATGGATTGTTCGGTGTTGAGAAATATTCCACCTTACCAAATACAAAGTCTAATACCTGTTTCCAGTATTGAAAATTATAGCCTTGCTTGAATATATCTTTTAACTGCTTTTCGTTCATGCTATACAGTAAAACTTTCTGTGATAATAATATCAGGGTTTAGTAATTTAGTTACCGGCAATACAACTTCATTGCTTTGCTCTGTTTCAGCCTTTTCTAATGGATAAGACTTTAAGATAGCCATTACTTTCTCCAATAAAAGCACTGGCTTTATTGGCGTTTTTTTCACTGCTTTTTGCAGTTTATTCAAATCCCTTTGAAGATTCTGGAATTTGCCTTTTCTAATCGCTTCCTTCGCTTCTAAAATCAAGTCTTTCTCTAACTCATTAGTAAAAGGGAGATTGAGAAAAGCATCTAAGTAAGCCAAAGCCTTTTTTTCGTTAGGGCCTTGTGTTATATCTACTTTTTTATCTTTCGCCTTTTCCTCTTCCAGGCTATTTGAAAAATGTTCTATTGCTGCTTTTACCTGTTCATGATGGTGAGGATGCAACGGAATTTGTTTTTCTTCCTGCTTGGCTTCAAACTGTTTTACTGTTTCTAAAAAGGTGAGTTCTTCTATTTCATTATCAGCTTTCACATAAAGAAAGGCATCCCTTCTGGCATCTCGTATAAATGAAATTGTTCCATCTTTTAATATCTTACTCTTTCTGCCTACTCTTGCCCGCAAAGGCATATTCTTAACCTTCTTGAATATTTCCGGCTCCTTTTCTCTCAACTCTCTAATAAGCATCAGGTAAATAAGTTTCTCGTCCTTTTCTTCTTCGATAGTGTGGTCGAATATGCCGAAAGATTGTGTTTCTTCATCAGGGGAATATACCTGACTGTCTTCACCTAATGCCGCATGAAATGCCTGCAATTTCATAATTGCTTTTTTCTCCAGTTCAATGTCGCTGTTCACTTTTGCAGTAGGAAAGAAATTGAAAATATGAACTTCTTTGGCTTTTGAACCAATACGATTTACCCTTCCAATTCTTTGCATTAATCTGGTTGAGTTCCAGGGAGTATCATAATTAATAATGATGTTTGCCCTGTGGAGATTTACACCCTCGGCTAATACCTCAGTAGAGAGTATTAAATCAAAATCGTTTTTTTGCTCGGACAATGGGAAGTTTGCATCAAAGTTTGCCCGAATTACCGGCATTTTATCTTTCCTTGATTTGCTATCAACTGTAATAATCCGATGCTTGATTATTTGTTTAAGGTTTTCTTCAAGATAAGCGGTTGTTTCCTTGCTTTCAGAAAATACAACCAGCTTTAATTCAGGATTTATTTTTTTATCAAATAGCTTGTCGTTAATGTATTGAATAAAAACTTCCAGCTTGGGATCTTCCTTAATATCAACCCAATCTGCATTAAGTTCTTTCAAAATTTCATAATCTCTTTTTAAACCAACAACAAATTCAGGTTCAAAATCATCAGGTTCACATATTTCAATTGTAGGGTCTTCAACGGCTTTATTTAAGATTAAGTCTAACAATTCCTCTTCTCTGCCTTCATTTATGTATTCGGAAACAGGAAGATTTGGGGCTATATAAATTTTGCCATTTTCAAACATAGTAACCATTGCTTTAGTAGCGTTCAAAAATCTATCAAGAGATTTCTTGAAAGCATAAAAGCTGCTGTCTATTCTTTTCACCAAAAGTGTTTTCATGATTTTCGCTAATTGCGTTGAAATCATGTCTGCCTTTTGATACTTATTTTTTTTGTGAGGTTTTAAGTAGCCTATTGCCCGGTATCTATTATAAGTTAAACCTTCAGTTGGATGGCTAAGACAGCGAATAGTTTTATCATATAATAATTCAAGGTGTGGCTCTAATTCATAAAATATCTTTTCCGGTTTTTTCACTACAGGAAAATTAATACCCTGTTCTGTCAAGTCTTGTGAATACTGGACATGAATCATTAAATCTGTTCTTGTACGACGAACTGTTAACGGCTCAATAACTTTTACCCTTATCTTATCATAGATGCGTTTTACACCATCTTTTACTTTTTGAATATCTTTTTCCTGCTTCAGCTTTTTATAAGGCTCAATTGCCTGTTGACTAAAGAAGTGTTGAAGATTGCCAACTTCTAAAGTAGAATTTTTACTATCCTGGAATAGGTAAACCTGATTGGCTATATCTTCCGGACGGTTATTTAAAGGCGTCGCTGAAACAAGAATAATTCTCTTTAATTCTCTGCTACCATCGGGCAGTATTTTCTTTGTTTGCGATTTGCAGATTTTTTGCAACTCATTATACATACCTGCTGTGTCTGACCTGAATTTGTGTGCTTCATCAACAATAATTAAATCGTACTTCTCAGGGTTAGTGATTTTATGCAGGCTGCCATTTGTAATAATTTCAACATTGTCAAGATTGAAGTTGTCAATCGTTTCAATCCAGTTGTCTTTTAACGCAGGAGGAACTATGATCAATGTTCTTGACCGATATGAAGGAAACCCATTTGAATAAAAATACTTTTTTGCAATAAGCGTTGAAACGATTGTCTTTCCTAATCCCACAACATCAGCTAAGAAAAAGCCATTATGCTGCATCATTTTGGAATAACCATCATTTACAGCATCCACCTGATAAGAAAGACGTTTAAATCCTTTAGGAAGGTCTGTGATTGAATTTGGGTCGAACTCAATGCTTTTACCAAAATATTCAACAAGGAATTTTAAATAAACTTCGTAAGGTGTGAAAGAGTCATTTAAGAATGTTTCTTTTTTAAGTTTATCTATATATTCGTCTGCTACAGGAACCGATTCTGACCAAAGTTTTTCAAAAGTTTCAGTTGCAAAATCAATATCAGAATTATCTCTTAGCTCTACATTGAACTCAAAGTTTTGCGACAACCCTGCATCAGTTAAATTACTTGAGCCAGTAATTACAGCACCATAACCATGATTATGCTTTTCTTTTTCTCTGAAAATATAAATCTTGGCATGTATGTTTTGTTTTGGATGTACACGAATTTGAACTTTCCTTGTAATTATATCATCTATTAGTTGAAGCATTCCTTCTTCCACGTCTTTGTCATACTCAGCAGTTTGAATATTTTTCTTTATCTGGCTGAAAAAATCCTCCTGTGCTTTTTCAATATCTCCATCAAAAAGTAACCCTTGTTGGTGGGCATGATAAATCATTCTGTCAATGTTGATTCCTACAAGGATTCTAATTTCATCAGTTTTCTCAATAAACTTTCTGATTCTGAAATAACCTGAAGCTCTGAAATAGCCGACTAAAGCATCAAAGAAGTGAATATTCCGGTGCTTAAATATTCCCTCAATCTTGTTGATTAAGGTATTTTCATTCTCATTTGTAAAAAACTTGCTTGACATCAATTGATTTTGTTGTTCATAAGAAACGCTGTCTAAGTTAAATATTTCCAAGTATTGTATTCCTAACAAATACATACGCCTCCTCATTATCATACTCAACACCCGGTCTTAATACCACATGAATGTCATTCCTGAAATCCTTATCCTTAATTTTTTCATCGGTATTTGCTATGAACATTTTTTGAGAGGGAGGGTACTCCACATCAAAAGTCATGTATTCTTTATAACAATGAAGTAATTTTTCCGTATCAACCTTATGGTGCTGGTAAGCTTGGTACAAATCAAATAAATCCCTGCCTTTGCGTCGCTGGTATAAAGCTCTGAGTTTGGTTCCCAGCAATTCCTCCAGTTCATAGGAGGGTACTGCTGCCTCACCACTGTACCAGCCATTTTTCATTTGTAACGGTATTTGTTTAATACCCAGTACAGTAAAATGCTCTCTTGTATTGATCTCTATTTTTAGTTTCATTTTTATCACCGGCGCAATTTCTGATTCAAAGGGATACACAATGGTGTTATTATGTTCACTTTGTTCCACTTTCCTTTTGGTACCCAGAAAAGCAAGCCGTTCACGCAATTGTACTAACAGAGGTTTTATTGGCCCTGGTTTTATCTGCACCAGATCAATATCTTCGGAGTATCTTGCCTGAGGTCGCAAATAAAATTTATGCAAAGCTGTTCCTCCTCTGAAAGCAAGATTCTCTTTCAGTATATCGTCTGAAAAAATTTCAATCAGAGCTCGTTCAATAATTAAATCCTGTTCCACCTGAGCATTTTCCGGCCAGGGTGCTTGTCCTTTCCATTCCTCGATATATCTTCTGGGTATCATATATCTGCTTCAATACTGGTGTTTTGATAAACATTCCATTTGACATTAAACCGGCCCTCTTTTGCTTTACTGTTGAGGAGGGCTACCGGAAATGCTTTTTTCGTTTTCAATGTTTTTTCCAAAACAGCGGCTAATTTTTCATTTTTTAGAATATCATCGATAAAAAAACCTAATCGCTGAATGGCGGCAACCTGTGGAAATTCGCCGGCAGCTTTTTGCAACTGCTGCGCTTTCATTTCTTCTGTCAACTCTTTTAATATTGTTGCTATGCTGTTCATTGAAATTGTACCAGGATAATAAAATAAGTCCAGAGCAGTCAGTTCAGGAGATGACACGTTGATATATCCTGCCTCTGTTTTCTTTTTCACAATAAATCCATCTTTCCAGTCTTTTTTTACCAAGAAATTAATTTTCAGGTTTTTGTTTTTTATTGACCGTAATGCGGGTCTCTGAGTGATCACAAAAGTTTCCATTGGTTGCTGGTGAGCAGCTCCATGCAAGGCTGCAGCAGAAAGCAGCCCGATATAGTAACGTTTGTTTAGCAGTTCCATCATATCATCTATGAATAAATTTGTCGGCAACATGCCCCTGCTGGAATATTCAGGTGTGAGTATGGCGTAAAATCCTTTTCTTACTTGTACTATTTTGGATTTAGTCTTTGCCCGGAATAGTGCCTGATTTGCAGCCTTGTCGGATAGTTGTAATGTTGCTTTTAATTCATCTAATCCAAAGCAATACCTTCCTTTCGCCCTTACGGCAGAAATGAAACTGTCAAGATTATTAGATATAAGAAGCGGTTTTTTCATTTGCGAATTACTACTAAATTAGTAGCTTTTTGCGAATATAAACTAATATAATTAAATGACGTTTGCGAAAGATTACATATTTCGTAGTGATCAGCAAACGAAAGCAAAGGAATTGATCCTTTTATTTTCTTGCACTTTTACTTATCCCGAATTTAAACAAGGACATGAAAATGTTCAAGTATTCTTCAGTATAACTCATTTTACAAAGCTATGTGTATTGGTTTGCACTGTTTCACGTAACACATTTAGAGGAAAAAAGCGGAAATAACCTGCAGAAAAGTTTAATTTCTTTCAATAATCTTCACAAACATTTAAAAAGTGGAAAGTGAATTTTTATGCTGCCATAAGTTTGTGTAAAAATTAAAACTTATGAAAACAATCAGAGTAATGGAATTTGAAGTTCCTGTAGACGCAATGCCCGAATTAGTTGACATCCTGATAGACAATGATATGGATAACAGCCTCACTGGAACAGATGAAGAGCATGAAATCATATTCGTGGAGGTGAGTTATGACAAAGATGATAAAGACCAGAAAGCGGCAATTCATGAAATTGAAGACCTCATTGCCGATTATGAAGAAGAGGATGACGACGATGACAACGACAAAAAGGAGGACTAACCCTCCTTTTTAATTTATTTAATTGATTATCAATATTTTGTAATTTAGACCTATGGAAGATGAATAACAAAATCTATCCTTTAAAAAATCAAACAGAATCAAAGGGATTTGATATAGCTGCCTGTAAGGAAATACTAAATGCCAATGGAAACGAATATACTGATGAAGAAATCCGCAGTATCCGGGATTACCTGCAACAGTTAGCCGAAATCCAATGCAGGCATTTTAAGCAATGGCAGGCAGAGCAATTCGATAATGTTATACAGATAAACAGAAACACACATGAAACAGAAGAAAGCATTCCTTTATATCAGGGTGAGTACAGACGAACAGGCTGATAAAGGCTACTCATTAAAACATCAGGAAGAACGGCTTAGAAGCTATTGCCAGTTTCAGAATATTGAAGTAGCAGGATTATACAAAGATGATCATTCAGCCAAAACATTTGAACGTCCTGCTTTTCAACAAATGCTGGCATTTCTGAAAAAGAATAAAAAGAGTGCCGACCTTTTGCTATTTACTAAATGGGATCGTTTTAGCCGAAACGCTGCAGACGCATATGCAATGATTAATACCTTGAATGGTTTAGCAATAGAGCCACAAGCTATTGAACAACCACTTGATTTGAGCATTCCTGAAAACAAAATCATGCTTGCATTTTATCTGGCAGCTCCTGAAGTGGAAAATGACCGCAGGGCATTGAATGTAATAGTGGGTATGCGGCGTGCTAAAAAAGAGGGAAGGTGGATGGCAACTGCTCCAAAGGGTTACAAAAATGTAAGAGTTGATAATAAACCTGTTATTATTCCCAGCGAAGATGCGTCACATATAAAATGGATATTCAACGAAATCAGTAAGGGTGCATTTGCTCCCGACCATATCAGAAAGATTGCGAATGAAAAGGGATTTGAAGTAAGCCAGAGTTATTTCTGGACAATGATCCGAAACCCTATTTATTGTGGTAAAATATTTATTCCTACATATAAGGATGAGGAAGCTTACTATGTAAAGGGGATTCATGAACCTCTGATAAGCGAAGATTTATTTTATAATGTTCAAGATATTGTGAATGGCAATAAGCGAATGACTGTTGTCAGAACTAAACAGAAAGATGAGTTACCACTCAGAGGTTATCTTACTTGTGCCAAATGCGGCGGTCAATTAACCGGTAGTGCTTCCAAAGGGAAATACCAACGGTACTTTTATTATCATTGTCAGCCAGGGTGCAAAGAGCGTTTTCGTGCCGATAATGCGAATGAGAAACTGATAGTTAAGTTACGGGAGATTGCTGCAAAGAAAGAGGCCTTAAAACTCTACCACTTGATTCTGGAAAAGGAACTAAAGAAATCCTCAAAGGAAAATACAAGTGATAAACAAAAGGTAATCGATGAAATCAATAAAAATAAAGAGCGGATTGACAATGCTCAAAAGCTGATGCTGGACGGACAGCTTGACATTACCGAATACCGCTCAATTAAGCAGAAATACGAAGCTGTGATAAAGGAACTGGAAGTGGAAATAAAGCCACAGGCAACCAAGCCAGCTGATTATAAGCAATATCTTGACTTTGGGTTTAACTTGCTCCAGAATATAGACCAAATATATGTTTCAGGCAATACACAAATCAAATCTCAAATCCTGAGTTCGATATTTGCCGAAAAATTAATTTTTGAGAAAAATTCTTATCGAACTCCGGTTTATCATGATGCACTTTCGCTAATAATCAATACTGGTAAGCCTTATGAAGGAAATAAAAAAGGACAAACTGCTGGTAACAACAATTTGTCCTCTTGGGTAGTCCCGACAGGAATCGAACCTGTATCTAAAGTTTAGGAAACTTCTATTCTATCCATTGAACTACGGGACCAACGCTTCGGGCAGTAATCGTATAACGGGCAGCAAAAATAACAGAAATCATTTATCAACAAAGCAAAAATCTGCCTTCTTATCCTACCTTTGCTGCCCAATTATAAGATTATGAAGCTTTTAAATATTTACATCAGATACAGGCTTGTCCTTGGCATTGTTTTTCTGGTAATTGCTATTGCAGTTCATTATTTTACCGGCTTTTGGCCTTCTTTTATTCTGTATCTGGTGTCTGTTGTCAGCATTTTTAGCCATTTCTTTTTTGGCCCGTTGCGCCTCATTCAGGAACACATGGAATCGGGAGATATGGAAGGTGCCGAAAAAATTATCAACTCCATCAAATTTCCAGGTCTTCTTTTCAAGCCAATCAGGTCAGTTTACTATACTCTTAAAGGAAACATGGCCATGATGAAACAGGATTTTGACAGCGCCGAGGTTATGATGAAAAAGGGAATCGATCTTGGATCAGGTTCTTCTCTCATGCAGGGAACAGAGGGTGCCAGCTTTTTGCAGATGGGAATGCTGGCTATGCAGAAAAACAACTTCAAACAGGCCGAAAGTTATATCCGTCAGGCAATCCGCAAAGGCCTTCCCGATAAAGAAAATGAAGCAGCAGCGCAACTACAGATGTGCAGCATTATGATGAACAAGCGGGAATTCAGGGCTGCAAAAGATCATTTCAGGCGTGCAAAAGCGCTTAAGCCTTCTTCTTCGCAAATCGTGGATCAGATAAAACAAATGGAAAAATACATATCAAGATTACCCGGATAAAAAATAGAGGCAGATTTTTGGTATCATTTAAGATTAGCGGGAAAATCTGCCTCGGAATTATTTCTTCAGGCTGAAAAAATCAGCGGGTGTGTAGGATAAACAACGGCTAAAAACCTTTGACCCGGTAAAAATAGGCAGATAAATTTTAGTAAAAAATACCACAAAGCGGGTATAGACCACCCTTAAAAGATAAAAAACCGCCTTTAAAAGTTAAAGACGGCAATTTTGTTTTGCTACGGCTGGATTTTAAAAACGGGTTGTAAGTTAGACTTCTAAAAATAAAAAAAACTTTTTGTTATTTAGCCCTGCTTCGCTTCTTTTTTTATCCCTTTTTCCACAAATCTTTTCACACAGTCTTTTACTTTCCCCTGAAAAATCAATTTTTGCTCCATGGGAAGATTAACTTTGAAACATGTCGCTGAACAGGGAAAAACTCGAAAAGAAATTTAATGAAGAATACAACAGGCTGAATGAAAAACAAAAGCTGGCTGTTGATACCATTGAAGGGCCTGTAATGGTTATTGCAGGACCAGGTACCGGTAAAACACAGATTCTTGCGAGCCGTATTGGTAAAATATTACTTGAAACCGATGCCCTGCCCCAAAATATTCTTTGCCTTACTTATACCGACGCTGGTGTGGTGGCTATGCGAAAACGTCTGCTGGGTTTTATTGGCCCCGATGCTTATAAGGTAAACATCTGCACTTATCATGCCTTTTGCAATGATGTAATTCAGGAAAATCTGTCCATCTTTGAAAAAACGGCTCTTGACCCGGTTTCTGAACTGGAAAAGATTGAGCTGTTTAAAGAACTGATTGATTCTTTTCCAAAAAATCATCCGCTCAAGCGTTACCGTGGTGATGTTTACTTTGAAGTAAATAACCTGGACCGCTTGTTCAGTACCATGAAAAAAGAAGGATGGACAGCCACATATATTAACCGGAAAATTGATGAATACCTTACCGATCTGCCATCAAGAGATGAATTCATCTACAAAAAGAAATACAAGCAATTCAACGCAGGCGATCTGAAAAAAGAAAAGCTGGAAGAAGAAACGGTACGCATGGAAAAACTCCGTGCTGCAGTTAACGAGTTCGATCGTTACCATGCAATGATGCGCAAAAGAAGCCGCTACGATTTTGATGACATGATTACCTGGGTTATTAAAGCATTTGAAGAAGATAAAAACCTGCTGGCCCGTTACCAGGAACAATACCAATATATTCTTGTTGATGAATTTCAGGATTCAAGTGGTACACAAAACCGTATTGTAGAACTGCTCATCAGCTACTGGGATGTGCCCAATGTATTTGTTGTGGGCGATGATGACCAAAGTATTTACCGTTTCCAGGGAGCAAATGTTGAAAACATGCTTCACTTTGCTTCAAGCTATAAAGACGATTTGTTTACCGTTGTACTCACCAACAACTACCGGTCAACACAACCCATCCTTGATATTTCAAAATCACTCATCAACCGCAACGAAGAAAGATTGATTAAAAAGATTGATGGGTTAACAAAAGAGCTTGTATCAAGCAATCAGAAACTCAGTCATCTTTCGCACCTGCCTGCAATAAAAGAATACCAGTCGCAAAGGGAAGAAATGATTGATATAACACTACAGGTTCAGAAACTGCTGAACGAAGGTGTAGGTGCCGGAAAAGTAGCTGTGATTTATAAAGAAAACAAGTATGGCGAAGAATTACAGCAATACTTTAATCACCTGGGCATACCGTTTTACAGTAAACGTAATCTCAACATTTTTGAAATACCATTTGCACAAAAGCTTCTTCTTATCCTGAAATATCTCGCTGCTGAACATGATGTTCCTTACGGTGGCGATGAAATGTTATTTGAAATACTGCACTTCGATTGGTTTGCAATTCCACCAATAGAAATTGCCAAACTGAGTGTTGAAACAGCCTCATTACAATTCAGTGAAAACAAAACTTCACTTCGCAGGTTACTCTTTGAAAAAGCAAATACTCCCCCAAGAGATTTATTCTCGCAGGGAATACACACCGGATTAAAAACAGCAAGTACAGTTTTTGAACAACTGATTGCCGATGTGCCGAATGTAACACTTCAACATCTTTTTGAAAACATTATTCGTGAAGCCGGCGTGCTGAAACACATTATGCAAAGCACCGATAAACACTGGCTGCTGAAAGTATTAACCGGCCTGTTTGATTTTATTAAAGATGAAACAGCACGTAACCCATTGCTGAACCTGCAGGAACTGATTAGCGTAATTGAACTGATGGAAAAAGAAAATATTGCACTGCCCTTAATTCAGATCAGTGGTAGCGATAAAGGAGTGAATCTGCTCACCGCACATGGATCAAAGGGACTCGAATTTGAATATGTATTCTTCCCGGGATGCAATGCAGGTTTCTGGGAAAAGAAACGCAAACCATCGGGCGGGTATAAATTACCTGATACAATTTTCGCCACTTCATCCGACAGTAACGATAACAACAATGAAGAACTGCGCCGCTTGTTTTACGTGGCATTAACAAGAGCAGAATCGCATCTTTCCATATCATACAGCAGGTTTAAAAATGATGGCAAGGAACTTGAACCTTCCATGTTTGTGGCCGAAATACAGGATCAGCACGACATCAAAACACAAACCGTTATTGTAACTGAAGAAGCATTAAGTGCATTTACTGCACTGCTGTTTGGTGATGCAACTGCACCTGAAATTGAAAAACTGGAAAACGATTTTATTCAGCCAATGCTCGATAAGTTTGTGATGAACGTAACAGCGTTGAACAATTATCTCAAATGCCCGCTGGAGTTTTATTATAAAAATCTCATCCGTATTCCTTCACCAAAAAACGAGGCAACAGAATTTGGTTCAGCAGCTCACTTTGCATTGGAACAACTGTTCCGAAAAATGCAGGATGGAAAAGAAAATACATTTCACTCAAAAGAGCAGTTTATTAAAGACTTTGTTTGGTACATGCACCGCCACAGGGAAAGCTTTACACTTGAACAGTTTAACAGGCGATTGGAATATGGCGAAGAAATTCTCAGCAACTATTACGACAAATACATCAACACATTTAATAAAATAGTAGCCATTGAACGCAACATCCGCAATGTGGTTATCCGTAATGTGCCCATTAAAGGAAAGTTAGACAAACTTGAGTTTGATGGCAAAGCAGTAAATGTGGTTGATTATAAAACAGGCAATTTTGATAAGGCAAAAGATAAATTAAAAGGCCCGAACGATAAAGAACCAAACGGTGGTGATTACTGGCGGCAAGCAGTATTTTATAAAATTCTTGTTGATAACAACGAAGCTAAAGACTGGAAGGTTGTGAGTACTGAATTTGATTTTGTTGAGCCCGATGACAAAAAGAAAGAATATCACAAAGAGAAGATTGTAATTACTCCGGCTGACATTGAAACCGTTACCCAGCAGATTACAACAACATGGGAAAAAATTCAGAACAAAGAATTTTACACAGGCTGTGGCAAAGAAGATTGCCATTGGTGCAATTTTGTAAAGACCAATAATCTTACAGTTGCATTGCATGAGATGAATGATGAGGAGGAAGTCTGATTTAACTGATTGAAAGAATAAGAGCTTTTGCTAAGCCTATGGTCAATAACTTAAACCCAAAATGGTGTTATAGCATAGAAGCAAATCAATCCACTCCTTTCCAAATCATCACTTACGCTTAATAAGTCAGTTCAAGTTGTCCAATCATAATCTGCCTATTCTCTTTCTTGTCAGAGATATACTCATTGATACAGTTTGCAACATATTCAGCCAGTTTTACAGGAACTGCATTCCCTATAATTTGTTCGAGGTCTGTTTTACTTCCATTGAAAACAAAATCTTCTGGAAATGTTTGAATTAAACTTCTTTCTTTAGTTGTAAGCGGTCTTACTTTATCTGAAACTTCAACAGGATCACCTTCATGTTTTGTATAGCCTTTTGGAATTGGTCGGTTTACCCCACGTATTGTAGGACTTGGTTCATAAATACTAAAAATTCCTCGTCTTGCATAACTTCTTGGGTGCCGGTAATAATACTCAACTTCTAATGATTTACCGAAGTAGTCAAACATACTCATTGGTTTGCCTGACAAATTTTTATTGAAATAGGGGATTAAAAAATTGTCAGTTGAGTACTTGTGTCCAACCAGGAAGAAACGTTTTCTTGATTGTGGAACGCCACAAAGACTTGCATCCAATACTTGATACGAAATACCATAACCCGCCTTTTTGAATATCTTTAAAGCATCTTTTAAAATATGACTTTTTGTTATTCTTTCAACATTTTCCATTACAAACCATTCAGGTTTTGCAGATGCCACAATATTCGCATAAGAAATTGTTAAGTCTGCTCTACCCATTGTTTCATCACGCTTCCCGGCACTTGAAAAGTCCTGACAAGGCGGACCTCCAATAATCATTTTAGGTTTTAAGCTCTGAACCAATTCAACTCCTTCATCAGTGCCTAAGTCCCTATTATAAATTGGATGATTAAAATTTTCTCTGTAAACTTTCACTGCTGGCTCCCAATTATCAACAGCGGATAAAATTTTAAAGCCTGCATTTTGAAAACCAAGCGACAAACCTCCACATCCTGAAAATAAATCTACTGTTTCCATTACGTGAATAGTTCGGGTGAGTTGTAAATTATTGCATCAAATCGTCTTTCAGGGCTTAACAAATCCTGTCCACCACCAAGAATAATTTTTTTTATATCTTTCTTATCAATTCTTGGTTTTATCAATTCTGGACAGGTCATATATTTATGTGTAACACGACCACTAACAGAAAATGCTTTGTCATTTTTTGTGTTATACGAAAGCTCATCTATGATTTTGTGATGATTGATTTGCCCTTGCTTTGCAAAATCATAAAGCATTTTGAACAACCAAATAATTGTTCTTATCTGTCTTGTAATTCTGTTATTTTCGGAAAGTTCGCCTCTTGCAACATCAAGAAAAAGTTGTGTAAAAGCAAAATTGCTCCATACAAAAACATCCAAACAATTATCAGAAAGCTTTGACGATTTTCCGTTTGTTTTCCAAACCGGTTGCAGCAAAATAGGTTCTTGTTTTTCCAAAACAGAGAGCACTATTTTATCAATAGCATAAATCATATCAGGAATATACGGCCAAACAGAAACACCATTCGACCAATCAGCAATTTCTGCAAACCTGTCGCCAAATATTTGAATAAGTTGCTTGCTGTCATCTTTGAAATTTTCGGCTATACTACAGGCTAAATAAACAATTGTGTCAGGTCTGATTACAATTTCACAGCCATAATTTTCTTCGCTTAAATGGCAGGTTGAATTATCCGGCAAAGCAGTTAGTTTGACTTCAATGGGCCGCAAAACCTGTCCGTTACCTCTTGATTGAGTGACCAGATCAACTCTTGGCAAAGATCCTATAACTAACTGTTGATATGGTGTGTATTGGCTTTCAAATGAGAAAAACAAATCATCTGAGTTCGGCTTAGCTCCATAAAGTTTTTCAGCCGAAATTTTACTGTGCTGAACTTTAAGTTCTTTATCAAGAAATATATAAACGTTATCTATGTTTTTTGAAGCAAGAAAGTTTGTCAAACCTGCCGGAAATGAAGAATTAAATTGATTCTTACCCCAAGTATCTGCTTGCGCAAAGTCTCTGTTTGAATATTTCACGCCATAAAGTCCGGGGGGTTGATTTGCCATTTTACTTTCTAACTAAATTTCAAATTTAGTTAAATTGACTGTTGATTGCTCCGAAAACTCGCAGATTTTGTCAACGATTTTTTCCATCTGAGACACTTCTTAGCTTGCAATCAAATTCTGCAAACACGACAATTCAGCTACACCTCTTTTGGTCATGGTCAAAATTTCCTGTTAATCTCACTAATCCCATAAATCCCGGTTCGCACAATTATTCTATGTTTGCAACTGCAATGAATAAACTCTTTTTATATATCATTTTTGGCGGATTATTTCTCCTCAGCATCTTTTCCGAGACTGGCTGTGCCAACATTGTTCCCCCCAGCGGCGGACCAAGAGACAGTCTTCCCCCGGTACTGGTAGCTGCCAATCCAAAAGATTCGGCACTGAATGTAAACACTCAAAAAATCACATTGCTGTTTAACGAGTTTGTAAACAGTTTAAATACTGCTTCAGATAAGATTCTTATTTCACCGTTCCCGGCTAAATCGCCCAATTACGAATCAAAACTGAAAACTGTAACTGTTCGCTTAAAAGATTCTTTACTTCCCAACACAACTTACAGTATTGATTTTGGTGATGCTATTTCTGACCTGAACGAAACCAATATTCTCAAAAATTTCCGCTTTACCTTTTCAACAGGTTCAACCATTGATACAAATGAACTGAGAGGAAAAATTATTCTGGCTGAAACAGGTACAACCGACAGTACCATGTTTGCACTGCTTTACACCAAACAGGAAGATTCAACAGTTGCTAAAGAAACACCACGCTACGTTGCAAGAGTTGATGTAAAAGGAAATTTTCGTTTCACCAATTTACCTGCGGGAATTTTTTATGTTTACGCATTGCTTGATGTTGATGGCAACAAGAAATACAATCAACCAATCGAGCAATTTGCGTTTCTTGATTCGCCGGTTGTTATAAATGGTGCAACCAAACCGGTTCTTCTATATGCTTATGCAGCAGAAAAGGAAAAGAAAAGAGAATCAACTGCTGCAACTGCAAAAGGCGAAATAAGAACCCTGCGTTTTACAAATAATCTTGATGCAAACACCTTTGATTTCTTGGATAGTCTTGAATTAACTTATCCAAAACCCATAAGAAAACTGGATGTTTCAAAGATTACACTTATCCAGGATTCAGCAACAATAATCAACGACTTTTATATCAGGAACGACAGCCTCAACAAAAAACTCATTATTCAAACCAACTGGAAGCAGGACAGCAGATATGCTCTCTATCTCAACAAGGATTACGCTTCCGATTCATCGGGTTTAGCTGCTGTAAAAAACGACACCCTCAAGTTCAGGGTAAAAAATGAAAAAGAATACGGCTCTGTAAGAATCCGGTTTAAAAATATTGATACAGCTAAACATCCCGTATTGCTTGTTTATTCAAACAACACATTGGTTGGAAACTATCCTTTTAACGGAAAAGAATTTTATCAAAAATTGTTCAGACCCGGTAATTATACACTTGCAATTTTGTACGATAACAATCAAAACGGAAAATGGGACCCGGGAAGTTATTTCACCAAAGAAAAAAGGCAACCCGAAATTGTTGAACAGATTCAGGCATCGTTAACGATAAAAGCAAATTGGGACAACGAAACAAATATTGATATAAAGCAGCCGCCTCCTTCGCCTGCACAGCAAAAGGGGCCAAATCAACCAGGCAGGGGATTTTAATTCTTCAACCTTCGTATTTTCGCCATATGTCATTTTCATCTTCCCTTCTGGAACATGCTGTAAATGAATTTGCCAAACTTCCCGGTATTGGTAAAAAAACAGCGTTGCGTTTGGTTCTTCATCTCGTAAAACAACCAGAGGAAGAAACACAGTTTTTTGCCGATACCATTGCCAGGATGCGCAAGGAAATCAAATTCTGTTCAAAATGCTGCAATGTATCTGATACAGAAACCTGCAACATCTGCAGCAATCCCATGCGCAAAAAACAAATTGTTTGTGTGGTTGAAAATATCCGTGATGTAATTGCAATTGAAAGCACACAGCAGTTTAATGGATTGTATCATGTTCTTGGCGGCATTATTTCACCACTCGATGGTATAGGCCCCGATCAACTGACTATTGAACCACTTCTTAACCGTATTAAAGAAGATGAAGTAGAAGAACTCATCTTTGCACTTAGCCCAAATATTCAGGGTGATACAACCTTGTTTTACATCAGCAAAAAAATAAAAGATTTACCGGTAAAAATTACCACCATTGCCCGTGGTATTGCTTTTGGCGGAGAACTGGAATATGCTGATGAACTTACGCTTGCCAAAAGTCTCCAGAACAGGCAACCCGTTGCCAATTACGTTTCAATGAAATAGCTGTTAATGCTGCTTTTTCCTGTAACTTTGCATCGCTTTGGCGGATTTGTTTATTGTTCGGCCGCAACAGAACTAATAAACGTTATAAACTTTCACAAGTTTCTCCAACGTTTATAGTTCAGTTCCCTAGGGAATAGAAAATGATGATGTCAGCTTCATATCGCTGTTCATCTTCTGTTGCGTCGCACACTTCAACACAAATACTTCCATCAGCAAAAAACATTTTATATGAGTGATATCAGAAAAGAGCTGGAAAAAAGAATTCTTGTAATTGATGGCGCAATGGGCACCATGATTCAGCGACACAAACTTACTGAAGCCGATTATCGTGGCGAAAGGTTTAAAGACTGGGCTTCCGATTTAAAAGGCAACAATGATTTATTATGTCTTACAAAGCCCGACATTATCAAAGGCATCCACAAACAATACCTTGCTGCCGGTGCCGATATTATTGAAACAAATACATTTAATGCGCAACGCATTTCATTGGCCGATTATCATATGGAAAGCCTGGCTTATGAAATGAATCTTGCAGCTGCAAAAATTGCAAAGCAGGCTATAGCTGAATTCAACGCAGAAACCAATAATACTGTTCCAAAGTTTGTTGCCGGTGCTATTGGTCCAATGAACAAAACATTATCGCTGAGTCCCGATGTAAATAATCCCGGCTTTCGTGCAATGAGTTTTGATGATGCAATGAATGCATATTACGAACAGGTGAAAGGATTGGTTGATGGCGGTGTAGATCTGTTGCTGATTGAAACCATTTTTGATACACTCAATGCAAAGGCTGCCATCTTCGCTATTAAAAAATATTTCCAGGATGCCAACAAACCCGAACTGCCTGTTTCCATTTCTGGAACAATCACTGATGCAAGCGGCAGAACATTAAGCGGACAAACATTGGAAGCATTTTATATTTCAGTGATGCATGCAAAACCATTGAGTGTTGGATTAAACTGTGCGTTGGGTGCACATGAAATGCGCCCGCATATTGAAGAGTTATCTGAAATGGCTTCTTGTTATGTTTCAGCTTACCCCAATGCAGGTTTACCAAATGCAATGGGCGAATACGACGAACGTCCTGAAGACACAGGTCATTACCTCGAAGAATGGGCACAGGAAGGTTTTGTAAATATTGTTGGTGGTTGCTGCGGCACCACACCCGATCATATCAAGCACATTGCTGATCATGTAAAAAATATCAAGCCAAGGGAGTTGCCTGTAATGCAGCAGGAATTAACCACAGAGTAACACAGAGGTTGATCACAGAGAAATGCAGGAGTATAATATTATAACAGAGAATGTTTTAAAATATGCATTTCGGGTTCATTCAGAACTCGGGCCAGGACTTCTGGAATCATCTTATAAAGAATGCCTGTTTTACGAACTGAATAAAAATGGCATTTATACTGAAAAGGAAAAAGCGCTTCCGCTTATTTATCACGATGTGAAATTAGAAATTGGTTACCGTGTTGATTTAATTGTAGAAAACAAAGTAATTATAGAAATAAAAGCTGTGGAAGCATTAACCGATGTTCATACAGCGCAAGTGCTTACTTATTTAAAATTATCAGGCTGTAAAGTTGGCTTGTTATTAAACTTTCATACAGCGCATTTAAAACAAGGAATAAAGCGATTTGTATTATAACCTCTGTGTTGCTCAGTGATATCCTCTGTGTAACTCTGTGGTTTCAAAAAAATAATATGAGTAATTTAATTAAACCATATAGCCGTTTCGCTGGACTGGAACCTTTAATCGTTCGTCCTGAAACAAACTTTATCAATGTAGGTGAACGTACAAACGTAACCGGTTCAAAAAAGTTTGCACGTCTCATCCGTGAAAACAAATATGAGGAAGCATTGAGTGTTGCACGTCAGCAAGTAGAAAACGGCGCACAGATCATTGATGTAAATATGGATGACGCATTGCTTGATGGTGTTCATGCTATGACCACGTTCATCAACCTGCTGCAAAGTGAACCGGATATTGCAAAGGTTCCGGTAATGCTTGACTCTTCAAAGTTTGAAATTATTGAAGCAGGCTTAAAATGTATACAGGGAAAATGTATCGTTAACTCCATTTCAATGAAGGAAGGAGAACAGAAGTTTATTGAACATGCACGCATCTGCCACATGTACGGAGCTTCGGTGATTGTAATGGCCTTTGATGAAAAAGGTCAGGCAGATACAAAAGAACGCAAAATTGAAATCTGTCACAGGGCATATAAAATTCTTACTGAGCAGGTAGGCTACGATCCGCAGGATATCATCTTCGATCCCAACATTTTTGCATTGGCAACAGGGATGGAAGAACATAACAACTATGGTGTTGATTTTATTGAAGCAACAAAAGAAATCAAACGCCTGATGCCGTTGACAAAAATCAGCGGTGGTGTAAGTAATCTTTCATTTTCCTTTCGTGGAAACGATCATGTGCGTGAAGCAATGCACAGTGTGTTTTTGTATTATGCTATCAAAGCAGGCATGGACATGGGCATTGTAAATGCAGGTCAATTGGTGGTATATGATGAAATTGAACCGCAACTGAGAGAATTGTGTGAAGATGTGATTCTCAACCGCAATAACAAAAACAACGAAGCAACAGAAAAACTCATTGCTTTTGCAGAAACAGTAAAAGCAAAAGGTAAAGTTGAAGTAAAAGATGAAGCATGGAGAAATACTTTGGTTGAAGAACGTTTAAAACATGCTTTGGTTAATGGCATCACCGATTATATTGATACCGATACAGAAGAAGCAAGATTAAAATACAGCAGACCGTTAGAGGTAATTGAAGGTCCGTTAATGGCAGGGATGAGTGTTGTTGGTGATTTGTTCGGTGCAGGAAAAATGTTTTTGCCGCAGGTTGTTAAGAGCGCAAGGGTGATGAAAAAAAGTGTGGCATGGCTTACTCCTTTTATTGAAGCTGAAAAACAGGAAGCATCAAATGCTCCAACAATATTACTGGCAACAGTAAAAGGTGACGTACATGATATTGGTAAAAACATTGTTGGTGTTGTTCTTGGTTGTAACGGCTACAACATTATTGATCTAGGTGTAATGGTTCCTGCAGATAAAATTCTGGATGAAGCAGAGAAATGCAATGCATCAATCATTGGTTTATCCGGGTTAATTACACCATCACTCGATGAAATGGTGCATGTGGCACATGAAATGAAACGCCGCAATATGAAACAGCCTTTGCTGATTGGAGGTGCAACCACATCACGTATGCACACAGCAGTAAAAATTGCACCAAAGTATGACGAAGGTGTTGTTCATGTGCTTGATGCAAGCCGTAGTGTAACTGTTGCAGGTAGCTTGCTGAGCAAAGAACAGAAACCTGAATTCCTTAACAACATCAACAAGGAATATCAAAAGCTGAAAGAAGATTTTGAAAATAAAAAACCTGTAAAACAGTTTTTGAGTTTTGCCGATGCACAACAAAACAAAGCAAAGATCGACTGGACAAATTATCAGCCAGCTGTCCCTGCTTATACTGGCGCAAAATCATACGACAACTATGATTTAAATGAACTCAGGAAATACATTGATTGGCAACCATTCTTTATTGCATGGGAACTGCATGGAAAATTCCCTGCAATTTTAAGCGATGAAAAAGTAGGTGTTGAAGCTACCAAGCTTTATAATGATGCAAACCTGATGTTAGACCAGATCATCAAAGAACAATGGTTAACAGCAAAAGGGACTGCCGGTTTCTGGAAAGCGAACAGTGATGGAAAGGATACCGTTACTGTAAGCAATAACGGAGCAACTGTAAATCTTGAATTCCTTCGTCAGCAGATTAAAAAAGCAGAAGGGCAACCAAACAGTTCGCTTGCAGATTTTATTGCTCCGGCTGAAACAAATCTCCAGGATTATATCGGTGCATTTTCAGTAACCATTCATGGCATTGAAGAACATATCAAACGTTTTGAAGCAGCACATGATGATTACAGCAAGATTACATTACAGGCACTAGCCGATCGTTTAGCTGAAGCCTTTGCTGAATTACTGCACGAACGTACAAGAAAAGAATTCTGGGCTTATGCAAAAGATGAGCAGTTGAGTAATGAAGATTTGATTAAAGAAAGCTATACAGGAATACGTCCGGCTCCGGGTTATCCTGCATGCCCCGATCATACAGAAAAATACAAGCTGTTTTCATTGCTTGGCGGTGAAGCAGCAACCGGCATTCATTTAACTGAATCGCTGGCCATGTATCCTGCAGCAAGTGTTTGTGGCTGGTATTTTGCACATCCTGAAAGCAAGTATTTTGGTGTGGGCAAAATTGAAAAAGATCAACTGGAAGATTATACAAAACGTAAGGGAATGAGTATTGATGAAGCTACAAAATGGTTGAGACCGATTTTGGAGTAATAAAAGAAAATAGTTTCACACAAAGTTCACAGTGGATACAAAGCTCACAAAGAAAAATCATACGTTGTGAGCTTTGTTCCTTTGCGTGAAACATCTTTTATATTACTTAGAGAACTTCTCTTCTCACCAATTCTTCCTTCAGCAAATCTGCATTCCTGAAATGAATACTTTCCAGCCCGAGCTGTTTTGCTGCTTCAATGTTGCGCAGGTTATCATCAATAAACAATGCTTTTGAAACATCCACACTATACCGGTCAAAAAGTATCTGGTAAAATTCAGGAAAAGGTTTTCTTGTTTTTTCCACTCCACTTACAACAATCCCATCAAACCATCCAAGATAATTGTAACGTACAAGCGGAATGTTAAACAAATCGTGCTGCCAGTTGGTTAATGCATAAATTTTATACCCGCCGCAGTCTTTTAACTGTTTGAATATTTCAACTGCTCCTTCAACAGGTCCGCCAAGCATATCCGTCCATCTTCCGTAATAATCACGAATGGGCTGCTCCCAATCGGGATACCGTTCAATGAGAATATTTGTTGCTTCAACTATTGAGCGACCGGCATCCTGTTGTTCATTCCAGTCGTGTGTACAGATGTGTTCAAAAAAGTAGTTCAGCTTTTCTTCACTATCAAAATAATTCTTATAAACGTACATGGGATTCCAGTCAATCAGAACTCCGCCAAGATCATAGATGATTGTTTCAATCATTCGCTTATTTGTATTTCTTTATTGCTTTTATTTCTTCTGCTGTTGCGGGTTTTATACTTATTGCACATCCTCCACCCGGAGCCAGTTTCACTTTGAAATTTGTTGAGTTGGTTATAACAAATTTTTCAATTACATAAGCTTCCGCATCTCCGTCATAATTCGCCTTATCTGCATCACGATAAACAGTAGCAATATATTTCTGATTTGCTTTCAGGAAACTCAGCGGCACCATAAAGTTTCTTGCCTGCTCATCTGTTATAGCGCCTAAAAACCAGTTCTCTTTGTTTTTTTCTTTTCTTGCAACAATCACATAATCTCCAGGCTCTGCCATTAAATATTTACTGTCGTCCCAATCAACAGGCACATCTTTTATAAATTGAAACGCATCTTGCTTTGCGTTATAATTTTCCGGCAGGTCAGCAGCCATCTGCAAGGGGCTGTATAATGTTACATACAGTGCAAGCTGCTTACAAAGAGTTGTATGCATACGACGATTTGGCGCTGCTGCTGCATAGCCTGTTAATTTAAAAATACCCGGCGTGTAATCCATTGGCCCACCCATTAAACGTGTAAAAGGAAGAATGGTTTCATGTTCGGGGGGACTGCCTTCGCTGAACGCATTAAACTCATTTCCTCTTCCTGCTTCGCATGCAATGAAGTTGGGGAATGTGCGATGCAAACCTGTTGGACGAACAGGTTCATGTATATCAATCATCACTTTATGATCTGCAGCCTTTTTAACTGATCTCAGATAATGATTTACCATCCATTGTCCATCGTGATGTTCGCCTCTTGGAATAATATGACCTACGTATCCTGTTTTTACTGAACGATAACCAAACCGGTTCATAAATCTGAAAGCAGTATCCATTTGCTGATCATAAGTTGCTGCATCTGCACTTGTTTCGTTATGCATAATCATCTGCACATTTTTTTCAGCAGCATATTTCTGAATAGCTTCCACATCGAAATCAGGATAGGGTGTAACAAAATCAAAATGCCTTCCGCTCCAGTTGCCATACCATCCTTCCCATCCTGTATTCCAACCTTCAACAAGCAAACCCTGTATGCCGTTTTTTGAAGCAAAATCAATATAACGTTTTACATTTTCTGTATTTGCACTGTGATGCCCGTTTGGAACAGGTTTCCCATCAGCGCCAAGCTCATCTGGCTTATCGGTGTAATTCCAGCTTCCTTTATTTACCTGCATTTCCCACCAAACACCTATAAACTTCATTGGCTTAATCCATGATGTATTACTGATTTCAGATGGTTCATTCAGGTTCAGAATCATTTTTGAGGCAAGAATATCCGTCGCCTTATTGCTTACAATAATTGTACGCCAGGGCGATGTTGCAGGTGTGCGTAAATAAGCTTTGTTACCAAAAGCATCGGGTACAAGATTAGCACTGAGCAAATGTGCAGTTCCGTCAACATGTAATTGCATTGCCGGAAAATCAATGAGAGCAGCTTCATGAATATTTATATACACGCTATCCGCTGTTTTCAGCATCAATGGTGTTTGCACAGCATATTGATCGGGCACATTCAGCTCTCTTCCGCCAACTGAAACCATGTCCGATTTCCACGCATCTACTTTACTTAATTCAGAAGTTGTATATAACTGTTCATTTGTATCATAATCACCGGGAATCCAGAATGCCTTATGATCGCCTGTGAGACTGAATTGAGTGATTTCTTTTGTGATAATAAAATACGTTATGTTCTGCTGGCGTGGAAATTCATATCTGAAACCAACGCCATCGTCAAACACACGAAATTCAATATTCAGTAATTTGTTTGTGCTGTTTTGCTTCAGCATCAATTTTAGCTGGTTGTATTGATTTCGGATTGTTTTCACTTCGCCCCAAACAGGATTCCAGCTTTCATTAACACTTTTTGCTTCATCAGCAACAATGCTGAAACCGGAAAAAAAATCTTCATTACCGGCAAATACAAACCCCATATACGATTGCTGAATAACCGCATGTTGATTATACGTAACTGAATAAAAAGGTTTACCCGACCCATCCACATCAGCAATTACTTTTATTTTTCCTGATGGTGAAGAAATTTCTTTGGCAAATGCACTTGAAAAAAGGAACAGAACTGAAATAGCAAACAATGACAGAATTCTCATAATTTCGGTTTGAGGAAATGCAAGTTAATCATCTCAACAATAACAATTACTGATCATGCGCATCATTTCTTACAATGTTAACGGAATAAGAGCCGCTATTAAAAAAGGATTTCTTGACTGGATGAAAACAAACCCGGCAGAAATTGTTTGCGTTCAGGAAACAAAAGCCACAAAGGATGATGTTAATCATGAAGCATTTCACGAACTGGGCTATTACAACTACTGGTTCAGTGCGCAAAAAAAAGGGTACAGCGGTGTGGCAGTGTTTACAAAAATTAAACCCAATAACATTGAATATGGTAACGGTCACGGCCCAAGTGATGATGAAGGCAGGGTAATTCAGCTTGATTTTGGTGATGTGCGTTTAATCAATACTTACTTCCCCAGCGGAACAAGTGGCGATGAACGCCAGAGTTTTAAATACAAATGGCTGGATGAATATTATGCATGGCTCAACACATTAAAAAAGAAACATCCCAAATTAATTCTCTGCGGCGATTACAATATTGCACACAATGAAATTGACATTCATGATCCGAAAGGAAATAAAAATTCAAGTGGATTTTTACCGGAAGAACGTGCATGGATGACAAAGTTTTTAGAAAGCGGATGGATTGATACATTCCGTGAATTTCATCCAGAACCTCATCGTTACAGCTGGTGGAGCCAGCGTTTCCCTTCTGTACGTTTGAACAATAAAGGCTGGCGTATTGATTATATCAGTGTTACAGAACCGTTGAAAAAAAATCTGAAAGATGCAGAAATTTATCCTGATGTAAAGCACAGTGATCATTGTCCTGTGTACCTTGAACTGAACCTGTAAAACCTCCTTTATGGAAGCCCTTATAATTCTGATTATCCTTGCAATTCTTGTTTTGATAATCATAAACGCTGCTAACCGTAATCAAAAGCAGAATGAGATTCTAAACAGGATTAAATCTGTTGAGAATAAACTTATGCAGATGAATGATAAACTGCAGCAGCAATTTGTAAAGTCTGAACCCGTTAAAGAAAAAACAGAGTCTGTTCTTCAGCAAAAAACAGATCCGGTTAAGGAAGCACCTGCTGTAAAAGAAGAAAAGCCTGCCCCAGCTTATATTCATCCCAAAGTAATTGAACCACCTGTTGAAAAAGCAACTCCGGCTCAACCCACTGAAACGGTTCCTGTTAAAAAACAGCAGCAGGTTACAATACCTCAACAAGTTTCGGAAAATAAACAAAGCTGGTGGGAAAAGTGGGTAGCAGAAAATCCCGACATTGAAAAATTCATTGGTGAAAATCTTGCCAATAAAATTGGCATTGCCGTTCTGGTGCTGGGCATCGGATTCTTTGTAAAATATGCAATTGATAAAGAATGGATTAACCAGGTTGGCCGTGTAAGTATTGGTTTGTTATGCGGCGCAGCATTGATTTTTCTTGCTCATCGTTTAAAAGAAAAGTACCGTTCGTTCAGTTCGGTATTAGTAGGAGGCGGCCTTACAGTTCTTTATTTTACAATTGCACTTGGCTTTCATCAGTATCATCTCTTTTCACAAACATCCGCATTTATTATAATGATAGTGATTACTGCTTTTGCAGTAGTGCTTTCGTTATTATATAACCGTACTGAACTGGCTGTGCTGGCAACAATTGGCGGCTTTGTAACTCCTTTCCTGCTAAGTACAGGAGAAAACAATTACATATCGCTGTTCATTTACCTGTGTATTTTAAACACGGGGCTGCTTGCATTATCTTATTTTAAAAAGTGGGGCATTGTTCATTACATTGCGGTTTTCTTTACCACAATAATTTTTGGAGGATGGCTGGTAAACCAGGCAGTCAATTACAATATTGTTCCGTATAAAGCCGCTATCCTGTTTGCATCATTGTTTTATGTGCAGTTTATTGCCATGGCAATCATAAACAAACTACGTACAAATGAGTTGTTCAGCAAGTTCGATTTTTCTTTGCTCCTAGGAATTAATGCACTTTACTTTAGTGCAGGGATGTTTATTCTTTCCAAATGGAATAATGGCGACTCTAAAGGATTGTTCACAATCATACTTGCAATTATAAATTTCGTGTTTGCCTGGGCTTTCTTTAAACGTTTTAAAACCGATAAAAACTTTATTTACCTGCTGATTGGTTTAACACTTACCTATATTTCACTTACGGCTCCGGTACAGCTAAATGGAAATTATATTACCCTGTTCTGGGCTGCTGAAACAGTTCTGCTTTTCTGGTTATATCAGCGTTCACAAATAAAACTGATGAAGATTGCTTTGTTGATTGTGTTTGCTGCGCTACTCGTTAGTTTATTAATGGACTGGATTGATCTTTACGCCCAAGTTTCCGAAAATCGGATGATCATTTTCAACAAAGCATATCTTACTTCAGCATTTGTAAGTATTGCACTATTTGTTTATTATTCATTATTGTACAAAGAAGCAGATTCATGGTATCTGAAAGGTTTCTCCAACCGCTTCGTCCGCAACACAATGTTGAGTGCAGGGATTCTCATTCTTTATATTGCCGGTATGTTTGAACTGAATTATCAGCTTTCAACACGGCAGTTTGCTGCAGGTATGTTTACACCTTACAGTTTCTTTTATACTGCTGTTTTTGCCGCTGTAACAGTTCTTTTGCTAAGGCAATTGAGAAAACACAGCCAATCATTGCTGCTTGCAATTACAGGCTATGTTTTCATTTTTTACTGCACAGGGATAGTCGGCACCAAAGATTATTTTGTAAACGATCTTATTCTACAGCACAAATCTGCACTTCCTGTTGCTGCACATTGGGCAGGTGTTTTATTACTGTTCTGGCTCATGCTTGAAACGATACATTCGCTGAGCAAAAATTATAAAGAAGAAAGACTATCTGTTACAACTTATATTATAGCAGCAGCTTACCTTTTGGTAATCAGCTTCTCTCTTCTTTATCCGTGGCTGATACTGAATAACGTTAATACAGAAAACAGCAACTTCTATTTCAACCTGTACAACAAAGCTGTGTTAACCATTAGCTGGAGCATCAGTTCATTTGTAATGATGTGGCTTGGGTTAAGAAACAGTTTTAAGCCATTGCGCTGGGGATCAATTATCCTGTTTGGTATTACATTGGTGAAACTGTTTTTATACGACATCAGGAATATACCTGCCGGAGGTAAAATTGCTGCATTTATTCTTCTGGGGGTGTTGCTGCTGGTAATATCATTTATGTATCAGCGTTTGAAAAAATTGATTATTGATGATGAAAAACAAAAAGCTTAAACTCATTTTTCTGCTGTTGATTTTTTCAACAGAAATTTCATTTGCACAGCAGTTTAACTACAAGGCTGATCTTGATTCTGTAAAGGAAACAGGATTTTATACAATTACATTAAGTCCTGAAATCACATCTCATCTTAAGACAGATTTTTCTGATTTCCGTATTGCTGATGAAAAAGGAAAATGGATTCCGCATATTATGCTCAATGGTGGAGAAGTAATTGCAAAGGAAAAGATTATTGATTTCCCCATCATGAGCAACAAACTTACCGACAGCGGTAAAACTGAAATCATTCTGCTAAACAAAGCTGATACGCTTGTTTCCAGAATAAAATTCTTCCTTAAAAATACAGATGTAAGCCGCACAGGCATTATCAGCGGCAGCAACGATCAGAAACACTGGTTCATTATTTCCCCTGTTTTTATTGAGCGCTCGTATGAAACAACAGTTGCTGAATATGTACAGGAGTTGAAATTCATTTCATCGGACTACCGGTTTTTTAAAATTGTGATTAATAATTTTCAAAACGACCCGCTTAATATTTTACATGCAGGTGTTTATACAAAAGAATATTTTGAACCCCCAAGGTTATTTATTGAACACAGCAATACAATATTTGTTCAAACAGAGTCAGGCAGTCAAACATTGTTGATGGTAACTGAACAGATTCCCAGTCATATTGGCAAACTTCGTTTGAAAATAAATGGCCCTAAATTTTATGCAAGGCATTTTGCTGTTTATCTCCCGGATGAAAAAGGAAAGCCGGGAAAATTTATAGCAGAATTTGAATTATTACGGGGAATACAGGAGTTTGAATTCCCTGTTGTAAAAGCAAAACAGCTTCTTGTTGTATTTGAAAATAAAGACAACCCGCCATTAACAATTACCGATGTTTATTGCAGTGAGCCAAATGTATCGGCGGTCTCTTATCTCGAAGCAAATCACAAGTACCACTTGCTGATGGAAAACGATTCAGCTTCACTGCCCGATTTTGATCTTGAGCAATTTAAAGACAGTATTCCTTCAAACACAATGATTTTAAAAGCAGGAAAAATTGCAGCAGTTGAGAAAACAAAACCTGAACCAACTGAAAAATCTTTTTTTAAAAAATGGTTTATATGGCCGGTTTTACTGGGTGTACTCACTTTGTTATTTATTCTTGTAAAAAGTTTATTGAACGATATTCGTAAAACAAATACTTAATTCCATGATTATTTATAATGTAACCACCAAACTTACCTGGAAAATTCACGATGAATGGGTTAAGTGGATGAAAGAAATTCATATGCCCGAAGTTGTAGCCACAGGCTGTTTCACACACTCACAGTTATTAAGAATTGTGGAAATTGATGAAGAAGAAGGACCAACTTATGCTGCACAATATTTTACTCAATCAACCGAAAATAAAAATGAATACATAGAAAAATTTGCTGAAACATTACGTAATAAAGCATTTCAGGAATGGGGCAATCAGTTCATTTCTTTCAGAAGTATTATGGAAGTTGTACACTGATTGTGGAAAAAGTAAATTCAATCAGTTTTAACTTTTATTCATCAAAAAAACGGTATTTTTTAATCAAATTCATAATGCCGAAAAGCTGAAACCCTTTACAGTAAATGGTTTCAGCTTTTCGGTTAACAGATGTTGTTCATTTTTAAAAATCTGTCATCACCTGTAACCCTTACCCAATAAGGATTTTAGAGGATTTCACACAATCTATTTTCAATTAAAAAAATTTTATTGAAATACAAAAGCATCTATATTTGTCCCACTTAAAAAATTCTCACTATGAACAAAGCTGATTTAGTTACAAAACTTGCCGACGATGCAGGTATTTCTAAAACTCAGGCAAATGCTGCATTGGATTCTTTCATCGATGCTGTTACCAAAACATTGAAAAAAGATGGCAAGGTAACATTAGTTGGTTTCGGTACTTTTTCTGTAAGCAAACGTGCTGCTCGTACTGGCCGTAACCCGCAAACAGGTGCAACAATCAAAATCAAAGCAAAGAAAGTTGCCAAGTTTAAGGCCGGTAAAGAATTAGCTGCAAAGCTCTAATTACCTGAATTATTCAGAAAGAGCAGGGAACAAAAGCTTTCCTGCTCTTTTTGATAAACATGGTTTTTTAATTTATCTTCAGATTTCAATTAACATCAAATAAAATTTACTATGGGAAGAGGTGATAAAAAAACAGCAAAAGGCAAACGCTTTAAAGGTTCTTTCGGAAAAAGCCGCCCTGCAAAAGTTGCCAAGAAAGCTGCAAAAAAAGACGCAAAGAAAGCGTAACAACACACTAAAGAAATAAAAAAGGATGGCAAAAACACCATCCTTTTTCTGTTTATAGCTGTTGGGTTTTACAGTTTTTGACCCGCAGAAATTTTTGCAAGCATTACTTCAATTTCTGATAAACGTGAAAGCTGCGCTTCCAGTTTTTTATTATGATCTGAAACCTGCTGCAGATCTCTATTCAGCTCTTCCAGAAATTCATTACGCTTGTGCAGTTGCTGGCGCTGCATATTTGCTTCC
>DDEN01000051.1 GCA_002336115.1 Chitinophagaceae bacterium UBA1953
CGCCGTAAAGGTGAACTGCATGTAATGGATACAAAAGGTGAAATGCAGCATCTTGAATTTGATATTCCTTCAAGAGGTTTAATTGGTTTGCGTACACAAATGCTTACTGCCACAACAGGTGAAGCTGTAATGGCTCACCGTTTCAGCGAATACAAACCGTGGAAAGGACAGATACCCGGACGTAACAACGGTGTTCTGCTGTCTAAATTCCAGGATAAAACAACCGGTTACTCGATTGATAAACTACAGGACCGTGGTACGTTCTTCGTTGATCCGGGTGAAGAGGTTTATGCAGGACAGATTATTGCCGAGCATATTAAACCCGGCGATCTTGTAGTAAATGCAACTGAAGGTAAAAAATTAACCAACCACCGTGCAAGCGGAAGTGACGATGCAACACGTATTGCTCCAAAAACGTTGATGACGCTGGAAGAATGTATGGAGTATATTGAATTTGATGAGTGTATTGAAGTAACTCCAAACTTCATCCGTATGCGTAAAGTAATATTGGATGAAGAAGAAAGAAAGAAAGCTGCAAAAGCAATGAATGCACAGGTAGCACAATAAGCTTACACGACAGATGATATAAAGCCGCTTAATTATTAAGCGGCTTTTTTGTGTTTATCATCTGGTGGCCGTTGAGCCAGGTGGTTACTTCATCGCCCTTTACCATTATTTCATTTCATTCCACCCGCCCTGTTTTAACCATTACATTATCCCGGATCGGCTGTCGCCAGATTCAGGACAGACGTAAAGTCTAACTCAACCTGTTTTGGAAGTATTCAGTTCCTGTTCTATCATTGCAAAAAAAATTATGAACGACACGTCTGTTTTTGATCCGGTATTCTATCCGTATCAGTTTATTTTCCGTATTGGAACTATTTACAATGATTTCAGGGCAGTGGATGCATCGGGCATGACAAAGGCTTATGTAAAAGCAAAACTGTTTAAACTAACTGAACATGTAGAAGTGTTCAGCGATGAAACAAAAAGCAGTTTGCTTTATACAATCAATGCCAATAAATGGCTCGATTTTAATACAACTTATACTTTTACAAGGGCGGATGGGGTACATATTGGCCGGGTGGCACGTAAAGGATGGCGTTCGCTTTGGAAAGCACATTACGAGTTATATGATGAAAAAGACCAGCAGGATTTGATTATACAGGAAAAGAATGCATGGGTAAAAGTGGGTGATGCCGTCCTTTCTGAAATACCTTTTGTTGGAATTTTGACCGGTTACTTTTTTAACCCAGCTTATACTGTAAAACGTCCCGATGGCACATTGGTGGCCACGTTTAAAAAACAGGCTTCGTTTTTTGGCCGCAAATTTTCACTAAACCAGGAAGCTTCTTTTGAAACTGGTGAAGAAACAAGAGTGCAGCTTGGGTTAATGATGATGGCCCTGCTTGAGCGAAGACGAGGATAATGTAAAAGCATTAAACTGAAAGCCCCGGCATTATTAATGCCGGGGCTTTTCTTTATTTCTTAGGAGGCTGCTGTTGCTGGCCTTTATTCCTGTCGCCTTGCTGTGGCCTGTTTTGTTGTTGAGGTCGTTGCTGTTGTTTTGGTTGTTGTTGCTGCTTCTGTTGACCTCCCTGCTTTTGCTGCTGATTACCTTGCCTGTTCTGCGGATTGCCACCTTGTTTATTTTGCTGCTGACCGCCTTGCTGTGGCCTGTTTTGTTGTTGAGGCCGCTGCGGTTGCTTTTGCTGATCCTGGCGTTTTTGCTGTTGCTCTTTATCTTTTCTTTTGCGGCTGTTACGTTCCAAAGCCTTTAAGCTTATTTGTCCAACAAGTTCAACATGCACATGCTCTTTTTCTTCTGCTTTAACAGGCGAAAGTTCAATTGCTCCCAGTTCATCAGGCCGCTGACCTTTTGCATTCATGAACCTGATTTCTTTTACTCGCTCAATAGGAACAGGATATTGTTTATTACTGTCGGGTAAAATATACCACATCAGATTTTTGAAAATATCTTTTTTTATCAGCGTTGCTGTGCCACGGCTTAACTCCAGCGTATCAGCATTATTAGGAAACTGCTGTAATGCATCAAGGTAAGTATCCAGTTCATAGTTCAAACAGCACTTTAAACGTCCGCATTGTCCGCTGAGTTTTGTTTGATTGATGGTTAAATTCTGGTAACGTGCAATAGTGGTTGTAACACTTTTAAAATCGCTGAGCCAGCTGCTGCAGCATAATTCTCTTCCGCAACTGCCAATGCCACCAATCTTCGCAGCTTCCTGCCTGATGCCGATCTGCTTCATCTCCACTTTAATCTTAAACTCAGAAGCATAAATTTTAATCAGCTCACGGAAATCAACACGATCTTCGGCAGTGTAATAGAAAGTTGCTTTTCTTCCATCGGCCTGGAACTCCACTTCAATCAGTTTCATATCCAGGTTCAGTTGTATAATAATTGCTCTTGCTCTTGTTAACGAAGGTTTTTCCCTGCTCTTGCTTTCGCTCCATTTCTGCAGGTCCATTTCATTGGCCCTGCGCATAATTTTTTTCATTTCAGGGTTATCTTCCTTTGCACCCTTTTTCTTCATCTGCAAACGCACCAGCTCGCCGGTAAGATTAACCATACCCACATCAAAACCACTTACACCTTCAACAGTAACCATGTCGCCTTTTATGAAAGTCTGAAGCGTATTGTTCCGGTAAAAATCTTTACGACTGCCGTTGTTGAAGGTAACTTCAATAACACGGCAATCACTGTCGGGATCGCTGAATGGCAGATTGGCCAGCCAGTCGTGTACATTCAAACGGTTACAGCCACCAGTGCTGCAGCCACCGTTGCTTTTGCATCCATTGACGCTATTTGTACCACAACTTGAACAACCCATATACTAAATGAGAAATGAATAGTTAAAAATGAAAAATGAAGAAGCAGTTTTGGGAGCAAGCAGCAGAATATCTATTATTCTTTTGTTGCGTCGCACTCTTGTACGTTCATATCATTACGGAGCTGGCTTTTTTTGCCCAATAGTAGCAATGTATGTTGAAGTGAGTGACACAACGAAGCCCAATAGCATTTCAAAAGCCTGCACACAAAATCTTTTCTTCTTATAACCTGTTCTCTCTTTCACCATCCTACGGCACAGGTCATTCATCAAAAATAAAGTTTTTTGCGCAAACAAACAGATGTTTTGATATGCGGTAGATTCGGTGGGTACGGTGGGTTACCTGCAAGGTGGCTCACCGATAAAAAAGATGACGAAGCCGGTGAGCCGCTCATTACAGAAGAATAAAAATGTTATTATCGTATAATTGCTTAAAATTTATAATTATCTATGAAGAAAATAGCTCTTATTTGTTTTTTAATAAGCACAAGAATTTTTTCTTTTGCCCAGTCTGAAAAATATTTAATGCCATATAGAGAAGTTAACAAATGGGGCTATTGTGATACAAGTTGTAAAATCATTTTTTCGCCAGTATGGGATAGTGTTGGCTTTTTTGAAGAAAGTAAGTACGCAGTTGTTAAAATAAATAAGAAGGTTGGAGCAATAAATAATTTAGGAAAAGTTATTGTTGAACCTCTTTATAATTTTCTTCAAATTGATAAGGAAATTTTTATTATATCAAACAATGGGAAAAAATGGGGTGCTGTTAATAATAAGGGCAATGTAATTGTGCCTATAAAATATGATCATGTTTTTTCTTTCGGAAGTAATATAGAAGTTATAGAAAATAAAAAAGAAGGAATGTATAACTCTGCTGGTAAATTGATTATTCCAGTTGTTTATGATCATATTACCATTTATTCGGTTAGGAACGAAATCAATTCAGGCGGTTTTTTGCTTGGTGTGAAAGGTAAAAATAAATATAAGGTTAATCAATTAACTGGGAAATCAGTTTTATTATCATCAAAAGATGAATCCTTACTTATACCTACTTTGTTAGAAGATGAACCATTTTGGGGAGGGGTAAAACCAAATCAAGATGAAATTTATAATCTTCACAGAGAAAAAATTAAGCAAGAGTTTTCTCCTGATGCCTTTAGGTCTATTGAGGGTATTGGAGGATATTGGGCTTATGCGATTGAAAAAAACGGCAAATATGCAGCAGTAGTTTTTTTTACTCAGAATGCTAAGCCAGAACTGTTAACACAATATGAATATGATAGAATTTATTTTTTATTTCCTGACGATCTTGGGCGAAGTATTTCAGGCGGAAGCCGCTTTATCATAATAGGTAAAAAAAATAATGGAACAGGTATTGCAAATGAATTTGGAAGAGAGTTGCTTCCCTTCATTTACAATAAAGTAGAAAAAGATCAATCGTATTTTTTACTTTGGAAAAAATCAAAACTTGGAGTTTTTTTTTATAGAAAGCAAGCGAGTATTATTGAACCCCAATATGATTTTATAGAATTCGTAAAAGATTTATATTCTAACGATGCAAAAGGATATCCTCAGGTATTTTCTGTATTAAAGGTTACAGTAAATGGTAAGGTTGGGTACGTAGGACAAAATGGTGTTGAATATTTTAAAGAATAGGAAATTTCTTATTGCAAAAGGTTGGGTAAGCAGCTATTGGGAGCAATCTATCAAAAAAAATCAATTCACCTCAATCACCGATTTATTGGCAATAATATGATAGAGTTTGATGGTGAGCGCCATAAAGAGCATTTTGGCGTTGGCATTACGTTCAATATAATAAGCGGCTTTATCCAGTTCAAGTGTTATGGCCTGCTGCTGACTGACATCGCAAAGCTTGTTGAGGCGGACGGAAAAATCTTTTTCAGCACCGGTAAGTGGCAGATTGTCTTCGCCCATTGTTCGCAGTCGGATGCTTTGCTCCAGCAAATGCGTAAAGTAACGCAGGAACTGCTTTTGCTTTTCACGCCCCTGCTGGCTGATGATATCAACCCATTTAACCTGTGCCACCGGCCCGGTTTTAAGCATGGAGTTGAGCCATTCACGCAGCAGTGATTGCCAGTCTTCTTCTGCATGCTGAATCAGTTGCAGTGCTTCCCTGTAATTGCCTTCGCACACACCGGCAATCTGCATGGCCTGATCTTCACTTAACCTGCTTCGCTGGATCAGAGCTTCAGCCACATCTTTTATTTCAACAGGTGGAATGCGCACCGTTTGACAACGGCTTACAATAGTTGGCAACACCAGGCTTTCATTTTCGGCAACAAGAATAAACAATGTATTAGCCGGAGGTTCTTCAATCAACTTTAACAATTTGTTGCCTTCGTTGCCGAGGTATTCTGGCATCCAAAGCACAAGTATTTTGTATTCGCTCTCAAAACTTTTGAGGTTGAGTTTGCGGATGATATCGGCACATTCGGCTGCGGTAATATTTCCCTGTTTGTTTTCGGCACCAATAAACTGCAACCAATCGTACACGTTGCCGTAGGGATATTGCTTAATAAATTCCCGCCATTCATTAATGTAATCGGTGCTGATGGGTTTATCGCCACTCTTGCGTGGAATAACCGGGTAGCTGTAATGAATATCAGGGTGAATATATTGTTCAGCCAACCTCTCCCCCTGCCCCTCTCCTTCAGAGAGGGGAGATAGTTCATCGCCAAACAAACCTGCAGTTGTTGCAACCGGTTTTTGTTTTTCGCTTTGAGTAACAACATAGGTGCTGAAAGCAAGTGCAAGTGGTAATGCTCCGCTGCCTTCTTTGCCAATGAAAAGCAAAGCATGGCTGAGGCGGTTGTTGTCCATCATTTCCTGTAACTGATGAATCACCTGCTGCTGACCAATGATGTTGCTGAATTGCATGCGGCGAAGATAGGATTTGCGGAAAAGAAAAATGCAGCCATTCAGGAGGGAATATATTTTTCAAAAGCCTCTTGATCTTCTGTGCAGAAAAGACCTGCCTTTAGGATAACCTATTTTATGATTTCCAATGAATATTACCCTTTGAAAATTGTATAATTGTGACAATGGTATTATTTCATTTGCTCCTTTTTATGAATTTAATATGTCGGCAGGTATTAAAACAATTACAGGCGATTTGGATGGGGACTCAAAACCTGAACTTTGCCTAGTTTATAAAGGGGCGAATGTTGTGAGAATTTTACGAAACAGGATGAATGAGGCTGCTCCTCCACCTCAATTAATTAATAATTTTAGTCTGCAATCAGGTTCTTCTGGCTCACAAATAATCATTACTGGCTCAAACATTGGTCAGGCTACAAGCGTAACATTTGGCGATGTTCCTTCCTTGTACTTTACGATTATTTCCCAGGACAGCATTATTGCTACTGTTGGTAGTGGCGCATCAGGTAAAATATCAATTACTACTCCCGGAGGCTCAATTTCAATAATGGTTTTGTTTATAATACTATAACACCTGTTAATGCAATAAACAGAATTACTGAAGGCCAACTGATTGTTTATCCTAATCCTGCAAAGAATATCGTAACAATTAAACACTCAGCTTCATTAAAGGCCTCTGTAATAAAAGTCATTGATTTTAAAGGACGAATTATTTTGCAAAAAGATGTTCAAAGAAATTCGATTGAGACCCAATTGTCAGTTGATAATATTCCTGCTGGTAGTTATCATGTGTTATGGGTTACTGACAGGGGTAGTTTGGCAAATAATCTTTTGATTTTGCAATGATTTCAAAGGCAATTAAAAAAGGAAGCATCAATAAAATGCTTCCTTTTTTAATATGAAGATTGCCTTGCATTAAAATCCATCACCATCCAGCAGGTTGCCAATACCTCCGAGAATGCTTCCTTCTTCTTTGCGGTTACCGGGGCGTGAATAAGAAAGAATGCGACTTGCAAGTCGTGAAATAGGGAGTGTCTGCATCCATACTTTTCCCGGACCTCTTAATGTTGCAAAGAATAAACCTTCGCCACCAAAAATACTGTTCTTGATGCCGCCTATAAACTGAATATCAAAGTCGATTGTTTTGGTGTAAGCAACAACGCAGCCGGTATCAATTTTCAGTATTTCGCCAGCCAGTAGTTCACGTTCAAACACATGCCCGCCTGCATGTACGAAAGCCATCCCATCGCCTTCGAGTTTTTCCATAATAAAACCTTCGCCGCCAAATAGCCCTGTGCCGAGTTTACGTTGCAAGGCAATGCCAACGCTTACGCCTTTGGCTGCACAGAGAAAAGCATCTTTCTGACAAATGACTGTTCCGCCAAGCCGCATAAGATCGAGTGGAATAATTTTTCCAGGATAAGGTGAAGCAAAACTTACCCTTTTTTTCCCTTGACCCACATTAGTGTAAGCGGTCATGAACAGGCTTTCACCAACCAACAAACGTTTCCCTGCTGAGAAAAGTTTTCCTAAAACACTATTGCCCTGATTGCTGCTTCCATCGCCAAAAATTGTTTCCATCTGAATGCCATCATCCATCAGCATAAAACTGCCGGCTTCTGCTATTGCTGTTTCATTGGGGTCTAATTCTACTTCAACATACTGCATTTCTTCACCAACAATGCGATAATCGATTTCGTGTGCCTGTGCCATAAAAGGTTGTTTTGTTTAAAAATGATGTTACAAATCTAAGGCTCTTTGTTTTGAATGCAGAACCGTTCATATACTGCAAACAGGGTATAAAATAAACTGAAAAACTACCTGATTGTGTTATTGCTAATACAGAAATTTGTCAATTACTTTACAACGTAAAAACGGGTGCTTTTTTGTGGTTTGCATGTGTTTTTTGGTTAGATATTTTGACAAACCTTTTGAGTAAAAGTTTGAAAGGAGTGGTTGCCTGCAAACTTTCTCAAATAAAAACCCCTTCATTTGAAGGGGTTTTTTATAACCAAATATCAAGACATCTCTACGTTGTTAATCTGTTGCTTTTCTTTGCTGTCCCATCCACACTTTTTTGCCTTGTATTGCTCTTCCGAGATACATGATTCCAACCAGTATAAAGAACAATGGCCCGAGGAACCCGAGTAAGGCAATGTATTTTGTTCCATAAAAACGTTCCATTGGTCTGCGTAAACGTTCAGAAATAACATACATACTCGGCACCATTACCAGTGTTAAAAAGAATGCGAAAAGTAAACCATAAATAATTGTCCAGCTTAACGGCCCCCAGAACACCACACTATCACCACCAAAGAAAATCTTTGGATTCAGATGCTGAAACAGTGATATGAAATCGATATTAAATCCAACTGCAAGGGGTAACAAGCCAAGCATGGTTGCAAGTGCTGTTAACAATACGGGGATAATACGGATTTTACCTGCCTGTATAGCTGCTTCTCTTGTTTTGTATCCACGATGACGAAGCTCATCGGTGAATTCGATTAGGAGAATACCGTTTTTAATTACAATACCTGCAAGACCAACAATACCAACAAGGAACATGATTGTTGCAATGGTTTGCCCGGTTATTGAATACATAATCATTACACCAATTACACTGAAGAATATTTCTGTAATTACAATAAACGGTTTACTTAAACTGTTGAACTGTAATACAAGGATCATAAAGATCAGGCCAATGGCAATCATCAGTGCATTGCCAAGAAATGCTGATGTTTCTTTCTGTTGTTCACTTTCACCACTTTGTTTAATAGTTACATCATCAGGTATCCTTGTTTTGTTTTTAAAGTCATCAATTTTTGATTTCAGGGCAATGTTAATGGGTGTTGTTTTACTAGGATCGTCAACATTTGATTGCAACTGGATGGTACGTTTGTGATTTTTGCGTTTAACGCCACCGCTTGTACTTGTATAATCAAACTTGGCAACAGCATTAATCGGTACCTGTTTTATCTGGCCGGTATTAAAATCACGGAAGGTTATTTTCATGTTCATCAAGTCGGTAATATTGTTACGTTGTAAATCGCTGTAACGCAACTGAATTTTATATTCATCTTCACCTTCCTTTAGCTTGCTGATTTCTTTACCAAACAATGCTGTACGTATTTCCATACCAACCTGTGCTGTGCTTACTCCTTCAATCAATGCACGTTCTCTGTCAACGGTTATGGTAATTTCAGGACTGTTCAGGTCAACATCCATTTGTAAATTATCAATTCCTTCCACACGGTTCGTGTCGAGATAATTGTACAGATCAGTAGCAACCTTTGAAATGCTTGCATAATCATCGCCACTAACTTCTATATTAACAGGAGGTTCTGTATTTGGTCCGCCTGCTTCTTTTTCCACACTGATCTGAGCACCTGGAATATTTCTAATCGTATTCCTGATTTCATCCATAATTGGCTGTGTGCTTTTTCCATGCCGTTTTTCATATTCCACAAATGAAATCTGAATACGACCGAGGTTTGGTTGTGTGCTCCTGTTATTATCCCTCGGGTTGTTTGCACTTACAGCAACATTGGTAATCACACTCTCAACAATTGAACCTTCTGTGCCTGGTTTTTCTTTCGCCAGCACCTTGTCAACTTTCTGTTCAAGTACTTTTGTAATAGAATCGGTATATTTTACGTCGGTACCCACCGGCAGTTTCATATAAACATATACGATGTTTGGATCGCCGCTTGGGAAGAATGTAACCGGGTTGCCACGCAGGTACAACATTGCTGCTGATACCGGGAATAAAATAAACAACGATACAAGCATGTAAACAGGGCGACGGCCTTTTAATACCCAGCGTAACAGTTTTTCATAACTGTTCATCAGCCTCGGTAATATTTTTTCCTGGAAGTAATAAATAGAATCACGCAGCAGGTAACGGTTCAATACCCCCATGAGAGCCATAAAGAACAGGAAGTTTCCTATGCCGTGATTGCCCAGTACGTGCATTAAAGCACCACCAATCCAGAATGTCCACCAGAACCATTTTCTGAAGATTGCTTTTTTTGGCTCATCATATTCTCTTCCTTCGGGCTTCATAAAGCTCACAGCAAATACCGGGTTAATGATAAATGCCACAACCAGCGAAGCTGTTAATGTAAAGATGAGCATGACCGGGAGGTAAATCATAAACTTACCAATGATTCCTTTCCAGAAAAGCAACGGGAAGAACGGTGCAAGAGTTGTTGCAGTACCAGCCAATACCGGAATAAATATTTCACCTGCAGCTTCTTTTGCACTTCGTATAATGGGGACACGTCCATTGTGATAAATACGGTGCGTATTTTCAATTACCACTATGGCATCATCAACAATAATTCCCAATCCAAACAGCAATGCAAATAATACAATGAAGTTGAGTGAAATACCGGTGCCGACAATCCAGTCGCCAATGGGTAAAAACATAAACGCAACAAACACACTCAGCGGCACACTCAATGCCACGAAGAACGCATTGGTAACACCCATAAAGAACATAAGAATAAGCAATACAAGAATAAACCCGATGATGATAGTATTTACCAGGTCGTTGAATGATGTTCTTGTTTGTTTACTCTGGTCGCCGGTGATTGTTACATTCAGGTCGTCGGGCAGCTCTTTTGTTGTTTTCATTTCTGCCACAGTGCCTTTAACTGTATCGGCAGTTGAAATAAGGTTTTCGCCGCTTCGCTTAATAATATTGAGCGTAATTACATTTTCTCCATTTAAACGTGCATAGCTTTCTCTTTCTTTAACCGTGTCTTTAACTGTAGCAATATCTCTCAGGTAAATAGGAGCACCACTCACATTTTTCACTACAATTTTATCAATGTCAAATGCCGTTTTAAACTGGCCACGGATACGTACTGTACGTTCCATGTTGCCGCTTTCAACCTGCCCGCCACTGATGTCGGCGTTTTCACGCTTAATAGCAGTTTCAATATCGCTGAAGGTAATTTTTGCACCTGCCATCCGGTAAGGATCAACATTAATCTGTATTTCACGTTCGGGAGCACCAACAATATCTGCTCTTGTAATTTCTTTCAGTCCCTCAAACCTGTCCTGCAGTTTATCGGCATATTGTTTCAGTTTAACGGCATCATAGTTGCCGCTTACATTTACATACATAATAGGAATTTCGCTGAAAGCAAATTCCTGCACTTCCGGTTGCGATGTAAGATCCTGCGGTAAATCAGTTTTTGCCTTATCAACCGCATCTTTTACTTTCTGTTTGGCAAGGTCTGTTTTAACATCTGTATCAAATTCAACAATAATCAGCGAGTAATCCTGCTGCGATATGGATTGCACCTTGTTTACTCTTGCACCGCTGATACTCTTGATTTGCTTTTCGATAGGGCGTGTTACAAGATTCTCAATATCGGCAGGAGCATTTCCCACATATACGGTTACCACCGAAATAGTAGGCACCACAATATCGGGGTACTGTTCTTTGGGCAGGGTTTGAAATTTATACAAACCCAATGCAGTAATAAGTAACGTTACAATATAGATAGCTGTGCGGTTATCTATACTCCAACTGGTAAAAGATATTTCTTTAAACTTTTTACTTACCCCTTCTAAAAATTTTGATTGCATAGTATTTTTTTATAGTCATCATTTGTAATACTGTTCAGCTTCACAGGCATCGCACACTTGTACTTTTGTTCTTTATTCATCAAGCCTGATTCGTTAAAGCTGTACAGAAAGAATGATCCGTTAATTCAAAAAGTTATAAAGCCGTAGTGGCTACAACCTGCCCGTTGTACAGATTTTGGTATCCATCGGTAATCAATTGCATCCCGGACTGTAACCCGCCTTTTATTTCAACTTTATTGTCGTACGATTCACCTATTACAACCGGTTTTTTAACAGCAACGTTTCTTCCTTTACCATCTTTTTCCATTACATAAACATATTTACCGTTTTCATCGGTTTGTACAAGGTTTACCGAAATCACAACAGCATTTGGTGCGCTGTAATCTTTAATACGAACCTGTGCAACGGAATTTGGTCGAACTGTTCCGCCTGGTACCGGCGCTTCAATTGTAAACGACCTGCTGTTAGGATTAATCAGTTGCGATGAAATGCGAACCGATGAGTTGTATGTACGGTTCATATCAGGAACTGTTACCACAACCGGGCTTCCTACGTGTACTCTGCTCATATAATTTTCAGGAACATCAACAATTGCCTTGAGTGTTGCTGAATTTACAATACGTATCTGCGGCCCCGATGCATTTGCTCCAACAAACAGTTCGCCTACTTTTACATTTACCACATCGGCAATCCCGCTTACTGCAGAGTAAACTGTATAAAGTTTAATTTGCTCCTGCATGGTTGCAATCTGTTTTTCTAATGCATCCACATTGTTTTTTGCAGAAAGCAATTGCACTTCTGTACCAATATTCTGATCCCAGAGATTTTTTTGACGCTGATACACTTCTTTTGCAAAGCTTAATTGTGTTTCCTGAATTTTAATCTGCTGGCGAAGTACTTTATCATCAAGCTTTAATACCAGTTGGCCTTTCTTCACAAACTGACCTTCTTTAATGAAAATACCAGTTACCACGCCACCTTGTCCGTTTGATGGTGCGATATAAGAAATATCCTCTGCATCAATTTTTCCCTGCAGGTCAATATAATGTGCAAAGTCTTCTATTGTTACAGGTGCAACAGCAATCAGCTTTGCTTTGCCTGCAGCGGCGCTTCCGGTATCAAGCTTTGCTATTTCATCCTGTAGTTTCTGAATTTTTGCATCAATGGACGACTGTTGTTTTTTGAGCTCTTCCAATTGTGCTTTCTTTTCGCCAAGAGTGCCAAGCTTTTCTTTTCTGCCCGAACCACAGGATGCAATTATAACTGCTATTCCTGCAATGAGTGTGTATTGTAATATGCGTTTCATGCGTTTGTTTTTAGTTTTTTTAATTGTCGCATGTTATTCGCTCCAAAAAGTAACCTGCTGTACAATTGGTTTTGCAGATTTTTTTGAAGCTCATTTCATACCTGAATAATTGTTTTGGTTGATTGAATTAATTAAGTTTTCCGATTGCTTTGAGATAATTGATTTTTGCTACAACTGCGTTATAGAGTGCATCAAAATAATTTCCGTACGCCCTTTGCCATTCTGTATCGGCCTGCAGAACCTCAAAGCTGCTTCCTACGCCCTGTTCATATTTTTTCTTTGTTGTGTTATAAACCTGTTCTGCCAGTTCAAGATTTTTTTTCTGTGCATCCATTGTAAGAACAGCATTTTTTAAATTTATTTTTGAAACATTGTGCTCAAGATCAGCGGCCTGTTTAAACTGCTCAATATTGTTGTTTGTTTTTTCAAGGCTGTATTTAGCCTGCTGAATTTTGTATTTACGCTGAAAGCCATCAAAAATGGGAACACTTACACTTAATCCTATCAGGTTTGAATTGTACCAGAACCAACTGCTGCCTGTAATATCTGCATAGCTTTTATTTTGCTGTCCCTGCTCCTGAAACTGGTATGAAAGAGCAACTGTTGGCAGATAGCCTAATTTGTTGCGTTTAATATCAAGCTGGTTGAGTTTTTTTACAGTATTAAGGAGTGTCATTTCGGTGCGGTTATTATAATCAAGCGTACCGTCATCAAGAATGTTTTCCTTAACTGTTTCATTATTCAGTTTATCAGTAAGAATTACAATATCATCCTGGTTGATGCCCATTGCAAATTTCAAAGCAGCATATCCAAGCTCAATCATATTATTCAGTTGCGTTTCAGTTGCTTTCAGGTTGTTGAGAGACACTGTTGTTTTGTCTATATCTAATTTTTCAACAAAACCATTTTTGTATAACTGCTGCTGATCGCTTGCCAGTTTTTCCATGCGTTGAATTGTTTTTTTCAGCACCTCTAACTGCTGTTCTGCAATCAACACCTGGTAATAGGCTTTTTGCACCTGTTCAGTTTGTTTTACTTCTGCAACTTTAATATTGTTTGATGCAAATTCAAGCGAAGTTTTTCTTGCCAGCAGACCAACAAACACCTCGGGCTGAAACAACAACTGGCTCACCGATGCGCCTGCGGTAATATTCCATGGCTGTACAAAACTGAATTCTCTTACTGTAAAGCTATTTTTTGGCTGTACGGTATTACCGCTGCTGTCTTTCACACCTTCTCTGTTTAAAACAGAATAAATGCTTGTTTCGCCTGCATCGGGGAATAAAATTTTTGGCAGGTTGAGGTAATGACCAACCTGGCCGGTTGCAGAAGCCTGCGGCAATGCCATTCCGGTTATTTCTTTGTTCTGCGCAATCTGCTTCAGTGAGTCAATCCGCAGATTCTTGATGTCAATCGTGTTTTTTAACGATAAGGCTACTGCATCTTTCACCGACAGTTTGTATTCTGTTGGCGTTTGGGCAGTAATACTCCCCGTTACCATTACGGTCATTAACAACAGCAGCTTACTTCTTGTGCGTAATTTCATACACCTTCTTTTTTAATAGTTCTTCTTTGTATTTAGTAATCAGTTTATGTCCTTTTAATGTGGCAAGTCCGTACAGAAAATGCTCCATTATTTCAGTGGTAACTATGATGGGATTAAATTTTGATGGTGAGGAGGCCGTGATGTAAAAAGGTATCATAATTGTTTCTACCCTGTAACGGCTCATCAGTTCAACATTTACATCTTCCCTGTACAGTTCTTCCCTTATTCCACGTTCCAGATTGTGTGCAATAATCTCCATCAGGTATTCTTCCTTCATTTTCCTGAAGGTTTCAAATGCACGGGGGTGAAATTTTTCTATATCATACAAAACCATCGGATTCAGTTGTGTAAACTGATCGTAAAGCCGGTGCATGGTAATAAAAATTTCATCCACCGCATCTTTTGCATCACGCTTACAGAGTTCACAATCATGATGAATCTGGGTAACTTCATTGTTCATCACGGCTGCCACCAGCTCGTCTTTGTCGGCAAACGAATGGTAAATTGTTTTTTTACTCATACCAAGCTGAGAGGCAATATCATCCATCGATACAGATCTGATTCCGTACCGGAGAAAAAGCTCACGGGCTTTTGATTGTATTCTGTCTTTTGGTTCCATATTCACTTTTACAGGACGCAAAACTATGGAAACTTTTATTGTTGCAAAAGTTTCCATCCTTATTTTTTCCCTTTCGTCACAAAAAAGAAACATTCACCTGCCTTGTGAAACTGTAATTTTGGTTTCAAACTCATCAGTATGTTTAAAACATTCAGCTATAAGAACTTTCTCCAGTATTTTTTGCAGGGACTGCTTGTTTTGGCCCCGGTTGTAATAACCGGTTATGCCATTTACTGGATTATAACCAGTATAGACGATCTGATACCTATTTTTACTTTTACCGATGAAGGCGGAAATGTAAAAGTGCGCAATTTCGGCCTTGGGTTCCTTATTGTTATAGGCACTATCAGCGTTGTTGGTTACCTGAGTACGTTCTTTATTCAGAGCAGATTGTTTAACATGTTCGACCGCTGGCTGGAGCGTGCTCCCGGTATTAAATTTATTTACACTACAGTTAAAGAATTTTTTGAAGCCTTTGCAGGTGAGAAAAAGAAATTTAATAAGCCCGTACTGGCTAATATTGATGATAACGATGTATGGCGTGTGGCGTTTCTTACCAAAGCCGATATGGAGGATTTTGGTTTGAAGGATTATGTGGCAGTTTATGTGCCCATGAGTTATTCAATTGCAGGAAATGTGTATCTTATTCCTTCAAGCAGGGTAAAACCAATCGATCAGCTTGTTACACCGGGCGAAGCAATGAAATTTGCCATCAGTGGCGGTGTTACAAAAGTGGAAGAAGATCAGCAGCAGCAATAGTGTTTTCCTGCGGAAAAAGAAACTAACCAAACGCAAACCTTAATGAAAAGATTCTGTTTAACACTGATGTTTGCTTGTGCCGCTCAGCAAGTGTTTTGCTGGGGATTTTATGGGCACCGGAAAATTAATTACCTGGCAGTTTTTTTATTGCCCCCTGAAATGCTGCATTTTTACAAAGCAAACATTGATTTCCTGGCCGAACATGCACCTGACCCGGATAAACGCAGGTATGCAGTGCCGGATGAAGGAGCAAGGCATTATATAGATATTGACCGTTACGGAGCTTACCCTTATAAAGAATTGCCACGCAATTATGATAGCGCTGTTGCAAAATATAGTGCCGATACGATTGCTGCTTATGGTATTGTGCCCTGGTGGGTACAAACCATGTTGTGGCGTTTAACTGCGGCGTTTAAAGAAAAGAATCAAACAAAAATTTTAAAGCTAAGTGCAGAAATAGGGCATTACATTGCCGATGCCCATGTGCCACTGCATGCAAACAGTAATCATAACGGGCAACTGAGTAACCAGAAAGGCATCCACGCATTTTGGGAAAGCCGTGTTCCTGAATTACTGGCTGATAAAGAATTTGATTTCTGGATTGGCAAAGCAGAGTTTATCAAAAATCCCGGACAGTTTATCTGGAACCGTGTATTGGAAAGCGCTGCTGCGGCCGATACTGTTTTGCTGTATGAACGTTTGCTGAGTCAGCAATTTCCAACTGATCAGCAATTTTCTTTTGAAAACAGGAACGGCATTACAACCAGAGTTTATTCAACATCATATACCACTTCTTATAATAATAAACTGCTGGGCATGGTTGAACGCCGCATGCGGCAAAGCATTTTTGCAGTTGCATCGTTCTGGTACACGGCCTGGATTAATGCTGGTCAGCCTGATTTAAAGCAACTCACAAATAAGGAGTTTACCGAAGAAGACTTAAAAGAATTTGAATTATTGAATGAAAGCTGGCGCAAAGGAAAAATTGCCGGGAGAGAACATGAATAAATTACCCGCTTAATTTCTCACAACAATTTTTCCATTCTTCATCACCAGTTTTATTTTCCTGATTGATTGAATCTGTTGATCGGGTTTGCCTTCAACAACAAGAATATCAGCAAGCATACCCGGCTTAATTTGCCCAAGATGGTTGAGATGAAAAGCAGTTGCATTGATTGATGTGGCTGAACGTAACACATCAAGCGGCTTCATTCCGTATTCCACCATCAGTTCCATTTCTATGGCATTATCACCATGCGGGAAAACACCTACATCACCACCAAAAATGATTTTCACTCCAACTTCCATTGCTGTTTTAAACGATTGCTTTTTGTTTTTTACAGATTCAGGTTCTGCATCTTTTCCTTTTATCCAACCACGGTATTTTGCAATGGCTTCAGTTGCAGCAAGCGTTGGACAGTAATAAACTCCTTTTTCTTTCATGAGTTGAAAAACTTCTGCAGTACAATTATCAGCATGTTCAATTGTTTCACATCCGCCAAGCACAGCCCTGCGTATTGCTTCCGGCGAACCTGCGTGTGCAGCAACCGGTCTTCCGCTGCTTTTTGCAGTTTCAACAATTAATGCAATTTCTTCCTGTGAAAATGTAGGTTGCGTTTCGCCATTTACTCCCCAGCGGTAATCGGCATAAATTTTTATCACATCAGCACCTTTGCCAATTTGTGTACGCACTGCTTTAACAATTGCATCATGCCCATCTGCTTCTTCCGCACCTTTTGGAAAATCTTCATCGGCGCTGTAACCTTTATTTACACCATAACTTCCTGTTGCAACAATTGCCCTGGTAGCAACCAGCATTCGTGGGCCGGGAATAATTCCGTCATCAATTGATTTTTTTAAACCTGCATCATCATACATCGCACCTTCAGTACCTAAATCACGAACAGTGGTGAAACCATTTTCAAGTGTTCGCTTTGCATGAACAACAGCTCTTGCTGTGCGGTAAGACCGGGATTCTTTCAGCACCTGGTCGTTCCATGAAGTTTCGTTGTAAGGATGTAAATACAAATGCGAATGCCCTTCAATCAAACCAGGCAATAATGTGCAGCCTTTCATCGTAATTACTTCTGCATTTTCTTTCGGCAGTTGTGCAACAGATCCAACCGAAATAATTAAACTGTCTTTCACCAATACACCCCATCCTTCATGAACCTGCACGCCATCAAACACACGATCAGGCAGTAAAAGGTAAGTTTTCTGTGCAAATAGTCCTGCATTGTTAAGCAGGATAAATACAAGCAATGCGACTGTTTTCTTCATAAAACAAATTTATTAGTGATGCATTTGTATCATTCAATCATCAAAGTTCTTCTGTGAAAATAATTATGATGTTGGACATTATGCTGTTTAACTTTTAAAAATCCTGTTGATTTATACCTAACATACGTTCCCTCTGAAACCATTAAATTTGCGGCATGATCCACAATTTTAACGCAGGGCCTTCTGTTTTACCAAAGGAAGTATTTCAGAAAGCAAGTGAGGCGGTTCTAAATTTCAATAATAGTGGTTTATCCATTCTCGAAATTGGTCATCGCACAGCAGTATTTGAAGATGTGATGAATGAAGCGAGATCGCTGGTAAAAGAACTAATGCGTTTAAATGACGATTTTGAAGTATTGTTTTTGCATGGAGGCGCTTCTACTCAATTCATGCAGGTGCCAATGAATTTACTGAGCGATGATGGTATTGCTTCTTATACCGAAACAGGTACATGGGCTGGTAAAGCAATCAAAGAAGCGAAATTGTTTGGTCATGTAGAAATTGCCGGCTCAACAAAAGAAAGCAATTACACATCCATGCCCAAAGAGCTTTCAGTAACACCAACGGCAGCTTATCTTCATATTACAACCAACGAAACTATTGCAGGTACGCAGTGGAATATGATTCCTTACAATACAGGAGTTCCGCTTGTTGCAGATATGAGCAGTGATATATTAAGCCGTGATATTGATTTTTCTAAATTCAGTCTTATTTATGCAGGTGCTCAAAAGAATATGGGTGCAGCAGGTGTAAACCTTGTGGTGCTGAATAAAAATATTTTGGGAAAAGCAAACCGTACCATTCCAACTATTCTTGATTACAGGAACCATATCAAAGAAGAAAGTATGCTCAATACGCCACCGGTGTTTGCCGTGTATGTTGCAATGCTTACACTTAAATGGTTAAAGGAACAAGGGGGAGTATCTGCTATTGAAGTAATCAACAATAAAAAGGCCGAACTTATTTATTCTGCACTGGAAGCAATTCCTTTTATTAACCTGCCTGTTGCAAAAGAAGACAGGAGTAAAATGAATGTAGTGTTTACTATGAATGATGTTGCAAAGGAAGCAGCTTTTCTGCAACTGTGTAAGGAACATGGGATGTATGGTGTGAAGGGGCACCGGAGTGTGGGTGGTTTCCGTTTGAGTTTATACAATGCGTTAGGTATGGAAAGTGTGGAAGCAATGCTGCAACTGCTGAAAGATTTTGCAGCGAAAAACGGATAACCTCTTAAATTGAGACAGGACAACATAAAGAATACCGTTAAAACATAGGCTGATATGCTGGCTGTTTTTTAAAACAACTCTGCCATTGCATCGCATTGCTCATATGCTTTCGCTAAATATTTATTTCGTTGAACGCTTCCCTGACCACTAAAGCCGGTAGCATCCTGTATAAGGCTTTGTAGCCAATGGCTGACTTCATTGCAAAGCGGCCCGTTTTCTTCCTGTATTGTATTGAAGGTATTAAAACGTACAAAACCAGCAAGTCTTCCATCCATTTCGGCGAGGTAGGTAATTGTGCCAATAATATCATAGAAATACCAGTCGAAGAGACTGCTGTTGTTGTCCGCTTGTTTTTTCCTTGTTACTGCATATACTTCAATATTGCTTAGTGCATCTCTTAACTGGGCGCAAATGATACGCCCGAGTTTTTTATCTGTTATAATTCCTGTTTCAGATGCATACTTTATCTGTTCCAATGTATTGAGTAAACTCGTTTTAGTCCATATTTCCACACTGGGAATTTGAAGATATAATTCATGCATGTGTAACGCAGGGTTTAACAAAGAAGAGCCCCATTCATTCATTGATAGTTTAAAAGGCGCTTTTTCAATTACACGCATTTGCCAGAAATGAAGCTTAAAAGCGGTCAGTTCCGGGTATTGGAACAAATGAAAAATAGGAATGTCGTCTGTTGCACAAGTAAGCTTTTTTACTTTGGCATTGGCAATAGATTGTAAAAAGCTTTCAAGATTCCTGATGTATTCTTTAACGCCTATTTTTCCTGTGTGAAATGGAGTAAAACTGATAGTGCTGCTGTTGCTTGTTTGTTCATCGTAAACAGCAAAGCTTATGTGAAAGTGATTGCAAATTGTTTGGATTTGCGGAAGTGTTAATAGTGATTTGCCATTTATTTTTTTGTATGCTTCACTTTTGCTGATGTATAATACCTGAGTTAATGCATCAGCTAAATGCTGATTTGCTTTCAATTTTAAAGTTAACTGTTGAAGAAACCGTACCTGTAGCTGTTCCATAGATTCTGTTTATGAAAGCATAAAAGTAGAGAAAAGAAACAAACGGCGTTTCTTTTCTCATTTTATGCGAATACACACTTTAAAGTTGCATACAAAGCGAAAAACAACCTTTATATCTGAATTTGCAACGAATACCTTTATATAAGTAAAATACATGCTCATGAAAGCGATTTTTATATCCTGTATGATGCTGTTGTTTAAGATAGGGGCCGTTGCACAAACCTTTGATACAATCTCTTTAAAGCAATCATCTCTGCCGATTCTAAAACAAAAACGAATCTGGTATGTAAGTGTACCCAACCTGAGTTACGGGAATTTTTATCTGTTGTCAGGTCTGGGGTTAACTGTAATGAGCAAAAAGCAATGGGGGTTGTCGCTGGAAAGCAAAAGAGGTTCTGTAAATGCGAAAAATCTTCCTGCAGATTTTAAGGCATTCGGTTTTTCATTTTTTGGAGATGATGGCTTGCCCGATGAAACAAACGAGTTGTTTTTACTCTCAGCAGTATGTTCGTTCAAAATGCACTCGCCCAAAATTATTCCAACATTTCAAGCAGGCGTGTCTTACACAAAACGGGAATATCCTGATAATTTTGTTTTTGTACCAGCACCTACAAGTTTTAATTCAAGCTGGTTTAACTGGGGCGACACTTATGATTATGAATACAAGACAAGTAAAAGCTTTGGCTTATATCTAAAGCCGGGTATCAAATATATGTTTACAAAAAAAGTGGCCGTTTCTGCTGCACTCTGGACTGTACTTCAGCAAAGAAACTCGTATTACGGTATTGAGTTAGGATTGCAGTTTGGAAGGTTGAGGTAAACTTTAAAATAAGATACATCAAAGAGTAAATGTTGTTTTATTAGCCTTTTTGTCATGATACGGTATGAAAGATTGATGAAAGCCAAAAATCAAGATAACCTGTGCTAATATAACTTACACTCATTCATCAAAAACAAGTTCTTCAGCACATCCCCTGAAAATTCCGTTTCTTTGCAGCCGGTTTGTAAGTACAAAAAATTTATGGCTACAATAGTTCCTTTTAAAGCATTGCGCCCACAGGCTCAGTTTGCTAAACAAGTGGCATCTCGCCCTTATGACGTGTTAAACAGTAAAGAGGCTAAAGAAGAAACACAAGGCAATCCTTATTCTTTTTTGCATATCACCAAACCGGAAATTGATCTTCCGGAAGAAACAGATCATTATGCTCCAGAAGTTTATGCCAAGGCCAAAGAAAACCTGCAGGCTTTTATGCAGCGCAAAGTATTGTTTCTTGAAAGTAAACCCTGTTATTACATTTATCAGTTAGTGATGGATGGACGAAGCCAAACCGGTTTGGTTTGCGGAAGTGCAGTTAAGGATTATGAAAAAGATGTGATTAAGAAACATGAGTTCACCCGTCCCGACAAAGAAAACGACCGTATTAATCATATCAAAACAAGTGGCGCTCAAACAGGAAACGTATTCCTTGCTTATCGTGATATAACAGAACTTAATGACATGATTGCAAAATGGAAAGCAGATAAAAGCCCTGTGTATGATTTTGTTGCCGACGATAAAATACAACACAGCATTTGGGTTGTGAATGATGATGATGTGATTAAAACCATTTCCGGTATTTTTAAAAAGCAGGTTCCTCACACATATATTGCCGATGGTCATCACCGTGCAGCATCAGCAGCAAAAGTAAGGGCAGCACTGGGCGAAGATGCAACTGCAGAAAGTATGTATTTCTTAACTACATTATTTCCTGCAAGTGAATTACAGATTATGGATTACAACCGTGTAATCAAAGACCTCAACGGTTTATCGCTGCCCGAATTACTGGAAAAAATTTCTGCCGATTTTGATTACAAGCTGATTGGTAAAACGCCGGTTAAACCATCTGCACTGCACAGTTTTGGAATGTATGCTGAAGGTAACTGGTACGAACTTACTGCAAAAGAAGGTACATACAGTGCCGATCCTATTGGTGTGCTGGATGTAACGATTCTTTCAGATAATCTGCTTGATAAGCATCTTGGCATAAAAGATCAGCGTACTGATAAGCGTATTGATTTTGTTGGTGGCATCCGTGGTCTTGGAGAGTTGCAAAAAAGAGTTGATAGTGGTGAAATGAAAATTGCATTCAGCTTATATCCTGTAACAATGGAACAGTTGTTCGATATTGCCGACAGTGGTAACATTATGCCTCCCAAAAGCACATGGTTTGAACCAAAACTGAGGGATGGCTTACTTACCCACCTCATTTATCATGAATCTTAATAAAATCAAAATATAGCAGCGGGGTTAAGGCAAACGCCGCTTTTCATTTATTTTTGATCCTGTTATGAAGAAACTACTTATAGCTTTCAGTATGTTATTTGTTTCTGCGGCAGTATTTGCACAGGAACCCGATGCCGATCAGTTGCAGGAAACAGCGAGGCAGTTTATGCGCAGTGGCGACTGGGCAAATGCTGTATTGGTACTGAACAAAGCGCTTGCAAAAGAACCCAACAGCCTTTCTATACAAAAAGACCTTGCGATTACTTATTACTATCAGCGTGATTTTGGAAAGGCAAAAGAAACAATCAAGCCACTGATTGACAGGGAAGATGCTGATGTACAGGTTTTCCAGGTTGCAGGAAATATTTACAAAGCCATACAGGAATCGAAAGATTGCGAAAAAATGTATAAAAAGGCGTTGAAGAAGTTTCCTGAAAGTGGTGCTTTGTATGCTGAGTATGGCGAATTACTTTGGCTGATGAGCGAGCAGGCTGCTAGTATTGTGCAATGGGAAGCAGGTATTAAAGCCGACCCGGCGTATGCAGGTAATTATTACTTCGCTTCACGCTACTATTTCTTTTCAACCGATAAAGTATGGGCGTTGGTTTATGGAGAGATGTTTATTAACATGGAAAGCTACAGCAGCCGAACTGCTGAAATAAAAAATATGTTGCTGGATGGTTATAAAAAGTTCTTCTCTGATGATCCTAAACTGAAATCAGTAAAAGTGAAAAATGAATTCAGCGATGCTTTTACTGCCGTTATGAAACAAAATAGTTTAGTCATCAACAGTGGTATAACAACAGAAAGTTTAACCATGCTGCGCACCCGTTTTATTTTAGACTGGAATAAACAATATGCTGCTAAATTCCCGTTCCGGTTATTCGATCATCAGACACAATTGTTGCAGGATGGAATGTTTGAAGCCTATAACCACTGGATTTTTGAAGCTGCCGGTGACTTGGCGAAATATGAAAACTGGACAAAGATGAATGCTGAACAATACAGTGATTTTACAAAATTTCAAAAATCAAAATTGTTTAAAGTTCCTTCAGGGCAGTATTACAGGTATTCTAATTAATTTATATAAAAATCCTGCCACTGGCAGGATTTTTTTTGCCTTTTCATTTAATCAAATCTCCTTATCTTCCAAAACAATTGCATGCTATATGAGTCCAAACCGCTTGTTTGATTGTATTGAAGTACAATTACAGAAATTTCCCCGTGAAGATATGTTTGCTGCCAAGGAAGAAGGCGGAATCTGGCACAAATACAGTACCGCAGCAGTAAAAGAAATTGTAGATAAACTTGCTGCCGGCCTTATTCATCTCGGTATCAGTGCAAATGACGGAACAAGTGAAAAGAGAGATAAAATTGCCATCATCAGCGGTAACCGGCCCGAATGGATGTTCCTTGATTTTGCTATTCAGAAAATCGGTGCTGTTTCTGTACCCATTTATCCTACACTCGCTGTAAATGAACTGGAGTTTGTGTTGAATGATGCAGAAGTAAAACTTGTTTTTGTAGGCGATGAGGAATTGTACAACAAAGTGCAGCACCTGCGCAGTAAAACCCCTTCGGTACAGGCTATTTATTCTTTCGATAAAGTGCAGCATTCATTATACTGGAAAGAAATACTGAGCTGTGCGGGCCAGAAAGATTTTGATGTTTTAACAGAAGCAGAAAAGCAGGTTAAGTATGAGGACCTTGTAACCATCATCTACACATCAGGAACAACAGGAATTCCAAAAGGTGTTATGCTGAGCCATAAAAATATACTCAGTAATGTAATGAGTTGTGAAGAAGTGTTTATTGAGTTTTGCCATTCGGGCGAAAGAGCATTGAGTTTTCTTCCGCTGAATCATATTTTTGAACGGATGGTGACTTATGTTTATCTCTTTAACGGTCTTTCGGTTTATTATGCTGAGTCGCTTGATACTATTGGGGAAAATCTCAAAGAAGTGCAACCGGCTATCTTTACAACGGTGCCACGTTTGCTTGAAAAAGTATATGAACGCATTATGGGGCGTGGCCAGGAGCTTACAGGAGTTACCCGCAAATTATTTTTCTGGGCAGTGAGTGTGGCTGAAGATTTTGAAATTAATAAACACAAAGGATTTATTTACCGTACTAAACTGGGCATTGCCAACAAACTCATCTTTAAAAAATGGCGTGAAGGGCTTGGTGGAAAGATAAAAGCCATTGTTACAGGTGCTGCTGCCTGCCAGGTACGTTTGCTGCGCATTTTCACTGCGGGAAAAATCAATATTATGGAAGGTTATGGCTTAACTGAAACTTCGCCGGTAATTGCTGTAAACCGTTTTAGTGAAAAGAACCGCATGTTTGGAACTGTTGGTCCGTTAATCAGTGGTATTGATGTAAAAATTGCTGATGATGGCGAAATATGCTGCAAAGGTGATAACATTATGATGGGATATTATAAACGTCCCGATCTTACGGCTGAAGCAATTGATGCGGATGGCTATTTTCATACCGGTGATATTGGGATGTTTGTTGAAAATAAATTTTTAAAAATCACCGACCGTAAAAAAGAAATTTTTAAAACAAGCGGTGGTAAATATGTAGCACCCCAGCCAATTGAAAACAAGATGAAAGAAAGCCGGTTTATTGAGCAGATGATGGTGGTTGGTCCTGAAAGAAAATTTGCCGGCGCATTAATTGTGCCCGCATTTGAAAACCTGAAAGAGTGGGCGAAGCAAAACAATATTGGTTTTTCAACAACAGATGATCTTGTACGCAACCCGGCTGTACTGGAAATGTATAAGCACATTGTGGAAGAATACAATGAACAGTTTAACCATGTGGAGCAGGTAAAAAAATTTGAATTATGCACCAATGAATGGTCGGTTGATGGAGGTGAGCTGACTCCTACATTAAAAGTGAAACGAAAAGTGATTATGGAAAAATATAAGGATACAATTGAACGCATTTATAACTGACAGAAATCCTTCCTTTTATGGAAGGATTTTTTTTGTGATCGATAGTTTGGATTTTTTATAAATAATCTAAATTAGAAAATGCGGGGAGTTGCTTTTTCATGCGAACGGTATTTATAATTTTTTAGTTTCGGGCTTTGATGTTATTCGTGGTGTATGCAGGGGAAATTACCTTTCTCCATTAAGATATATCTAACGTCGATTTGTTTAACTTTAGATAGAACCTCATCGTTTTAAATATGCTGAATATGAATCCCTTTCTGATAGTTCAATTTAGAAAAATATTTTTTTTGGGATGGGTGCTTTTTTGTATTAGCACAACAAAAGCACAGGGAACAGACTCCTTGGCTCTTTCAATAAAAGCAAAGCTGAAGGTTCCTTTTGGAACAATTGAAAAGATGCATGTCGAAATTGTTGATGGAGATGAATTACGAATGAAGGGTTATGCAGGCATGTTCCTGTTTCGTGTATTAAGAGTTGGTAACAAGAAATTAGCTGCACCAGTTATAATCGAGTTTAAAGATGAAACCGGCAAGTTTCCAAATGAAATGTTTGGATTATATAAATATTTGTATGGAAAGACTACGGGTGCTCTTTCTTTAAAGGAAGAAGAAACAATGAAAAAGAAATATGTTGGAAAAATGTTCGAAATAATCGGATATGAAACAGGGAGCTTTGTGGGTGTCCCGGATGGTTATTTTAAATACCAGGAAATTCGACAAAATATTGGCTTTGGTTTTAAGAATTACATTATTGTTATTGCGCTTGCTAATGAAAAATAACCAAGCTGGCAAACCCACACTTTGAGGTGACACTCATCGAAAATTCATGACCGACAGGAGAATGAGTTTAAATTGATTTTATTCTGAATAATTAATGAAATTGATAAACGCTTTTTGTATGAATAAAGCATTGTTGTTATTAATTCTCCTGTTTTCTGAACCCTCTTTTTCACAATCGACTAATGAGAGATCTTATGGAGGCATAAATGGATTGGCTATCATAGATTCAATCACTGTAAACGAAATAACCGGTCGGTTTACTGTAAGCGATGGATTTGGTGGTTACGACCTGCTCATAAATGATAACTATACTTACTTAAAAAGAAGTCTTGACTGTTATATCAAATCTAACGTTGATACGGGTAAATGGTCAATCAAGAAGGGGAGCCATATAATACTATCCTCTAGAAGAGAAAAATTCATTTTTACGTTATTTAGGTTTGATCAGTTTTATTTTCTTATTACTTCCTCTCAGGCAAAAAATTTCTTATCAGATATTACTTCAGCAAGATCAGAACTGAAATATGCAAAGCCATTTACAACGGATAACAAAACGTATAGTGCAGATTTTCTTGTGGCGTTTATGTTGAAGAAAAAATATTATGGCAAAGAAATATCAGATTAATTCTATTACGAATTTTCTTTATGGATTTTTTCCGCATCTGCATCATTGAAAAAATTTCCAATCAATGCTTCGTTTTCTTCTTGTCTTGCTGATTTGTGCCGGAGGCTTTTTTATTATCCAGTCAGTTTATCATCCAGTCAATATCAATCTTCCTAAAATAAACAAAACAATAGAATCAAAGGCACCCGATGCTGCAGCCATTGCATTAAAACAGAAAGCTACCGAAGCAAAAGCATTTGCAGCAGCTCATCAATATAATAACTCCATTTGCTTTTTGGTTGATATGAAAATACGTTCCGGACAAAACCGGTTTTTTGTTTATGATCTTAACAAAAACAAAGTTTTGAAATCGGGAGTGGTTACGCATGGCCGCTGCAATGAACGCTGGCTTGAAGGAAGACGATATGGTAATGAGCCCGGCTGCGGCTGCACATCCTTGGGCAGGTACAGGATTGGTACACCGTATAATGGAAGATTTGGCTTGGCGTATAAACTGTACGGACTTGATTCAACCAACAGCAATGCCTTTCAGCGTTTTGTTGTGCTGCATTCGCATGCATGTGTTCCGGAAACAGAAGTGTACAATGAAATTTGCCAGAGCGATGGTTGCCCTACAGTTGCTCCTGGTTTTCTTCAGCAACTGAAAACATACATCGATCATTCGGCAAAGCCGGTGTTGTTGTGGATTTATGAAAGCGGGGAGTAGATTACACGAATTGATAGAAACGCTGATGACGCAGATTAGACGGATTTGCGCTGATTAAAACATAATTTGTATTTATCCATGCACCTGTAGCAACCCCTTTTCTGCATTTCTTTGACTCCTTGCGTGAAAAAAATCAGCTAAAATCAGTTCTATCCGTTAAATATGTGTTTCTATCTTCTTCCTTAAAAACAAAACTAACATCCATCAGCCCATCATGTCTTAATTTCGTTCCGACGAAGATTATTCACTACCCTTAAATCCAGGTGATGAAGGAGAAGTTACAGCAGTTGTCGGAACAATTGGAAGGCGACCTTTTTTTCGATACAACTATCAGAACATTATACGCAACAGATGCTTCGGCTTACAGGGAAATGCCGCTTGCCGTTTCCATTCCTCATACAAAAGATGATCTGAAAAAGCTGATTGCATTTGCAGCAGCTAATCAAACTTCATTGATTCCACGTACTGCAGGTACTTCACTTGCAGGGCAAGTGGTGGGTAATGGCATTGTAGTGGATGTTTCAAAATATTTTACACAAATCATTGAGTTAAATAAAGAAGAACATTGGGTGAGAGTTGAGCCCGGCGTGATCCGTGATGAACTCAATATGTTCCTCAAACCTTATGGTTTATTCTTTGGACCCGAAACTTCAACTGCCAACCGTGCAATGATTGGTGGTATGGTTGGGAATAATTCCTGCGGTTCAAATTCAGTTGTTTACAGAAGTGTAAGAGAACATTTGCTGGAAGTAAAAGCATTGCTGAGTGATGGTTCGGAAGCTGAATTTAAAACACTGAACATTGAGGAGTTTCATACGAAATGTGAGCTGGATAACCTGGAAGGAAAAATTTATAAAAACATCCGCAGCCTGTTAAGCAATTACGATAACCAGGTTGAAATACGGAAAGAGTTTCCAAAGAAAACTGTTGAGCGCAGAAATACAGGTTATGCTATAGATCTGTTGGTGGAAACTTCACCGTTTACTGCAGGCGGCGAAGAGTTTAATTTCTGTAAACTCATTGCAGGTTCGGAAGGAACATTAGCTTTTATTACTGAAATTAAACTGAATGTTGTTCCGCTGCCACCAAAAGAAATTGGTTTGATGTGTGTGCATTTTAATTCGGTGGATGAATCGCTTCATGCCAACTTAATTGGTTTGAAGTACGGACCAAGTGCAAGTGAACTCATTGATCATTACATTTTAGAATGTACCAAGAACAATATTCAACAAAGCAAGAACCGCTTTTTTGTGCAGGGCGATCCTGGTGCTATTCTTGTATTTGAGTTCAGCAAAAATACAAGGGAAGAAATTCTGGAGATCACCAATAAACTGGAAGCTGAATTACGTGCTGCAGGTTATGGTTATCATTTCCCTGTTTTGTTTGGAGCAGATACCAAAAAGATATGGACATTACGCAAAGCCGGACTTGGTTTATTAGGTAATCTTCCCGGCGATGAAAAAGCAGTAGCAGTGATAGAAGATACAGCAGTGGATGTAAATGATCTGCCTGAGTTTATCCGTGAATTTAATGTAGTACTGAAAAAGCATGGATTGTATTCGGTGCATTATGCACATGCAGGTTCGGGTGAAATACATCTGCGTCCCATTATCAATTTAAAAACAGTTGAAGGTAACCAGCTCTTCCGCACCATTGCTGAAGAAGTGGCTGCACTGGTAAAAAAATACAAAGGTTCTTTGAGTGGCGAGCATGGTGATGGACGTTTGCGTGGTGAGTTTATTAAACAAATGGTGGGAGAGAAAAACTATGAATTGCTGAAGCAGGTGAAGTATGCCTGGGATCCCAGCAATATTTTCAATCCCAACAAAATTGTTGACACTCCTCCAATGAATACGATGCTGCGTTACGAACCCGGGCAGTTTACACCTGAGTTCAAAACCATCTTTCGTTTTCATCAGCAAAATATATTGCAGCATGCAGAACAATGTAATGGTTCGGGCGACTGCCGCAAAACTCATCTCAGCGGCGGAACCATGTGCCCATCGTTCATGGCTACACGAAATGAAAAAGATACTACAAGAGCAAGAGCAAATATTCTCCGTGAGTTCTTAACTCATTCAAACAAAGTAAACCGTTACGATCATAAAGAAATTTATGAAGTGATGAGTTTGTGTTTAAGTTGTAAGGCCTGTAAGAGTGAATGTCCTTCCAATGTGGATATGGCAAAACTGAAAGCAGAATTTTTGCAGCATTATTATGATGCAAATGGTGTTCCGTTCCGTTCAAAAATGATTGCCAATTTTTCAATGGCCGCTAAGCTTGGTTCCATTGCACCATCGCTTTATAATTTCTTCATGACCAATCCACTCACGAGCAATATCATTAAACGTACTGTTGGGTTTGGAGTGAAACGTTCAATGCCAACTTTGTCGAAGGTTACATTAGAAAAGTGGTTTGAGAAAAATTCAAAAGTTAAAAGTGAAAAGTTAAAACCAGAAAGCAACAGTCAACAACCAACTGTTTTTTTATTTTGTGATGAGTTCACCAATTACAACGATGCACCCATTGGTGCAACGACAGTTCAGTTGCTGAAGAAACTGGGCTACAATGTAGAAATACCGAAGCATGTTGAAAGCGGAAGAGCGTGGATGTCGAAAGGGTTAATCCGCAAAGCACAGGAAATTGCCAATACAAATATTTCATTGCTGAAAGATGTGATTACTGCCGAAACTCCATTGATTGGAATTGAACCATCAGCAATATTAACGTTCAGAGATGAATATCCTGATCTTGCAAGTGATGAAAACCTTGCAGCAGCAAAAGAACTTGCAAAAAATACATTGTTTATTGATGAGTTTCTGGCAAGAGAAATTGAAAAAGGAAACATCAGCAAAGAACAATTCACCAAAGAACCAAGGCTGATTCAGTTGCACGGGCATTGTCAGCAGAAATCGGTTGGTTCGCTGGCAGATTCGGTGAAAGTATTAAGCTTGCCTGAAAATTATAAAGTGGAAACCATCCCTTCGGGTTGTTGCGGTATGGCGGGTTCGTTTGGTTATGAAAAAGAGCATTACGATCTTTCGATGCAGATTGGAGAACTGGTTCTGTTTCCAACTATACGTAAGCAGGCTGATGATACAATTATTGCAGCGCCGGGTACAAGTTGCCGTCACCAGATAAAAGATGGAACTGCAAAAAAAGCATTGCACCCGGTGGAAGTGTTGTTTGATGCGTTGGTGTGAAAAGGGTTGTTCAATAACACGAATTGTAAAGAATTATCAGGATTGTTTTTAGAAAAGGTGTTTGATCATAAAGCAATGTGAATGATTATTTATGAAATCATCTTCTTTATTTTTATAATGATGCTTTTTCTATAACGTTCCCTCCGGGTGAATTTTTCCCGAACTGCAATTATAATTATTCATTGTTTTTTGTTTAAAACAGAGTCATAAGAACAATCCGTTTTTTCCATCATCTGAAATCTTTATCTTCGCAGTATGCTTCCAAAATACAAACGCATCCTCCTCAAATTATCAGGTGAATCTTTAATGGGCGACAAAAACTTCGGGATGGATTCTGCTGTTATTTCGCAATATGCCCAGGATATTAAAAGCATTACAGAGCTTGGTGTACAGGTGGCGATAGTGATAGGGGGAGGAAATATTTATCGTGGAATGAATGAAGCAGAAACCGGTATTGAGCGGGCGCATGGCGATTATATGGGCATGCTTGCAACTTTAATTAACGGAATGGCTTTACAGGCCGGTTTGGAAAAAGCAGGTGTATATACCCGTTTGCAAAGCGCCATTAAAATGGAGCAGGTTGCTGAGCCTTATATCCGTAGGCGTGCAATACGTCATTTAGAAAAAGGAAGGGTGGTGATATTTGGAGCAGGTACAGGTAACCCATATTTTACAACTGATACTGCCGGCTCATTAAGAGCAATTGAAATAAATGCAGATGTGATTCTGAAAGGAACAAGGGTTGATGGTATTTACACAGCCGATCCTGAAAAAGATCCCAAAGCAACGAAATACGAAAAAATTACATTCAGAGAATGTATTGATAAAAACCTGCGTGTAATGGATATGACCGCTTTTACACTTTGCATGGAAAATAATCTGCCTATTATTGTATTTGATATGAACAGGCCCGATAATCTGCGACGTGTTGTTACTGGCGAACAGGTGGGAACAATTGTTACAACCGGATAATATACACAGCTCCGCATTGATTGGGGATAAATTTCTGCCTTACCATCTTTATCAGGTTTTCTGAAGGGTTTACCTTTCAGATAAATTAATTTGTTTTATAACAAAAGCATTGCAAAATGTTGTTAACTCTTCTTGAAATCCGTATATCTGTTCCTGAAATTATCATGTTCCAGGTTGGGGCTCTTGTACTTGGGTTTGTGATTCATTATTTCTGGAATATGCGTCATGGCAGCCAGTTTGATCAGCAACTGGATGTGGAAAAATATGAGCGTGAGGCACACGACTGGCGCATGAAATATTACAACATTCTCGAAAACCAGAAAGAATCGGGCGAACATTTACAAAAAGAGCTTTCAAGCGCACAGGATAATGAACGCATTTTATTGGAAGAACTGGATGAAGTAAAAGCGCTGAATAAGGAACTGATGCAGAAACAACGGGAAGCCCCTGTTGTTATAACACAACAAACTTCAGGTGAGGAAGTTTCTCCGGCCGAATATCTTGCACAACTTAAATCGGCACAGGATCATTTACTGCAGCACAATCAAAATATTTCACGGTTGCTGGAACAGGTTGAACTGCTTGAAAAAGTGGAACAAAAACACCAGTCAACATTACAGCAAAACCAGTTTTTGAATGAGCAGTTAATAAGCCTGCGCCGTTCTTTACAGGAAAAAGAAGCAGAGCTGAATGCCATTCGTGAACAAACAGTGCTTACACAGGAAATGAAGAACAGGCTTGAAACAGCTTATGATGAGTTTAATGAACTGCAATCAAAGCTTGTGAAAGTTGAACAGCAGCTTTCTGTACCACAGGCCAATGTGTTGAAGTATGATGAACTTGAGGAAGCGAATCATTTACTTTCAGTGGAGTTAAATGATCTGCGGATGAAATACAGAGATGTGGTTGAAGAAAATTCAAGATTATCGCAGGAGGCAACTGAACTTGAAAGCAAACTGAAGGAAGCAAATATGCAGCGCCAGCAACTGCACAAGCGTAATGAATTTCTGGAAGAGCTGAATAGAGATCTGCAGCAGGTTTCAGATCATAATAAAAAACTGGAAGCGCAGCTTTCACGTTTATCAGAAATTGAAGTAATGCTTGCAAAAATTTCTGCGGGTCAAAAACTGTAAAACCCAACAGCTATAAACAGAAAAAGGATGGTGTTTTTGCCATCCTTTTTTATTTCTTTAGTGTGTTGTTACGCTTTCTTTGCGTCTTTTTTCGCAGCTTTCTTGGCAACTTTTGCAGGGCGGCTTTTTCCGAAAGAACCTTTAAAGCGTTTGCCTTTTGCTGTTTTTTTATCACCTCTTCCCATAGTAAATTTTATTTGATGTTAATTGAAATCTGAAGATAAATTAAAAAACCATGTTTATCAAAAAGAGCAGGAAAGCTTTTGTTCCCTGCTCTTTCTGAATAATTCAGGTAATTAGAGCTTTGCAGCTAATTCTTTACCGGCCTTAAACTTGGCAACTTT
>DDEN01000063.1:0-168566 GCA_002336115.1 Chitinophagaceae bacterium UBA1953
GTTCGATCCCGCCCCACACCACAAAAAAAGCGATCAGTTCTGATCGCTTTTTGTCTATTATCCGGGGCAAATATTTCTATTCTTTCGCTTACCTTACAACACTTGCATTGCAAATCACAATTCAGCAGTATTGTTTTATTATTCCACAAAAAGACATCATAAATTATTTCCAGATTGCCCCGATTCCGGCATCGCTCAGTTTTTTATTTAAAGATGCCAGCCTTGTTTCAAGAACCGCAGCTCTTTGTTTCAGTGCTGCCCATTGAACATCATATTCTTTTTTCAAATCAATACTTGGCTGGTTTACCCGGGGTATATCGCTCTCTGTCTGGTTTATTAAAAACATGTAATTGGCTGTAAATCTGTTTGGGAAATTTTCCACATCATCATAAGCTTTGCTTTTACGTTGAATCATCTCTTCATCCCACGCCTTCATGTCTTTACTTAATTCTTCCGCTTCTTTTTTCAGTACCTGGTACCTGGTTTCATTTATAGTTTTAACCAGGTCATTTAACTGCAATCTTTTACCGTTTAACTTATTTACAAGGTTGTGCATTACCGTTACTTCATTTTCTGCGGCACGCATAAATGTATCGTAGGAACTATATTCAGAAACTGTTGTAGGGTACAATGGGTTCATTAAAATAACTGCGATGGCTGTTACCTGCTGGTTGGCAGCTTTCATTGTAACCGTGTATGTACCGGGCATGGCTTTATGCCCTGCATAACTGCTTTCAATGTACACATTTGGTATGCCTGCCATTGTTGAATGCCGCATATCCCACACAAAGCGGTTTAGCCCTTTATTTTTACTGAGTACCGGATCTGGCGGCGGAGCACCTTCCCAGTCACGGGCTTCATCTGGTACTGAAGTGAAGCTGCGTATAATATTCTCATTTCCATCTTTAACAGTAATGCTTACGGTATCTGTTGCTTTCAGCTCTGGCAGATTGTAATACAGCACCACGCCATTAGCCGGGTTTACACCTGCATTTCGGCTAACGCCTGTTGCATTTGCAGCATTCATTGCACTGCTTCCGTTGGCTATATAAGCATCTTCGGGTTTAAACAACTGCAGAGTGTTTTGATCTTTAGTGTACTGGCGTAATACATTCAGATCGTCCAGAATCCAAAAACTGCGGCCCGATGTTGCCGCAATCAGGTTCCCTTTATGTATGCGCAGATCGGTAATTGGTGTTACTGGCAGGTTTAACTGAAACGGCTGCCATTGCTTTCCTCCATCAAATGAAATATAAAGCCCCAGTTCTGTGCCGGCAAACAACAGGTCTTTACGAACCTCATCTTCACGTATCACACGGGTAAACGCATTCGCTGCAATACCGGTGTTGATCTTTGCCCAGGTTTTTCCATAGTCGGTTGACTTATACAGGCCGGGTGTATGATCGTTAAACTTATACCGTGTTGTAGCAATATATACAGTTGCTTTATCATGTGGCGATACTTCAATAGCATTTACAAGACATTCCTGCAAACCAGCCGGTGTAATATTGGTCCAGCTCTTACCGCCATCTTTTGTTACATACACAAAACCATCATCGCTGCCTGTGTAAATAATTCCTTTTTCATAAGGCGATTCCATTACATAAGCCAAAGTGCCATAGTTTTCTGCACCTACAGCTTCGTTGGTATATGGTACGCCGCCTTTACCCTGCTTTTCTTTTTCGTTACGTGTAAGATCGGGCGACACTTCTTTCCATGTGCGTCCCATATCTGTTGTTTTCAACAATAACTGGGCTCCATGATAATACGTGTTTGGTTCATATCTGCTTCTTATAATGGGTGCATTCCAGTTGTAACGGTACTTGATATCTTTTGCATCTTTTCCAAGATATTGAATAGGTGCGGGCATAATGTTGGTTGTGCCTTTTGATTTTGTATCAAGTATTTCGATTGTACCCTGGTAACTTCCTCCCAATACAAAACGAGGATCATCGGGATCAAATGCCAGAAATGCACTTTCGCCTCCTGCTGATGCTTCCCAGTCGCTGGCTGTAATGGCACTACCAAACGTACGGTACGGGATGGAAACAGAAGTATTATCCTGCTGACCGGCATAAATATGATAGGGAAACTGGTTATCAACATTAATACGGTATAGCTGAGCTGTAGGCATATTGTTTTGTGAACTCCACGTTTTACCAAAATTTACTGTTACAGCCGAACCACCATCATTGCTGATAATCATGTTGTTTGAATTTTTTGGATTGATCCATAAATCATGATAATCGCCATGCGTACCACTGAGGTTTTCCCATGTTTTGCCGCCGTCTTTTGATCGCAACGCCGGTGCGCTTAATACATAAACTGTCTGGTCGTTATTGGGATCGATAAAAAGTTCAATATAATACCAAGCACGCTGCAGCAGGCGATGATCGTTTGTTACTCGGCTCCAACTGGCACCTGCGTTGTTACTGACAAACAAACCACCCGATTCCTTTTCACTATCGCTTTCAATCAAGGCATATACTTTTTCCGGATTCGATCTGCTGACCGCAACAGACATTTTTCCCATTTCAGTTGGCAAACCTGTTGTCATTTTCTGCCATGTTTCGCCTCCATCAACACTTTTATACAAACCACTTCCTGCACCGCCACTTATAACCTGCCAGGGTTTACGGCCATGCTCCCACATTGAAGCATAGACAATACGTGGGTTATTCATATCCATACTCAATTCGTTGCAGCCTGTGCTTTCGTTTACAAACAGCACATTTTTCCACGTAACCCCACCATCTGTACTTTTATAAATACCACGTTCTTTGCTTTTGCTGTATAATGCGCCCTGTGCCGCCACCAACACTATATCCGGATTTTGAGGGTTTACCACAATACGTGCAATGTGTTGTGTGGCCTCAAGCCCCATGTGCTTCCACGTTTTTCCGGCATCAGTACTTTTATATACACCATCTCCATGATGTGTCATTACCCCACGCACAGCATGCTCGCCCATACCAACATATACAACATTGGCATCACTTTCGGGTACAGCAACCGCACCTACACTGCCGGTTTTAAAATAGCCGTCGGAAATATTTGTCCAGCTAAGTCCAAGATCATCTGTTTTCCATAAACCACCTCCGGTAGTTCCCATGTAATAGGTGTTAATATCACCAGGAACACCGGTGCCGCAATTTGATCGTCCGCCACGGAAAGGACCAATACTGCGCCATTTAACAGCAGCAAACTGTTTATTTAAATCAGGTTTTGTTGTATCGGATTTTATTTGTGCGTTACTACCGGTTACAGAAAGAAGGAATGCAATAAGTAGATATTTCTGCATGTGTGTTGATTTAAAACGGAATATAAAACAAGTTTGCCATAGATGCGCAGAGAAATACAATGACGGTGTAGTAATTGCAACAAAAAACCCGTGGGGCATTGCAAATGCGCAGATAACCCAATCAGGCAATGATTACTTTACATCAATGATGCTGGCAGGAAATTCAAAAAACGGCAATAAAGCGGCCTAATATATTGCTGGTTTATATTTCTTCTGTTTCAACAATTTTAGCAAGAAGTTCGGCGTATTGAACCAACAGGTATTTTTTTCCTTCAAATTCTATTTCAGTACCGCTGTATGGTTTAAATAGTACTATATCGCCTACAGCAATCTCTGCATTTTCAACATTGCTTATAGCTATAACTTTTGCAAAGTTTGGTTTTTCCTTTGCTGTATCAGGTATAATGATTCCACCGGCAGTTACTGTTTCTTTTTTATCGTCATTAGTATCCAGTAAGACATTCTGGTTAACAGGTTGCAGTTCTTTCATCTGTTGTTGTTTCATTTCATTAATTGTTTTTTAATCCAAGCAATATATTAATCCGGCCCTGGTTAAAGCCAACGATCATTTCCCCATCAATATCTGTTTGCGGAACGCCCATTTGCCCACTCCTGCGAACCATTTCTTCTGCAGCACGCTGATCTCTTGAAACATCAATATCAGTAAACCGTACACGATGCTTTTTCAGATAGTTCTTCAGTGTATTGCACCATGTGCATGCAGGCGTTGAGTAAACGGTTACGCTTTTCTGAGGAGTGTTATGGTTTCTTGCATGTGTATAATATGCTGCATCTTCAAACAAGGTTTTATAATAATCAGCCGTATTGCAGCCTTTAACTGTATTTTTCAGCTTGTCTTTTTCAAACTCCAGTAATACAGGAGCCGATGTAATGTTATAATGACTATGTATATCTTTTACTGACGACACATCGGCATAACCCACAACAATATTATTTACATCCTGCGCTGCAGATTTTACTTTATTTAAAGCACAATCGCTGATACTGCTTCCTTTTTTATATAGCAGAAGATAGCTTTTTTCTTCTTTGCTGATGACCTGTTGAAGATCGTTGAATGATGAAATTTTTTTCATACGCCCGGTTACTTTTCTGCAAAATTATCAGAGAGGTCTTTGTTGTTTTGTTACTTATGTTACAATTAAACCCTCATAATCAGATTTCATTACTGCAAGTAATACGGCAGCAGAATAATGCTGCTGCAATCATCTTTTGTGATAAAATAATTTTATTGTGAGAAGTTTTGAATCTGACTGAACTTCACAGCCGCAGCACAACTATATTAATTCCAGCTTGGCTGCTTTGTTTATAAGAATTGCGGTGTTCTTTGCATTAAATTTTTCCAGGAGACTTTTACGGTGCGTATTTACTGTTGGAATACTCACAAAAATTTTTTCAGCGATCTCACTATTTGTGAGACCTTCAGCAATCAGTTTCAGCACTTCTTTTTCCCTCCTTGTAAGAGGTGGTATCTGATCGGCATTTTCACGTAAAGAGAGGGTTACTTCTGCACTCAGGTATTCCTTCCCTTTCATTACAGTTGAAATTGCTTCAAGCAATTCGTTACGGGTTGCATTTTTTAAAACGTAGCCGGAAGCTCCGTTATCCATCATATTCCGGATAATTGCCTGCTGGTTAAATGTACTCAGGCCAAGTACTGAAATCTGCGGGTATGCCTTTTTCACCTCTTTACACAAATCAATCCCGCTTTTATCAGGCAGGTTAATATCCATCAGTATAATATCGGGAGCATGATTAGTGAGAAAATTCAGGCACGATGCAGCATTCATTGCATGTCCCATCCATTCAATATCTTTTTCTTCTTTTAATAAAGAATAGATACCTTCTATAACAAGGTAATGATCTTCTACTATGAATAATTGTGTTTTCACTTGTGATTTCAGAAGTTTCTAAAAAAACTCAGAGGCCCATTTCAATCAACACCGAAGTGCCATTTCCTTTTTCGGATGTAATATCAATTTTTCCTTTTAAAAACTCAACCCTGCTTCTGATATTTTTCCATCCGATGCCTGATGATAATGCTAAAGCAGAAGTATCGAAACCCTGCCCGTCATCTTCTACAGTTACCGTTAACAGTTTTTCAGGTTCTGCAACATGTACCTGTACCAATACATTTTCAGCAGCGGCATGTTTAATGGAATTGTTAACCAGTTCCTGCACAATCCGGTAAATAGTTACAGCCATAATCTGATCAATTGCAGATGATGCCATACCAATGGAATGGTAACTTACCCGTATTACACCACTCTGGTTAATTTCATAACAAAATTCACGAAGAGCTGTATCCAACCCATATTTCACTAAAACTTCCGGCATCATATTGTGTGCCACTCTTCGCATTTCTTTTATTGAACTGTCAAGCATATCAATGCTGCGTTCAAATGCCTGAGCATTGTCAGGTGTCATGATTAAATTTTCTTTCATACTGTTCAGTGAATATTTTATTCCGCTCAGCATACCACCAAGTCCGTCGTGAAGATCTTTTGCAAGACGTGTACGTTCCTGCTCTTCTCCCTTTAGTACAGCTTCAGTTGCGGCGAGTTGTTTTTCTGTTTCTAATTCTGTTATACGCTGTTGCTGCAGTTTACGGCGGTGCTTATAATTTCGCCAGGCAAGTATTAATGCAAGTAAAAAAACAACTGCAGAGATTGCAAACACATAGTTCAGAATATTTTTTTGTCTGATGATCTCCGACTGTGCTTTTATTTGTGTTTCTTTTTTTTCAGTTTCATATTTTTTTTCTGCCGAAATAACCTGCTCCCTGGTTTGATCGTTTATGATGCTGTCTTTTATTTTGTCGGAAAGGGCGAGGCAGCCATTTGCTTCTTCCAGCCTGTGCAACGCATCAAGAACGGAGCTTTTGGAAGATAAACTCTTATATTTTTGCTCTCTCAGGTTATTCAGATCACATACAGCAAGCGACGAATCGATGTAGTTCAATGCAAGCAGGAAATTCCGTTTGTAAAAATGATAGATGCCGATACTGCGATAACTGATGGCAATTCCTTCCGGGTTCTCCAGCTTCTTATGCAGAAGAAGTGATTCTGTAGCATTAGAAATATAGGTGTTATCCCAATTGCTGGTGCCTATTCCTATATCGGTAAGTGATATTAACACAGCAGCCATCATATTTTCATCATCTGTTTTTCTGCCAATTAATAAGGCTTCTGTAAGCAATTCCTTTGCTTTAGCATACATGCCAAGATAATCGTATGATAGTCCAAGATTGTTTAAAGATCTTCCAAGTGCTGCTGAATCATTGTTCTTTCTCAAAAAATCAACGGATGCTTCTCCAACCTCTACCGCTTCTTTGTATCGCCCCATTTTCTGATACAGTAGTTGTAATATACCATCTAAAATTGCAAGGCTGTGTTTATCTGTTGAGAAGTGCTTTTTAGCCTGGATATAATTGGCAATGGCATCGTTATACATATTCATGTACATATAGGAATTGCCGGTATTGGCATAGCATTTTCCCAATAAAACAGGATCGTTAATTTGCCCGGCAATACCGATGCTGTATTTATTCAGCATCAGTGACGAATCATAATTGCCCTGATAATTTAAGATTTCCGTATATCTTGTAATAAACTTTATTTCGCCTGTTTTATATCCTGTTTTTTTACTTAGACTTCCCGCTTCCCTGAAATATTTTTTAGCTGTTTCGTAATCATTCAGCTTCATTTCATATTCATCTCCAATGTCTAAATATAAAAGAACAAGTGATGTGTCTTTTTTGAGAGGAATTAATTTCAGCAGACTGTCTTTTTTTGATTGTATCTGTGCTATAGCTCCAAATCCAGAAAGAAAAAAACAACTAATATATAATAACAGTTTTTTCATGTAAAACAGTAGATGGGTTTGGTCGTTGCAAAATAAGCATTCTGTCTGGGTGTTTGTAATCATCTTTTTTAATGATTTTTTTATGCATTAGAAAAATCATGCTTTTTAATGATTGAATAGCCTCTTGTCCGGATATAGTTTTACGACATAAAATTTTAAAAATGAAAAAAGGCTTTCTTATCATTATTGGTTTTTGCTTTTTAAGTGTACTACATGCACAAATCTCAAAGCCCAAAAACACAAGCAATAACAACCAGCAAACACAGCAGCCCTCATCTTCTTCACTCACTGATGCAGATTACTTCCTTGCTGTTGTAAAAATGACTGTCAAAACAGGTAAGGATAATAAGGAACTGGGCTCAAAAGTTATTTTACGTATTTACCCCGCTTCGGGTACAGATAACTGGCGTAAAGGGTACAACCAGGAAAATATTATACCAGAATTTAAACCATGGAGCAGTAATACTTATACATTACCCAGAGCAGCCGGTTTTGATCAAAGCTTTAACAGTCTTGCCAATTACAAAACAACGGGGATTATGGTTGACATCAATTACAATACAGTTGGTAACGGACCCTTCTTTTTGCTTGATGCCTGGAAGATTGAGGAAGTAAGTGTTACCCTTGAGTTTAAAGATAAAAACGGCAACCCTCATCCAACGATGGGGTCAAAAACAATTTACTTCACTGATTCCAATATGTATCTTGATTATTCTAAATGGCAGCTTTATTGTAAAACAGACCCCTATTTTAATACACTAACTCCGTTTATTACAAAAAGACCGTAACAAGTAAGAAAGCCCGATTACTTCCACTGTGCATTTTAAGTAAACAATGAGTTTACATATTTAAACATACGATTTCAAAAGCAAGTTAAAACGATGACAATGAAAATAACTTTTTATAAAACTGCAAACATGCTTATCATAATCTGTTCAGTATTCTGCATGTTAACAGAGAGTTCCTGCAAAAAAAACAATGATGTTCCTGTAACACCGGTAGATACAACATTGAAAGTAAATTCACTTTCAACCACCACCTTGCATTACGGAGATACGCTTACAATTAATGGTAAAAACTTTTCTGCAACAGCCGTTAATAATATCGTTACAATTATCGGTGTGTCTGCAACAGTTCAATCGGCTACTACAACACAACTAAAGGTAATTGTGCCTGCCTTAGGAAACATCACAGGAGAAGTAATTGTGAAAACGGGCAGCCAGACAGCAAGTGCTGGAAACATCACTTACACGCCCGATGTGTTTGTTGCAGGTAGCCAAAATAATAGCGCAATGGCTTTGGCTACTTACTGGAAAAACGGAACAGTTGTTACGGTTAGCACAAATGAATCGGTCTTAAATGCCATTTGTGTAAAAGCTGAAGATATATATGTTGCAGGATGGGAAAGGATTAACAATCTGCAATTGGCCAACTACTGGAAAAACGGAACTAAAAACATACTGGGTATAGGAGCATCAGCTGCTAATACTATTGCAGTAAATGGTAGTGATGTATATACAGGCGGATGGGAGGTTGTGAACGGCTTTGATATTCCCCGGTACTGGACAAATGGTGCCGGTATTTCTGTAAATGTAACAGATCCTGTCATTTCCCAGGTTGTTCTTGGCAATGGCTCCTGCAACGGAATATTTATTAGTGGTTCCAGTGCTTATTCGGTTGGTTCATATCGCAACTCGCAGGGCAGGTTTTCACCCTGGGAAACAACAAATGGTATAACACCTGCTAACACAATTCCTAATAACGATAAACATTGTTTTGCAAATGCAGTGTTCGTAAGTGGCACTGATAAATATGTAGCAGGTAATCAAAATAATCCAACTACAGGATTAGCTATGGCGACTATCTGGAAAAACGGAGTAGCTGCTAATCTTACAACAGGAAATAATTCGGTAGGTGTGGCAACTGCTGTTTTTGTAGTAGGAAGTGATGTATATGTGGCTGGCTACGAACAGGAGAATTATTCCGGAGGTGGCCTCACGTATGCAAAATATTGGAAAAATGGGGTGCCTGTGAAATTATCGACAGCTTCATCCAACGCTACCGGCATTACCGTTTTCGACAATGATATATATGTCTCAGGATGGGAAAACAACGGCACTACTAATGTTGCTAAGTATTGGAAAAACGGAACGGCTGTTACATTAGGTAATTCGGCAAATGCGTCATCTGGAAATGCCATTTTAGTGAGGTAAGAAAATAAGAAGAGAACGCATCTATACAGGGATTATAGGGCTGTATTTATTGTAGTGTACTGATGATAAAACAAATAAGGATGCTACAAATAAACATGGTTGAATTATACAAGTAAAGAGCTACAGACTATCTTTTTAACCTTAGCATTTAAGTAAAAAATATGAACAACTTGTTTTCTTTTCCACATCCCTTTAAATGAACAATCAAAATTAAAAATATGAATAAGCCGATTTTTGCATGTCTCTTACTTTTTACAACAATTAACTTACATGCACAGGAAACACCCACTAAGGTGCCCCCGGTAAAAACAATGCTGATTAAGGATATGCCCAAACTACCAAAACAATTACCTAACATTAAAGGCAACACAATTGGAGTACCGGTATTGACCAATATCCTTACAAGAAAAACATGGAATTTAACCCGCTGGTGGATGGATGCAATACGTGGATACTCTATCAGCGATCCAGGTTTTAAGTTCCTTGCAGATGGTACTGTAAGCTGTAACCTTTGGGTGCCTGAAGCCATAGACCGTTTTACATCAGGTACATACAGCATAATTTCCAGAAACGGAAACAATATAAATCTTGTGCTTAAAAAGGGCACTAATATAACCATGAATTGTGCACTCTATTACAACAGCACAGACGGCACACTTACAGGAACATATACCTTACAGGTTTTGCCTGTAACCAATCCACCTGCAAATTACAAACCCGGAACTGTTACAGGAGATATGAAGTTGAGCCAAAATCCATAACTGTTTTCCGTTTTCCAAAAATTTAAACCCTCTGGTAAATAAAACAGAAATGAAAAAAATAGTAACCGCCATTTTATGCAGCCTTGTATTTAGCATGGGCACAAAAGCTCAATTTTCTTTTTTGGGGACATGGGAAGGCACACAAACCAATATGCAGGGCTACTATCCCGCCGATGTTGTATTTATAATGGATCCGAACAGGGAGTTTGATATACTTGACAAAGCAACAAATAGCATTAAATACCGTGGTACTTATACAGACTCTGGCTATTATATCAATGGAAAATATACAGAAACAATCGGCAGCACAAGCTATATTCATTTCTTCACTGGCACTTACGACCCTGCTACACAAAAACTGAACATGACTTTTGGAAACAATCCCAAAAATTACTGGCTGGGGAAATGGACAGTAACAAAAAAGCATGACTGGCTTGGTGGCTTGAGGGATGACAGAAGTTATATTTTACAAAGTGCAAAAGTTACCTTAGGTACGGGTAACGACAATAAAGATAAAGGAGCACAAGTAACCATAAGGGTATATCCACGAAGAGAAGGCTTCCAGCCTGAGTTTAAGGGATACTCGTTAGTAAACTACACAGATGAATTAAAAAAATGGCAGTGGCAAACACTTAACCTGCCACAAGCTGAAAGGTATCAAGAGTCTTCAAACAACCTGGGCTGGTATGAACAATACGGGCTTGGAGTGGATATTTGGCTGGATACCTACGGTGGACCTTTTCCTCTTACAGATGCCTGGAAGCTGGACAAAGTAATTGTTGACCTGCAGTTTGCAGATGCTGGTACCTTACATCCGAAATACGGAAACGTTCATATAGAATTTCCTGGTAGCAGTGTTCTATTTAATAAAAAAACCTGCAAGTTAACGCTAACTACCGATGGTAACTTTAAACCACTTGCCCCAAAGGTTTTTAAAGACTGTAAAAATTAGCAACCCCTTTTATGTATTAACAGAGGTTTTCTTTTTTATTTAAACTTAATAGCAAAAGCTGTTTTTTCTGCTTCAATTACAGCACCGATCAAGCGCTTACCGGTTTATTTAATAATCTGCTGATGTATAAAGTACATGGCAAAATCATCTTTTTTAACGATTGTACTGTACTGCCCCGGCTTCTACTTTTATGTATCAGTTTACTCATTCTTTAATAAAGCCGAAATACAACACAACAATAAAATTATGGTACACTCCAATAACAGTTTTAAAGCAAAAAAAATAAACCGGTTTATTTCAAAAACCGGCCCGCTTCTATCAACAGCTATCTTTGCCTTCTTACTGTTTACGGCATCATCCTGCAAAAAAGATAGTGGCGGTACTGTAAATCCCCCCGGGGCCGATGGCCCTCCAACAATTACTTCCCTTTCATCGGGTGCATTACATTATGGAGATACACTTACCATCAATGGAAGCAACTTTTCTGCAACAGCAGCAAACAATATGGTTTATATTAATGGGGTGGCAGCAAAGGTTGTTACGGCAAGCAATGCCCAGCTTAAAGTAGTTACACCTGCGGTGGGCAACAATTCGGGTGAAGTAAAAGTAACAGTAAACGGCCAGAGCACAAGCGGAGGAAATATTCAGTATATACCCGACTTATTCCTTACTGGCACAGAAACCGACTACAATTACAGTTTTGCCAAGGCAATGTATTGGAAAAACGGAACGGCAACAACCCTTTCCACAGCCACTTATGCTGAAGCCAATGCCATTTTTGTAAATGGCAATGATATATATGTTGCAGGTTCAGAAAGTAACAAAGCCGTTTATTGGAAAAATAATGTAAAAACAACGTTGGGCAATAATCTTTCCACAGCCACATCTGTTGTGGTAAGCGGAGGCGATGTATATGTGGCAGGCTATGAGCAAAATGCCAGTGGGGTATATATTGCTAAATACTGGAAAAACGGAACAGCAGTAACATTGGGCTCAAACCGGTCTTATGCCTATGCAATTGCGATTATAGGTAGCGACGTGTATGTGGCCGGCGCCGAAATGAACAACAGCAGCACTTATACTGCCAGGTACTGGAAAAACGGAACGGCAGTAACACTTGCAGCAAATTACTCTTATGCTTATGCAATATGCGCAAACCGCAACGATGTTTACATTGCCGGGTTTGAAGTGGATGGAACTAAAGCCGAGGCCAAATATTGGAAAAACGGGGTTGCACAGTCATTAACTCCAAACGATGAGGCATTGTGCATCACTATAAAAGATAACGATGTGTACTTGGCAGGCAATGGCAAATACTGGAAAAACAATGTTGCGTTTTCGTTGCCGGGCCTTGATTCTGAAGGAACCGCCATTGCTATTTTTGGAGATAATGTTTACATTTCAGGATCTTATTATCCCGGAGCAGTTGTTTGGCAGGGAAGGTATTGGGTAAATGGAGTTGCAGCCGCTGCTACTTTTCCAGACTTTACCAAATTAGCCGGGATTTTTGTAAGATAAACACCTCTCATTTTCCCAATTAATCATTGCACAAAAAAATAAAAACATGGGCAAACTGTTTCTTTCGCTCTCTTTTCTTTTGTCAGCCACTTACCTGTTTGCTCAAAAAAGCAATTTTGGTATTGTGCAGTACAACGTCCCTGCCGGATATACATTGATGAATAACGACAATGTACATACTTATTATAAAGAAGATAAAACTACTGGAGCGTACTGCAATTTTTTTGTTTACAAACTCATGCCCGGAAAAGGTGGTGTTCAAAAAGATTTTGATTTTAGCTGGGCTAATCTTGTACAAACCCCATTTAAAGTAACAGGTGCCGCAACAATACTGCCTGTATCAACTTTAAAAGGTTGGCAGTTTTTAATTGGTAATACAAAATACACAGAGAATGGTGTGGCAACGCTGGCAATGCTAACCACGTTCAGCGGCGAAAACAAGATGCAAAGCATTTGCATACTTTCCAATTCTGACAACTATAAAAAAGATATTGAGGATTTTATTGCGTCGGTTGATGTGATAAAAGAAATTAAAAGTACCGAAAGCGTTCAAACAAAAACAAAAGATACGGATAAACCAAACGATGGGAAGCCAGGCATAAAAACACCGGCATCATTTCAGAACATAAAATACGAAGTATGGGAATGTAATTGCCCTAACCTTGCAACAGGAACGCAGGTTACAACAAAACTTAATACAGTTGTAATTTCTTCCGATGGCAGATATCTTACCCACATGCCCGAAAAAGGACTGAACGGTGTTACACCTGAAAACAGTAACGAAACCGGCAGTTGGGGAACCGTTACCGAGAAAGGAAACATGCTGAGCCTTGTAAATGATAAATTCGGCAAAATGGAATTGTATAAAATTGATGCTGCAACCTTGAGCCGTTATCCCAATTCCAAAAGCAGCATTTACAAAAAAGTAAAACCGGTGGATGGATTAAAGTTTGAGGGGGCGTATTCACCCGAGCTATCTTATTACAACGGGAAGACAGATATTATTTCAAAGCAGATTGACCCCAACAAACGCCCTATTATCTTCTTTAAAAAAGATGGAACGTATATCAACGAAGGCATTGAATTTAGCAACCTCACCTTTGGTGATGCATTTGCAATCGGCAGGGGAACGTATGAAATTGTAAACTATTCACTCATACTGACCACGCAAAGCGGAAAGAAACTACAAGTGGCATTTACACCGGTATTAAATGCAAATCCTGCAAGCGCCGATAATCCCGGCTTCATCATAAACAATAATATGTTTTACAAATTGAATAAAACTTTTGTTCCGCATAATTAAAAAAATAAAGATGAAAAAATTATTAGCACTTTCTGTTCTGTCAATCCTTTTCTCTTTCTATGGATTTAGCCAGGACATTAATTTCGGTAAATTTTTGGGCAGTATCAATACCACAAAATTTGTTGGCAGTTCTGTTTATAGAGGCTACGAAAAACAAGTAGAAATTATTGAGGCAACAACTACCGGGCAAAAGCAGGCAACTACACTTGAGATTAAATTTAACCCCTGCCCTGCCAGTGTTGACTTTTTGACACATACACAACTTGGAAAAAACATAGTGCAGGGGCAGATTGATGTGCTTGAGAAAATTCCTTACAACCCGGCATTCAACCGAATTAAATATAAAATCTATTTTGAAGTTGCCAGTATTGTTTCCTGCAATGATACAAGAGCCTGCAATGGAAGTACTGCAACTACGGTAACCTTAAAACCGCAAAGGATTTGCTGGATATATTATACTTACGATGCAAACGGCAAGCTGTTAAGCATTAACTCAAACGGCATTGATATAAGAACCGGCCAGACATGGGCAATAACCCCACCAAGTTTCTAAGCAGAAAAATATTTACAGATAATGAAACAATATCTAATCCTTTCTGTCATGCTGTTTTCAAATATGGCAGCATTTGCTCAATCCCAACAGGTTATTATTAACCAAACGCCATGTGAAGGTAAAACAGTGCAATACTTTCCGGCTTTATATTACAACCATACGAAACCCAAATATGGTTCTGTATTGAGCGGAACAAATACAGCTGCAGACAAAGCAAAAATTACGGCAACTCTTAATAATATTGAAAAACTGGAAGAAAACAGCCGTAAAAATTTTCAGGCAACCGGCTGCGTAATGCGGGTAAGTTATAGCAGCAGCACAAACAATGAAAGCGGAAGAAATTATTTTGGTGGATTTGGATATGCAAACTATGATTACCAACTGGGATTTTATCAGATGGTTTGCCATGTGCAACAGCATGTAGTAAAAGAAGTTGGCGAATACCGCAGCGTATTTCGAGTAAATGTCAATCCTACGCTTACCGAAGGAAGTTTTTTTGGAGAAACCGGCGATTTTTATATTACTGATAAAAGTGTGCGTTATGACATTCCTTACGATGCAAAATGGCACGGCTTCTATGATAAACAATATGACATTAACCGTTATACGAAAAGAAGTCAAATTGCCCAGTACGTTTCAGAAGAAAAGGTTTTATACTCTAAATCCAGTGATTATAACAACAAACACAACGAATTTTTAAAATTGGTAAATGGAAATGGCTATACTGAAAACTGGTTGCATAACAATAATAATAACCCAAACAATTACAAATGGGTTGACCGATATTACACCATTACCAAACCGGGTGTTCCGCTTTTAGTGCCTGTTACACGAAAAGAATTTCTGGAAGCTTTGCTGGAATACTACGACATTGAAAAATACAATTTTGAATGGTACTCAGACTATAAATTGAAAAATGAAACCTCAAAAAGTTCTATCATCAATGCTGATAAAGCAGCATACAACCATGTTTATGAAACTAAAAAAGCAAGAATCAGCAATCTGTTAAAAACAAAAAGTGCAGATTGGTTGGCAAAACAAGCAGCTCCACCAAGAGGAAACCGGGAAAATGATTATGCCAAAGCTTCCAATGGATTATTTGATGTGTATGATTTTGAAAACGGAATCCCTTTATACAAATACAATCCCGAATATTTTAAATCAAATTCTGCAGATCCTTTGAAACCTGCTTTCTTCTTAGTAGAATTTCGGTATGAAGGCGGAGATGAAAAACAATGGAGTGAAAATCTTCTCAACAACTTTGAAAAGAATTTTGATTTTGAAGCATTAAGAAAAATGCTGGATTAATTAATTCAGTAAAACAATTTAATCATAACAAATAAAATGAATCACAAAGCAATACTCATTGTTTTATGCGGAATGTTTTTGCATACTACCCATGCACAAACCTGTACCTCTGATAAAGATTTAACAGAAATACCCGGAAAATATATTGATGCCGCACATTGTGAATGGCCACAGCAAAAAGCGCATTGGCTCGACCAGTTGATAACTCCGGCAAATAAGTTATCGGCAAATAAAGTACTCACTCAAATTGAAACATTAGAAAAAAACAGCCGTAAAAATTATAACCTTACCGGTTGCGTTCTGAAATCTGGTTTTGGCACCCCATCCAATGCGAAGATCTTTTACGGAAAAAACTCACTGTTGAGTTACGATTTGAATCTTGGTTGCTATGAATATTTCTGTTATAAAAACAATCTCAAAGTCAGTGATGAATATGCAATTGTATTCAGGGCTTATGTAAACAGGTATAAGGATATTGACTATGCCTTCACTTTTGGTGATGATTATCCATTTTACGAAACCTACAATAAATACAACGGGAAGATGATTGCGCTTTGCAATTTCATAAAACAAGAGCAAATAAAAAACATCAATAACGGCAAAGGTTATTACCAGGATATTCCGGAATCATCAGTAAAACCGGGAAACCGCAGCACATTTATTACCCGGCACTGGTATTTTACAAAACCCGGGGCGCTGTTGCTGATACCGGTAACCCGTAAAGAGTATTTAGAAGCACTACTGGAATATTACGACAGGGAAGCACTGTACACAGCAGACAAAATAAAAGAGGTTGAAAAAGCATCTGCCGGAATGATGAAAGACCCCGTAAAATATCCGCAACTGTATGAAAACGGAAAGAAAAATCTTATTGTGGGGAAAGCACGTTACCCCGACTGGCAGAAAAAGATTGAACTGAAAAAAGCAATTGTACAAATAGCCTTGAAAGAAAATAATGCCGACTGGCTTTCAAAACCTGCAGTTGTAAAATCAAAAAAAGATAATTTTTCGTGGAAAAATTATTACGGAACCGGCGCTAATGATTATGTAACCATTGATGGCTATTATGCCGATACACCGGAAGACGCAAAGAATACCGGCGCATTTACTTTTAGTGGGTTTTGGGATAATAAAGGCGGAACCACGCTGTACAAATACAACCCAGAATATTTTAAAAAAGCTGAACAAAATCCTGTAAAACCTTTTATGATTGAATTAGCCTACCGGTATATTAATACCAGGCTCGGCAAATTGCTTGTTGAAAATTTTACTGAAAATTTTGATTTTGATGCAGTGAGAAATCTGCTTGAATAATTTTAAAAATCACCCTTTTTAGGGATTTTAGAAATGTTGTGTAACAGTTAGTTTTATCGTATAAATTTTTTAAACATTCTATATGAAAAAAACAATTCTCCTTGGATTCTTTACCTTATCATTGCTTCATTTAGTGGCTCAGGAGCGGTTTGGAAAAGCAATTTTTACAGTTCCTGCCGGCTGGCAAATGACCAAAACAACTGAAACTGTAACACTTCTGAGTTCGATAAAAAAAGGAGGCACCTGTAAAATCATTATTTCATCTTCTGAAGCAGGAACAGTTAATACAGTTGAAGAATACCTTCAATACCGAAAAGCAAAAGGCGGCACCGGCATTACCTACAATACTTCAAGAGCTTCTGTTGTAAAGTATGAAGCCAATGGCTTAACCACTTTTTTCTCAAAGGGTACCGTAACAAGAAGCATGATACCCGTCTATAGTTATTTCTATACTTTAAGTAACGGAGACCTTACATTTTATTACCAGCTTTTAACAAGCAGCAATGAATGCATCAACGTGTTTAACGAGTTTATGGTTAATTTAAAAATGGAGATGGGAGATAACAGTCCCAGTGCAAAAAGGAAAGCCGCCGGTGCAGCTCCTGCAGCGCCTGCGCCAATAATGTAAATCTCATCTCTTAATAAGATAATCATGCTTCAGTATCTGCAGCATGATTATCAGTACTTTAATTTCAGAAAATGAAAAAACAATCTGTGTTATTTTTTTTGCTGCTCATTTCAGCAGCACTTCAGGCACAAACAAGACCTGATACATTAAAAATCGTTAAGCCAAATACCAATATAACTCCTGTTAAAACGATTGTTAAGCAATCAACCAGCACAACAACACCTACAAACATACAAACCAAACCTACCGGTACAGCGCCGACGCAACCCACATTAACCGATGCCGATTATTATCTTGCCGGAGCTGTTATAAAAGTTACAACAGGCAACGATAATAAAGAGCCCAATACCTCTACAGCATTTTTTTATGTGCGTCCAAGAAAATCGAATGGTATGGTTGCTTACAAATTGGAAGACTATGCGAATGAAATAAAAGCCAACCAGTCAACTGATTTAAGATTAGACAGAGCCGCAACGCTAATCTCTGCACAAAATTCATTGCAGTACTTTAAACAGAACGGAGTATCTGTAGTAATCACTTACTGCAATAAAAATTTTTGTACAGATGCCTGGAAAATCAACGGTATAACAATAACACTTGAGTTTAAAGATGCTAACGGAAATCCTGCTCCCTCCGGCTATGCTTCAAAAACAATCAGTTTTCCTGTATCAAGCGGCACGCTTGGGTTTACGGCCGGGTGTAATCCTTTGTGGATAACCGATGGAAAGACCTGCGGTCACAGTGACCAGTTGCAAAAAATGCTGTTGAAAACCGATGAATATTTTAACCCGTTACCTGCAAAAATTGTCGGCTATCATACAGATGATGTCAACTAAAAAACAAACAGTTCAACCCGTAATGTTTCACTGCAAAATAATAAACATGCAGCAGGCTTATTGCCCATCATTATAAGCTGTTACAAAAAAACTGAACATCTGAAAACAATTCATTCTGTCATACTATTCCCCGGGAGATCATTATCTGCCACAGGCAGTAATACTCCGGGGAATTTTCATTTTATACAAGCAGTTAAGTGCAGGCTGATTTCGAAAATCATCTTTTTTAATGATTAAATATGCCTGGGCTGCTATTTATTTTTACAACATAACGCTTAATTTTTTTATGAAAAAAATATTCTTCTTTTTACTAATCATTTTTGTGGCAATAAACGCATATGCACAAATTGAAACAAAACCTGTTAAACCGGTTATACAAAACATTAACATACCAGTAAAGAAAACTACAGATTTAGCAATAACCATAAACAGTATTGAAGACAACTCAATACCAAGGCAAAATCAATATACAGTTCATTACACCGTAACAAACACAGGAACAGAAGATGTCAGCAGGTACGTTGCAAGCGGGCAATCCATCCGTTTAAGCGGATATTTTTCCGGACCAACATCTGAAACTGCTTCATTTTGGGGAAATGCAAGTGGTTCTGCTGAAAACTTTCAACTGATCAGTTTTGAAGACAACCATTCCGGGAATTCAATATTAAAATCCGGAGAAAGCAGCAGGGGAACAATCAAAGTATGCAAGTTCAATCCTGCCTATTATGATTACTCTGTTTATTTAAACCCTTCCAAATATAAATTCGTACTCAGTGTAGATAGCAAAAATGAAATAGCTGAAACCAATGAAAATAATAATACTGCCGAATATCAGCTTCCTCTGCATATCAATACCCCGGCTGATTTATTTTTAACAGCGACAACAGTAACTGTACAAACGGGCAATGACAATAAAGAAGCCAATAACTCTGATGTGGATTTTTGCGTTGGACCCGGATCATTAACTTCTATTACAAATAACAAATTATTCCGGGTAGATAAATATAAAAACGAGATTAAAGTAAATTCTACAGTCTCAATACCTTTAAACAAATCGCAGGCACCTGCAGACCCTCAAAACTCTTTAGAATTTTTTAAGCAAAAAGGAGTTACTGTAATGATCTTATACACGAACCGTGTATTTCCCACCGATGCATGGAACATCAGCAACGTTTCAGTAAAACTTGATTTCAAAGACAGGTTTGGAAATGATTTACGAACCATAACGATCAATTTCCCAAAAGCAAACGGTATTCTTGGATATAGATTCGGAGACCCATTAGATATTAAATCGCAGCGACGTTGGTTGATTCTCCAGGCCGATGGAAATTTCAATGCCAAAGGTGAACCCGTATTTACAATGGTACCTGATCAATACAAGTAATTGCTGTTAATACATTCCATAAGTGATGCACAAATTTTTTTCAATTACTATTTTATTATTGGCGGCTATTATAACCCATGCACAGCAGAAGCAAAGTTTTGGTGTTGTTAGCTATTCAACCCCTGTAAATTGGCAAAAGCAACAAACCGAAGCCGGGGTACAACTGTCTGTTACCGATAAAAAAACAGGCGGCTATGCAATTGCTTTCATTACCAAAGCAATTGCATCTGATGCAGAAGCAAATGAAAATTTCAAAACAGATTGGGCAAGGCTTGTAAAAGCTTCTGTTCAGGTAAATGGAGAACCGGCTATGCAGCAGCCTTTCAGTGAAAATGGTTGGAATGTAGTATCGGGTACTGCTAATTATACTGATGGTGCTGTTACAGGCATGGCAACATTGCTAACTGCAACAGGCGGCGGGCAAATGGTTAGTGTGCTATTGATGACAAATACACAACAATATCAAAACAATTTACTTGCGTTTATTAATTCACTGGATCTGGCAAAGGTTACAACAAATTCAACTGGTGATAAAACACCGGCAGTCATCAATAATTCAAATAACTCATCCATCGTGGGGTTATGGATATTTTATAATACAGAAGCAAATGGATATTCAAACGGCTTTCCGGTTGTTACCGGCGGATACATGAGAAGAGAATATCTTTTTAATACCGATGGCACTTATACGTTCAGGGCAAAAGACTGGATGGTGTATGTAAAAGATATTTTGTTTGTTTACGAAACAGGCACTTATACAGTAAAAGGAAATCAAATTACCATTACACCCAAAAAAGGCACGGGCGAATGGTGGAGCAAAGCAGCCAGTGGCAGAACAAGCGAATGGGGTAAATTAGTAAGGTCTTCTTCAGACTATAAATTAGAAACAGTTACCTATACTTTTGAGTTTAAATATTATTCAGGATCAAATGCCCTGGTACTGAAAGCAGCAAAGCCCACCAGCAGGGACGGAGCAAAAAATCCCAATCAAAGGGAGCAGGAATATATTTACAGTGTAAGGGAATTGGATAAATCTCTCATAGATAACCCTCCAGGGTTTAAAAAATAATAACGACATACAACTACAATTAATATGAATCGGCTATTCTTTCTAATAATGCTTACATCTTTTGCAACGTTTGTTTCTGCTCAAAAACAAACTTTTGATATTGCAACTTTTACCACGCCAAATGGATGGACAGAAAAACAGGACGAAGACAAAATCTCCTACTCCCGAATAGACGGTGGTAGCTGGGCACAAATGGCTATTTACAAAAGCGCCGCCAGTGCCGGGAATATAGAATCTGATTTTGATAAAGACTGGAATGAACTGGTAGCAACAGGCAAAACCATTTCTTCTCCCGAAAAAACAAAACCACAAACAGCAGAGGGCTGGACGGTAATGAGCGGAAGTGGTATATGGCAATACAATGGTACGAATGTAGCTACTATACTCACCACATACAGCAACGGCCAAACCTGCATCAGCATTCTTTGTAATGCTACGGCAAAACCTTATTTGAAAGAATACAAGGAATTAATCGTAAGCCTTGACCTTGCAGGTAGCAGTAATACCCCGGTACAAAATAGTGAGCCGCCCGTACAGGATACTGCCAGCACCAGTTCGGGCAACAGCAGTCATGTAACAGAAAACAGCGTACAACAAACTGAAGATATTTCAATTGTTGGCTTATGGACAAGTTATGTTCTGGAAACGAATGGCTATTCAATTAACGGCAGTCCTCAATATACTGCCGGTTATTTAAGAAGAGAATATAATTTTTATGCTGATGGCACTTATTTGTTCCGCAATAAACAATGGCTTGTTAAGGCTCCGAGTATTGTATTCCAGTATGAAACAGGAACGTACAAAGTGAACGGAAATCAACTTACACTTACTCCCGGCAAAGGGAAAGCGGGATTTTGGAATAAAACAAAAAGTACGAAAGAATGGGGAAGCCTGATAAAATCATCTACCTATAATCTGGAAAAAACAACCTATACATTTCAAATAATCATTGACAATACTTATGGCAACTCTATTGTCCTCAAATCATTAAAACCAACACAAAGAGATGGCGGGCAATTTAACGGCCCCAACGATCCTTATGAATTTCATTACAGCTTTCGAAAACTGGAGTCATCGATTGACAACCCTCCAGGTTGGAAAAATTAATAAATGGCATACCATTTCAATTAACATGAAGCCGCTTTCCTTTTTTATACTACTTACATCATTTGCAACAACTGTTTTTGCTCAAAAGCAAAGTTTTGATGTAATCTCTTACTCGGCTCCTGCTAACTGGCAGAAGACACAAAACGAAGGAGGAATACAGTATGTTATTTCTGATAAAAAAACAGGTGGTTATGCCATTGCCATCATTACAAAAGCAACAGCATCGGAAGCAACAGCAAATAAAAATTTTACTACCGACTGGACAAGGCTGGTAAAAACAACCGTACAGGTTACAGCCGAACCAACCATGCTGGAACCATCAACTGAAAACGGCTGGGATATTGTTTCAGGCAATGCAAATTATACCGACAGGAATAAGAATGGTTTGGCAACATTAGTAACAGCTACCGGCGGCGGAAAAATGGTAAGTGTGGTATTGTTAACCAATACGCAGCAATATCAAAACGAAATACAAGCCTTTATACAATCTCTGGAGCTTCCTGAACTTGCTTCACAAAATAAAAGAAGCAACAATTCCGGACCAGATAACGCAAATGTAAAACAGCTCTTAGGTATATGGGGACAATACCAAGGCGAATCTTATGCCGGTGCTGGTGGCAGCAGCAACCTTACCGCAGGTTACGACTGGCGGGAATATTATTTCAACGTCGATGGAACTTACCAGTTTCTTCAAAAAAGTATCAGTTATCTGTACCAGAACGAAATTGTTTTTGCTTATGAAAAAGGAACCTATAAACTGAATGGTAATCAACTTTCCCTATCGCCACAAAGCGGTACGGTAGAAAGCTGGAGCAAGGCGGGTAGCGATATGGCGGGCAAATTATTAAAAACAGAAAAACGTACATTAGAGAACGTTACTTACACAATCGACTTTCATTATTTCTCCGGTATAAAACAAACGAACCTGGTGTTGCAGTATAACAAGCGAACAGTAAGAGACGGTGCCTGGAGCACGAATAACAGTTTTAAAAATTCTTGGTTGTATAAGCGTCCCTTCAACCCGGATAAACCTGCCATAGAATTACCTGCTGGCACCAACATAAATTTTAAATACAAACCGGTTGCTGCCAGTGCTGCAACTGAACCAAAAAAAGATGCAACCAGTACCGCTGTTAATTCCCCGCTTTCCGGAAAAATATGGGAAGGTACCAGCACTGAAAAGTTTGCCAATGCAGGTGGAACCAGTTATAATACAGGCGGCTTCTCAACAATTCAATACCGTTTTTATACTGATGGCACGTACCGGTTTGTAAGCGTTATTGCTTCGCATTATACAGATACCAAATCGCTGGGTTATGAAAAAGGAACTTATACCATCAGTGGTAACCAGCTCACCATTGTTCCCACAAAAGTATATAATGAAGAATGGAGCAAAACCGGTAAAACAACCAATGGCAACAGCGATGTAACCAACCGTGCAATCAATGAAACCTGGGGTAAAAAATTAAAAACATCCGTAAGAAAACCGGAGCGGGTTACTTATACGTTCAGCATTGGTAATAATGCCGGCCGCACTGCGCTGATTCTTCAATACAGCAACGGCCAAACCGAAAGAGAAGGCAAAGGCAGCCAGGTATATCTCAACGAAACCACAGAAAAGCAATCGGTTAAACTTCCGGCAGGAATAAACTAATACAGGCGAAACATTTGCATCAGATAAATGATAACAGCCAACTTTATATAAACCAAAATGAGAGGGAACTGATGTTTTTGAGTAATGAAATTTCATGGTTAAAGCTGTGCTTTTTCTTTATTTATTTTCCCTTAGCAAGGTACATACCGATACTCCGTTTTTCAGTTTCAAAATTCTTCCTCCTTTTACTGCAATGAAGCTGGCTTCGTATGACTCTGTTTTGCCTTCAAAGTGGTTGGTGGCTGTAACATTCCAATTACTTACAGTATAATTTCCTTTGTATTCCTGCTGATAAGTATTCATAGCGCCAACCCAGCCACTTGCTCCTTTATGCGTACTGCTGTAAAGTCCGTTACTGTTAAATGTAAATTCATCACTACGTGCAACCGCTGTTGTTCCTGCATTATTGCCGGTTACAGTTGAGTACCAGGTAAGCGATGCCGATTCATTTCCGCTGACCCATGTTCCATACAAATCCTTCTTTGCAACAGCAAAGCGGTTGTAATCATACATCGATATTAAATCATTGTTATTCTCTCTTGCTGCCCTGGGGAACTGCTGGTGAAGCAGAACGTCATCAGGAGCTGAAGCAACGATAATTGACAATGTACCCGTATATGGAATTATGCGAAGGATCATACCAATAAATCTCTTTTCACAGGTTTGCCTGTCGGTTGCCCATCCTTCAACATAATGTGGAGAATCATCAGAAAAAGTGGTGGCCTGCACAACAAGTTTTTCTCCGGTGATAAAGTATTTTGAAACATATGTGTCCCAATAAAAGAACCTCGCTTCTTTACCTGTTCCCGAATAATCGCTGGCCTCAAAAGGTTCAACATAAGAGAGAAGAACCTTTACCTTGTTTTTACTCACCAGTACATAATCGTCATAAACAGTACTGGTCCACCCGTCATCGAAGTTGGTGGTTGTGAATGTAAAATGGCCGGTTGAGGACTGCAAAGCAGTTGTTTGTTGTGTATTAGTTGTTTTTTCAGGAGCAGTTTGTATGGGTTCCGTTTTGTTTTCCTGTGGGGGGTTATTATTCGCTTGGTTTGTTGTGTTTGTATTTAACTCGCCAAAAAAAATACAGATCGTACTATTATCTGCCACATAATAACTGATAAAGCTCCGGTTACCTTTTTGCAGCCATCCATATTCCTTATCCGTTTCTGAAGTTGAAAAACTCCAACCTGCGGATATTAACGCAGCAGACAATTGTTCAATATGAAAGCCGGAAGAAGCGGGCAGATACAAAACTTCAACCGTATTTACTGAATTGCCTCTTTTTTTTGCCTCCAGTTCCAGCACTTTCTTTGCGGCCATTACAGATAACCCCCTGTTGTCTTTTTTACTGTTTGCAGGAAGTGATATCCCCGTTAATGAAGATTCAGTTACAACAGCAGTGTTTTTCTGGGCATTCACATTCATTGATAAAAGCATTGCAAAAAGCAAGTGAATGTATGTTGTAGTAAGTTTCATGTGATGATTTCCTGATTGTTTTAATGACCGCATAGTATATCAGTCGCATTGTTTTGCTTTGATAAAAATGCATAGAATATGGAGGTTAAGCCATCCCTAAAAAGGGGGATTTTTATCAGCGCTTTTTGATTTTAAAATTGCCAATGAAATATGTTTGATTATCTGCATCACTGTTACTGTGTTTAAACTGTACCCAGTTAAAAAGTGTGGATGCAGGCAAACCTTTTGGCAAATCCGCAACAATATTATCATCGAAAAGCAACTGTATTGCTTCTCCATTCTTTAAGAGTTTTACATGTACCTGATTCAGCTCTTTATCGTTTGAGAAACCGATACCCGGATAATCCGTTTTGTTGCTGGAAAAAGCGGTGCCAAAACGTGTTTCAACAGTTATCTCACCCGGTCTTCCCGAAAATCCTGCACGAAAACGGATTTTAATAAACCCATCGTTTTCATTCAGTTTGTTTTGTGTACACAGGTACAACTCCAATGCCTTGGCTCCCCACGGAATATCACGGGGCACCGCAAGATCAAATGAAAGCTCAAAGTTCTGTGGCAATGGCTTTTTCATACCGGACGGAATAACAAAACTATTGCCCTTTATCTCCAGCCAGTTTTGATTGCTGCCTTTTATACTCACCACTGTTGCATACTTTGCATTGGTATTCATTTCAGATTTCCAGCCATTGGGTTTCTGACCGGGTGCAGTAGTTGAAAAATCATCAAAAAAGAAAACGGAAGGATCACTTTCTGTAGGCTTTGTTGATACTGGCTTTTCCTGCAATACAGGTTTATCTTCTGATACTGGCGAATGTAAAGGAGTGTATGGCTTGCCTTTTACTTTTTCAGGATCGAAAAAGAAATTATAAACGTAGTCGAAATTAAAATTGGTGACGATGGATTCGTGCATATGTTTGAAATAGGATTGATCCATTGAGCCTCCTTTCCATTTTACTACAATCCATTGCGGTTTATCGGTTTTACACAAAGGCTCCAGTTGGGGATCGACACGATATACAGGATATGATTTATTAAATGCTGTACCATCGGCTGTTTTTAAAAATATATCACGGCCGTTCTGAAGATCCGTCATGGAAAAGCCTCCGTAGGTTGAATAAGCAGGTTCATTCAACCTGTTCTTATATTTTTCCCTTAACTGTTTTATTGTGGCTTTTACCTTTTCATACCTATCCGTAATCTGCTTTGTATAAAAGTCTTTATCGTTGGGTCTTGTTGAATATTGCTCAGCTACCGATTGTTTTTCTTCACCCGTTTTTACGGGTATGGCATCTTCTGCATACTGCAGCATTTCACCAATTGTAACATGCACAAACGGGAAGCGGTTGTTTTTACTGAGGATCACATTTAACGATAAAGGTTCGTCATTACCCTGGTTTGGTTTTGTATAAAAAATAAACCTGTTGAGTGAGGAACAGGCCGAAAGATCATACAATCTTTTTTCAGCAGCCTGCAGCGAACCGGGTTGTTCAGCAATCACTTCTTCATCAAAGGCCGGTATTGTAAACAGACAAACTTTGTTTGTATTGATACCAACCAACCGGTTGATCAGCGGAATTTCATTGGCTGCAATGGTCCATGAAATACCAAGGTTATTTTCAGGCACCCATTTGTCATTTTGCCTTTTTAAAAACCGGTAGGTCATCGCATTCGTTCCGTAACTATGCGGAACGGCTTCATTATACCTTTCAGCATAAATATCTTTTTTAGGACTCAGGTATTTCCTGATATCGCCCATGCCACCTTTGGGCTGATAGCTTGCCTGCATCCAGTTGGCAAATGAATCAGCTATAGATAATTGTGCGGCCGAATATTTTTTTTCATCAACCTGTAATGGTTTTGTATATCCTTTGAACTTGTAAATTACTTTCCAGCCAATATAATCATCTTCATATTCAGGATGATATTCCTGGGCAAAACTGCCTTGCACATAACAAATGAAAAGGAGAGTAATAATTAGTTTGTTCATTTTACAGGTTTTAACGAATGTAAGCAGCAGTGAAAATTTCCTGATCGCTCGTAACCTTGCTGAAGTTTCAAAAATAAATGGCTGCTGCAACTAATTCAATCCTACAAAATGGGGATATTTCCAGCCGGGCATCAAAGCACGTAAAACAGTAAAACTGCTGATGAAACATTGCATTTAATTCCCCCTAAAAGGGGAGAAAAAGCATTGATTCATTTTGATATTTTTATCCCGGTTAATCTGAACAATAAAAAAAGAAACAATGACTGAAATGAAGCAATTACCATCTTTAGTATTAATACTCCTGGTATTCTTTGCAGGAATATCCAGCACATCAGGGCAAAGAAATTATAACCAGCTAAAAATTAATTCTTCTGTTGTGTTTATTGAAAACCTTGTACAGACAGATGCACTGGGTGCCGATGGAAAAATTCAACACACAGCCAGTTTTGATTTAAAATTAAATAACGACGAAGCCACGAGAATAATCGTTTCTGCTATTCAGTCGGTTATTACTGCACGGCAAGGGTTCAGAACAAAAACAGCCGGCACATCGGATGTTCAGATGTTGTTCAGCAGCATTAACAGCAGCACAATGGTTGTAATGGATGAACGGTCATACTCGGGAATCGTTATTGATGAAATAAAACTTCCGGAACTGAATGCCGCCGAACTGGCAACGCTGAAAATATCTGTAAAGCTGAGAGCTTCAACAGTTACTGCATTGCCTGCAGGTGGTCGGGCACCCAACCTTTCGCTAATTAGGAAAACCGATATTGCCTCTTCAAATTTCAAAGTTTCAATAGGCGCACTTCCCTGCAACCGCATTTCAAAAGTGAGCAGTATTACATTTAGACCGGGCAGTGGTAATGCCGCAAATTTTGTGATTGAATTATCGGGCGTAGATGGCACCCCCTGGAACCAATGGTTTACCAGCGGAGCAGGAGGTATAAAAAAAGAGCAGGGAATCATTAGCCTGCTGAGCAAAGATTTTCAAACTTCTTTATTCACGTTTCAGTTAAGCGATATCGAAATTGTATCATACTCTGTTGCAAACAACGGATCAGTTACAAAGGCAATCGTTGGTTTAAGAGTAAGGTCGGTAGCGATCATGTAAGAAGTGGGTTACTTTTTACTGTCTGATTGCCTTCATGTACAACCGGGAGTTTTGCCAAAGCCGACCCCCTGGAATTTATTTGTACTTATTTTATTCGCTTAGTTCCTTGTTTCGTGACTCATAAACCATTTACTATTTTGCTTTTTGAGACAGGAGCCGGGGCGTTAGCCACGTTTTTTGGATTTACGTAATAGTTCCTTTATTTCTTCTGAAGTTGTGATAAAACGAAACGTACCCAACGTGTAATCGTTGTACAAAGTAAGGCTGCTGGTTTTTGCACCTGCCTTACTGAAAATTGTTTCAAAAACATAAACCTGGTTCGGGTCTGATTTGTCGATTCCGATAAACCTGAAAGATTTCAGTGTTCCATATTCTTCAAGAAATGCTGCATTCTGGTCATTGGTCCATAACGGGCTGGCAGATTGCATCTCATTGGGTATATGCCCAAACATGGCATTTATACTATCGCCCTGACCTTTATTATAAAACTTTTGAAACTTTGACATTGCATTATTATAGTCAGTTATTGATTGTCCGGCAACAGCAATTGGCAGCAGAAAGAGAATCAGTGCAAAGTATTTCATACAATAGCTATTAAGTGTTTAGCAGATATATCAAATATACTGAAAGCTTTAAACGGTTATGGTGTTGCTAAAAAAATTAACTGTAACATGCAATTGGGCAACCTGTGTATAATACATAAATCTGTAAAAAATTCCTCTTTTGGGTATGGTACGTGTTTCACAAACCATTTATGATTCCGATTCGTGAGACACGAACCGGTGCGTTTGGCGGCTAATCATGTTGTGCAGTCACCCGTTGGGTGAACAGACAACAGTTCCCGCCTTCCCGTCTTCCCGGCAACTTAATTTAATTCTATGTGATGCTTTGAGCTTTTATGGCAAAAACAGATTGCTTCGGCACAAAGCCAGTACACAAAGCCAACTTACCCACCGATGCTTTGATCGGGGCTTTCAGCTCGCAAAGACGGAGAGATGATGATTGTTCTTTGTACAGCTCTGTGTACTCCGTGTCTCTGTGGTTAAAAAAATCATGGCAAAACCTATTACCACCAGTAAACATGCCAACAAACAGTTCATCCAACCTGAAACCATAATCCCGATAGTTATCGGGATCAAACTTCAAACTACTTTCTTTCCGTCCCCCGTCTTTCCGACTTCTCTTCCCAACTTCAAACTACCTTTTCTTCTTTCAGGATTTCTTCATTTTACTGGCATTCAGTTTACCATAGGCAAACGAAATCGCAGTAAACACAATCCATACTGCAGAAAATAACAACAGACCTTTCAGGTTGGCCTGCACATCTTCCGGGTCAAAACGTCCGTGAATGCGTTTATGAAAAAATTTATTCGAATAGTCCTGCGCATATTCAATGGCCATACCAAAAAAGTAAAGCACGGCAAAAACAATGGCATGCCTGGTAATACTTTTTTGAACAAACAATACATTCAGAAACGCAGCAGCCAAAAAGTAAAACAGGGAATGTAATTCTTTATCAATATGCCTGAACCCCGATGGCAGTTTAATTAAGAATCCTGCTACCGATACAAAGAGGCATAGAATAACCAAACTAATTTTAGTACTGGTATTTAGTTTCATTGTTTGTTTACTGTATGGAGATAAAATACATCAAAGGTTAAATGTAAACAGAAAGCTCTATTCAATTTTCTTTTGTGCTTAGTCTCTTACCTTGGTACAAGTGTTCCACCTGTATTTTGAGGATCACTTGTTGCCTGTTAAACAAGCTCCGGCTACATCGGAGAATTGATTAACAACACTTCAGGTTTATTACTGCAAAAGATTTTGTACAGCATCAGCATTTCAAATGCCCGATACAATCAGGAAATATTGTTTGGCAGCAGGTGATCTTGCAGAACACCTACGCCAGCAAGAGTTCTTTGAAGTAATACAGTTCACATTAAGTACTAAAGAGCATTTATTCAGCAGCAGTATTTCAAATGCCCATTGCACCTGATAGCTACCGGACCGGGGAATATTCTATGACAGCCTGTGGACTCTTGCATTTGTATGAATCGGTTTGTATTTTGGAACATGCTGCTACAAACCATGAATGACACAGAACTTACGCTTGAAGTAAGAAGAGATTACGAGAAACTCCGAAACAGCAGTTTCGACCGGCTGGGTAAAGAATATGACCGGGAAAGAAAAAAATTAAAGATTGATAAGACCCGTGTATTTACCAAAGAATACAGTATTAAAACAGCGAGCAAAAACAACTGGCTGATTTTTTTGCGGAAAAAACCTTCTGAGAAAAATTACAAAGGGTTAAATACTATTACAATTGCTGCTATAACTTATTACCGGAATGCTTTTGGTTTAAGGGTCTTTAATCCTGCCCATCCGAAAATTATGGTAGTGCAAAACGGTCATTTCTTTAACCGCTATAATGAAAGGCTGAACCTGAACCTAACGGATAGTATTGATGTGGTAAAACATTATTATAAGCACAATTTAGATGTTACGCATACCCTCACAGACCAGGAGGGTGGAGACTTTGTGATTGGCTTTTGCCGTGATGGTTTTGAACTGGGCGAGTTTCAGCATGATGCCTCATGGCTGGTGATTAAAACCTTTGTGAGTAATGATATGATGCGGGCAGACCAGGATGAGGTGGCAAAAAACCTGTTTTTTAAACAGCAACTCAATCTGGCCTTGAATGCAAAAAATCCTTTTACTGATAAAACAGCCAATGGTTACGACAGAGACAGGCTAACTGTAAGAAACGGGTTTAATCCAGATTAGCAGAAGAACAGTTGTTGCATTTTAAAACAGTTCCTGATGGTTCGGAAAATTTAGTAACTGTAACTCATATTTACTATTGCAAAACATTTTATGCAGCAGCATTTCAAATGCCCGATGCAATCGGGAAATATTAAATGGCAGCAGGTGATCTTTCAGAACACCTGCGCCAGCCAGCGCTCGCCCACTTCTTCCCCGCCTGACTAGCGGGCAGGGAAATGACGGAGTAAAAACTTTCATTGTTTTTAAAACTAATAAAATTAGTATCTTGTTACTCTATCATTCACAAAAACAGATATGAAAAAAGAGCTGATCGCCGAACTGTTCGGTCAATTTGAAAACGCCTGTTATGAGTATAAGGGTATTGAATGCTGGAGCGCCAGAGAGTTACAGGAGGTATTTCATTACAGTGAATGGCGGAATTTCCAGAAAGTTATAGATAAGGCTGTTACAGCCTGTGAGTCTGCAGGTGAAAAAAAAGAAGACCATTTTGTTGAATTCAACAAAATGGTGGGGTTGGGCAGTGGTGCTCAGCGGGAAGTGCATGATATTGCCCTTACCCGATATGCCTGTTACCTTGTGGCACAAAATGGAGACCCGGCAAAACCTTCTATTGCTTTTGCTCAAACGTATTTTGCTGTACAAACCCGCAAGCAGGAACTGATTGAACAGCGGCTGCTTGATGTTGCCCGTGTAAGTGCCCGTGAAAAATTAAGTAAGAGTGAAAAGAAACTGTCGGGGATTATTTATGAACGTAGTGTTGATGAAAAAGGGTTTGCCCTGATCCGTTCAAAAGGAGACGAGGCTTTATTTGGGGGTAACAGCACCAATGATATGAAGAAGAAATTAGGTGTACCTGCTACAAGACCCCTGGCTGATTTCCTGCCAGTACTGACCATTAAAGCAAAAGACTTTGCCACCGAGCTTACCAGTCATAATGTTGCTGAAAGGTGAGCAGTTCGTCAGTAAGGAACATGTTGATAATAACCTGGCTGTAAGAAAGATGCTCAAAGAACGGGGTGTGTTACCAGAACAATTGCCTGCTGCCGAAGATGTGAAAAAGGTTCAACGGAAACTGGAGAGTGATGAAAAGAAAATACTCAGGGAAATGAAGAAAAAGAAGTCGTGAGAAGGAAGAAGGTGTTGAGGCGGAAGATATGAGTAAAGGAGCAGATTGCTTCGTCGTTCCTCCTCTGCCGTTGCAGCCTGAGTCAACGACTCGCAATGTTAGCGAGTGTGATTATTCTTCGTGTATCTCTGTGTTTTTGTGCTTCTGTGGCAAAACCTTTCCGCAAAAACGAAAAGTGAACAGCCGGGAAAAATTTTACCACGAAGCATTCTGCACGAAATAGTTTGTTGCTTCGTGGAGAGGAGATTTCTCACCCACGATTCGCCACTTCGAAGTAATGGAGAAAGAGACTGGGTACTTCGTAGCAGCAGATTTCTCGGTTGTGGATCCCTCGCTTCGCTCGCCCACTTCCTCGAAATGACAGATCAACCATTTACTTCAAACACATCCATAAACACCAGCCTTTCACCCATGTGTACGGTATTGGCATTGCCAAAATCGCCATTGGGGAAACGCAACGGATCTTTGGGATGCAGTTCAAATTCCTTTACCACAACCCGGTAGGGCTTGCCCTTCCATTGTGCAGGCAGTTCAATATCGGCTGCATAGAGGAAGTTGTTGCCTTGTATCATGTCCTTGGTTACTTCGCCCACCTTGGTATAAATGGTGGTGCTTACCTGCCTGTTGTTGATGCTGATAAAGGCCTCTTCTGTTTTGGGCAGCATGGTATTTTCAACTGTTACTTCAATCTTGGTTCTTGGCTTGTAGTTCAGTGCCGCCATAGCCATGCCTTCCTGTGGTTTAAAGGCTATCAGCCCGCTGATGGCTACTTTAAACTTATTGGTTTGTGCATCGAGCTGCAGGGCTGTGTTACGCTGCGGTACCAGTTGCAGCCAGTCGGCATGTACAATACTGCTTGCACAGCAATCGTACCGTACGGTGCGTACCGAATCACGCTGGTAACGTACCAATGCCAGTTTTGCAAAAGGAAAATAAGCTTGGTTAATGGCAATGGGTATATCGGCAAAATACATCTGCCGGTCTTCATCGTACAACACATTGTATGCAGCAATATCAACCCTCATGGTTTTATCTTCCTGCAGGTACACACTGTCGTAATCGGCAGCAAACGGAAAGGCTGCTTTTGTTGGCAGGTTCAGCCCGTTTAAATCGCCGCTGATAAATACCGGGTCTTTACCCCAAACAGTGCAATGCTTCATGATGTCGGCACCGCTGCTGCCTTCGGGAGCCAGCACAACGCCAAGGCGTTCGCCCTCGCCACTGCTGTACCAGGGGCGTTTGAGATATACACGTATGTTACCGTTGCGTACATGCGTGGTGAGGTTGCCCTTTGTGTTTTTGATCCAGTTAAACGATGGAATTACATAACTCACAATAGGAGCAATGGGGCGTGCCGTGCTGAGGATGTTTAGTTTTTTTACAGCACCTTCACGGTTTAGCGGAAACTCCTGTTTGCTTTTTGCTGCCTGTGCAACCAGTGCTGTAAAATATTCCCTGTAACGGGTAGTGGCAATGGGTTTGTAGTTGACCCAGCGGTGTTTGGTATCGCCAAAGTACTGCACCAGCGGATCATCGGCTGTGGCATCTTTTGGTGCGGGCTGGCCCGGCCATTGCGACTGGTTGTTTTTGAGTTTTACTGCATCGTACGCAATATGTATGGTTGCCACATGTGCAGCTGCAGGCACCTGCTTCGGACCAAGTTCTGCAAGATCATCTTTAAACTCTGTCCAGCTGGCTTCAATATCAACCTGTGTACTGCTTTTTCCATGCAGGGTTAATTCCGCATCAAGCAGGGCAGTTGTTTCGTTGTAATAACGTTGCGGTGTAAGTGAAGTAAACTCAGGTGTGGTAATGGGTTGCTGTACCGCATGCACAAGTGTTATTTTTCTCCAGGGCGAAAACATCCAGTGCCTTCCTGTTTTGATTTTTGTTTTTACATCGGGAGCAGCAGTAATCATTTTCTGCATGGCCGATAGTTTCTCCACATCATCGGGCCGCCAGAACGATGCATAGTTTACAATGGCCCTTTCACCTTTTGGAAGATAAACTGTAAACAGTCGTTTTGCATTATCCCATGCTGCCGGCTGTGTGCCTTCCATTAAACGGATACGGATGCTCTTTGGATTTTTCCATTGCTCAATGGTATAAGCAGTGTTGGAGCTTGCATCATTCACTTCATCATTAAAATAAAAACTGAAGCGGCGTGATACACCGGGTGTCCACCCGTTGATGCTTTGTGATTCATTGTTTACAAAGAACACAACGCCTGCGGCCATGGGATCGGCCAGGTATTCCAGTTCCAGGTTCTGCTTATCACCATCAATAATGTTTTTGTTAGATGGTTTTAAGTCTTCGGGTTTTACTTCATAATCTTTTGATACAATGTAATCGTACATCTGTTTGGCAGCTGTTGCATTGCCACTGCCAAAAGCTGCATCAAACATGCCATGCATTTCAGCCATCTGCTGGCTGTTGCGTGGCGCTTTGATATGGCGTGTTGCATGTGGCGGGTATTGTTTGCCAGCTGCAATATTCTTTGATTCATAATCGGCTGATGCCACATTGTAATTACTGCGCACCACCATGTGTTCCACACTTTCACCATCACGGCTTTCATTACCCTGGATGAGGAAGGGAGAAGGCAATGGTTCGTAACGCTGGTATTTGATTCCGGTGATGATGGTTTCGGTTGTGTTTTCGGGAGCAATGTTGGCGGGCAGACTGTTACCTGCAAGATCAACGGTGCGGATTTTTACACGATAGGTTTTACCAAAACGCAGCATGGGTAAGGAACCTTTTACTGATTTTGTTTTTACCTGCAGCCTGAAGTCAACACTGTTGGGTAAGAGATATTTTTTCTCTTCTTCTTTTCTTGAACTTACTTCGCCACCATCGCCGGGATTGTTCACACCTTTGCCCGGTTTGGGTACAGAAAGACTCCAGCCTTCCCAACGAGCTATCACTTCGTTTACATGCACACTGTTTTTATCGTTCTCATCTTCCACCACTGCTGTCTGCATAAAGCCTTCATCTTCAGTAATACCATCAATCATTACGGTGTTACCACTCACTGGTGCAAACTGGTACTCTTCCAGTTTCTTGTGCAATGAATACCATTTATCGGGTTTATCATCATACGCAATATCCATGCGGTAGCCCTGCAATAAATCATCGGCATACATCACCTCCTCTTTGGGTAAGAGAATTTTTGCATTAAGTAAAACAGGGTTGAACGAAGTAATGGTTTGCTGTGCTGCTGTTGCACTGCTAATTTTTGTATTGAAAGTATCTAAGCGGAACAGCTTTTTATAAATAGCTTCTGCATGACCGTTCTTTGCCACACCAATACCGGCTGTACGCATAAAGGGTAAACCTTCCTCCACTTCAGGGCTTTTTAATTCAAGCAATGGCAGCGGGCGCATCTTGATACGTTCAACCGCAACGGGTGCAGGTTGGTTGATGCGCTGCATTTTTGCAAACCTGTTTTTCTGGTTCATGTTTTCAACTGCTGTATTCTTTTCCTGCGTGTTTACCATTGCATAAGGTGCAACTGTTGTTACAGCCAGTTTATTTGTTTCGGCCGTGATGACATGTGTTTTGAATAAGAAGTTGGCCTTCCTGTTTTGCAATGCATCAATATGGTTGCAGAGTTTTAATGCAGCTCCATCGGTATCAACTGTAACAACAGTGAAATCGCTTGTATTAATTTTCAATACACCCTTATCAATATTGCTGTTGGGTTCGGGTGCAGCATAAAATCCTTTTGCTGTTAACTGGTAGGCTGTAAGTGGTGAAGTGATTTCAGATGAAGTAGCCAGTGCCAGGTCCTGCGGTACAATACGCACTGTACCTGTTGCTGCAGATGGTGCGTTCTTGATTTCAAAATCAAGCACCAGTCCAAACTTGCGCATGAGCTGCGGGTAGGAAGTAAGCACCGAAAGAATATCATGATACTCAAAATCGGGCAGGTCTATTTTATCCAGTCTTGTGCGGATGGCATTTGCAGAACGGTCATGGAAGAAACGCACCTGTGCAAAGTCGGTGGAGGGTTTTGCTGTTTTATCAAACGACATAAACTTTGCTGACTGCACCTGTTGTTTTACTGCTACACGTTTGCCTGCATCTTTCTGAATAAAATCGCCCAGTTTAGTACGACCTACTTCTTTCTGTACAGGTGTATCGGTTACTTTAAACTCGGTGATCTCCTGCAGGTTTTTCCAGTCGTCGGTAAAAAAATTCTGCGTGGGCATGGTATCTGCTTTGAGATTACCAACCTCCATATATGTTTTCTGTATAAAATCGAGCACATGTTTAATGGGATAGGATTTAATCATGAGCTGGTTTACCTGCAGCTGTTCAAAGGTTCTTACTTTGATATGCGGTGTAAACAGTTGTGTATAGATATCCTTATCCAACTGATCTTTCTTTAAGGTAATTTCCTGCAGATCGCCATTGTTCCATTGCGCTGCATATTTTGCCTTTGCTAATTTTTCAACCCATGCAAGCATATCAGGAAAATCGGCAAGTGTTGCTTTTTTACCTGCTTCCAGTTTAATGCTGATAAATGCAGAAAGCATCAGCTTATTGGTCTGGTAATTTTTCCAGGGCAATGTGGTGAAAATAAATTTCTGAGCCATATCGAATGTCTTTAATTGAGTGGATGATTAATGTGCAAATGCTTCACAGTATTCGTGCCAGTCAGGTTCTTCTACCAGCATTGCAAATGTTGGGTCGGCAGCAGAGCCTGCAAATTCTTTTCTTGTTTTGATGGAAACTGTTTTCGAGAAGAATAAGATTTCAACTTTTACTTTCAGGCTTGCTTCACCATATACAAGGTTTCCTTTTCCACCCTGGTCGAGATAAGTAAGACCAAGATAGAATTCAAGACTCACTGTAATTAAACCCAGCACACTTAATGCACCGTTGATGCGCACATAACCGGTGAGTTCAACAATGGTGTTGCCGTTATCAAACTTCATGGCAAAGTAAATACCACCCATTACTGAAACAGCACCACTTGCCACACCCAGGTCAATGGAAACAGCTGCACCAAATTCAAGTGCTGCTTCAATCATGCGCAGACCTTTGAGATCCAGTTCCATTGCAAAGAAACCGCCGCCACCAAACATGGATACTGTTAATGTAAACGGCTGATACTTTTCGCAGAAGTTGAAACGCATACTTAACGGTGCACCTGTAAACGGCAGTGTAACTTTTGCACCAAGTGTGATGTTACGTAAAGTGAAAACTCCAATCTGCACATCGGGCACAGCGAGTGTATAACCAGTTACCACACCTTCGGAAGTAATATCAAGAAAGGGTGGATCACTGAAACCATCTGATGGAATTAATGTATGCAGTTGATTGATGAAGGCAAGCGGACCAAGAAAACGCATCGGCTCTTTCTTCATCACAATATTTACATCGGCTTTTATTTTACTGCTGATGCCAAAGGAAACTTTTTCAAAATCAATGGCAATAAGTTTTGCCAGTATAATACTGAAATCGTTGATGGAAGAAGTGGCTGTCATTTCAGGCGTATCACCATTCTCCGGTCGTTTCAGTAAGGTTTCAATCTGTATTGTTTCAGCAGGTTTGTTTGACTTGAAGGTGAGAATACCACCAACCGGTGAGTACTCAGCTTTTGTTTCTCCCTTCCAAACATATTGCGTGCAGCTTGCTCCTGGTATCTTGAATGTTTTTAATACCGGTATCTTGGATGAAAAGCTTTGTGCAATATTGATGAGATCATCTTTTTTCTGTTCCAGTTTTTTCTGCAGTGCATCCACTTCCGACATCAGCTTCTGTTCTGTTTTGCTGATGATTTCATTCTGCAGTTTTTCAATATCACTTACGGCATTGTTGATGTTATTGATAAAGGAAGAAGGATTCATATCCACCAGCTTCATCAGGTCGCTGAGCTTTACCACACCAAACAACTTCGCAGCCATATCATCGGCACCACCAAAGAAAGAAGAGGGATTGAAGGAGAGTTTCTTCATATCATCCACTGCACCACCAAATGCTCCCTGCAGTTTTGAAAGACCGGTGAGTGCAAAGTTGGGCGCAATGCTTCCGCCTGTTTTATCGCTGTTACCGTTGAAGTTAACAGTGGGTGCACCAAGAATTTTTGCAAACACCATTCCTTTGTTGTTATCATCCACCAGCTCAATAGAAATGGCATCTCTTGTATTGGTTAATGCCTGGCTTGATTGTTCATGAATGGCTGCACTATCCAGTCGTGGACTGAAGTAACAAAGTTCATCGCTGTTGATCTGTGCACCAAAGAAAAGGCTTTCGGTTTCGTACGATGTATCACCCGGTATAAAGCTTCTTGCATAGGCCACTTTCTGTCCACGTATATCAGCACTGGTATCAATATCTTTCTCCGGTTTCTTATTTGTGTTTTTGTATTCGGCAATTACATTATTTAAGAACCCGCTGTTATCTTTTCCTGAAGCTGTGCTTGAAATAAACACCACTGGTAAAGAGAAATCAAATTCATGACCTGTACTATCGGTGCCGAGCATCTTAAACTCATATGGCCTGCCACCTACTTTTACAATAAAGTTTTCATCTGCATCCTGTCCGTTCACATAAGCAACGGTGTTATCAATAATGGGTGATGCTGTTGTAATAAAACTGATTGCATTAAAGGGGAAGGAAAGGAATGCTTTGTTTTTTGCATAAGGATTGTAACGCTTCTCTTCTTCCGTAATCACCACAATTTTTCGTTGCCTGTTTACGGCATAACCTGCTTCGGGTTTACGCTCTGTAATTTTTATGAGCACTGCCTGGTGACCAAACGGAAATATGTTACCTGCTTCCACCACTTCCACATAATGATCACGGGCCATAGTGGCAATATGTTTCCACTTGAGCAGGTTGAGATAACCGGTTAAATCGGCTGCTTCCAGGTCGGTACGGTTGATGAGCATTTCTGCATCCAGCCATCCGCCCAATGCAGAGAGCATCATGTTTTTTACCTGTGCTGCTTTGGGTGTAAACTTTGGTATGCCCCAGTTGCTGCTTTCATGCACAATCATGTGCCTGTTGCGGTTGTTGAGGCTTGTACGGAAAGCTGCATCATTGGATGATGGTACATTTTTATAATCAGCACAAATATCAACACCCCACATAGCACGGAGTGTTTTCAGTTTATCGGTTACTTCATTTTCCAGCACCTTTCCTGATGATTTGGTGGCAAGTCTTGTGTGCCACAGTTCATACACACTCACCGGCTTGCCTTTATAAGCATCAGCCAGTTTTAATTCGTAAGTATGTGCCCATGCTGAAATGTTGGAAGGCGATACAAACAAACGCCAGGGAAATTCAACTGCTGTTTCAAGCAACTCCGGTGGCTTTGGTGTTTTACCCACAAAGAGGTTTTGAAAGACTGCACTGATGCCGGGATCTTTCTGCACTTCCTGCCGTTGCACTTCTTTTGGCGGCACCTGTGTTACAACCACCTGTTGCTGTTCTTCTTTATTGGTAACACGGTTAATACGGTTGAGGTTATTGTTGATTGCTTTTGCTGTATCCTGCTTCACCGGCTGCATTACCCTGATTGGTTTCTGCAAAACAGGGTTTTGTTGTACTTCCTGTTTCTGTTCCACCGGTTGTGTTTCCCTGCGGTTGAAGACGGGTTTCTGAATGCTGTCTCTTACAACAGGTGAAATTGGTTTAAACTCGATTGGTTTTTCATCATCACTTGTCCACGGAATAATAATGCCGGGAGCCGATGCACGCTTGTTTACTTTTAATTCAAACCTTGCCCAGTCGAGCAGATCCTTTGCGGTAAGCTGGATATTTTTTACTGATGATGGAATTTCATACACCAGCCTGCTTTCTTCGGATAGATAGGTTCTTGCAGGAAGAGTAAGCTTTTCATTATTAGCAGGATTCTCTGCTTCGAGATAAGCCTGCTCTGCCAGGCTTTGCGGCGGGAATGTTACAATAAGATAAGCGCTGCCACCTGATTTGCGCTGCAGCTGGTTTCCTTTCAGCTCAAAGTTGGAAAAACTTAATTCAAGATGAAGTAAGTCTTCGGCCCTGAAAAATTTGAATGAAACTGCATCCTGCAACTGTGTGCCTTTTTCAATAAGCCAGTCTGCATTTTCGGGGCAGGCACGCTGTTGCCCGAGAACAGAACTGCCTTGAAAAGCAGCAGCACCAATTCCCATCATCTTTAAAAATATCCTTCTTGATTTACTGAAAGAATCACCCGAAGACACAGAGGGTTTCTCCATATCGGGTTTGGCTGATGAAGAAGACTTCATGATAGTTGAGGTTAAAGCAGAAAGTTATTAATAAAATTTCTGATGTAATAGTTATTTTTTTTTGAAGTGAAAAAGCATTTACAGGTAATATTTTAAGTGATGCTTAAAAAAAAGCGAGGTATTTCACTATTTGAAACACCTCGCTTTAAGCTTTTATTCTATTGAATTATAAGTCAGAAATGACTTTGTATTGAGGCACCAGTGACTTCATAATAACCCAGCCAATTAAATAGGCAAAACTGCAAACAGTAAAAACAATGAAGTACCCGGATTCAATTCCTTCAAACCCAAAAAGTTTCATATTGGTTTCCTCTGCGTAATCAAACAAAACACCCGAACCCTTATTAATAATGAATGAACCTATTCCACCTGCCATACCGCCAATGCCGGTAATTGTTGCAATTGCTGATTTGGGAAACATGTCGCCGACTGTTGAAAAAATATTTGCCGACCATGATTGATGTGCTGCACCTGCAATTCCGATTATAATTACAGGAATCCAGACTGTTACAGAGCCTAATGGTTGCGCCAGCAAAGCAAGTAAAGGAAAGAAAGCAAAAATGAGCATCGCTTTCATTCTTCCTGCATAAGGATTCATTCCCTTCTTTTCAACAAAATAAGTCGGCAACCAGCCTCCAATAATTGACAGCAGGGTAATGGCATATAAAACAAATATCTGCGGGGCGCTTTGTGTAGAGTCGAGATGATAAACAGAACTCAGGTATGCCGGTGTCCAGAACAGGTAAAACCACCATACACCGTCGGTCATAAACTTACCAACTGCAAAAGCCCAGGTTTGCTTATAGCTGAAAGCTTTTGCATACGATAATTTTACGGGAGACTGTTCATTTGTATTTGGCTGCTCAACAGAATCCTGCTGAATATATTCCAGCTCGGCAGCATTTACTTTTGGATGCAAGTGTGGTTTTTTGTAAATAAATACCCAGAAAAACATCCATAAAAAGCCCGATGCACCAATAATGATAAAGGCCATTTCCCAACCAAATGCTTTTGCAATAAACGGAATACTGATTGGTGCAAGTAACGCACCTACCGTAGCTCCCGCATTAAAAATGCTTGTAGAGAATGCCCTGTCTTTTTTCGGAAAATATTCAGCCGTTGATTTTATTGCAGCAGGAAAGTTCCCGGCTTCGCCCACAGCCAGCACAATACGGGCAAAGATGAAAAGATATACACTAACCGATACAACCCTGGCAATATCATCCACTGTTCCAATGGCTTCCTTAGCGCCTTCAAAACCTGCCACCCATGTACCAGTTAATATTCCGGATGTTGCAATACCGCAAAAAGCATGAAGCACAGCACCAACCGACCAGATTCCAATTGACAAGAGAAATCCTTTTTTTGTATCGAGCCAGTCAACTATTTTTCCGGCAAACAACATTGAAACAGCATATACAATAGAAAACCATCCTGTAATGGTTCCATAATTACTGTTATTCCAGTGAAACTCCGGAACAATAAAGTCTTTCCAGGTTAATGATAACACCTGCCTGTCGAGATAATTAATCGTTGTGGCAAAAAACAACATGGAAGTAATTACCCACCTGTATCTGGTCATTTTGGCCGTTTGTTGCATATGGCTTTTATTTTTTTACAGTTGCAATCAGTTCAAGTACCTTTTTAGTTTCAGCTTCAATGGTTGCATAATCTTTTGCCTCCATCAATGCTTTGCTGATGAGTTTGCTACCCATACCTACGGCACAAACACCTGCTTTGTACCAGCTTTCTACACTTTCTTTTGTTGTATCAACACCTCCTGTTGGCATAAACAACAATTTAGGGAAAATGTCTTTGATGGTTGAAAGGAATTTGGGTCCTAACATATCGCCAGGGAACAATTTGATGAATTGAATGCCTGCATTTTCAGCGGCAATAATTTCAGAAGGTGTCATACAACCGGGTGCATAAAAAATATCGTTTGCCACACAATGTGCTGCCACATCAGGTACAAAACCGGGACTAACTAAAAAGTCGGCACCATCTGCTAAATAATCAGTTGCATGCTGCATGTTTTTGATTGTACCAACGCCGAGTAATAAACCGGGCATGGATGCATTACGCAGTTCAACCATTTTCTTAAAGTTGCTTAAAGCAGCGTCGCCACGATTGGTGTATTCGACTGCTTTAATACCTGCACTGTAAATTGCTTTTAATACATCAAGGCTTATTTCTTCGCTTGGATTAAAATACAAAGGAAGAATTCCCTGTTGTACAATTGCATCGGTTATCTGTTGTGTTTTGCTCATTTTAGAAGTTTTAAGTTGTAAGTCGTAAGTAATAAGTTGTAAGCAGGAAGAGACATCTCACTTATTACTTACAACTTATTACTAACTTTTAAATTTTTACTTTAATCACCAGTTTCTTTATTTCTGCATCACCAATCATTGGAGCATGTACATCTTCTGGGAAGAAAATGGCAAACTGTCCGTTGGTGAGTTGAAAATAAGTATCAGGAGTATCGTTAAAAAACAATACATCTTTTTCATCGCTGTATTCACCTTTGGGAGAAGTACATTTCTGACGGGGTTTCCAGCCAATTGTTTCGAGCCCGTTAATGCAAAACTGGATGTCGATGTTTTTATTATGACATTCAAATTTTTTAAGACTGGTTTCTTTTGTTTTGCCGGGAGCATTGCTGATGATGGCTTTTAAACCTTCAGCAATATCACTCTTACCATCTGCTGCATTTGTTAAATCTGTCTGCTGAATATATTCAAACGCTTTTGCAAACAAAGGATGAACGCTGAAATATTTCGCTGCATTTTCTAAAGAATCGATAATCATTTCATTGAGTTTATCGTTTACGGTTTATGGTTTATCAACTTCAAACCAGAAACAGTATTAACGTTGCACACGACCACTGCCGTCGCCTTTCATTAAATCTTTTACTTCGGCTAATGTTGCGTGGTTAAGATCACCGGGGATGGTATGTTTTAATGCACTTGCAGCAACACCAAATTCTGCAGCATCGCCCATACCCATACCGGTTACTAAACCGTAAATGAGGCCACTTGCAAATGAATCGCCACTGCCGACACGGTCAACAATACGTACGTTGTATTTTTTTGTGTGATAGAATTCTGAACCATTATATACCAATGCACTCCAGCCATTATCACTTGCACTGTAGCTTTCACGCAGTGAAGAAGCAACATATTTAAATCCAAACTTCGCCACCATCTGCTTCATGATATCCTGGAAGCCATCGAGGTGAAGTTCACCTTTTGTAACATCTGTTTCACCGGGTTTAAAACCAAGTGTTGTTTCAGCATCTTCTTCGTTACCGATACATACATCCACCCATTGGCAGAGATGTGTCATCACTTTTTGTGCTTTTTCTTTACTCCACAATTTTTTGCGGTAGTTGAGATCGATACTTGTGGTGATGCCTTTTGCTTTTGCAGCTTTTAATGCAGCTTCAGTTAATGCAGCAGCTTTATCGCTCAATGCAGGAGTGATACCTGTAGTATGGAACCAGTCGGCACCATCAAAAATTTTATCCCAGTCAAATTCGCTTGCATCCACATCAGCAATAGAAGCACCTGCACGATCGTACACCACCTGTGATGCACGCATAGAAGCACCTGTTTCGAGGAAGTAAATACCTAAACGTTCGCCACCACGAGCAACAAACTGTGTATCCACACCATAACGACGTAAATGATTAATTGCAGACTGACCAATAGGATTATTAGGAACTTTTGATACAAATGTTCCGTTTAAACCATAGTTGCATAATGCAGCTGAAACGTTTGCTTCACCACCGCCGTAAGTCACATCAAATGTATCGGCCTGAACAAAACGTTTGAAATCGGGAGTTGACAAACGCAGCATAATCTCTCCCAGTGTTACTACTTTCTTAGACATATAGTTGGTTTAATTTTAAATGTTTGAATTTTATTTTAATGTTGGAACAGGTGCAGGATCCATATCAGAGTACACTAAGTTTTCACCTGCCATTCCCCAAATGAAACCATAGTTGGTTGTACCGCAACCGTAGTGTGTGCTCCAGGGTGGAGAAATCACTGCTTCGTTATTGGCCATTACAATGTGACGTGTTTCAACAGGGTTGCCCATGAAATGAAACATGCGTTGTTCTGCAGGTAAATCAAAATAGAAATAGGCTTCCATGCGACGTGTATGTGTGTGTGGAGGAATTGAATTCCACACACTGCCGGGAGCAAGTGTTGTTAAACCCATTACCAGCTGGCAGCTTTTAATACCATCGAGGTGAATGTATTTATATACTGTTCTTTTGTTTGCAGTTTCAGGTGCACCAAGCTCAACAGGTGATGCCTGTTCTTTGGTGAACACTGTTGCAGGATACACTGCATGTGCAGGCGAAGAAAGAATGTAAAAAATTGCAGGTGATTTTTTAGATGCAGATGCAAAGGTTACTTTCTTTGTTCCTTTACCAAGATAGAGACAGGATAATTTTTCGAGATCAAATTTCTTACCATCAGCAGTAACGGTTCCTTTACCACCAACGTTGATGATACCCATTTCTCTTCTTTCCAGAAAGTAATCAGCTCTTAATTCAGGATGATTGGGTAAAATGAGTGTTTTGCTAACGGGAACTGCTCCACCAATAATTACACGATCATAATGTGTGTACACCAGCTTGAGCTGATCGTTCACCATCAGGTTCTTTACAAGAAAATGATCAATGAGCTTTTGTGTATCGAATTGTTTTGTTTCTTCCGGACCAACTGCAAAACGGATTTCCATCTCACCATCCATAAAGTTGTTGGTTTTGTAATCCTTTAACTGCAATGCCGGAGCTTTTGCTTTTTTCGTTGCCATAATGAGTATTTTTTAAACCGCTGACGAGGTTTACAACCTCCGCCAGGGTTTGATGAACTTTTATCTTGCCATCCAGCCGCCATCAACAAACAGTACTGTACCGTTTACATAATCAGATGCTGCTGATGCAAGGAATACAACCGGTCCTTTAAAGTCGGCAGGTACACCCCAGCGACCAGCAGGAATACGATCCAGAATTGATTTGCTTCTTTCAGGATCTTCACGCAAGGCCTGCGTGTTGTTGGTTGCAATGTAACCGGGTGCAATACCATTTACACAAACACCTTTGCTTCCCCACTCGTTACCAAATGCACGTACCAACCCTGCGACTGCCGATTTACTTGCTGTATAGCCCGGAACATTGATACCACCCTGGAAACTTAATAAAGAACAGGTGAAGATGATTTTACCTCCGCCTTGTTCAATCATTGTTTTACCAAATTCACGGCCAAGAATAAACTGTGCATCGAGATTGATGGAAATCACTTTATCCCAATACTCATCAGGATGTTCAGCTGCTGGCTTACGCATGATGATACCTGCATTGTTTACGAGGATATCAATGCGTTTGTTATCAGCTTTTACTTTATTGATGAATGCATACAATGCATCTCTGTCGGAAATATCAACTTTGTGATAAGTAAACTTTCTGCCGGTTGCTTCTACCGCTTCTTTTGTTGCAGAATAATCGTCAACAATTGATGCGCCAACAATGTTAGCACCTGCTTCTGCCAATGCTACCGCCATGCCCTGACCTAGACCAGTATCGCATCCGGTTACCACTGCAGTTTTACCTGAGAGGTTGAATAAATCTAATGTTTGCATAAAATTTTTATAAAGTTGAAGTTGCTATTGTTTTCTGCTGATCGAGATGCTGAAGATTAAAATACTTCTTTGCATTGTTGTAACAGATATCCTGGATTACTTTTCCTGTCCATGCAATATCGTTTGGCAATTCGCCATTTTCAATTTCTTCCCCAAAAAGATTACAGAGAATACGTCGGAAATATTCATGCCGGGGGAAAGAAAGAAAGCTTCGGCTATCAGTTAACATACCAATAAACTTACTGAGTAATCCCATATTGCTAAGCGCATTGATTTGCTTTGTCATTCCATCTTTCTGATCGAGAAACCACCAGCCGCTTCCCCATTGCACCTTCCCTTCAACAGAACCATCGTTGAAATTACCAATCATGGTTGCAAACAATTCATTATCGGCAGGGTTGAGGTTGTAGATGATTGTTTTTGCCAGTTTGTTTTCTGTATCCAACCTGTTGAGAAATTTTGCCAAAGCTCTTGCCTGCGAAAAATCACCAATGCTGTCCCAGCCTGTATCAGGGCCAAGCTGTTTCATCATTCTTGAGTTGTTGTTGCGGATTGCACCCAGGTGATATTGTTGTACCCAGCCTTTTTCCCAATCCCATTCTGCAAAGGTTACCAGCATTGCACTCTTGAACTTCTTGTTTTCTTCAAGCGTTAATGTGCCGCCAGAACGAATTTTAGCGAAGATGCCTGCAATTTCAGTCTGCGTATAATCTTCTGCATAAATTTCTTCGAGACCATGATCTGAAACACCGCAATTATTTTCAGCAAAGAAATCATGACGTTTCTTTAATGCAGTTAGATAATCATTGTATGTGCTGATAGAAACATCAGCAGCTTTTTCCAACGCAGTTAAGTAATTATTGAAGGATGCTGTATCGTCCACATTCATTGCTTTATCCGGACGGAAAGCAGGATTCATTTTGGTAAATGTTTCTTCACCACGCATCTGCTGGTGAAAGTTGAGCGGATCAACAGGATCATCGGTTGTGCAGATGAGTTTTACATTCATCTTTTTCAGCAAACCACGTACAGAAAAATCTTTTGTCTGAAGTTTGGCTGATGCCTCATCATAAATACGTTTTGCACTGTCGGCATTCAGTATTTCATGAATATCAAAATAACGTTGTAATTCCAGGTGTGTCCAGTGGTACAACGGATTTCTTAATGTATAAGGAACAGTTGCAGCCCATTTCTCAAACTTTTCATAATCGCTGGTATTACCGGTAATGAATTTTTCATTCACACCGTTGGTACGCATGGCCCTCCATTTGTAATGATCGCCGTACAACCATACCTGTGTTAAGTTTTCAAAATTGATATCATTGGCCACCTGTTCAGGAATCAGGTGATTGTGATAATCGATGATGGGCATTGACACGGCATACTCATGATACAACTTCCGGGCCGTATCGTTTGACAACAGAAAGTCTTCTTCAAGAAACTTTTTCATTTCATTCATTTTTAAATTCTATACATACTGCATTAAGCTGAAAAACTATACTCCACTGAATACTGTAAAACCACCATCAACAGTAATCGTAGTTCCGGTTACAAAAGATGCTGCATCACTCATCAGGTAAACCAATGCCCCGCCCAAATCTTTCGGTTCTCCGAATTTTTTAAATGGTGTATGTCCAATAATTAAATTGCCCCTTACTGAAAGGTTTCCCTCTCCATCAGTAAGCAGCAACCTGTTTTGTTCTGTAAGAAAAAAGCCGGGTGTAATAGCATTCATGCGGATTCTATCTCCGTACCGATTAGCCAGCTCTACCGAAAACCATTTGTTAAACATCTCAACCGCAGCCTTGCCCATACTGTATCCCATTACTTTGGTAAGAGCCCTGCTTACGCTTACTGATGAGATATTTACAATACTGCCGCCACCATTTTCAGCAATAGCCTTTCCAAAAATCAGTGTTGGAGTAATGGTTCCCCATAAATTTATATCCATTGTTTTTTTCATCCCTTCCACACTCATTGAGAAAATATCATCTCCCGGTTGAAGAATTCCTTCAGGCACATTGCCACCTGCCCCATTTACCAAACCATCAATTTTTCCATATTTCTCTACTACTTTGTTTCTGCATGCAATCAATTGCTGTTTACTCTGCACATCAGCAATCAAAGCAATCGCTTCGCCGCCGGCATCTGTAATTTCTTTTACCCTCTCATTTGCTTTTGCCTCATTTCTTCCCAATACACCCACAGTAGCTCCGGCACCTGCTAATGCCTTAATAAAAGCATGACCGAGTACTCCTGTTGCCCCGGTTACAACAATCACTTTTCCTTTCAACGAAAACATATTTTCCATATTTAATATTTTAATTTACAATGATACACCTCTTTTCCAAGGGATGAAATCATCCTGGTTGAGCAGCACTGCCTTTGGAACAACTTCACCGCTGGCAGCCTTAATGCAATATTCCAGAATATCTTCGCCCATTTGAGCAATTGTTTTTTCTCCATCTATCACCGGCCCACAATCGATATCAATAATATCATTCATCCTTTTGGTAAGATTGCTGTTGGTTGACACCTTAATGGTAGGGCAAACCGGGTTTCCGGTTGGTGTTCCCAAGCCTGTTGTAAATAATATCAATGTTGCGCCGCTTGCAGCTTTACCTGTTGTTGCCTCTACATCATTTCCGGGAGTACACACCAGACTCAGCCCGGGTTTTTTAGCCACTTCTGTGTAATCGAGTACATCTACCACAGGCGAAGTTCCACCTTTCAATGCAGCCCCATTGCTTTTAATTGCATCCGTAATCAGCCCGTCTTTAATATTTCCAGGCGATGGATTCATATAGAAACCACTGCCAGCCTTTTCAGCAGAATCGCTATAAGCAGACATCAGTTTAATGAACTTCCTGGCGGCATTTTCATCTTTTGTTCTGTCAATAAGATTTTGTTCAGCACCACACAGTTCAGGGAACTCTGCCAATAGAATTTTTCCTCCCAATGCAACCACCATATCTGATGCGTAACCTACTGCCGGATTAGCCGATATACCACTGAACCCATCACTTCCGCCACATTTTACACCAATGCAAAGTTTATCGAGTGATGCAGGCTTTCTTTCCAGCTTATTTATTTCAACCATCCCTTCAAATGATTTGCGGATGGCTTCTGAAATCAACTCCTCCTCACTTTGCGATTGCTGCTGTTCAAAAACATATAACGGTTTGTCGAAATCAGGATTTAATGCTTTCAGGTCGTTCAAAAAATCCTGAGTTTGCAAATTCTGGCAGCCCAGGCTCAACACCGTTACACCTCCAACATTAGGATGGTCGGCATAAGCTGCCAGCAATTTGCTTAATACAGCGGCATCCTGCCGAATACCACCACAACCTCCCTGATGATTAAGAAACTTAATTCCATCAACATTTTTAAAAGGCCGGTTAACGTTTTTTTGCAGAAGAGACGAAGGCTCAAAACTTACTGAAACAACATCTTCACCTCTATGATAAGCTTCAAGCAAACTCTTTGTATATTGTTTATACTTATCAGTTACTGCATAACCCAATTCATTGTGCATGGCTTCACGAATCACATCCATATTCCTGTTCTCACAAAAAACTGTTGGTATAAAAAGCCAGTAATTGGCTGTGCCAACTCTCCCATCCTGGCGGTGATAGCCATTAAATGTTCTTCCTTTAAATTTTGACACATCCGGAACCTGCCACTCATAATTCACCTTGCGGTAAGTATAAGGCTCAGCGGCATGCCGGGTATTTTCCGTTGACATACGGAAGCCCCTTTTAATATCCATCTGAGCTTTTCCCACCAACACTCCGTACATAATTATTTCTTCACCCTTTTTCATATCATACATAAAGAATTTATGCTTTGCCGGTATATCTTCCTGTATAACATATTCCACACCATCATAATTAAGAGTTTGTCCATTGGTCAAATCCTTCAGGGCAACAATTACATTATCTTTCGGGTGAACCTTTAAAACAATCTGAGACATATCTGTTAATTTTATCTGTTTATTAGTGCTGTAAGGGCGGCTTTCATGCCTTTGTTTAATATTGCTTCTGCACCGGCTGTAACCTCATCAACAAAAAAAGGCGAAGCCGAAAAATCTTCTTTCCATATTCCTTTATTCTTAACAACAGTATCAACCCAACCCTTTACATTATCTGCATCAAAAGACGATTTGATGAATTCTACAAACTCCGGTGTGTCGTTTGGCGTAAAGGGCACTTCAGCTTTTCCGCTGTATAAAATAAGTAAGGCAGCAAAAGAAAAAGAAGTAAGCTGTGCGTTTTTATTCAGCTTTGTAAAGTTATCGTTCACTGTCGGGAAATTTCTTGTTTCCCACTTTGAAAGCGAATTAAGTGAAATATCTTTCAGATAATGCTTGAGGTAAGGGTTATAAAACCGCTCCAGTATTTTGCCTGCAAATTTTTTCAGTTCTGCCGGGTCTTCATTAATTACCGGCAGCACTTCTTCTGCCACCATTTTGTTGATGAATTTTTCCACTTCGGGTGTATTGAAAGCATCCATTACGGTTTCGCATCCCAATTGCAGAGCAACCGGTACCATAGCTGTATGCGAACCATTCAGAATACGGACTTTCTTAGCCCTGAATTCACGAATATCATCCATGAACAAAACATTCAGGCCAGCCTGATCCAGTGGTAATTTCTGTTTTATGCTGCTGTCACCACCAATAGCCCATACATGAAAGTATTCCCCCTTTACCACCAGGTTATCATCAAAGCCAATTTCTTCTTTTATTTCATTAATCGTTTCTTTTGGAAAACCGGGAACAATACGGTCAACCAGCGTATCATAAAAATGGCAACTTTTACTTACCCAACTTTCAAAATCAGCACCAAGATTATTTGCTGCAGCATGTTTCATTATGTATTGCCTGAGGGTAGAGCCGTTATCTTCAATCAGTTCGCAACAAATAATGGAAAGTGCTTTTGAAACATCACCATTGAATTTTTTAAACCGCTTATACAGCAGTGCCGTCATCTTTGCAGGGAAGGATGCCGGAGGCTCCGCATAAATATCATCCCCTTCTTCGTAGCGGATACCTGCCTCAGTGGTATTAGAAACAATCATCTCCAGTTCTTCACTTAAAAAGAGCGATTCGTACGCTTTGTAATCCGAATAAGGATTATTAATAACTGTTACACACTTAACCAGCGAAACTTCCTTAACGGGCTGTTTGTCTTTTATCCCTTCAAGATAAACATGATACAGGTTATCCTGTTTGCTGAACAAATCTCTTACAAATTCTCCACCAGCAATAGGCTGAACAATAGCCACTCCGTGATTCATTTTCCCTGATTCGTTTGCTTTGTTAATCATCCAGTCAACAAAGGCCCTTAGAAAATTGCCTTCACCAAATTGTAAAATTTTAACCGGTAATACCGGCTTTTCCACAGTGGTTGCATTTAATGCTTTCATCTTCCTTAATATTTAATATTCATTCTCTTTCGCAGAGTTTTTAGTGATTAGCAAAAAGCAGATGCCGTACATCACTTATTTTATTCAGCTCATTTTTTTTGCATTACAGTCAGCAACCATTTCACCAAATCTTCAGCAGCTTTGAAGTTTTCGTATTCAGCCGGAAGTTTCCTTCCATCGAGATATTCATTATAAATCCATGGATCGCCAACGGCAAACACAGTACCTTTTCCATATCTGGCAATGGCTATAACCTGTTTACCATCTTTTGTTACAATTGAAGTTGCAGGTGCTTTTACATTCAGCTCACTGATTTCTTTCAGGTACATTTTCTTTGGTTGTTTAAACACGGGGTTATTTGCGCCGGGATATTCAACACCTGTTTCGTACTGATCGTTCTTTACCATGTTGAGGCTGTTATTGGTAAACGCAATACCAAACTTTTTTGCAAGAATGTTGAAATGCTGCAGATCGCAGTTGGCACTGTCATTGGCCATGAGTACCAAAGTGCCACCTGCCTTTACCCAATTACCAATCACAGCCGCATTGGCTTCTGTTACATAATTTGGTTTGGGATTATCTTTTACATGATCAGGGTCAACAATAATATAAACAGAAGATCCTTTTAAGTTGAGTGCTGACGGAGCCACATCAAGCGATTTCAGTTTTGCACCATAGCGTTCAAAAACAGTTCCGAACGTATAAAAGCCGGGATTGCTTCTTTCCTCCCACACGTAATGCCAGTAAACCTCAGCACCAGTTGCATCTTTTCTTTTTTCGCTGTTGAAATAACGGTCGAGCAACACCGTTTTGCCTTTGCCAACTGAAAGTGTTGGCAGCATTTCCATTTCATCAGCAGCTAATAAAAACGCACCAATACCTTTTGCATCGTTCACAATTACCGGTTCGCTCATGTAATATGCAAAGGTTCCGTCACGGTAAGGTTTACCACCCAGGCCAGAAACCTTTACTGTACCATGCAGGTTGGTCTGACCGTTTTCTTCTTTGATGAATTTTTTAATAATTCCATCATACCCTTTTTTAGCAATAACGATTTTTTCAGATGGCAGGTAGCCTTTGCGCACACCTTTTGCAACAGCATACACAAACTGTGAAGAAGCAGAAGCTTCGAAATAATTCTTTTCTTTATCCGGTCCGCTGTAATTCATTACATCGTACCACAAACCTGTCTGTTTATCCTGTTGTTTTTCCAATGCAACAACAAGGCGGTTGAGGATTGCAATCAGTTCTTTTCTTTTTGGATGATTGGCAGGAAAATAATCCAGCACATCCACAATTGCATCGGCATACCAGCCCATTGCCCTAGCCCAGAAGTTGGGAGATGTTCCTGTTGTTTTGTTTGCCCATTGCTGTTCTTTGCTTTCATCCCATGCATGATAGAGCAATCCTGTTTTTGGATCTCTTGCATGTTTTTCCATCCATATAAACTGGTTGGCAATATCATTGAATGCTGAATCTTCGTGAAACAGCATGGCATATTCTGCATAGAACGGTTCGCCCATATACAAACCATCGAGCCACATCTGGTTGGTATAAACTTTTTTGTGCCAGAAGCCGCCTTCCTTTGTACGAGGATGTGTCCTTAACTGGCTGCGTAATAAATCTGCGGCTTTTTTATACTTGTCTTTTCCTGTAACACGATAAAGTAACAGAACCAGTTTGCCGTTGTTTACATGATCAATATTGTACTCATCCAGTTCATAGCCTTTTATTGTTCCATCGTTCTGAACAAAGTAATCCATTTTGGCTGCGATGTAATTGTAATATTGAGCATCTCCGGTGTTCATCCACAAACCTTCCAGGCCTTTGAGTACAACACCCATATCATAGCTCCATTTTGTTGTGCTGCCGATAGGAGTTGAATCCTTCCATGTCTGCATTACTGTTGATGCAATTTTTTCACTCCATTTGATCTGAGCTGATGAATGCAGAAAACAGAATAAGAATGACGCTGCAAATAATTTTTTCATATAACCGGAAAGTTAAAATCAATTACCATTTCACTTCTTTGGCATCAGCACCAAGTTCACAAACAAGTTTTTCTTTGCTATTCGCTGCATTTGTATTGCTGATGCTGATGCTTTTACTTCTGTCGCCGCTTACACGAAACAGCAGTTCGCTGTTTTCTTTGTACATAATTTTATCAAACACCAATTTATCACTGTTGATAATATCTACAACCGGTTTTGTATTGGCCGAGATGATTGTGATGTTACGGAATGTAATGTTGCTGGCTTCCTGTATATCAATTCCTTTTTGCGCCTGTAGTACCATATTTTCCAGCACAATATTCTTTACATGCATTTCGGGTAAGCCACGAACAAAGATTCCTTTTTCTGCACCATTGCAATACACATTGCTGATGTAAAAGTTTTTGAAAACAGGTGTGCTTTCATCCACAGCTTTAAATTCAACAGAAGGCAGTTCTCTCTTTTCACCGGCAAGAGGTATGGGATCTTTTGCCATATAATACATGTCGAACAGAATGGCTTCGCCGGGAATATCTTTCATGTAAATGTCTTTAATGAAAATGTTTTCCACCACGCCACCACGGCCTCTTGTGGTTTTAAACCGAAGACCAATATCAGTACCAACAAATGTGCAGTTGCTTACCCATATATTTTTTGCACCACCGCTCATTTCACTTCCAATAACAAAGCCACCATGTGCTGCATATACTGTACAGTTTCTGATAATAACATTTTCAATGGGCTTTCCTCTTTTTCTTCCTTCTGCATCACGACCGCTCTTCATACACAACGCATCATCGCCCACATCAAAAACGGAATTTTCGATAAGTACATTTTTGCAGCTCTCCGCATCAATACCATCGCCATTCTGTGCATACCAGGGATTTTTTACAAACACATTCCTTACGGTAAGATTTTCGCAAAGCAGGGGATGTAAACACCATGCAGGAGAATTTTGAAAAGTTACGCCCTCAAGCAACACATTCTTACACTCTGTAAATAAAACCAGGTTTGGACGGAGAAAATCTTTAATGCTTTGATAATACGCTTCGTCTTTATCAGGTAAAATCTGACCAGGGTTGGTCATTTTGTTTGCATTCTTATATGCTTCTGAGGGGTACCATGTTTTTTTATCATCGCTCAGCACACCACCTGAAGCCACTTTCTTTTTCCACTGACTTTCGGTGAGCTTATCATTTTTCACTGCACGCCATACATCACCATTGCCATCAATAATTCCTTTGCCAGTAATAGCAATATTGATTGCACCTGCAGCGGAAATGGGTGATTGATTTCTCATCTGCGGAATTCCTTCCCAGTTTCCTTTCACCAATGGATATTGCGATTTATCAGCAGTAAACAACAGTGTTGCTCCAGCAGCAAGATAGAGGTTCACATTACTTTTAATCACAACCGGGCCTGTTAACCAAAGACCCGCAGGAATCATTACCACACCACCACCTTTTTTGCTGCAGGCATCAATTGCATTATTAACCGCTGCTGTATTCAGCGTTTTACCATCGGATACTGCACCGAATTTTGTAATACTGATCGTATCTTTTTTAAATTTTGGTGAGATAATCACCGGCAGCTTCTGGCTGAACTGTGCAGTAGAAAAAAGACTGAAGCTGATAAAAGAAAGAAGAAAAATTGCTTTTTTCATTAATGGATGAATCAATAATTGAAAATTTATAACTCCCTGTTTCAGGGCAACAAGTTAGCTCTGAACAATGGTTTTATTGAAGCAATTAAAGTGGTTTATTTACGCAAACGATACCGGTAGCAGAGATGTATTTTAGTGTACAGCCTGACGTGCAAGCATCTGCCATTTGCCGTGCTTTTTTTGCCAGGTAGTCATTAGTTTAAGATGCACTTCACCCGGTTTGCCATTATCATTTGTTTTAGCATCAAGTTTAAAAGTAGCAATGGCTACTTTACCGCTGATTGTTATTTTAAGATCAGAAAGATCGCATGTAACAAAATCAGATCTGCCTGTGGCAATTGTTTCTACAAACTCCTGTTTTGATTCAATTTTTCCGCCGCTATGACCATATCTGAGCTTATCTGAAGCAACCGCTTCCAAAGCAGGTTTTTCGCCGCTAATCATTGCAAGCCTAAGTTTTTCAACAGATGCAGCTACTTGCCTCTCTTTTTTTGATTGTGAAAAGGAGAACAGTGATGCAGATGTAAAAAAAATCACTAAAAAAAAGTTCCTGTAATTCATATATGTTTATTTATAGTTTGTTTATTTAATAAAGTTTTGTTTTAAAAAAGATATTTCCGATCATAACTGAATTTTAATTAAACGCTAAACAGAATAATAATAGCGGATTCACTTTAAGAATGTTCCGGTTTTCTTTTGGAATATTTTAGTACATTATTTGTCAATCCTGAACCAGTCAACATCTGCAAAACCGGCATCATTTGTTTTGTTGATGCGTGAAAAGAACAAACCAACTTTTGCACCTACCCATCTGCCGGGTTTTACTTTAAAAGGTTCACCAATCGTTTTAAAATTCAGTCCATCTTCACTATAACTGAAAGAGCAAACAGCATCTTCCTTTACCTGAACACGGAAATAAATTTCCTTGCTGTTCAGCTTTTCTCCACCCTGAACTGTTTCTGCTTTTCCTTTATCAGCATCTTTACATGAAGCGAATGAAATATAATTTCCATCGGCCTTTTTTGTAATGGAAACAGAAGCAAAATCAACACCAATTACAATCAAACCCAAGCGTTCGCCTTCCCATTTTGGGTTGAAGGAAAATTTTGTTGTTGCTGTAAATTCATCAGCAGGAAATTTCTGTGCAAGAATGTTAGGATAGAACCAGGGCGATACTTCTGCATCAGCTTTAAGCACAGAAAATAATTTTAAATGACCATAAGGCGTTGGCATTGCCCAGTATTGCTGCGGATTAGCCTGCCATTGCCATTGCAAACCAAGTGTGGTTGAATTAAACTCATCACTTTCATCAGGCGTAACAATGGGATATGTTTTACCAACGTTGGGTTTTTTATACGTGAGAACAGGTTCGCCTTTTCCATCACCATCTTTATCAACGCCAATCACCGGCCAGTCGTTGATCCATTTCATTGGCTGCAGGTGAATAACTCTTCCGTATGCATCTTTATCCTGAAAATGCAAGAACCAGTCTTCACCGGTTTGTGTTGTTACCCATGCACCTTGGTGCGGACCATTAACGGTTGATGCGCCCTGATCCATCACTACTTTTCTTTCATAAGGTCCATAAACATTTTTTGAACGAAGAACTAATTGCCAACCCGTGCTTACACCACCGGCGGGAGCAAAAATGTAATAGTAACCATTGCGTTTGTAAAACTTTGGGCCTTCCAAAGTAGGATCAGCAGCATGACCATCAAATACCATTACAGGTTCGCTGATGGTTTTCGTTCCTTCCTTGTTCATTTCCTTCACCACCACAATTGATTTGATTCCTGCACGGCTGCCTGCATACGCATGAACGAGATATACTTTACCGTTATCATCCCACAGCGGACAAGGATCAATCAAACCTTTTCCTTCTTCCACCAAAACTGGTTCGCTCCACGGACCATTTATTGTTTTTGATTTGATGAGATAAATTCCGAAATCAGGATCGGGATAATAAATATAAAATTCATTGTTGTGATAACGGATAGATGGAGCCCATACGCCTGCACCATGTTGCACTTTATTATACACATCGTAAGGTGGCTGTTTCATCAATGCATGACCAATGAGTTTCCAGTTTACCAGATCTTTTGACTGAAGAATGGGTAAGCCGGGTATATGTGTAAAGGAAGAAGCAATCATGTAATAATCGTCGCCAACACGTATGGCATCGGGATCGCTGTAATCGGCATTAATTACCGGATTTTTGTAAGTACCATTTCCATTATCAGCCACCCATACTTTTGAAACTTTTTGTGCTGAAAGAAAATGAACCAATACAAAAACCAGAATTAAAACCAGTACTTTTTTCATAATTCAACTACTCTTTTTTCTTTAAAACTTTTTAATGCGGCTTCAATCACACTGATCACTTTCAATCCATCTTCACCACTTATATGCACAGGCTGATTATTTCGTAATGTTTGATAAACACCTTCATAAAAATCCATGTAGTTTCCTTTGAAAGAAGGAAGATATTCTTTTACAACTTTGCCGTTTATTTCAGTATGTAATAAACCTTTTTCTGATTCAGGTTCAATTCCATAATCAGCATCAGTTGGTTTTTTACCAGCCTGTAGTTGTGTTTCCTGCACATCGGTTTTGGGTTTGATGAACGAACCGAGCTTACCATGGACCTGTAAACCAGCAACAGCTTCACGTACATAATAACTCGAACGTAATGTTGCACGATGAGTTGGATAAAATAATTTCAGATCAAAATAATCGTCCACCTGCGAGCCGGGACGGTTGATGGCAATATCCGCAAACACAGCAGTTGGCATTCCAAAAAACTGAATGCTTTGATCAACTAAATGCGCACCGAGATCATACAAACAACCAACAGCAGCAGTGGGTGCTTCCTTATGTGCTTTGTAACTTAACGCCGGCACAAACCGATCGTATCTTAATTCTGCATCCACAATATCACCCAGCAAACCATCGTCCAAAACTTTCTTTGTTGTTTTAAAATCACTGTCAAAGCGCCTGTTCTGGTAAACAAACAGTTTACAGTTCTTTTGTTTTGCCAGTTCAATTAATTCTTCTGCCTGCACAACAGTTGCTGTAAATGGTTTTTCAATAATTACATGTTTACCTGCCTGCAATACCTGTTTTGCAAAATCATAATGTGTAACACTTGGTGTGTTTACAACAACAAGTTCAATATTTTCATCGGCAAGTAATTCTTCCAGTGTGCGGAATGTTTTTGCTGCCGGATATTTTTCCTGTGCAAGATTTTTTGTACGCTCCCAAACTCCGTATAAATTAAAAGCAGGATGAGCATCAATGAAAGGCGCATGAAACACCCATCCGCTCATACCAAAAGAACAAAGTGCTGTGTTAAGTGTGGTCATTTTATTAAATACTTTTTATTACACGAATTAGAGCGAATTACACGAATTAAAAACTAAGAATACAAACAGTTTAATTTGCTTTAAAATTCGTGTAATTGTTTATCAAAATTCGTGTTATATATCTTTTTTCTTACAGTCCTGCCAGCCAGTTTTTTAAACGTTCCATCCAGTTATCGGTGGTTGTTTTGTTGTACATGCCAAATCCATGTCCGCCATGAGGATAAAGATGCATTTCAACCGGTACTTTATTTTTTACACAAGCCTGATAAAAGCGTACACTGTTTTCAACAGGCACAGCACCATCATCACTTGCATGCACAATAAATGTGGGAGGAGTTGAAACTGTTACCTGCAATTCGTTTGAAAAGAATTTAATTGTTTCATCTGATGCTTTTGCACCAACTAAATTATTTCTTGATCCTTTATGTGTAATTGTACTATCGAAGCTCACAACAGGATAAAGCAGGATTGCAAAGTCAGGACGTACAGAAGTTGTATCGTTATTAGCCGCATCCGCTTTAAAATTAAAATGTGTTGCAGCGGTTGATGCAAGATGACCACCAGCAGAAAAACCCATGATGCCGATTTTATTTTTATTAATGCCCCATTGTGCCGCATTTGTTCTTACAAAGCGAATGGCCTGTTGTGCATCCTGCAACGGTGCAAGACTTTTATCAATATTGAATTCATCGTCAGGTAACCGATATTTCAATACAAATGCAGTTACACCCCATTTACTAAATTCTTCTGCTACTTTTGTTCCTTCTTTATCAAAAGCAAGAATACCATAACCGCCGCCAGGGCAAATAATCACAGCCTGTCCGTTTGGTGCGGCTGGTTTATAAACAGTAATAGAAGGGAAGCTTACTTTTTCAATACGCAGTACATTATCACGCATTATTGCATTTTCTCTTTTAGGCGCAGGCTTTGAATTGGGAATAGCCCCATTATACAAAGGCATTTCCATTGTTGATTGTGCAGATACTGCAGCAGAAAAAAGAACAGCCGACATAAATAATAATTTCTTCATTACGGTTTATTTATCACTTTGTTTAATTGAAGTTTTTAAAGGTAGTTTGTTTTTGAACTTATTTTTTTTAAAGATGATTAATGGCAAAGTGTTCATTATTCTTTAACGGGCTTCCACCCCCTCAGCACATTCTGCAACGTAAATTTCTTCGCTTCTTCTGCAGTAAGCATCTTCGCCCATTCAATACGTTTTGAAGGATCGGATGATGGACCATAATTATTAAACTCAGCATAACGGGTGGTTTTATAATTCTCCGTTTTATTCCAGTTGCTCCACCCTTCGGGTTTAATGATTGTGCCGATATAACAATTAAGATAAGTCACACTTGCAAAAGGTCGCCATGGCCGGCCAAGCGACACATTGTGTAATGATGTATCGCCTTCAATCCTGCATTGATGAAATACATATCCATACCGATTTTCTTTGGGAGTAGATGCTGCAGTTATATACGAATTTTTTTTGCAGTAAATAAAACAGTTTTCAAACCATGCGGTTGAAGAGCCGAAAATAAAATCGGTTGTTCCTTCAATATAGCAATGCTCATAATACTGCCTGCTTTTTTCATTGTTGGTGAACAGTACATCCTGGAAGCCGATGAAACGGCAATTGATGAAGGTTGCTTTATCGCCATCTGATTCCAGTGCCACTGCCTGGCCTGCATTAAAACCTGCATCATTCTGAATGGTTAAATCCTTTGCAGTAAAATTAGCAGCAAGAATTTTAAAACTCCATGAGGTTCTTGTACTGATTGTATCGCCAGTTGTTGAAATTTTACCGGTATGATCGTTATATGTAAGTACCGTATTCAGCTTATCTTCTCCAATCAGCGTAATAAATTGTTTTGCTGAATCAACCAGTATTTTCTCTTTATAAATTCCCCTCTTTATAAAAATTATAATTGGGCTTGTGTTGTTTACAGGTATAGCATTGATTGCTTGCTGTACTGTTGTAAAATCGCCATCACCATTTTGTGATACAATAATTTTTTTTGTTATGGTTTGTGTTGAAGGAAAAATCTTTTTCAGGAACCTGTCCATATACACAACTGTAGTATCAAACCACGGATGAAATAATAAAAAAGTATGTGGCGATCCTTCCAATGTATTTACTTCTGAATAAATATGAGCCCTGTTCAGCACTGCAATAAACTCATCTCTTCCGTTATGCATACGTTCAACACTGCTGTTGATAAATTGAAACGGTGGAGTGTGCTTGCCCACATGCTGCAATGGGCTTGCTTGTTTCCACAATTCAATGTTCTCTGTTTTTTTATAGCCAAACCAGTATGTAGCTGCAGACGGGCCTTTGCTTTCATCAGGTACAGCATCAGCCGGCAGGTAAAAAGATAATGTTCCGTCAAGATCAATCACTGCATTTACTTTGCTTGATATTTCTTTATAACAACCATTTCCTTCATATTCTTTCATTCCGTTGGTGGCACCCATAAATGCTGCCAGCTCTCCACCGGCCGAATGACCGGATATCACAATCTTATTTGGATCAACATGATATTTGGCTGCATTTTTCCGCACCCAGCGAATTGCTGATTTTACATCATATACTGCAGCAGGATAAAGTGCTTCGGTTGATAACCGGTATTCGGGAGTAAAACATACATAACCTATTGCAGCCAGTTCCTGCATGAGCGGATGATGCATGGATTTATCGCCGCTTCTCCATCCTCCGCCATGAATAAAAATGATGGCTGTTTTCAATGCAGTTTTTTTTGCTGAAGGAGAAAACACATCTATTTTTAACTGACGTTTATTCAACGTGCTGTAAACAATGTCCTTTTCTTCTTTTACAGAAGGATAAGAAAAGCCTTCTGCAATTTTCAACTGCGGATAATTTTTGATATGCTTTCTATATTCGTTCTGTACGTTGTAAGATGTGTCTCTAATTTCTGTAAGACCAGTTTTTAACTGTGCCTGTACAGTAAGGCTATACATTAAAATAAAAATCAGAAAATTAAACTGTTTCATTTTTTACCAGGCCATTCAAACTTTTTTGATTGTTGTTGATACCATTTGGCTTCCTCAGCAACACATGCGCCGCTGTTACTGAAAATAGTTTCAAGTGTATATTCTTTTGCTTCTTTATCAGTTAACTGTTTACTCCATTTTACACGCTGTGCAGTTGCAGCACCTTGGCCTGTGCATTTATATTCGGCATAAAAAACTGTTGTTTCATTTTGCGTATTGCCCCAGTTGTTCCAGCCTTCCGGTACAATTTCCTTTGGCAATTCGCAACGGATGAAGACCGTTTTTGCATGAGCACGCCACGGTCGGCCAAGTGTAATTTTTGTTGCAGCGGTGTCAGCAATGATTTTGCAATCGAGAAACACATAACCGAATTTTTTATTGGGAGTTGTACTTGCTGCTGTAATAAATGAGTTTGCTTTTTCTCTAAGGGTACAGTTTTGAAATACCGCAGTTGATGGACCGAAAATAAAATCGGTTGTTCCTTCAATATAACAATCCTGAAACAACTGTCTCGATTGTTCACCAGCAGCAAAGATGGTATCCTGGTTGCCGAGAAAACGACAGTTTTTAAAAACAGCTTTATCCGCATCAACATACAAAGCAACAGCCTGGCCAACCGGGCCTGCTGAATTTACAAACGTAATATTCTCTGCCCTGAAACGGTTGCCCGAAATCTTTGCAGTAGCTGAAGTAAATGTTGTGAGCTTTCCTCTGCCTGAATAATCATTGAAGGTAATGATGGTTTTCTCCACACTTTCTCCAATGAAAATCACATCGGTATTCGTGGCAGGCAATTCTATTTTTTCATTGTACACGCCATTCTTGATGTACAATGTGATGGGCGCAAGCGGATAAACACGCATGGCATCTATTGCATCCTGGATGTATTTAAAATCGCCGCTTCCATCTTTAGCAACAGTAAATATGTATTTGTACTGTTGCGGATTGGATGTTTGCGCAGATAATAGTTGTGTATAAACAAGCAATACCAGTGCTATGAATATTTTATTCATGTGCTTATTTTTTTACAACAGGTGAAATAATCCTTTCTGTTAGTTCAATGTTTAAGCCTTTTAATTCTTTCAGCACAAGTTGTGCAATCAACCGGGCACCAAGTTCGTTAAAATGTGTATCATCTTTTTTCCCTTCAGGATAATTTGGGTGCTGCCCGGCTTCCAGATAATTAAATAAGTATTTTGATGTTTCTGCACCCAAGCTTTGATATAATTCCTGGCTTTTTTTATCAAGGTCAATCAGCAATACATTTTCTGCTTTGGCCACATCCCTTACAATTTGCGAATACACTTCGTGTGTGCCTTCTACTTTTCCGTTTGCATCAAACTTTCGTCTTGCAACAGGTGTAATTAAAATGGGTGTTGCTTTTTTATCTCTTGATTCTTTTACATACCGAACAAGATTATTTCTGAATTCAGTTTCTGTTGTATATGTTTTTTTGGTCGGCACTTCATCATTGTGCCCAAACTGAATGAATATATAATCACCTTCACCAGCATCATCCATAATCTGTTTCCACAAACCTTCATTACGGAACGAATTTGTGCTTCGGCCGTTCTTTGCTTTGTTCACAACAGTTACTGTTGAATCCCAGAAATATACAAAGGGCATTCCCCAACCAGTTTCAGGATAGGCTTTTGTTTCTTTAATGGCTATTGTAGAATCGCCTGCCAGAAAAATTTTTATTTTCTTTTTCTGCGGCAGAACAAATGCCATCACAGGTAAAGCGAAAAGTAAAATCAGTTTTGCTTTCATGATTTGAATTTATTGAAACGCTGATGACACAGATTTTGCCGGAGAAAACGGATCAAATACAATCTATCTAAATCTGCCTTACCTGTTTCTTTATTTAATCAAACTGTTGATATAAACTTCGATGTTTGTATAATGCTTGTCTAATTTGTTTTGACTTGCATCATCTGCATCATTTGCATTTAAACCATTCTTCTTTTCCCAATCATCGGGCATACCATCTTTATCTGTATCAACAGGAGCGGGAAGTGTATGTAATACAGGCCACGCATCCAATGTCTGCTCGTAAACTGTTCCATGCGTGTAACCACCCTGCACATCAATAAACTTTCCTTTTCCATTAATCACATCATTTATAATTCGTTCATCCATTGTATCTCTTCTAAAACTTGCTCCGGCTTGTTTCAAAACAGAATTGTACGCATCCTTCGTTGTTTGCAGGTTGATATTTACTGTTGTATGAGGTTCAGAAATAACCGTTGCCTTCTTTTCTTCTTCTGTTGCGTTATTTCCCATATGGATCCCGCTATAATTATTGACTGTAACATCGTTTGCTCCATGCACATAATTTCCGTTTACGTACCATTTGCCAAAAGGAATTTTATCTGAACGCCATGGATTAGCAATGCGGTAAAGCACTTTTTTGTTTGTTGATGGTCCTCCTTTAAAATAATTATTAATAATGTTATAATTGCCACCTTCGCCAGCGTAAATATTATTTTCGCCCCAGTTATAAATTACATTATTACAATAATCAACCATTTCAGGAATTCCTTGTCTTATTCCGTTAAAGCGAGGATTACGACTGTTACAATGAGCAAATAAATTATGATGAGCCGAGAGATGCTGCCCACCCCAAATGCCACCATAACCATGCCGTTCATAATCTTTATCGCCTGTTTCAAAATGATATGAATAGTTGAGCGGCTCAGCAATAATATTCCACTGCAAAGTGGTGCTATCTCCATTGTAAACAGAAAGCACTTCATCCGTACTCCAGCTCATGCTGCAATGATCAATGATGATATTTTTCCGCTTTGTTCCTCCAAATGCATCATCGCCCCCATTGCCATCCACCATTCCGCCTTTCTGATATTTATCGCCCATACGAAAGCGCATGTAACGTACAATAATATTATCCCCACTCAATATAACAGGTCTGTCGGCAAGGCAAACACCATCACCGGGAGCTGTTTGGCCCGCAATCGTTACATCACCTTTTATTGACAAGGGTGTTTCAAGATGAATGGTACCCGATACAGCAAAAACAAGCATCCTTTTCTGTTTAGCTTCTGCAGCTTCTCTAAAACTTCCAGTGCCATGATCGTTCAGGTTTGTTACAATAAAAACCTTGCCTCCACGGCCACCAGTCGTGTATTTACCCAAACCTTCAGCACCGGGAAAAGCGATAGTTTCATTTGTTGCCTTGGCCGAAGTTTGTGCTGTTTGTTTTTGCGAACGGCACGCAACTACAAAAAATAATGCAAAGCTTATTGATAAAAAAAATCTGGTTTTCATTTCTGAATATAAAAAGGCTGCTTTTCTGCAGCCTTTTATTTTTTATGAATTACAAATTATGAAAGAATTATTCTTCATTAATAATTCGGGTTTTGCTTTAAGTTTTTATTAGCATCAATTGCTGCCTGAGGTAATGGCAATAGTTCAGACTTTCCTGTTGTAAAACCGGTTGCAAATCTGTCAGAGCAGGTTGTTTTTACAGCCGCACTAATCCAGGTAACTTTTGTAGTACCGGATGGTGTTGAACTCGGCGATGCTTTATACAGTGAGTTCTTCCAAAGACCATTGACTGTATTAACATCGGATGTGGTATTAGTAATGTAGTACATGGATGCCGGTAGTGTTGCGGTAATACAATAGGCAGGATAAGATGCCATGTAAGAAGGATTGTCCATTGCCGTACTGGTTGACATTTTAACCATATTACTTTTTGATTCGCTTATTGCTGCAGCAAGAAGATTCCATCTTAAGAGATCGTATTTCCTGATGCCTTCTCCACCAAGCTCCAGCGCTCTTTCCCGTACAATATATTTAAAGAAATCGGCCTTTGACAATCCGGATGGAATATCAACAGTTGCATCTGCCGTTGTGATTGATTTTCCATAACCCCTTCTCCTTACCATATTAATAGCATTATAAGCAGCAGTTGTTGGCCCGCTAATTTCATTTTCTGCTTCGGCAAACATGAGTAATACATCAGAATAGCGTATGATCTGCCATTTTAAACCAAGGTATTGCACATCACTTGTTGGAGAAATAACAGGATTACTGATCCAGTCTCTTCTGTATTTTCCATCGGTCTGATTTGTCAGCACCTGTCCGGTTCTTGTACCGGTGGAAGAACTATAATAATGGCAAATAGTAACATCTCGTCTTAAATCGGTTGAATCAAAAAGATAAAAATAAGTAGGCAGGGGGTTAACACTGTTATTCCCTTTATTATTAACCCTTGGGCCATTATAATAACCCAGCTTTGTGTCTTCTGTACCTGTTAAACCTGCACCACTTGCCTGAAACATTAACTCACCGTTTGGATCAGCTATGGCATGGGCACAAACCTGATCTTTCCATAAAGCTTTGAATCCCGGATTCAGCGAATGCTGGTTTGAGTTGATAATATCATTACACTCATCTTTTGCAATCTGGTAATAACTCAGGTAATTTGAGCCTCGTTGAACTCCGCCTGTTTGTCGTAATGCATATCCGCCTCTGAATAATGCAATTCTTGCACGAAGTGCTTTTACAGTCCCTTTTGTTATGCGCTCATCCAAAGGATCGCTAATTGAAGCTAATTCACCTCTCCAAGGCACAAGATCTTCAGCAGTTTTTAAATCATTCAGCAAATGATCGTATAACGAATCCCGGTCTGTTTTAGCCGGAAAAGGTTCAACCAAAGCCTGTTCACCCGCAGGCAGAAAGTGAGCAGGTAAATCACCCCAGTTCCGGATCGCTTCAAAGTAAAACTGAGCTCTTAATGTATAAGCTTCACCAAGCATGCGTTTTAACTGTTTCTGTTCCTGATCTGAACCATTTGAATACATATCCATTTTAGGAATATTGGAAATGCAGATATTGGCATATTCAATTCCCTGAAACATCTGGTTAAAAGGTTTCTCAATCTGTGCATTAGTTGAAGTTGCAGCGTAACGTGCAATATCTCTTCTGTCATTATCAGAAGATCCTGTAGGGCCCTGCATTTCATCATTATCAAGCGGATAATACAAACTTACCCGAATACCATATCCCTGATCGCCCACCAAGCGGCTATATACTCCCGATATTGCTTTATAAGTGCTGGCAACATCTTTAAAAACCAACTCAGGGCCAAGTTCTGTAATAGGTTGCTGATCCAGGTATTTTTTACACCCTGTTGATACCAACAACATGCTTATTGCGGCAAAAATGATAAGCTTATTGAATTGTAATGTTTTCATTTCAAATCTTTTTTATGTTTTTATCAGAAGGATGCATTTAAACCAAATACAAAACTGCGGCTTTTAGGATAAGATGAGTAATCCAGACCCGGGGTAAGCGGGCTGCTTCTTACACTAACCTCTGGGTCATAACCGGAATAGTTCGTAAACACTGCCAGGTTGTTAGCCGTTACATAAAACCTCAGCTGACTCATGTGAATGCGGCTGATTTTCCTAACCGGCACAGTATAGCCAACGGTAATATTGTTTATACGCAGGAACGATCCATCTTCAATTGCCCATGAGCTTGGGTAAAATGCACCGGAACTTTTAACTGGCTGCCATATTTTAGCATTGGCGTTTAAAGCTTCCAGTTGAGCTGGCGGAATTCCGTAAACTGTTGTACCACTAATCCATTGTGCTGTTGCCCCGGCTTCAGTTACAACTTTCCAGCGGTCTTTCATAATAGCCAGCATATTCGCATTGTTGGTATAAGCGTTAGTAAATTCAATTTTATTGGCATTATAAATATCATTGCCATAGGAAAAGTTTACAAAAATGCTTGCATCCCACTGTTTGTAGGTAAACATCTGATTTAAACCACCTGTAAATTTGGGAGTTGGATTCCCGATAATGGTTCTGTCGTTAGTTAAATCAACTTTTCCGTCATTATTTAAGTCTTTAAATTTAATTGACCCGGGCTGCACGACACCTATTATGTTGGAGTCACTCACCAAGCCAGATTTTAAAGTATATATACCCGTAGATGTGTTATAATCAAAATCGCTTACTTTATAAAAACCATCGTTTACTAAACCCCAGAATGAACCAACGGGAGAACCAATCTTTTCAATATAGTCTTTTGGCTGCCCCGATACCCCCCAGCTTGCATCGGGATAGAAATAAGTTTGATTTTTACTTAATGCAACTACCTTGTTTGTATTAAAAGCGATGTTAAAACTTGCATTCCAGTTTAAACCCTGCGGCTTTCTGAGTATAACCGCATTCAATTGAATCTCTACTCCTTTATTTGATGTTTTGCCAATGTTTTGTACCTGTGATGAATATCCAAATGTGGATGCAATAGGAACATCAAGTAAAAGGTCTTTTGACTGGTTGTCATATACATCGATACTTAAATCAAACCTGTTGTGTAACAATGTAATATCAAACCCGATATTTTTGTTAACAAGTGACTCCCATGTCAGGTTTGGATTTGCAAGCGAATTTGAAGAATAGCCTAAAACAGTACTATTGTTAAGGCTATAATAATAAGTACCATTGGCAAATGAAGTGAGGAACAGGTAATCTTTGATACGGTTATTACCCACCAAACCATAACCAGCCCTTAACTTAAGATCATTTATGAAGTTTACGTTTTCAAGAAAACGCTCTCTCTTTAACCGCCAGGCAACTGAACCCGCAGGAAAATAACCCCATTTTTGACCTGGTGCAAACTTTGAAGCTCCGTCGGCCCGCACGTTAAAAGAAAAAAGATATTTGTCTTTATAAGAATAATTAATTCTGCTAAAGAATGACAAGCTGGTATATCTTGATTTTGTGACCCTGTATCCTGACAAAGCTGTTCCCAGGTAGCTGGCACCAACTATTGCAACATTTTTACTTGTATATTTTGGAACAGTGTATGCACTTGGATAATCCTGTGTTCTCAGGTCGTAGGTTTCTTCTCCTATTAGAAAATCAAAATCATGCTTTTTCTTAAAATCAGAAATGGAATAAGAAAGGACATTTGAGTTTGTAATTGTTTGACGACTATTTGTATCAAGCGCCACAATTGGTTTGGTTCCGCCAGTAATAATAGCATAAGGTGTAATTGAATCACTGAACTGGCGATCCCATAACCGGGTATTATCGTACCCAAAAGTTGAACGGAATGTCAGGTTTTTCAAAATTCTGTAAGAAACATATGCAGTGAAATTTGCAGAGTTTGTTGTTTTATTTCTGTATTCAGCATTTGAAAGAGCAATGGGATTTACAAGATATAAACTGTTTCCAGGATTTGGATCAGTAAACGGATCTGCATCGTCAATTTCCATGTTGGATGACAAAAAAGGTCTGAATTTTACTGCATTACGTAACCTGTTATAAGACGTTCCTTTAGAATCTGATACGCCGGCACCTAAAACATTCTGATTAGTGTAACGGGCGGTAATACCGGCTTTCAGTTTACTTGTAATATTATAATCGCCTTTAAAATTCAGCAAATGACGAACGTAATTTGAATTAAGAACAATTGCCTTTTCATTATTGTAAGTGTAACCAAAATTGTATGTGAACTTTTTATTTCCTCCTGATATACCAAGATTCTGTGTGGTTGTAACACCTGTTCTTCCAAAAACTTCATCCTGCCAGTCAACCGGACTTACGTTTTTGTAATTCGATAAAGTATCCCACGTTGTTCCGTAATACTTAGTAAAAGTTGTACTGTCAGTTGAACTTCCTCTTGATCTTTCCGATTGATAAATAACAAAATCATAGGGCGAAAGAACTGCAAGCTTCTTCGGCAAAAACTTAACACCTACAAAGCTGTTGAACGTAACTTTTGTTTTACCAATCCGGCCCGATTTTGTTGTAATAATAATTACACCGTTTGCGCCCCTGGCACCATAAATAGCCGTTGCAGCAGCATCTTTCAATACATCAATACTCTGAATATCCTGTGGTGCTATTACCGATAAAGCCTTTTCAACCTGTACACCATCTACTATGTAAAGAGGTGAGTTATCTCCTGTTATCGACAAACCGCCACGAACCCTGATACGAATATCTGCATCAGGCGAGCCCTCGGCTGTAGTTGCAGTTACACCCGCAAGTCTGCCATTCAGCATCTGTTCTGCAGATGCTATTGGCACGTCTTTCATTTCCTTTGCCCCAACTGAAGAAACTGATGCAAGCAGGTTTTTTCGCTTGATTGTTTGATAACCAATAACAACAACTTCCTCCATAGCGGTTACTTCTTTTTCCAACTTTATTTCCACATCAGCACTATTACTTATTGTTACTGTTTTTGGCTTGTATCCTGTATAAGTAAATACAAGTTTACTATTTCCTGCTTCCGGAACTTCAATTTTAAATTTACCGGACACATCGGTTTGTGTTCCTGCTTTTGTACCACTAACAACAACAGTAACGCCAGGTAAAGCGTTGCCGTTTTCATCAGTTACGCTACCTTTTATCTGCCTTGTTTGAGCAAACGCAGATAGCCCGCACAAGAGGACCAAAAGCAGAGAAAAAATTTTTTTCATACTGTATGCTTTAATATTTGGTTTGAATTTACAGCAGTAAAATGCCGTCTCGAAATCACTGAAAATGTAAATGTGATTAATTGAAATTCTCTGAGCTAAGCAATCGGTTTTTGATGTGTGGCAAAGACAATTTCGTTTATTTCTTACATGCAATTCTATGTACTATTTCAAGATTACAGAAAGCTTTTTAACGTTTTATTTACGCAATCGATTCCGTATTTTAAAGTAATGAAACAGCTTTTGCTGTAGCCGGAAATAAAAACAAAAAAGTCCGCTAAGCCAATACTGTTGTTTTTGCTTTTTTCCGCAGCCGGAAAAGAGTATTTTTAACGACCAAAACCGCTGTTATGAAATTTGAAGCTGTAACAATAAAAGATATAGCTAAAGCATTAGGACTATCCACATCAACTGTTTCAAGAGCGTTGAGAGACAGCTATGAAATAAGTGCTGAGACCAAACAGTTGGTGCTTGAATGTGCTGAGAAACTGAATTATAAACCTAATCCTATTGCCCTGAGCCTGAAAGAAAAACGAAGCCGCTCAATAGGCGTTGTTGTTTGTGAAATAGCCAACAACTTTTTTTCCCAGATCATTAATGGTATTGAATCCATCGCATACGACAAAGGCTACAATGTAATTGTTGCTCAAAGCAGGGAGTCGTACGAACGGGAGGTAATTGACCTTCAGTTTCTTGCTTCAAGATCGGTTGACGGGCTTATTATTTCCCTTTCAACAGAAACAACCGATCTTACTCATATCAAAACACTTCATGATCGTGGAATGCCCATTGTGCTGATTGACCGTATAACGGATGAAATTGATACACATAAAGTAATTACAGATAGTTATAAAGGTGTGTATGAAGCAACCGAACACCTGATAAAGAACGGGTTCAAGCGCATTGCCGCCATTGGTGGCTCTGAATTTTTATCCATTACCAATGAGCGGCTGGCCGGCTATCATGATGCTTTGAAAGCAAACAATCTCTCTTTCAGCAAAGAATATGTACAACATTGCTTTTACGGAGGAATGGTTTTTTCAGAAGTGGAGGAAGCTATGAATAAACTGCTCACCCTTAAACGAAAGCCTGATGCTGTAATTACCACAAGCGACAAACTGACTACCGGCTGCCTTAAAACACTTAAACGCAGGGGATTGCATGTACCGAACGATATAGCCATAATAGGTTTTTCCAATTCTGATATTATGGAGTTGTTTGATCCACCTCTGACCTACATCCGCCAGCCGGCAGAAGAAATGGGCAGAGATGCCACAGAATTATTGCTCCAGTTGGTTGAAAGCAAACGGCCAATAAAAGAATTTGAAAAAAGAGTACTCAGCCCGAAATTAGTCATCGGCAGCTCAAGCCGCAAACAATAGCCTTACTCTTCTTTTTGTTTAACAATCAAGTACCAGTCATTATCTAAAGGCAGGTAGCCATAATCGTAACAATAGAAATACATCTTACCCGTTTTAGTTTGATAGGTATGGGTAAGATAGCGGAACTGAAATCCAAGCCGCAGCAGCTTTTCTTTATTTGCTTTTGCCGTTTCTTCATTTTCCGGTAACAGGCCTTCTAAAATTCGCCGGTTTTTCATCAATGTGTTATTGATATTGCGTACATAGCCGCTGTAACTTCCCTTTGCCTTTTGCTGATTGTTGTAATTGTTGCGGCAGTAATCATCACAAAACTTCTTATCTATTCGTCCCTGGAGTTTTTTGCCACATGCAAGGCAGGTTTTTATTTCAGGTGTTGTCATGATGAATATTTACCGGTAAGGTACATTTTTTTATCCGTGTGCAAACGTTTATACACGTTTAACATCGGGAGTAAATGGTTAAAAACCGGCTAAGGGCACTACAACACTTCATCTTTGACCTGTCGATCAAAAAACAATTGGTTGACTGAGATAACAAATTCCAAACAATTAAATTAAACGTTATGTACGCATTAAAAAACAAAGTTCAGCTTATTGGCAACCTGGGCAACGCTCCTGAAGTAAAAACATTGGAAAGCGGAAAGAAAATGGCAAGGTTCAGCATTGCAACCAACGAGAGTTACCGAAATGCAAAAGGAGAAAAGATCACCGAAACGCAATGGCACAATCTCATTGCATGGGGTAAAGTGGCAGAACTGGCAGAAAAATATTTAACCAAAGGAAAAGAAGTAATGATTGAAGGGAAACTTGTTAATAAAAACTATACCGATAAAGCGGGCGTAAAAAAATACATTACCGAAGTACAGGTAAACGAACTTCTGCTGCTGGGCGATAAATAAACCCGATACCAACACCGGCTATGAGAGTGTAACCCTTTTCATATGCCGGTGTTTTACTTTATCATTCTATCTTTATCCAATGCAGGCAGTTGAGCGCAATGAAATTTTTGACCTTGCTTTTCGATTCGTAACCGAAACACAGGAAAGTATTTTCCTAACCGGAAAAGCAGGAACAGGTAAAACAACCTTTCTCAAATACCTGAAAGAATATTGTTCTAAAAACATTATTGTAGCTGCGCCAACAGGTGTTGCAGCAATAAACGCAGGCGGGGTTACCCTTCACAGTTTATTTCAGCTTCCGTTTTCACCTTTCCTTCCAACGAATGCTTCCAAAAATGAACTGCTTTCAAAAATCCGTTTTAATAAACAACGGTTGCAGTTGCTCCGCAAAATGGATTTACTGGTGATTGATGAAATAAGCATGGTTCGTTGTGATGTGCTTGATGCAATTGATGTAATACTGCGAAGTGTACGCCACCAGCACCACGTTCCCTTTGGCGGGGCACAGGTACTTTTTATTGGCGATTTATTTCAGTTGCCGCCTGTAGCACAAAATCATGAATGGGCTGTATTGCAGGAATACTATGCCTCTGCATTTTTTTTCGACAGTATTGTGATTAAAGAGCAAATGCCGTTACTTATTGAACTCAATAAAATTTACCGGCAAAAAGAACAAAACTTTGTTGAGCTGCTGAACAAAGTACGTAACAACCAGATGAATACCGATGACCTGATGAATTTAAACAGCCGCTATCAACCCCATTTCAAACCATCAGCCGAAGAAAAATATATCACACTTACAACGCATAATAATCAGGCAGACACTATCAACCGCCGTGAACTTCAACAAATTATTTCAGCACCATTCACCTATACCGCAACCATTGATGGTGATTTTCCTGAAAACAGTTATCCTGCCGATGAAGAGCTTGTATTGAAAGAAGGAGCGCAGGTAATGTTTCTGAAAAATGATCCTGTTGCAAGAAAATATTTCAATGGTAAAATAGGAACTGTTATAAGACTTGAAACAGATAATATAACCGTTGAAGCAAATGGAGAACAGATTCCTGTTCAAAAAGAAACATGGGAAAACAACCGCTACACTTTAAACAGGAGCGATGGAAAACTTGAGCAGGAAATGCTCGGCACTTTTCAACAATATCCTCTACGGCTTGCATGGGCCATCACTATTCATAAAAGCCAGGGTTTAACATTTGACAAAGTAATGATTGATGCCGGGCAATCGTTCACCAGCGGGCAGGTGTATGTTGCTTTGAGCCGCTGTACTTCTATTGATGGAATTGTACTTCTTTCCAAAATTCAGCCTTCTGTTATATTCAGCAACGAGCATGTTGTGAACGGGCAAAATTCGCTTGTTCCAAGAGGTTCACTATCCGAGCATTTTGCACATGCACGAAAACTCTTTACCCAATTATTACTGGACGATATTTTTACATTCGGACAGGCAGAAGCAACAATCACACAATTACAGCAGATTGTTATTAAGAACAAGCACGACTTAAACTCCGAAGCTGAAATCTGGGCAGCAGATTTATTACAGCTTTTTAAAAATGAAAAAACTGTTTCATCAAAATTTATTCTGCAGATAAACGAATTAATGAAACAGGAACCTGTTGTTGAAAATAACAGCGCATTACAAAAACGTATTCAGGATGCAGGAACTTATTTCAGTTCAAGAATTGAAGCAATTAAACTGCAGGTAAATAATCATCCGCTCATTACAGAGCATAAAACCGCAGCAGATGAAGTAAATGAACAACTCAACGCTGTTTGTACATCGCTTCATACAACAATTTACCTGTTACAGTACTGCAAAGAACTTTTTTCGGTTGCCGGTTTTTTAAAACACAAACTCAATTTATCTGTTCCCCGGTTTCATTTAACTGCCTACGCTGCCAATAAAAAAACAACAGCAGAATTAAACATAAAGCATGCGGATTTATTCGATAGGTTAAAAAAATGGCGTGATAAAGTATGCAATGAAAACAATATGCCCATATACATGCTGGCAACCGGTAACAGCCTTGCAGAAATCTGCATGTATCTTCCTTTTACAAAAGAGCACCTGTTGCAAATAACCGGCTTTGGAAAAGCGAAAGTTGAAAAATACGGCGATGAGATTCTTGAAATGATTCATGATTATTGCAGCGAACATCATATTGACACGAATATTAATGCCGTTCCAGTTCATTCAAAAAGAAAGAAAAAGGAAACAACATCTGTAAAAACAACCAAGCCCCTTTCATACATTATATCATTACAGTATTATAAAGAAGGGAAAACAATTGATGAAATTGCTCAGTTCAGAAATATTACCACCGCAACAGTTGAGGGCCATTTAGCCGAAGCTGTAAAAATGGGACTTCTTTCTGTTAATCTGGTTGTTGCTGAAGAAAAAATCACAGCAATCAACAAGCTTGCAGAACAAAACCCGGAGGCTAAAACAACAGAATTAAAAACACTCCTGGGTGATGATTTTTCATTCAATGAAATACGAACAGTTATCAATCACCTGCAATGGGTTAAAAATTCGCAAACAAAAAATAATTAATCGGTTAAAATTATTTTTAATTTTTGGCACGCATTTAACTATCCATAAGTCATCTGGTCTTACTTCCACTGATAACTATTAAATATTCACTATGAAAAGAAATTATTTTATTGCACTGGTTTTAGTACTGCTGTCGTTAAGCTCATTTACACTAATTGAAAACTGGCGTTTCATTGGCGACAAATGGGCTGCTTTTGGTCATGACCGTGATGTATTGCGTGTAGGAGGAAACGATGCCTACAGGCAAATTAAAATAAGGGTTACAGATGGCCCTTTAAGGATCGATGACATGGATGTTTATTTTGAAAATGGCGAAAAAATGAATGTCGTTTTAAAACATGCTTTCAGAGCAGGAAAGGAAAGCCGGGTGATAGACCTGCCGGGCGGAGTACGAAGACTTGACCGCATTGAATTTCTATACTCAACTATTGGCCGGGCACATGGAAGGGCCAGGGTGGCAGTTTGGGGAAGGCGATGATGAAATAGCACGATCTCAATGTTAAAAGCAGCGGCATTTTCCGCTGCTTTTTATTTCTTACCAACTCATGGTAAAACAAAAATATCGGCTGTCAAGGTCGTGTTGGGCTTTAAAAAATACCATGGTTAAAAGCATTGTGTAAACAGAAGAATTGCAAACTCTGATTTTACATGATTTTTTTTGAAAAATCGGCTTAAACCCGATATTGCAATGCTAAAAAGATCAAAAAAGAAAAAGAAGAAATGCGAACATTTTTGCGAAATGCCTACTGGCACTGCATTTCAGAAGAAACTGTTAAGGATTACACTTATTCTTAACAAAAATTGTTCCAAAATAAATTCAATTTGTGTTTTTTTAATAATTTAGCCATGAAAAATCGCATTGTAAAGATAAACCGAACTGTCAAAGATGTCGTTAAGCCAGGGATTACAGCAAAAATTGCTTCAAAAACTTTCACCTCAGCAAATTCAGTTAATGAAGCTGCTGCAGGTTCCTACAGCCAATCTTGAAGAACGGATAAAAGAAGAAATGGAAGAAAATCCGGCACTTGAACAATCAGACGAGGACAATGATGATCAGTTTACCGATGAAATAAAAGACGAGTTTGATTCTTCGGAAGAAGATGACTTTGACGTGGATGGAAGCGAAGACGAATACGACAACATTAATATTGAAGAATATGTGAGCGAAGGTGATGACGAAATAGCCGATTATAAAACAAGAGATGAGAACTATGGAGAGCCGGAAGAGCGAAAAACAACACCTATAAAAATTGAAGTCAGCTTCTACGAATTACTTCTACAGCAGCTTGGCCTTTTGAAACTGGATGATAAAAGGCAAATTATTGCAGAACAGATAGTTGGAAGTATTGACGATGATGGATACCTGCGCAGGGAAAACAGCGCCATTGTAAACGATCTCGCTTTCAGACAAAATATTGAAACAAATGAAGCTGAAGTTGAAGACCTTATCCATCTTATCCAGCAATTTGACCCACCTGGTATTTGCGCAAGAGACTTACAGGAATGTTTGCTTATTCAGTTGCACCATAAAGCAAAACAAGGAAGCGCAAAAGATGTTGCTGCTGCCATCCTTATACTTGAAAAGTATTTCGATGAGTTTACAAAAAAGCATTACGAAAAAATCCAGCGTAGTTTGTCGTTAAGCGATGATGATTTAAAAGCCGTAATTCAGCAAATCATCAAACTTAATCCCAAGCCGGGAGGAAACATTGGCGAAGTAAACAAAGCTGAAACTTATATTGTTCCCGATTTTTTCATAATTAACAGCAACGGCAAACTTGAGCTTACACTCAATTCACGCAACGCACCTGATTTGCGTATAAGCGAAGGATACAGGGATATGCTGAAAGAATATGAAAGAGGAAGCAAAAAAGATAAGCGGCAAAAAGAAGCTGTGCTGTTTATTAAGCAAAAAATAGATGCTGCCAAATGGTTTATTGATGCCATTAAGCAAAGACAGAATACATTGCTGCACACCATGAGTGCCATTATGTACCACCAGGAAGAATTTTTTCTTACAGGCGATGAAACAACTTTGCGGCCAATGATTTTAAAAGATATTGCCGAGAAAACAGATCTTGATATTTCCACAGTAAGCCGTGTAGCAAACAGCAAGTTTGTTCAAACAGAATTTGGAACCTACCGCCTTAAATTTTTCTTCAGTGAATCGCTGAGTACAGAAAGCGGCGAAGAAGTTTCAACCAGAGAAGTAAAGAAAATACTATCTGACCTTACCGAAGCTGAAGATAAACGCAAGCCGCTAAGCGATGAAAGGTTAACTGAATTACTTCAGGAAAAAGGCTATAATATTGCACGCAGAACAGTAGCCAAATACAGGGAGCAACTGAACATTCCGGTTGCAAGGTTACGCAAACAACTTTAATATGGAACAACTCATCGTTGATACAAAAGGCAATCTTGATGTTGCAGACAATTCTTTTTCGCCTGTAGTAAAAGCATTTGCTGTATTTTTCTCGTACCTGTTCCACCCTATATTACTCATTGTTTGGATAAGCCTTTACCTGATCTATTATAACAGTTTTATTTTTACGGGTACAGAAGCTTTTGACAAGTTGAAAATTTTCCTGAGTATTTTCAGCACAAATATTTTTATTCCGCTTGTAACAGTTTTGTTGCTGAAGGGACTTGGCTTTATTCAGTCCATTCAGCTTCGCACACAAAAAGAACGCATTATTCCGTATGTTGCCTGCATTACATTTTTTTTCTGGAGTTATTATGTATCAAGGCAGCTACAATATCCCTTTGAATTAAGGGCATTTCTGCTCAGCCTTTTTATTGCTGCAAGTGCGTCTCTTCTCCTTAACAATTACATGAAAGTAAGTATGCACGCCGTTGGAGCTGGCGGACTAACTGCACTTTTTATCATGTTATTATTTGCTAATAAAATTGATGACAGTGCTTCTTTGCTGTTAAGTTTTTTTATTGCCGGAATTATCTGCACCAGCAGGTTTATTGCAAGCGATCATAAAGCGAAAGAAATCTATACAGGGTTTGCCGCCGGTTTTGTTATTCAGATGATAAGCTGGTTTATTGCCATATAAAACAAAACCCCGCTACAGCAGGGTTTTTCACCAGGAAAAATTGAAGCCAGATGGCTGCAAAAAACATCTTTAACTATTGAGAATTGCCGACTTTTCCTTGTATTTTTTTTCAGGATGATAAATAAACAGAACGCTTCCGTTTTTGATCGTATTAATAATTCCTAGTGCCTGTTTTCTTGGAACTGCAGGACATCCAAGACTACGACCTATATAACCCTTGTTGGCAGCAAACTGAGAAGTTACATAATCTGAACCATGTAAAACAATTGCTCTTTCGTATGCCTTATCATTAATTCCGCTTTCAAGCCCTTTTAATTTTAGCGCCAACCCTTTTTCTCCAAAATATGTTTGCAGTGTTAGATAAAAACCAAGACTGCTTTTATTTGATTCCGGTTTATTTGAGAAATTGGTAGCATAATTTAATCCGCTGTTACGGCCATGAGCAACTAAGGTGTGATACAGCAGTTTTCCATTAGTCATATCAATTACATACAACCTTTTTTCACTTGATGGTTTTGAAAAATCTGCAATGGTCAGTACTTCCGAGCGGTTAACCAATCCTTCATCCAGTAATTTTTTATACCCTGTATAAGCAAGTTCAAAAGCCTCCTGGGGCACTCCTGCTTCAAGTAATTTAAAATTCTGGAAAAGACTGTCGGCTGCTTCAACTGCAATTTCATTTTTGCTTTTAACTTTTGCAGCTTCAGTAACAGAAACAGGCGATACGTTTGTCTTTTTTTCTTTTGATGAACTACCTGCAATAACAATTGGAACCTGCAAGAAAATAATTGCTGAAACAAGAAGATAAACCAACTTTATGTAACCTGGTTTCATAGAATAGGATTTTGTAGAATCAAGGATTGATAAAAATAATAAAAGTTTCCTTTTTGCCAAATACATAGCCCTTAACGTTTTTCCGTTTTAAATATTATCCCCTAATAACAGTAAAGTTTCGTTGCGGAGCGGTCACAGGTTACAAATGGTGGTGAAAGGAGGTTGCAAAGTTACATGAACACATCAAAAATTATCGGCGCAAAATAGTTGAATATGACCAAACATTGCCTTCAAAAGCCAATTAACAGGTAAACAGCAAGAATCTATTACGCTCTAAACCACACTTTTTCAGTTCAGAGTTCAATATTCAACGTGTTTTTAAATTTTTTAGTATAAAAGTGAAAAACAAAGTGCTTCGAGTTTATTCCATTTCATATAAATCACTTTGCGACGCAAGAATTTCTCTGTATTTGTTAAACAGCTTTGTTTTTGAAATAAAGCCAATAAATCTTTTATCATCATCCAGAACAGGTAAGTACCAGCTTTGAGTAAGATCAAACAGCTCCATCACCGAGTGCATATCCTGATCTTTTCTTAATACGGCTGAAGGTTTTTTCATCAACGATCTTATAAGTACCCTGTTATGCTCCTCCGGCTGAAACAATTTTTGTTTAATATCATTCAACTCTACAATCCCGACAAACCGTCCTTTATTTCCCGTAACTGCAAAAATGTTTTTTTCACTTTTCTTCAAAAGTTCAACAAGATCTTTCAGCTTTTTATCAAGATTAATTGTTTGATACTGATCCTGCATAATTTCTTCCAGCGTAAATGATGTGAGAATATTTTTTTCTTTTTTATAAGTAAAAACCTGTCCTTCCTTGGCAAGTTTTTTTATTTCCATTGAAAATGGTTCGTATGTTTTAACAATAAAAAAAGAAATCGATGAAACAATCATTAACGGAATAAATAATTCATACCCATTCGTAATTTCAGCAATTAAAAAAATAGCTGTTAACGGGCTGTACATTACACCGCTTAAAACACCGGCCATCCCTACCAGGCTGAAATTACCAACAGGAACTTTTAACCAGGGAGTTGTATTAAGAACCTGCGAAAAGAAAAAGCCGAGATAAGACCCTGCAAACAAAGAGGGTGCGAAGTTACCTCCGTTGCCACCGCTTCCTATCGTAATTCCTGCGGCAACCGGTTTAAGCAATACAATAAAAGCAGAGAAAACGATTATACCCCAGTTTGATCCAAGTAAAGAAAACAATGTAGTGTTATCAACAAACGTATTAAATGATCCGTTCGCTACTTTTTTTACACTGTTGTATCCTTCACCAAACAAAGGAGGTAATACAAAATAAATTATTAATAACAGTAATCCTCCAAGAACAGCTTTGCCATAATTGTTTATTTTCCAGTTATGAATCTTTGATTCTGTAAACTTAAATACCCTTGCATAATACAATGAAACAAAACCGGCAAGGATACCAAGCGTGATATAATAAGGAACATTTTTATAATCAAACGTCTGTTTAAGAACAAAATTAAAAAGCAACGATTCTTCAAGAATAATTTTTGAACATAATGCCCCTACAACTGAAGAAATGATAAGGGGAATAAAATAGCTCACAATTGTTTCAACAAGCAATACTTCAATTGCAAAAACAACGCCTGCAATAGGCGCATTGAACACAGCCGAAATACCGGCTGCTGCTCCGCAGGCAATCAGTAATGTACGTTCCTGGTAGTTCAGATCGCTGATCCGTGCAAGATTTGAACCCGTTGCAGAGCCTGTTGCAACAATGGGCGCTTCCAGCCCTGCCGAGCCACCAAGCCCTACAGTTAAAGAACTCGTTATAACATGCAGGTAAGTATGGTTAAACGGAATGTATGAGCTCTTTCTTGCAATAGAACGCAAAACCATTGCAATTCCCCGCTCAATATATCCATGAAAAAACTGCTGTACCACAAAAACCGTTAACAAAATACCCAGTGCCGGAAAAAGTAAATAAGCAAACCCGGAAATGTTTATTGTATTTATTCCATGCTGTATATAATGAACAATAGCTTTCAGTAAAACAGCGAGCATTCCCGAAACAAAACCTGTTACAGTTGCAATGAGCAAAATGAATTGCACATGACTCAGTTTTGCACGCAAATAATTCATCAAAAAAACATACCCATTCCTGATCGTTTTCATCTCATATTTTTTAAAACCGGAACTGAAGCAAATACACCGCAATACCGGCAACAAAACCAATTAAAGCAAGCCAGCTTATTTTTTTTAAATACCACATAAAATCAATTTCTTCAATTCCCATAACAGCAACTCCTGCTGCAGAGCCAATGATAATTGCACTGCCGCCTGTACCGGTTGTTAGTGCCAACATTTCCCAGAAAGGATGGTCGGTAGGATATGTTGCAAGATCAAACATACCCTGCGATGCTGCTACTAAAGGAACATTATCAACAAGTGCTGATAACAGCCCCAAAGCACTTGCAATTAAATAATCGTGCTTTAATGTTTGGCTAAGCCAGATGGCCATTTCTTTTAAGTAACCAGCAGACTGCAATGCAGATACAGCAAGCAATATTCCAAGGAAAAATAATATACTTGGCGTGTCAACTTTCTGTAGTGCCTTTGCCACAGTATATTTTTCTGCAACCACCGGCTCTTTGCTTTTGTGAATTACTGTTGTAATAACCCACATTAAACCCAAGGCCAGCAACATTCCCATAAAAGGAGGCAGGTGTGTAAGCGTTTTAAATACCGGAACAAAAATCAACAGACCTACTCCCGAAAAAAGAACAATGCGCCCGTCTCTTCTTTCCTTTTCAGAACGCTTTAGTTGAGGTTTTTCTGCAATTTTTGTTCCCCAAAACCGATAAGCAACAATTGCTGCCGGAAGAGCCGCAACAATAATACTGGGAAGTATTAACTGTTTAATAATATTAATGGCGGTTATTTGTTTTCCAATCCAGAGCATAGTGGTGGTAACATCACCCAGAGGCGACCATGCCCCACCGGCATTTGCAGCAATAACAACCATGCCTGCAAACCATAGTTTATCAGATTTTGTATTAAGCATTTTTGCAAGCAATGATGTCATTACAATTGCAGTTGTAAGATTATCAAGAAGCGCTGAAAGGAAAAAAGTAACTACTGTAACAATAATCAGCAGCTTTCCTTTGTCAGTTGCTGTAATTTTTTGAGTAATGAGATCAAATCCGTCATGTGAGTCTATTAATTCCACTATAGTCATTGCTCCAAGAAGAAAGAAAAGAATCGATGCTATTTCACCAATATGATGCAGCAGTTCATCTGTAGCCCCATGCGTTTCAGTTGAATAAATAAAATAAATTGTCCAGCACAAAACGCCGGTAATTAGTGCCGATGCAGCTTTATTAAGTTTAAGTGGATGCTCAAAAGCAATTGCCAGGTATCCTAGCACAAAAACAATAATAGTTAAAATCATTTATTATAAAATTATCGGATGAAGTAAATTAAAGTCGGGTTCTTTTATCACAAAGTCTGCAACAGCATCAAGTAAACTGTTTGATGAGCAAAACGAAATGCCCACGCCTGCTTTTTTTATCATACAAATATCATTTTCAGAGTCGCCTATTGCCAAAGTGTCTTCAACAGGAATATTGTATCTGTTGCAGATATGTATCAACGCATTGGTTTTACAATATTCATGATTACATAATCCCGATGAAGTATGAGAAAGAAAAAATGAAGGAATTTTCACTTCGCCTGTAGCAATACTTTTAGAAAACTCCAATTCATTTGCCAGCGAAAAATCAAGCGAAAACCGGTTTTTTAAATGGTTGGTAATGCAATCGTAACTATCGGAAATAATTCCTGTTACAAATCCGTTTTCATGTAAAAGCTTTATTGTTTCTTCTATCCCCTTGGTTACAGGTATTTCATCGGCAAGTTTAAGCAGATCGCTGATCGGTTTTCCTTTCAATAAACGGGCAATTTGTTTTGTTCTGATAAAAGGGTTTGTCTGAGAGGTAACAATATCAATTAATTCTTTCTGAAAATTAAACTTCTTTGCTGCAGTATGAATAAAGCTTGCCCGCAGCAGTGTATTATCCATATCAAAAATGGCAACCTTTTTAAGTTCCTTTGAGCTTTCTCTTATGGCAAAATCCATTTGCTCTCTTATCATCTGAATATGCTCAAGTGTTTCAAAATTGGTTTCGCCGAGGCTTTTTGATTTTTTCAGAATAACTGCTGCCACTTCTTTTGACATTTTACCTAACTGCTCCAGCGACTGCATCCTGTTTTCAATATGCCCAATATCAACCTCTTCAATCCTTGCTCCCATCTGGTACATATCAACAAGGATTCCAATGTCAACACCATATCCTTCTTCAAACTGAATTTTTTCAAACATCTCTTTTTTCCCTGCAATCATTCCGCTTAATGGTTGCCAAAAAGCTGGAAAATCGGGATATAAAATGGACAGCAATGGCTTGGCAACTAATTCTGTAACCCGGCCAGCCTGACGGGAAAAATATGATTTACAAAAATCAGTATTGCCTGCAATAATTGGTTGCGCCAGTAAAGACACAACATTGTCGGGATAGGTGATAATATCTGCATCAAGAAAAACAATTATTGAATTTTTTGCGTACAGCACACCGTCCTTCATGGAAGCGCCTTTTCCAAGCTTGGTACTTGTAATAACAATTGCGCCCGCCTCTTTTGCTTTTTCAACAGTTTTATCAAGGGACTTATCATCCACCACAATTACTTCAGATACAGACGAGTCTTTCTTGGCAAGTGAAATCACTTCTGCCACTGTTTTTTCTTCGTTTAAAGCAGGAATTATTACTGAAATCATTTCTCAAAAATTAAGGTTAAACTATCGGTTTTCATCCTGAGCTTTAACCAATCGGTTATTTTGCTCTTTTCTTTCTGCGAAGGAATATCTGAAAAAGATAAAACAACAATTGTTGTTGCAACAGTTCTTTGTTTATCATCCATCTTCAACGTTGGTCCTATTGCCGCCTGTTTTAATAAGGGATATTGAACTCGTAATTCTGCAAACACCTCCTGTGCTGTTTTTTGATTATTGCTAATGCTGTCAACTGTTACCTGCAGTTTATTCAATTGTATTTCCTTGTCAGCCATTGCCTCATTGATCTGTACAAACTGGTTATTACTTTCCTTTATTTCATCGAGTGTTAAATTTGAAAACCCCTGTTTAATTTCAAGTTCGGCTTTATCAAGATTGTAATGAAGCATTGTGTTACGCAAACGGTCTGCATCCTGTTTGCTGATTTCCTTACCGCCAAAAACGAGCAGAATTTTTTTATTCCGTGAATCAATTTTTTTGTTAAGCAGATAATCTCCTTCAAAATGAGCTTCATTGTTTATAAACGAACCGGCGTTTTTCACAAAACGTTCCTGCTGAATAAAATCATACCCAAAATAAATACTGGGAAGTGTTGTAGCCATCACTACAAACCAGATGATACGCCTTGCAAGTTTTTCCTGCTTTTTATTCTGAAATATTTTATGTGGAAAATGAAGCAGTCTCACAATCAGTAAAGTTGAAAGCGAAATAAAAACTGTATTAATAATGTACAGGTAAAAGGCTCCAAGAAAAAACTCCATCTGCATTGTAGCTAATCCATAACCTGCGGTACACAATGGAGGCATTAAAGCAGTTGCAATTGCAACACCGGGAATAACGTTTCCTTTGTTTTTGCTTGATACTGCAATTATACCTGCAAGGCCACCGATAAAAGCAATCAGTACATCATAAATATTGGGTGATGTTCGTGCCAGCAACTCTGAATGAGCTTCGTTTAAAGGCGATAAAACAAAAAACACTGTTGATGCAGACAAGGCTACAACCGTTGCAATAACATAATTGCTTGCAGCTTTTTTCAGTAATGCCACATCGTTCATTCCCATTGCAAGGCCAATGCCCATAATGGGGCCCATTAATGGCGAAATAAGCATTGCTCCTATAATAACGGCTGTGGAATTAACATTCAATCCTAAAGAGGCAACTAAAATGGCAAGTATAAGTATCCATAAATTTGTGCCCCTGAAAACAACACCATTTACAATATTCTGTACAACGGTTTCTATGTTTTCTTTTTCATCGCCCAGCCTGAACTTTTCAAAAAGATTCTCCATCATTTTTTAATTTTCAGGTGTTAACAAGAAAGACAAATATAAGGATATCTGTTTTGGCACTTGTTAACCGGCAATTATCAGGTTCACTTCTTCATCTCATCTAATTGCTTTTGCAAAGCAAACATTTCATCACGTAAACGTGCCGCTTCCATAAAATCTAAATCTCTTGCAGCTTTTTCCATTTTCTTTTTTGTTTGTGTAATTGCTTTTTCCATTTGAGGAATGGTTTGATACATTTCCTGGTCTTCTGCTGCAACATTCACCAGTTCACCATCAGGCGATAGTGCATAAGGTTTACTTGTATCATATCCTTTAATATCAAGTACCGATGTTTGTTTCATCACCTGGTCAATGCTTTTGATAATTGTTTTTGGAGTAACACCATGTTCAATATTATATGCAATCTGTTTTTCTCTTCTGCGGTTGGTTTCTTCAATGGTGCGACGCATACTTTCCGTCACCTTATCTGCATAAAAGATCACAAGTCCATTTACGTTACGTGCAGCACGACCTGCTGTTTGTGTTAAGCTTTTTTCATTACGTAAGAAACCTTCTTTATCAGCATCAAGAATAGCAACCAATGATACTTCAGGTAAATCCAAACCTTCACGCAATAAATTCACACCAACCAATACATCAATTTCACCCAGGCGCAACTGCCGCAGAATTTCAACACGATCTAATGTATGCACTTCACTGTGAATGTATTTTGATTTAATGTTGATGCGTTGTAAATATTTATCCATCTCTTCAGCCATGCGCTTGGTTAACGTAGTGACCAATACACGATCGCCTTTCTTTACACGTTTATCAATTTCATCAAGCAAATCATCAATCTGGTTTACACTTGGACGTATCTCAATGGGCGGATCAAGCAAACCTGTTGGCCGAACAATCTGTTCAACAACAACACCACCGGTTTTTTCCAGTTCATAATCATCAGGTGTTGCACTTATGAATACAGTTTGATTTAACAAACTTTCAAACTCATGAAAATTTAACGGACGGTTATCCAATGCACTTGGCAAACGAAAACCATAATCAACTAAAATTAATTTACGGCTTCTGTCGCCGCCATACATACCACTTACCTGTGGAATAGTTTGATGGCTTTCATCAATCACCATTAAAAAATCTTTTGGAAAATAATCAAGCAAACAGAATGGTCTTGTTCCCGGCTGACGACGATCAAAAAAACGAGAGTAGTTTTCAATACCGTTGCAGTAACCAAGTTCACGAATCATTTCAAGATCATATTCTGTACGCTCCTTCAAACGCTGTGCTTCAATATATTTTCCAACACTTTTAAAATACTCCACCTGTGCAGCCGATTCATCCTGAATTTCATAAATGATTTCCTGCATCATGTCTTTTGGAGCAACATATAAATTAGCAGGAAAGATGGCTGCGTTATCAACCTTACCAATTCGTTTACCTGTTTTGATTTCGAGTGTTTCTATTTCTTCAATTTCATCACCAAAGAATGTAACACGGTAACCAAAATCAACATAGGGGAGATTGATATCAACTGTATCACCCTTTACACGAAATGTTCCTCTTGTAAAATCGCCTTGTGTGCGGTTGTATAAACTGTTAACGAGTGCATGCAAAAATCCCTGGCGTGAAAGTGTTTGTTTTTTTGTGATGCGGATGATGCCATTTTCAAAATCGGTTGGGTTACCCATACCATAAATACAGCTTACACTTGCAACGATGATGATGTCTCTTCTTCCGCTGAGCAATTCGCTTGTTGCCTGTAAACGCAGCTTATCAAGTTCTTCGTTGATGTTTAAATCTTTTTCAATGTAGGTATCACTAACGGGCATGTATGCCTCAGGCTGATAGTAATCGTAATAGCTTACAAAATAACCAACTGCATTATCAGGAAAAAACTGTTTAAACTCACCATATAATTGCGCCACCAGTGTTTTGTTGTGCGTAAGAACCAGTGTTGGTTTCTGCACCTGCTGAATTACGTTGGCAATGGTGAATGTTTTACCACTACCGGTAACACCCAGCAATGTCTGAAACTTTTCTCCATTGAGAATTCCTTCAGTTAATTGCTGAATGGCCTGCGGCTGATCGCCTGCGGGAGTATATGGTGAATGAAGTTGAAAAGGCATTGGGTAAAGTTAGATGATAAAAAAAGAAACAGGTTTCTAAAATTCAAAGTCCTGTAAGGATATAAAATTCTTACAGGACTTTTTAAACAAAAAATGCAGGAAGAAATCTTCCTGCATTTTTTATATTAAACAGATAACGATTAGTTGATAGTTACTGTTTGTGTGTATTCATTTAATGTAATGATGTATGTACCGTTTAATGTTGGTGTTTTGAAGTTATCGCCACCTTCCCATTTAATTTTACGTGCAACACCTGTTGCTGTACTTCCGCCACTGTTATCTTCATAGTCGAAAGCACCCCAATCATTACCAGCAAGGAATTTAATATCCTTACCTGCAATCAGTGTAGCAGTAATTTGCCAAATTCCATTGCCCATGTATGTCATTTGAGGACTTGAACCTGGGCTCCATTCTGCCACTCCCTGAATACCATTACCAACTAAACGCATTTCAGTAGCTGGCGACATTTCGTATTTGATTCCATCAACATTACGCCCGTCCCAGATTACACGGTAACGGCCGGCAGTTGTAATATCAGGGAAGTTAGCATCATTAACAACCATTGCACTACCGCTTGCGCCAGATGAGCCATAACTTCTGGCATTGGTAACAGAAATATCACCATTGTTCCAGTCGTTAAAATCAATCAGTTTCCAGCCACCTGTTGTAAAATCAGTAATACCAACAAATAAGTTTGTTGCTGCTGTACCTAACGCATAATTAGGAAATGCTGCCGAAGGACTCCAGCCTGCACCTGTTGCGCCACCAACAAAACCCATACGCCCTTCACGAATATCATATTTCAATGAAGTTCTGTCGATTGAAATTCTATAGAATCCAGAAGTTGCTACAGAGAAGTTTGCTCCACCAGATGCAAGGTTTCCACCTGTTCCGCCATAGTTAACATCCCAACTGCGTCCTTGTGTTACTTTAAATTCTGCACCGGCCGGCAACCAGATATATATGTAATAAAGTTTATTCAACGCAGCAGGCCGAAGATCCCTGATAAATTCAGGAGCATTTGATGGACTCCAGTCTGTTCCGTTTCCCGTTGCTGCCTGGTAACTACCCGGCAAGTAGAAACGTAGCAAAGGAATATAAGTAGCAATTGTTACTGATACGGTATTTGAGTAAGAAGTAGCACCTTGTGCAGTAACAGATTTAACACGAAAATCGAGTTTACCTGTTTCACCTCCGGCAATTCCTTCCGTTAGTGCAAAATCATTCATTTCGCCCTCTGTAAATGTTTTTTCATAAAGAGAGGCACCGATTGTAACACTTTGAGGAGAAGCGAAGTTTTTACCTGTTGAATCGTATTGCAGCGTATAAGTAACCACACCACTGTAACCATTAAATGCAGCAGTCCAGCTAAACTTGTTGGAAGCATTACTCATTGTATTCAATGTTCCGCTTACTGAAGTTTTCTGTGTAGTTAGTACCGAAGGATCGCTATAAGGAGTAACCCTGATTTTTACAATATTTGATTTGTATTGCTCATTATTATTTGCATAAGAAGAAGTAATACGGAAATCAAGATCAACAGGAGTACCCAAGGCAAACCCATAATTCAACAACATATTGTTGATTTCTTTTCCTGTAAAGGATTTCGTTTTACTGCCAGTTTGAATAACTGTATTTGGATTTGTAAAATTCTTTGAGCTTGAATCAAGTTCAAGAATGTATTTGTAGGTGGTTGAATCTGATGCATAGTCAGGGCTTGTCCAGTTCAACGTTAGTTTAACTGTATTAGAGTCTGCCGCTGTCATTGTAACAGTAGTAGTGGAAGCCGACAGCGTTACTGCGCTTCCGTTTTTGAAGTAAGTTAATTCGGGAGCCTTTTCACATGCTGTAAAAGCGAAAACTAAAAGCAATGCGAAAACCCCGTATTTATTAAATAGTTTCATGTTCGTTTGTTTTAGAGTTTTACAGCACTGTATGTGCCCAACTGGAAGTTTACAGTGATTTTATAAGTGCCTGCTGAAGGAGGCCCGGGAAACTGCGGGTCGGAATCTTTCTTTTCAAAATTGCCATTATCCCATGTTCCGGTAGTCATGTGGTATTGAGTACCCCAGTCTCCGTTAATCTGAATTAATTTATACCCTCCGCCTCCAGGTAATGCGATTGTAATTTCATACAAAGTCTTTGAAATCTTAGTAAACTGCTGCGAAGTTATATACGATCCTGTTAATGGATTTAACCATCCAGCAGGTGTAGCATCTCCTGTCATCCATAAATTGCCATCAGTATAATTATTCGCAGAAGTACCTGGAGCTTCAACTTTTGGAGGAGGTGTAAAAGGACTTGCTGTAAAAGTTATAACATTCGAGATTAATGGCACAGCTTTACTATCGCCAATGCTCGCAGTAATTCTTGCCTGAAACGTATAGCTTCTTCTGGGATCAATCTGTAGCAGCATTGTGTTACCCATGATGTTATTAAGTTCAGCAACTGTATATGTTTTTGACAAATCCTTTGCGAAAATTGTTTCAAACTTTTTACCACTACTGAAATTTCCTCCAAGAGTGTCAATTTCAAATAAATAATTAACATCCTGAGAACTTATTCCGGTTGACAATTTATAATCCGGATTGGTCCATTTTAATGTAATTGCAGTATTTGTTTCCAATCCCGGCTGCAGGTTAACCGCTGTTGTTGAAGCTGTAAGAACAGGATTGGTGCCTCCTTCAAAAATCACTCTGTTTTCAACTTTTTTACAGGCAAAAAACAAAGTAATTGCCGCTAAAAGTGAAATAGTATTTATATAAAATTTCATATTCATAAATTTTATGGTTGATTAATAACCTGGATTTTGTTTCAGGTTAGGATTAGCCGAGATCTGGTTTGCAGGAATAGGGAAAATTTTACGATAACTTTCAAAGGCCGTTCCATTTTTTACACCTCCTTTCCAAGGCCACAGATATGTTCCTTCTGCATAGCGATTAAACCTGATCAAATCCATTCTGCGAAATCCTTCCCAATACAATTCTCTGGCTCTTTCATCAATAATAAAACTCAGATCGTATGATGAAATATTTCCAGAAGTATTCCCATATGCTCTTTGCCTGATTAAATTAAGGTAGGTAACCGCCTGTGCATCTGTACCACCAGTACCACCACGCTTAACCGCTTCGGCATAGATCAGGTACATTTCAGCAAGCCTGAAAACAGGAATATCGACATCGGAGAAAGTGCGTCCTAAATCATTTCCAAATGCGCCTGCTCTTGTTTTATTACGAAACTTAGTTGTTGGGAATCCTGTTGAGTAATCAAAATAATCGGTCAATTCCAACGTTTGGCCTGATGTGTACCATAAAGACCTTTTATCCTGCGTACCACTCACATCAGGGAAAAGCATAGGGATTTTTTCTGTTGCACGCATTGCATTCCATGATCCAAGACCTGTAATATCTGTCATGTTTGCATTAGAAGTACCATTAATTAAAAAAGTAGCGCCACCATAGCTTTGTGATCTAAGCCCATCGTAGTTCAAAGTCCAGATAGCTTCTGTATTGCCCACATTATTATCTGCAAGAAACAGCCATTGATAATTACTCATCAAACTGTAGCCAGCATCAATTACTTTTTTGGAATAAGTAATTGCTTCTGTATATTTCGCAGTTCCTGTATATACTTCAGCATTCAGATACAAACGTGCAAGCAATGCCCAGGCAGCAGCTTTATCTGCACGCCCATATTCGTTTGTACGGGGATCCATCAACTGTGTTTCAATATCTTTTAATTCCTTTTCAACATAAGTAAAAAGTTCGGCTCTTGTAATTTGCTTTGGATTGAATTTTCCTATCTGATCTTCATCAGTTGTAAATCCGGGGTTACCAAAAAGATCCATCAAAACCCAGTATTGATATGCACGTACAAATCTTGCTTCAAGTCTCATTTTAGCAATCTCTGCAGCAGCAGTTCCGGTTATTCCTCTACCACTAACTTTTTCCGGTGTGCTTTCCCGAATAAACTCATTTGCATAGGTAACAACCAACTGACACCTGCCATACAAACCTTCAACTAAAGCATTTCCGGCACCCCATTTATTAAACTGCATGTCATACAATCCTTCATCAGCCCATTTCCATTTGGCCATATCTGTACTCATGTCCTGAGCTGTCCAATAGTTACGGAAAAAATCGGAGAAGCCTTCATCCACACCTTTAACATCGCCATTACCGGCACCAGATGTTGCAGGAGCATTCTGCGAAGTCAAAACCATACTGCCGTAAACCCTTGCTAATACCTGCTTATATCCTGCTTCATTTTTATACGCATCTTCTGATGTAAACGTATTCGCAGGAAACATATCAAGCTCCTTATGACACGAAGTCATAAAAAACAGCAGCAAAGCAGCAATTTGATATTTATAACTAATCTTTTTCATTATGTAATTATTTTAGTGAATTAGAAATCAAGATTTACACCCAGAACATAAGTACGTGGTCTTGGATAAATCTGACCATCTAACCCATTTTGAATTTCAGGATTAATGCCTTTGTATTTTGTAATTGTAAACACATTCTGAATGTTTGCATTTATACGAAGACTGGTTTTCTTCCAAAGAACTTCTCCTGCATCATATCCAAAATTGATGTTTTCAAGCCGGAGGAAAGACGCATTCTGAATATAGTAATCTGACAATTCCTGTTTGGTAACAAAACCGGTTTCCAAATAGCTCCTGTGTGCATTTTGGATTCCTGTTCCAATCTTAATCTGATTCAAAACACCCAACTGCATTGCCACAGCATTGTAATTATAATTCCCAATGCTGCCTCTCATACCAATACCTGCTGTAAATTTTTTATATCGGAAGCTTGAATTAATACCGAGATACATTGGAGCCTGACTTGGCTTGAATAAATACCTGTCAGCATCTGTAATAGCACCATCCCTGTTTTTATCTTCATACAAACCCTCTATTGGCTTACCGTTCTGGTCATATACCTGCTTATATACATACCACATTGATGGCCTGTATCCAATTGCATCGTACTGGATATATTTATTAATACTTCCAGGTATAACAACATCTGAACGGTAACGACCAGTAGCGTCTTCATTAGCATTCGGGAAAAGTTTTGTAACCTTTGGATTGGCGTAAGTAAAGTTTCCGCCAATTTCCCATTCGATGTTCTTTGTTTTAACAGGAACAAAGTTTAATGTAACCTCAAATCCTGTACTTTCTATATTACCAACATTTGTCAGAATTTTATCGGCAAAATTTGATCCAAGAGGAATTGATACGTTATCAACAATTAAATCTTTTGTTTTCCTGCTGAAACCTTCAAGAATACCGGTGATTCTGTTATTCAACAAACCAAACTCAATGGCTGCATTAAGATTTTCTGTTGTTTCCCAACGGAGATCGGGATCATAAGCAACAGGCCCTAAACGTGTATAAAAAGTATTTCCCAACTGATAGTAACCCTGCGCATTAGACTGGTCGTAAACAGGGATGTAACCATATAATCTTGGAATATCCTGTTGTCCTGTAACGCCATACCCAACCCTGAATTTAAGATCAGAAATGACTTTTGAGTTTTTCAGGAAGTCTTCTTCAGAAATTCGCCATGCAAATGCGGCTGAAGGAAAGAAACCCCAGCGATTATTTTTTGAGAATCTGGAAGAACCATCTTCCCTTGCATTAACAGTAAAAACATATTTACCTGCAAGGGTGTAATTTAATCTTCCGTAGTATGAAATCATTGCATAACCATTATCACCATTTACATCATCTGAATTACTGGAAATTAGAAGAGGGTAACTTCCCTGCAAAAGACCACTATAAGAATAACTTGGATTATTATAATTATAGTATCCAAACTTCTGCATACCATGACCAACAGTAAAATCAATGCGGCTGCTGATTGAACGGAATTCTTTTACATAATTCAGATAAACATCGTAAAGCCAGTTATGTCTTTCAAGATAAGTGCTGTTACTGTATCCGCCTAAAGCCGGATTTGATTTATTGTAGCTGGCTGCAGCACTATCAGTTTTTTTGTAAATTCCTCTTGAATCAGAAAACTCATGGCCAAAATTTAAATTGGCTCTTAATCCTTTTACAAAAGGAAATGAATAATCAAATTGAATATTACTAATACTTCTGAAAGAGTTACTTTGATGATCTCTCAAATACAATAAAGCCAAAGGATTTTTATTAGCATTAGAAGCAGGAGAACCGTCTGATTCAAGCCATTCAAAATAACCGCCATAACGATTACTGTTTGTGTATATTGCTTGTGTAGGGTCAAATGAAACTGCATTACCAATAGCACCCCAATCAACATCTGAACTGCGGGTTCCGGATAATTTGACGTTTAAATCCACTTTCAGCCTGTCATTAAAGAATCGAGGACTGAGATTTAAAGTACCTGTTAAGCGTTTAAAATTATCAGTTTTTAAAATTCCATCCTGATTCATAAATCCGCCTGATAGTCTGAAAGGCAATTTCCCATCTGCAACAGCTCCACTTGCACTGAGATTGTAGTCTTGCCCAAACGCAACATGATAAATTTCATCCTGCCAGTTTGTATTTGTTTTCCCAATATAAGAAGAAAGCGAAGGCAGTTTTGTTGTAATAACATTTTTTAACTCATCAGCAGTTAAAACATCCACCTGTTTAACTGGCTGCTGCAAATATCCCTGAGCAGAAAAATTATAAACAACTTTTCCCTTTTTACCTTTTTTTGTAGTGATAATAAGTACTCCGTTAGAAGCTCTTGAACCATAAATTGCCGCAGCAGAAGGGTCTTTTAAAAGTGTATAACTTTCTATATCGTTCGGGTTAAGAAGATTCATTGCATTACCATTATCAACCGGAACACCATCAATTACCACTAATGGATCATTACTGGCATTAAGAGACGCACCACCTCTGATGCGTATCTGGCTACCACTACCAGCAGCACCACCACTTGGGATAATTTGAACACCTGCAATTTTCCCTGCAATTAATTGTTCGGGAGATTGAACGGCACCTTTCACAAAATCTTTTGCAGATATTGTTGCAACAGCACCAGTAAGATCTCTTTTTCTTGTTGTACCATAACCCACTACAACAAGTTCGTTAAGTGTTGACTGAGTAGATACTAATGTAATTGTTAATGCACTTTGGTCGCCTACTGCAACTTCTCTTGTGGCAAAACCAACCGAAGAAATAACCAGAACTGCATTGCTGTTTTCAATTGCAATTCTGAAGTTACCGGCCTGATCGGTTGTGGTTCCTTTAGAGGTACCCTTAATAGTAATGGAAGCGTTTTGAACGGGGCTTCCGTCTTTACTATCAGTTACCTTCCCCGTTACAGTTTTACCCTGGGCAAAAACAGATTGAGCTACAACCATTAACAGAAGCATGAAAGCTCCTGCTCTGGCAAGCAGTCGTTTGGGAGTCATAATCAATAGTTTTTTTAAAATTTCACAATTTATAAACAATCAAAAACAAAAAGTCAATGCCTGAAATGCTGATTCTTATCAGCCACATTAACCCTTTTTATTTTAGTCCATTTTATAAGACAATATATTTTTTCTACTGCTGCGCAATAATAATTTTTTCATTTCTTATAATATTGTCCACCCTCACCTGCAAAATATACTGACCGGTTGTTAAGGCATTGCCCACCATATTGCGGTTAAGTTCAAACGCCTGTAAACCTTTTAACTGAAAACCTATATTTTTTGAAAACAATACCTGGCCCTGCATATCAATCATCTGTAAACTTACCTTACCACTTTTTGGCAATTCATATTTTACTATAGCTGATTGCTGTACAGGATTTGGATAAACACTGAGTTTAAAGGTGCTGTTGGTAGCAATTATATCCCTGTTTATTGCCGATACAATTCCGCCGGTAATATTCTGGTTAAGATATACTTTATATTCACCCGGAGCCAGTGTTACAGGATATGTCGATCCGCTTACAGTAATGCTGCCGCCGTTGGTATAGTCGTACCATGTGCCTGTTACCGGAAATGTTACAGAAGGTGTTTGTTGAGATATATCAAAATTTGCAACAACCACATATTTCAAATCGGTATGATCGACTGCTACAACCTTAACAAGATTGCTGCTTAAATCCGTTCCGCCTGCAAGTGAATAGGTGCGGAATGTGTAAGGCTTTTGCTGCCGCAGTTTTGCCATAGCTGCATACGTATCATATACTCGTTTGCGACGTTGCTCCTGGTAATAATCCCAGCGGATAGTTTTTGCATTTGTTCGTCCGCCATTTGACTCAATTGAATAATCATAACCAAGTTCGCCAAACTGCCAGATCATTTTCGGACCGGGAATAGCCAGTAAAACAGCAGCCGCTGCTTCTTCACGCCGCAATGCTGTTGTGGTATCCTTAACGTTGTAAGAACCGTTTACTGCGCCGTAAAGAATATTTTTATACATCAGCCTTTCTTCGTCATGGCTTTCAGCATAAGTAATCAAATGTGGTTTATCAAGCAGGTTAGATGAATTCCAGTAAGAACCGCTGCTGCCCCTGTTGCGCCAGTAAGCCCTGTTCAAATCGGATCCGCTGCTGTAACCCATTGTATTCTGGTTAAACGCATAATTATGATTTCCCCAAAACAACATGCCGTAAGTTGCCAGTTCTGATTCTTCCTGATCTCCGGCAAGATGTTCCATAATACAATACGAACCATTTGAAACCACCTGCATGGAATCGTAATAACGTTTCCAGATATTAATACGATCCGTATTATAAGCATCCCAGCATGTTTGATTACCTGCACAGTTCTGATTAGTAAACCCTTTACTTAAATCCCAGCGGAATCCATCTATTTTATACTCTGTAAGCCAATGGCGGATGAATCGTGCTACATGATATTTTGTTGGAGCGGTATTGTGATTAAAATCGTTAAACACATTAAACGGATGCTGAGCCGTTTCATAGAAATACGGGCTATTTGATGCAGGCTGACTGCTTGTGCTGTTCCACCACATCATTGCCAAAGGTGATTGTCCCGTTGCATGGTTAAAAGCAATATCCTGAATAACTGCAATACCTAAACTATGTGCCCTGTCAATAAATGCTTTTAAAGCGGCTTTGGTGCCATAAGCTTTATCGGGCGCAAAGAAATAACAAGGATTATAACCCCAGCTATCGTTACCATCAAATTCATTAATCGGCATCAGCTCTATTGCATTAAAGCCCAGGTTCTTGATATAGTTCAGTGTGTCTTTTAATGTCTGCCAGTTTTTTGCTGAAGTAAAGTCTCTAACAAGCAATTCATAAATCATCAGGTCCCTTTTATCAGGGCGAACATAGCTGCTGCTTGTCCAGTTATAAGCAGCTTCGCCTGGTGTTAACACGCCAACTATTCCTCCCGATGTTTTACCTGTTGGATAGGCAGGCATATTAGGATAGGTTGTGGAAGAAATATACTGGTCATTGTTTGGGTCAAGAATCAGTTCGCTATAAGGATCGGCAAACCGAAAAGCATCATCAACAACATATTGAAAACGGTAGTTCGTTCCGGGAGTTAAACCCGTAATTCTTGTCCAGAAATAATCCCCGTCTTTCTTTAAAATACTTTCGCAGCTTTCTGTCCAGTTATTAAAATCACCAAGCACAACAACTTTACTTTTCAAAGGAGCATAAAGAATCAGAACAGCTTCGGTATTGTTGTTATCGTAAGTAATCCCGTCACTGAAACCGGCAGGACGTGCTGCTGTTGGATAGCTTGTTGGTGTAACAGCAAAACTGATGGTGTCTCTTTTATATGTGGTGTTATCAAATGCTTCGACAGTTATTTTATGATTGCATTCTGATGTAACATTTGCTGTGCCACTCACTGTTTGAGCCGATGTGGCAGAACCAATCTGGGAGCCGTCAAACCTTAATGTAATTGCAGCATTTGCAGAAGTAACTGCAGTAACAGGAATAGATGAAGGATTGGTAACGTTGATTGGTTCAGGAATCATATTATACAACGGCTGCATTGCCGGCGATTTGAACCTTACAGCAAAAGCGCCGGAAGTATAAACAGGAACGTACATATCGCTTCCGTCGGTGTTGGCCTGCTTTACGCTACCTGTCCCATTTCTGAACAATATGGCAATGCGTAAAATAGTTTCACCGGCAGGTACGCCAAAATAACTCCGTATATTATTTACTGTAAACGACCAGATATTGCTTGAAACAACCGTTGCTTTATAATTCACATCTGTACTACCCCAGGTTGTTTTTGTATATTTCCAGTCGGTAGTGCTAGTACTTAAATTTGTAATTACACCAATATGCACAAATACATCTCCGGTATAGCCCATTAAACCTTTGTTTCCTTTAGTAGCATCCATTGTAATAGTTACATTACTGTTATCTACAGGAAAATCGGGGGTGAATGAAAGAAGTTGTGCTTTAGTAAGCAAAACAACCGGCAAACAAATCAAAACGAGTAATAGTCTTTTCATGAGATGCAATCGTTTTATTCTTTTTCCACTAATTATTACCCAATTATTAGTTTAATATTACAAACAGGCGTTTTTATGCGGCCGGTTTGCAGATAAATATAATGCAAAGCTATAAAGTAGCCTCCGCATTAAATTGAACTATAATTCCAATTTATTACACTATATTGCCAACATTGTTTACTTTAGCTGACAAATTTTTCTGCCTTTTTAGCTATGATGAAAGCTGAACTTGAAAAGATTGTTCCGGGCGAAGGCAAACCTTTTATGGTTGCCTACCGCATGAACCTGCCTTATCTTGAATTTTACTGGCATCACCACCCGGAATATGAACTGACTTATAAGATAAATGTAGAAGGCAAACGCATTGTTGGAGACAGTTATGAAGAGTTTAGGGCAGGCGATCTTGTACTGATTGGGCCTGATTTGCCTCACACATGGGTTACCGACCGGAAAATAAAAAACAAGAATTGCGATTTTGTGGTGATCCAGTTTTCTGCATCACTGTTCAACAGCTTTATCGGGCTGAATGAGTTTGAAAGCATTAAACGGCTGTTGCAAAACAGCAAAAATGGTTTGCATTTTAAAAACAGCAGACTGTTTAAAGACAAAATTTTAGCCCTGCCCGGAAAAACAGGCGTTGAAAAAATAAACGATCTGATATGGCTGCTGGGGCAGTTATCCAAACAAAAAGGAAGAAAGCTGGCCTCATCGGATTATGATGTTTCACAGGTTAAAAACAAAGAGCAGCGCATTAACCAGGTTTGTACTTATTTAGAAAATAATTTTTCCAAGCCGGTTTCTATCAATGATGCTGCTTCAATTATTAATATATCGCCCAGCGCCTTTTGTAAATTTTTTAAACGGGCAACCGGAAAAACGTTTTCAGATTATCTCAATGATATACGCATTGGCTATGCCTGTTACCAGTTAATTGAAACAGACAAACAAATTTCATCAATTGCAAGAAGTGCAGGCTTTGAATCCATCACTTACTTTAACCGAGTATTTACACGAAAGAAAAACAGCACACCGAGGGAATTCAGAAATGAAGCGGCATAGAATGAAGTAAAAATTCAAAAAAAACTGTTCCTAATTTATCACCTGGTATAAACTGTTTCACCTCCACAAACAGTTTTGAGTACATGTGCTTTCAATATCTGTTCAAATGATGCTGTCATTAAATCAGTATCAAGAATAACAAAGTCAGCAAACTTTCCTTTTTCAATACTTCCTTTTTCGTTTTCCTCAAAGTTTGATTTCGCAGCCCAGATAGTCATTCCTCTAATTGCATCTGCTCTTGATAACGCATTTTCTTTTTGAAAACCATTAGCAGGCCATCCTTTCGCATCTTTCCTGAATACTGCTGCATAAAACGTTTTCAGCGGATATATATCTTCAACAGGAAAATCTGTTCCCAATGGAATCCAGCTATTCTGTTTCAGCAAATCATTATAAGCATACGCACCTTTTATACGTTCATTGCCAACACGCTGCTCAGCCCAGTACATATCGCTCGTTGCATGTGTTGGCTGTACGCTCGGAATAATGCTGAACTGTCCAAACAAGCTGAAATCATTTTTATTCACTACCTGTGCGTGTTCAATTCGCCATCTCAAATCATTCGATCCCCTTAAGTATTTCGCATACGTGTTTAAGATAATCCTGTTCCCACTGTCGCCAATAGCATGTGTACACATTTGAAAACCATTTTTATAAATAACAGATGCAACTGAATCAAAATGTTCCTTACTGCTTAATAAAAATCCATAATGATCTTTTACATCGGTATAAGGCTGCAGCATGCAGGCCCCTCTGGATCCAAGTGCGCCATCAGCATACACTTTAAAACTCCGCACATTCAAATAATCGGTTTTAATTTTTCCTCTTTTAAAAATGGCCATGTAATTCCATTTGTTATCGCTCAGCATTACGTACAAACGCATTTTTAATTCTCTACTCTTGTAATATTTTTCCAGTTGCAGAACGCTTCCATACGATAAGCCGCAATCATCTACTGTTGTTAACCCGGCTGCAAAACAATTTTTCTGTGCGCCAAGCAATGCGTCTTTTATCTGCTGTTCTGTTGGCGCAGGAATACGATCACCAACAAAATCAACAGCATTATCAATTAGTACACCTGTTGGTTTTCCGTTTTTTACAATCACTTCTCCTCCACTGATAGTTGTTGCTGCATTTACATTACTCAGTTTTAACGCAACATCGTTCACCACTGCTGCATGCCCATCAACCCTTGTAAGCAATACCGGGTTTTGAGGAAACAACACGTTCAGCGAATCGTTTACAGGAAATTCTTTTACATTCCAATCGTTCTGATCCCAGCCTCTTCCAACAATCCATTCGGTTGCTTGCATTTTTTTTGTTGCAGCATATTGCTTCACTCTTTTCAAACATTCGCCCCAGTTTTTGGTTCCGGTAAGATCAACAATACGCAGACTTAGCCCATAACTTAAAAAATGAGCATGTGCATCAATAAATCCCGGAAATAAATATTTACCATGCAGGTCAACAATTTGTTTTGCAGAAAACTGTTTCTGCAGCTCAACTGTTTTTCCAACAGCTACAATCTTTCCATCCTTTACAGCAACAGCTTCAGTTTTTGAAAAAGCAGCATCAACCGTATATACAGTTCCGTTGATGAACAATGTATCTACAGTTGTTTTTTCGCTCATTGGAAAAAAAGCTGCTGCAAGCAATGAAAAGAAAATGTACCTGATCATAATAAAAGAATTGCAGGCTAAATTAATTTGTTTTGCAAATAGTCCTTGTATTTTTACTGCTCATTTAAATAACATGTATTCGCCAGCCACAACAAAAGAATTACAGCATACTACAACAGAATTACTAAAGGTCGTTCATGAACATGCAATTACAACCAGCCATCTCGGATCGCTTCGTGATGTGTTGCGTTTTCATGAATACCGTTATTATATACTGAACGATCCGCTCATCAGTGATTATGAATACGACCAGTTGTACAAAGAACTGGAAAAGCTCGAAGCGGCTGATCCTTCACTCATCACACCTAATTCGCCAACACAGCGTGTGGCAAAGGGTTTGGGAAATGATTTTAAAAAAGTACAGCATCTTGTTCCTATGCTCAGCCTTGAAAACTCTTACAATGCTGATGATTTGTACGATTGGGATCGCAAGGCAAGAGAAGCAAGTGGGCTGGATGAAATTGAGTACTGTGTTGAACCCAAATTTGATGGTGCAAGTATTTCGTTGATTTATGAAGATGATTTACTCACCCGTGGTGCAACAAGAGGCGATGGAACAGAAGGCGAAGAAATTACCACCAACATCAGGCAAATCAAATCAATTCCTTTATCGGCTCCATTTTCAAAATACGGAATTAAACAAATTGAAATACGTGGTGAAATTTTAATGAGCAAGAAAAATTTCAAAGCATATAACGATCAGTTAGCTGAAGAAAATTTGCCACCGCTTGCTAATCCACGTAATGCCGCAAGCGGTACGTTGCGCATCAAAGATGCGAAGGAAGTTGCACGCAGAAATCTCGAAGCATTTCTTTATCATGTAGGATTTATGTCGATGGCCGGAATTCAGAACAACGATCAACAGTCAACGGTCAACGTTATTCATACACACAGCGATGCTTTAAAACTCATGTGGGAACTTGGTTTCCGTAGTCCTGAAAAAGAAAAGAAAGTTGTAAGAGGCATACAGGCTGTTATCGATCACATCAATGAGTTTGAAGAAAAGAGAGATAATCTTCCCTATGAAATTGATGGCATGGTGATTAAGGTAAATGATCTGCAACTACAGGATAAAATGGGCATGACCAGTCACCACCCACGCTGGGCAATTGCATATAAATTCAAAGCAAGACAAGGCACCAGTAAACTGCGTGCAGTTGAGTACCAAGTGGGAAGAACCGGCGCAGTTACTCCTGTTGCAAAAATTGATCCGGTTGCTATTGGTGGCGTAACGGTAACAAGTATTTCATTACATAATGAAGATTTTATTGCTGATAAAGATTTAATGATTGGCGATACGGTACTGGTTGAACGTGCCGGTGATGTAATTCCGTACATAGTTAAATCAATGGCCGAATTGCGTAACGGTGATGAAGAAAAAATTCAGTTTCCTGAATATTGTCCTATCTGCAACAGCAAACTTGAAAAACCCGAGGGGGAAGCAGTTTGGCGTTGCATGAATTATCATTGCGAAGCACAGATTGTTGAACGCATTATTCATTTTGCCAGCAAGGATGCGATGGATATTCGGGGCATGGGAGAGGCCAATGTGCGTAAGTTTTATGAACTTGGTTTCTTAAAAGAAATACCCGGTTTATACCAGTTGCCATACGATCAGATAAAAAAAACAGAGGGCTTTGGAGTAAAAAGCGTTGAGAACCTGCAAGCTGCTTTAGAAAACTCAAAAAAACAACCACTGTTTCGCTTAATCAATGCACTGGGCATTCGCTTTGTTGGTGAAGCAACTGCAAAAACACTGGCTAATTCAACAAAGCATCTCTTAGATATAAAAGAAAAAAACTCGGAAGAACTTCAGCAATTAGAAGACATTGGCCCAAGAGTTGCAGGAAGCATTCATTCCTTCTTCAGCAATGAAGAAAATATTGAAATGCTTGGGCAGTTAGAGCAACTTGGCCTGCAGTTAAAAAACGAACAAAAAGAACAACAGCACGATGGCAACTTAACCGGCATTACGTTTTTGTTTACAGGAACATTGCCCACATTAAAACGCAGCCAGGCAGAAAAAATTGCAGAACAACAGGGAGCTACAATACTAAGTGGCGTTAGTGCAAAGCTTAATTACCTTGTTGTGGGAGAAGATGCAGGGAGTAAACTTGAAAAAGCAAAAAAAATAAGCACCATTAAAATCATCAACGAAGAAGAATTTCTGGATATGCTGAAAAAATAATATGAACAACTACTTGCAGGTACGGGGTTTGCTGTTGTATATTTAATACCTCCAATCAATTTATTGTATGATAAAGAAATTCTCTGGCGAACAATGGAAACAATTGCAATTTGCCGGATGGAAACAATTGCGAAAGAAATACGCCGTTTCAAATTTTGGACGATGTGCCAGCTATTCTTCTGATATAACAGAAGACGGTAAACTGCTGAACGGTTCTATCACAACAGGGTACCGAACACTAAACCTTCACCGGGCAGAAAATAAAGGAACTATTTATCTGCATCGTGAAATAGCAAAACTGTTTAGCAAAAAACCTTCGCAAAGGTGTAAATATGTTATACATCTGAATCATAATAAAACCGACAATAAAATTTCGAATTTAAAATGGGCTACCCTGGAAGAAATGTCGGCACACCAGCAAAAAAGCCCGCAAAAAATTGCGTATAAAAAACTACAGAAAGAACGTAGTGCAACACAAAAAGGATTAAAGCTTTCACCGGCACAGGTTAAAACAATCAAGAAAGTTATTCACGATCCAAACCGTAGTATTACCTATAAACAACTGGCAAAAAAATATGGCGTAAGTGAAATGACTTTATACCGCATAAGAAGTGGCGAAAACTGGGGTGGAGTTGAATGATCGGTTATAAGCAATAAGTATTAAGTGGCAAGTTGAGTTGCGGATTAAGCTGCTCAACTTTTTTTATCTTTAATCTTTATCAAAAATTATCTCTGTTATAATGCTTCAATCTTCAACTATCAGGTTCTTAAAAGATTTAAAGAAAAACAACAACAAACCATGGTTTGATGCCAACCGAAAAGTTTATGAGACAGCGAAAGCCGATTTCGCAGCTTTTATTGAAGCCATCATTGAAAAACACGGAAAGAAAGATCCGCAGATTGCTCATCTTAAAGCAAAAGATTGTTTGTTCCGCATAAACAGGGATGTACGTTTTTCAAAAGACAAATCGCCTTACAAAACAAACTTTGGAGCAAGCATTAATAAAGGAGGAAAGAAAGCGATGAGCAGTGCCGGTTATTATTTTCATCTTGAACCCGGTGAATGTTTTACAGGTGGAGGATTGTACATGGCTATGCCTGACGAGTTAAAAAAAGTGCGACAGGAAATTGATTATAACTGGAAAGAGTTTCATAAAATCATCAACAGCAAATCGTTCAAATCTGTTTATGGCGATTTATATACCGGCGAAGACATGAAACTTACCCGTCCGCCAAAAGGTTATGAAGCTGATAATCCTGCTATTGAATATATTAAACTTAAAAGCTGGATTGGTATGCAAAATATCAGCGATGCTGATCTCACCTCAAAAGACCTTCTAAAAAAAGTAGTACATTCATTTGAAGTGCTGCAACCATTGATTGAGTTTTTGAATGAGGGATTAACTGTTTAAAATCTGTCAAAGTATTTATTAAATGAAAGGGACGATGATGAACCATCGTCCCTTTATAATTTTTACAATCACCTTACAACAATCCTTTCCCCAACAGGTATTCTGCAATCTGCACAGCATTTGTTGCAGCGCCTTTACGCAGGTTATCGCTCACTACCCACAGGTTAAGGGTGTTTGGTTGTGATTCATCTCTGCGGATACGGCCTACGAATACCTCATCTTTTTCGTGTGCATCCATTGGCATTGGGTATTGCTGTGCTGCATCATCATTCACAACAATAACACCTGGAGCATTACTCAGCAGGCCCTTCACTTCGTTGAGATCAAAGTCGTTTGCAAATTCAATATTCACACTTTCACTATGTCCGCCCATTACAGGAATACGTACAGTAGTTGCAGTTACACGAATACTATCATCACCCATAATCTTGTTGGTTTCTTTCACCATTTTCATTTCTTCTTTGGTGTAACCGTTTTCAAGAAACACATCAATTTGCGGAATTACATTCAGATCAATTGGATATTTATATGCCATCGGGTATTCTTCTGTACTTCCGGCAACAGATTTTGCACGCTCGCCCATTAATTGATCAACTGCTTTTTTACCTGTACCTGTTACACTTTGGTAGGTTGAAACAACCACCCTTTTAATCTGGTATTTTTTATGTAAAGGTTGTAATGCCACCACCATCTGAATAGTAGAACAGTTGGGGTTTGCAATAATTTTATCATCAGCAGTAAGTACATCCGCATTTACTTCAGGCACTACTAATTTTTTTGTGTCGTCCATGCGCCAGGCGCTTGAGTTATCAATCACTGTAATACCTGCTTCAGCAAACTTTGGAGCCCATTCCAACGAGGTGCCGCCACCGGCTGAAAATAAAGCAACAGCAGGTTTGGCAGCAATACCATCAGTCATGCTTACCACCTTGTATTTCTTTCCCTTAAACTCCACTTCTTTGCCAACTGATTTTTCGCTTGCAACGGGAACGATTTCTGTAACGGGAAAATTCCTTTCTGCTAATACCTGTAACATTTTGGTTCCTACAAGACCTGTAGCGCCAACTACTGCAACTTTCATTTTGTTTGTTTCCTGTCAGACACCCTCGTCGGACAGATTTGTTTTTTATTGATTAATATTTCCGTCCGACGAGGGTGTCTGACGGGGTTAAAAAATAAGGCCTTCCATTTCGGGAAGGCCTGTTATTATGTTTATACCAAACGTACAACGTTACCTTCCCTTCAGGAACTGTTTCTTAGTGCGTTTTGTATGTTTCTTTATCATCATCGGGTGCAAAAGTAGGGCTCAGCAGGGGTTTAGCCAAATTGTATAGAAAAAAATTTCAACAATATTTAGTGAACAGTTTTAATAATATTATTTTTAAAACATGCTTTTAAAAACACTTATTACAACAATTGTTTGTTTTTGCTTATTTACAAGCACCCTTTCTTCACAAAACAGGTACGATGTGCTGATAACAGAAATAATGAGCGATCCTTCGCCACAAATAGGCTTACCAAACTACGAATGGATTGAGATAAGAAACACATCTTCTTCGCCCATTAATATTCAAAACTGGCGTGTAGGAGATGCCAGCAGTGTAAGCGGCGTACTTCCTAATTTCTTATTACAGCCAGATAGCATTGCGATTATCTGCGGCACATCGGCATTGAGCTATATGCAGCCATTTGGGAGAACATTTGCAGTAACCAGCTTTCCTTCTTTAGATAATGATGGCGATATAATTTTTCTGCGCAGCAACACAGGCGCAACCATTCATGCAGTTGAATACAGCAAAACATGGTTCAACAATGCTGTAAAAAGTGACGGCGGCTGGACGCTTGAAATGATTGATATAAAAAACCCGTGCAGTGGCAGCAGTAACTGGAAAGCAAGTATTGATGTAAAAGGAGGTACCCCCGGAAAAAATAATTCTGTTAATGATACGAATAAAGATGTAACACTTCCTGTTTTACTTCGTGCATTTGCTGCCGATAGTGTTACTGTGCTTTTAAGTTTTGAAGAACCACTTGATAGCCTGAGTGCTGCTACTGCTGCCAATTATTCTATCAGCGATGGGCTTGGGCAAGCATCATCGGCAATTTGCATTGCACCACTGTTTAATTCTGTACAGCTTAAGTTCTCAACCGCTTTGCAACGAAACAAGGTCTATACAGTTACCGTAACCGGAGTTAAAGATTGCGCCGCAAATACAATTGGCGCATTTAATACAGGAAAGTTTGGGTTAAGTATTCTGGCTGATAGTAACGATATTGTAATAAATGAGCTATTGTTTAATCCAAAAACCGATGGCACAGATTATGTTGAACTGTACAACCGAAGCAGTAAAATCGCCAACCTGAAAGATTTGTTTATTGCAAACAGGAACAGCACCGGTATTATTAGTAATTTAAAACAAATCAGCTCCTCAAATATTGCTTTTTTCCCGGGAGAATATTTGGTGTTGAGCGAAGATGACCAGGTAGTAAAACGCCAGTACACAGCTAAAAATCTTTCTGCATTTATTAATATTTCCAGCATGCCTTCATTCCCCGACGATAAAGGAAATGTTGTACTGGTAAATTTAACCGGCGCTGTTGTGGATGAGCTGGTATATGATGAGAACTGGCATTTTGCTTTGATTACAAATGCTGAAGGAATTTCGTTAGAACGAATTGATCCCAATGCCAGAACACAAAATAAAGACAACTGGCACAGCGCTTCAAAAGATGCCGGTTACGGAACACCGTCATATCAAAACTCTCAATTCAGAATTGACCTGCAGGTTAAAGGCGATGTATCTGTTCTCCCCGAAGTATTTTCACCCGACAACGACGGAACAGACGACTTTTTAACCATTTCATACCGATTTCCACAAACAGGTTATACAATGAATATTACAGTGTTCGACGCAGCAGGCAGAGCTGTAAAATCGTTACAGCGAAATGCGGTTTGCAGTCAAACAGGAATTTTCAGATGGGATGGGTTGAATGATAAATTTCAGCAATTACCTGTTGGCCCTTATGTTATATTTACAGAAGTTTTTAACCTTAGCGGAAAAATAAAACGTTTCAAAAACCAGGTGGTTCTTGCCCGACGTTTCTGATTAAATTTGATAACGATCATTCTGCTTTTGACGAAAATCATACAGCAAATAATTTCCCGAACAATCAGTTGCCGTAACTTGGCATTGAAAAACGTGTGTTTGCATATATCAAGAAATGATCAGTAAGAAAAAAATAATTTATCCTGTTAACGCATCGCTGCATAAATACCTGCAGCAATACCAACGTGAAAAAAAACTACCCGTTTCATACGAACAACTCAAATACTTTCTTGAAACAATTCCGGTAATTGACGGCAGAGGAAAAGACACTTTGTGGGAAAGTGTAATTTACCCGCAGGCACAGATTGAAGAAATACACAATTCACTGAAACAGATTTACGCCATGCTGAAAGCAGGTGGCGATATTAATGCCCAGCGGCATTTGTATATTGAACGTATTGATTTCTGCACTTTTGGAAACACACATCCATTCCGCATAAGAATTGTAAACAGTTACAATGATGTACATGATTATTTCTACATTAAAGTACCGGATGCTTCCCGTGTTTATGGATTAGAACTGGAACATTTGCTTTCGCCCAACCAGTTAAACTATATTGTTGATGAAAATACATTGGTTGAGGAACACATTCCCGGCATACCGGGAGATGTTTTTTTACCCATGTATTCCGGCCGGCCAGAGTTTAATATTAAACGTATAGGTAAAGAGTTTGTAAAATTCAACGAACGCTGTTTTGTGCGTTTGCTGGGCGATATGCGTGCTTATAATTTTGTGTTTGACATTACACCTGATTTCGACGACTGCCAGTTCCGGATCCGTGCCATTGATTTTGACCAGCAGTTTTATGAAGGCTCATTAAAAATATATCTGCCCCAGTATTTCAAAGAAAACTTTCCTTACGTAGAAATGGCTTTGAAAAATTTCAACAAAGATGTAATTGAACAATACCAGCAGGAAGAAAGGGCTCTGGTTGCAAGAAGAATTAAAGAACAACGTTACCGCCTGCGTGATTTACGGGATGTGGTTGTAGAAGACGAAGTAAGCACACCTGAAAAAGTAAAACAGTTAGGTCTTGAACTTTCGGCTCATTACGAAGATGCTTCATTTGAAAAATGCAGAAATATGGGCGAAATAATTGACAGAAGCCTCAAGCGCCTGCTCGTTACAACCAGGCTAAGAAATCCGTTGTATTTCTGAAAAAACATACAGAGCTTTGAATAAGATAAGCTCTTGCAAGGGAAAACTATTATCTTTTACGTTCCGTATTGAATAGCTGATTAAACCAGTTCAATATCAAAGTTCACCAGTTGTACAAACTGCTGAATGCGTGCATCAATATCAGCTTTGGTAATTTCTTTCAGCCGTTGCGTACCGAATTTTTCAACACTGAAACTCGCCATTGCACTTCCAACAATAATGGCTGTTTTCATATTTTCAAAACTGATGTCTTTTGTTTTGGCAATATGTCCAACAAAACCACCGGCAAAAGTATCGCCTGCTCCAGTTGGGTCAAACACTTCTTCTAAAGGTAGCGCCGGGGCAAAAAACACTTTATCATCATTAAACAGCAAAGCGCCATGCTCACCCTTTTTAATAATCAGGAATTTAGGGCCCATACCCAAAATAACTTTGGCAGCTTTTACCAATGAAAACTGCCCGCTCAGCTCACGGGCTTCACTGTCATTTACCAGCAATACATCCACTTTCTTCAGCACAGATTCAAGCTCAGGCATAGCCGTTTCCATCCAGAAATTCATGGTGTCGAGCACAACAAGTTTAGGCTTATTCTTTAACTGATCAATCACTGTATTCTGAACAGCAGGAGAAAGATTACCCAGCATCAGTATTTCACAATCCTGGTAACTATCGGGTATAACCGGGTTAAAAGACCCCAGAACATTCAGTTGTGTTTCAAGCGTATCTCTTGTGTTCATGTCAAGATGATACTTTCCACTCCAGAAAAAAGATTTTTCATTTTCTTTTATTTCAACTCCATCAACCACAACACCTCTTGCTTCAAGCATCTGCAACTCATCCTTTGGAAAGTCGCCGCCAACAACTGAAACCTGTTTAATTGGCTGCGTAAAGTTTGAAGCACTCCATGCAATATAAGTCGCCGCACCTCCAATAATCTTATCGCTTTTTCCAAAAGGGGTTTCAATTGCATCAAACGCCATTGAACCAACTACAACTAATGACATAACTGTTATTTTTTTGAACCGGGCAAAGGTAATGGGTACAAGCTTACCTGCGAAGAAAACGAATAAAAAAAGCGCCATCATTATAGATAGCGCTTTTTGAAAAACGAAAACTCTGATTTCTTACTTGTCGCTGCGTACAAGATCGAAAAACTTATTATCGCTCATGCCAAGCCATATCATATCAATCTGGCTGATGTCAAAAGCTTTGTCAAAACAGATATACTGAATATGATTCTGACCGGGTTCTACAGACCAGTTACAGGACAAATCTCCATCTTTTGCCTGAGTGGTATAGTTGTAGAACATATCGTTGTTTTTTAATTTGATGTAGATTTTATAATCGCTCCACTTGAAAGTACTGGCACCTTCCTGGTTAATAACCGCCATGCGTATTTTGGTGTAACCTGTACCGTCATCACGGGTTATGTACTCGTTTTTTGTAACATAAACGCCAATAAGAAAGTTAATGGTTTTGCCAGGGTTTGAAATGCTTTCGTAATAGTAGTAATCGCTGCTTTGCGATTTGCCCGATATTGGAGCAGATACAATAAATGCAAGGAAGATAAGAGTAAGGAAGAAGAGTTTCTTTTTCATGTTCTTTGTTTTTTGATGCCGTAAAAATAGAATGATGTTTTACGTGTTTAAATACCGCCTTTTGGGTATTTTGGAAAAAGCCGCTTAAACACTATATTTTTGTAACATGGGAAAACTGAAAGTGCCTAAAAACGGCAACCGCAAAGACCTCATTGTAAAAGCCGGAGCCGCTCTTTTCCGGGAAAAAGGATTTGGTGCCGCCAGCATGCGGGACCTTGCTGAAAATCTCGGTATTGAAGCTGCCAGCTTGTACAATCACATCCGTTCTAAGAACGAAATCCTTGAATCAATCTGTTTTAACGTAGCAAACCGCTTTAATTCTCATCTCGATGAAATTGAAACCAGCAACGCCGAACCGTTAAAAAAAATCGAAACACTTCTGCGTTTTCACATTCAACAAATGGTGGAAAATTATGAAGAAGTAATTGTGAGCGACAGGGAGTGGAAGCACCTGGATGATCCTTATCTTTCCAACTTCCGAATTCAACGCCGCAACTACCGTAAACGATTAGCCTCAATTATTGAAGACGGTATTAAAAAAGGAGAAATTAAAAAAATTGATGCCCCTACTGCTGTTGTTATTATGTTACAGGCAGTAAGTGGAATTGAAAGCTGGCATCGCTCAACAGCAAAAATCAGCGGAAGTGAACTGGAAGACAACATGATTGTTATTCTGGTTGAGGGTATGAAAAAATAATTTACCTGTTTTACTTTTTAAACTTTTTTCATTAAACCAATGAAAACCTACTTTCTATTTTTGTTTTTTTTCGTTTCTGCAGGCAGTTATGCGCAAAACGACACAACATTTCTGAAAAAAAACATAAAGGCGGGAATGGACAGCCTCTCAGAGTCATTTGAAAAAAAAGACTGGCCAACGTTTACCCATTTTATGCATCCAGCCTTAATTAAAATGCTTGGAGGAGAAAAAAACTTCATTTCTTTTATTGAGCAACAAATGAATGCTCTGAACGATGCAAAAATCAACAGTATGGGCGCAGGGAATGTACTGCAACTTATCAATTACAAAAACCAATGGCAATGTGTAGTTGAAAGTTACCTGCAAATGACGATTGACAGCATTACTGTAAGCACAGTAAGCAGCAATGTTGGTGTAACCTACGACAAAGGAAAAACATGGAAGTTTATCCGTGTTACTGATGGCAACGAAACTCAGGTAAAAAAACTGTTTCCTGATATTTCTCCTTCAATACAAATACCGTATAACAAAACTTCGTACGGAGTAACTATTGAAGAACTGCTAAAAACTTATCAACCAAAATACCCACCTGCAAAAGACTAACTGCTGTTGCAAAACAGCCTGACGTTTTTACAATGGCTTGTTAAACCAGTCATTAACCAACGAAGTAGTTTTATCATCAAATGTTTTATGATGATACTCATTTGTTTCTGCTTCATACACATAGTCGTTTTTCCATTCCTGGTAATTAGTTGCAACCTGTTGTATTGCATCAAGCATAAAAACAACCTCCTCATCGGTCATTACCGGATGAACAGACATGCGTATCCAACCCGGTTTGCAGGAAAGATCACCTTCGTGTATTTCATCGAGAATTTCATAGGAATGCAATTCATCTACATGCAGTAAAATATGACCATACGTACCAGCGCAGGCACAACCGCCCCTCGTTTGTATTCCAAACCGATCATTCAGCAATTTAACAACCAGATTAAAATGAGTTCCCCTGATAATGAATGAAATCACACCAAGCCGTTGTTTGTTTTGGCCTTCAAGAATTTCAACACCGGGTATAAAAGGAAGTTTGTCAAAAATTATTTTCAGTAACTCTTCTTCCCTGTGCAACATTTGCTCAACGCCAATTTCTTCTTTCAGCTTAACTGCAAGAGCTGCTTTTATTCCCTGTAAAAAAGGAGGCGTTCCTCCGTCTTCCCTGTGTTCAATATCAGAAATATATTCATGATATTTCCACGGATTGGTATATGTAACCGTTCCACCGCCTGGCTGATCGGGCACAATATTGTGATAAAGTTTACGGTTAAAAATCAAAACTCCGGGAGTGCCCTGACCACCTAAAAATTTATGAGGAGAAAAAAAGACAGCATCCAAATCACTTCCTTCTTCATCAGGGTGCATATCAATGTTAATGTATGGCGCTGAACAGGCAAAATCTACAAAACAAAGCCCGCCATAACGATGAACAATCTGCGCCACCTTGTGATAGGGTGTTTGAATACCTGTTACATTTGAACAACCTGTGATGGCTGCAATTTTATTTTGCCTGGTACTGTGTTTGATCATAAGCTGCTCCAGTGCATGCAGATCAATATTGCCAGTAGCCTCGTTTGGTATAATTTCAACATCAGCAATGGTTTCAAGCCAGGAAGTCTGATTTGAATGATGTTCCATGTGTGAAACAAAAATTACCGGTTTGCATAAAGGATCAATATCAAGGTAATTGCTGAATAGAGAATGAATACTCACCTGCCTGTTTTTCAGTTCTTCAACCGAAGGGAGTGTTCCCTTCTTTACATAATCCATAATACGCTCAGGAATTCTTAATCCGAGCAAGCGCTGAAGTTTATTAACAGCCCCCGTCATTCCACTGCCTGCAAAAATCAACACATCATCTGCCCCGGCACCCACATGCTGTTTAATAATCTGCTTTGCCTGTTCATAGGCTTTTGTCATAGCAGTTCCGGTAACAGTTGTTTCGGTATGTGTATTGGCAAGCAAAGGCATAATTTCTTTCTGAATACGCTCTTCAATTGGCGCATAAGCCCGGCCGCTTGCAGTCCAGTCAGCATAAATCATTTTTTGAAAACCAAAAGCAGATTCAAAATTTGTATCTATTCCAATAATTTTTTTTCTGAACTGATGAAAATATTGCTGCTCTTTATTCATAGCGTTGAGTTAACTACAGTGTATAACTGCAAAAGTAAACCTAACCCTGTTTGTTTTATAAAAAGCACAATCTCTTTTTACAGATGAAAACGAACAACTCATAGTGTTAACATATACCTATTCAGGCTTCTTTAATAATTGTTTAGCTAATAAAAGAAACACACCAGACACAACTCCACATTTAGGAAAAGTTACATTTGTTTAAAAAATAATATAAAAAATATTTGCATATAAATATTTTACTATGTACTTTTGTTTTCCATAAAACTAATACCTAAAAACCATATCTTTTTATAATCCTCTACGCCGTATCCACTATCATAATTAAAGACCCTTTTTATTGGTTCCAATCCTCTCAATACCGTACTAAGGTCCTCTTCCTTTCTTAAGCCGCTATTGTTTTAATTTAAACCTTTAATTATGAAACTTTTTACTCTTGTAACGAAGAGGTTATTATTAATGCTGTCTTTTGCTACAGCTTCCGTAACCATTTATGCGCAATCTGCATCTATCAGCCCATCATTTACTCAAACAACATTTGCAGGTGGGTCAATTAATTTTACAGCAACCAGAGGAAATAACAACTGGGGAAGTAATTCAAACAGTGCTACTTATAGTTATTTATGGAGCATTTCCGGTGGTTCGTACACTATTTCAGACTCAAATCCGGCATCAGTTGGATCTGGTGGATTTTCAAATCAAAAAACAATTACGTTTAGTTCTGCCGGCACTTACACTGTTTCCTGTACAGTAACAAGAACAAGTAATGGCAACACAGCAACAACATCTTCTGTTACAGTAAATGTCTTTACCCCAAACCTTTATTCAACGTCTGGTACAGGTACGGTAAAAGCTTACCAGGTAAATCCTGTAACTGGTGCAATTATTAATGGCCCGGTAGATATATTTACACCTACACAAAGCACAGCAGGCCTTGGCAAAAACAAGGCAAACGTTAATGACCCGCAAGGTTGCCTGTATTATATTCTTAATACAAGTAATAATAGCGGTACCGTAAGAATTTATGCTGCTACTCCTACAGGCACCGGAAATACACAAGTTGGATCAATTGATATGAACGGCTCTGGCGATAATACTTCACTTGGCTTTGTACGTCTTGGTTTTGACGGAAATGGCAAAGGCTGGATCATTGCAGGTGATGGGGGCTCTGCACTTTACATTGCTTCGTTCCAAGGAAACGGAACAAACAATATCAGCAATGTTAATACATTCGGTAATGCAACGTTAACAATAAGTGGTGGTTCGGCATCTGACTTTCAGAATGGCGATCTGGCTATTTCTGCAGGCGGCACTTTGTACGCACTTGCTAACATTACCGGAGGCAATACATATATTTACACGCTGAATTCTCTTACAAGTCCATCTACACTCACAAAAAAATGGACGGTACAAACAGGTGGCGGACAATTTACCGGTACAAGTGTAAATGGTGTGGCATGGACTCAAACAGGTTCACTACATATCACTACCGGCAATGGTATTTATTTTATTGATCAAACAACAGCAAATTCAGCCGCAAGTACAGTACAATGCACTTTGATAAGCAGCGTAACCGGCTTAACGGATTTAGCATCAAGTGAATTTCCAAGCAACTCAACTCTTCCGGTTGTTTACAGCAGTTTTAATGTTAAAAAAAGCGGATCAAATGCAGAATTAGTATGGACAACCGAAAACGAAACAAATAATGATCATTTCGTTGTACAACGCAGCACCGATGGTGTACACTTCCAGAATATCGGCTCGGTTACTTCAAAAGGAAACGGATCAATACAGCAAACATATAACTATACTGATGCTGTTGGCACTTATTCAATTGTTTATTACAGACTTCAGCAGGTTGATGTAAGCGGTTCAAGCACTTATTCAAGTATAGTTGCACTCAGACTTTCTTATAACAAAGCTAAAATAGCTGTTTATCCAAATCCGTTTGCAAGTGATATGAAACTTCAGATACAATCAGACAAAAAAGAAGATTTGGTTGTAAGAATCAGCAACATGACCGGCCAGGTGGTGCTGGCAAAAAAATATACCCTTCAGTCGGGCGACAATGTCATTGTTCTTACAGGAGTAGAATCACTCAAAGCAGGTATTTACTCTGTTGAAATGATTACTGATGGGTGGAAAAGTGTTCAGAGAGTTACAAAACAATAAAAAGGATATTAAATATCCTTGATTTACCCCCCTTTGCTTTTTAGCAAGGGGGTCTTTTTTTTGCTTCTAGCTTATTAAGGTTACTAATCAACTCAAGTTTCAAAAAACTATCTTTGCCGTCAAACATGGAAAAAAATTTTATTGATTATATAAGAGTGTTTTGCCGAAGTGGGCATGGGGGTGCTGGCATTAAGCATTTTTTGCGGAACAAGCTTACAGCAAAAGGCGGACCCGATGGCGGCGATGGTGGCCGTGGTGCTCACATTATTTTAAAAGGGAATGCACAGCTCTGGACATTACTTCATCTTCGCTACCTAAAAAATATCCTTGCTGAAGATGGTGCTGCCGGTGGGCATAATAATAAAACAGGCCGTGATGGAAAAGATATCATTATTGAAGTGCCGCTCGGAACCATTGCCCGTGATGAAGAAACCGGTAAACTTGAAGCTGAAATTCTGGAAGACGGGCAGGAAATAATTCTGCTGAAAGGCGGTAAAGGTGGTCTGGGCAATTCAAATTTTGCTACAGCTACAAACCAGGTGCCTGAATATGCTCAACCAGGCGAGCCTGGTATTGAAGGATGGAAATTACTTGAGCTGAAAGTACTGGCTGATGTTGGATTGGTTGGATTTCCCAACGCAGGCAAATCAACATTGCTGTCGTCAATAACAGCAGCCAAACCAAAAATTGCAGACTATGCTTTTACAACACTGGTTCCGCAATTGGGAATGGTCGAGTATCGTGATGCAAAAAGCTTCTGTATTGCTGATTTGCCGGGAATTATTGAAGGAGCTGCTGAAGGGAAAGGACTGGGGCATCGTTTTCTCAGGCACATTGAACGTAACGCAGTATTGCTTTTTTTAATCCCCGCAGATAGTAACAATCATAAAAAAGAATTTGAAGTATTGGTAAATGAATTGAAAGAATATAATCCGGAAATGCTGCAGAAGGATTTCATCATTGCCATCAGCAAAAGCGATATGCTGGATGACGAACTGAAAGACGCAATTGAAAAAGAGTTGCCCAAAAATGTTCCGCATGTGTTTATTTCATCTGTAACCGGACAAGGTTTAGTAGAGTTGAAAGACATCCTGTGGCAAAAACTAAACGACTAAAAAAACAGCTTTTCATCTCAACTCAACTACTGCGTTGAAAAAACTGATAACAGGAACCATAACTGACCTGCGGCAAATTTTTTCGTGGCAGAAATACCTTATTGTTTTTGCCATTATTGCAACCGTATGCTACATTAATTATTTCAGCAGTTTTCATTTCTGGTTAAGGGCAAAGCCTTTTTTCTTCAGTTTACCCTGGTACTATTTGTTGTTCTTTACCTTCCTGCTTACCGGTATTCTTATTCAGACGGTAACCCTTTCGTTGAAAAAAAACGTAGCGTTTGTTCTATTTATTTCGCCACTATTATTTGCGCTGAAAGTTGCTTTTCCTGTAAATCAATTATTCGGCAGTGTGCTTGCTCCTGAATATTTAAAAACATTTCATCAGCCCATTGCATGGTTAACCGGAGTATTTATTATATCATCAACATTGTTGCTTGTACATCGTTATTTGTATGGAACATGGACATTGTTCGGAATTAAACAAACAACTTCGCTTTCATCTTATGCAATGCTTATTTTGATGATGCTGCCGCTACTGCTGTTTGCTTCGGCACAAAAAGATTTTTCGCTGGTTTACCCGAGAGCTAAAGTAATTGCAGAAAATCTTGGCAGTAATGCAAAACCGTGGCATTATCTTTTTTTTGAAACAGCCTATACAACAGATTTTATCAGCATTGAACTATTCTTTCGTGGCTTTCTCATTATTGTATTGGGGAAAACACTTGGCAAACAATGTATTCTTCCCATTGCATTGTTTTACTTTTCAATCCATTTAGGTAAACCTATGTTTGAGGCCATCAGCAGTTTTTTTGGCGGACTTATACTTGGTACCATTTCCTATAAAAGCAAAAGTATCTGGGGCGGATGGATGGTGCATGTAAGTATTGCGTTGCTTATGGAATTATTCGGCTTTCTCTTTTAACATCACCAAAAGCTTCCTTTCTGTATTTTTATTCATTAATTGTTCCGTTATGAAGAAACTTTTGTTTTGCATACTTATATTCATTTGTGTTTTGGATTATTCTACTGCGCAATCAATAAGGCAACTACGCAAAAACTTTGAAATGAAAATGCCATCTGGTCCCGGTGAAAATGGAGGAACAGTTGCTATTAGTTTAAAGAACCGGAATTTTTATGCAACAATTGTTGGTAATAAAACATATTCCATTGCATACTTTAACGCTATTGGCGAAATGATGTCGCCACCTGATCTTTCTTTACTTGCTGATATACGGGGACTGTGGTACAGCCCCGCTTTAAAAACCTTTGTTGCAAATGGGTATGGAGCAACCGGGTGGTTTACTTATGTACTGGATGATGCCGGTATTCCCTATGATATAAAGCCTTTGTTCAGTGGCCAACTACAGCCATTTCCAAATTCCGTTGCACAATACAATCAAAGGGAAAATCTTGTACATTTTCTAAAAGGCTCAACGGTGGTTGCGTACGATGCAGCAACCGGAAAAGAAATCAGGGAAAAAACAGTACTGATAAAAGTAGGACACACCAAAAAAATGCCTCCGCCACCAGGAACTGTCATTGATTCAATTGCAGTTCTGAAAGATTACAATTCAACTACTGTTATCTACACTGGCATGAGTAATGCTGAGTTTGGTTTGCTAAACATCAAAACAAAAGAAATTGAACTGTACAGCAAAGCCGATGGATTAATGACACAAAAATTAAAACTGCCTGAAGACGCAATTGTGAAAGATAAATTCAATTTCAGTTTTTGTAATAACGTTTATTTCCTGTACAACAGTAACAACCGTTCTTGGATCGGATACAGGTAGAGTATTATTTTTCTTTTAAAAAGTACAAAATGATGAGTGTTATCTTTTCTGCACAAACTTATTTATAACAACATCTGAAGACTTCACCTGTAATATATACATTCCGGTTTGGAGGTTAGCCGGAATGTTGAGCAAAACAGTATTATACCCTGCAGCAACATTTATTTCCCTGGCAAGTAATGTTCTTCCGGTTGTTTCTTTGAGAATTATTTCAATCTTTTCATTTTTATTGTTTGAAACAACAAAACGTAAATCTTGGTTAAAGGGGTTAACAACACTTAATACTTCCAGTTTGTTTTTACTGCCTGTATAAAGCTCAACTATATTACTCATTTTGTACGAACCGGTTGAAGCAATCATCTTTAAACGATAATACATCTTATTAACAGGTAGTGCTTCATCATTAAACAAATACCCGTTTTCATTCAATCCGTTTTGCTGCGAATATACTGTTCCGATTTTTTTAAAGAGAACACCATCTTCACTTCTTTCAACATCATAACACAAAACCTGTTCTTCGTTTTTTGCGGCCCAGCTAATAACAGTCCTGTTATCTTTTGCTTCTGCTTTCAGGTTCACAACCTCAGCAGGAAGTATTACACAGGCAGGAGGCACATTAATTGTAATAACATCGGTTGTATTATAAACAGCACAGGATGTATTACTTAGATTTGAAAGAGATGTGGCAACACGTATGCGGTATTTGTAACCATTTATACCGGTTGTTGCTATAAAGGAGGGATAATGAACTGTATCAATATAATTTGGTGCTACATAGTTGTAATTAAGTGTTTGAGGCGTTAATGCCAGCGGAGCATTGTTCCATGTTGCGCCACTGTCGGCACTAACTTCCCACTGGTAGTATGAATAATTATTATAAAATGTTTGTACCACCACAGAAATATCAACCTGCGAGTTGGCGCAATAAGTAGGGTTTAAAGTTGGTTTCATTTCAAGGCCGGGTAAGCAGGTTGCAAACATTACATCATCCATCACCCAGTCGTTACCTCCGCCTCCGGGTGCATTGTTTCTGATAACAATATTCAACGATGTTTGTGATGCTCCTGTCTTATACAAAAATCCTTTCTTCACCCACTGTCCGCTATAATCAATATTTCCTGTTGTATAATGATCAACACCATCAATCTGGAAAGTAAGATTTGGAGTAACCCCTGCAGAGTCGATTGTACCTGGCACTACAGGCGATAAATAACTTTTAAATCCGGTGGTTCCTGAGCCTTTACCTGAACTGTCGCAACTGCACCTTCGGCAAATATTCCTAAACCATGCAGAAAACTCATAATAAGTATCGGGGCACAACCCGTTTACAGTTTGCTGAACTGCATTGTTAATTCCATACGCTGCATTTACAACAGCCATATAGCCACCCGTTTGACCCGGTGTTGTTGGAGCATTTCCTAAAAGAGGATCAGCCGCATTTGTATGATCGCCAATAATATCCCAAAGGCCAAACAACCTTGACGGACTGCTGGGGTAAGGCAGTGATGAATTGATTGAACCATCGGTGCTGGTATTATTGGCTACTGTAAACATACTGTCGTTTGGACCAGACCCGGATGTAAAAGGTTGCCACTGATAACCGGGCACCACTGTTCCTGCTGAAGGAGCAGGGTTTAAATTTTGAGTTGTGCCGCTTCCGAAATTTCCCCCATTCCCTTCAATTGAATTATTTCCAACAGAACTGCACACCGGTAATGATGCAGAAACCATCACCGTCATTTTATTCAAAGCCTTTACGATACTTGGTAATGTGGTCTCATTGGAAGTGTTTGATGTTTTGTAACGAAAAGCGCCCCCTGGTATATTAAACGTACTTCCTGCTGTAGTATTAACGTAAACCCGGTATGTAACCATGAGAATACAAGTGCTGCCAAAATTACTTGGCCTTCCGGTATTATAAATCCTGCAACCCGAAGCAGCAGGCAATACGTCAATGGGAGTAGAAGCTGCAACAGCATTATAAGGACTTGTTTGTCCACCTGTTCTGGTTAAGCTTCCGAGATTAATACGAATAATGCCGCTACTATACACAGCCTCATCATCTCCTCCGGCATCGGTTAATAATCCATTTGCACGTAAAGGAGTGCCGTAAACAAGTCCTTCATTAGTAGAAAAACGTATGGAATTTGAAATGTATGTGGTGCCACCAGGTACCGTATCGTTGTACCTGGCAAAATAAACACTTGAACCCGATACAGAAAGTACAGCTCTTATCTCTAATTCATCCCCATTTTCAATTACACCTCCGGCAGGTTTGCTGATGTTAATATAACTTTTACCAGCCTGTACCTTTAACTGTGCTGAAACAGTATTGAAAAAAGCACACGAACTTATGAAAGATAACAAGGCAACAAACCAAAATAAAGTTTGTTTCATAAGATCGGATTTTTTTGAAATAGTTTTCCGGGAGCAGTTTGCCCCAGGTTGTTACAAATGTAACTTTCCAAAACCTCTTAAGCAATAGAAACAATCACTAATATTAGTTCTATATTTAATTTGTTTTTATTAAGTGTTTTTATCTATTGTAACCGTTCAGAAATTGAATTGCGAACTTTTTATCAATAGGAAATAATATTTATGCAGTAAACATCAAATATTTTAATTTGATGTTTTTAAAGAATTACTCTGCAAAAAAATAAAGATGATTAAAAGAAAATTGGTTTTAGCTGCATTTATACTTGTAAAATTTGTTCTGCAATACAGTTTAATTAGTCCGGCATACGAATTACACAGAGATGAGTTTTTGCATTTAGATCAGGCGAAGCATTTATCATGGGGTTATTTATCCGTGCCGCCATTTACTTCCTGGGTTGCTGAAATAGTTTATCTACTGGGTAATTCTGTTTTCTGGATAAAATCTTTTCCTGCGCTGTTTGGTGCATTAACCATTTTTGTAGTATGGAAAACAATTGAAGAACTAAACGGGAACATGTTTGCGTTGCTGCTTGGTTCAACTTCTGTATTGCTATCGGCTTTGTTACGCATAAATACTCTTTTCCAGCCAAACTCGTTTGATATATTATGCTGGACAGCTTTTTATTTCATTGTAATAAAATATTTTAAAACAGAAAATATAAAATGGCTTTATGCTGGTTCTGTAATTTTTGCAATTGGATTTCTTAATAAGTATAATCTTGCTTTTTTGCTTGTGGGATTTGCGCCTGCAATACTCATCAGCAAACAGCGGGCTATCTTTGTGCAGAAACATTTTTATGCTGCTGTTTTACTTGCACTGGTTTTGATTTCTCCCAACATCATCTGGCAGTATCAAAATAATTTTCCGGTTGTTCATCATATGAAAGAACTGGCAGCAACACAGTTGGTAAACGTACAACGATCTGAATTCTTAATGAATCAACTTTTATTCTTCACTGGTTCATTAATTGTAATTATTGCTGCATTAATTGGATTGATTGTTTACGAGCCATTCAGAAATTACAAATCATTTTTCTGGGCGTTTATTTTTACACTTGCCGTTTTTACTTACCTGAAAGCTAAAGGCTACTATGCCATTGGGCTTTATCCTGTTTATATTGCGTTTGGTTCGGTTTACCTTTCGGCTGTTACCAACAATGGCTGGAAAAAATATTTACAACCTGTTTTGTTAGCCTTACCCATTTTACTTTTTATACCTTTTTATTCAATCGGGTTTCCTAACAAAAGCCCCGAATTTATTCTTTCACATGCAGAAAAATATAAAGAGTTTGGTTTATTGAAATGGGAAGATGGAAAGGATCATAGTCTGCCCCAGGATTTTGCAGATATGCTTGGCTGGAAAGAACTGGCACAGAAAACCGACAGTGCCTATACTGCACTTGCAGGTAAGGGAAAAACACTTGTACTTTGTGATAACTATGGCCAGGCGGGTGCCATTAATTTTTACAGTAAACAAAACATAAAAGCCGTTTCGTTTAATGCAGATTATATTAACTGGTTTGATTTATCGGAGAAGTATGAAAACCTGATCCTTGTTAAAGAAAAAAAAGATGCTGAAACTGAACTGCAAAAAACATCGCCCTACTTTCAAACTTCGTTTATTGCAGGTTCGGTTACCAACAGCAATGCAAGGGAATTTGGTACAACTGTTTTTGTTTTCAGCGGCGCTAAGGTTGACATCAGGGAAAAAATAAAAAGAGAAATCAGCGAAAGAAAAAAAGGCGATTAAAGCCCCCCCCGGCTGCAGTGTGCGATGCCAATGTAGCTGAACAATGCTGTTCTGCCAGTTACATAAAATTCCTCTTGAATCAATTTGTTTTTAACGTACGTTTGTTGCACTAAAAAACCATTGTATTTATGAAGAAGATTCTAGTAACGGTTGTATTAGCCCTTACGCTTTTGCGCAGCTATGCCGATGAAGGTATGTGGCTGCCCCTTTTACTTGGCGAGCAGGTGTATTCTGAAATGCAGAAAAAAGGATTAAAGCTCACCAAAGACCAGTTGTACAACATCAACAAAGCATCGCTTAAAGATGCGATCATTATTTTTGGTAATGGTTGTACAGGCGAAATTGTAAGCAGCCAGGGTTTGATATTCACCAATCACCACTGCGGATATGATGCTATTGCAACAGCATCAACTGTTGAACACAACTACCTGCATGATGGATTTTATGCAAAAAGCCAGCAGGAAGAAATCCGCTCAGCAATTACTGTACAGTTTCTTGTACGTATTGACGATGTAACCAAAGAAGTAAATGATTCGCTTGGCATTTTATTGGGAAGAGCAAGAGCAGAAAAACAAGCTGCTGTGCTTGCTGCCATCAACAAGCGTTTATCAAAAGCTGATGAGTTTATTGAGTGCCGTGTTAGTCCGCTGTTTAAAGGCAACCAGTTCCTGGCATTTATTTACCAACGTTACAAAGACGTTCGTTTAGTTGGTGCACCGCCAGAAAGCGTAGGTAAGTTTGGTGGTGATACTGATAACTGGGAATGGCCACGCCACACAGGGGACTTCAGCATTTTCCGTGTGTACATGAGCAAAGACGGAAAGCCTGCTGAATACAGCGAAGCAAACGTTCCGCTTAAACCAAAATATTTCCTGCCTGTATCACTTCGTCCGTTGAAGGATGGTGATTTTGCAATGATCTGGGGTTACCCAGGCAGCACAAACCGTTATGAAACTTCATTGGGTGTAAATCTTTCAATTGACATCAACAACCCAACACTTGTTAAACTGCGTGATGTTCGTTTGAAATACATGTTTGCAGAAATGCAGAAAGATGCAGGCACCAAACTGAAGCTGGCAAGTAACTATGCAAGCGTTGCCAACTACTGGAAGTTTTATGATGGTGAAACAAAACAGTTATTGAAATACGATGTAGCCGGACAAAAGAAAAAAGCTGAAGCTGAATTTATAAGCTGGGCAAAAGGAAAACCGGAGTATGAAAACATTTTCCCCGAATGGGAAAAGGTTTATACAGCTTGGCGGCCTTATGCCAAACATCGTGTTTATATGAACGAAGGAATTTTTGGAGCACCGCTGATTGCTTATGCAGCATCGCTCATTCAAGTAGAAGCTGCACTGGTTAAAACAAGTGCAACAAAAGAGGATGTAACAAAAGCTGTAAATGCCGCAGTTGAAGCACGCAAAGGATTTCTGGAAGATCATGATTTACCAAGCGATCAGAATATACTTGGTGCTGTATTGCAGATGTTTTACAATGATGTGCCAAAAGATCAGCATCCGATTGGTTTTTTTGAAAGTGTGAAAGGAAGCTTTGGCGATCTGAAAGATGAAGCAACCTGGAAGGCTTATGCTGCTTCTGTTTTTAAAAACACCATGATTCTGAATGATGAAAAATGGAATGCATTTGTTGCAAACCCCGACGCTGTAAAACTACAGGAAGATCCTGCATTCGTTATTGCCAGTGCTTTCTTTAAAAACTACAGTGTTAAGTTTATGCCACGCTTCCAGGAATTCACTATCAAGAATAATGATCTTGGTCGTTTGTACCTGAAAGGAATTCTTGAAATGAATCCTGCAAAGGCGAAGAAAATGTATCCTGATGCTACATTCACCATGCGTGTTTCTTATGGCAATGTAAAAAGCTATGTGCCAAGAGATGCGGTGAAGTATGATTATGTTACGACTTCAAAAGGATTGCTTGAAAAATACAAAGCCGGTGATTATGAATTTGATCTTCCTTCAAAACAAATTGATCTGCTGAAGAAAAAAGATTTTGGTCAGTATGGCGATAAACAACGTGGTGAACTGGTAATTGGTTTTATTACAACAAACGATATTACCGGTGGCAACAGTGGTTCGCCTGTTATTAATGGCAATGGCGAATTAATTGGTCTTGCTTTCGATGGTAACTACGAAGCATTAAGTCATAAAATGGCGTTTGATAAAGATCTGAACCGTACCATTTGTGTTGACATCCGTTATGTTCTTTGGTGCATTGATAAATTGGGTGGGGCATCAAACATTATTAAGGAACTGAAGATTATGAAATAAAAAAACGTTACTGAACAAAAAAGAGCCTTCATAACAAGGCTCTTTTTTATTAACTTCAATCGAAAGAAATAATCTCATGTGGGTATTTTTTTCCATAGGGTTGGGTGTGTTTATTTATTTCTCATATGGATTCATTCAGTATTATTTTGCCCCAGGAGAAATTTTATCTGAAAAGACCTCTCAAAGATTGATGATTTTCCAGGTTATTTTAAGTTTTGCTACAACAGTTTCGCTTTTTGTTTCTCTTTCAAACATGTATTATATAGATGAGAAGTTTGGCGAAGAAAACTGGAAAAGAATTGTTTTCGTTATTTGTTTACTTTTCATTTGCTTTTTTATAACCGGCTTACTTATTGAACTTTTCCTGGTTTTAACTGACAAAAATTATCGCCATTGGAGAAAAGGAGAGGACATGGCAGACCTAAACAATAATCAGAATAATTAATTTTACTCATGCAACTACAAATCACTTCAATAGAAATTTATAAACTTTCTGTTCCGTTAAAGCAGCCTTTTGTTATATCGCTTGGACCGCAGTACGATGCTGATAATGTTGTGGTGAAGATTAATACTTCGCAAGGAATCAGTGGCTGGGGTGAGTGTAGTCCGTACATGAGTATTAACGGTGAAAGCATGGACACCTGTTTTATTGTTGGGCAGTACTTAGCAAAAGCATTGAAAGATAAAGAGGCACTGAATATTGAAGCCTGTACCCATATAATGGATTATGTGATTACAAGAAATGAAAACATCAAGAGTGCATTTGATATGGCGTTGTATGATATTGCTGCACAACATGCACGGCAACCTTTGTATAAATTTCTTGGCGGCAGCAAAAATAAAATCATTACAACCGATATGACTGTTGGCTTAGGTTCTCCAGAAAAAATGGCGAACGAGGCAAAGCAGTATATGAATGAGGGCTTTCCTTTTATAAAAGTAAAACTTGGCACAACTACGGCAGATGATGTTGCAAGAATAAAAGCAATACGCACTGCAATTGGCAACGAACTTCCCTTGCGTATTGATGCCAACCAGGGATGGAGTGTTGAAACAGCTATTGCAACTTTAAATACGTTAAAGGAATTTGATATTGAACATTGCGAAGAGCCGATTGCCAAATGGAATTATATGGAACTGCCGGACGTAAGAAAAAACAGTCCCATAAAAATTATGGCTGATGAAAGTTGTTTTGACGAACATGATGCCGAACGTTTGGCAAAGCTGAATGCAGTTGATTACTTCAACATTAAGCTTGGCAAAAGTGGTGGTATTTATCATGCGCTAAAAATTATTGATGTGGCAAAAGCAAACAACCTCAAATTACAGGTGGGATGTTTTATGGAAAGCCGTTTGGCCATCACAGCATTGGTTCATTTTGCGTACAGCAGCGATCTGATTGTTCATTATGATCTTGACACACCTTTAATGCTGAAAGAAGATCCTGTAGTTGGAGGAATGATTTTTAAAGAAAATGGTGTGGTTGAAATAGATGAAGCAATTGGTTTGGGTGCATCAATTGATGAAGCTTTTTTGAATAAATGCGAAAGTGTAGTTATTTAGCTATTCTCCATCTTTCCACCTCCACAGATAAATACAGGCATAGGTTCTGTACGGTCGCCATTTTTCAGCTACTTTGAGCATTTGCTCGTATAAGAGTTTTTTATTTGAAGGATCGAGTTTGTACAGTTTCGTCATTGCCTGCTGAATACCGAGGTCATCGACTGGAAACACATCTTCATGCTGCAACGAAAACATCAGGATCATTTCTGTTGTCCATTTACCTACACCTTTTATCTGTGTAAGTTTTGCAATCACTTCTTCGTTGCTCATTTTGCAGAGTTGGGCATCGGTGATTTTTTCTTCAATAAAAAAGCGGCAGACATTATGAACATAATTTGCCTTTGCATTGCTTAAACCAATGCTACGCAATGTTTCAAAGGGTGTATCAAGAATCTGCCGAGCAGTTGGTTCTTTTTTTCCATACAAAGCAAGAAAGCGGTTGTAAATAACCTCGGCTACTTTTGTTGAAAGCTGCTGACTCATGATAGAAGCACAAAGCCGCAGGTAGATTTTTTTTCTCCTGTCAAGTACAAGAGAGTCTTGGTTTTCAAGTACTTTTCTCAATTTTTTGTCTTTACCCAGGTGCAGAATATAGTCCATTCTTTGCGACTGTTTTAAAGCAGTTTAATTAATCTGGTAACAATTTCATTACAATTTATTCATTCTTTCTTAAACAACCGGCAATATTGAGGTAACAACAACTTTCAAGCTTTGTAAAACCGTTGTAGTGAAAACATATTACAAAACAATTATTTTATCTGATATCCATCTTGGAATCCGCAATTCCCGTGTAAAAGAGGTGGCCGATTTTCTTAATCATCACAAATGCGATACACTTATTTTAAATGGTGATATTATTGACGGTTGGCAATTAAAGAAATCGGGCGAATGGAAAAAGAAACATACTACTTTTTTCCGCATCATCATGAAGTATATGCACAAATACAACAGCAAAGTTATTTACCTGCGTGGCAATCATGACGACTTTTTAGATGAAATTCTGCCGTTTTCTTTTGGACAGTTTATTATTAAGCGGCACCATATACTTCAAAGCAATTCAAAAAAATATTACGTAGTACATGGCGATATTTTTGATACCGTTACCACCAAACTCAAATGGCTTGCAAAACTGGGCGATGTCGGTTATACATTCCTGTTATGGGTAAACCGTTATTACAATCAGTACAGGGCAAAAAGAGGATTGGCGTATTACTCGCTTTCCCAGGTGGTGAAAGCAAAAGTAAAATCGGCTGTATCATTTATATCCGATTATGAAGAACAGCTTTGTGCTGTTGCTGCTGCAAATAAATGTGATGGTGTGATATGCGGACACATTCACCAGGCGGCCGATAAACACATCAACAATATTCATTACCTCAACAGTGGTGATTGGGTTGAAACCATGAGTGCCCTTGCTGAAACTTTCGATGGGGAATGGAAAATAATTTATTATAACAACTGGCTGAAAGAAACTACTGTTGAAACAACTTATGTAGCTGCCCATCATTCTGTGAATGTGACACATGAATTTCTTCCAAGCTTAATTACCAATTAAATGAACAAAACGTTTGTATTTGCAGTACAGGGCGAAGGCCGGGGACATTTAACCCAGGCTATTGCTGCCTATGAAATGCTCACATCCTATGGTCATAAAGTTGCTGCCATTTTAATCGGCAGCAGCGACAGACGACAAATACCAGAGTTTGTAAAAGCACGCATTAAAGCTCCGCTCATTACTATTCACAGCCCGAATTTTATTACCGATAAAGACAACAAATCAATCCGCATTGGTAAAACAATCAGGAAAAACCTGGTTCAATGGAAAAAGTTTCGCCAAAGCATGAAAATAATCAGGCAGCAGATTGATGAACTTCAACCTGATATTATATTGAATTTTTATGAACCGCTCATTGGACTTTGCTCATTATTTCAACCACTGAATGCAAAAATTATTTCAGTTGCTCACCAGTTTGTTTATATGCACCCTGAATTTCAGTTTCCTGAAGGTGGAAATAAAATCGACCGGCTTGCAATAAAAAAATACACTCAGTTAACAGCAAAAGGTTCTGAAAAATTACTGGCACTTTCATTTTATCCGTTTAAACAGCAGTTCTATAAAAACATTATTGTAAGTCCGCCTTTGCTGCGCAAAGAAATTGCCGAGCAGAAACTATTCAAAGGCGATCATTTACTGGTTTATATTCTCAACTCAGGATATATGCAGGAAATTATTAACTGGCATAAACAACATCCTGAAACAAATATTCATTGCTTTACCGACAGTAAAACGGTAAAAGGCAAATGGCATTTTGATGATACCCTTTGTTTTCACTCGCTTGACGACCAGAAATTTTTACAGTACATGGCAAGTGCAAAAGCATTGGTTACCACAGCAGGTTTTGAAAGTGTGTGCGAAGCCATGTACCTGGGGAAACCCGTTTTAATGGTTCCTGTTAAAGGCCATTTTGAACAATGGTGTAACTCAAGAGACGGAGATAAAGCCGGAGCAGGAATTTACGCTGATGGATTTAATCTTGACTTGCTGATGGAATACATTCCTTGCCATGAAAACAAGAGTGAAGAATTTATTCAATGGTGCAGGCAAACAAGATACTTGATGATGCTTTGCTTTGCTGAAGTTTTAGAACAGCAACCGGAAGATCGTTTTCCGTTTTCGCCCGCCTTTTCATAAAAAAATGCGGCTGATTTTAAAACCAGCCGCATTGATATAACTTACAACATATTACACACTGTAACTCATTTCTCCACCTTTTTCATCTTTAAGCTGCACACCTATTTCAGCAAGCTGATTACGTATTTTATCACTTGTAGCAAAATCTTTTCTTGCTTTTGCTTCCTTGCGCAGCTCAATCAAAATCTGCATTACTGATTTGAATTTACCGTTATCCTCGGCACTTACATTTTTCAAACCAAAAATATCTTCAACAAATGTTTTCATCTGCAATTGCAAAAACGCAATAGTATCGCTGCTTAATGCTCCTGCTGCAATGTGCTTATCTTTTAATCCATTTATTACCGGAACAAGTTCAAACATATTTGCAAGCGTTTTTGCCGTATTCAGATCATCACTCATAAACTCATCAAACGCTGTTGCAAGTTGTTTTACTTTCGCATCAAGTTCATTATCTGCCGCTTCCTGTTTGTTTACTTGCAGTTTCATCAGCCATTCATAAGCTTCCCACAAACGTTTCAATCCTTTTTCTGCACCCTGCAACGCTTCATTGCTGAAATCAAGCGTACTGCGGTATTGCGTTTGCAGAATAAAGAAACGCACTGTCATTGGATGATAGGCTTTTTCCAGGATAGGGTGATCGCCACTGAAGAGCTCGGTTAACTTAATAACGTTATTGTAACTTTTGCCCATTTTCTTCCCGTTAATAGTAATCATATTATTATGAATCCAGTAACGTACAGGCGCTGTGTGATTGCAGATTGTACTTTGAGCAATTTCACTTTCATGATGAGGAAACAGTAAATCCATACCACCACCATGAATATCAAACTGTGCACCTAAATATTTTGTTGCCATAGCCGAGCATTCAATATGCCAACCGGGGAAACCAACACCCCATGGACTTTTCCAGCGCATGATATGTTCAGGCGCTGCATTTTTCCATAAAGCAAAATCGGCACGGTCTTTCTTTTCATCCTGGCCCTCCAGCTCCCTTGTTGTTTCAAGTAAATCATCAATTACCCTGCCGCTCAGCTTTCCGTAATCATGGCTTGCTGCATATTTCTTTACATCAAAATAAACCGATCCGTTTTTTACATAAGCATAACCCGCTTCAATAATCTGTTCAATCATTCCAATCTGCTCAACAATATGACCCGTTGCTGTTGGCTCAATAGTTGGAGGTATTGTATTAAACTGCTCCATTGCCCAATGAAAAAGATTGGTGTATTTCTGCACCAGTTCCATTGGCTCCAGTTTTTCAAGTACTGCTTTTTTTGAAATTTTATCTTCTGCTTCTCTGCCCTCTTCTTCAAAATGGCCAGCATCGGTTATGTTGCGCACATAACGCACTTTGTATCCCATATGTGTGAGATAACGATACAACACATCAAACGTAATGTACGGACGTGCATGACCAAGATGACTTTCGCCACTTACAGTTGGTCCGCACACATACATGCCCACATGGCCGGGTGTAATGGATTCAAAAACTTCTTTCTGGCGTGTAAGAGAATTATAAACTTTTAACTGCGACATAAATTTTGAATGATTGGAAATGAAGAATTGTTGTTAATGGAGAACCGGTTGCTCAATCAGCAACAACAGCAACAACAATATTTTGAGAATTTCTTCATTGAAACAAAGATAGTATTTCCGTTGGTTTTATTGAGGTAATTTAAAATCGGCAATAATTGGATTATGATCACCTGGCGATGGACGAACAATTTTTATCTGCTGTACGGATAATGATTTACTGTGAAGTATATAATCAATTCGTAGTGTTGGTGAAAGAAACTGAAATGTAGGGCCAATGCCTGTACCTTTTTCAGTAAACACATCTTTTAAACCGCTGCTGATTTTTTGATAGGCATACGAGTTTGGCACATCATTCATATCGCCACAAACAATAACAGGATAAGGGCTCTTATCCACTTCCTCCTTTATTTTTTTTGACTGACCAGCACGCAGTAAATAAGCGGCCCGCATTTTCCGCAATATGCTTCTGCCGTTATCATTAACTGTCTCGGCATCCTGTTCCTCAATATTTTCAATAAAATCGTACTCTTTGTTAACAAAGTGCATACTCTGCAAATGAATATTGAAAATCCTGATCGTATCTTTTCCGGCTTTTAAATCGGCCCGGAGAAAGGTTTGATTGTATTCTTTTTTGCTTTGCACTTTCTCCCACTTAATTATCGGGTAATTGGAAAACAAGGCAACACAAAAAGGATGATACCGCTCCTTATGCGGCGCAGGATAAGTATGCACGCCAAAAGCACGGTCGTTGGCTGTAATCACATACTTGTAGCCTAATCTTTTTTTAACCCGTTCGAGAGAAATTGCCGAATTACTATCCAATGAAAAAACAAATTCCTGCACTGCGAGCACATCGGCTTTAAATGAACGTGCTGTACGTATCATATCATCATCAAGATCGCCATTGTTTTCATAAAAATTAAACAAGTGTGTATTCCAGGTGGCAATCCTGAGAGTGCTGTCTGTTTTAGCCTGCATTTTTCCGGGAAAATTTATTCCCACTGCATTGCTGATTAAGCCCCAGCAAAGCAACAAAGAAACAACAGGAATTAAAAACAGTTTGGGTTTAACTATAAGCCAGAAAACAATAAAAAGAATCTGCATCAGCAGAAAAAAAGGAAACAACAAAGCCAGCACATTAATAAACCATGAAACGCCCGGCCTTGTATAAGGCAGCACATACAGCAAAAGCATGCAGATTGTTACACATACATTCGTTGTAACAATAAACTGCTTTGCGATTTTCCTGACAAATCCTGCCATAAGAAGTATTTACAAAGTTTCATTTTCAGCAGCTTTTTTCAGAATATCTTTTTCATCCTGAGTAAGCGATTCGTATCCCTTCTGACTGATTTTATCTAAAATTTCATCAACCCGCTGCTGACTGATATTAGGTTTACGTGTATAAACAGGCTGACCCTTTGTGTTATAAAAAACTTCTTTGCGTTTTGTTTTTCCCGAACTTTTTTTCTTTGAAGGATTAAATAACCCTGTGAACCAGTTGTAAGTATTGTACATCCAAATACTAAGGTCGGTTCCGGCCCTTAATTGTTTTATATAGAAAAAACCAACTACAGCTCCACCGGCGTGAGCAAGTACATAAGGCAATCCATAACCAGCCACACCTGCAAAATCAATTACCACAAAAATCAATGTAAGAATCCATACCGGAATGCCTCCGCCAATCATTGGAAAAATTCTGAACTGCGGTGCTGTTACAGTTGCAGCCACAGCAATGGCAACTACGCCTGCACCTGCGCCTTTATACGAGTAATCGATGTGACTGAACTGTGGCATCTGTGCCGCAACAAGAAACAGCAATGCACCAACAAAACATCCATATAAAAAAACAGGAATAATATGGCGGTTGCCGGTAAGCTCCTGCAATAAATAACCAAATGCCCAGAGAAACAACATATCACCCACCAACATCCATACATTATCCTGGCTTATGAAATGTGTAACAATAACCCAGGGACGAATGAGCAGTGTTTTCAAATCGGCAGGCAGCACAAACTTATCTAATATATTGGAGCGGTATAGCGTTTCATACAATTCCTTATCATACGTAAGCTGGTAAACAATTTTCAAAAAAACAAGTACAATAAATACCAGTACATTGATGATGATAAGCATCATCAATGAATCGCCGTCTTCACCAAACCTGATTTTATTTTTATACTCTGCCTGCTGATAACTCATACTCAAATATTCCTTTTTAATAAAACGTTCGTCTGTTGTTTTTGTTCCAGTAAAGTACTAATAAAAATCCGATGAGTGCGCCTCCGAGATGAGCAAAATGTGCAACATTACCACCACTGTTAGTTACACCCATCCAAAGTTCTGCAGCAGCATAAAAAATAACAAACCACTTTGCCTTGATTGGCACAAAAAAGTAGAGATAAATCAATGTATTAGGGAATAGATATCCAAATGCAGCGAGGCATCCGAATACTGCACCTGATGCGCCAACAGTTGGTGTGCTTATCAAGCCCTGCGATCCTTCGTTCATCAGGGTAATGCTGTTGCTTATTAAAGACGAATTTGATGGATTATTTCTCCATTCATTGATAAACGAATTGAGCTGGGAAATATTCATATTGTCGGGCACTCCATACTTTTGAAAAAAGCTGTAAAAAGTTTCCGGATTGGGTGCTTGCTTGTAAACAGATACGGCATTTAATATTGGCTGCATATCGTACGAAAGCCAGGCAAGATGAAGACCTGCTGCTCCCAAACCACACAAAATGTAAAAGATAAGAAACCGTTTTGATCCCCAGAAGTTTTCAAGACTGCTGCCAAACATCCACAAGGCAAACATGTTAAAGAAAAAATGTGTAAACCCGCCATGCATAAACAGATGCGTAATTAACTGATGAGGCTTGAACAAATCTGACTGAATACTATGCAGTGCAAAAAAATCAGTAACCCAACTGGTTTTCATCACGTTGCCTGTGGTGTACTGAGCCAGCAACACCAATCCATTAATAATGATAAGATTCTTAATTACTGGTGGAAGAATTTGAAAACTTCCTGGTCGCATTTGCTGATAACTCACTTTATAACAATATTTTTTTACAAATTTCGGTATTGAAGATGAAATGAAACGTAAACATTTCAACTTTACAAAAACATCAACGCAGCACCAGAGCTGCTACATTTTCAATATGATGTGTGTGCGGAAACATATCAACCGGTTGCAATTGTTCAACAATATATTTTTCATTGAGCAATTGCAGGTCTCTTGCCTGTGTGGCAGGGTTGCAGCTCACATAAACAATTCTCGGCGCTTCAATTTCAAGCAGCTTACGCACTAATTTTTCATGCATGCCTGCACGTGGCGGATCGGTAATAATAACATCTGGTTTACCATGTGCTGCAAAAAATTCATCATTGCAAATATCAATTACATCGCCAGCGTAAAACGAGGTATTGGAAAGACCATTCAATGCTGCATTTTCTTTTGCATCTTCAATTGCTTCGGCAACGGTTTCAACACCAATAATTTTTTTAACGCCCTTGCTGCAGAAAATGCCAATGCTTCCTGTACCGCAGTAAAGATCATACAACACTTCGTTGCCTGTAAGCTTCGCAAAATCTCTTGTAACCCTGTACAAGGCTTCGCCTTGCTTTGTATTGGTCTGGAAAAAAGATTTCGGGCCGATTTTAAATACAAACTCTTCCAGCTTTTCAGTTACATACCCGCTGCCGAAATAGGTTTGGGGTTGCAGATCATAAATGCTATCGTTCCATTTAGGATTGATGGTATAAAGCAACGTGGTTATTTCAGGAAATTCATGAATCAATGCATTAAACAAAAGTTCCCTGTTTGCTGCATCATCATACCCAAATGTGATGTTCACCATTACTTCGCCGGTTGTTGTCATGCGGAAGATCATGGTACGCAACCAGCCTTCGTGTGCTTTAATATCGTAAAAAGAGAAATTGTGTTTTTTAGCAAACTCTTTCACAAAATTGCGGATGGCATTGTTTGGCTCCTGCTGCAGGTAACAGGTTTCAATATCAATTACCTTATCAAAAATTTTCGGCACATGATAACCCAGAGCCGCATCCTGCGGCTGAGCATATTCAACCTGTGCTTCTTCTGCTTTTCTTTTTTCTTCATCCCGCTTTGCCAGTTCTTCTCTTGTTAAATAGCGTTTGGTGCTGAAGGTGTATTCCAGTTTGTTGCGGTAATACTTTGTTTGCTTTGAACCCACTATAGGCAGCATGGCCGGTAATTCAACACGACCAATCCGTCTCAGATTCTGCTCCACTTCACGCTGCTTGTATTCAAGTTGTTTTTCGTAAGGCAGCATTTGCCATTTACAACCACCGCACAAGCCAAAATGTTCGCAAAAGGGTGCTGTACGTTCTGCTGCATATTCATGAAAACGCACAGCCTTGCCTTCGGCCCAGTCTTTTTTGCTTTTGCCAAGCTGCACATCAATCACATCACCGGGAACAGCCCCTTCAATAAAAATCACCTTCCCATCCACACGGGCAATAGACTTTCCTTCAGCAGCGTAATCTTCAACTTTTACGCTTTCAAGTATCCTTATTTTATTTTTTTTTCTCACGCCGCAAAGGTAACATTCCATCCCTTTGCAAATAGTTAACAGCAGTAGAAAGCTTTTTGAATAACTTTACTGTTCTGTGATTATGAAAAAAACGCTTCTTTTTCTCCTTCTTGCAATTGGCAGCAAACTTGCAGTTGCACAAAGCTACCAGATAACCTTACAGTACAAACCTGTAACGAACGGGTACCTGTTTCTTGGATATTATTTTGGCGATAAAAAATATGTAAAAGATTCTGTGCTTATTCAGCCCGAAGGAAAAGTTGTTTTTGAAGGAACCGAACCGCTTGTAGGCGGCTTATACATCGTTGTTGACCCGGCAAAAAAACAGTTTTTTGATGTGTTGATTGATAAAGAACAAAATTTTTCGATCCGTATTGATACTGCAAATTTTACCATTGCAAAAATCACCGGTTCATCGGAAAACAATTATTTAGAAGCCTACAAAAAAGCAACTGCTTTTTATTTTAAAGATTTTCAGAAATGGCAAACCGACCTTTCACTTTCAAAAACGGCTGCAGATAGTGCAGCTATTCAAAAAAAGATGAGCCACGCCGGAAATCTTTCACAACACTGGCGTGATAGTTTTTCACTTGTTCATCCGCAAAGCTATCTTACACTTCTGTTTCGTTTAATGAAAGAGCCGCAGTATAAAATTTCAGGAACAAAAACAAAGCAGGACAGCATTAACGCTTTTTACAACTACAAAAAACAATACTGGCAGGATATTTCTTTTGCCGACGAACGCCTGCTGCGTACGCCCATGTTTGAACAACGCCTCAACCGTTATTTTGAAACAGCAGTTTACCTGCACCCCGATAGTGTAAAACTGGAGCTCGACAGGTTTATCCTCAGCAGTCGAAGCAACAAAACCATGTTCAAATACTTCATCAACAAATTCACCAATGAGTATATGAACCCAAAGTACATGGGGTTTGATGTGGTGTTTCTTCATTTGTTTGAAAAATATTACCAACCCGGCGATGTTGACTGGCTGGAGAAAAAAGACCGGGATTTGGTTTACAACCGGGCCTACAGCCTCATGGGAAATATTATTGGCGAACCTGCTGCCGATCTCAACATGCTTGACACCCTTGACAAAAAAATGAATCTTTACGCCGTTCAGTCGCATTATACCGTTGTGGTTTTCTGGGACCCGGATTGCAGCCATTGTAAAGAACAGGTTCCAAAACTCGACAGCCTTTACCGCAATAGATGGAAGAAGTTGGGCGTTAAAGTAGTAGGCATTCTTACTGATACGGTGCGGACTGATTTTGCAAAAATGCCTCTTGTAAAAAATAACTGGATGAATTATATAAAAGAACACAGGCTGGAAGACTGGATACACCTGTACCAAACGCCGCAAATGAGAGATGCAGAAATAAAAGCCAGTACTCCGGGCTTCAGGCAATTGTACGATGTATATCAGACACCAACTATTTATTTACTTGACGAACAAAAAAGGATTGTGGCAAAAAAAATCAGCCCCGAACAGGTTGATGAATTTCTGCAGTTCAAACAAAACAATCAAACTTCCAAACATCCATAAACTGTTTATGCGCAAAATTTTCACTCTGTCGTTTTTACTGTTCTGTATCAGCAGCAATGCTCAAACACTTTTTTCTTACGGAACGAATACAGTTGATAAAAAAGAATTCTGGCGTGCTTTTTCTAAAAACAATAACGGTGCAACCGATGAAAAAGCCATCCGGGATTATCTTGATCTGTTTATTAGGTTTAAACTTAAAGTACAGGCAGCAAAAGAAGCAAAGCTTGATACGTTGCCCAATATTAAAAATGATATTGCCGGGTTCCGTGCGCAAATGAGCGATCAGTTTATGCAGAACAACACCGCCGTAAAAGAAATGATTGCCGAGGCACAGGATCGCAGCAAAACCGAACTGGAGGTTGCACATATTTTTGTGGTATATGGCTTTGATAGTACTGCAGCGAAAAAACAAATTGAAAAAGCTTATCAGCAATTACAATCTGGTGCTGATTTTGGCAAAACAGCCGAAGCTTTCTCCACAAATGAATATGTAAAATCAACCAAAGGCTATATTGGCTACATCAGCGTATTTTCGTTGCCCTATGATATTGAAACAACAGTTTACAATCTGCCTGTTGGTGCTTATTCAAAACCTGTTGCCGGGCCAATCGGTTATCATATTCTCAAACTCATCAGCAAAAGAAAATCGCTGGGTACAATGAAAGCAGCACAGGTGCTGATTGCTGTTCCCGCCAATGCTTCAGCGGCAGACGTAACAGAAGCAAAAGAAAAAGCCGAGATGGTATATAAAGAAGCAAAAGCCGGTGAAAAATTTGAAACGCTTGCTTTCAAATACAGTAATGATAAAGTAAGTTATGCTTCAGGAGGTGTAATGCCTGAATTTGGATTTACAAAGTACGATCCGGCATTTACTAAAGCAGCATTTAATTTAAAAAATGACGGAGACATCAGTGAGCCGGTACGTCTTTCAGATGGTTTTCACATCATTAAACGTATTTCGTTAAAACCCGCTATAGAAAATAACAACGATGCCGCTTTTTTACAGGAAATGACGGAAAAAGTAAATGCCGATTCAAGAGTGAATGTTGCTCTTTCCCGTGTGAAACAGCAAATGAAAACAGCAAGCGGGTTCAAACAGCTTTCTTATAACGAAAAAGAACTGTGGACTTTGACCGACACCACACTCAAAGCAAAAAACTATGTATCGTTCTTTAAAGCCAGTCAAACCAAACCATTGTTTTTACTGAAGGGGAAAACCATTTCTGTAACCGATTGGTTGAAATTTGCAAAAGCACAGCAACCTTATCATACTTATGGCTCCATCAATTATAATAAGCTCATGGATCAGTTTATTGAAACAACTGTTGAGCAGTATTATAAAGACCGGCTCGAAACAACAAACGAAGACTTCCGTTACCTGTTAAAAGAGTTCAGCGAGGGAAGTTTGTTATTCGAAATTATGGAACGTAAAATATGGAGTGCAGCACCAACCGACTCAGCAGCCTTATTTACTTATTATAATAAAAACAAAAGCAGGTACAAATGGCAGCCAAGCGCTGGCGCTGTTATTTTCAACTGCTCCGATACCGCAATTGCTAACAAAGCCTTGCTGATGATGAAAGCAGATCCTTTAAAATGGAAAGAATACATGAATGATTTTAACGGAACTGCATTGGCCGATAGTGGGCGTTTTGAAATGAACCAATTACCTGCTGTTAATAACGGAGAATTGAAGCCGGGCATGTTTACACAGGTTGTAACAAATCCAAACGATGGTTCTGCTTCTTTCTGTTACATAGTAAAACTTTTTAACACAGAAGACCAGCGCACATTTGAAGAAGCAAAAGGTTTGGTTATTAACGATTACCAATTAGTAATGGAAGAGCAGTGGATAGCACAACTGAAAAAGAAATACCCGGTTAAAGTAAATGAAACGGTTCTAAAAAGTTTGATTAAGAAATAAAAAACATAAAATCTATTATGGAATGGCTGAATTTTCTTTCAGCCATTTTACTATATGTTCAAACGGCATTGATCCTGTGAAGATAGAGATGAAAAAAGAATACAGGCTTGCATCATCCGGCAATAATTTTATAACCTTCCAAACGAAGAGGCAATTCCATTAAAACATAGCCTTTGCGTTTGTTGCCATCTATAAAAAGGTGATTAACAATTCTGCTTTCTGCAACTGCCGCCTCTTTTTCAAAAAAAGAAGGATATAATTCTTCACCACTAAAGGTCTTAAAAGGACGAGCAACGGCGCTTTTGATAGATTCTTTATCACGAATACCTTTTATAGAAATTAGACTTTAAATAGTCTTCTTTAGTTTTTATCTTTTTTGTAACTAAATATAAAGTAAACCTATTGGCGGAGTTAATTAGCCAAAGCATGCTTAACCACCCTGCTTACAGGTTGGTTGTAAATAAACCTGTTCAGGAACTGTAAAATTGTAAATCCTGTAACCTTAGCCAGAATCCTGGATTTGAAGCCAATAAAGGATTTGGCGTAGTTACGCTGTATCATAAACTGGTCGCATAATTGAGAAAAAACTGTTTCTATTCTCTTTCTCACTTTCTTCAAAATTCTGATTACTGGCTTTTGTTCTTTCTGGTTACTTCGTAATGGCACTTCTAATTGTATCCCTGCTGTCTCAAATAAATTTATCTGCTGCTGCTTGCTTATGTATCCCTTATCACCTGTTATAATGCAATTACTGAAAAACTCTTTTACATCTTTGAGGTAATAAACATCAAGCTACTTGCCTTGGTTAAGTCCAACGACCCTATTACTCCGGCAGCAGAACAGACACTATGCAACTTATAGCTATAAAAATATTTTTTCTGTGGTGCACAATAGCCCTTGCCCATTTTATTTCTTTGCTCATGGCTTATTTTACAAATTTCAAGTGGCATAGAATCTATGGCAAATACATCAGCCTGCCTGTTAAGCCTTGCTGAGAGAGCTTTCGGGCTTGCTCTGTTTTATCAAATAACAATTTGCTACTATCGTTATATTGCCTTCTGCTTATCATGTTTTCGAATGCAGCAAGATACTCATTACGTAATTTGGAAATAAATAATTTTCGCTGTCAATGCTTAAACATTCTGCTGTCAGGCTCATCGCTATCACTTCAACATCAGAAAACTTTGGCACACTACCATGCCTTACATAGTTGCCTTTTTCATTTATCTGATCACCTAAATATCTTTTAAAACCACAGGTATTTTGTCGAAATTTGTTTTGATGTTGTGCATGTTGGATTAGTAAGTTTAATCACCCACTTAGACAACTTCACAACATCTTTTGTCCCATCTTTTTAAAAAATTAACTCCGCCAACGGGTTAAACAAATACAAATCATACAAAGGAGCGCAAAGGATAATAGCACCGAATATTTTGAAGAGCATTTTAAAACGGGGCAACCCAATCAAAAAAAGGGTAACAGATGCAGCCGAGTTCAATATGCTAGGAAAAAACTATAACTTCACCTATTATTGATTTATACAACCAGAAAATTGCAAGTTATGAGCTTTCTGACAGCCCAAATTTTAAGAGCATGATGACTATGCTCATAGGGCATTAATGAAATAAGCACCTCGAAATCATTACTACTACATTCTGAACAAGGCTGGCAATATCAAATGAAACCGTGCCAATATGTACTCAAAAAGAAAGGAACAGCAAAAAGCAGTAATCGAACCCTTTTTTTCGGCTTATAAAGCCAGAACAGTCTATTTGAAACAATATAATTCTGCAGGTGAGTTGAAAAAAGAAATAAAGAAGTATATCATTTGTTACAATAATGACAGAATAAAGCTCAATCTGAACATGATGAGCCCGATTTAATATCGGGCTCATCATGTTCCAAATTAATCTTTTAATTTGTCTAAACATTGGAGTTTAGTCTAAAGTCGGGGCCCTTTGTTTAGTGTCTTAATTCAGCAAGACTAAACTCGGGATTATGCTGATCTTTTATGAATTCAACATCTTCATAAAATTCAACTTTACCTGTTTCAATATTATACATTGCACCTACAACACCAATTTCACCATTCTCCACCATCTGCTCAATAATAAAACTACGTTCAATAATACTTTTCACAGAACGGCGCACATTAATAGATGAAACGTTTTCAACAAACTCCTGGTTTTTTGAATTCCTTTTTTCATATTCAACTGTTGTACGTTCAGCGTAAACAGAAGGCTGCAATTTTGAAAGCAGCTCAGTTAAATTTCCCATTTCAACATGATCGCATGCTCCCTTTACAGCACCACACTTGGTATGCCCAAGCACTACAATCAATTTCGATCCTGCCACTTTACATGCAAACTCCATACAACCAAGAATATCTGTATTAACAATATTACCGGCTACCCTGATGCTGAAAATATCGCCCAATCCCTGATCAAAAATCAGTTCGGCAGAAGTGCGGCTGTCCATACAACTTAACACAGCAGCAAACGGCCATTGACCATCACGGGTTGCATTCACCTGCTCAAGCAAATTGCGGTTTTCTTTTAAATTATTCACAAACCTGTCGTTTCCTTCTTTCAAAATATCCAAAGCCAATCGTGGTGTAAGGTGTGATTGTGTTTCTTTTGTATGTACTCTCATATTATTTGTTATTTACGTATTGTTTAAAAATTTTGTACCTGTATCATTTAGTCTTTCTCAGAATGTACATGCACAGAGTCTTCCATTTTATATGCAGGTTTAAAGTTCATTAATGTTACCTGTATATTTTTATCTTTTGAACCAAAGTTTAAAAAATCCCTGATAAGCTCAAGCACATCATGATCGATATAAACTGTATTGGCCGCATCGATAATAAGCTTGCTGTTTGCGGGTAAATGTGCAAGGGTTTGCTTAATAGCCGCTTTATTAAGAAAAGAAACTTCCTGGGCTAAATCCATGTGAACAGTTTCTCCTTCATGATGCTTTTCCTTTTTAAAGAAATAAGCCAGTTTCATATTTCCACGCAGAATAAATATAACACTCACGGCTAAACCAATACCTACACCCTTCAGCAAATCGGTAAAAACAACAGCCACAACAGTTATTATGAAAGGTATAAACTGGTGTTTACCCGTTTGCCACATGTGTGTAAATACTTTAGGGCTCGCAAGTTTTAAACCAATCATAATCAGGATAGCGGCAAGGCTGGCCATAGGAATTTTATTCAGCAATCCCGGAATTGACACAACAGCTATCAACAAAAACACGCCATGTGCAATAGCCGACAGTTTTGTTTTTGCTCCTGAATTAATATTGGCAGTTGTACGTACAATAACCGATGTCATTGGTAAGCCTCCGATTAACCCGGAAAGAATATTTCCAATTCCCTGCGCCCTTAATTCCGTATTTGCACTTGAGAAGCGTTTCTGCGGATCCATTTTATCACCCGCCTCAAGGCAGAGCAATGTTTCAATACTTGCAACTACAGCAATAGTGGCACCAACAATCCATATCTGCGGATTAAGAAATCCTGCAAAATCGGGTGTATGAAACTGTCCTATAAACTCTTTCAACGATGAAGCGGTTGGCAATGTTACCAGGTGTTCCTGTGAAATAGCAAAAGCCGAGCCACTTGCTTTAAACAGTTCATTTATAACAATACCGGCAACCACAACAACAAGTGCCCCCGGCAAAGCCTTGATTTTTTTCAGTGCAGGCACTTTATTAAAAGCAATCAGAATTGCAAGTGAAATAACGGTAATAATAATTGCCCCGGCATGTGCATAATTGAACGAGTGAACAATTTCGGTTAAGAATCCTCTGTCTTCTTTCAGTATTTCATAAGAAAAGAAATCTCCTTCAAGTGATTTATCATATCCAATTGCATGTGGAATTTCTTTTTTAATAATGATGATGCCAATTGCAGCAAGCATCCCTTCAATTACACTTGTAGGAAAATAGCTTGAAATACCGCCAGCTTTTATTAAACCGAGGGTAAGCTGTATAATACCAGCAATAACAACGGCAGCAAGGAAGGTTTCATAACCCAAATCGGTTACTGCTGCAAGAATGATAGCAATAAGCCCAGCCGCAGGCCCTGATACACTGACGTTTGAATTACTGAGATAACCTACAACAATACCGCCAATAACTCCTGTAATAATGCCGGCAAATGGAGGCGCTCCACTGGCTACTGCTATGCCTAAACATAAGGGGAGGGCTACAAGAAATACCACCATTCCCGACAGCATATCTGCTTTAAAAAACTTTGTGCTTAATTTCATTTGATTACCAAATATTTTTTGTGTAATTAGTTTTGATGAACAAACCGAATGCTTAAACTGAATGCAATTTTTACACTTCGTTTTAAACAAAACTGTTCAAAACAATTGTTTTACGCTTCAATAAATGAGCGCACATTGACGATTCAGCTTTACTGTAATAAAATTTTGAACGGAGGCAATTATATGCCTTTAGTATTAGGCAATGTTTGGAGGGGGCACCAGCAGTTCGCCATGAAATGCCACATAGGCATCTTCATCTTCTGCTCTGTTATAGAATTTTTTAGTAAAAAAAATACACTCTGTTTTATGATGATCGTGTAAAAACTCTTCTGTTAATGATGTAGTGCTGCCCGATTTTTCTTCATTAGAATTATTCAATGGGTTTGACGAGTCATCATCATTCGGGCAAGAAGACGAAGCTGTTTTTTCAACAGCATTCTTCTTTTCTATTTTTTGCATTGCTGAATAAACAACAGGAGTGCATACAGTAAGCCACATTAACACAGCCATTAAAAAAATGGTTGAAATTGTATTGATCTGGCTATTTGTTTCTGTATAGTGCATCTTTAAAATTGCTGTTATTTTTCCCTATTTTTATTCAAATTGACGGAAGAATGGCCGCAAAAGTAAGAAAAGCAGCGCTTTTTTATTACTTCAAAATCTTTAAATTTTTCTTAAGTATTTTACGGCCAACACCTCACATAAAATGTAAACTACTGATAAACAAATGAAATCATACGAAAAATTATTGGTTGAAAACAAAGTATGGGCATCTGAAAAAACCACAATCGATCCTGAATTTTTCAGCAGACTTGCACACCTGCAGAATCCTGAATTTTTATGGATTGGCTGCAGCGACAGCCGTGTGCCTGCAAATGAAATAACCGGAACTCAGCCAGGTGAAATTTTTGTACATCGCAATATTGCCAATCTTGTTATTCATACCGATGTAAATCTTCTTAGCGTACTTGAATATGCAGTTGAATATTTAAAAGTAAAACATGTGATTGTATGCGGGCACTATGGGTGTGGTGGTATTAAAGCAGCTATGAGCAATAAAGATCACAAACAAGTACTGAACATGTGGCTCCGTTATATTAAAGATGTATATCGGCACAACAGGGATGAATTAAATGCAATTAACAATGAAGAAACAAGGGCCGACAGGCTAACAGAACTGAACGTAATTGAACAGGTACAACGCCTTGCAAAAACATCAATGATTCAAAAAGCATGGAAAGAAGATCAACGCCCTGATTTGCATGGATGGGTTTATGGATTAAAAGACGGGCTGATTAATCCTGTGTACGAAATGAAAGCAGGATCACCTATTGATCCGTTATATGAATATGAAGACATTTGATTCTTACCAAATCCCCATAAGCGGATTTTTTTATATGCTTACTTTCATATTCCGCTTCTGAATATATGCATGCCACAAAATCATTGCAGCAATTGTTCTGTAAGGCCGCCATGGTTCAGCAATAGCCAGCATTTCTTCTTTTGTAATATGCAGAGGTAATTGCTTTTGTTCTTTTAAACTTGTTACAAGTGCAACATCGCCCAAAGGAAACAGATCGGTTCGCTGCAATGCGTGCATTAAATACACATCTGCCGTCCAATTTCCAATTCCTTTTACAGCAGTTAATTGCGCTCTCACTTCGCCATCATCCAGACTTGCCATTTGTTTTAAAATGACCTGCTTTGATAAAACAGCCGATGCTAATTCTTTTGCGTAAACAATTTTCTGCCTTGAAAAATAACAGGTTTTTAATTCTTCACTGGTCATTGATATAATTTTTTGTGCTGTTACTTTCCCGATTTTTTCTTTCAGCTTTTTGTAAGCAGCATAAGCCGACGCAAGCGAAACCTGCTGTTCAAGGATGGTGAGGATAAGTGTTTCAAAGCCCTGCTTCCTTGTCCACATTGGCGGATAACCATATTCAGCTATAATTACTTTCAAGTGCCTGTCGCATTTACAAAGATGGTTGCAGTATTGCTTAAAATTACCTGAGGAAAAAGTCTGTATCATTTTTACTAAGTTAAACGGATAATTATTTCAGTAAAAAATTGTTTATTGCATTCATAAAAAATCATCATCCGATTTAAACTAAAAAAATGAAACATCTTTTTTTTGCCGCTTTTCTCTTACTCTCCACACTTGGATTTACTCAAACAACAAACGATTTTCAGGTTACTCTCAATGGCATTGGTCCTTTTAAAATAAACATGAAGAAAACAGATGTTGAAAAAGTTCTGAACCAGAATATAGTATTGCCCGCCAAGGGGAAAAAAGATGATTATGGAAACGATACGGCAAAAGTAACATACAAAGGAGTTGAATTAACAATTGTGTTTTACCAGAATTATATTGATGAAAATGACTCAGAAACTGCCGTTTTTTCCATCAGCAGTAATTCTTCTTTACTCAAAACGAAATCAGGAATTGTTACCGGAGATGATAAAATGAAAATTATTACTACGTATAATGATTTCGATTTTAACTTCTATTACAACTATGAGCAGGTTGGTAACGATGATTACAAAAGAAGCAAATCCAGGTCAACAATTATGCTCATGGGCGAAAACTCGCCTTCTGTTCTGTATTTTAACCTGAACGAAGGAAAACTTGAATCGTTTGAAGTAGCGGTCTATGAAGGTTGCTAAAATATTTAATTATAAAAGAGAAGCTGCAGAAAAAATCTGCAGCTTCTCTTTTATAAACAATGTTATCCAATCATCCTCTTTTTATTCTGGCAATTGCTTCTTTAGCAAATGCAGAAAGCACAAGCCTGCCGCTGATCTTTGCTCTTTCTTCTAATAAATTATCCCAGTCTTCTGTTCCTTTCCAGAACATTTTTTTCATTTCAGCCATTGTTTCAGGCGAAGAAACTGAAAGTTTAATTGCAAGCTTTTCAATTGCTTCATCCATCAGTTCAATTGTTTCATGATGTTCTGCAAACAAGCCCTTTCGCTTTGCCCATTCGGAGCTCCGGAATAATGAAGCATCAATTGCAAGCATACTGAACGCTGATAAACCAATTTTCCGTTCAATTGGCGGACCAACCACAAACGGGCCAATAGCCATCGACAGTTCACTCAACTTTACATCAGCGCCATTTACAGCAACAGCATAATCAGCAGTTGCCGCTATTCCAACACCTCCACCCACACACTTTCCATGTATTCTTGCAATAATAAACTTCGGGCACTTACGCATTGCATTGAAGAGTTGTGCAAAGCCTTTAAAAAAGGTAATGCCCTCCTGCTCATTTTTAATTGCAGCAAGCTCATCAAAACCTGCTCCTGCACAAAAAATTTTTTCACCTGCCGAACGGAGTATAATCACAGTTGTTGTTGGATCGGTTCCTGCATGAAATATTGCATGAGCCAAATCGTGCAACATTTCCAATGACAGTGCATTGCTTTGCGGATAAAAAAATTCAATAGTTGTAACGCCCTTATGCGTTTCTGTTTTAATGTACCCGCTCCTGATATGCTTTATCATACCCTGATTTTAGTACTCTTAAGTTACGCTACAGAAACAACAAAAGCAATGAGGTTGAAACTGTTTTTGAGTTTTCGGTTACATATTAGTTTCAGAATAATCCGTCAACACTGAAATAACGTTCACCCGTGTCGTAATTAAAAATAAGCACCTTGCTTCCTTCCGGAATTTCAGGTAGTTTCTTTGCTAATGCAGCCATTGTTGCACCGCTTGATATGCCCTGGAAAATTCCTTCCTCTTTTGCAGCACGCTGCGCATAAGAAAAAGCATCATCCTTGCTTACCTGTATTGTGCCATCAAGAATTTCGGTATCCAGGTTAGCAGGAATAAATCCTGCACCAATTCCCTGGATAGGATGTGGAGAAGGTGCGCCGCCACTGATAACAGGCGAAAGCTCGGGTTCAACTGCAAACACTTTCAGGTTTGGAAATTTCTTTTTCAATTCACGTCCAACACCGGTAATATGTCCGCCGGTCCCAACACCGGTTATAAGGTAATCAAGTCCTTCGGAAAAATCGGCTATAATTTCCTGAGCAGTTGTTTTAACATGCGCTTCAATATTAGCCGGATTATCAAATTGCTGAGGCATCCAGCTATTTGGAGTTGATTCAACTAACTCTTTTGCCTTTTCTATAGCGCCCTTCATGCCTTTTTCACGGGGCGTTAATTCAAAGCTTGCACCGTAAACACTCATCAGTTTCCGGCGTTCAATACTCATACTTTCGGGCATAACCAGAATAATTTTGTAGCCTTTTACTGCTGCCACCATTGCCAAACCAATACCTGTATTTCCACTTGTTGGTTCAATGATAACACTCCCTTCTTTCAAAATTCCGTTTGCTTCAGCATCTTCAATCATACTTAATGCAATGCGGTCTTTAATACTTCCACCTGGATTTGTTTTTTCCAGTTTTGTCCATACTTCCACACCGGCAGGATAGAGTTTGTTAATGCGCACATGCGGCGTGTTGCCGATAGTTGCTAAAATGTTATTTGCTTTCATTTTTTAATGGTTATTGTTTTATTTATTCAGATCACAAAATTCAATGGTTCAATAAAATCTTTTTTATCAGCTACAATTGTTTGATTTTTTGTGTAAACAATACTGTGGGGAATAACCGATTCTGTAAGCCAGGTATTTCCGCCAATAATACTATCATGACCAATGACTGTTTTGCCTCCAAGTATGGTGCTGTTTGCATAAATCACCACATTGTCTTCAATAGTTGGATGACGTTTAATTTCTGCATCTTCTTTACGTACTGCCAAAGCTCCCAAAGTAACACCTTGATACAGTTTAACGTTTTTACCAATCAAAGTTGTTTCTCCAATTACAACGCCGGTACCATGATCTATAAAAAACGGGCAGCCTATTGTGGCTCCGGGGTTAATATCAATTCCTGTTTTGCTGTGTGCCCATTCGCTCATCATTCGTGGCAAAATAGGAATCTGTTTTTCATACAACACATGTGTAAGCCTGTAAACAATAATTGCAAGAAAGCCCGGATAAGACAATACAACTTCTTCCAGTGATTTTGCTGCCGGGTCAAATTCAACAATAAACCCTGCATCCTGAATCAGTTGATCTTTTATTGAAGGAAGTTCATCAAAATAGTGTTCAGAAATTTCATCCACATCAATTGCATAGTTCTGCGATAACGGGGTAAGAATTTCGATAAGTTCTTTTTGCATGGAAGCTTTCAGACTTGCTTCTGCCTGATCAAAATTCCGGGGATCATCAATTACAGGAAATAAAAAATTAATCAACTCTTCGGTAAAAGCAACTACTGTTTGCCTTGAAGGAAAATGACTGCTCAACAGGTATCCTGGAAATCCGTTCATATAAACTATTTATGACACACTGATTTGATAATAATAAACAATGAACGATCGGCAGTTGTAAACTGTTGACCGCCGGTAAAAATAGCAATTCTTTTCAGCCTCTCTACCAAACTAGTGGGTTATTTGCCGCATCTCACTGTTTATAACTGAAAAATGACAAAGTTTTAACGAAATTACTTTTTTAAAGCAGCCTTTAGAGTTTCAACAGTTTTTTTATCATTGCCTATAAAAATCTTTTCGCCAACAATGGTTACGGGCCTTTTTAAAAAAGTGTCTTCACTTAAAATATAACTACGGTAATCATCCTCCGTAAGTTTTTGATCTTTTAAGCCAAGCTCTTTATACTTCAACGCCCTGCGGCTGAACAAAGCTTCATAACTGCCTGCCAGTTTTTTCATTTCATCAAGCTGCCTGGCCGTAATTTTCTGTTCACGAATATTCTGAAATTCAATACCGGCTTCCGCAGCCTTTGTTTCTTTTATAATTGCCTGGCAGGTGGTGCAGCTTGCCAGGTGGTACATTTTCTTCATTTTAATATCGGGTTTACTGTAACTTAATTCAATTTTGTGCAACTTATACAAATATCAAAATCAAAAGGTTGAATGACAAGCCCGGCAGAACAGGATTTTTTACAAACAATAACACAAAACCAGGGGATCATCCGCAAGGTTTGTCATTTGTATGGCCGCAATGAGGGCGATAAAGATGATTTGTACCAGGAAATCGTTATTCAACTCTGGAAATCCTATAGTTCATTTCGTGGCGAAGCAAAGATGAGCACATGGATGTACCGCATTGCATTAAACACGGCTATAACAGCCCGTAGAAAAGAAGCAAAAAAAATAGAACTGAGTTTTCCTGAATATATTCCTAAAGACGAGGTTGAATCAGAAGATGAAAAACTGAAAGAAGAACGTTTAAGGGAAATGTACAATGCCATTTCAAAACTTACAGAAGTTGAAAAGGCAATTGTTATGCTGTATCTCGAGGATAAAAGTTATGAAGAAATGGAAGAAATTCTGGGTATCAGCAATGGAACACTTCGTGTAAAAATGAACCGCATCAAAGAAAAATTACGTTCACTTACAAAATCGGCACAGTATGGAACTTGATCAGTTAAAAGAAATGTGGAACAGTGCAGATAAGCAACAGGCTGCCAGTTCATCTGAAGCACTGCAGGCCATGCTAAGGAAAAAATCGCATAGCCCTATTGCAAAAATCAGGCGCAACCTGTTAGTTGAACTTTGGGCTGTAATAATCCTTTACAGTTTCATCATTGCTTATTATTTCTTAAATTTTAAAGGAGGGTTGCTTGCCCTGCCTGCACTCCTGTTTGTAATTGGCATTATTTACATTATTTACTACTTAATGAAAAATAAACTGCTGAAACAAATGGAGTGTAACACCTGCGAAGTAAAAACCAACCTTAAAATGCAGGTGCAAACACTGGAAAAATATGTGCGCTTTTATTTATTTGCAGGCACTGCAATTTTTCCTTTAACAATGATTGTGGCAAGCTGTATTATTCTTTTTTATTCACCACAAAGCCAGCAATATCCTTCAGCGCTGCACTCAAACCAATTTATACTACTGTTTGCGGCAATCCTTGTTGCAGCAATAACAGTTTTTACTATTCCAATCTATTTTATTAACAAATGGTATGTACGTAAATTATATGGCCAGCATATTGAACGGTTAAAGTCAATTGTTGATGAAATGGATGAAGAAGCGTAGTTTGCATTAAAGTGGCAACCACAAAAAATTATCACATGAAAAAATTCGTTTTCGCTTCTGTTTTATTACTGTCCTCAACATTCAGCTTTTCACAGGAAAAAAAGCAAAGCAGTATGTTGTGGGAAATCAGCGGTAACGGGTTAACACAACCATCCTATGTATTCGGAACAGTACATATTATTTGCCGGGAAGATTTTCTGTTCCCTGATTTGCTTCGTGAAAAATTCATCAATGCAAACGAAGTGTTTCTTGAGCTGGATATGGATGATCCGAACATGATCATGAAAATGATGAGTTTATTACAATTGCCAAAGGGCCAAACGATTCAAAAGCTTTTCGGCGACAGTGCTTTCAAAAGTTTCGACAGCAGTTATAAAAAAATCACTGGTTCTTCTGCAAGTATGTTCAACGGTTTTAAACCGTTTATGCTGATGAGCATGCTTACAGAAAAAATGCTAACCTGCAGCAATAAGGAGTCGTATGAACAGAATTTTATTACGCTGGCCACGAAATACAAAAAAGACATTAAAGGACTTGAAACAATTGAAGACCAGGTAGCAGTGTTTGATTCAATCCCCGATAGCGTTGAAGTTGCCAACCTGAAAGAAATGGTAACAAATTTTAACAAACAAGTAAATGAGTTTAAAAAATTAGTTGCTGTTTACAAAACCCAGAATGTTGACTCCCTGTTCAACATTACACAAACCGGCGTAAAAGATATTGAAGCAGAAAGCGAACTGCTTACCAAACGCAACAGCAAATGGATTCCTGTAATGAAAACAAATATGCAGAAAGCATCCTGTTTCTTTGCAGTTGGCGCAGCACACCTGGGTGGGAATATTGGTGTGCTGGCTTTGTTACGAAAAGAAGGTTATACGGTTAAACCTGTACAACTGCAATAGTTCGTTTAATTAAAATGGTATTCAATGCAACATTACCTCGTTGTTTTATCAAACGCATATAACAAGCAACAGCTTATTCAGCACTTGCTGGATAAAAAAGCAGCAGGGATGTTTCAGGAAATTAATCAGCTTCATACCGAGTTGTTTTCTTCTTACACATTACAACAGTTTTTGCATGAAGAACAGATTCATGAATATTCAGGAATAAACGATACCAAACGGCAGCCGCTTCGCTCCATGTCGAGTGGTGAGCAGAAAAAAGTTTTACTTAATCATCTTATTTCTTTAAAACCGGATGTGCTGATTCTGGATAATGTATTTGACAATTTAGATATTGCCACACAGCAATTGCTGAAAGATGATTTGAAAAAAATAGCTGAACATACTTTCATCATTCAACTGCTGCACAGGAAAAGAGATGCCCTGGATTTTATTAAAACAAAAGTTACAGCCACCGCAAAAGGAGAAATTATTCCATACACCGAAACAAACGAAACGGCTGCTGATCTTTTTTATCAAACCATTCCTGCTCCACTTCACACTTATGATCTTAACAGCGATGAACTCGTTCGTTTTACCAATGTAAATGTGAGTTATGATGGTCGGCAGATACTGCAAAACATCAACTGGAGTATTCATAGAGGAGAGTTCTGGCAACTGAAGGGGCCCAATGGTTCGGGCAAAACAACCATGCTCACCATGATTACCGGCGATAATGTAAAAGGCTACGGGCAGGAGTTGTTTTTGTTTGGAAGAAAAAAGGGCAGTGGCGAATCGGTTTGGGATATAAAAAACAAGGTTGGTTATCTCACTCCATCAATGACTGATTTGTTCAGCACAAGACACACATTGGAACAAATGATTGTTTCAGGTTATGTTGACCAGATTGGATTGTACAGCATTCCCTCTGATATGCAGCAACGTTCGGCACACGAATGGTTACAGATGCTTCAGCTCGAGCACAAAGCCAAACAGCCATTCTGCAACCTGTCGCCCGGCGAACAAAGAATGGCGCTTGTTGCAAGAGCAATGGTAAAGCATCCGCCCGTATTAATTCTTGACGAACCGTTAACAGGTCTTGATGATGAGAATGCTGAAAAAGTAATTGAGCTCATTCATAAAATTGCAGCCGAAAGCTCTTCCGCCATTTTATATGTATCTCATCAAACCGAAAAAGGACTGGAGCCGCAGAAAATATTTGAATTAACGAAAACAGAAAATGGTTCAGTTGGAAAGATTGTGTGAAACTGGATTGGGGCAAATTTTAAAGAGTCAAATCATTCTCCATGCATCTCTTTAATTGCTCCATTTACTCTGTGTTCATCTCCCTCAAAATCTCGTTTCTAAATAATGTGGCATTACTGCTTTCCATGTGTTCCAGTCGTGCGGCCATTCCTGTCCCCAAATATCAAGTTCGTAGCGAATGTTTTTATCGTACAGAATTTTTGCAAACCTTGCTCCGCTCGATGGATCTTCATAAGGACCGCTTCCACTGAAAATATGAATGTGTCTGCTGCGGCGTATCTGTTCAAGAATAGTATAATCGGTGAGGTTGGGCATGTAGTGCATAGGGCTGTTGAAATACACCTGCTCATCATAAAATCCTCTTGTATATTCCATTAAATCATACACGCCACTCATGGCAAAAACGCCATTGATGATGTCTGGTCGTTTTAAAAACAAATTCATACTGTGCAAGGCACCAAATGAAGCTCCGCTTACAATAATTTCCGTTTCGTTGGAGGTTTTGCTTTTTACAAACGGAATCACTTCGTTAAAAATATAATTGTTAAAATCGTTATGGCGGATGGCTTTGTGTTCGCCCAGCATGTCATAATTCATCCAGCTTTCTGTATTTAAGCTGTTAACCGAAAACACTTTCACTTTTCCCGCATCTATCCACGGGCGAATGGCATCTATCAGTTGAAAACGTTCATACTCTAAATAATCGGCCGCTGCCGTTGGTACAAGCAGCAATGCAAACCCATAATGGCCATAAGTAACAACAGGCATTTCTTTGTTAACTGCCGGACTGTACCAGCTTGTAATTTCTCTCTGCATAATTAAATGTGTTAAAAAGGAAAGATAAAAATAAGTACAGCTAATGCTGAAACAGGATTTTAATTATCATTTTTTTAAAAACATTTTCAAACTGGTTTTATTTACGACAAAGGGAAATTCTGCCGCAGAAAGAGTCTGATTAAGGTCAAAACGCTGAAATGTTATCTATAAACACCAATTTCTCTTTAATTTTACAGCTTAAAGTTTTACAATTATGATTCAGACAGGAAATCCCGTTATCAGTATTTATACCGAAATGACCCCCAACCCTGAAACGATGAAGTTTGTAGCTAACAAACTTCTCTACCCGGGCAAAAGCATTGATTTTCCTGAAGTAACCGCAGCCGAAGCATCTCCACTTGCACAGGAGTTGTTTGGTTTCCCTTTTGTAAAAGCTGTTTTTATTGCAAGCAACTTTGTAACACTTACCCGCTCAACTCCCGATACTGACTGGCAGGAGCTGATTCCAACCATCCGCCAGTTTTTGAAAGATTACCTGGAAGAAGGCAAGATGGTGATTGACGAATCGAAAGTTATTGTTCCTGAAAAGGAAGAATATGTTTTCAGTGGTGATGAAAGCGATGTGGTAAAACGTATTCAGGAAATTTTAGACAATTATGTAAAACCAGCAGTTGAAATGGATGGCGGCGCTATTCAGTTCAGAAGTTTTAAAGATGGCAAGGTGAACCTGATGCTTCAGGGAAGCTGCAGCGGTTGCCCTTCAAGTATGATTACACTCAAAGCCGGTATTGAAGGAATGATGAAGCGCATGATTCCTGAAGTACAGGAAGTAGTGGCTGAGGCAGAATAATAACTACATTTTATTTCTGATAGAAAGCGTTGCATTTTATGCAGCGCTTTTTTATTAAACTGAATAAATTGCTTTTAGCTATAGCTGAAAAACTGAACAAGTCTGCTTAAGTTATATGTGTACGCTCTTAACAAGAAAAGAAATCATACAATCAAAACCAATTATAGGTTCAGAGATTATTAAACTGCAAAAAGCATTTTTTGATCATGAAATACTTCAGGATTACATAAATGAAGAGGAGGAAGGTTTATACAGGGAAACGTTTGATTGTATAAGTGATGCAACCGTTGACTATAAAGTTCACCATACAATTATTGGGATTAATCATACTGACATCAGAACTTTTACAAGTGTGCTAAGCAATAAGCTAAAAGAACTGTTTCAGATAATTCATGCAGATGAATTTTATGTTTTATCTCATCTTAAACTTGATTTCTTCGGCAACAGGAAAAACCGGTTTACCCCACTTGTAAAGGCTTATAAAAAGCTTGAAGGTTTTGCATGCCAATCAACTTACAAAGAAGCCTTTCTTATAAACATAAACGAGCTTGCAGAGTTTACAGCTATTTTATTCTGGCTAACCCGTTGCGATCCACAGGCTCCCGAATATATTTTCCTGTTCGCCAAAAATGAAAAGGCGGGTTTATTTATCTGCAAATATGGAAACATTCATTTAACCGAAACCGGGAATCGTCATATAACAAATGAAAAACTGATTTCATCGGGCTGGGAAATAATTAAAGGAAATGAATTTGATCGTTTTTCAGATGATGGAATTATTGAAGGCAGGCGAATTTCCCTTTGAATATTTTTTAAAAAAAGAGAGGCGGGCATAATGCCCGCTCTCTTTTTAAAAACAGAAAAACCAAAAACTACTGAACAATGATTTTCTGCATCAGACCATTATCATGAACCCTTAAAAAATACACACCGCTTCGTAAGCCATTTACCTGTTGTTTCTGCATGTTGGTTACAGCAAATCTGCCGATTGCTTTCCCATCAATCGTAAGCAACTCAACTATCGTTGTTTTTTCAATACCCTCAATACTGAAATAGAAGTTGCCGTTATTGGGGTTAGGACCGACTATAAGTTTGTTTATTAATGAAGAGGACGATTCGCTGATTGCTGTTTGCTTAAATGTTGTTCGTGCAATCACACTGTTATCAACTGCAAGTGTTTGTAAATAAAATTCGCTCATTCCTTCCTGCTCTACAAAATTATTAGTAGCATCTCGATAAGAATAAGAAAGACCGTGCCAATTATTTGCATCAACCAAAGGATTCGATTGCCAGATAGCGAGCATATTCTTATTTTGCCCATTTAGTTCAGCATCGAAATAATTTAATCGTAAGGTAGCTCTTAGTGCAACATTGTTTTGAGGAATAATATTGTAATATCGTGAAATACTTGAAGACAAATTAGTACCACTCATTACTTCATGTCCCCGTCGGATAGTAACTGTTCCCATATTTGCTGAAGTAGTGATTGTAGCACCTAAATTGCCGGGATTAACTGCAGAAGGAGAATTCAGAACCTGCGTTATTTCAACATAACCGCCGGCAGGCCCGATAATTCTGCTTGTTTCCGATTCACCATATAAGCTGGCGTTACTGTTTAAAAGAACATTGTTACCATTCAGATCAAGCAGGCCAGAAGTAAAATTTAGAAATGAATTAATATTAATTGAATTATTGAGTATAAGTTTTGTGCCACCGGTTTTGCTCATTTCAAAAACATTAAAATTATTTGAACCTGTCCCGCTAATAGATGTATTCTCTATACCTATAAACTTATAAATACCTCCATTGTCAGTTAAATCACCATCATTCTTTAAACTGATATCATTTAAAACTATTGACACTTTGCCGTTACTTATAAAATTGGTTCTTAACCCAATAGTAACCTGGGGAAAACTTTTTAATCCAATCAATAATATTACATGTAGAAATAAAAATTTTTTCATTTTCTAAGAATAAAGTGTTTGTTAATTAATAGTCTCCTAAAAAGTGTCCTGAAAAGAATGTGCTTGAAGAGTACAGAGGTTCATATATTTTTACATTTTGTCCTGTATTTTGGCAAACCTCAACCCAAACATTTGTGCCAGCATCAAACAGGTCTTCTACATTAATAGTAAGTTGAATTCCAGCTAAACCAGCGCTGGAAACGGATGTTTTCGTTCCAAAGGAAGATCCAACTACTCTAACAGAATTGCCTTTTTCCGCCATTATTCTTATATAAGAATTACCAGATGGGGCAAAAAACTTTATACTTGCAGAAAAGGAATAAATACCAGCTACAGAGACCTTGTAAACACTGGTATCTGTTGAATTTAAAATTACAAAGTTATCGCCCAGTAAATTATTAGATATATAGCTTTTGTTTTTAAAAATTAATTTAGTCCATTTGTTATTTGCAATTGTAGAATTTGCGCTAAGAATACTATAAGCTTTAAAATATATTTTGTTCCCTGCACCCAAATCAGTGAGTTGTTTCCATGAAGCATATCCATATTCATTGCTGGTGAGAACCGCTCCTCCACTGGGATTTCCACCAGTTATTTGTAAACGCCCCTGAACGCTTAAAGCAAGTCCATAAGGAGCAGAGTTTTCTATTACAGCCGCAGGTTTATCGTAATTATTTATTTTAGCTATCAGAGCTACACCTGAATCAGAATATCCATATATCCCGGTTCCTCTTTTACTAATTCCACGTACACCAACCCCCCCATTGATTGTTTATTCCTAACACACCAGCAAAAGTTCCACCGGCATCGGTTGAACCTTCAATCCCATTTCGATTAACACTACTCCCCTTTACACCAATACCATTATTACTATGTCCCCACACACCAGCCTTGTTTTGACTACCATTTGATACCCCTTTGATACCATCTTCCATATCAGATTGACCCAGAATCCCCTTGCCTATAGGATTATAACCATTAATTGCAGGAGCTGCGCTGTTTGTTTGACCATTTAACGCAGTGCCGTAAACAGCATTTGCGTTAATAGCATTACCTAATGGAGAATATGCTGAAATTGCAACATTACCTTCAGCTCTGATTGAAGTGCCTTGTGTATTTACTATCCTAAGAGCATTAGCAGGTAGAGTTACAGTTTGATCAAAAGGTAAAGTAAATCCTGTGCTCCCGGTTGTAGAAAGATTAACCCAACTACCACCATCAAATGCCCAGATTGTCTTTGTATCTGTATCAAATACCAATAAACCTAAGGCAGGGGATGTAATAGCTGTGCGCTGAACTGTTGTCATTCGTGGTATGAGTATCCCTTTAGTAGTGCTTTTAACATCAAGCAATGAGCTGCCATCGGCATTAGTGCCATCAGTATTAATTGCTACATTTTGAGCCTTGCTTACCAAGGCCAGCAAAAACACAGAGCATGAGATAAAAAACTTTTTCATAACTGACTTTTTGTTTGGTTTTTTGTTTTTGATTAATAACTCAAAAATGAAAAAGATTTTAAGTGATGTAAATTTTATGAAGGCTACATGCTCAAAAAACTATTTTACATGTTTATGATTATCATTTAGCTGCTTTAACGGCTATAGAAAGATTTCGAAACAAATGGATTGCTCTTTAAACTGCTGCTGCGTTTCAATCTCAATCAATTGCATTTCAATTGAGTTTTTGCACAGTCTGATTTATTTTACTGCATATACCCGGGTAAAACTTGTAAAACACGGGTGTTTTACATAGTTTGGGGGCAAGCATTAAAAGTGAAAAAAACGTTTTATATACTTCTGGTTATTCTGCTCGGCATAAAGTCGGGTGCACAAACACCAAACTATTTATTTCATAACAACAGCGAAAAAGACGGGCTTAGCTTTAATTTCATCCACACATTATTACGTGACAGTAAGGGTATGATGTGGATAGGAAGTCACAATGGTCTTAACCGGTACGATGGACAGCATTTTTACCAGTTTAATGCACGCAAAGACAGCAATTCGTTTATTGATAATTCCGTTTTTGATTTATGTGAGGATACACATGGCAACATTTGGGGTTCTACCGGAGGAGGAATTTTTTGTTATGATTTAAAGCAAAATAAATTCAAAAATTATTTTCCCCCGGGCTATGATTATGCAAGAGCTGTATTCAATATTTTATGTGATAAACGGGGAGATATATGGGCTACAGGCGTTTGGACCATTCTCAAACTTAACAAAAAGAAAAACATCTTTGAAGAAATAGGTCCGCTTACAAAAATTAAAGATTCACTGAGTTATTATGCAGTGAGGCAAAACGGAATGTTAGAAGACCCGTCCGGTAAAGGCCTCTGGTTAGCCACCAGGCTTGGGCTGCATTTTTATAATATCAAAGAAAACAAGTTTTACTGTTACAAGAATATGTCGTCCGACAGCTTGTTTGTCAAACATGGAGTTTCGGCACTTTCCTGGTCAAAGTTTGGCTATTTCTGGTTTTTCGATAATGACACAAAAGAAATGAAAGCCTTTGATCCTTCTTCTCATAAAATTCTATACCGTATAAGTATTAAATCTACAATACCTGATGCAGTTGCTACTACATTATTTGAAGACAGCAATCATAAGCTTTGGCTTAGTACGTGGAATTATCAAATTGCAGTGATAGATTATAAGAAAAAAAAGGCTGCAACTATTGCTTATAAAAAAGACAACCCGCTAAGTATAGCCGGCGATATTTTTTGGGGAATTTTGGAAGATGAAGACAATACAATATGGATAGGCACCTCAGGAGGTTTATCCAGGTGCAATTATACTAAAAGTGTTTACAGTATTTATCCAATCAGTGATAATGTAAAGGAATTTAGCGGGGGAAAACTTGGAGCCTTTGCAAATGATCCAAGAAACAATACATGGTGGATAGCGTCCGAACACACTCCATCAGTGATTCATTATAACCCTGATAACTCCAGTTACATATTTTATGATTTCAGCAAGGCACAGAAAAACAGCAAAGGACAATTACCTACCGATGTTTACAACTTCAGCTTTACTGACGGACAGATATATATATTCACTCACACAGGTATCTGGTTGATAGATGAAAAAACGAAAAAGATACTTCCCTTCAACAAAAAGTTTAAAGGACTACCCGATTTACAACTTGCTTCATTTGTGAGAAACGACAGTATTGTGTGGTTTTCTGCCTGGGACAAGGGTTTTATTAAATGGAACAAAATCACAAACAAAGCAAAACTGATTAAAGCTTCTGAAGAGTTACTTCCCGACAGCCAGCATATAGCATATACACACCCCGTTATTGACAGGAAAGGCCGCCCTTGGTTTATTCCTGCATTTGGCTGGATAGGCCATGTAAATGAAAAAGATGAAGTAGAAATGAAGTTCTATGTAAAAGACAAGTTCAGGGAAATGACCTCGTACATCAGTCAGTATGCCTTTGACTCCAAAGACAATTTATGGATGACATCTGTAGCTGCCGGATTATATCGCTATAATATTCATACCGGTGAAATAAAAATATTTGAAAACATAAGTGGAATAGGAACTGTTCCGGGTAATATGGCTATTGACAAAAAAGACCGGGTATGGATTGTGTCTTTTAAAAATTATGCAATATACAACCCCGAAACAGGAGGTGCCAACTGGTACCACATTCCTCTTTATGAAAATATTTACAATTACAGCAATATTTTAAAACAAGGTATAGATGGTTCAATATTCGGAACACTGAACAGAGACATTATTAAATTTCTGCCCGATAAACTTGATGCCAAACCTGAAATAAAACCTCCTTTAATTAGTATTGTAAAGATTTCAGGCAAGGAAAAACTTATAAACGATGAAACCAGTTTATTACTTGAGCCGGATGAAAATTCGCTGGAGTTTAGTTTTGGCTCACTTATAAATAAAGATATATTCCCTTACACGCTTAAATACAGATTAGATGGGTTTGATACAACATGGATTGAAAACGATGCTACCGCAAAAGCATTATACAGTAATCTGCGTCCGGGAAAATATGTATTCCATGTTATAGCCATATCAAAAAACAAAACGTGGAAAACTCCTGAAAGAACAATTTATGTAACAATAAAAACACCTTTTTATCTTTCAGGCTGGTTCTGGTCACTTATTGGCATTCTTTTAATAACTGCTCTTATTGTATTCTATCGTTACCGGCTGAATAAACAAAAGGAAATACTGACACTTGAAAATAAAGCGCAGGAATTAGAGAAAGAAAAAGCCATGGTAATGTATGAAAACCTGAAACAACAGCTAAATCCACATTTTTTATTCAATTCGCTTACTTCATTATCAGGTTTAATAGAAACCGATCAGTATGTAGCAGTAGAATTTCTTGAACAGATATCGGGCATTTACCGTTATATTTTAAAAAATGGGGACAATGAAACCGTTACTCTGAAAGACGAGGTGAATTTTGTAACTCTGTATATTAATCTGCAACAAACAAGATTTAAAAATGGCTTACAAATAAATATTAATATCCCCGACGAATACCTGCATTATAAAATTGCACCTGTTACTCTCCAGAATTTAATTGAGAATGCTATAAAACATAATATAATTGATATAACCATGCCTTTGGTTATAGATATTTATGTTGAGGGCGATTATGTAATAGTTAAAAACAATCTGCAAAAGAAAAATATGGTGGAAACATCAAATAAAAAAGGGCTTGCTCAGTTTACTACTCTTTACAAGTATTTAAGTACCCGCCCGGTTACTATAAAAGAAGAAGAAAACAAGTTTATCATTAAAATTCCTTTGATATAATAAACAGTAATTTGACAAATACAAGAATTTAAAAACTTTAATACTATTAATATGAAAGCAGTAATTATTGAAGATGAAGAAATCATTGCAAAAGTGCTTCAGAACAAAATAAGCAAAGTTGCAAAAGATGTGGATGTAATTACTGTATTACCAAGCTTAAAAACTGCCAGAAAATGGCTGAGCGAAAATGCAGAGCCCGACATGATGTTTATGGACATACAGCTCAGTGACGGAGTAAGTTTTGATATATTTAAAGAATACACATTAAAGTGCCCGGTGATTTTTACCACTGCTTATGATGAATATGCCATGCGTGCTTTTAAAGCAAACGGAGTGGATTATTTATTAAAACCTGTTAAAGAAACTGAACTGCTTACAGCAATTGACAAATGCAGAAAAATTACAGGAGAAAATAAAAAACCTCCAATTGATATACAGGAACTGATTCTTTCTTTAGCAAATCCATCTGCTTCGGTAAAATATAAAGAAAAGTTTATAGTAAACATCCGCAACCAATGGATGCCTGTAAACACAAAAGATATTGCATGTTTCTGCAAAGAGGTGCTTAATTATATTTACCTGTTTAACGGCGAAAAGTACATGATTGATTATGTTACTCTCGAAGAAATTGAAGATTTACTGGATCCAAAACAATTTTACCGTGCCAACCGCCAGTTCATTATCAATATTGAAGCGGTTCAATCTGTAAAACCTTTAGAATATTCAAAGCTCATTATTAAACTAAAGGAACCAAACCATAAACTGGAAATAGATATGAGCCGTTTAAAAAGCCCGGAATTTAAAAAATGGTTAGACAGATAACACCTTCCACATCACTTGCAAAAGCTTTCTCAGCATAGAAAGCCTTTTACTATATCATAAAAATTTAAAATCAATACAGTTCATTTTAAAAATGAAGCATGTGGAGTTTAAAAAAATTTTGGTTGTATTAAAACGTGGCATTTTTACATTATCAAATTAAAAACAACATTAAACCACGTTTTATGAAACAAATATTTTTAATTCTTCTTACAGCAATTCTTTTTACAGCTTGTAAAAAAGATAAAACTGATACGAATGATCCCTCCAGTGCTCTTGTAGGAAAGTGGAGCGGGGAAATAGTTGATTTGACAGGTGTGTTCTCTTCAAAGCATTCAATGGAATTATTTTCAAATGGTACATTAAAGTTTTTTGATGGCGATTTCAGTTCTCCCATTTATGGAACCGGCACATGGACATTAGACAGCTATCTTTTCAAAGCAGACGTATCGTTCCCAACCGGCGAAAAATTTAGTTTGCAGGCAATACGAAATGGCGACAAATTACAACAGGGAACCTTAGGTTTTACGCCAAGTACATCAGGATTTAGAACCTGGTACATGAATAAGCTTTAATAAAAAACGGAAGAATCTAAAAAGCAAACAGGCTGCTTATTTAAGCAACCTATTTGTAATACCGCCTAATAGCATCATCTTTGTATTGAAAACTAAAACAGTTTTCAGTGTTAATTACTTATAATGGAATTAAGCCAATATCAAATAAAACTCATTAAACAGTCCTGGCGAAATTTCAGGGACGTTTCACCAGCGGTTGTTGGTGATTTATTTTATTCAAAACTATTTAGCGATCATCCTTCACTAAGGAAAATGTTTCCCAAAAAAATGGATGAGCAATATAAGAAGCTGATTGATACCCTTACAACCATAGTAGTTCGTTTGGACAATTTGGATACTATCAATGATGAAATTACCGAAATGGCCCGCCGACATGTTGACTATGGTGTAAAACCGGTTCATTACAAAATTGTAGGCGATGCCCTTTTGTGGACATTAAAAAAAGGAACGGGTTGTGACTGGAATAATGAAACAGAAGAGGCCTGGCTATCTTGCTACACCATACTTTCAAATTTAATGATTAATGTAACTGCCCAAAAAGAAACGCTATAAGCATGTTCATCTTTTCTTTTAGCTCCAGCTATTTATCTGTATTGGTCTATCTATAATTGTAACAAATCAATTACCATTCTGTATAAATAAAATGCTGCATTAGTAATACTTCCAAATATTGGCGTTTATTATTTAATCTTCGCTACTAACTAATACTTAAACCTGAAGGGAAAAAGGATCCATAAAATAAGCGAAGGACGATATTTATTTACCTGGTAATAGTTCAACTTATTTTAAATTTATTGATGTTATAGCTCAACAGAGAATTTCTTTTGTACACTATTATTTTTGAATTTCAAACAGGCAAATTGTAAGAAAAAAGATCCCACAGCTCAAAAAAATTCAATGCGTTTAATGATTTATAAAGCTTGCTACGGAAATTTTATAATAAAGCGTGGCTATAAAAAAACCGTTTCACAACTGTAAAAAAACAGGGCTATTACTATTAGCAGTTTTTTTAATTCCCCGACTTATTACTTCTAAAGTTTAAGGAACCACACTTTAATAAATAAAACACACACTTAATCCTGAATATTTTTTTTATCATTTTATGCTACAACAATTTTACAGCACAAATTCTGTAAGAGGATGAACATAGAAGCAAAAAACTTTTGGTGGCACCGGATTTTTGGAGGAAGGAAAAAAAACGAATATCTAAAACTTCTTCAGCAGCAGCGCCTGTTACTGCATAAAGGCACCGAGGCTACTGCTGTAATAATAGACACTTCGTTTTTTGATGATAAAATCGGCAGTCTTTTACCAATGCGGTTGTGGGTTAAGTTAAAAAAAGTCGATGGCAGCTTTGTTTATATACACTCCAGAACAATTGTAAATCAAAAACAGATTCCCGGCAAAGGGGAGACGGTAAAAATCAAATATATGCCAGATAACTTTTCATCTATTCTTATTCTATAATTTTTTTAACTAATAAACATTAACCCAAAAAATAAAATGAAAAAGTCCTTATTATCAGTTCTTATTATCACATCTGTTTTAATCAGTTGTAAAAAAGACAAAAATGCAAGCTCTGTACAAGAACCTGCGACTCTTAAAAAAATTTCAAAATTAATTTACACTTACGAAAGTGATCCGGCCGAAGTACAAACTTTTACCTATGATGCCCAAGGAAGACCGGCTTCATATTTAAAAGGAACCCGCAAAGATATTTTTAACTTTGAATCAGCTACCAGATTAGTTGTAACACGATACAAAACCACCGACAATAGTATTGACGCCATTATTGAATGTTCTTTAAACAGTAAAGGCGCCATTACCAAAATGGATTTCAAAAACTCATCTGGTGTAATAACATATACTTATGAATTGACTTATAATGCTGATGGCTATAACACCGGAGTTAAAGGATATAACTCATCAAGCGTTTATGAAGAAACAGTAGAAGTAAATAATGGAAATTTTACAAGTGCTAAAAGATACTACGGAGGAGTTTTAACATATAATGATGAGTTTACGTACAATACATATCAAAATACAACACCCGGTGGTTTCTTCTCATATTGGCCCGTTGCTAACTTATTTGGAAAACCATCAAAAAATCTATTTGCTGAAGTTAAATCTGTAAAATTAAATGGTGAAGTAATTACCTTAAATAAAAATACATATGAAAGAGATGCATCGGGAAACGTACTCAAAATGTATATAGACTTTACTGTTGATGGCAAAAAAGGAATTTACGAATACAGTTATGAATAGACCCATAACACGGCTTATTTAAAAATTGCCACACTTCGTTTATAAAAACACCCCGGCTCGTTAGTGATATTTTGACAGCCGGGGTTTTGTGTTTATTTTGGAGTTTATGCGCCGGGTTATTAATTATTTGGTTATAACTGTAACAGGTTTTTTATTTTATTCTGAAATAAATGCCCAGCAATCTGATATCAACTTTCATCATCTTACTACAAAGAACGGCCTGAACGATGGTGGCATCAGCGCTATTTGCCAGGATAAGTATGGATTTATGTGGTTTGCTTCATTGGGTGCGTTAAACCGATTTGACGGATCTTCTGTAACAAAATTCACTCATAACCCAAACGACAGTACATCTGTTCCTGAAGGAATTGCCTGGACAATTACGTGCGATAATAACGGTCGCCTTTGGGCAGGCTACGACAGTGGTTTATATGAATACATTTACAAAACCAACACCTTCAGAAAAATTTGGCCGCTTAACAATTATTTTATTGCCTCAATTACGCCCTATAAAAACAAACTTTTTATAACAGGTTATGGAAAATTTCTCTGTTACAATACAACCGAGAATACGCTTGAGCAATTATCCAAACCGGGTGATACCACATCTATATTCAACCAACATACTGTAAGAAGTGTTTTTATAAAAAAAGACAATGCCTATTTCGGCTGTGCCGGAGGATACATCATTTATTCTTTCGCTAATAATAATGGCTCTTTTTTTCCGGTAAAGGAAATGGGTGAACAGGCTCCGGTTAAGTTGCTTGCCGATAAATTTGGTTATTTGTGGCTCTGCAATGGTCCTGATTATAAATTTATCAGGGTTAGTATAAAAAACAACAAAGCTGAAGATCTTAACAAATGGCTGAACACCTTTGAAAAGAAAACAAAAGTTTCAGTTAATGATTTTGCGGAAGACAACAATAGCAATATTTGGATAAGCACATCGAGCAAGGGATTATTGCAATATAATTACAGTAACGGACAAACTATGCTTCATCAGCACAGTGAACAGCTTACAAAAAGTCCTCTCTCAAATATTTCAAGATGTATTTATCATTCAAGAGATAATAATATTTGGCAGGGAGGTAATGCAGGTGTTGATTATTTCAATCCGGAAAAACCTTTATTTCACACAATACGATCCGGGCCGGACTATGACAACAACTTTTTGGCAAGAGGTATTACTGAAGATAAAGACGGAAATTACTGGTTTAGTACAGGCGATGGTATAACCAGGTACAACCCGGTTACCAAAAAGTATAAAATATGGCACAATGAGCCGGGCAAAGCAGATGTTATTTATCATAATTCCTGCAGGGCTGTACTGGCTGATGATAATGATAACATCTGGATAGCAACCGGAAAAGGTGTTAACCGCTATAATCAAAAAACAGAAAAAATAGATTTTTTCAGCACCAAAGATTCCATACCTCAAGCATTTTATTTTTCAGCAAATAAAGACAGGGAAGGAACTCTGTGGTTTGGCACAAAAGATTTTGACGGGTTGTATTATTATGTTCCTTCTGAAAAAAAATTTCACGGCATTGGTACCCACCCGGCACTCAAAGTTTTTAGCGGATATGGGGTAAGAATTGTTTATGAAGATAGTAAAGGCCGATTGTGGATTGGCTTTAACGGTTCTGGTCTTGGTATGTATAATAAAAAAACAGGGGTTACACATCACTGGGTTGCAAACGATAAATCACTCAATGCTATTACGGGCAACCTGGTAACCGACATAAAAGAAGATAATAAGGGAATTATCTGGGTCAGTACGTTTAATGGAATAAACGGCATCAATCCCGAAACAGGGTTCATTACGAAGTTTACAGATAAAAACGGATTAAAAACCACTGTTACCTCCAGTATTGCTATAGATAGCTTAAACCGGTTATGGATAGGCACTGCAGCCGGTTTAATAATGATGGATAAAGAGCGGAAATTTTTTAAACTTTTTGGAGAAGAAAACGGGCTCCCTTCCATTGAATTTTCTGAGCATCCCGGTTATTATGCAAAAAATGGCGATATAATTCTTCCAACTTTAAAAGGATGTGTCGTTTTTAATCCGCTGATGTATAAAGAGGAGAAATCGAATTTACGGGTGTTTATTTCAGGTATCAGCATTTTAGATAAAGATTATACACTTCGAACAATCCTCGATTCTGATTTCACTATAACTTTTAATCCAGATGAAAATTTCTTTTCATTTAGCTTCTCTGCGCTTAACTATGAAAACCCGGTACAAACCCACTATGCCTATAAACTCGAAGGCTTTGATAAAGAATGGCAATACTCGCAAATTCCAAAAGCCATTTATACCAATGTGCCGGGAGGAACCTATGTTTTGCATTATAAGGCAACCGGTAATCCGAACGACTGGAATGTAGAAGAAAAAATAATTACGGTTATAGTTAAAACATACTTTTACAAACAATGGTGGTTTCCTTATTTACTCATTGCCTTAGCATTACTAACCGGTTATTTTGTTTACAGTTATCGCAACAGGAATATCCGGAAATTAAATGAGCTGCACAACAAAGCACAACTGCTGGAAAAAGAAAAAGCTTTGGTAATGTATGAAAACCTGAAGCAACACCTGAACCCTCATTTTTTGTTTAACTCACTCACTTCACTTGGAAGTTTAATTACGATTGATCCTAAACAAGCCGGCAATTTCTTAGACAAAATGAGCAAAGTGTACAGGTACATTTTAAAAAACAGGGATAATGAAACAGTTCCCTTAAGTGAGGAATTGAAATTTGTACAGCTTTATATTGATCTTCAAAAAACAAGATTTGAAAACGGATTAATAGTAAATGTTAATATTGACGAAGAACATTACTACCGAAAAATTGCTCCTGTAACCCTTCAAAATCTGGTTGAAAATGCAATAAAGCATAACACTGCAGATAGAGAAATGCCGCTGCGAATTGATTTGTTTGTTGAAGATAATTACCTGATTGTAAGAAACAATCTTCAAAAGAAAACATTTGTAGAAACCAGTAATAAACTGGGCCTTGCTAATATGGAGTCATTATATTGTCACCTTAGCAACCGCCCGATGGAAATACTGGAAAATGAAAAATACTTTACAATAAAAATACCGTTGCTTTAATACCAATGGTTTACTATTAAATATTAAAAACTCAATTATGAATGCAGTAATTATTGAAGACGAAACACTGATAGCAAAGGAACTGCAGTACAAAATTGCATCTATAGCCAGCGATATAAAAATTACAGAAGTATTACCCAGCGTTAAAACTGCCCGCAAATGGTTTATGGAAAATGCAGAGCCCGATTTGGTTTTTGCCGATATACAATTAAGCGATGGTGTAAGTTTTGAAATATTTGAACGTTACGAGTTAAAATGCCCCATTATATTTACCACAGCCTATGATGAATATGCAATTAAAGCTTTTAAGGTAAACGGTATTGATTATTTGCTGAAACCAATTGATAAAGATGATTTAAAAAAGGCAATTGATAAAGGAAGAGAAATTTTTGCCAGCAAAGCAAATTATCCAACCGATATTCAGCAGTTGATGAAGATGATGACAAACATGAATTCTTCCCAGCCGGCTTACAAAGAAAAATTTGTTGTAAAAGTCCGCAACAACTGGCTACCTGTTCTCACGAAAGATATCGCTTGTTTTTACAGGGAAAATCTCAACTATCTGATTACTTTCAGCGGGGAAAAATACATACTTGACTTTACAACCTTAGAGGAAATAGAAGAATTGCTGGACCGTAATTTATTTTTCAGGGCTAACAGGCAGGCAATTATTAATATTAATTCTATCAACTCAATAAAACTACTTTCCAACCAGAAACTGATTGTTCATTTAAAGCAGCCGCTTAAACTGGAAATAGATGTCAGTCGAGAAAAAGCGCCTATGTTTAAAAAGTGGATGGACAGATAGAATTAAACCCTGGCGGCTAATTCATTACCGATATAAAAAAAGGACGCAAAATATCTGCGCCCTTCAAAATTTTATCGTGTTGTGTAATGCTTATACAAGTGTTGCATCGCAACTGATAGCAAGCCCCTTTCCCAATAAAGCAGAAATAGGACAGTTGAGTTCAGCGTCTTTTACACATTCATCAAATTTTTCTTTGCTGATGCCGGGAACCTTTGCAGTTAAAATAAGGTGAGATTTAGTTACAACACCTTCAACAAAAGAAAGTTCGCATTTTGTTTCTAATGATTCCGGAGTAAACCCTTCCGCACCCAATACAAAACTCAGCTTCATTACAAAGCAACCGGCATGTGCCGCAGCAATTAATTCTTCAGGGTTTGTACCAACACCGCTTTCAAAACGGGAGAGATATGAATATTGTGTTTTACTTAAAACGGTGCTTTGAGTTGTAAGNNCTGAGCCATTCCAAACGGCTGTTGCATGACGTATCATAATGTTCAATTTTTATTTGAGACAGTAAAGCTAAACAAAAATTGACTTGCCTGTCTTTATTTAAACAAAGCACATAAAAATTTAAGAAATTTCATTTTCTGAAATTGCTATAAAATTTCTGTACTAAATCAAAATTATCTGCATATTTGAATATGATTGAAACAATCTGGCAGGAATTTATTCAGGGAATGAAAGACACAACATGGCTGGAGTACATTGCTGTTATTTCCGGCATTGCCAGTGTTTGGTACAGTCGCAAAGAAGACATTCTTGTATATCCGGTTGGTCTGGTTAACACTGTTATTTACATCTGGCTAAGTTTCAAAGGACATTTGTTTGGCGAAGCTTCGGTTAATTTTTNNGCTGGATTCTCTGGGCAAAAAAAGACAAGCAGAAACATCATATAGTACACATCAGTTATTCAAACGCAAAATGGTGGGGCTACCAGCTTGCGTTTTTCTTAGCATTCTACATCATTATCTATTTTGCATTACAATACCTTAAACAAAATTTCTCGGCAGGAGCAATTCCATGGGCCGATGCTTTTGCCAGTGCAACAGCATACACAGGTATGTGGCTCATGGCTAAGAAAAAAGTGGAGAGCTGGTATTGGTGGATTGCAA